>CADAWR010000007.1 GCA_902791695.1 uncultured Bacteroidota bacterium
CTTCCCATTCCGAACAGAGAAGTTAAGCCTCACATCGCCGATGATACTGCACTTGTTTGTGGAAAAGTAGGTCGCCGCCAATCTTTTTAAGAGCATTCCGAGAGGGATGCTCTTTTTTTGTTTTGATAGTTCGCATTTTCGCACGCTAAGGTAGAGATACGGCAATGTGAACCTTCGTCGCAGTTGTCTTATCGGTCTTTCTTTCTTTCTGGAAACATTTAATTTACAGTAACGTCTGTACTGAACGTCTTTACTGCTCAATTCTCGCATATGTCTTTGCTCATGCTAATGGAGGCGAATGAGGATTGAGAGGTAAAGCCATGTATTGCAGTGATACTGCATCAATAAAGCGTGTGATTATATATTTTTTCGTATCTTTGCATCGCTTTTTTAAAGAGAATTGACGTATGAGTAAGTTAAAGCAACTGCTGAAAACAAGGATTTTCACCAGCATGCGGCCCTTCTTCGCAGTGTCGGGGATATATATGTTGCTGCTGGTTATATTGAAGGTTGTCGAGTTCTGCCTTTTGGATATTAGTGCCGACAACCGTTTTCAGTTGCTCGTCAATGCAGAGGTCTATAATATTATCGTTGCATCTTGGACAGTGCTGGGATTGTCTGTATTATATTATGTTGTGCAACTTCTCTCGCGCCGTGTGGCAATAGTCCTGTCTGCAATCATTTTCGCCATATTGTTTCTTTCGGAGGTGGGGCTGTTGTTCTATTCTATGCACAATGGATTCCTTCTTGGTAGTGAATTGGTGGCCCGGCCATTATCCGAAACCTGGATGGCTATTCGTGGCGCTGTGGGTATTGTGTTGCCAATCGTATTGCCTATTGTCCTGGTGGCAGGCTTTGTGGCCTTGGCGTTGTGGCGTGCAGGCAGGCCGTCAGGAGTTGTATGGGTAGTCCCTGTGCTTGCTGTCATCTTCGCATTGTTGTCTCTGTGCTTCAAAACCTCAAATCTCGTCTATCCACAGTATAACTATTTTATTCTCAATAAAACCCATTACTTGTGCGTTGATAGCTATAATTATATCCGCCACTCTAAGCATTTGGCAAATGGTGCAGTGGGGTACGACGAGGCTCTCGTGGCCGAGTTGCATGCCACTCATCCCGAATGGGGAATGCCCATAAATCATGTCTATCCATTAGAGCGTCAGTTTGCACCTGATACCTTTCTGAATACTTATTTCATGGACCTCGAGCCAGGCGTCCAAAGCCCCAATGTCGTTGTTGTCATTGTCGAGTCGCTTGGGCATGAGTATATGGGCACTGGCGCAATGCCTTTCGTCGATTCGCTGGCGGCTACAGGGCTCTACTGGTCTAATTGTCTCTCTACAACCCAGCGCTCCTATGGCGCAATTCCGGCCATAACAGGCTCCGTGGGCGGCCCAAAATGCTTCCAGTTCGGCAGCATGCCGGCACACAACAGTCTTGTTTCTCTCCTACGCAAGGCTGGCTATACCACGCGTTCCTATTTTTCCGGCGACTATACCTTCGACTGTATCTATGATTATCTTACGGCGCAGCACATCGACCGCATGGTCACTTCCTATGATGAGTATAGTGCCCTTCCTGCCAGCCGCCGCCCCAATTGGTGGGGTTACAACGACGACACCCTCTTTGCGCGTACCTTCCGTGACATGTGTGAGGACAAAAGCACTGATACATGTCCTCATTTCTCACTCATTACCACCCTCACCATGCACGACAACCTGCGTCTTGCCGACCAGACACTTCAGGCCAAATATGAGCGCCGTACGGCTAATCTGTCGGCATGCACACCCTTGGTCGCCGCTTCATTCCCGGCCGCTCTCTTTACCGACGACTGTCTCCGCAGTTTCTTCCAATCCTACAGCCGCCGTCCAGACTTTAGGAATACTATCTTTGTCGTCACTGGCGATCACTCCTCCGGTCATCAAGGTGGCGACAAGCTTGCGTGCCACCATGTCCCGCTTATCATATGGTCGCCCCTTGTCAAGCGTCCGGCACATTTCAATCATGTCGTAACCCACAACGATATCGCCCCGGCGCTCTGCTCGTTGTTGGCTGGCCGCTATGGCCTTGAGCCCTACCCAACAATCCATTGGCTCGGTGACGGTCTTGCCCCAACTCCCAAGACTCTCCTCATAGTGAACTATATGCGTGACATTACTGAAATAATCTATCACAACTACTACTATCAGGCGGCTTCCACCCTTGGTTCGGAGGCTCTTTACTCCTTCGGCACCGATATGCAGCTCACTCCTTGTGACGATACCCTGGCTATGGCCGAATGCCGTAGGCAGCTGCAGCTGATGAAGTATCTCTACGCGTACACCTACAATAGTGACCACCTCACGGCTCATCCGGTATATTCGAACCATTACACTCTTTTCTGCCATCTCAAACATACCGAGCCCATCGAGTACTTCAATCCCGATGCGCCGCCGTCGGTGACAGGCTGCATAGACTATCAGCTGTTGCCGCCGATGCTTCTGCGTGATGCCAAAGGCTATTCGTCGGTACGCGTCAAGGTAGAGGCCGATGTGACAATCCGCGATAGCCTGCAGATATTACAGTTCCCAGACCTGCGCTTTTGCTTCGAGGGCGACCAACCGGTATCTGAGCGTGAACGTCTCTCCAAGTTCCTCTCCGGCAACCCATGCCGCACCACCGGCACCTTCCATCTTGCGCTCGCCAAGGAATTCCGTCTTGGCGCAGCGCCGTCCACGCTTTCCGTACTGCTCACTACGCCTTGGAATGACGACGACTGGATCCCTGCGGCACATTTAACGCTCGACAACGTCAACATAACTGTTGAGTATGCAAAATAAATGGAGCCGTGATGAGGCTCTGATACTGCACTTGTTTGTGGAAAAGTAGGTCGCCGCCAATCTTTTAAGAGCATTCCAATACGGGATGCTCTTTTTTTGTCCTGTCGCATGTTGCGACAACGCGAAAAATTTCCCTCAATCAGCCGTCGCACTCTGCGAAACCTTGTTTTCGTTCCAAAACGCCCTGTCGCAACCTACTAACCCAATTCTCAAAACCATTTGGCACATTCGCAGCCTGCGACAGCCATTTACAAAATTGATTGGTGCTTGCTACGCTCTTTTTAGCCTTTTTCAAAAATGATTATGGCTGGCGCAGGGGAATTATCTAATTGTGATTTTTAGTTTATAATAAACAGGGGTTCCCCATGGTGCGAGAGTTGTCGGTTTGTATCCGCCTACCCATCCCCACTCGCTGTTTCCGTTGGAGACCGCTGCCACCAACAATTCATTATTACTAATCCAGCAGATGTTGAAACCTTGTTCCACTCCGTCTTCGCTCCAGCGGTAGTCCATGTAGTGGCACAGTGGGACCATGTGGTGACGCTGCACGTCGTACCAGTAGAACCACAGGTCACCATGGAAGTCGCAGTCGTGACCTTGCTGTCCGACAAAAATACCGTTTGTTCCGTAGGTGTTCACCTCCGACTGCATAAAGGTAGAGTCGACAATGCCATCCTCGGTCATCATGAACGACTCGTAAGTCATCGGAGACCACAGAGCGAACTCGTACTGTTTAGTCTCGGGATAATGGATGATTGGAAGGTAATCATCACTCTCTGCAAGCACATTTTCCAGAACCACCTCATTTTCCATAAGCCCTCGCTCCAAGTAGTACCGAATAGCGTTCTGACTACCCTTTTGATACAACTCTGCATAGAGTGAAGAACCCGTATCGACGGTCACTGGTTGTACCGTGTATTTGTCGGTGAGCAGCCGTTCGTACTGCTCCCGCGTAATTTCCTCGGGGATGACGACCAATCTGCCGTCGGCCGAGAATGTGGAATATCCGTTGATGGAGTCCACCTTTAAGTGCTCATCGTCCGAAGCTGTGTACTCCTGGATATTGGCAAAGTCAATGCCGTTCTTGCAGGCGGACATCATTCCGAGAGAGCACACCATCGCGCCGAGCAAAATTATTTTTTTCATATTCATAATAGATTAGATAATACATGTACCATCTCTTTCGCCAGAATAACGGCAACCCCTTGATTTTATTGTCCTCACGCTCAACAAAAACCGCCACCTGGTTGGGGTGGCGGTGATGTTTAAGATGTCGATGTGTAATCAGTCCTTGCGGACAGGTTCAGAGGTGAGGCCGACGCCGAGTTTCTTGAAGATTTTGCGATCGACTTCGCTGGTCATCACCGTGGTATGGGCTTGGCAGCCGTCGAGCATCGGCAGGCAGTCGAGGGCGCGGCGGCAGTTGTCGTCGAGCAGGCTCAGTATTGAGAGCGTCACCAGCACCTCGTCGGTGTGCAGGCGCGGGTTGCTGCCATGGAGCATTGAGACCTTTGTGTGCTGTATTGGCTCAATCATTTTCTGCGAGATGAGCTTGACGCTGTGGTCGATGCCTGCCAAGTGCTTCAGTGCGTTGAGCAGCAGGGCGGCGCAGGCGCCGAGCAGGTCGGTGGTGTGGGCGGTGATGATGGTGCCGTCGGGCAGCTCGATGGCGGCTGCGGGTGTGCCTTCTTTGTCGCGGCGCTCCTTGGCGGCCACGGTGGTGCGGCGGTCGTCGGTGGATATCTTGGCCTGCTTCATCAGCAGGGCTATCTTGTTGACCTCGGTGGTGGATGACTTGCCGTTGGCGTAGTCGCAGAGGGCGGTGTAGTAGCGCCGGATTATCTCGTCCTTGGAGGCCTTGCAGCAGACGTCGTCGTCGCAGATGCAGAAGCCGGCCATGTTGACACCCATGTCGGTGGGCGACTTATAGGGGTTCTCGCCGTAGATGCCGTCGAATATGATCATGTTGACGTCGTTGAGGTCGGCGGTGGCGGCCTCGTAGGCGATGTTGACGGGGTGCTTCAGCGGTATGCTCCAGATGGGGAAGGTCTCGAACTTGGCGTAGCCGGCCTTGACGCCGCGCTTGTTCTCCTGATATAGTTGGCTGAGGCACACGGCCATCTTGCCGCTGCCGGGGCCGGGGGCTGTGACTACCACCAGCGGGCGGGTGGTCTCGACATATTCGTTCTTGCCGAAGCCATTGTCCGAGTCGATGAGTTCCACATTGGTGGGGTATCCTTCAATGATATAGTGGTAGTAGGCCTTGATGCCGAGGCGCTCCAGGCGCTCGCGGTAGGCGGTGGCGCTGGGCTGGCCGCTGTAGTGGGTGATGACAACGCCGTTGACCACGAAGCCGCGCTCCATGAAGACGGAGCGAAGGCGCAGCACATCCTCGTCGTAGGTGATGCCCAGGTCGCCGCGCTTCTTGTTTTTCTCGATGTCAACAGCGCTGATGACGATAACGATTTCGGCATCGTCCTTCAGCTGGGTGAGCATCTTCAGTTTGCTGTCGGGCTCGAAGCCGGGCAGCACACGACTGGCGTGGTAGTCGTCGAACAGTTTACCGCCAAATTCTAGATAAAGCTTATTTCCGAACTTGGAGATGCGCTCCTTGATGTGTTCGGACTGTATCCGCAGATACTTTTCGTTGTCAAACCCGTATTTCATAATGATGTTTTGTATATATGTGTGTTAAAAATGAAAAATACGGGATACAAAAGTACAAATACTTTCCAATGTGGCAAAAATTATTTTTCGTCACACCGTGTATTGTGCTGAAACAGTGGAGGTATTATTTTTCAACAAGGGTTGGCCGCACTGATGTGAAACATTTTTTTCACATTCTGAAGGCTGTTATTGCCACCTGTCGCGATGCGGTCCGTAGTCGCTCCGTATACTCTCCGACCTCTCTCCGACAAAAAACCGTTAAACAACCGGTGAACAGACGGAGCGGGTACGGAGCGGGTACGGGGCGGGTGCGGTGTGAAAACGTGCTTTTAGTAGGTCGCAACTATCTCGGTGACGATGTACTGGCTGTTGCCGCGCCAGGGGAGGGTGCCGAGGTAGCGCTTCCAGCGGAGCTCGACGTGCTTGCCTGAGCAGCGCATCAGGCTGTCGGCCACGGCGTTGTCGGTGACGGAGAACTTGAATTCGTTGCTGTGGAGGCCGTCGACATCTTTGGTGGTCGACTTGAAGCCGCTCTGTATCATCTTGCCTTCGTAGGTCTTGAAGACCACGCCTTCGCGCTGGAAGTAGTTGATGTCGCCGGCGTTGACACCGCTGCTGTAGACGAAGCAGAAGCGGAAGTAGATGAAGAGGCCGAGGGCGATGACGGCGGTGATGATGATGATGGTGATAATCTTTGATTTAACGGTCATTTTTGCCATGATGATGGTGCTTTTTTGTGATGCAAAGATATGAAAAAATGCGCGTGTGGCAAAATAAAAAAGGCAGGTGCGCGTTATTAGCATAAATTAAGTTATCTGCCTTATGAAGATATTGGTTCTCAACTGCGGCAGTTCGTCGCTTAAGTATCAGCTCATTGACGTTGATACGCGTACGGTAATGACCAAAGGTTTGCTGGAGCGTATCGGTTTGGAGAGCGGCATTTTTACCTACACTTCGCGTGGCGAGAAGCACACCGTGGAGCGCCCCATAGCCAACCACACCGAGGGTTTGCGCATGGTGATGGATGCGTTGACAGACCCGCAGACGGGCGTCATTTCCAGCATCAAGGAGTTGGGTGCAGTGGGTCACCGCTTTGCCCACGGCGGCGAGTATTTCACGCAGAGTGTGCAGATTACGCGCGACGTCATCAACAAGGAGGAGTCGCTCATCGACCTGGCGCCGTTGCACATACCGGGCAACATCATGGGCGCCGAGGCTATCAACAACGTGATGCCCGACGTGCCGCAGGTGGCTGTGTTCGACACCTCGTTCAACCTCAGCATCGAGCCCAAGAACTACCTCTACGGCATTCCTTATGAGTACTATGAGCAGTACGGCATACGCCGCTACGGCTTCCACGGCACGAGCCACCGCTTCGTGGCCAAGCGCGGCGCGAAGATGATTGGTAAATACTGGAAAGACTTGAAAATCATCACCTGCCACCTTGGCAGCGGCGCCTCGATATGCGCCATAGACCATGGCAAGAGCGTCAACAACTCGATGGGTATGACCTCGCTGGAGGGCCTCACCATGGGCTCGCGTTGCGGCGACATCGACGTGGGCGCGGTGCTCTACCTGATGGACAAGGCCAATATCAGTCCCAAGGAAATCAACGACATACTGTATAAGAAGAGCGGCCTGACCGGTTTGACCGGTGCTTCGCCCGACATGCGCGACATCTGGGCCGGCGTGCAGCGCGGCGACAAGCGCAACACCCTGGCTTTCGAGGTGTTTGCACAGCGCTGCAAAAAGTATATAGGTGCTTTCATGGCGCAGATGAACGGCTGCGACCTGCTCATTTTCACTGGCGGAATAGGTGAGAATGCCTGGTTCATGCGCCACGCCATATTGCAGGATATGGACTGGCTGGGCGTGGATATAGACATGGAGCTCAACGACCGCACGGCAGGCGTCGACGCCGTCATCAGCAAGCCTGGCGCACGGGTGACCACCGCCGTGGTGCTCACCGACGAGGAGCTGGCCATTGCCGTCGATACCTACAAGATTGTTACCGGACAATAACGCTGCATGAGGATACTTGGGCTAATGTCGGGCACATCGCTCGACGGCATCGACCTTGCGCTGTGCGACATTGACGACCACGGCTATAGTGTTGTGGCGGCGGAGACCGTACCATATTTGGCAGAGTGGCGCCAACGCCTGTCGACCCTCGAGCATGCGACGGCCTATGAGTATGCCCTCGCCAATGTGGAGCTGGGGCATCACATGGGCAAAACCATAAGTGCATTCCTTAGGCGTAACAACTTTACAGCTGAGGCTGTTGCATCGCATGGACACACCATCTTCCATCAGCCGCACCTCGGCCTGACAACGCAGATAGGCGACGGCGACGCCATTGCCGCCGAGACCGGGCTGCCGGTGGTGAGCAATTTCCGTACGCTCGACGTGGCCCTTGGAGGGCAGGGGGCTCCGCTGGTGCCCATTGGCGACGAGCTTCTGTTTGGCCAGTACGACGCGTGCCTAAACCTCGGAGGTATAGCCAATATCTCGTATCGTGCCGACGGCAAGCGTGTGGCGTTTGACATATGCCCGTGCAATATGGCGTTGAACCGACTGGCAGCCATGCTCGGCTATCCCTACGACAAGGGTGGCGTCAACGCCCGTGGAGGCCAGGTACATACCTGCTTGCTGCACGAGCTCGATGCGCTCGAATACTATGTTGCTTCGGGGCCCAAGTCGCTCGGCAAAGAGTGGTTTGTCGAACAGTTCTGGCCGGTGGTGAAGGCTTTCATAGGCGTGGTGCCTTCGCTGTCGAAGGTGCGCGATGCACTGGCCACGGTGTCTGCTCATATAGCCATGCAGATTGGCCGGGTGCTTGAGGCACAGAATATTGGCACACTGCTGGTGACTGGCGGCGGGGCATGGAACAGCTTTCTGATAGAGCAGATCGGCGAATATCGCCCATCGACCGCAATCACAGTCCCTGACGCGCTGACGGTGAACTACAAAGAGGCCATCATCTTCGCACTGCTTGGTTACCTGCGGATTACGGGGAAGGTGAATACATTGGCCTCCGTGACAGGGGCCAAATGTGACTCGACAGGGGGTGTGCTGTCAGGAATAATCGGTGGATGATGACGCAATTCTGCGATTGTTTCTTTTTGATAATTATGCTTTTGCAAAATATTTTGCACAATAATTTGGCCATATCGGAAAATGTTAGTACTTTTGCACCCGCTTTTGAGGGCACGAGAGGCCCCAGAGATGGCGGGATAGCTCAGCTGGTTAGAGCGCTGGATTCATAACCCGGAGGTCATCAGTTCAAGTCTGATTCCCGCTACCAAGAGGCACCACAGCAATGAGGTGCTTCTTTTTTTTATGCCATTGTCGCAATAATTACGCTGCATTAGCGTTATCTGTTTACTATGGACGACAAGCATCTTTATAGCAACTTCGAATATGATTCTGCGTTGAGTGTGCAGGAGGGGGTCAAGCAGCCGGAGCAGGTGAACAACAGCTATGTGGAGCGCATGCGTGCCAAGCGGCGCCAAGGCCCTACGACCGAGGAGCTGATCAGTGGCATACTGCATGGCGACCGCACATTGCTGAGCCGCGCCATCACCCTCGTCGAGAGTTCGCTTTACGCCCATCAGCAGCAGGCCCAGGAGGTGATAGAGCGTTGCCTGCCCTACAGTGGCAAGAGCGTTCGCCTCGGCATCACCGGCGTGCCGGGGGCGGGCAAGAGCACTACCATCGAGGCACTTGGCAAGATGCTTACCGCCCATGGCCACAAGGTGGCTGTGCTGGCCATAGACCCCAGCAGCGAACGCAGCAAAGGCTCCATTCTCGGCGACAAGACGCGCATGGAAGAGCTCAGTGTTGACCCCAATGCTTTCATACGTCCCAGCCCATCAGCAGGTTCGCTGGGCGGTGTGGCCCGCAAGACACGCGAGATAATCACACTATGTGAGGCAGCAGGCTTCGACGTGGTGATTGTGGAGACTGTAGGTGTAGGCCAAAGCGAAGTGGCCGCGCATTCAATGGTAGACTTCTTCCTGCTGCTCCAGCTCGCCAACACCGGCGATGAGTTGCAGGGTATCAAGCGCGGCATCATGGAGATGGCCGACATGATAAGTATCAACAAATGCGAGCTTGACAAGCAGCGCTCCGAACTCGCCGCCGCGCAGTTCCGCAATGCCCTGCACCTCTTCCCGATGCCGGAGAGCGGTTGGACGGTCAAGGTGACGCTCTGCTCCGCCTACACCCACGAGGGCATCGAGGAACTGTGGAACTCAGTGATGGAGTATGTAACCTTCACAAAGCAGAACGGCTACTTCTACCATAAGCGCCAGCAGCAGAACCTGCGTATCATGACTGAGGCCTTGGAGAATGGTCTGCGCGAGCGCTTCTACAATACGCCGGGCATAGAGGAGCGCATCGAGGCCCTCAAGCAGGACATCCTCGACAATAAGATAAGCCCCTATGCGGCGGCAGACCAACTGCTGGCATGATATACGTCCACGTCCCTTTCTGTCATCGCAAGTGTACCTACTGTGCGTTCTATTCCAAAGTAGGCACAGGAAACGCTGCAGCATATGTTGATGCCATATTGGAGGAGATGGAGCGGCGTAAAGATGAGCAGGCACACCCCATACAGACCGTTTACTTCGGCGGAGGCACGCCGTCAATATTGCCTATCGAGCATCTTGCACGCATTGTGGAAGGGCTGCGCCGATGCTTCGATCTGTCGCAGGTGCAAGAGCTGACCATCGAGGCCAATCCAGAGGACCTCACGCCCGACTACCTTCAGGCTCTTGCAGGGTTGCGCTTCTTTAATCGCATAAGCATAGGCATACAGAGTCTCGACGACGGCATGCTGCGGCTCCTCAACCGCCGACACACGGCACAGCAGGCCCTCGATGCCGTCGCCAACGCCCATGCCGCAGGCTTCAGCAACATCAGCGTCGACTTCATCTATGGGGTTAATGACCTTAGGGACCTTATTGACCTTAGGGACCTTAATGACCTTAGGGACCTTAATGACCTTAGGGACCTTAATGACCTTAGGGACCTTAATGACCTTAGGGACCTTAATGACCTTAGCGGCGCTGGCTGTGCAGGTGGAGAAGGGTAGGGTTGCGCTGCCTAGCGAATATGAGGTTGTACAACAGTACCATGCCATGCGCCAGTGGCTTGTCTCCATGGGCTTCGAACAGTATGAGGTGAGCAACTACGCCCGCCCCGGCTACCGCTCGCGCCACAACAGCCGCTACTGGAACCGCACGCCATACCTCGGTCTCGGTCCGGGGGCGCACAGCTTCGACGGCAAGTGCCGCATGTGGAACAACCCCGACGGCACTGTCGGTATGGAAACGCTCACCGACGCCGATGCATTCAATGAACTGCTCATGACCGCCCTGCGTACTACCGACGGCCTCGCTGTCCGCAATGTGCCGGAAGGGCAAAGAGAAAGGCTGCACCACATGATGCAGCCCTATGTTGATTGCGGTTGGATTATATCTGCTGATAATCGTTATGTGCCCACTGCCGAAGGCCTTCTGCATGCCGACGGCATTGCTGCGGCGCTATTCGTCGCCTGACTCCTCGTCGTCCGGGGCTAATTCAAGCTGCTCCGGCGGTTCGGGGTAGATATTGTCCTTGGCTATATATCCCTTGTAGAACTCCTTGATTTGCTGCAGGAACGCGTATGCCTCCAGGCGTGTGCGGAAGTCACCCACCTTGACCTTGAAGTTCGGCTCGTCGAAGACGATGTATGCCTGCACCTCGGGGTAGTCCTCCACGAACTTGTCTCGCAGCGCAAAGGCGTTGGCCTTGGAGCTGGTGCCGGAGAAAGAGCCTATCTGCACGCGGTAGCCCGGTATGGTCTTCACCTTGTTGTTGAGTTCAATATGCTTCTCAACCATCTGCTCCACAGCCACGTCGCCCACAACGCGCACCTGCGCCTGCAGTGCTGCGCCAAGGATCAGTACGGATAGAAGGATGAGAGTCTTTTTCATATCATTTTTCAGCACTGTTGGCCATCACGTCCTTGGGACGCACCGAAAGCACGGGGATGCGCGACTGGTTGATCATCTGTTGCGCGTAGGTGCCGAGGATGAGGCTCGAGAGGTTCTTCTCCTGCTCGGTCATGATGGCTATCATGTCGGCATTCACGGCATTGGCGTATTCCAGCGTGTCGGCGGTGACGTTCTTGCTTACGTCAATGAATTTTGTGGTATATTTAACCTCGTTTTTGTCCAGGAATTTCTCCACCATCTTGACATAGTTGTCAACAATGCCGCGCACATCGGCCGCCTTGGCGGTGTAGAGGCCCAGCAGGTGTATTGTGGAGCCAAAAGCCTTGGCAAACATGGCGGCGGCGGCCACTTTCTGGCGCGTATCGTCGCTGTTGTCCAGCGGCACCACGATGGTCTCCAGTGCCTTGTTGAAGTTAAAGTCTTCGCGCACAATGAGTACGGGTACTGGCGACTGCTCTATTGTCTTGTAGCTGTTGCGTCCCAGCATGCTGGTTTTCATACCGCTCATGCCGTGGGTGCCGACTATGAGCAGTGCGGCATTGTCCTCGCGGGCCTGAGCCGTCAGCTCGTCGGCCGGATTGCCCTGGCGCAGCACATACTCCAGCTTGATGCCTTTCAGCAGCGGTGCCACTGCGGCGTTGCGCCGTTCAATCTCCTCGCGGATAGGCCCTTCGGCCTCGTTTTTCTCCTTCACATACACCAACCTTATGTCGCTTTCGAAACGGTTGGCGATATCAATGGCAAGGTCAACGGCATAGGCCGAGCCTGACGAAAAGTCAAATCCAACAACTACTTTATTCATGGTGTTTCTTTTTTGTTTTTGCAGGTGCAAAATTACGCAATAAATTTCATTGTTGAAAAAAATTATTTTAACAATTTGTAAATTGTTGATAATCAGTCGTAGAATGCAAGCCCCTTCGTACCCGCTCCGTACCCGCTCCGACTCCGCACCGACAAAAGGCCGGAAAATCAACGCTTAAGGGTCGATGAAAAGACGGAGTTGAGACGGAGTTGAGACGGAGGGAAGACGGAGCGGAGTCGGCCTGCCGATGCCGTTGGCGGGGTGTGTTTCGGTGCTGTTTGCACAGCTGTGGAAAAAAAAATTTTGCCATGTTGTAAAAAAGATGTATTTTTGCACTCGTTTATTATAGAATAAATATTGCGATAATCCTAAAATAAAAATAACAATATGACTCAACAAATCCTGATTGCGGTAATTGTTCTCGGCGCCCTCGGCATACTGTTTGCCGTGGTGCTGTACATTGTGGCGCAGAAGTTTAAGGTGGTGGAAGACCCGCTCATCGACGAGGTTGCCGAGGTGCTTCCCGGTGCCAACTGCGGCGGCTGCGGCAAGGCCGGCTGCCGTGCGTTTGCCGAGGCTTGTGTGTCGCAGCACAGTCTCGAAGGCCTGCGTTGTGCCCCCGGTGGCGATGCTGTGGCAGCCAAGATTGCCGAGCTGCTCGGCTGCGCCGTTGAGCAAGGCGAGCCCCAGGTGGCTGTGGTGCGTTGCAACCCCGCCAACTGCGGCGACAAACGTAAGTCGAACTACGACGGACTGCGCAGCTGCGCTTTCCAGAACACTGTCTACACCGGCGAGAGCGGCTGCCCGTTCGGTTGCCTCGGCTGTGGCGACTGTGTGGCGGCCTGCCAGTTCGACGCCATCCATATGGGCGAGAACGGTGTGCCCGTGGTCGATGCCGACAAGTGCACGGCCTGCGGTGCCTGCGCCAAAGCCTGTCCGCGCCGCATCATAGAGCTGCGCAACAAGGGCAAGAAGGACCGCCGTGTGTATGTGAGCTGCGTCAACAAGGAGAAAGGTGCTGTGGCCATGAAGACCTGCGCCAATGCCTGCATAGGCTGCGGCAAGTGCGCCAAGGTGTGCCCCATGGAGGCCATCACTGTCGAGGGCAACGTCTCGTACATCGACTACAAGAAGTGCATAGCCTGCCGCAAGTGCGTCACCGAGTGCCCCACCAAGGCCATCAAGGATGTGGGCTTCCCGGCGCCCGCCGTCAAGCCGGCCCCCAAGCCCGCCGAGGCTCCTGCCGCCCCCGCCGCAGAGAAGGTGGAGATACCCGTGGCCGAAAAGGTGGAGGTAAAGAACTGAACACAGAACACTAAACACAGAACACTGATGAAGACATTCCGAATGGGTGGTGTACACCCCGAAGAGAACAAGATATCCAACGACGCCGCCATCGAGGTGATGCCCGTGGGCAAGCAGATGGTGGTGCTGATGAACCAGCACCTCGGCGCCCCCGCCACACCGGTGGTGCAGAAGGGCGACAAGGTGAAAGTGGGTCAGCTGATTGGCGAGGCCCAGACATTCATGTGTGCCAATGTGCACTCGCCCGTGAGCGGCACGGTGCTGAAGGTAGACACCTGCAAAGACGCTTTCGGCATGGCCAAGCCCGCCGTATATATCACCGTCGAGGGTGACGAGTGGATGGAGACCATCGACCGTACGCCCGACATCAAGCGCGAATGCACTCTGGAGCCCAAGGAGATTGTTGCCAAGATGAAAGAGATGGGCATCGTGGGCCTTGGCGGAGCCACCTTCCCCGCACACATCAAGTACAGCATTCCCGAGGGCAAGAAGGCCGAATACCTCATCATCAACGCCGCCGAGTGCGAGCCGTACCTGACGAGCGACTACCGCGTGATGATGGAGCATGCCGAAGAGGTGTGCATAGGCGTGAGCATTCTGCGCAAAGCCTTGGGTGTGCCCAACGCCTACATAGGCATCGAGAGCAACAAGCCGCTGGCCATAAAGAAGATGCAGGAGATGGCCAAGCAGTTCGAGGGCATCATCATCGAACCCCTGAAGGTGAAGTACCCGCAGGGCGCCGAGAAGCAGCTCATCAACGCTGTCACCGGCCGCAAGGTGGGTAGCGGCAAGCTGCCTATCGACTCGGGCTGCGTGGTGAGCAACCTAGGCACCTCGTTCGCTGTCTACGAGGCAATACAGAAGAACAAGCCCCTTATCGAGAACATACTTACCGTCACCGGCAAAGAGCTCAAGACGCAGCACAACTGCCTGGTGCGCATAGGTACCACCTACAACGAGATTATCAGTCACACCATAGGCCAGCTGCCGGAGACCACCGGCAAGGTCATCAGCGGCGGCACCATGATGGGCAAGGCTGTGGTGAACCTTGACGCCCCGACGGTGAAGGGTAACAGCAGTGTGTTGGTGATGGGCGAGAAGGAAGCCCGCCGCCAGCCGGAGACCAACTGCATACGCTGCGGCAAGTGCGCCAGCGCCTGCCCCATGGGCTTGGAGCCCTACCTCTTCTCGCTGCTGGTGAAGAACAACCGCGTGGAGGAGTCGAAGGAACACAATATCCTCGACTGCATCGAGTGCGGCTGCTGCTTCTTCAGCTGCCCGGCCAACAAGCCGCTGACCGACGAGATACGCCTTGGCAAGAACCGCGTACGTGCCATGATGGCGGCCAAGAAATGAAGTCAATGCTTGATTGCTTGATTGCGTGAATGCTTGAGTGGATTCGCAATCAGGTAATCAAGCAGTCAAACAATCAAGCAATCAAACAATAATAATATATGAATTTACTGAATATATCGGGCTCGCCCCATGTGCACAGTGACGAGTCGACAAAGAAAATCATGTGGCGAGTCAACGCGGCCTTGGTGCCAGCGTTGCTCTGCGCCATAGCCTACTTCGGTATCAATGCTCTGTTGGTGAGCATCGTGTCGGTGCTGGCCTGCGTGCTGTTCCAGTGGCTGATTGAGAAGTTTATCATGAAAGTGCCCAGCACCGTTAGCGACGGCTCGGCCGTTGTCACCGGCTTGCTGCTGGCCTTCAATGTGCCCGCCACGGTCGACATGCTGTGGATAGTGGTCATCGGTGCCTTGGTGGCCATCGGCATTGGCAAGATGAGCTTCGGCGGCTTGGGCAAGAACCCCTTCAACCCCGCCATCGTGGGACGTATCTTCCTGCTCATATCGTTCCCTGTGCAGATGACTACATGGCCTCAAGTCGGTGGCCTGTTCCCCATGACTTTCGATGTCCCCACGGGTGCCACACCTCTGGGTGCTTTCAAGGAGGGTGCCCTCGGCGAGGGTGTCACCTTCATGGATGCCTTCCTCGGTCACATCGGTGGTTCGATGGGTGAGGTGAGCGCCATAGCCATACTGCTCGGCGCGGCCTACCTCTGCTGGAAGAAAATCATCACATGGCACATTCCGGTGACCTTCATTGGCACCGCCTTTGTGTTCAGCGCCATACTGTGGCTTGTGAACCCCGAGACCTACATGGATCCCCTGATGACCATCCTCACCGGCGGTATCATGCTCGGCGCCTGCTTCATGGCCACCGACATGGTGACAAGTCCCATGGCCAAGAGCGGCCAGCTTATCTTCGGCTTTGGCTGCGGTCTGCTGACCATCATCATCCGTAACTGGGGCTCCTATCCCGAAGGCGTGAGTTTCGCCATACTCATCATGAACAGCGTCACACCGCTGCTCAACCGCTGGTGCAAACCCAAACGCTTCGCGGAATAAAGGTTAATGTTTAATGGTAAAAGTTTAATGTTATGGCAAAGAAAGCAGAATCGACATTACCCAATATGCTGCTCTCGCTGACGGCGATAGCCCTCGTGGCCGCCGCTGCGCTGGCAGCCCTCAACGGAGTGACCAAGGAACCCATAGCCGCCGCCCAGCAGGCCAAGGTGGAGAACGCCATCAGCGCCGTGCTGCCGGCTTTCGACAATTTGGAAGACCGTGACGTGGACGGCCATCTGTGCCATGTAGGCCTCGATGCCGAGGGCAACATGGTGGGTGCCGCCATCGAGGCCGGCAACGACAAAGGCTTCGGCGGACACCTGCAGCTCATGGTGGGCTTCGATGCCCAGGGCAACGTGAGCGGCTACCAGATACTGGAGACCCACGAAACCCCCGGTCTCGGCGCCAAGGCCGACCAGTGGTTCCAGAAGGATGGCAAGGGCTGTGTGGTGGGAACCAATCCCGCCGAGAACGCCCTCACTGTCAAGAAGGACGGCGGCAGCGTGGACGCCATCAGCGGCTCCACAATCACCTCGCGTGCCTTCCTCGGTATCGTGAACGACGCCTCGGCAGTCTTCGCACAGATTAACAATGCAAACACTACGGATTATGAAGACTAAAGATATTATCAAGAACGGCCTTATCAAGGAGAACCCCACATGGGTGCTCATTCTCGGCATGTGCCCCACTCTGGCCACCACAACCAGCGCCATCAACGGCATGAGCATGGGTTTGGCAACAACCTTTGTGCTCATGATGTCTAACATAGTCATATCGCTTCTCAAGAGCGTGATACCCGACAAGGTGCGTATACCGGCGTTCATAGTCATCATAGCCACCTTCGTGACCATGGTGGAGATGGTTATGAAAGCCTACCTGCCCGCACTGTACGACAGTCTGGGTCTGTTCATTGCCCTTATCGTGGTGAACTGCATCGTGCTTGGCCGCGCCGAGGCTTTCGCCTCGAAGAACAATGTGGGCCAGTCGTTCCTCGACGGTCTCTTCATGGGACTCGGCTTCACCTGGGCACTGACACTGCTGGGTATGGTGCGCGAGCTACTGGGCACCGGATGTTTCTTCGGCCACAGCCTGATAGGCGGTGCCGACGGCATGCTGATGATGATACTGCCCCCGGGAGGTTTCCTTGCTCTCGGCCTGCTCATGGCACTGATTAACCACATCAGAAGCAAAAATAAAGTTAAAAAGAGTTAAAGTTTGATCGTTTTTGACCACTTCTCCGTCATATATATAGAAGCCCCAAAATGTAGACTTATGAAAAGGTTTGTTTTTTTAGCTGCCCTCTTTATATGGGCTATGAGCGTGAAAGCTCAGAGTTGTGAGACAATTATGTTGCCGTATTTCAACGGAGATGTGGATGCAATGAACTCGTATCCGGAAGAGAAGTTTGAGTGGCGATGCGCTTTCGGGCGCGCGGCATTCTATGTGTCGGATGCCATCCCCGCCGGTGCCGAGGTGTATTCCATCACGGCTGTGGCGGGCAAGACCGACGGCCAGCACCTGGCAGAGAACTATCAGGTGGACTTGACCACGTTGAGTTACTATGCCTACAACTTCAAGGAACTGCAGCAACAATATCCCAATGTCAATGTGACCATCTGTTTTACCACGCCGGCATCGGAGCATCCGTATCTGGTGTTAAGGTCAATAGACGAGATGTTCAAAATGGCAGACAGTATTGTAAACGATAAAACCAGATAGTTATGAAAAAGTATTGTTTATTATTGGCTATATTGCTTGGCTGCGCCACAGCAGTCATGTCGCAGGATATTGAGCAGTACCCGCTGGATGCCAGCACCCATGGCATGGTAATCAACAAGTCGCCTGCCGGTACCCGTATATGGTGCACAGGTGTTGACAGCGCGCACAGTGTCGGCCGCGGCTATGACTACTGGGTGACAGTGGTCGGCGACTGCACCGAACCGTATACTATGGCATTCGTTATCGAAAACCTTGACATGCGTTTCAGCGCCAGCGGCAACCCTTGTGCCGACACGTTGTTTATCTATGACGGTCTGGATACCTCGGCACCGGTTATCTGGTATGCCACAGGAAGCGTCATGATGCCGTCGGTGACAGAGATATTTGCAAGCCCGAACAATGCTGTACAAGCCCTGACGGTGCGCATGAAGGTGTGTAACGACTGCGGCCCGTGGGATTATTCGACAGGTTCCGGTTTCCGCATGGTGGCCGACTGCCGTATGCCGTGCGAAACATTCACGCCGGTACTCGACAGTATTTTCTATAAGACCCGAAACGGTGTTGTCTATGAGGCTGGCATGATCAAGCACCTGTTCGATTACGATTCCATAAAGGCTTGGGATTCCATCTTGAACGATTCGGTTATGGTTCTGGATTCCACTCCTTTCGATGGCGTGAACCTCTGTATAGGTGATGGTGTCATCTTCACGGCACATTGTGATTACAATTACTCGACAGGATGGTACTATCCCAGCGACAACACATCGACCTTCACATGGTCTATGGGTAACGGCGACACGATAGAGGGGGTTGGCCTTACCAGTATCTATTATGACCTGTATTATAAAGTATCGTGCAATGAGATGATACTAAGTGTTGTTGATACAGCAGGATGTGGAGCTACCATATTACCGCAAGTAAGGGTGCGACTAGCCCAAAACCCGATGAAGACGGTGTTTACATTGAGGGATATATGTAATCGCGACAGCCTATTGGTGAACATGGGTTATGGCGGTGATGATGCCACGCTGGTGCTCGACTCGATTAAATACGAGGACGGTGTGTCCAAGACCAATTATAAACGAGAGTTTATCCCCGACGGACCCGCCTGTGGTACGGGTAGTTCAAACTGCTATGAGGCTTCTGTGGTATTCAACGAGTTTCCCAATGGCAGAGTTGTGACCAGCAAGGATGATATATGCTCGATATGTGTAAATTATGAGCATACATATATGGGTGACTATGACTTGGCCATCATTTGTCCCAACGGCAGTAGGGCAGTGTTGAAGTACAAAAATGCACCGTCTGGTGGCAGCAGTGGCGGACACCCCATCCCTGACGGCACCTCGGGTGGCGGAGGCCGTTACACCGGTATTCCGTATGACACTTCTGTGGGTGGCTTGACATGGGATAGCGGATGTGATTCAACCAACAATCCTTATGGCATAGGCTGGAACTACTGTTTCTCGCGTAATCACGAATACACTCTTGTGAACGGTCAGCCTGCTGATACCCCGAATCCAGTTGGCGCGGGTATGGCTTCAGGTCCAATGCACAGTCATACGGTGACAATGCCTCCTGTTCCGGCAGGATATATCCATGCAGGCCAGACAATTACTCAGAGTGTCAGCACTCTCGACTCGTCGAACCATGCAGATAAGGAGATGTACTACACTCCTGCCGACGATTTCTCGCAGCTTGTCGGTTGCCCGCTCAACGGCGAATGGAGCATCCAGGTTTGCGACTTTCTCTACGCCGATAACGGCTGGGTGTTCAGCTTCAGTGTGGATATCTGCAACCTTAACACCGACGGATGCCGGTATCAGGTTGGTATCGACAGCCTGATATGGGCTCCCGATACTTCGTCGCAGTACCATGACTATGAACTCGGCCACTACCGTGGCTTGGAGGTGCACCGTGCCAACGACATTGAGTCGTATGTCCTCACACCCGACACTGCCGGAACATTCCCCATCATCGTGACCATCTACGACGAGTTCGGCTGCGTGTGGGACACCAACACGAGCATCACTTCCTATTGGACACCTACGCCCCATCTGGGCAACGACACGACCCTCTGCGGTGTCACCACCACGTTGCTTGACGCCACCGACCGCCACACGGCTACCGAGAACTATACCTTCCTTTGGGAGCCTTTCGGTCAGGATTCCAGTCAGATTATGACCAAGTATGAGCCGGGCAGTGACCTGACCTATATAGCCCAGGTGACAAACACTCAGAAGAGCACTGTCTGCGTAACACGCGACACTATCAACGTCAAGCTTCGCAGCCAACCGTTCCCCAGCTTTGTGCCCATACCCTTCAGCCTTGAGGGTTGCAGCCCCTACACGCTCACTTTCGACAACAAGACCGTTAATGCCGTGTCGCACCTGTGGTTGTTCGGCGACGGCCAGTATTCGGAACAGGAAAGCCCTACGCATACATATACCGAGGGTGTGTATGACCTGAAGTACTATGTCACGTCGGCCGACGGCTGTAAGGATTCGCTGATATTCGACAGCGTCATTGCCGTTTACGCCTCACCGAAGGCAGCCTTCGTGTGGGAACCCAACTATCCGTCGGTGTTGCAGCCTACCATCTTGCTGACCAACACAACGGAAAATGTTAACGAGAACACCCACTTCTTTTGGGAGATGCAGTATGACAGAAACAATCTGTTGTCGGTGCAGACACTCACCAACGACAGCCCTGTGCATGACTTCTCGACCTACGTTGAGCCTACCGACCTGGCCGGCTCCTATACTGTGCGTCTCATAGCACGTAGCGACAATATGGCTCCCTCGGGCAACATTATTTACTGTCGAGACACCACCGAGAACACGATACTTCTCGTCAACGACTTCTTGCAGTTCCCCAATGTTGTGACGCCGAATGGTGACGGTATCAACGACAAGTTTATCATTGGCAACCTTGTAGGTGGCATGGCCTACCCGGTGAATACATTTGATGTTTATAACAAATGGGGTACGCGTGTGTTCCACAAAGAGAACATAGCTGCGGAAGCGGACTTCTGGGATCCCTCGGATGTGCCGGCGGGCACTTACTTCTACCGCTTCTCGGCACGTGGCTATAACGGTAATATAGAACACAACGGTGCGGTGGAGGTTATCAAATAGCATGATATCACAGAACATAGAACGAGTCAAAGCCTCACTTCCTAAGGGAGTGGGGCTTGTGGCTGTATCTAAGCTTAAGCCTGTGGAAGACATTATGGAGGCTTACAATGCCGGGCAGCGAGCTTTCGGCGAGAACTATGCAACTGAGTTGCGCGACAAAGCAGCCGTGCTGCCCAAGGACATAGAATGGCACTTCATAGGCCACCTGCAGGCCAAGCAAATCAAATACTACATAGACTTTGTGAGCCTGATACATGGAGTGGACTCGGTGGAGCATCTGGAGGACGTAGATCGTGCGGCAGAAAAGGCCGGGCGTGTGGTTGACGTGTTGCTGCAGGTGCATGTGGCTCAGGAGGCGACCAAGTTTGGCTTTGCTCCGGAGGACCTTGACGAGCCCCATGAGTTGGCTCAGTTGGTGCTGCCACATGTGAGGGTGAGAGGACTGATGGGCATGGCATCGCATACTGACGACGAGGCCCGTGTGCGTGAAGACTTTCATAAAGTCAAGATGTTCTATGACAAACTAAAGGCTCTGGCCTTTGCCAACAAGCCTTATTTTGACACCATATCAATGGGCATGAGCCACGACTACAAATTGGCCGTTGCCGAGGGCAGTACACTCGTACGCATAGGTAGCAGCATATTTGGGGCAAGAGACTACAGTAAAAAGTAATAATACTCACAGTAATGCAGATATTCACCAAAAGCAAACACATCGTCATGTCCTACGTGATAATCACGCTTGGGTTGATGCTCTACACCTTTGGCTGGTCGGCGTTCATGCTGCCGATGAAGATTGTCGGTGGCGGCGTGAGCGGTATGTCGGCCATCCTTTACTATGCTGTAGGCATACATGTGCCTATAGGTGTTCTCAACTTTATCTTTAATGCCATCCTGGTGGCAATAGGTTTCAAGATGCTGGGCTCGAAGTTCGGCGCTAACACTATCTATGGCATCATTATGTCGTCGATTTGCTTCATCCTGTGGCAGCAGGTGTTGCATGTGGATACTTGGTTCGATGTGGAGCACTTCGGCGTATTCATGTGCGCGGTTTTGGGTGGTGCATGCTGCGGTGCCGGTATTGGCCTGAGTTTCATTATGGGTGGTAACAGTGGTGGCACGGATATCATAGCGCTTATTGTATGCAAGCATCATAATGTATCGCCGGGACGTGTCATTATGCTCCTCGATGTGGTCATCATAGGATGTTCCTACTTTGTCAGCCATAAGATTGACAATGTGGTCTGCGGTTATGTTGTGATGGTTGTGATGACGTATGTCCTCGATATGGTCCTCGACGGCAACAAGCAGAGCTATCAGATAATGGTCTTCTCGCAAAAGAACGAGGAGATAGCCGATACGATAACCAAGGAGGTTGGACGTGGGGCCACGTTGCTCGATGCAGAGGGATGCTACACTAAGCAGAACCAGAAGGTGTTGCTGATGATGGTGCACCGTACGGACAAACCCCATGTGATGCAGATAATCCACCGCATCGACGATAATGCCTTTATCAGTGTGAACAAGGCTCAGGGTGTCTATGGTAAGAATTTTGAAAAACTTAAACTATGAAACTGGTATCACCCTCATTGCTCAGTGCCGATTTTGGCAATCTGCGGCGCGACATAGAGATGCTCAACCAGAGCGAGTGTGATTGGCTGCATGTTGACGTTATGGACGGCATCTTCGTGCCCAATATATCGTTTGGCCAACCTGTAATCAAACATATCAAAAAGCATGCGCAAAAACCGCTTGACGTGCATCTGATGATTATGGATCCAAACCGGTACATCAATGACTTCAAGGATGCGGGAGCTGATATACTCACCGTTCATTATGAGGCTTGTACACACCTCGACCGTACTATTCATGCAATTCATGGTGCCGGTATGAAAGCCGGTGTTGTGCTTAATCCCCACACTGCGGTCTGCCTGCTTGAAGACATAGTGCAGGAATGCGATGTAGTTCTGCTTATGAGTGTCAATCCAGGTTTTGGTGGTCAGAAGTTTATAGAAAACACCTACAACAAGGTGCGACAGCTGCGTGCTCTTTGTGGCCGCAAGAATCCCCAGTGCCTCATTGAGGTCGACGGTGGTGTGAACTTGCAGAACGCATCGCTGCTTTATGAGGCTGGAGCCGATGTGCTTGTGGCAGGAAACGCTGTCTTCAAAAGCGCTGACCCGAAGCAAACAATACACGACATGAAGCAATGACGCGTCCTCGCCTGATAATAGCCCCCGGTAAGGAGAAAGCCATTCTGCGACGCCACCCCTGGATTTTCAGTGGTGCGGTGAAGTGTATCGACGGCACTCCGAACGAAGGCGATATCGTTGATGTGGTAGCTTCCGACGGCAAATGGATGGCTGCTGGGCACTATCAGGAAGATAGCATCATTTGTAAGGTATTGTCGTTTGACACACGCGACATAGACGAAACTTTTTTCCGTGCCCGCGTTCATTCCGCTGTTGCCTATCGTGAGCGGCTCGGCTTCTTCTGCATGCAGGATACCAATGTCTTTCGTATTGTCCACGCTGAGGGCGACTACCTTCCCGGTCTGGTGTGCGACTGGTACAACGGTGTGCTTGTGATGCAAGCTCATTCTGTGGGTATGCATCGCTTATTCCCAATGCTTTTGCCTATTTTCCAAAACGAACTTAAACCCTTCGGCATTAAGGCTATTTTTGATAAAAGTTCTGCCACTGTCCCAGGTGGTTGCAATGATGGCTACATTTGGGGTATTACTCCCGACGAATGGGAGATTTGCGAGCACAGCAACCGTATGTTCATCAACTTCTATGAAGGCCAGAAGACAGGCTTCTTCATCGACCAGCGAGAGAACCGTGCTCTCGTGCAGCAATTGGCCAATGGACACCGAGTGCTCAACTGTTTCGGCTACACTGGCGGTTTCTCGCTTGCAGCATTACGTGGCGGTGCTGAATATGTGGAGACAGTAGACATCAGTCGCAAGGCTATAGAGCTTTGCAATCGCAATGTAGATCTCAACTTTGGTGCTGACGACAGGCATCATGGCACAGTTGCCGACGTGCTACAGTATCTCCAGCATAAGGATACCTTTGATTTCATCATCCTCGACCCTCCGGCTTTCGCCAAAAATCACCGTTCGCTGCAGCATGGTCTTAAAGGCTACCGATCCATCAACCAGCGCGCCCTAGAAAGCCTACCGGTGGGTGGAATGCTGATGACTTTCAGTTGTTCACAGGCGGTGTCTAAGGATGACTTCCGCACCATGATATTCACTTCGGCAGCTCTGTCTGGCCGTCGTGTGCGTGTCGTGCGTGAGTTGCCTCATGCTATGGATCACCCTGTGAGTATCTACCATCCTGAAGGTGAATACCTGAAGGGGTTGATGCTGCAGGTGGAATAGAAAAAAGAAACAAGTTAAGATTAAAGAAATATGAAACGCAAGCTATTTATACTTACAATCGCCGCCATAATTGTTGCGGCATTCGTCGTTTCCTGCTCCAAGGAAAACACTTTTGTCCTTGACGAATGGCTCGAACTGTCGCAGGACCGTACTGAGGGCGGCTCGTTCAACCTTATGAAACAGAGCATCAAAGTGCCTGGTAGCGATGCCTCAGTGGACATTGTCTTCGTCTTGAAGGGTGAATTCGACATGGGGGCAGAAGATTTTGACTATGATGCTTTCGGCTATGAGAAACCTATGCATCATGTCATTATTTCCAATGATTTCGGTATGGCTGTTACTCCTGTCACACAGGCTCTCTATGAAGCTGTCATGGATACCAATCCTGTACGTACTTGGGCCGAGTCTAATCCCACCTTACAAGGTTTTCTGGGTCCAGATAAACCCATCGTGTGGGTCTCCTACGACGATGCTGTTGAGTTCTGTAACCGTCTCAGTGCCAAGACAGGCAAACATTTCTATCTGCCAAGTGAGGCGCAGTGGGAGTATGCCGCACGCGGTGGTCACGTTGCTTCCGGACGAACCAAATACTGTGGCAGCGATATCATTAATAAAGTAGGCTGGTATACTGATAATATTCCACTTGATACAGTTGAGTATTACACTGAAGAATATGACGAGGAAACCGGATTGGTTTACACTGATACACATCGGGTGTCTACCCGCCATATCATGCCTGTGCGTGGCAAGGATTGCAATGTTATAGACATCTATGATATGACTGGCAATGTATGGGAATGGTGTTCCGACTATTTCTACTATTACTCAACTGAAGAGCAGACCGATCCCGTTGGACTTGATACGTTGACTTACCATGGTCAGGAATTGCACTATCATGTGTACCGTGGCGGTGCTTGGAATGCCAAAGAAATCAAATGCCGAGTAACCTATCGTTATCCACATGAGATTGCACCGGAAAACTTCACCTGCGATAGTACCATCGGTTTCCGTGTGGCTATGGAATTATAGAAGGAGACAATAAATGCAAGACTCGAGATACTAATAATACGATATGTCAGAATTAGGATACCAGAAAATTGACAAATACGACGAGCAGTGTGTGGCCGAGTTGGCCGAGCACTATAAAGCCATCCTTCGCCTGCTGGGCGAGGATCCTGAGCGTGAAGGGCTGCTAAAGAGCCCTGAGCGTATTGCCAAGGCTATGCTCTTCTTCACCAATGGCTACGACCTCAATCCAGAAGATATTTTGCGCTCGGCCATGTTTCATGAGGATTACAAACAGATGGTCGTTGTCAAGGACATTGAGCTCTACTCGCTATGCGAGCATCACATGGTGCCCTTCGTGGGCAAGGCTCATGTGGCTTATATTCCCAATGGCACAATTGTCGGACTGAGCAAAATCCCCCGTATTGTGGACGCCTATGCACGCCGTCTACAGGTACAGGAACGTCTCACAAAGCAGATTAAGGACTGCATACAGAATACCCTCAATCCACTTGGTGTTGCTGTTGTAATTGAGGCACAGCACATGTGTATGAGCATGCGCGGTGTGCAAAAGCAGAACTCCGTGACCACCACCTCCGACTTTACCGGCGCTTTCATGAAAGATCCCAAGACCCGCGAGGAGTTCATGAACATCATCGGCATGAAACTGCATTGATTTAGTAATTTAGACATATGAGAAAACTCTCTTTTATATTGTTTTTCTTTTCATTATTGTCTTTCGGTGCAAATGCGCAGATTACCCACGCTTCGCAAGGCCGTCTTGATGAGAATGCCACCGAAGTACTTAAGAAGGCCGCGGCGCGTTTCGACAAGAACGTGAGTTTTACGGTCACCATGACGGTGCTTGACAGCAAGAAACAGGAAAAAGCCCACCAGAGCGCTCAGGTGCGCTACAACAAAGGGAAATACCGCCTCACACTGCCTGACCAGGAGCTTATATGCGACGGAACTACAGTGTGGCATTGGAACAAAACTGCCAAGGAAGTTACGATAAACAACATGGTGGACGATGATATTGACCTGTTAAATCCTGGCCGCTTGTTGGCGGGCTATGGCAAGAGTTTCAAGGCCAAGTATATCCGCACCGATGATGATGGCACTGCCATTGTGGACCTCCAGCCGCGCTCCACGCGCAGTTTCCACAAGATACGCCTCTTCATCAATGAGGAGGACGGGCTGCTGCGTCGCATGGAGGTGCATAAATACGACTCAGGACGCGAGAATTATGACATCACTGACTTCAAACGTGCCTCCAATGCCGCATCGCAGTTTACCTTCGACACTGCCAAGCACCCTGATGTTGAAGTAATAGACATGCGATGAAGATACTGCTTATTGAGACTGCTACGCGTGTTTGTTCGGCGGCAATGTCTGTCGACGGCACTGTTACATTGCTCCGCGAGTGTTGCGATGCCGACGCTCACTCCACACGCTTGCCACTTTTCCTCAAGGAATTGACCGATGCAGTCCGGCCTGATGCTGTATGTGTCTCATCTGGTCCCGGCAGCTACACCGGCTTGCGCATAGGTGTAAGCTCTGCCAAAGGTCTCTGCTACGGCTACGGTATACCTCTGCTTTCTGTACCCACACTGCTATCCATGGCAGCGCTCTACTATGCTCAGCATCCCGAGTACAAGGGACTTGTATGCCCGATGATTGACGCACGCCGCATGGAGTGTTATACAATGATTGTCGACCCTCAGCTTGCTGTGCTGCGCGATACACAGGCCGATGTAATTGCCGAGGGTTTTTACGACATGTGGCTCAATAATGGCAAGGTGACCTTCATAGGTGACGGCGCCGCCAAGACGCGTCCTCTGCTTGGCTCTAATGCCAATGCTCTCTATGACGACGCCTTCACTGTCTCTGCCAGTGGTATGGCGCAGCTTGCCGAGCAGCGTATCGCCGCCGGCAAGGTCGAGGATGTTGCCTATTTCGAGCCCTTCTATCTCAAGGATTTCGTCGCCAAGAAAAGCGTTGTTCACGGACTTAGGTAATGATTAGGTATGTTGGTAAACGGCTTATGTATGGCCTCCTGGTTCTGCTGGGAGTGGTCACGCTGGTGTTCTTTCTTTTCAACATCTTACCTGGCGACCCAGCCCGCATGATGCTTGGCCAGCGTGCCGACCAGGAGAGCATCGACATCATCAACCGTGACCTTGGACGCGACAAGCCCGTCGGCCTGCAGTACCTCAATTACCTCAACGATCTTGTGCCAATATCGGTGCATAACAACGCCGACAGTACCAATTATTTCTTCCTGTCGGAAGACAAATATGCCCCCTATACAACTCTGTTACGCTTGGGCTCCACCTCCGTCGTGCTCAAGGCTCCTTACCTCCGCCGCTCCTATCAGAGCCAACGCCGCGTGAGCGAGATTATTGGCTCGGCGTTCCCTCAGACAGCCCTTTTGGCTGTGGTGGCTATGCTTTTTGCACTCATCGTGGGCGTTGCTCTGGGCGTGATATCTGCCCTCCACAAGGACACATGGATTGACCGCACCACATTGGTGTTATCCACACTCGGCATGTCGCTGCCATCCTTCTTCGCCGCCATCCTCATTGCGTGGCTCTTCGCCTATGTTATGGCAGGCTGGACGCATCTCAACATGTTCGGCAACCTCTATTCGGTCGACGACTACGGCTGCGGCGAATACCTCGACCTCAAGAATCTCATCCTTCCGGCTCTCACTCTTGGCATACGTCCTTTGGCAACGCTTACGCAGCTCACCAAGAACTCCATGCTCGAGGCCCTCTCGCAGGATTATATACGTACCGCGCGTGCCAAAGGGTTGAGCTATCGCCGTGTGGTGGTAAAACATGCATTGCGCAACGCTCTCAACCCGGTGGTGACATCTGCCAGTGGATGGCTCGCCGGTCTGCTGGCAGGTGCAGTCTTCGTGGAATATGTCTTCGACTGGAAGGGCATGGGTGTCGTCATTGTCGATGGTCTGGAGAAGTACGACTTCCCCGTTGTTATGGGCACTATCCTCTTTATCTGCATCCTGCTGGTGGTTATCAACATCCTCACAGATATCCTCTACGCCGTCCTCGACCCGCGTGTGCGGCTCTCATAAAAAAAGCCGGCCACATTGACCGGCTTTTCTTTTCCGTTGTTTATTGCTTATTTCTTCACAGGTATTGCTTCCAGTGTGGCAAGCAGGTACTCGTAGAACTTCTTGGTGCTCGGAATGTAGCAGCGTTCGTCGGGACTGTGTGGGCTCTGCAGCGTCGGGCCGAAGCTGATCATCTCCATGTCGGGATATTTGCCACCGAGCAGGCCGCACTCAAGACCGGCGTGGATGGCCACGACGGCGGGCTCTTTCTTGTAGAGTTTCTTGTAGGTGGCCTTCATGGTCTTCAGCAGCTGGCTCTCCATGTTGGGCTTCCATCCGGGATAAGCGCCGCTGAGCTGGCATTTGCCACCGGCCAGTTCGGCCAGGCACACCAGACGCTCGGCAAGAGCCTCCTTGGCGGTGTCAACGCTGCTGCGCAGCAGAGCGTACACGACGAACTTCTTGCTGGCGGTGGTCTTGGCTATGGCCAGGTTCAGCGAAGTCTCCACCAAGCCTTCCATGTCCTTGCTCATGCGGATGACTCCGTTCGGGGCAACCATCATCAGGTTGATGATAGTCTGGGTGCCCTTCTCATCGATGACGGTGGGGTTCATGCGAACCTTCTCATATTTCATGAAGAAGTCGGGCTCCACGTTGGCGAGCTCTTTCTTCACCCATCCGGCCACTTTGTCGAATTCCTTGAGGATGCACTCCTCGTGCTCCTTGGGCATTGCGATGACGGCTTCGGCATCACGCGGTATGGCGTTGCGCATGTTGCCGCCCTCGAGGCTGATGAGGCGGATGCCGCATTCGGCAACCCAGCGCAGGTGACGGAACAGCAGTTTGTTGGCGTTGGCGCGGCCAGTGTTGATTTCCATGCCGCTGTGACCGCCCTTCAGGCCGCCGATGGTGAGCTTGTAGGCCACCATGCCTTTTGGGGCTTTCTCAGTCTTGTAAGGTATACTGATGGCAGCGTCGATACCGCCAGCGCAGCCTACATAGAGCTCACCCTCGGTCTCGCTGTCGAGGTTCAGCAGGTAGTCGCCGTGCAACTCGCCTTTCTTCAGACCGAAGGCACCGGTCATGCCGGTCTCCTCGTCGGTGGTGATGAGGGCCTCCAGCGGACCGTGCTTTGCGGTCTTGCTGGCAAAGACAGCCATGATGGCGGCCACGCCCATGCCGTCGTCGGCACCCAGCGTGGTGTCGCAGGCGTACACCCAGTCGCCCACTATCTTGGTTTCAATGGGGTCTTTCTCAAAATCATGCTTCTTGCCGGCACGTGCTTGGGGCACCATGTCCATGTGGGCCTGCAGCACCACCGGGTGCACTTTCTCCATACCCTTGGTGGCGGGCTTGCTCATTATCACGTTGCCGACACCGTCCACGCGGCAGTCTATCTTGTTCTTTTTCGCCCAGTCGACAAGGAATTTGCGCACTTTCTCCTCATGCTTTGAGGGGCGGGGCTGGCGGGTGAGTGAGTAGAAATTCTCCCACAACTCTTTAGGTTCAAGGTCTTTGATTGTCATAATGTATTTGTTTTTAGTTGTTATTGTTTCTGCGAAAAGGCGACTGCAAATGTACTAATATTTTTGCAATCTACAAAATAATTTATTGATCTGCTATATCAAGCCGCTGTATTTCAATGTATGCGTGTATTGCTGCGCACATCTGTTCCAGCGTCATGCGCTCTTGCACCGTCCGCCGTTTCTGTGTTGGCGGCGGTGTGGCGCCTAGGTCAAGACGGGTGACCACGGTGAAGTCGGCCAGCATCTCGTCTCGCAGGCGTGCATGCTCCTCGGCCAGCAGGTTGCCGCTTTCGGCAGGCAGCGGGTCGCTGAACTCTTCGCAGATGTACTCGGCCATCTCCTGAGCCCCTTCGCCTTTTATTATCAGCAGTTTGTCGCCTATTCCCCATGCCGACCCCGGCGTTGCCGTGCGCGGCTTCTCTATCAGGTAGTACTTCAGGTGGTCTATGGTGTCGGTGTACGTGTAGAAGGGCCACATGGTGCCGTCGAGTTCCATGTCTTCTATACGGTGCAGGCCGAAGCCGTAAAGCCTGTTCATGTTGTCGGTGAAGAGGTAGCCTGGCTGCGGTGAGCGGAAGAGCAGGTGGGCTACATCTTCCTGCATGCAGTCGTCCTCTAAATCCAATGTAATAATGTTCTTCTTTTTGCTCATTTCTCGAATGGATTGTTTTCCTGTGTGAAATCTGGCCTGTAGTTGTCCTGAGCCGTGAGCTCCTGTGTCCAGCCTTCTGTCAGGCACAGCTCCGCCGCACGGTCGGTGACGGTGCGATATTCTTCCTCGGTCAGTGTACGGTTCAGCGGTGCCGGCAAGTCTTCGCGCGGTGGGAAATACTGTGCCATCAGCGACAGGTGGAGACTGAAAGGGTTGAAGTTGTCCGCCAGCCACTCCAGGCAGCACAGAGAGTTGTCCGTATGTCCGGGGAGCACCAGATGTCGCACAATGATGCCGCGGTAGGCTCTGCCGTCATCGTCGGTCATCAGTCCACCGCCTACTTGCCGCTTCATCTCTTTCAGCGCTGCCGCCGCCACCTCTGGATAGTCCGGTGCGTGGCTGTAGCGTGCCGCAATGTCAGAGTCCATGTATTTAAGGTCGGGTAGATATATGTCCACCACTCCCTCGAGGCTGCGCAACGTCTCCACGCTCTCGTATCCGCCACTGTTGTAAACCACCGTGGGGTTGAGGCCACTGTGCCTCACCTCATCCACGATAGCCGCCAGCCTGTCGGCATAGTGTGCCGCCGTCACGAAGCCCAGCATGCCGCCGCTCTCCGGCAGTAGACGGCATATCCTCTCGGCCAATTCTGCGACAGTATACCTGTAGCACGCAACCGTTAATCCATCGCCTTTGCTTATTTGCCAGTTCTGGCAGTAGATGCACTGCAGGTTGCAGTGGGTGAAGAAAACGTTGACTATGGGGTTGAGCGGAGGCTCCTCGCCGCGGTGCACGCACACACTGCTCACCTCCAACGCATCGGTGGCGCCGCAGAAGCCACAGGCTTCTGCGCGCCGCACACCGCAGTGGCGTGGACACAGGTGACATGTGCCGTCTAATCCCATTGGCATACAGAGTAGTAGCTTACCGTCGGGTTGACGGTGCCGTCGCTATACATGTATTTCATGTTTTGGCAGGTGCCGTTCTGGGCCTTCACCTCCTCGGCCGTGAACGTGTGGCTCGTGCCGTTGTTCTTTATGCACGTGCAGGTCTTCCTGCACCCCGTCATTGTTAACGACAGCAGCGACAACAATGACAATAATATGATTGTACGACGTTTCATTGCTTGCGGTGTTTTAGGCGGTTTACTACTTGTGTCACAAGCTTGCGTTCGCCGTAGAGGACCACGGCGAGGTAGACGAGTATCAGCACTGTGTTCCACGTCAGCCTCAGCCACAGCGCCTCGGGGTGCACCACCACCGTGAGGGCGTAGAGCACATGCGCCAGCAGCATGTAGCCGAGGATGGTCCACACGGGGTAGGGCACAGGGTTCTTCTTCTGCCCTATGAAGTAGCTCAGCAGCACGCAGACGCCATAGCCCACCAGGCCGCCCCAGGCGCAGGCCATGTAGCCCACCTTGGGCACGAAGACGACGTTCACCGCCACCAGCGCCGCGCACCCTATGGCGCTCATCACGGCGCCCCACCAGGTCTGCCCGTTGAGCTTGTACCAGAAGCTCAGGTTGAAGTAGATGCCCATCAGTATCTCGGCCATCATCACTATCGGCACCGCAGGCAGCGCCTCCCAGTAGTCGGGGCTCACCAGATAGCGGAACACATCCATATAGCACATCACGGCCAGGAACGCCAGCAGCGTGAACATGACGAAATACTTTGTCGCCTGCGCCTGCGTCTCTTTGCTCTGCTTGTCGCGCTGCCCGCCAAAGACGAACGGCTCGTAGGCATAGCGGAACGCCTGTGTGATAATGGCCATAATCATGGCAATCTTCACGCAGGCACCGTAGAGGCCAAGCTGTACGCGCCCCTCGTCGCCAGGCAGCAACCACGGCAGCAGTATCTTGTCGGCCACCTGGTTGAAGATGCCCACGATGCCGAACAGCAGCAGCGGCCAGGCATATCTCAACATGGGTTTCAGTGTCTGCAGGCTGAACGTCGACGGCCTGTAGTCGCGAAGCTCGCTGGCGAATCCGAAGGTGACGAGCGCAGTGCACAGCAGGTTGATATAGAAGATGTAGCCTACGTTGTCGGCTGCGTCGTACCAGCCCATCCACGAGTGGGAGGTCCAGTGTGGAGCCACGACAAAGACAAACAAGTTCAGCGCGAGGCTGGCGACGATGAATCCCAACTTGAGCCCGGCGAAGTGCCACGCCTTGCCCTTCTGGCGCAGGCGGGCGAAGAGTATGGCCTGGAAGGCGTCGAGCGCCACTACGCAAGCCATCACGCGGATGTACTCCGGGTGGTCGGCGTAGCCCATGACGCCGCTTATGGAGCCCGTGAACGTCATCACCAGCGCCACAAACGCCAGTGCCACAGTGCCCACAGCCGTCAGCGCGGTGCTGAACACCTGCCGCTCGTCGCGGTCGCTCTTGTTGGCGAAGTAGAAGTAGGTCGTCTCCATGCCGAAAGTCAGTATCACCAGCAGCAGCGCCGTGTAGGCGTAGACGTTGGTCACCACACCGTAGCCGCCCGAAGCGGCGCTTATGTGGTAGGTATATACCGGGACGAGCAGATAGTTCAGGAACCTGCCCACGATGCTGCTGAGGCCGTAAACGACCGAATCCGAGAGAAGTTTCTTCAGTGAAGCCATAATGTTCTCCTAACGCGCGTATGCGAAAAAAATTGTGTCCCGTCCCACATTTCGCCGTCCCCGCTCCGTATCCCCTCCGTTTCCGCTCCGACTGTTCACCGGTTGTTCTACGACTGTTCGACGGTTTAAACCGTTAAACAACCGGTGAACAACCGGTGAACAGACGGAGAAGGTACGGAGAGGGTAGGGCGAGGGGGCGGAGAGGGGTAAAATTGTCGGCGGGGGCGCAATATTTCGCGCGCGAGACCGTTATTTGGAGATAAAAGGTTAACGATATGAGAAAATGGATAATTGCGGCGATGGGGCTGCTGGTGATGTGGGGCTGCGGTCGTACGGCGACGGTGACGGAGCTGGACATTGTGCCGGAGCCGGTCTTCATGGTGCAGAAGGAGGGCGGCTTCACGTTGCATTCGACGCTGAAGATGAGTATCACGGGCGTGGGGCAGAATTCACCGACGCTGAAGTGCATGATGAAGACGTTTCGGTCGGCGCACCTGCATCCGTCGCTGGTGCCTTCGTCGTCGGCCAGCGACATAGAGCTGGTGTTGAACGACACGGTGAATACGGAGCTGGGTGCAGAGGGCTACCTGCTGGAGGTGCGAGGCGACGGCATCCACCTGTCGGCCAACAGCGAGGTGGGCTTGCTGTACGGTGTGCAGACTTTGATGCTGATGCTGCCGCCCGACGTGACGAAGGTCTCGTACTCGGCAGTGACGCTGCCAGAGTGCACGATACTGGATCATCCGCGCTTCGAGTGGCGCGGGCTGGCGGTGGACGACAGTGCCGGCGTACTGGGGAAGAAGTTTGTGAAGCGGCTGGTAGACGTGATGTCGCAGTACAAGCTGAACCGCCTGCAGCTGGCGTCGCCGTGTGTGACGGATACCGACGAGAGGGCTGAGCTGTGCGAGTATGCCGCTGCGCGCAATGTGGCGCTGATGGTTGTGGACAGTGGCGGCTGGGAGTTCGAGACGGACACTGTGTATTGCCGCCGTGGGTTCTATGAGGGTTTGGAACGTGCCCGCGAGGGCTGCAGGGTGGTGATGAGTCCGGCCGACTACTGTTCGTTTGACCGCTACCAGGCCGACCCGCGCTACCAGCCGAAAGCGGAGGCTGGGGTGGTGACGCTGGCGCGTACATACAGCTTCGAGCCGGTGCCCGACGGTACATCGGGTCACTTGGCGGAGGCCATCGTGGGTGGCTGCGGACGCTATACGGCCATTGTGGGCAGTGATGCGCGCAGGGCCGAATATATGCTGCTGCCGCGCATGTTGGCGCTGGCTGAGGCGTTGTGGTCGCCGAGTGAGAAGCGCGACTGGAGCCTGTTCCGCCGCAAGACGGAGATGCAGAAGGAGCGTCTGTCGGCCCGAGGCTACAACTACTGCGAGGGCTCGTTCACGCCGCTCTTCACGGCACGCCGTGTGGACGACGCGACGATGAACATAGAGATAACCACCGAGGTGCCGAACACCTACATTTTCTACACCACTGACGGGAGCACACCGACGCGCGCAAGCTCGGTGTACATAGGCCCGGTGAACATGACGCGCGGCACCCACATCAAGATACTGCCCGTATACAAGGGCGAGGAACGCGATTCGGTGTATGAGTTTGTGATTAAATGAGTATGGATATTGAATATTTGCTGACGACGAGCGACCCTGTGGCTGTTGATAAACTGAAGGAGGAGGCCTGCCGCGTGAGGGACGAGGTGTACGGACGGCGCGTGTTCATGCGCGGCCTGATAGAGATAAGCAACCACTGCAAGAACAACTGCCTCTACTGCGGCATTAGGCGCGACGCCAAATGCCGCCGCTACCGTCTGAGCAAGGAACAGATAATGGACTGCTGCCGAACGGGCTACGGGCTTGGCTTCCGCACCTTTGTGATGCAGGGCGGCGAGGATGCGTGGTTCACCGACGAGGTGATGTGCGACATTGTGGAGACGGTGAAGCGGGAGTTCCCCGACTGCGCTGTGACCCTGTCGCTCGGGGAGCGAGGGCGCGAGAGTTTCCGCCGGTTGCGCGACGCCGGTGCCGACCGCTACCTGTTGCGCCATGAGACCGCCGACGCCGACCACTACCGCCATCTGCACCCCGCCGAGATGACGCTTGAGCACCGTATGCAGTGCCTGCATGACCTGCGCGAGCTGGGCTACCAAGTGGGCGCGGGCTTCATGGTGGGTTCGCCTGGACAGACCGTCGAGACGTTGAAGAAGGACCTGGCGTTTATCGAGGAGTTCAAGCCCGAGATGGTTGGCATAGGCCCTTTCATACCGGCGGCCGGAACGCCTTTCGAGGGCGAGAGGGCAGGGAGCGTGGAGATTACGCTACGCCTCCTGGCCATGATACGCGTGATGCACCCTCACGTGCTGCTGCCCGCCACATCGGCCCTCGGCACCATGCACCCGCAGGGACGCGAGCGTGCCATCGCCGCCGGTGCCAACGTGGTGATGCCTAACCTCAGTCCGCAGGATACGAGGGCGCTCTACAGCATCTACAACAACAAGCTCTCCACTGGCAGCGAGGCTGCGGAGAGCGCCGCCGACATAAGGCTGAGGATGGCTGCCATAGGCATGGAAGTGCCTATGGATAGGGGAGATTACAAATAATTTTGGCTGTATCGGGGATTTTGTGTATCTTTGCAGTTTGAATGATTGACCAGGAGACCATACAGCGCATCCTTGACGCCGCCCGAATAGAGGAGGTGATAGGTGAGTTTGTATCGTTGAAGAAACGAGGTGCCAACCATATTGGGTGCTGCCCGTTCCACAACGAGAAGACGCCGTCGTTCTATGTGTCGCCGTCGAAGGGCATATTCAAGTGCTTCGGCTGCGGCGAGGCAGGCGACGTGGTGAAGTTCCTGATGAAGCACGAGCACTACACCTACCCCGAGGCGCTGCGTTGGCTGGCCGACAAATACCACATTGAGATTAAGGAAGAGGAGCAGACCGAGGAGGAGAAGCAGCGGCAGACAGAGAGGGACGGACTCTTCCATGTGAGCGAGTTTGCGCAGAAATACTTTGCCGACCTGCTCTATAACGACGAGATGGGGCGTGCTGTGGGACTGAGCTACTTCCACGAACGTGGCCTGAGCGACGAGGTGATAAAGCGCTTCGGGTTGGGATACTGCTTGGATGAATGGAGCAACTTCACCGACCATGCGCTGAAGGCGGGCTACAGCGACAGCGTGCTTGAGAAGACGGGCCTGACGGTTTACAAAGAGGATACCGGCAAGAAATACGACCGTTTCCGCGGACGCGTGATGTTCCCTATCTACAGCATCAGCGGACGTGTGCTGGGCTTCAGCGGGCGTGTGCTCTCGAAAGAGAAGCAGGCGGCCAAATATGTCAATTCGCCCGACTCGGACATCTACAACAAGAGCCGCATACTATATGGCTTGTATCAGGCACGTGCCGCCATAGCGAAGGCCGACAAATGCTACCTGGTGGAGGGCAACGTGGACGTGATATCGATGCACCAGAGCGGGGTGGAGAACACCGTGGCCAGTTGTGGCACGAGCCTGACGACGGAACAGATAAAGCTCATCAAGCGCTACACGTCGAATGTCACGGTGCTCTATGACGGCGACAAGGCGGGCGTGAAGGCGGCGCTCAGGGCCATAGACCTGCTTTTTGCCGAAGGCATGCATGTGAGGCTGGTGCTCTTCCCCGACGACGAAGACCCCGACAGCTACGCCCAGAAGTACGGAAGCACCAAGCTGCAGGAGTTCCTTGCCACGCACGAGGACAACTTTATCATGTACAAGACGCGCGTGTTGCTCGACGAGGTGAAGGACGACCCGATACGCAAGGCTGAATTGGTAAGCGAGACGGCGCGCAGCATAGCGCTGGTGACCGACATGCTGGAGCGCAGCGAATACATACGGCAGTGCTCGCACATGCTGAAAGTGAGCGAAGAGGTGCTGGCAACGGCTGTGGCGAGGACTATGGGGGCAGCACGGCAGAAGGCGGCAGAGTCTGACGCCCAGCATACGGACGCCCGGCAACCAGAGGTGGTAGAGGCGACGAAACAACAGGTGGCAGAGACAGTGAGGCCGCTCACGGCTCCGCCGGAGGTTGAGCGGCACTTGGTACAGCTGCTGCTGAACTATGGCAACGAAACGTTGAGCCAGACCTTTACCGCCGAAGACGGCAGCCAGCAGGAGACTAACTACACGCTGGCGCAGATTGTGGTGAGCGAGATAAGGGGTGAGCAGCTAGCCTTCTCGCATCCGCTGTGCCAGCGCGTGCTGGAACAGTGCGGCCTGATGGTGGATATGACAGGCAAGATTGACACACAGTACTTCATAGACTCGAACGACGACGCTCTGCGCACTTTCTGCGCCACAGTGATGATGGATACCTACAGCCTTTGCGAAGAATCGTGGCGTAAGAAAGGCATCTATCCGCCCAAGATAGAGGATGCGCTGCTGCAGGATGTAAGCGACAGCCTCAACACTTTCAAGTCGATACGTATAGCACAGATGATAGAGGAACGCCGCGAACGTCTTATCGGTGCATCGGAAGAGGAGCAGATGGAGTTGCTGGTGGAGATTAAGCATTACTCCGATATAGCGCACCAGATTGGACGCGCATTAGGTTTTGTGATAACACCGAAACATTGAGAAATGGACATACAGACACTAAAGCAACGATACGATATAATAGGCAACGACCCACGCTTGATGCTGGCACTGAACAAAGCCATCCAGGTGGCGCCGACGGACTTGAGCATCCTCATAACCGGTGAGAGCGGCGTGGGTAAGGATGTTTTCTCGCGCATAATCCACGAGAACAGTCTGCGCAAGCATGTACGGCAGGGGAGAGGGCTCATCTCGGTTAACTGTGGCGCTATACCAGAAGGTACCATAGAAAGCGAGCTGTTTGGTCACGTGAAGGGTGCTTTCACCGGTGCCGACCGCAGTCGCAAGGGCTACTTTGAAGAGGCTGACGGCGGTACTATATTCCTCGACGAGATTGGCGAGTTGCCGTTAGCGATGCAGGTTAAGCTGCTGCGTGTGCTCGAGAACGGCGAGATAATACCGGTGGGAAGCAGTACGGCGCAGAAGATAAACGTGCGCGTGGTGGCCGCCACTAACGTGGATATTGTGGAGGCTGTGCGCAGTGGCCGTTTCCGCGAGGACCTATACTACCGCCTGAACCAGATAAGCATTTATCTGCCGCCGTTGCGCGAACGCAAGGACGACATACCGTTGCTGTTCCGCAAGTTCTCGAGCGATGTGGCGGAGAAGTACCACATGCCGCCGATAGTGCTTACCGACGACGCCAAACACATGATGATGGACTATCCTTGGTATGGCAATGTGCGTGAGTTGAAGAATATCACCGAGCAGATTGCTGTGGTGGAAACTGAACGTACCATCACTTCGGCCATACTGCAGAACTACCTCTCCTATGTGCCGACGGAGCGTATGCCGGCGGTGGTAGACAATGGGGTACCTGCCGGAGGAGCCATAAGCGACCGTGAACTGCTGTTGAAAGCCCTCAGCATGGGTCAGATGATAAGTGAGATGCGGAAGGAGATAAACGACCTGCGGCAGATGGTAAGCCGTATGGCACAAGGAGCGCAGATGCAGGTGGAGCAGCCGCAGGTGGTATCACCGTCGTACCTCCCAGCCAAAGTGCATAACGGCTCTGCGCATACAGAAGAAGAGGAATTCCTTACGCCGGAGATCATTGAGGACGAGTCGATAGCCCTAGAGGACAGGGAGCGTGTGGCCATAACACGCGCATTGGAGAAGCACCACGGAAGTCGCAAACTCGCCGCTGCCGACTTGCACATATCCGAGCGCACCCTCTACCGTAAACTGAAAGAGTACAACATCGAATGAATACTAACGATATCCGCATAAACCTACCTGCCTCCAAGAGCTTGAGCAACCGCTGGATGATGATAAACCATCTCACTGGTAGCCGTTTCCGTATCAGCAAACTCTCTACGTCGGGCGACACACGTCTGCTGCGGCAGTTGCTCAGTCAGCTTGAGGATGGCACTTCAGACCTCTTCTACTGCAATAATGCCGGTTCGGTGGCGCGCTTTCTGATGCCCCTGCTGGCAATAACCCAAGGGCATCATGTGCTCACCGGCGACGCGCGCCTGTGCCAGCGTCCCATGGCCCCCATCATAGACTCGTTGCGCCAGATGGGCTTGCGTGTGGAATGCACTGAGCAAGAGGGTTTCCTGCCGGTACACATACAGGGTGGTATCCCCACCAAACGCACCGTGCAGGTGGATCCGCTGCTCAGCAGTCAGTTTGTGAGTGCTTTGTTGCTCATAGCGCCAGTGATGCCGGAGGGTATATCCCTCACGATGACGTCGCGTCCCACGTCGCGTCCTTACATCGAGATGACCGCCGACGTGCTGCGCCAGGCTGGGGTCGATGTGCGCCGCTCGTCAAACGGCCGTACCTACTATGTGCAGCCTCTGGGCAAGAAGCCCAAGCCGACGGCTGTTACTATAGAGCGTGACTGGTCGGCCGCTTCGTATTTCTATACTATGGCGTTGCTCAAGCCCGAACTCCGTATTCGTCTGCTCGGCCTGCAGCTCGAGTCTTGTCAGGGTGACAGCGCCGCCGACACCTTCTTCCGTCAGCTTGGAGTACATAGTACCGAGGTAAGATCGCCCTATCGTGCCGCCGGTCGCAGTGTTACCTTACAGGGTGGTTTCGAACACGGTAAAACAGTGCAGTTCAACTGTCTCGACTGCCCCGACCTTGTGCCCACCTTTGCCGTTGCGGCAGCCGCTGCCGGGGTGAAAGCAACCCTCAAGGGTGTCAGCAACATAGCCCTCAAGGAGAGCGACCGCATGGTGGCCATCACCACCGAGCTGCAGCGTATGGGCGGTAATGTGAGCGGCAATGGCGAAGAGATGACCATACTGCCATCTACGCTGAAGCCCATGGAGCCCGTGCGCACCTATGGCGACCACCGCATAGCTATGGCTTTTGCGCCATTAAGGCTCCTGTTCCCTGACCTTCAGATTGAGGCCCCCGAGGTGGTGGACAAGTCGTTCCCCGAGTTCTGGGACGAATTCGACAAGGTCCTGAATGCATGAATCCGCAAGAACTTAAGGACTCAAAGTCTCATAGGCTTATTATCATAGCCGGGCCTACGGCTGTGGGCAAAACCGCCCATGCTGTGCGGCTGGCGCAAGAGCTCGGTACCGAGATTATATCATGCGACTCGCGCCAGTTCTACCGCGAAATGAGCATCGGCGTGGCACGTCCCACCGACGACGAGCTTGCCGCCGCAAAGCACCACTTCATCGCCTGCCGTTCGGTCACCGAGCCGTACAACATCTACGACTACGAGCACGACGCAATGGCCGTCATTGAGCATTTGTTTGAGACACACGATACCGTCGTCGCCGTTGGCGGCAGCGGCCTGTATATCGACGCTTTGCGCGCCAAGCCCGCCGTGCTGCCGTCGCCCAGCGACGAGCTGCGCGCCATGCTGCAGCAGATGCCCATCGAGGAAAAGCGCTCGCAGCTGCGGTTGCTCGACCCCGAATATTACGCCCGTGTCGACCTCCGCAACCCTGTCCGCCTGCAGCGTGCACTTGAGGTGTGCCTCACCGCAGGGCGCCCTTACAGCGACATCATCGCCGAGCAGGAGTCCAAGCCGCGTCCCTTCAGCGTTGAGGTGCGCGTGCTGCAGATGGAGCCTGCCGCATTGCGCGAGTGCATAGACCGCCGTGTCGACCAGATGGTGGCCGACGGCCTCCTCGACGAGGTCCGCTCGCTGATGCCCTATCGTCACCTAAACACCCTTAACACCGTCGGCTACCGCGAGCTCTTCCCGGTAATAGAAGGCAACGGCACCCTTGAGGATGCCGTTGCCATGATTAAGCTCAACACTTGGCACTACGCCCGCAAGCAGCTGACGTGGTGCCGCCGTTATCAATACTTGTAGAAGCCCTCGCCGGTCTTGCGGCCGAGCAGGCCTGCACGGACCATCTTGCGGAGCAGGGGGTGCGGACGATACTTCGGGTCGCCGAACTCCTTGTAGAGCACCTCCATGATGGCCAGGTTCACATCGTTGCCGATGAGGTCGGCCAGAGCCAGCGGGCCCATGGGGTGGTTGGCACCGAGCATCATGCACTTGTCGATGTCCTCTGCGCTGGCGATACCGTCGGCCAGGATGCCGACAGCCTCGTTGATCATCGGGATGAGGATGCGGTTGACCACAAAGCCGGGGGCTTCCTTCACCTCGACGGGCTGCTTGCCGATTTCGGTGCTGAGGTCAATGACGCATTTGGTCACCTCGTCGCTCGTCAGCTGGCCGCGGATCACCTCCACGAGGGCCATACGGTCGGCGGGGTTGAAGAAGTGCATGCCGATGAACTGGGCCGGACGCTTGGTGCAGGCGGCAATCTCGGTTATGCTCAGGCTCGAGCTGTTGGTGGCGAAGATAGTCTCGGGCTTGCAGATGCCGTCGAGCTCGGTGAAGACATCCTTCTTCAGCTGCATCTCCTCCACGGCGGCCTCGATGACCAGGTCGGCATCGGCGAAGGTGGCGTAGTCGGTGGTGGTGGTGATGTTCTTGAGGAGGGCGTCGACCTGATCCTGGGTCATCTTGCCTTTCTCAACCAGTTTGCCGTAGCCTTTGGCAATGGAAGCCATAGCCTTGTCGAGGCTGGCCTGCGTGCGGCTCTTCATAGTGACGGGCATCTTGGCGGCGAAGGCCTTCACAATGCCTTTGGCCATCGTGCCGGTTCCAATAACACAGATTTTCATGTTTACGTGAATTTTTTATTGATTTATTATACGTGAATTATCGTAAATTAGTCCGTGAATTGCCGTAAATTTATTTCTGACAATTAACGAAATCAAGTCACGGCAATTAATGTTAAATACTTACCGTCCCTGGAATTCGTATTTCCCCTTCTCGAGGAAGGCCTTCATGCCGCCCTTCTGGTCCTCGGTGGCGAAGCAGCGGCCGAAGGCGTGGTTCTCGTAGGCTATGGCCTCGTCGGCCGTCATGTCGTACTCGGCGTTGATGCACTCCTTGGCGGCGCGCACTGCCAGCGGTGCCTGTGCGGCAATCTGGGTGGCCATCTCAATGGCCTTGTCCATCAGCTCGGCCTGAGTATAGACGGCGTTCACCAAGCCGATGCGCAGAGCCTCGTCGGCGCGTATGGCCTTGCCGGTGTATATCAGCTGTTTGGCCATGCCCATGCCCACCAGTCGTGCCAGGCGCACTGTGCCGCTGAAGCCGGGGATGATGCCCAAGCCCACCTCAGGCTGGCCGAACTTTGCGTTATCGGAGCAGATGCGTATGTCGCAAGCCATTGCCAGCTCGCAGCCACCGCCGAGGGCGAAGCCGTTGACGGCGGCAATCACCGGCACCGGCAGAGTCTCCAGCTTGCGGAACACCGCGGCGCCGCGCTTGCCGAAAGCCTCGCCCTGGCCCTCGTCGAGGCCGGCCATCTCGCTGATGTCGGCTCCCGCCACAAAGCTCTTCTCGCCGTCGCCCGTGATGATGAGGCAACGGTACTTCTGGCTGTCGAAATGGTCGAGATAGTCGCCCATCTCGTTCAGTATTTTGCTGTTGAGAGCATTGAGGCTCTTCGGTGCGCTGATGGTCAGTATGGCCACATTGCCGCGCTCTTCTGTCTTCAAATGTTCGTACATGATGTTTCTTTTTGAGATTGCAAAATTACGAAATAATATTTACACAGCAAAAATATTTTTCAACGTCCTGTTGAAGCCCCGCTTCCTCCATATCCACTCCGTCCCCGCTCCTCCTCCATTAAGTTAGGGGAGGACCCACAGGGCGGAGTGTGTCGAACCCCTACCTACCCCCTATCTACCCCCTACCTACCCCCTACGCCCCCTCTCCGACAAAAAACCGTTAAACAACCGGTGAACAGTCGGAGCGGGTACGGAGCGGGTACGGACCGGCTGCGATGCTCCAACGGAGTGGGGCAGTGTTTTTTTTTGAACGCGAATTACCGTGAATGGACGTGAATTATCATAGGGCAAGCGCATTGAATCTTACATCAACTAACCATAAGAGCCCCGGAGAGGCTCAATCTCAATGACACCATACAAGCGACAGCGTCGCGCAGTGTGGTGAAGATGCCACAGCCAGCCCATGCGTCCCGGAGAGACGCGAATTCTTTTGAGGCAGGTTTGAAATCGCGTCTCTCCGAGACGCATGGGACAAGGTGGTTTTTCCTTGCCCCAGACTGCATTACATTTGTCTGGGGTTACTGAGATTCAGCCTCTGCGAGGCTGTGTCTTCAACGATTCTCTAGTGTGAATGAATGTCAAAATTGATGCTTTTGCCCTGTGAATTATCGTAGTGTTAAAGTTTGTTAAAAATGCACCCTCCGTGAGCCTTTTTGCCGATTATTTGAGTTTATATTAATGCGTATGTATGCATGGAGAAATGTCAGGGATTTTGTAAATAATGTTAAATCGACAGAGAGGTGCACCTTTTGGGGGAGAAAAGCGTTTTTATTATAGAGGAAGGAATTTTTTGTCAGATAAAAAATTATTTGTATCTTTGCATCGACGGAAAGATGTGTAATAATAAACAATCTGTCGTTTGAAAAACAACATGTTATGAAAAAGAATTGGGTTATTGCTTACAAACTGTGGATGTTAATGGGCTTACTGCCGGTACCTACACTGTTTACTTGCTCTCCTCCGGGGTACCTGTGGATGCGACAACTTTGATTGTAAGATGAAACAAATGCTTATTAACCATAAAAAACAATACTATGAAAAAACAAGGATTAAGAATACTAATGGCGGCTGTGCTTTGCGGCCTGTGCATGGCTGCGTGCAGCAAGGAGGAGGTGCAGAACAATGTGTTAGCGGAACCTCAGGTTACGGCTTCTGCCGGGACAGGCCTAATTGACGGTTCGTCGCAACAGGCAGGCGATACACTGGCGGGCTATCAGTTCATACCACTCGAGCAGTACCTGCTTGGCGAGTGGCGGCTAGACCCAAGGTACGTTACGGTCTCCGGTGATATGGATCATGGTTGGACACGATTTCATGACACATACGAGATGCATGTGCCAGGGGAAGAGCCCGCATGCGGCAATACGGAAGAGGGCATTGTCTTCGATACCGCAGGAAACATAATATACAGGGTGACTGGAGAGGAGGATTTTGCTACAGCTTATGCTGTTAGCGACAGCATTGTAATACAGACAGTGTATCCCGGTGAGGCTGAACTGAGGGCTGTGCGGTGTTTCCAGATAAGCGCCGACAGTATGGCCATTTATGGATACGTGCCTAAATGTGACTATCTGTGTATGGTGCAGGCATACCTTTTCCTCCGTGTGAGGGAATAAGGTCATGAAACGTTAAAGTTTAGTTAAAAAAGGCCCTGTCCGCTTGGAGGGGCCTTATATTATATATGCGCCACTTCTTCAGGTGAGGTGGCGCGAGTGTTCTTTGACATGTTGAGAAGATTGGTTTATTGTCCGGCGACGGGGGTGAGGCCGAGGCCTTTGGCGAGGTCGAGCATCATCTGCCAGGCGGCGTCGCGCTCGTTGGGTATCTGGCCGTCGAGGATGGCATCCTTGATGGCGTCCTTGATAGTGCCTATCTCGCGGCAGGGGCCTATGCCGAAGGTGGTCATGATGTCTTCGCCGCTCACCGGGGGCTGGAAATTGCGTATGCGGTCGCGTTCCTCGAGCTCGACGAGTTTGCGCTTCACCAGCTCGAAGTTGGCGCGGTGGCGGCGCTGCTTCTCCTCGTTGCGTGTGGTGATGTCGGCATTGCAGAGGAGCATGAGGTCTTCGATGTCGTCGCCAGCCTCGAAGAGGAGGCGGCGCACGGCGCTGTCGGTGACAACGTCCTCGGCAAGGATGATGGGGCGCATGTGGAGCATGACGAGCTTCTCGACGTAGCGCATCTCTTCGCCCAGCGGCAGGCGCAGGCGCTTGAAGATACGCTTCACCATATGGGCGCCGCGGGCCTCGTGGCCGTGGAACGACCAGCCCTGCTTGGGGTCGTAGTGCTTGACGCCGGGCTTGCCGACGTCGTGCAGCAGAGCCGCCCAGCGGAGCCAGAGGCTGTCGGCGGTCGAGGCAACATTGTCGAGCACCTGCATGGTGTGGTAGAAGATGTCCTTGTGGCCGCGGCCGTCGACTGTTTCAACGCCTTGCAGGGCGCTGATTTCTGGTAGGATGAGTTGCATGAGGCCGCATTTCTGCATCAGCTTGAGTCCCACGGATGGGGTGGGGGAGAGCATTATCTTGTTGAGCTCCACCATGACGCGCTCGGCGCTGACTATCTCGATGCGCTTGGCGTTGCGGGTGATGGCCTCGAAGGTGTCGTCGGCTATGCGGAAGCCAAGCTGCGAGGCAAAGCGTACGGCGCGCATCATGCGGAGAGGGTCATCGCTGAAAGTGATGTCGGGGTCGAGGGGTGTGCGGAGGATGCCCGCGTCGAGGTCGGCGATGCCGCCGAAGGGGTCCATGAGCTCGCCGTAGCGTTCGGCGTTGAGGCATACGGCGAGGGCGTTGACGGTGAAGTCGCGCCGCCGTTGGTCGTCTTCGAGGGTGCCGTTCTCCACAACCGGCTTGCGGCTGTCGTGGGAGTAGCTCTCGCGTCGTGCGCCGACGAATTCCAGCTCGTATTCATGTCCGTCGACGGTGTGGCGGAAGCTGGCGGTGCCGAAGGTTTTGAAGACCGATACCTTGCTGCCGCCGAGAGCTTGCGAGGCTGCATGGGCAAGCTCTATACCTATGTGCACCTCGCCGCCTTCGGTATTGCCGATGCAGACTACGTCGATGTCGGTGCAAGGGCGCTGTAGGAAATAGTCGCGCACCACCCCGCCCACGGCGTAGGCGTCGATGCCGAGCCTGTCGGCACACTGGCCGATGGTGCGGTAGAGGTCAAGCCCAAGGTCTATCATTGGTAAAGGTTACGGGTTAGGAGTTGGGGGCGTCGTAGTTCTGTGTGGCTACAAGCTGGCCGCTTTCGTCGTATACTTCCCACGTGCCGGTGCGTTCGCCGTTGTGGTACTGGCCTATGTAGTAGGGGACGCCGTTTTCGCGGTAGACGCGGTAGGCGCCCTCTTCGCGGCCACCGATATATGTGGCTTCGGCCTGGATGTTGCCTGCGGGGTGATAGTAGACCCAGTGACCTTCGCGCAGGCCTCCAACGACGTCGCCTTGGCTGCGCAGGCGCATGGTGCTGTAGTACTGCAGCCAGTGCTGCACGGCGCCGTTATAGTAGACAACGGTCATGGGGTGGCCGTCGGTACTCACCTCGGTGACACGCATAGAGTCGTATTCCGGCACCACCTCTTGCCCATCGGGGCCTGTGATATGCCATTCGCCAGTGCGTTCATTGAGAGTGGCTTTTACGCTACCGTCAGCGGCGGCGTACTCTTGAGTCTTGTTGGTGCAGGCGGCGCCAAAAACAAGTAGCACCGCGAGTGAAAGGATGAATGAAATGTTATGTTTTTTCATGTTATTTAATTGCTTTGAATGTTTCTGATAATGTGCGGAGGGTGCCGTAGCTGCCTTCGAGGCGACGATGCCACTCGTTGGGCGAGACCCACTCGACGGCCGTGATGCCCTCCTCCTGCTGTGGATTGCCGACGGCGGTACTGTCGGCCACGGCCATTGGGAACCACGATGTCTGCTTCAGGTGCCAGCCTTTGGGGAAGTTCGCTCGACGAGCTCGCGGTCCCCATCTAAAGATGTGGTAGGTTTTGAGTGGCCGAGTGGCTGAGTGGCTGAGTGGCTTGGTTTTTATGCCCGTCTCCTCTTCCACTTCGCGAAGTGCGGCTTGCAGGAGCGTTTCGCTGGCTTCCACTTTGCCTTTAGGCAGATCCCAGCGGTTGTTGCGGAGAATGAGCAGCATTTTGCCGTCGTCGCGTGTCACAATGCCGCCGGCGGCGCGAATCCACCGCATGCGGCGTTTCAGCAGGCGCAGCAGCCAAATGGGTACGTTCCAGGTGTGGTATTTGTATGATAGTTTCATTATTGTAGCTCGTATTTCAGTATCTCTTTGCCTTTCTGGTAGAGTGTCATGGTATAGGCGTCGATACGGAGTGCATCGGCTTTTGGTAGGAGACTTATGTAGCGCGACTCAGCGTTCATGTCGGCTTCGTTACAGTATACCTTTGTGCTGCCAATGTCGCTGAGCTTCAGTGTGTAGTTATCGCCTTCTGGCGTCTGGGAGTCGAGCCGCAGGCGGTAGTTGCCGTAGTAGCTGTTGCATGTGGCTTTACCACTGACGGTGCCAGCTTCGGGGTTGAACATCAGCGTGATAATGTTGTCTGTGCGGCTCACGGCCTTGCCGCGCATAGCCACCAGCTGCCACACTTGACCCTTCTCTGGGGCGAGGGTGATTTGTTGTGCGGTGTCTTTGGCGGCCGGTTTGCTGTTCCCGCAAGCGACCAGCAACAGGCAAACAATCAGTGTGATATATGTTGCAATAGATGCTTTCATGTTCAAGCTAAACAAATTATATTAACGCGACATCATTTATTATATTGTGTGAGGAGCAAATATGGGTAAGAGAAGGGCGAGAGAAGGACGAGAGAAGGGTATGGGAAGAACGGTTGATAACTTTTTTCCGGGGATGTAATACGATATTTTATTTAATCGCGTTATTATGTAATTAAATTAAAAAGTAGCCGAATGGTGGACGTTGACAAGGGCGCGCGGATTGTGATGGCGGTGAGCAACGATTTGCTTACCGACCAGAGGGTTATGCGCCATGTGGCGGTGCTGAGAGAGGCTGGATATGAGGTGGAAACGGTGTGCAGGACGGACCTGCCGGTGAGGTGGCAGAAGGGGTGGCGCTTCTATGCGGCATTCAACTGGAGGCTGTGGAGAGAGATTAAAGGTGAAAGGTTAAAGGTGAAAGGTGAAAGGGTGATTGTGTGGGCGAATGATACGGACACGTTGCTCGGCTGCTGGCTGGCGGCGCATGGTAGGTGCAAGCTGGTGATGGATGCGCACGAGTTGTTTCCGGAGGTGCCTGAGATACAGGAGAAGCCGCTGGTGAAGTGGGTGTGGAGGACGATAGAGAAGTGGCTGATGCCAAAGTGTGACGCGCTGATAACGGTTTGCCAGAGTATTGCTGACTACTATAGAGAGAAGTTGGGAGTGCAGATGACGGTGGTGAGGAACTTGAGCAGTTATGAGTTAGGAGTTAGGAGTTATGAGTTAGGAGTTATGAGTTATGAGTTGGGGGATAATGTTTTGCTTTACGCGGGGAAGGTGAATGTGGGTAGGGGGGTAGATTGGGCGATAGATGCTTTGGAGTGGCTGCCTGAATGCCGCCTTATAGTTGCCGGAGATGGCGACCTGTTGGAAGAAATGAAGGCGTATGCTGCGCAGAAGGCGTGGAGTGACCGTGTGGAGTTCACAGGCCGACTGCTGCCGGAGGCAATGACGGCACTGGCTGCAAAGGCCGATGTTGGGCTAGTGATGTTGGAGGATAAAGGTTTGAGTTACCACTTTGCGTTGCCCAACAGGGTTGGGACCTTCGTGCAGGCTGGTGTGCCGATGGTGGTGAGCGATTTGCCAGAGATGGCGCGTGTGGTGAGAACCTTTGGCGTTGGCGCGGTAATGGAACGGCAGGGAACTCTTGGACTTGTCGATGCAGTCAAAGCTGTGCTGGCAAGGAATTGGAAGGATGATGACTTCGCCGCTGCGCGCGAAGATATGGATTGGAACAAAGAAAAACAAAAACTGATTGATTTATGCTATACGATTTGCTGTTAGCACTCTATTTCGTGGGTCCCATAGTGGGCTTATGGTTTATCTTCAAGAAGGCCGGTGTGGCGCCGTGGAAGGCTGTGGTTCCACTGTACAACATCGTTGTGTGGATTAAGGTATGTGGCAAAAGTTGGAAGTGGTACATCTATTTCCTGGTGCCGGCACTTAACATATTCACCTATCTGTTGATGGTTGTGGAGACGGCCAAGGTTTTTCGCCGCTACGGCTTCTGGGAGCAGTTCTTCGCTGTGGTGTTCCCCTGGGTGTATTTGCCGATACTTGGTTTGTCAAAAGGCACAACGTACCATGACCCTAAGACCGACCCACCGCAAAAAGTCGGCGAGGTGCGCGACTGGCTCGACGCCATCGTCTTCGCCATTGTGGCTGCTGTCATAATACGTGGCTTCACATGCGAGCTGTACAACATACCGTCGAGCTCGATGGAGGGAAGCCTGATGACCGGTGACTACTTGCTGGTGAGCAAGTTGGCATATGGACCGAGAGTGATGATGACGCCTCTTGCATTGCCGTTGATGCATAACACTATACCCGGTACTGGTGACAAGGTGGAGAGTTACTTGCGCTGGCCGCAGCTGCCCTATCACCGCTATCCGGGACTCTCGAAGGTTAAGCGCTACGACGCTGTGGTGTTCAACTTCCCCGCCGGTGACACTACCCTCAAGGCCAGCCCTGGTAACCAGTACACTTATTACGACGCTGTGCGCAACAATAGTCTGGAACTTCTGCGCGACGGCTGGTTTGTGCGGCCTGTGGATAGAAGGACGAACTATATCAAGCGCTGCATTGGCCTGCCGGGCGAAAATCTGCAGATTGTTAACCAGCAAGTGTTCATCGATGGCAAGCCCATAGCCAACCCAAAGGATGCGCAGACGACATATGGTTTCCTTACCAACAGTCGCGGTCTACCGCCGCAGATGATCCAGCAGGAACTCGACAGACTCGGTCTCAGTTATCAGGATATTGAGAATGCCGGTCCTTACGTCGTCGATTCCACTGGGGTGCTGTTTGCCTACGATGTGCCGTTGAACAAGCGTCAGCTCTATGCTCTAGAGCAGTGGGCTCAGGCTCAGGGGGTGAGAATTGTAGCAGACACGATGCCTGCCACCGATGACATCAACCTTTTCCCACACCGCATGGGTCAGATGCAGAGTGTGGACAATTTCGGCCCAGTGCATATTCCCGCTAAGGGCGAAGTGCTTGAATTGAATGACAGCACACTGCCGATGTACCGTCGCTTAATAACTGTTTACGAGCATAATACGCTGGAAGTGAAAGCCGGCAAGATTTTTATCAACGGTGAACAGACAGACAGATACACGGTAAAGCAGAACTACTACTGGATGATGGGCGACAACCGTCACCATAGTCAGGATTGCCGCTTCTGGGGCTTCGTCCCCGAGGACCACATAGTTGGTAAAGCCAAGTGGGTGCTTTTCAGTCGCGATAAAGACCGTGGTATTTTCCGCAAGGGACGCTGGTTCATAGACGCCTGCGCATATTGACAGCGCAACTTAAAGGCTGAGCCACTAAACAAACTATTGAATGATGGAAGCAAAAGAAGATATTACACAAGAAGCGGTCGTTGAACAGATGGAAGGCGGCACGATGTCGCTCGACGGGATGTTCAAGGACTACTGGATAGATTATGCGAGTGATGTAATTCTTGACCGCTCGGTGCCGGATATTGACGACGGCCTGAAGCCTGTGCAACGCCGCATTCTCCATGCTATGAAGGAGACGGATGACGGACGCTACACCAAAGTCGCCAACATCGTGGGTAACACCATGCAGTACCATCCTCACGGCGACATGAGTATCAAGGATGCCCTGGTGAATCTGGGTCAGAAAGAACTGCTAATAGACTGCCAAGGTAACTGGGGCAACATTCTGACTGGTGACGATGCTGCCGCAGGCCGTTACATAGAGGCACGCCTTTCTAAGTTTGCCAAAGAGGTGGTCTTCAACCCCAAAACCACACAATGGAAGCCCAGCTACGACGGCCGTAAGCAGGAACCTGTGAGTCTCCCGATAAAGTTCCCGCTGCTTCTGGCACAGGGCACCAAGGGCATTGCCGTTACACTCACCAGCGTCATACTGCCCTACAATTTCTGCGAACTTATGGAGGCCAGCGTGAGCATTCTCAAAGATGAGCCGTTCGAGATATACCCGGACTTCCCCACGGGTGGCCTGATCGATGTGAGTAAATACAACGACGCTGCATTAGGAGGTCGTCTGCGTATACGTGCAAAAATGCACTATGATGAGAAGCGCAAGGCAATAGTTATTACCGAATTGCCCTATACCGTGACTACCGATGTGCTGATAGACAGCATAGTAAAGGCCAACGAGAAGGGCAAGATAAAAATCAAGAAGGTCGATGACAACACTGCTGCTGAGGTGGAGATTGTTGTTTATCTTCCAACGGGTGTTAGTCCAGACCAGACTATTGACGCTCTTTATGCGTTCACAAACTGCCAGATAAGCTTCTCACCCCAGACCTGCGTAATCGTGGACGAGAAGCCTGTCTTCATGACTGCTAGCGACATACTTCGCCACAACACTATGCGTACCAAAGATCTCCTTCGTCAGGAACTGGAGATTCAGCTCGCAGAGTTAGAGGATCGCTGGCATTGGGTGAGCCTTGAAAAGATATTCTTCGAGAAGGGCATCTATAAGAAGATGGAGAAGAAAGACAGTAGCACGTGGGATGAGCAGGTTGATGAAATGCTAAATGCTTTCGCTCCTTACAAGAAACGCTTTAAACGCGAGATAACTCGCGACGATGTGCTTAAACTCACCGAAAAGCCTGTGCGCAAAATCTCCAAATTTGATATAAAGAAAGCTGCTGAAGAGATTGAGAGCATAGAGATGACCATCGATGAAGTGAAAAACCACTTGGCACACCTGACCGACTATGCGATACGCTATTTTCGGGACATACTTAAGAAATACGGTAAAGGCCGTGAGCGCAAGACGGAAATCCGCAGTTTCGAGGATATCGAGTCGACGTCTGTGGCTTTGGCCAGCGAGAAGCTGTATGTCAACTACCAGACGGGCTTTGCCGGATGGGGTCTCAAGCGAGAGGAAGGAGTTGAGGTGGCTTGCGAATGCTCTAAGATGGATGACATCATTGTGTTCCGCAAAGACGGCACTTTCATGGTTACAAAGGTGCAAGAGAAGGTATTTGTGGGCACGCAGGATTGCAAGGAAATACTCTTTATCAACGTGTTCCGCAAGCGCGACGAACGCACGGTGTACAACATGATATACCGCGACGGCCCCAGCGGCTACGCAATGGTTAAGCGCTTCAATGTCACAGCCATCACGCGCGACCGCGACTACCCCCTCACAAAGGGAACCAAGGGCAGCAAGGTGCTATACTTCACCGCCAACCCCAATGGTGAGGCCGAAGTGGTAACTGTGCACCATGTGAGCAGCCCCAAGATTAAGAAAGTGAGCTTCGACTTCGACTTCAAGACACTCGCTATAAAGGGTCGTCAGAGCATGGGCAACATACTTACACGTAATGCCGTGCGCAGTATCAACCTCAAGGACGAGGGTGTCAGCACTCTTAGCGCGCGCAAAATATGGTTCGACGAGAGCGTCAAACGCCTCAATGTCACCGAAGCCGGACGCTACCTTGGCGAGTTCATGGGCAGTGACAAGATACTGGCGGTTATGCAGAGCGGCACCTATCGCACCACCACTTTCGACTTGGCCAACCATTATGACGACGACCTCATTGAGTTGCGCAAGTTCAATCCCGAGGGCATCGTTACAGTGCTCTACCGTTCTGCCGACGGCTATCCTTACCTCAAACGTTTTACTCCGGAGCCCACCGACCGCAAGACGCCGTTCCTCGACGACGACGGCTCAGTGCTCATGGAGATTTGCATGGATTACTATCCACGCCTTGAGGTGACCTATACCGAGGGCAGCGGCAAGAAGATACAGAGCGAGATTATCGAGGTGGAGGACTTCATAGGCGTCAAAAGCAACAAGGCCAAAGGCAAGCGCATCACCACCTTCGCGGTGGATAAGTTTACCTGGCTCGCACCACTGAAGCCAGATCCAGAACCGGCTGCCGAACCGGATGAAATAGAGATGGCAGAACCTGACGAACGTCAAGGCTTTGCCGAAGGTACACAAACACAACTGTTCTGAATATGAAAATACTTGTAGTATTGCCACGTTTCCCTTATCCGCTTGAGAAGGGCGACAAGCTTCGCGCCTATCACCAGATAGTGGAACTCTCTAAACGGCATGATATATATCTATTCTGTGTAAGCCACATGAAGGTGACGCCGGAATCCATAGAGGCTTTGCGCCCCTACTGCAAGGATATCCGTGTGCTTCGGCTCAACAAGGTCATGTGTGCGATTAACATTGTACGCAACTGGTTTTCTTCCAAATCGCTCCAGATGGGCTATTGGAACACCAGTCATTCCAAACGTGTCTACAAAGCGTATGAACGCGAGGTGCAGCCCGACGTTGTGTACAACCAGATGGTGCGCACGATGCCGCTCGTGGCCCGCTCCAAATACCCCAAGGTGATGGACTTCCAGGATGCGCTGTCGATGAACACCGAGCGCCGCATGGAGCGCTCGCGCGGCTTGTGGCACTATGTGCTGCACTATGAGTTCAAGATGTTGCGTTCGTCCGAGTACAATGCATTCTCGTTCTTCGATGCACTCACCATTATCAGCGAAGCCGACAGTGAGGCTATACCCCACAAGAAGAACGGCGAGATTAAGATTGTACCTAACGGTGTTGATTTCGACTTCTTCCGTCCCGATGCCGTCACTGTGCCAAAAGAGCATGATATCGTCTTCTGTGGTAACATGTCCTATGCCCCCAATGTCAGCGCTGCGCGCTACCTTGTCGAGAAGGTGATGCCGCTGGTTTGGGCCCAACGGCCCTCCACCACGCTGCTGCTTGCCGGAGCTTCGCCTAAGCACAGCATCTGGCGTTTGGGCTTGGAAGACCGCGTTACTGTCAGCGGCTGGGTCGACGACATACGCACTGCCTACGCTTCGTCACGCCTTTTCGTGGCTCCCATGCTCATAGGCTCAGGCTTGCAGAACAAGCTGCTGGAAGCTATGGCTATGCAGATGCCATGTGTAACCACGTCGTTGGCCAATATTCCGTTGGGCGCTACGAATGGCGACCAGTTGTTTGTCGGCGACGATGCCGAAACGCTGGCTGAGCATATTGTCTCTCTGCTTGACAATACAGAATTGAGTACTCGCATTGCCGACTCTGGCCACAGGTTTGTGCATGAAAACTACTCCTGGTCAGCAGCTGTAAAACCGTTAGAAGAACTCCTCAATGCAGTGGTCTCCAAATAAACAGGGGAAGTTCCGTAATTCTTTGGGAGAAGAGACAGCCAAGCGCCCCACGCCGCAGGAACGCAATACGTTCAGTACCGATGTGGTACCAGAGAAGGCTCTGCTTGTGGCTGTATGTCCCAATGGGCAGACTATGGAGCGCACCGAAGAGTACCTCGATGAATTGGCTTTCTTGCTCGAGACGGCAGGAGGCGTCACCATGAAGCGCGTGATACAGAAGCTTGAGCGCCCCGATACACGTACATACGTCGGCAGCGGCAAGCTTGAGGAAATCAAGGAGTACAAGAATGCCTTTGAGGTCGACTTTGTGGTTTTCGACGATGAACTCTCGCCTGCACAGCTCCGCAACCTTGAGAAAGAGCTTGAGTGCCGTATACTCGACCGCACCACACTTATTCTGGATATCTTCGCCAAACGGGCTCGCACCTCGACGGCAAAGACGCAGGTTGAGCTGGCACAGCTGCAGTACATGCTGCCGCGCCTCACCCGCATGTGGACACACCTTGAGCGACAGCGAGGTGGTATCGGAATGCGCGGACCGGGCGAAACTCAGATAGAGACCGACCGCCGCCTCATCAAGGAGAAGATAAGCCTGCTCAAGGAGCAACTAGCCTCCATCGACAAACAGAAGACCCTACAGCGCAAGAACCGCGAGTCGCTGGTGCGTGTGGCACTGGTGGGGTATACCAATGTCGGCAAGAGTACCCTGATGAACCTGCTCAGCAAGAGCGACGTGCTGGCAGAGAACAAACTCTTCGCCACCCTAGACACCACGGTACGTAAGGTTGTCATTGGTAACCTGCCGTTCCTACTCTCCGACACCGTAGGCTTTATCCGCAAACTGCCCACACAGCTTGTGGAGAGCTTCAAGAGTACCCTCGACGAGGTGGTGGAAGCCGACCTTCTGCTGCATGTGGTCGACATCTCTCACCCCGACCATGAAGCGCAGATGGCTTCCGTCAACAAGACCCTCGAGGAGATTGGTGCTGCCGACAAGCCCACAATAATCGTCTTCAACAAGATTGATGCCTATACCTACGTGGAGAAAGAGGAAGACGATCTTAGTCCTGTGACGCGCGCCAACTGGAGCCTCGAGATGCTGCAGGAGAGCTGGATGTCCAAGCAGGGAAAGACCATCTTCATCTCGGCTGCCGCCAAACGCAATATCGACGCTCTGCGCGACATGCTCTACGACGAGGTAAAGCGCATACATGCCGTGCGTTATCCCTACAACAATTTCCTTTACTGATATAAACCAATCTTCTCAACATGTCAAAGAACGCACCCACCCTCGTTTCCGGAAGTGGGTGCATATAATATACGGCCCTTTTGGGCGGAAGATGCTTTTTTAACTAAACTTTAACTATCCTGTCCGCGCAAGTGGTTGTAAACCAATGCTGCCTTTGCGGGGCCTATGGCTGCTGTCAGGTCGTCGAGCGTCTGCAGCTGCACCTGTTTCACGCTACCGAATCGTAGCAGCAGTTCGTGGGCGGTCTTCTCGCCTATGCCAGGGATGTCTGTTAGCGCTGTTCTGAAGGTCCCTTTGCTCCGCTTGTCTTTGTGGAAAGAGATGGCAAAGCGGTGCACTTCGTTTTGAATCTGTTCCAGAAGGTGGAAGACTGCATCCGTTGGCTTGAGCCCCACCACGGCAATCTCGCCTTGTTTGTCGAAGCGCAGCAGTTCGTTGGTGCGGTGCCTGTCGTCCTTGGCGAGGCCCGCTATCGGTATGCTCAGTTCCAGTTTCCGCATCACCCCTTGTGCCATGTGCATCTGCCCTTCGCCGCCGTCGACTATGAGCAGGTCGGGCAGGGGAGAACCCTCATCGTGCAGACGGCGGTAGCGCCGCTCAATGACCTCGGCCATCGAGGCGTAGTCGTCTGGTCCCTCGACACTCTTTATATTGAACTTGCGGTACTCGTTGCGGTTCGGCTTGCCACCGGTGAAGTGCACCATTCCGGCAACAGGGTAGGCCCCCTGTATGTTCGAGTTGTCGAAGCATTCAATCTCCATGGGCAATGTCGGCAATCCGAGGGCTTTCTGTAGACGCTCTAGCAGCTTCACAGCCTGCGGTGCCGCGTCGCCCTGTGTCAATGCCCGCTGGTGACGGCACTGCTTTTGATAGCTCTCCACGTTCCTCTGCGAAAGCTCCAGCAGCTTGCGGCGGTCGCCACGCGGCTCCGTGGTCTGTTTCAGGTACTCCTCCGGCAGGTCGGGCACAGCTATGGGTACAATCACCTCGGTTGCGGTGCTTTTCGACTGCTCGTGCAATGTGGGTATAGCGGTGGCTAGTATCTCGGCGTCGCTCTCGTCGAGCTGTTTCTTCACCTCGTTGCTGATGCTATATATTATGGCGCCGTGCTTTATGCGCATGAAGTTCACGTATGCGTAGCGCTCGTCGCTCGCTATGCTCACCACGTCCACATCCTTTACATTGGTGTCCACTACCGTGCTCCGCCCCTGGTATTCCTCCAGCAAGCGTATCTTGCCTTTGAGGGCTTCGGCATCCTCGAAGCGCAACTCCTCGGCGGCGGTGTACATCTGCCGCTTCATCTCGTCGAGTATGTCGCCGAAGTCGCCCTTCAGCAAGCGTCTGATGCTCTCGAATGTCGCTTGGTACTCTTCTTTGCTTTGCTTGCCAGCACAGGGCGCGCCGCAGAGGCCAATCTGGTGTTTCATGCACGGGCGGTTGCCCATGACGTTGCATGTGCGGTAGGTGAACAGTTGCCGTATGATATCTTGCAGCTCGCGCAGTATGCGCCCGTTTGGGTAGGGGCCGTAGTACTGCCCGCGTATATTATGCCGCCGTGTGTAGAGCAGCCGCGGATATTCTTCGTCGGTGATGCAAAGGTAGGGATAACTCTTGTCGTCCTTGAGCATCGAATTGTAGCGCGGCTGATAGCGCTTTATCAGGCTATTCTCCAGCAACAGGGCGTCCACTTCGGTGGCCACCACCGTGACACGGATGTCGCACACCGAGCGTACGAGCATCTTTATCTTGGCGCTCTTGTCGTCGTAGTGCGAGAAGTAGCTGCTCACCCTGCGCTGCAGGTTGCGGGCTTTGCCAACATAAATTACTTTGCCCTCGCTGTCAAGATGCTGATACACCCCCGGGTTTTCCGGTATGGTCTTCAGCCGCAGGGCAATTCGCTCAATGTTCGGATTTATGGATGCGTCAATCAAAGGTCGCCGTAGTCTATCTCCGTATTCTCAATGGTTAGCCGGAAACTGCCGATACCTTCCAGGTCATATTGACTGGTGGCTTGGGCAACCTCTATGCGGTGCGTGCCTGTGCTGTTGAAACTAAAGAAAGTGCGCACACGTGCCGTAATCTCTCGCTTGTCGCCCTTCATCTCCCCCTTCCAGCGACCGCTTTCCTTGGTTGGTATAGAGGCGTAGAACATTCGCCTTTCGCCGTTGGGTGAGTAGATGTTCACTGTCAGCGGCAATATCTGGTAACGGAACAGGCTGGTGTCCACCGTTGCCGTCATGTCTATGTTATAGTAGTCCTCCGTGTTGCTCACGTTCACCTCGAACACCTCGGGCGTGAAGTGGTTCCATACGCCTTTGCTGAAGGTGCGTTCCTCGTCAATGACGTTCTTTTTACCACACGAACACAGCAGTAATACTCCCAATACGGCAATATATATCTTTCTCATTTCGTTTCACCTTTCTTCTTTATCAGTGCCTCCATTATCTGCACAGCGTTGGTGGCGGCACCTTTGCGTATGTTGTCGGCCACCACCCACATGTTCAGGCTGTTTGGCTGCGAGAAGTCGCGTCGCAGGCGCCCCACCCATACCTCGTCGTGGTGGTGCGCAAGTATCGGCATCGGGTATTTGTTCTCCGATGGGTTGTCGTAGAGTATCACCCCCGGCGTGGCGGCAACAAGGCGCCGCACCTCGTCTAGGTCATAGTCCCTCTTCAGCTCCACATTTACCGCCTCGCTGTGGCCTCCAACCACGGGCACTCGCACTACGGTAGCGGTTATCTGTATCGACGGGTCGCCGAATATCTTGCGCGTCTCGTCCACCAGCTTTTGCTCCTCAGTGGTGTAGCCGTCGTCCTGAAAGTCTCCCCCGTGGGGGAAGAGGTTGCGGTGTATGCTATAGTTGTAGGCCATCTCTGACGGCTTCTCGCCGCGCTCTTCAGCCTCCAGCTGTCTCACGGCCTTTATGCCTGTGCCGGTGATGCTCTGGTAGGTGGCTATCACCAGACGCCGTATGCCGTATTCGCGCTGCAACGCCGATAGGGCCAGCACCATCTGTATCGTCGAGCAGTTGGGGTTAGCTATTATGCGGTCGCCGGCTTTCACGGCACCTATGTTTATCTCCGGCACCACCAGCGGCTTGTCGGCGTCTTTGCGCCAGGCCGAGCTGTTGTCAATCACCGTGGTGCCCGCTTCGGCGAACAGTGGCGCGTATTGCCGCGAGGCTGCGGCGCCTGCCGAGAAGATGGCATATTGCGGACGGGCCTTAATGGCGTCCTCCACGCTGCTCACTGTCAGCGTGGAGGATGCGAACTCTATCTTTTTGCCTACGCTCTTAGGCGATGCGGCGGCTATTATCTCTTCTTTGGCGAAACCTCTCTCTTCGAGCACGGTGAGCATTTCGCGCCCCACCAGCCCTGTGGCTCCCACTACTGCTATTTTCATTCTTTGCTATCTTATCAACGTTACCGAGCCGTGTTTAGTAAGGGTCTTCGTGGGCTGGAATACTGTTGTGTACTTGATGACGTACACGTAGGCGCCCTGCGGGCAGGGGTTACCCTTCAGGTCGCGGCCGTTCCAGCCGCAGTCCACTCCGGCGCAGTGCGCCACCAGGCGCCCGTTGCGGTCGTATATCCACATCTCCTGCTGCTCGGTGGCTATGCTGTGCGACTTGAAGATATTGTTGTTCGATGCTTCGTCGGGCATGAAGGCCGTGGGTATCCACATCGTTTCTTTCTCCATCGGTATGTAGATGGTGGTGCTGTCCTGGCAGCCGTAGGGGCTGGTGGCTATAAGTTTGATGGTGGCTCCGTCGAGCTTGGCCGGCAGGTTGTAGTACACCATCGGGTCGGCGCTCTCTATTGTCGTCGAATCGCCGTTGGCGTCAAGCGCCGGCATACGCCAGAGGCGTGTGGCTTCAAGGCCTTGCGACACATCGTTCAGTTGGGCGTCGAGGTTGTCGTATGTGAACTTCTCCACGTCGCAGTCGATGACAGCCTTCAGGGGGTATATGGTGAAGAACAGTTGCACTATCGAGTCGCAGTCGTACTGGTTCTTCAGCACCACGGTGTCGTTCGCCATGGTCTCCCAGTTGTTCGCCGTGTAGGTGTGGCCGTTGCGCCATGTGTATTCGCGGCAGCTGGCCACGGTGTCAATTGTCAGGCTCACGTCGTACACGGTCAGCTTCAGGCGCACCGTGCTGTCGCAGCCCGGGCGCGACAGCAGGTGCACGAGGTTGGCGGCCGGGTCGGTTTCTATGGTGTACGATATGTCGTGGCTGTTGCCGTGCGTGTCCGAGGGTCTCCAGTGGTAGGTCTCGCCGCGGCAGATACCGTCGATGTTGATGGTGTCGAAAATCGGGAACACACGGACGAGGAACGTGTCGTAGTTGTTCGAGCCGCTGATGAAGTCCACCGACGCCATTACGCGTATGGAGTCTATCTTGTTTTTCGGCAACGTGTTGAAGTTCGGGTCGGGCAGCACCGACACGGTGTTGGCCACCTCGTCAATCTCGTACATCGTCTCCGGCAGCTCTATGAGCTGGCCGTCCAGTATGCGGTGGAAGCGCCAGCGTATGTCGCGCGGCGTCAGCGTCTCGCCCCATGACAGGTCAAGTGTGGCCGTCTGACCGTTGCAGACATCCTTTATGCGCACGGTGTCGTCGGTGCTGGGCATGCCCGTGTGGTACTTCAGATACAGGTCGTTGGCCGTGTCAATGCCTATGCGGATAGTGTCGTAGAGCGTGTAGGCGTTCTGTTCGGCATCCTCGAAGTATAGCTTCATTACGTAGGTCGACGGTACGGTGGGCCTCACCCAGGCCTTGGTCAGCGTGGGGTGCACGGGGTCGTAGCCTGTGATGGCGGGATTGTCGTGCATCGGCTCATAGTAGCCGTTGGTGTCGTTGACGTTCTCCGTCAGCACCACCGAGTCGCGGCCATCGTCGAATACGCGGTACCACGTAATTGTCTTTTGGGTACTGCCCTGCGGCGTAAAGCGGTAGGCTACAGTGTCAAGGTCAACGACAAATCCACTTTGTCCACCAGTCCGAATTTGGGGCCAAAATGCTGCTGGCGAGCCGTTGACAACGTACATGTTTGGACTGCCTGGTGCGCCGCGCTGCTGGGGATTTCCTGTGGCGTTCTGTATGCCTATAAGGGCGTCGGAAGTGGAGGGACAGCATCTACGTTGTTTTACATGGACTTCAATGATGTTCGAACCTTCGTAGCATACAATCTGGTATGTGCCATGATTGTCGTAGTCGCCAAAGTTCGGTGCTTCTTTCCATGAGCAGATAATTTTGCGACAGGGATACTCATCCTGAATGCCATAAAAGATACCGTCAATAGTGTCGGAGGTTCCGCCATGACCTCCTACAAAGTGGCCCGGGTGGGTATCTTCATAGACACCATATATGGCATCATGCATGCGGTTGGTATACGATGTCCCATCGGGTGTTGCGTGGCCAGCGGGAACTTGGGCAGGCGGTGTCGGCCAGGGAAGCATGTTGCTAGTTGCACGGAAGCTGTACGGACACCAGTTGCTGGAGGCGTCAGCATTATAATCTGCTACGCTGCAGAATGTCACCATTCCGTTGGCTCCGATGCGGAACGACGTCTTGCGGATGCCAAAGAAATAGAATGGGTAATCAATAGCAGTCTGTTGGCTGGCAAAGACATCGTCCGTACCAATGGGCATGCGTGTGCCGAGGGAGAACGTTGGGTCAGCCGGATTGTAGGGAATCTGTTCCACGGTGTAGGTGCCGTTGAAATACTGCACCGGTATGTATGGCTCTGCGGTGAGCATTATCATGCCGTGGTTGTCTCGGTTGATGACGGTATCCCACCCCTGCTCCTGATAGACTTCGTATGGCACGTGGTCAACCCTCTCGTTGATAATAATATCTGGACATGGATTGAACACACCCTGTGCCTTGGCGCTTCCGCCAAGGGATGCCGCCGCTATAGCGGCGACAGTCATGGTTTTGAATATTAGTCTTTTGGTCATAAACCTTATTGTTTTCATAACGTGCAAAATTACACTTTTTTCTGCACATTAGACGCATGCATCCCGTTTTTGTTACTCACGAAGTGCTTTTTTAACAATTTTTATGCTTCGTCACCGGCCTGCCGCCCCTGTGGGGCTCATGATTTCCAAAGCGTCCGTTCCGTGGGCTCACGCCCACGGCTAGCAACTGCCGCCCCTTCGGGGCTCACGAAAAGCCCTGTTAAGGGCGTCAGTCTTTAGCCGTGGGGCGTGAGCCCACGGTACGGCGGACATGATTTGTACCTATTCCCTCTGTACCCCCTCCGTACCCGCTCCGTCTGTTCTACGGTTGTTCACCGGTTGTTCGATGGTTTAAACCGTTAAACAACCGGTGAACAACCGTAGAACAGTCGGAGCGGGTACGGACTGGCGTCAGCGTATCGCCGCGTGGTAGCGGGCGGCGTTGCGGTTGTGTTCGGCAAGGGTGGTGGCGAAGCGATGGGTGCCGTCGAGTTTTTCGCTGGCGCAGAAGTAGTTGTACTGGGTCTCGGGGGCGTTGATGACGGCGTCGATGGTGGCCTTTGATGGCAGACAGATGGGTGCCGGCGGCAGACCGGTGTGGAGGTAGGTGTTGAAGGGACTCTCGACCTCCAGGTGCTTGTTGAGGATGCGGCGGAGGGTGAAGTCGCCTACGGCGTATTTAACCGTGGGGTCGGCCTGCAAGGGCATTCCGCGCTTGAGGCGGTTGAGGTATACGCTTGCTATCAGTGGCTTCTCGGGGCCGTAGTTGGTTTCCTCTTCGACGATTGAGGCGAGGATGATAAGGTCTTTAAGGTCGTTAGGGTCGTTAGGGTCTTTAAGGTCGTTAAGGGCGCGGGTGCGCCAGAAGGCCTCGTATTCTTTCTCCATGCGCTGCATGAACTGGTGGGGTGTGACGGTCCAGTAGACCTCGTAGGTGTCGGGGCGGATGAGGTGGAAGCTGTCGAGGGTGACGTTGAAGTCGTTGTGCATGAGCTTGGTGTTGAGGTATTCGTTTAGCTGCCCTGGCAGGCGGAACTTGCCGATGGTGAGCCGTATGGGGTCCTGCTGGCCGTTGCGCAGCTTGCGCACCAGGGCCAGGGTTCGCATGTGGGGTTCGACGACATAGGAACCGGGGCGCACGTCGTCGAGCCGTAGCAGGCTGGCTACGAGGCGGAAGGCTGTGGTGCTGTGCAGCACACCGTCGGCCACGAGGCTGTCGCACAGGGCGTCGCGGGTTGTGGTGTCGGGCAGGTAGAGGCGGCAGGGGTCGCCGTTGGCGGTGGGTTGGCGCAATCCGAGGGCGCCGGCAAGGCAGCCTGCCAGCACGGCGAGGACGATGATTGTCAGGGCTATGGCGTGTTTCTTCATAGTATCTTCTGCATTCGTATGGTGTCGATGTAGTGGCTGTCGTATTCGAGCCACTCCTTGAAATGGCCGCACTGGGTGTAGCCTGCTTTACGGAAGAGGGCGAGGGAGGCGGTGTTGGGAGCCGCGATGTCGGCGTAGAGCGTATGTAGAGCCGTTTCATGAAGCGGCTCTGCATAATATAGGTTCTCGAGGGCTTTGAGCATGGCGAGGGCGTAGCCTTGGCGGCGGTATTCGGTGGCCACCATGATGCCGACGGCGGCGCGGTGGTTGACAGGGTCGTAGTTGTACAGATCTACGCATCCATAGGGCAATGCGTAGAGGCGTAGGCTGCCGCTCGACAGCGACGCCCCTTCTTCGGCCACTAGTGTCAGCTTATCTTTCCCCATAGCATCTTGTTTTTTGAGTGGCGTATGTAGTCCTGCAGCCTGGGGTATGCCGCGAGGGTGGGGTCGGTGGCGAGGAGGTCGCGCACTTCGTCGCGGGCGGCGGCCACGAGTGGCTCGTCGTCGACGATGGAGGCTATCTTGAGGTCGAGCATGCCGCTCTGCTGCAGGCCCTGCATGTCGCCGGGGCCTCGCAGGCGCAGGTCGGCTTCGGCAATCAGGAAGCCGTCGGTGGTGCTGCACATGGTGCGTATGCGCTCCTGCGAGCTGTAGCCGAGCTGGTCTTTGGTCATGAGGATGCAGTAGCTCTGTCCGGAGCCGCGGCCGACGCGGCCGCGGAGCTGGTGCAGCTGGCTGAGGCCGAAGTGCTCGGCGTTTTCGATGACCATGACGGTGGCGTTGGGCACGTCGACGCCCACCTCTATCACCGTGGTGGCCACCATGATGTGGGTCAGGCCGCGCTTGAAGCGGTCCATCTCGAAGGCCTTCTCGTCGGCGGTGAGGCCGCCGTGGAGCATGGAGACGTGGTATTGCGGACGCGGGAAGTAGCTCTGCACCATCTCGAGGCCGTCGATGAGGTCTTTGAGGTCCATCTTGTCGCTCTCGTGGATGAGGGGGTAGACGACATAGACCTGGCGGCCGGCGTCTATCTGCTGCTTGAGGAAGGCGAACACCTTGGGGCGGTTGGGCTCGGTGCGGTGGTAGGTGCGCACGGGCTGGCGTCCCGGTGGCAGCTCGTCGATGACCGAGCAGTCGAGGTCGCCATAGACGGTCATGGCCAGGGTGCGCGGTATGGGTGTGGCGGTCATCACCAGCACGTGGGGCGGGGGAGTGGCTTTGGCCCAGAGTTTGCTGCGCTGCTCGACACCGAAGCGGTGCTGCTCATCGATGACCACGAGACCGAGGTCGCGGAAGCTGACGTTGTCTTCTATCAAGGCATGGGTGCCGATGACTATGTGGGTCTCTCCGCTGGCTATGCGCTGCTTTATCTGGCGCTTGTCGGCTGGGCGCACGCTGCCTATCAGCAGCTCCACGTTGAGACCGAGGCCGTCGAGCATGGAGAGGAAAGTGTTGTAGTGCTGTGTGGCAAGAATCTCGGTGGGGGCCATGAGGCAGGCCTGCGAGCCGTTGTCGACGGCCAGCAGCATGCACATCAGTGCCACGAGGGTCTTGCCGCTGCCCACATCGCCCTGCAGCAGACGGTTCATCTGGTGGCCGGAGCGCATGTCTTCGCGTATCTCCTTGATGACGCGCTTCTGGGCTCCCGTGAGGGGGAACGGTATCTTCTCGCTGTAGAAGCGGTTGAAGTGGTCGCCCACGGTGGCGAAGATGCGGCCTGCCGAGTGTTGCTGGCGTTCGCTGTGGGCCCACTGGTAGTCGAGCTGCATGAAGAAGAGTTCCTCGAACTTGAGGCGTGTGCGCGCTGCGTCGAGTTGCTGAAGGCTGTCGGGGTAGTGGATAGCTATGAGGGCTTCGCGGCGGCCGAGGAGGCGGTATCGCTCTATGATCTCTTTGGGCAGTGTCTCTTCTATGCCGCCGAGCGATGCTGTGAGGGTCTCGGTGAGGCGCGCCATTGCGCGGGTACCGAGCCCGTGCTGCTTCATCTTCTCCGTGGTGGTATAGACCGGCAGGTAGGGCTGGCGGCTGCTGTCGGCGGCGGTGTCGGCTTCCAGCTCAGGGTGCGTCATCTGCCACTGGCCATTGAAGACCGAGGGTTTGCCCATGATGATGTATTTGACGCCGGGCTTGAGTTTTTCGCGCACCCACTTGGTACCCTGGAACCAGACGAGCTGTAGGGTGCCGGTGCCGTCGTTGAAATCGACGGTGAGGCGCTCACGATAGCGGCCGGTGCTCACGGTCTGCATGTTGCTGACGGTGCCGCGCAGCACTACGTACTGGTTCTCGTCTTGCAGCGACGCAATGGTGCTCTGTTGCGAGCGGTCGATATGCCGGAATGGGAAGTACTCCAGGAGGTCGCCGCAAGTGTGTATGCCGAGTTCCGCGGCCAGCACTTTGGCCTTTGAGGGGCCTACGCCTTTGAGGTACACTATGTCGTCATTCGGCAGCATGGGTTAGGCGTTCTCGTTCAAGGGTGCTGCTTATGTTCCGGTGGTCGGCGTCGGCCATCACCAGCAGGGTCTCTATCGTGGGGTCTTGTGAGCGGTTGACGCTGGCTATCAGCTGCTCGTACTCGAAGTCGGCGGCGGTGCGGATACCGCGTATTATCACTTTGGCACCGAGCTGGTGGCAGAGGTCTATGGTCATGCCGCTGTAACAGACAACCTCCACTGTCGGGCAGTCTTTCATGGCCTCGCGTATGCGTTGCATGCGCTCCTCGGGGCTGAACATGCCGCCAAAGGCACCGTTCGCTCCACTGCGGTCGCGCTCAGCTTTCTCGCTGTTGACACCCACAGCCACCACCACCTTGTCGAAGAGGGGCAGCACGCGGCGCAATATGGCCTCATGCCCTTTGGTGAAAGGGTCGAACGAACCGGGGAAAAGAGCTAAAACTGCCATATCAGTCTGACGCTTATGCTGTGGTTGTAACAGTTGTTGGTGCGGGTCTTCCAGCGCTCCTGCACCTCGCCGCTGCTGTTGACCTCGTAGCCGTCGTATTGGTAGAAATTCCAGTCGCGTTTCACCGGCAGTATGGAATATTGCCAGCGGAAGTTGAGCTGCAGACCGCGCCAGATGGTGAAGCGTGCATCGGCCACTACCATGAGGTCGCTGCTGAGGAAGGTCATATCGGTGGTATCAGGCTTGAAAAAGGTGCTATCGAAGCCTAATATACCGTGTGGCTGCTGTACAAGGCGTCCGTAGCTGATGCCGGCGCCGAAGAGCATACCGCCATGGGGATCTTGCCAATGGAGGAGAAGTGGTATCTCGATGTAGTTGGCGGTGAGGTTCAAGCGGTATAGATAGTAGCGAGTGTCGCTTATGCTTTTTGCGCCGCGCTGACTGAAGAGTGCTTCTACGCTTATGCCCCACTGGTTGTTGCTGCTTATTGCGGCCAGCGCGCCAACGCCGCCGGTGTAGCCGAAGTGCTTGAAGCCCTTGAGCTCGTCGCCCTCTATCTGGTTTACCGTCATACCTGATGACAGGAAGGCGTGGATGCGCTGTGCATTGGCACCCACAGCCAACAAGGAGAGCAGCAGTATTATCGTTAGACGTCTCATAGGTTGTTCCAATTGCGTATCAGTATGGTGAAGTCGGTGGCGGTGCTGTAATGGCGCATATAGCGCAGAGTGAGGCGCTCGCGCAGCTGCTCTGTGGCGTCGCCGCGTAGCATGTCGGCAGGCGAGAAGACGCCCCTGTGGTTGGTGTAGCCTACCCATGTGAGCGAGCCAGCGAGGACCGAGAGGCAGTGTGGAAAGAAGCTGCCCTTACGCTTCTGGAACCAGAAGAGCAGCGGTGAGAGCAGTAGCACCATAAGCGATGTGCCGATGTCGAACAGACGCTTACGGCGTCGTGAGGTGTCGGTGCTAATAGTGTTGAGGTCGGCTATGTAGAGGTCGTCAGGTGAGAGGACGCTTTCGCTGCCAATGATGTAGGCGCTTTCCGACGGAGCTATCTTGTATTCCACACCGGTGGTGCGCAGGCATGCCATAAGCTCAATCACATGGCGGATGTCGCACCCGCAGAAGACCACCTCATCGGCATGTTCGATGCGGATTATGTCCTGCAGATGGTGTGCATCGGTGTCGTCGGTAACGGTTACATTATCAGTGCTCATACCCATGGAGGAATAGAGCTCCTTTAGGCGAGCCGTCTCAGCGGGAGAGCCTACGGCGAGGGTCACGCCACGCGTATGTGCGCGCAACGCGTATCCTTTGACGTTGTTGACGCTCAGCAGCACCCTCACTATCAGTGTTGCCATCAGTGTCCATACAGAACCAAGCACCAGCAGCATGCGTGAATAGCGCTGACTCTCGTCGAGCAGCGAATAGAAAGCCAGCAGCATCAGCAGGCCGGTGCCCATGCCACTTACAATGCGGCCGATGCGCACCGGCTTATCGTAGCCGCCGCCGAGCCAGCTGCTGCACATAAGTATAAGTATGTACAGCGGTATCACCAGCAGAGTGTATTCCGCAGGGTAGTATTCCGCGCCGCCCCACTTGACGTTTTCCCACAGAGCCTTGATTAGCACGAAGCCGCCGTAGGCCAGCAGGAAATCGGCCAGCGGTACCGCTATACGCTGAGCTATGCGCTGCATCCATGCCAGTGTGGCGCGAAGCCATATGGCCACCTGCAGCAATAGGTTGAACAGCCGTGCATCCTTGCCACTGAAGTATTTGCGTACAAAGATTGCCATGGCGTTATAGAACGTGTACACGTAGTTCATCGACCCTTTGCGGGTGCTTTCACCCTTGTAATGGATGATACGTGTGGTGGGCAGATAGTAGTTTTTCCAGCCAGCAAGCTTGATGCTCCACGAATAGTCGATATCCTCGCCATACATGAAGTAGGTCTCGTCCAGGCCGCCAATCTTGTCGTACACCTCGCGGCGCAGCATGAGGAAGGCTCCCGGGAGTATCTCAATCTCGTTGACATCGTCCTCGCCAAGGTGCCCCATGTAGTAGGCGGCAAAGCGCTTGGAGCGGGGAAACAGGCGCGTTAGACCGCTGATTTTGTAGAACGACGCTGCTGGCGAAGGAAAGCCACGTTTGCTCTCGCGCAGGTAGTTGCCTTTGCCGTCGACCATCTTCACCGTCAGTCCGCCGCAGTCGGCGTGCTGCACCATGAAGTCGACGCAACGCACGAAAGTATCGTTCTCCACGACGGTGTCGGGGTTGAGCAGCAACAGACAATCGCCTGTCGATTTGGCAAGCGCCATGTTGTTGGCGCGGGCGAACCCCACGTTCTCATGGTTCTCTATGACGTGCACCTGCGGAAAGTCGCTGTGCACCATCTCCATGCTGCCGTCCACCGAGTCGTTGTCCACGACCCACACATCGAGCCCCAGTTCGCTGCCGTCGGCCAGCCTGCGGGAAGACCCGTAGACCGACGCCAGGCACTGCTTGAGGAAGTACTTGACGTTATAGTTGACTATTATGACCGATAGGGTCATTTCTTCTTGGCCTTCTTCTTGCCGGCGCCCTCAATGATTTCCATGGCCTGTTCCAGCGTCATCTTCAGCGAGTCAACGTCTTTGGCCAGGCGGAAGTTCTCACCGCGGTAGGTAAGGTACGGGCCGAAGCGTCCTATGTTGCTCACCACGGCGTCGCCGTCCTTGATGCCTATCTCGTGCGGGTATACCTTCTTCAGCTCTTCCTTCTTTTCCTCGACCTTGCGCTTGGTGTCGATAATCTCTATGGCACGCTCAAGAGTCACCTCGTACGGATCGTCGTTCTTGCCGAGCGAGTAGAACTTGCCGTTGTGGCGCACATAGGGGCCGAACTTGCCGATGCTCACCGTCACCTCCTTGTCCTCGAACTCGCCGAGGGTGCGTGGCAGCGAGAACAGGCCGAGGGCCTCCTCGAGGGTTATAGTCTCTATGCTCTGGCCTTTCTTCATGCTGGCGAAGCGCGGCTTTTCGTCGCTGTTGGTTTCGCCAATCTGCACCAGGGTGCCGTAGCGACCAATCTTGGCGTAGACGTTCTTGCCGCTGGCGGGGTCAACGCCCAGCAGGCGGCTGCCGGTGGTGCGCTGGCTGGTCTGTTGCGTCTGGCGTATGTTCTTGTGGAAAGGCACATAGAACTTGTCGATAACCTTGCGCCACTCCTTCTTGCCGTCGGCGATGTCGTCGAAGTCCTTCTCCACGGTAGCCGTGAAGTTGTAGTCCATGATGTTGTTGAAGTGGTCCATGAGGAAGCTGTTCACCACGCATCCGATGTCGGTGGGGAAGAGCTTGCCCTTCTCGGCGTAGCCCTTCTCGGTGCGCGTCATCTGTTTCACCTGGCCGTCCTTGAGCGTCAGCACGGTGCACTGGCGAGGCTCAGCCTCACGGTCCTCCTTGATGATGTATTCGCGTTTGAGTATGGTGCTGATGGTGGGGGCGTAGGTCGACGGGCGTCCGATGCCGAGGTCCTCGAGCTTCTTCACAAGGCTTGCCTCGGTGTAGCGCGGCGTGTGCTGCGTCCAGTGTTCGGCGGCCTCGCAGCTTTCCATGGTCAGGCGTGTGCCTTCGGGCAGCTGCGGCAGCAGCGACTGGGTCTGGTTGTCGTCCTCGTCGTCGGTGCTCTCCATGTACACCTTGAGGAATCCGTCGAACTTCACCTGCTCGCCGCTACACTGGAAGCTGAGAGTCTGACCGCTAATGGCAATCTCTATCTCCGTCTTCTCGAGCTCGGCGTCGGCCATCTGGCTGGCCACGGTGCGCTTCCAGATGAGCTCGTACAGGCGGCGCTGTGCGCTCTCGGTGTTGATGGTCTGTGCCTCGAGGTTGGTGGGGCGTATGGCCTCGTGGGCCTCCTGTGCGCCCTTGGTCTTGGTCTGGTAACGGCGTGTCTTGACGTATTCCTGACCGTACTGGTTCTCAATTTCCTTCTTCGCCATGCCGAGAGCGAGCTCGCTGAGGTTCACGCTGTCGGTACGCATGTAGGTTATATATCCGCTCTCATACAGTTGCTGTGCTACCTGCATCGTCCTTGCCACGCTGAAGCCCAGCTTGCGGCTGGCCTCCTGCTGCAGGGTGCTGGTGGTGAACGGCGGCGCCGGCATACGGCGCAAAGGTTTGGTCTCTATCTTGCCAATCTTGAAGCTGGCGCCCACGAGGCTCTGCAGGAAGGCTTCGGCCTCCTCGGCAGTGTCGTAGTGGCGTCCCAGCTCGGCGTGCAGCACCTTCCCGCTCTCGATGGGGCGGAACTGGGCTACGACGCGGAAGTAGGGCTTGCTGACGAAGTTCTTGATCTCCTCCTCGCGCTCCACTATCAGGCGCACCGCCACGCTCTGCACGCGGCCGGCGCTCAGCGCGGGCTTGATTTTGCTCCACAGGATGGGGCTGATCTCGTAGCCCACCAGGCGGTCCAGCACGCGGCGTGCCTGCTGGGCGTCCACAAGGTTCATGTCAATCTGGCGCGGGTTCTCGATGGCGTGCAGGATCGCCGACTTGGTAATCTCGTTGAACACAATACGCTGGGTGGTCTTGGGGTCCAGCTTCAGCGTCTCCTGCAGGTGCCATGCTATGGCCTCTCCCTCGCGGTCCTCATCGGACGCGAGCCACACCTTGTCGGCTTCCTTGACAGCTTTCTTAAGCTCGTTCACCAGCGTGCGCTTGTCGTCGCTTATCTGGTACTGCGGCTCGTAGTTGTCGTCCACATCGATGCTCATCTCCTTCTTCGCGAGGTCGCGGATGTGGCCGTAGCTCGACTTCACTGTGTAGTCTTTGCCGAGAAATTTCTCGATGGTTTTTGCCTTGGCAGGCGACTCAACTATTACTAGATTCTTCATATTTTTGGGTATTTTTTTGTTCGTTTTAGGCTTTCTATGCGGTATTGAAAACGTATATATATTTAATTTATTGTATTGGAACGATATTTTTTTGCATTTTTTTTGTATTTCTGCCGTATCCTCTCCGTACCCTCTCCGTCTGTTCACCGGTTGTTCTACTGTTGTTCGACGGTTTAAACCGTTAAACAATCGGTGAACAACCGGTGAACAGACGTAGAAGAGACGGAGGGGATAGGGAGGGGAATGGAGAAAAAAAACGGACCTGTGTGCAATATTATCCGCACGTGTGCGTTTTTTATATTTTACGAAAACTATAACATCATGAAAATACATATCGTACAGCACGACATCCTTACCCTCAAGCCTGAGGACAACATGGAGTGGATAGCCGCCGAACTGGAGGCCGAATCTTCGCGCGAAGCACTGCTCACCGTCTTCCCCGCCTGCACCATCTGCGGCGCGCCCCTGTTTGCCGCCGCTGCATATACCGACCTGCAGAAGCGAGCCCAGGCAGCCCTGCAACGCCTGATAGAGCTGTCGGAGCACCGTGCCTTTCTGGTGGGCATGCCGCTGCAGATTCAGGACAAGGGCCTGTGCAACGCCATCGTCTTTGTGCAGAACTGCGCCATCCGTGGCGTGGTGACCAAGAAGTACCTCACCGTCGACGAGCAGCGCTGTTTTGTGCGCGGCGAGGGTGTGCAGGTGATGGACTATCACGACCAGCGTATAGCCATAGGCTTCTACGAGGACCTCAAGGAGTTGTCGAAGGGCCATGTGGAGCAGCCCGACGTGGTGGTGTGCTGTGGCGGACAGGTGTTTGACTACCAGCGTCCTTACCGCACGCGCTACCGCATGAGCAAGATTGTGGAGACGCTCAACGCCGGACTGGTGTATGTGAACCGCATCGGCGGCGAGGGTCCGTACCTCTATGCCGGAGGTTCGATGGCCATGAATGCCGCAGGCGGCGTGCTGTGCCAGATGCCATATTTCGAGCAGGCCTGCCAGACGGTGGATATGCAGCAGCTGGAGACTGTCGATGACGAGAAGCCTGAGGCAGTGGAGCTGGTCTACAAGGCCTTGGTCTGCGGACTGCACGATTACTTTGCCAAAAACGGCCTTCAGCGCGCTGTGCTGGGTCTCAGCGGCGGCATCGACTCGGCCCTTGTGGCCACACTGGCTGTCGATGCCCTGGGCGCGGAGAATGTACACGGCCTGCTGATGCCGAGCCAGTATTCGACCGACCACTCTGTGAAGGATGCCGAGGATCTGGCCAACAATCTGGGCATAAGCTACGACATAGTGCCCATACGCCCGATGTTCGACCAGTTCCGCGAGAGCCTCAAGCCCGTCTTCGGCGACCGCGCCGAGGATGTGACCGAGGAGAACATGCAGGCCCGCATACGCGGCACGCTGGTGATGAGCTATGCCAACAAGTTCGGTGCCTTGGCGCTGAACACCACCAACCGCTCGGAGGCCGCCATGGGCTACGGCACGCTATACGGCGATTCGTGCGGTGCCCTGGCCGTGATCGGCGACCTGTACAAGACCGAGGTGTACCAGCTGAGCGAATGGATTAACCGCGACGGCATACGCATACCGCAGAACACCATCGACAAAGCCCCCAGCGCCGAGCTGCGCCCGGGCCAGAAGGACAGCGACTCGCTGCCCGACTACGCTGTGCTCGACGCCGTGCTCAACCTCTACCTCGACGAGGATATGTGCGAGGACGAGATTGTGGAGGAGGGCTATGAACGCGAATTGGTGCAGAGGGTGCTGCGCGGTGTGGTGCGCAACGAGTGGAAGCGCCTGCAGTTTGCGCCGCAGCTCAAGGTGGCGCCGGTGAGCTTCGGGCTCGACCGCCGCTGGCCGATAAGTTAAGTTACGAATTAAGAGTTACGATTATGAATAGGATAAAGAAAATAGGGCTGATAGGTCTGATGGGGCTGATGGGTCTTGTTGGTAATGTGCAGGCCCAGATGCAGGCTCTGTTCGGTTACTCGACCTTCTACCTGCCGCAGGAGGACCGCCCCTACATGGAGACCTATCTGCAGGTCGACGCCTGGACTGTTGGCTTCGTGCAGCAGCCGTCGGGAGTGTACAAGGCTACGGTGGAGGTGACCCTTGTGGCGCGTCAGCAGGACTCGGTGGTCTACGCCAAGAAGTACGAGCTGGGCAGCCCCACGGTGGGCAGCCTCGACGAGCTGGATTTCAGCTTCCTCGACGTACAGCGCTTCTCGCTGCCCAACGGCATATATGACATTGAGCTCTCGCTGCGCGACCTTTCGATCGAGGACGGTGTTCCCGCCAGGGTGAGCGAGAAGGTGGTGGTGAACTACGACCGCCGTCATCCAATGATATCGAGCCTGCAGCCTATGGCCGAAGCCACCCCCACGGTGGGGGAGGGGACAATACTCTCGCGCGGCGGCTATGACATGGAGCCATACGTGAGCGACTTCTATCCCGAGCAGGTGGAGCAGATGAACTTTTACTATGAGGTCTACAACATTGAGCAGGAGGTGGGGCGCAAGCCCTTCCTGGCAATGGCTTACATAGAGCGCGCTGAGACTGGCAGCCGGTTGGACGGCATGCAGGTGGTGAGCCGAAAGAACAGCGCCCCGCTGGTGCCTGTATACGGAAGCATAGACATCAAGGAACTGCCGTCGGGCAACTACAACCTCGTTGTCGAGTTGCGCAACCGCGACAACCAGACCATGATGTACAAGAAGGTGATGTTCTACCGCTCCAACCCCGGTGTGAAGGCCAAGGAGATGAGCGACTTCGCCACCACGTTTGCCGGCAAGTATACCGACGAGCCCCAGCTGAACATATACCTGGACGGCCTCTACCCGATAGCGTCGGAGATGGAGAAGGAAGTGAGCCGCGAGCTCATCAAGCGCCCCGGTCTGGAGGAGAAGCAGGCCTTCCTGTACCGCTTCTGGACGGCACGTGACGCTATGGCCCCTGAGGCGGCTTGGCTGCAGTATAAGGAACGCATAGACTATGTGCAGGAACACTTCAGCTATCCCCGCACGCCGGGCATACACACCGACCGTGGCCGCGTGTACCTGCAGTACGGTCCGCCGGACTTTGTGCGCGACGAGAAGAACTATGTGGGCGCCAACAAGATTGGCAGCAACCAGATACAGTCGTTCAACGACATGCAGATGGGCACCAACCAAGCTCCCACCGATGGCCTTGCGGGCACGTCGCAGGGACATGTCTACTACCTGCCGTACCAGCTATGGCGCTACAACAAGCTTGAGACCGACGATCCCAACCGCGTGTTCCTGTTCTGGGACGAGCACCGCTCGGGCTACTACACGCTGCTCAACAGCAACGCCCGAGGCGAGGTGCAAGAGGTGGGCTGGGAGCGCCGCCTATGCCGCCAGCAGTTGCCGGAGGACGCTGTGGGCGAAGTGGGAGAGCAGTTCATGAGAGGCTATTGATGAGATGTACCTGATAGCGGACATAGTATATCTGATTATCTACTACCTTGTGGGTTACCGCATCAAGGTGGTGAGGCGCAACCTTGCCGCCTCCTTTCCGGAGAAGACTGAGAAGGAACGCAAGGCCATCGAGCGTCGCTACTACCGCTATCTGGCTGACATTGCGGTGGAGTTTGTGCACAATCTCTTCGCAACGCCTGATTCCATCAAGCGCCGCTACCGCTTCACCAACCGACAGGTGGTTGACCGCTACTATGAGAACGGGCAGACAGTGATACTACTCTCGGCACACTACGGCAATTGGGAATACATGGTCAGCTCGCTCAACATGCAGTTGCTGCATCATGGCATCGGTGTAGGCAAGCCGTTGAACGACAAGGTGACAGGTCCCTTTATTGCCAAGAAGCGCATACGCTACGGCACCGAGGTTGTGGACCAGCGTGATGTGCGCCAGGTGGTGGAGTTCTACCACCGCCACCATGTGCCCTGTGCGCTGATGATGCTCGGCGACCAGTCACCCTCCAACCCCGTGAAGAGCTATTGGACCACTTTTCTCAACCAAGATACGGCCTTTCTCTACGGCGCAGAGCATTTTGCGCGGCAATATAACTATCCTGTGATATACTATACGGTGCGGCGTGTGCGGCGTGGCCATTATGAGATAACCTTCAGCCACTTCTGCGACAATCCGCAGGAGGTGCCGCAGTACAGCATCGTGGAAAAATACGCCCGCACCCTTGAGCGGCAGATACAGGAGCAGCCGGAATACTGGCTCTGGAGTCACCGCCGCTGGAAACTAAAACGACCTGAACAATGAACGTAGCTGTAGTCATACTGAACTGGAACGGACGCTCGATGCTTGAGCGCTTTATGCCCTCTGTGGTAAAATATTCGGAGAATGTTATTGTGGCCGACAACGGCTCTACCGACGACTCTCTGGTTTTTCTTGAGGCGGAATATCCCGAAGTGAGGGTTATTAGGCTTGACCGCAACTATGGTTTCGCCGAAGGCTACAACAAGGCTCTCGCGCAGGTGGATGCCGATTATTACGTGCTGCTCAACAGTGACGTCGAGTGTACGCCACGTTGGCTCGAGGCCCCCATCCGCATTATGGAGGCCAACCCACGTATCGCTGTCATGCAGCCCAAGTTGCTTATGTACGACAGCAAGAATACTTTTGAATATGCCGGCGGCGCTGGTGGCTTTATCGATAGCTACGGTTACCCATTTTGCCGTGGACGCCTATTCTCCACCATGGAGAAAGACCATGGGCAGTATGACGACGAGTGCGATATTTTCTGGGCTACGGGCGCTGCTATGTTCGTGCGTGCCAGCGTGTGGCATGAGCTCGGCGGTCTGGACGGCGACTTCTTTGCGCACATGGAGGAGATTGACTTCTGCTGGCGTGTCCACAATGCGGGTTACCGTGTTGCATATTGTCCGCAGTCCACTCTCTACCACGTAGGTGGCGGCACATTGCCGAAAAGCAATCCCTTCAAGACGCAGTTGAACTTCCGCAATAACCTGTCGATGCTCTATAAGAACCTGCCAGACGACAGCCGCGACAAGGTGCTGCGCCTGCGCATGTTCCTTGATGGTGTGGCGGCGGTAAAGTTCTTGCTGGAGGGACACTTTGGTGAGTACCGCGCTGTGCGCAAAGCCCACAAGGAGTTCAAGGAGTGGCGCGAGGTGCTGGAAAAAAAGCGTGCGGCCATTAAGCCACACGCTGTATCACAGGTCTATCAGGGGATGCTGTTGATAGAATACTATCTGTTGCGTCGCAAGACATTCACTGAATTGCGAGGGCGCTTCAGCCGCTGATTATTTGCCTTTTATTTGCTTGTATTCCTCGTTCAGGCCTTTGACAATCTCGTCGGTGATATCCATGGCGGGGTTGAGGTACAGGGTGGGGGAGTCGTTGAAGGTTTTGCGCAGGATGATATCGAACTGCTGATTGGCGGCGTTATACTCGCGAACATAGGCGAAGATGGCATTCAACAGTTTTGTGTTTTCGCTCATCTGGCGCTCCAGTATCTTGGCGCTGAGCTCCTGCTCAAGGGTCGACATCTTATCGGCGCGCTGCTTCAGTTCGGCCTCTTTCTGCTGTTGCTGCGTCAGTGTCATGCTGGCACCGTTCTTAAGATACTCCTGGTAATCGTTCTGGAACTTCTCCATTTGCTGGCGACCGTAGGCTTCCTGTTGGTCTTTGTAAGCCAGGAGTTCCTGCTCCATGTCGATGGCATACTGGTACTTGGCCAGCAGCGTGTCTGTGTTTACATAGGCTATCGTCAGGCCTCCCTCTTTTTCCAGCGGCGCAGTGGCGTCGGCGTTCACCTTGCTCTTTGTGCCCACACCGGTGAAGTGGATAATATAGATGCCGATGATGCCTAGCAGTAGCACGGCATTGCAGATAATCAGAATTTTGCTTGTCTTGTTTTCCATTGTATTGTTTGTGTTTTATTCTACTTCTCCTATTGTGTCTATGGCGCGCTGCACACGGCGTATTGTCTCCTCCTTGCCGAGCATCATCACCAGTGTCAGCATATCGGGACCGACAGTCTTGCCGACAACAGCGAGGCGCAGTGAGTTCATCACCGAGCCCATGTTCAACTCATTGCCCTTTATGTAGTCCTCAAGCAAGGCTTGATGGATGGCGTCGTACTCAAACGGCACTGTGTTGAGTATCTCTATCACCTTGGCCATGTGCGTGGTCATACCGGCTTTCCAGCGCTTTTTGATGGCCGCGGGGTCGTACTCCGTCGGTGCTACAAAGAAGTAGCAGCAGGTGTCCCACAGCTCTTTCGGGAAGGTGATACGCTCCTTCATCATGCCGGCCACCTTGACCACGTATTCGTGGCTCGCGGCTATCCCACGGGCAATCAACTCTTTCTCCAAATAGGCCGCAACCTCTTCGTCGCTGAGCATCTGGAAGTATTCGTGCTGGAACCACTTGGCCTTGTCTAGGTTGAACTTGGCTCCGTTCTTGCTGATATGCTCCACGTTGAAGAGCTTTATCAGTTCGTCCATACTCATAATCTCTTGCTCGGTGCCGGGGTTCCAACCCATTAGCGCCAGCATGTTGACCACAGCGTGCGGCAGGTATCCCTGCTCGCGGTAACCGCTGCTCACCTCACCGCTCTTCGGGTCATGCCACTCCAGCGGGAATACTGGGAAGCCCAGTCGGTCTCCGTCGCGCTTGCTCAGCTTTCCGTTGCCTTCAGGCTTCAACAGCAGCGGCAGGTGGGCGAAGCGCGGCATGGTTTCCTCCCACCCGAATGCCTTGTACAGCATCACGTGCAGCGGAGCGCTCGGCAGCCATTCCTCGCCACGGATTACATGGGTGATCTCCATCGTGTGGTCGTCGACGATGTTGGCCAGGTGGTAGGTGGGCATACCGTCGCTCTTGAAGAGCACCTTGTCGTCCAGCAATCGGCTGTTCATCGTCACATCGCCGCGTATCATGTCGTGCACCGTGATGTCTATGTTGTCCGGGAACTTGAAGCGCACCACATAGGGCTCGCCGGCATCTATGCGGCGCTGCGCCTCCTCCATACCGAGACTCAGGCTGTTCTCCATACTGCCACGTGTAGTGCAGTCATATTGGAATGTTTTCTTCTGAGCTTCGTATTCCTTACGCTTGGCGTCGAGGGCTTCCGGCTTGTCGAAAGCATAGTAGGCCCAGCCGTCGCGTATCAGCTGTTCGGCATACTGGCGGTACATTGCCTTGCGGTCGCTCTGGCGATAGGGTCCGTAGGGGCCGCCGATGTGCACGCCTTCGTCAAACTCTATGCCCAGCCAGTCGAGGGCTTCTATGATGTATTGCTCGGCACCCGGCACAAAGCGTGTCTGGTCCGTGTCCTCGATGCGAAGTATCATCTTGCCGCCGTTCTGGCGCGCGAAGAGGTAGTTGTAGAGGGCTGTGCGCACGCCCCCGATGTGCAGTGGCCCCGTAGGTGATGGGGCGAATCTTACTCTTACCATTGGTTTATCTGTCGTTGAAATTTCCTAATGCGTAGCCTATGCTCAGCATGAAGGCTGTGTTGTTTCCGTTCGGTATCTCTGTCTTCAGGCTGCTGTCGCCTCCTTGCCCCATGCTCTGCGTGATGATGCGCAGGATGTCTGGCTCTGTGCTCGTCGCCATAAAGCCGTGGTCCATATACAGCATGGCGCTCCATGGCCCAAATTGGTAGGTGAAGCCCACCAGCACGCTCACGTCGATGTGTTTCAGATGGTTGAACACCGCTCGGTCCTTGGCCGTCCCTGTCACGTCATAGTCGTAGTTGGCTATGGGCGACGGGTTGCCCGGCGACACCACGCGGTCCTTGCAGCGCCCGAAGAGGCCCACGTTGAAGGCCGGTCCCGCAATGATACCCGCTATATGCCCGCTCTGTCGTATCGGCAGCTCCAGGCGGAAGCCCACCAGCAGCGGCAGCTGCAGGTAGTACGCGTGGTAGTAGCCGTCCCTCACGCTCATCGTGTTCTCGTTCTCCAGCACCTCGTGGAAGTTGCTGCCACGTCGATTCAGGTTCAGCCCGCTCTGCAGGTATACAAACTCGCCGAAGATGGTCTGCGTGTTGACGAAGGTGTAGTTGATGTATCCGCCCACTCCGGCACCCAGTATCGGCGACTTCGTCGACAGGTCGTCGCTGATGGTGGCCACTCCGAGTCCTACGCGCACACCGTAGTCGGCAAACTGCGCCTGCGCGCCCATCACACCCATCAGGCCCATCACACCCATTAAAAATATCTTCTTCATGGTCTTATAGTTTTCTCATTATGAAGTCCGTCATCAGCTGGTACAGGTTCAGCCTCGTGTTGCCCGTGGCGTCGTAGATGCTGTGGTTCTTGTTCGGGTAGATGCGGAACTCGAACTGTTTGCCCGCGTTCTCCAGCTTCTCCACCATCTCGGCCGAGTTCTGGAAGTGTACGTTGTCGTCGCCCGTGCCGTGTATCAGCAAGTAGTTGCCCTGCAGCCGCTCGGCAAAGTTCAGCGGCGAGTTCTCGTCGTACCCCTTGGCATTGTCCTTCGGCAGGCCCAGGAAGCGCTCGGTGTATATGTTGTCATAGTAGCGCCAGTTCATCACCGGTGCCACAGCTATGGCCATCTTGAACACATCGTTGCCCTTCAGCAGGCTCAGCGTGCTCAGGTAGCCGCCGAAGCTCCAGCCCCATATGCCGATGCGCTCCTTCTCCACCCAGCTCTGCTGACCCAGCCAGCGTGCTGCCTCTATTGCATCCTCGCACTCCATGCGCCCCAGGTCGCCGTAGGTCTGCTTCTTGAATTGTGCACCACGGCCGCCCGTACCGCGTCCGTCGAAGCAGAAGACCACCACGCCCTTCTCGGCCAGCATGTGGTACCAGTAGTAGTCCGAGTAGCCGTAGCTGTTGCTCACCTGCTGATTGCCGGGGCCGCCGTAGACGTAGATAAGCACGGGGTAGCGCTTGCTCTCGTTGAAGTTGGCAGGCTTTATCGTATAGTAGTTCAACTCCGTGCCGGTCGAAGTGGTGAAGGTGCCGAACTGCTTGTGGCCGGTGCCGTAGTCGGACATCTTCTTTTGCAGGTCAGCGTTGTCCTGCAGCACCTTGATCAGTTTGCCATTGGCGTCGTGCAGCGTGTATGCCGGTGCCATGTTGGCATTGCTGTAGGTGCATATGTAGTATTTGCAGCCATCGCTGAAGGTGGCGTTATAGGTGCCGCCGCTTGTGGGGGCGTTAATGTCTTTCGTGAATGAGTAATCGGTGCCGATGAAGTTGGGGTATATGCTGATTATATTCGCCTGGCTGTAATTCAGGCATTTCTTCTTCTTCCCGTCGAAGCCTGTCACGAAGAGGCTCTTGTTCACCGCACCGTGCTCGCGGCTGGTGTAGTACAGGCGCTGGTGCTCAGTGTCCACTCCCGCCACCTCGCACACCTCGTAGCCCCCCGTGGTCACCTGCTTCGCAAGCCGTCCGTCCATGTTGTAAAGGTACACGTGGCGGTAGCCGTCACGCTCGCTCGTGATAAGCATCATCTCCTGCGCCTTCTTGCCCTTGCCCACGGTGATGAACTGCCACGTGTCGGGCACCTCCACGTACGTGTCGCACTGCTCCTCGTAAAGTTTGCTGATGGTATTGTTGTTAAGGCCGCCCGTCGAGGTGTTTACGGCCAGTATCTCCATCGTGTTCTGCAGCCGGTTCATCACCATCACGGCCAACACGTCCGGAGTGTTGGTCCATTGGAAGCGCGGGATATACTCCCACTTCGACCTGCCGTCCGCCACCGTGGTGCTGCGTCCGTCGAGCGCAGGGGTGAAACGTCCTTTCGTCTCGATGTTGTACACATGCAGGCTCACCACACTGTTGTCCTCGCCGGCCTTGGGGTACTTGTATCTGTAGTCCTCGGGATAGAGCTTGCCCCACATCTGCATGTTGTACTCCCTCACCTTGCTCTCGTCAAAGCGCAGGTAGGCTATCTTCTTCGAATCCGGACTCCACTGGAATCCCTGCGTGATGGCGAACTCCTCCTCGTACACCCAGTCCGTCGTCCCGTTGATCACCTCGTTCACCCTTCCGTCCGTCGTGATCTGGTGCTCCTCCAGCGTCTCGAGGTCCATCCAGTACAAGTTGTTGTCGCGCACAAAAGCCGTCTTCGTACCGTCCGGACTCAGCGTCGTCAGCCTCTGCTTGCCGTTCTTCGTCAGCTTCACAAAGTCGTTGCCGCCAACGTTGTACAGCCAGTAGTCGCTCACACCGCTGTGGCGGTACAGCGGCTCGAAACCGCTGCTCAGCAGTATCTTGCTCTCATCCTTGCTGAACTCGTAGCCCTCCATCCTCGGCAGCACCGCCGCCTTCATCTTCGCCCTCGGACCACCAAAAAGGCACACGTCCTCCACCTTCTCGCCCGTCGCGTAGCTGTACTTCGCTATCCCCGTGCGGCTCATCGTGCAGTAGTGTTCGCCGTCGGCCATCGACCGTAGGCTCCCAATGCCGCTCGGCGCAAAAGTGCGCCTCGTCCAGATATCCTCCAGCGTGATATTCTCCTCCTGCGCAGTGGCCGCACCACCCGCAAGCATCGTCGCAAATGCCATATATACAAACAGTTTCTTCATGTTGCGTGTAACTTTCGTCCTTTATTTATAAATTGCAAATATACGAAAAAATCTGACACCCCCAAAATATTTTGCCCTTTTTCTCCGCCATCTTCCCCATTCCTCTCCACTGTAGCGCCAGTGGCGCTACGCCACCTCTCCGTCACCTCTCCGTCTGTTCTACGGTTGTTCTCCGACTGTTTAACGGTTTAAACCGTCGAACAACCGGTGAACAACCGTCGAACAGACGGAGAGGGTACGGACCGGCAACGGAGAAATTATGTGTCCGGATTGAAAAAAAATACTATTTTTGCATTTGGAAATGCATCACGGTATGAAACACAAGGTTTTGACATACAGTCTGCTGGCTGCCACTGTGTTGTTCGCGGCCTGCAAGGAAAAGGAGTTTTCGGTGGAGACGGGCGACGGCGGCTCTGTGCCGCAGCAGCAGGTACACCCACTAACTGCCGAGGTGGAGACAATCAGCGTGCCCAACAGTTCGGTGAAGTTCGACATGGTGCTTGTCAAGGCTGGCACCTTTACCATGGGTGGTGTCGATGCCGAAGGGCCGCAGCATCAGGTGACGCTGACGCACGACTTCTACATCGGCAGCACCGAGGTGACGCAGGCTCTGTACATGGCCGTGATGGCCGCCAATCCCTCGGCGTTCAACTATGATGTCACGTATCCGGTTGACAATGTGAGTCATTTCGACGCCGTCCAGTTCTGCCAGAAGTTGACCAAGCTCACCGGCTATCGTTTCTCGCTGCCCACCGAGGCTCAGTGGGAATATGCCGCGCAGGGCGGCCATCGTGCACAGGGAGCGCTCACCGACTATGCCGGCAGCAACAATATCGGCACCGTGGGCTGGTACTGGGACAATGCGCCGCACTACCAGACCGAGGACCCCTTTACCCACGAGACGCTCGTTGCGCGCCACACCAGCGCCGTTAAGGGCAAGCAGCCCAACGCCCTGGGGCTCTACGACATGACAGGCAACGTGCGCGAATGGTGTCTGGATTGGTATTCTGTGCTCGGCAACGGAAGCGTCACCGATCCGGCGGGGCCGCTCTCGTCCGACCGTGGCCGCGTGTACCGCGGCGGCAGCTGCAACGACTCGGCGCAGTACTGCCGCGTGGCTCACCGCGAGGGGCTCAGCTCCACCAGCAAGGGCTTCGACTTCGGCTTCCGTGTGGTCGTAAACATGAATTGACGTCAGCAGCAGTCGTGCTGACAGCAGTGGCTGCTCTTTGTCTCCAACTCAAGTGTGCTGTGGTGTATGCCCAGCTCGTCAAGTAGATGCTTCACGCGGTCGGTGACCTCTTCTAGCATTGCCGCTTCGGGTATCACGATGTGGCACGTCAGCGCCGTCTCCGTCGTCGATATGGCCCAGATGTGCATGTGGTGCACATTGAGTACACCTTCCTGTGACTCAATCTTTTTGGCTATCTCGTCCACGTCGAAGCCTTCTGGTACGGCGTCGGTGCTCATGCGCAGGCTCTCGCTGAGCAAATCCCATGTGCTGATGAGTATCACAACGGCGATGACGAGGCCTATGATGGGGTCGACGATGGTCCAGCCGGTGAGATTGATGACCACGCCGCTGACCACCACGCCGATTGATACCAGCGTGTCGGCGAGCATGTGGAGGAATGCGCCGCGCGTGTTGATGTCGTGCTTCTGCTGGCGGCTCAGCGCCCACGCTGTGAGGCCGTTGATGACGATGCCCACCGTGGCGGTCCAGATGATAAGGCTGCCGTTGACCTCAGTGGGGTTAAAGAATTTCTCCACGCTCTCCACGATGATGGCTCCCACAGCCACCAGCAGGATGATGGCGTTGAGCAGCGAGATGAGCACCGAGGCCTTGCGGTGGCCGTAGGTGAAACGCTTGGTGGCGTGCGATGAGGCCAGCTTTAGTGCTATCATGGCCAGCACCAGCGAGAAGACGTCGCTGAGGTTGTGGCCTGCGTCGCTAAGCAGACCGATGCTGTTGCCGATGAAGCCCGCCACCGCCTCAACGATGACGAAGGCAAGGTTCAGCGCCACCGCCACAATATATATTGTAGACAACTTCTCTATCGCATGCGCGTGGTGGTGATGGTGATGTCCGTGGTGCTCGTGACCATGTTCATGGTTGTGCTCATGATGGTGTTCGTGATGTTCATGTATGTGTTCCATAATGCTGTTTTTTGTTGTTGTTTTTCAGTTTGCAAAATTACTAACTTTTGCAGACGTGGTACCATCACCAATAATGGTTAATGCAATCCGGCACCGCCGACGGTTGCCGATGGTGCCGGATTGAGACTATTGCTGTGTTTGCGATTAGAGGCGGATGCGGTGGGTGATGGTGATGTATCCGACGCGGCGGTCCACACCGTTCCATGGTTTGCCAAAATTGCCGTTCCACGACGTTCCTTCGTAGCCTTCGTTGAAGAAGTTGTGCAGGGGCATTGAGAACATCAGCACGGTCTTGCTGCGGGCCGTGAAGTCGTAGGTGAGGCCGAAGTCGAGGCCGAGGCCATCGCTGAACATACCCTTGTCAGCACCTACGATGTCAAGGTTACCGGTGCCACCAATGACCTTGTCGTAGAAGACGCCACCTTCGATGGCCATTTTCGAGAAGGTTAGCACTATGCCGCCGCGGGGCTGGAAGTAGAAGCTTCGGAGGTATTGGTTCTCATATTTAAAGCAGAGTTCCTGGCTCTTGAAGAAGGCACCGGCGTAGAGACCTACAATGGTGGGTGTCCAGGAGGCATCGAGACCAATGCAAAAGTCACCCATCTTCTTGAAGGGAATACCGAAAGCGTCATAGTAGGGGCCGTAGATGTCCTGGTTGGGCAATCCGATGTTTTCGAAGCCACTCTTGGCCATACCAACTGGGAAGACGAGGTCGGCGCCAGGGAGAATGCAGGCAAGGGCGACGGAGTCGACATGGTTGTCGGCACCGAGGGTGCTAACGACTAAGCCCTGTGCAATATTGTACAGTATGGTGGTCCAGTAGTTGTTGGACCAGGCACGTGCGTTGAGGGTCACTGTGCTCTGGGCTGAAGCGCTGGTAGCCAGCATGGCCACAGCTGCGAGAGTAATTATTACTTTCTTCATAATATGTATTGTTTGTTTGTTAATCTTCTCTGCGGTCACGGCCGAACATCTGGCCAATCCATTGGCGATTGAGGCGGGCGATGTTCTGGCGCTTTATCTGCTTGGGGCATTCGGCTTCGCAGGCGTAGGTGTTGGTGCATCCGCCAAAGCCCAACTCGTCCATCTTGATTATCATCTTGCGGGCGCGGTCGAGAGCCTCAGGCTGGCCTTGCGGCAGCAGGTTGAGGTGGCTCACCTTGGCACCCACGAAGAGCATGGCACTGGCGTTCTTGCAGGCAGCCACGCAGGCGCCGCAGCCGATGCAGGCGGCGGCATCCATGGCCTGGTCGGCGATGTGCTTGGGCACAAGGATATTGTTGGCGTCGGGCACGCCGCCGGTGGTGGCGCTGATGTAGCCGCCGGCCTGGATTATCTTGTCGAAGGCGGTGCGGTCGACCACCAGGTCCTTGATGATGGGGAATGCTTTAGCCCTCCACGGCTCCACCCAGATCTCGTCGCCGTCGTGGAAGTGGCGCATGTGGAGCTGGCATGTGGTGACGCCGTCGTCGTTGCCGTGCGGGCGGCCGTTGATGTAGAGGCCGCACATGCCGCAGATGCCCTCGCGGCAGTCGTTGTCGAAGCACACGGGGTGGGCTATCTTGTCGTTGATGAGTTTTTCGTTGAGCTGGTCGAGCATCTCGAGGAACGAGCAGTCGGCGCTGATGTTGTCAATCTCGTAGGTCTCGAAGTGCCCTTTGGCGCGGGCGTTCTCCTGGCGCCATATATGTAGTGTGAATTTCATGGCTTACTTGTAATTACGTTTCACAATCTGTATGTGCTCGTAGTTGAGCTCCTCTTTGTGCATCACCTCGGGCTTGTCGTGGCCTTGGTACTCCCAGGCGGCTACGAACATAAAGTTGTCGTCGTCGCGGAGTGTCTCGCCGTCCTCGGTCTGGTGCTCGATGCGGAAGTGGCCGCCGCAACTCTCCTCGCGCTGGGTGGCGTCGTCGACGATGAGGCGTGCCAGCTCGAAGTAGTCTTCGAGGCGGTAGGCTTTCTCCAGCTCGGGGTTCATCTCGGCGGCCTTGCCGGGAATGAAGACATGCTGGTAGAAGTCGGCTTCAAGTTCGGCAATCTTCTCTTTGGCGGTGGCCAGGCTTTCCTTAGAGCGAGCCATGCCGCAGTATTCCCACATGATGCGGCCGAGGGCCTTGTGGTAGTGGTCGACGCTGTGCTGACCCTGTATGTTCATGAGGCTGTCCATGCGGGCGCGCACGTTGGCTTCGGCCTCGTCGAACTCGGGGCCTTCGGCCTTTATCTTGCCCACGTATATCTGGTCGGCCAAGTAGTTCTGCATGGTGTAGGGCAGCACGAAGTATCCGTCGGCGAGTCCCTGCATGAGGGCCGATGCACCGAGGCGGTTGGCACCGTGGTCGCTGAAGTTGGCCTCGCCAGCGGCGAAGAGGCCGGGGATGGTGGTCTGCAGTTCGTAGTCGACCCACAGGCCGCCCATGGTGTAGTGCACGGCGGGGTATATCATCATCGGGTACTCGTAGGGGTCTACGTCGACAATCTTCTGGTACATCTGGAAGAGATTGCCGTATTTCTGCTCCACGACGTCGCGTCCGAGGCGCTTGATGGCGTCGGCGAAGTCGAGGTATACGGCCAAGCCCGTGGGACCCACGCCGTAGCCGGCATCACAACGCTCCTTGGCAGCGCGGCTGGCGACGTCACGCGGCACCAAATTACCGAAGGCGGGGTAGCGGCGCTCCAGGTAATAGTCGCGGTCCTCTTCAGCGATGTCGAGGGCTGTCTTCTCGCCGCGGCGTATAGCTTCGGCGTCCTCTTTCTTCTTGGGTACCCAGATGCGGCCGTCGTTGCGTAGGCTCTCGCTCATCAGCGTGAGCTTCGACTGGTAGTCGCCGTGGACGGGGATGCAGGTGGGGTGAATCTGCACGTAGCAGGGGTTGGCGAAGGCGGCACCTCGGCGGTGGCACACCCAGGCGGCGCTGCCGTTGCTGTTCATGGCATTGGTCGAGAGGTAGTAGACGTTGCCGTAACCACCCGTGGCCACCACGACGGCGTGGGCGGCATATCGCTCCAGCTCGCCGGTGACGAGGTTGCGGACAATGATACCGCGTGCTCTACCGTCCTTGATGACGAGGTCCATCATCTCGTGGCGCTCGTGGAGGACGACGGTTCCGCGGGCAATCTCACGGCTCAGGGCACCGTAGGCTCCCAGTAGCAGCTGCTGGCCGGTTTGTCCGCGGGCGTAGAAGGTACGGCTGACCTGTGCACCGCCGAATGAGCGGTTGTCGAGCAGGCCACTATAGTCGCGGGCGAAGGGGACGCCCTGCGCCACACACTGGTCGATGATGTCGCCGCTGACCTCGGCCAGACGGTAGACGTTGGCCTCGCGGGCGCGGTAGTCGCCACCCTTGATGGTGTCCTTGAACAGGCGCTCCACGCTGTCGCCGTCGTTCTGGTAGTTCTTGGCGGCGTTGATACCGCCCTGTGCGGCGATGGAGTGCGCGCGGCGCGGCGAGTCCTGGATGCAGAAGATGTCCACGTGGAACCCTAATGCGCCGAACGATGCGGCTGCCGAGGCGCCGGCCAGGCCGGTACCGACCACTATGATGTCGAGCTTGCGCTTGTTGGCGGGGTTCACCAGCTTCTGCGCGGCTTTGTAGTTGGTCCATTTCTGACTGAGAGGACCTTCGGGTATCTTGGAGTCTAATATCATTGCGTTAATGTGTTAATGCGTTAGTGTTTAAAGGCCGAGGTATACGAGTATCGGCACAATGGCGAAGCCGAGGACAACAATCCATGTGTATATGCTGCCCAGCGCCTCGATGATGTTGTTGTACTTGTAGTTGTTCAGGCCGAGGGTCTGGAAGGCCGAGGGGAAGGCATGGCGCAAGTGCATGAAGATGACAAAGAAGAAGAAGAGGTATCCGAGCACAATGTGCCAGTGGTGGAACTTCTCGCGCACCATGTAGTAGAAGTCTGGCTCGGGGTCGCTCTCGGGCAGCACCTTGCGCAGGGTCTGCCGTTCGTCGTAGGTGAGGTGGCGTATCCACTTGCCGTCGCCGGTGATGTTGCCCTCCTCGCTGGCGCGCTGCACGATGTTGATGATTCCCAGCTGGTCGCGCATCTTGCCTATGTATTCCTCCACCTCCGTGGCGTCGCCGTTTTCGTCGGTGTACATGGCCGACTGGGCCTCCAGCTCGTCAATCATCTCTTCGGGCGTCAAGCCCATCTGCTGCGAGTACTGCACCAGGCCCATAATCTCCTGGTCCTGCAGTTTCTCGGTCTTCACCATATACTCGCCCTTGACGAAGCCAAGCTTGACAAAGTAGAAGTCGCAGAAGTGTATTATGAGACAAACAAAGATAAGGATGCCCGTCCACACCATCAGCTTCGATGTGGTGTGGGTCTTGCTCTTCGAGGCCTCATGGTAGCGCACGGGGCGTGCCAGACGGTTGGTCACCGCCAGCCACAGCGTCAGCAGTATGTGCAGCGCTATGACGCCGAGAAGCACAATCTCGAATATCTTCACCACCCAGTTGGTGCCCATGAAGTGGCAGAACGCCGAGTACCAGGCGCCCTCGTCGTGGCGCAGGATAAAGAGATTGGCAGTCATGTGGAACAGCAGGAAGACCAGCAGGAAGCTGCCCACCAGTGCCACAAGAATCTTCTTTGTGATAGAGTGTATTTTCGGTAAATTCATGTTGTTTAGTATATTACTTGTTACTTGTTCGATATTGGATTGCTGCAAAGATACTAAAAAAAAGCATGATTTATGAAAAATTTGTATATTTGCATTATTGAATAACCGACAACATAAAGAACAAACAATTAAAAACTAAAGCATTATGGTTAAAAAAGTTATTGCATTGGCCCTTGCCGCATTCATCGGCACCAGCCTCATGGCACAGAGCGTGCAGGAAACCACTGTCATGGTGGGCGAGAAGACCGTCACCGCCTATACCGTCAGCCTCCAGAAAAACGCCGACATGGTGCAGGACGCCATGAACCAGCGCCTCAAGGAAGCCAAGCTCAAGACCAAGAAGAGCGAGGGCTATTTAGCCGTTCTGGATCAGGTGTTTGCCGAGATTTCGCAGACTTCCATGAGCCTCTACACTAAGGTCGAGGAGCAGGGCAAGCGCAAGGACAAGGTGGCTGTCGTCACCGTCTGCGCCATCAGCAACGACCTCACCATCAGCCAGAACGCCATCAACAGCAACGTCCGCAATTTCGTGCAGAACTTCGTCCAGTACGTCAACAGGTATGAGGCCGGCCAGCAGATGGAGGCCGAGCAGGCCAACCTGAAGAAAGCCGAGAAGGCCGCCGGCAAGGCTGCCGCCGTCGTCAGCGGCCTGGAGAGCGACATAACCAAGGCCCAGAAGAAGATAGAAGACCGCCGCAAGGACATCGAGAAGTACCAGCAGAAGATTGCCGAGTGCGAGAAAGAGATTGCCGACCTCGAAAAGAGCATAGAGAAGAACAGCGGCAAGAAGGCCGAGGCCGAGAAGAAATCCGCCGAGGCCCAGCAGAATGTGAAAGCCGTCGAGGGCGAAGTGGAAAAATACCGCCAGATGAGCGAATAACCGCCACCTTCGGCAACAAAGACAAAGAGGCTCCATCGAGCCTCTTTTTTTTTTGTGCCGCGTTGCCAGCATCCCGTACTCTCTCCGATGTCCCTCCGATGTCCCTCCGATGTCTCTCCGTATCCGCTCCGACCCCTCTCCGACAAAAACCGTTAAACAACCGTAGAACAGTCGGAGCGGATACGGAGCGGAGTCGGAGCGCCACTGGCGCTCCAGTGGACCGGCTCCGGTGTTCCGATTACCCCCAATAAAGGGCTATCAATAAAAAATTTTGCCACATTAAAAATAATTCGTATCTTTGCAGTCGCATTCGAGAGCGAATGCTGTAAGCAAGAAAAGCATTGCAATACTGTCCTTATCTATAAATTCGCCAAATTTAAAGCAGGAGGATGAGCATTTATGCTTTCGCTTGTATGCGTATGCGATATTCTATTAGCATACCATCAGGCGTGAGATATGTTCCCTAAAAAGTTCGTTCCTGCAAAGGTGTTTGGCGATACCTATAGATAAACGACATGAGCACATAACCTCATGCCTTTTCTTATTTCATACTAATAAAAAATTAACATTAAAAAAAGATGAAAAAGATTCTATTTTTACTGATGATTTTGGCGTGTAGTGTTGCCAATGGACAGAATTTATCATTTCAAGCTGATCTCTATAACGGAAAGGCTTTAGATGTAATGTCTGATTATACCATAGGATTGAATGCCGCGGCCGGTATTTCTTTTTCTGATCGCTTTTTTGTTGGGATTGGCGCTGGTTTTCGCATGACAGATGCATTGTATTATTCATCATACAGCCTAAGAAGAAGCTATTCTTTAAAGTACTTGTTGCCCGTGTTTTTACGTGCGAAGTATAATATTCTTAGATATAAAGTTTCCCCTTTTTTGATGGTGGATGCCGGTACAACCTTTGATGTTGGAAAAAGTTCAAATAAAAATGTCGGAGGATTCTTTTTTGAACCATCAGTAGGCGTAAATATCCGATTCAATGACAGATTGTCAATGTATATAGCTACAGGACCTAATGTACAACATACGGAATACACCTACTATGGTTATTCGAGTACTTACAAAAAGCAAGGTTATACCACAACAGCTTTACTTAAGGTGGGACTGGCTTTCTGAGATGGTTTGTAAAATATTAACAACTAGGTAAATATAAAGCTCGGACGGAGGTTGTTTTATTATTCTTCGTATGAATGATAGATGAACGCTGCCGAAACAGTAGCGTTACCATATACCGAGGCAAAAGGTTATAAAAAGATAAGCAAAAGGGGAGCAAAACCTATAGTGTGGTAATGCTCCCCTTGTATGGTGTTGTCTGTTTGTTATAAGCGACTGTGTTTCATTATGCGGTCACAATCTGTGATAGCATATTATTTCTTAGGGGCGCCGCCGCCGAAGTCGTCATAGGCGATGTTCTCGGGCTGGACGCCGAGGTTGTCGAGCATATTGACGACGGCGCTGCTCATGGGGCCGGGGCCGCACATGTAGTACTCGATGTCCTCGGGAGCGGGGTGGTCCTTGAGGTAGGTGTCGTACATCACCTGATGGATGAAGCCGGGGGTGTAGGGCACGCCGGCGGCATCGGCGGCGGGGTCGGGCCGGTCGAGGGCGAGGTGGAAGTGGAAGTTGGGGAAGTCCTTCTCCAGCTGGTGGAAGTCGTTGAGGTAGAACACCTCGTTGAGGGCACGGGCGCCGTAGAAGTAGTGCATGGGGCGGTTCTGGCAATGCAGCGTGCGGGTGAGGTGCATGATCTGAGCGCGGAGGGGAGCCATGCCGGCGCCGCCGCCCACCCAGATCATCTCGTTGCCCTTGGGGTCGTCGCTCCAGGTGCCGTCCTCGGTGCCGCGGACGCGGAACTCGCCGTAGGGGCCGCTCATGATGACCTTGTCGCCGGGTTTCAGCGAGAAGATGTAGCTGGAGGCAATACCCGGGTTGACGTTCTGGAATCCGCTGCGGTCGGCCGTGAAGGGAGGTGTGGCGATACGTACGGTGAGCATGAAGACGTCACCTTCGGCGGGGTAGTTGGCCATAGAATAGGCGCGGACGGTGGGCTCGGTGTTGACGCAGACGAGGTCGAACATCTTGAACTTCTCCCATGCGGGCAGGTATTCGTCGCCGATAAGGCTGCGGTCAAAGTCGCTGTAGTTGATGCGGAAGGTGGGTATCTTGATCTGCGCGTAGCTGCCGGGCACGAAGTCCATGTGCTCGCCGGCAGGCAGCTGCACCTTGAACTCTTTGATGAAGGTGGCTACGTTGCGGTTGCTGACCACCGTGCACTCGTATTCCTTGATGCTGAGGATGCTCTCGGGGAGCTTGAGGGAGAGGTCTTCCTTGACCTTCACCTGGCAGCCGAGGCGCCAGCCTTCCTGTATCTGCTTGCGGTTGAAGTGGGGCGTTTCGGTGGGGAGGATGCTGCCTCCGCCCTTGACGACGCGGCACTTGCACTGGCCACAGCTGCCCTTGCCGCCGCAGGCCGAGGGCAGGTGGACGCCTTGCTCGCTGAGGGTGCTGATGAGTGTTCCGCCCGTGGGGACGGTCATTTCTTTGTCGTCGTTGATGGTTATCTTCACGTTGCCCTGCGGGATGAGCTTGGCACGCAGGATGAGCAGTGCCGCCACCAGCAGCAGGATGACGACCAAGATGAGTATGATTGAGATGATAAGTGTTTGTGTCATTGCAGTATTGTTTTAACTACTTAACTACAGTCTACTTAACTACTAAAGTTTAAAGCCCATGAACGACATAAATGCCATTCCCATGAGGCCGGTGATGATGAAGGTGATGCCCACGCCGCGCAGGGCAGGGGGGATGTGGCTGTAGCGCAGCTTCTCGCGGATGGCGGCGATGGCCACGATGGCCAGGAACCAGCCGATGCCGCTGCCGAGGGCGAAGACCGTCGCCTCGCCGATGTTGGCATAGCCGCGCTCCTGCATGAAGAGGGAGCCCGACATGACGGCGCAGTTCACGGCGATGAGCGGGAGGAAGATGCCCAGAGAGTTGTAGAGCGCGGGGCTGAACTTCTCCACCACCATCTCCACCATCTGCACGATGGCCGCGATGACAGCGATGAACATGATGAGGCTCAGGAAGCTGAGGTCCACCTCGGCCAGCGAGGGCGATATCCATGCTAGCGCGCCTGGGGCGAGGAAGAATTTGTTGAGCAGGTAGTTGATGGGCACGGTAATGAGCAGCACGAAGGTGACCGCTATGCCGAGGCCCGCCGAGGTCTTCACCGTCTTCGACACGGCAAGGTAGGAGCACATGCCGAGGAAGAAGGCGAAGATCATGTTGTCGACAAATATCGACTTGATGAATATGTTAATGTAGTCCATAATCTTGAATGTGTAAATGTGTTAATGCATTAGTGAATACGTTGAGTTATTCTTCCAATGTTTTAGCGACAAACAGCACCCACTCGTCCAAGTTGTCGGTAAGCACCTTAGGGTATGGCAATGTAATGCGCACGTCGGGGGCTATGCCTGTTTCGTCGATGCCACGGTCGGGCAATCGAAACGAGCGCGACATGGCGATAGTAATCATCGAGCCAGAGTTCGGAAATGTCGCCACTCGGCAATTGGAATAGTCCAAACAGCCGATAGTGTTGTCACGCCCAAATACTATGACACGGTCGGAAGTGGACTTGACATCAATGAGAAATTGCTCTCCCGAGCTCGCCACTATGGGGTCGATGATGATGCCGACTTTCTTGGGCTTATGCGGATAATCGGCAACGGAAGCAGTTTGCCCGATACCTATTGTTGACACCCATTCGCCGGTCGACGCAAGCAAGTAGGTGAGAAAATTTCTGTATGAGTCGTCGATAGTGGTGTCTTGTAATGATTCTGTCCAATTGTCGCGATTGCCGCTACTATTGCGAAACTCCACACCGTCATTTTTGCCAGGGTGGTCGTAGCATAAACAGAATAACGGCCAGTAGGCTCCATCGCTACCGCCCGAGTTGCCACGAATGTCGATTATCAGATTTTGGCACTGCGAGACCGTGAACGAATCAACGGTGTGGGCAATCCAATCCCAATCAATCTGCCGGCCGAACGACGGCACACGAATAAGATAAGTCTTGTCGGTTACCTTGCAGGACAGTTGCTTTGGCGCGTATTCATCCATCTCTCGGAAGAATGTTATCTGCTTGTTTTCCGGGAAATATTGCTGTGAGAAGTTGTAGACATTGCCGTCATTAAGACCAGCCACGCAAAGGTGCCAGTCGGCAAAGAAGGCCGAATACTCACCGGCAGCCTCTGTGCCCGTTTTCTTGCCCTGCTTAATCTCCTTGCGCAACCGTTTTTTCAGAGCCTTATAGTCGCGCATATTGGTTTTGTTCACCTTGGTGGGGTAGCCCGAGTAATTCTCTTCGACTTGCGACACGACGAAGTCAAAATCTTCCAGATGTTGTTTGACCGACAGCGAGTCCTGCGCCCAAGCACTGAAACAAAGGCTACATACTATTGTGAGGGTCAATATTGCTTTCTTCATATTGAATATCTTTTACTAAAAACCGTTTGGCCCTGTCGAAGGATCGCCGAAGGATCGTAGAAGGATCGTAGAAGGCAGAGTATGTTTTGGGGTCGGTTTCATTGCTCGCAGAGGTCTTTGTTGCGGGAGCGGTGCCACCAGATGATGAGGCCGACGAGGATGAGGGCCATGGGGGGCATGATCATCAGGCCGTTGTTCTCGTAGCCGATGCCGTAGAGGCCAAGCTTCTCCATGACGGGGTAGCCCCAGAGGGTGCCGCTGCCGAAGAGCTCGCGGACGAAGCCGAGGACGATGAGGATGACGCTGTAGCCGAGGCCGTTGCCGAGTCCGTCGAGGAGGGAGGCCCACGGCTTCTGCACCATGGCGAAAGCTTCGAGGCGGCCCATGACGATGCAGTTGGTGATGATAAGCCCCACGAAGACGGAGAGCTGCTTGCTGACGTCGTAGACGTAGGCTTTCAGCACCTGGTCGACCAGCACCACGAGGGTGGAGACGACGACGAGCTGCACGATGATGCGGATGCGTGGCGGGATGGTGTTGCGCAGCAGCGAGATGATGACGTTGGCCAGCACCACCACCACGGTGACGCTGAGGGCCATCACCACGGCGGGCTTGAGCTGTGCCGTCACAGCCAGACAGGAGCATACGCCCAGCACCTGTACCAGAATGGGGTTGTTCTTGCTGAAAGGAAGTTTTATCAAGTCAAAGTTCTTCATTGCTCGTCCTCCTTATTATCAATAGTTAGTGCATTTAGAGAACTATACCGTTCGAAAGCATCTTCCATCATGGCGGTAACTCCGTTGCTGGTCATGGTGCCGCCGCTGATGGCGTCTACCTCATAAGGGTTGCCCTTGTCGGCATTCTTCCTCAGAACGATGGGTTGGCCGGAGAATTTCTTGCCGATGAAGCGTTGTGCAAACTTATCGGAAGCTATCTCGCCTCCAAGGCCGGGAGTCTCGCCCTTGTGGTCGAAGACGGCGCCCACCACGATGCCGTTGCCGTCGAGTGCCAAGTAGCCCCAGATGGGTCCCCACAGGCCGGTGCCATGCAGCGGTATTATGACTCCGCCTTTGTAGGAGTAGTAGATATAGCCTTTGTCGCAGAGTTCATTTTCTGTAATGTGCTCAGCGTAGAGTTTGTCGGCGTTCTCGCGGGTCGCTTCCACGCCGATGGTCTTCAGTATCATCTGCTTGGTCTCGGCCTGCTGGTTGCGGGTCTGCAGCGGCTTGAGGCTCACGGCGACAACCGTCAGTATCAGTGCCGCCACCACGACGAGCACAGCCGAGTAGATGAAGATATAGGTGTTAGAAAATGTCTTTTTCATCGGGCAATCCTCCTTTCTCTACGCTTGATATTGCGGCTGACGACGCAGTGGTCAATCAGCGGTGCCATGCAGTTCATGAAGAGGATGCTGAGCATCATGCCCTCGGGGTAGGCGGGGTTGCAGACGCGCCAGGCCGTAGATCCACTTGCCGGTGTTGGTCTGCGCGGCGGTGACGGGGTCGGTGGCCATGAAGACCGCGCCGAAGGCGAAGCCGCCCATCAGGAAGTGGTAGTAGAACGGCAACTGCATATAGTCGTTATATCCGATGGCGTTGAACAGCAGTCCCATCAGGCCACCGCCGAGGAATACACTCAGCATGATGCGCCAGCTGGCAATGCCGGTCATCAATAATAGTATAGCGCCGAGGGCTATGGCTATGACCGAGGTCTCGCAGGTGGAGCCTGGGATGGTGCCTATCAGCATGTCGAGAGCGGAAGCAGAGGGGTTAGTGCCTGCCGCCAGCTCGCCCATGGGTGTGGCACCGGCGATGGCGTCGCTGCCCCAGAGGTCGGCAGCAATCCACACCTTGTCGCCACTCATGTGGGTGGGGTAGGCGAAGAAGAGGAATGCGCGCGCCACAAGGGCGGGGTTGAGGAAGTTCATGCCGCTGCCGCCGAAGACTTCCTTGCCGATGATTACGGCGAAGGCTACGGCCAGCGCCAGCTGCCACAGCGGCGTGGTGACGGGCACTATCATAGGTATCAGCAAGCCTGTGGCGAGATAACCTTCGTTCACCTCATGGTGACGGTACTGCGCAAAGGCAAACTCGATGAACAATCCCACGGCGTAGCTCACCACGATGAGTGGCAGCATGCGCAGGAAGCCGAACCACCACATGTACAGCCAATGCCAGTCGGCACCGGTGCTCATGGCGGTCTGGTAGCCGATGTTCCACATGCCGAACAGCAAGGCGGGCATAAGCGCGATGACCACGATGATAATGGAGCGCTTCATGTCCACCGCGTCGCGGATATGACTGCCGCTCTTGGTAACAGTCTTGGGGGTGAAGGCGAAGGTGTGGAACGCCTCGTAGGTGCTCCCCAGCCAGCTCCACTTGCCCTTGGGCTCAATCTTCTCAAACCAGTCTTCGAGCCATTTCATATTCATGAGATAGCCTCCTTTCTAAGCACCTCGAGTGCTTCTCTGATAATTGTCTGTATCTCCGTCTTCGAGGGGTCGATGAACTCGCACAGGGCGAAGTCCTCGGGTTCCACCTCGTAGATGCCGAGCTTCTCCTGCAGCTCTACATCACCCACAATGCAGGCTTTGATGAGTTGCAAGGGGTAGATGTCGAACGGGAACACTCGCTCGAAGCTGCCCGTGAAGAGGAACGGACGCACCGACCCGTGCATGTTGGTATTGAACGAGTAGGTGGGCTTTATGGGCATCAAGGGTTCAAGAGCCTTGAACGGCCTTAACAGGCCGCTGAGGAAAGTATAGCTGAAGCTGTACTTCTTCAAGCCGGGCATTAGCCAACCCATGAAGTCGTACTGGTCGCCCTCCTCGATGAATGTCACCTGTTGGTCGTACATCCCGAGGAAGCCGTCGGCCTTGATGGCGTTGCCGCTCAACACACTGCCGCTGATGATTCTTGTTGTATGCTGTAGAGACGACTCTGCCGATGGGTAGAGAGGATTCATCAGTTGTATGTCGCTGATGCGCTGCATGCAGGCACCGCACAACACTCGGTAGTATTGCGGAGCTTTGGCTGCCGGGCCACCCACGCTTATGACGCGCTCCGGACGGTATTCGCCAGTCGTTACCCAGCGGCCGATATTGGCCACATCCTGCGCGTTCACACTCCACACATATTCACCTTTGTTGATGGGACTTATGGCCGCCACGATGGTGCCGATGTTGCCGGCAGGGTGGGGACCTTCAGCCTTCACGCAATGTACCTTGCCGTAAGCTTCAAGCGCCTTTACTCCCGCATCGAACTCGTGCTCGCGCCCTTTCAGCGCAAACTCCACGTCTGGTGCCAACGGGTTGGTGTCGCGCATACTGACGAATATGCCCTTGGGCTTGTGGTCGGGATTGGCAATGGTGCCAAAGGGGCGTTCCTTAATCATCCACCAGCAGGGACTGTCTGGGGTAAGGCCTTTAGGATCCTTAAGGTCTTTAAGGTCTTTAAGGTCCTTAAGGTCCTTAAGGTCTTTAGGGTCCTTAAGGTCTTTTTTTACCACCACCTCCAGCAGCTTCCTCTTCTCGCCTCTCACGATGGACTCCACGGTGCCGGTTACCGGTGAGGGGAGGAAGAGGCGAGGGTCGTTCTTGTCTTCCACCAGCGGCTGTCCGGCGCACACGGTGTCGCCCTCGGCCACCAGCAGGCGCGGCGTGAAGCCCACCGCATCCGGTGGCTTCACGCCGTAGCGCTCTATGCTGCGGGCGTCGACGATGTGCCGCTCGGGCATGCCGTCCAGTGGTATGTCGAGCCCTTTCTTAATCTTTATTGTCTCCACAATATGCTTTATTTGTTGACAGCCGTCAGGTCGACGGGCTGCAGCATGTTTTCAGGCTTGAGTATCTCGTCAAGCTGCTCCTTGGTGAGCAGGCCGTGCTCCAGCACCAGCTCGTAGACACCGCGGCCGGTCTCCGAAGCCTCTTTGGCAATCTTGGTCGAGGTCTTGTAGCCGATGATGGGGTTGAGCATGGTGACGATGCCGATGGAATGCTCCACCAGCTGGCGGCAGCGCTCCTCGTTGGCGCGTATGCCGTCGATGCAGAAGCGGCGCAGAGTGTCGTAGCCGTTCTCCAGCAGGTGGATGCTCTCGAACAGGGTGTAGGCAATGACGGGCTCCATCACGTTGAGCTCCAGCTGGCCGTTGTCGCTGGCCAGGCTGATAGTCATGTCGTTGCCGATGACGCGGTAGCACACCTGGTTCATCACCTCGGGTATGACGGGGTTCACCTTGCCGGGCATGATGCTGCTGCCAGGCTGGCGCTCCGGCAGGTGTATCTCGTTGAGGCCGCAGCGGGGGCCGCTCGAGAGCAGGCGCAGGTCATTGCATATCTTGTTGGTCTTGATAGCCAGGCGCTTCATGGCGGCGCTGTAGGCAATCATGCAGGTGGTCGCCGAGGTGGCCTCGATGAGGTTGTCGGCCAGCGTGATATTCCATCCGGTGATTTTGCGCAGAGCCTTGATGCAGGCCTCGCTGTAGCCGGGCTTCGAGCAGATGCCGGTGCCGATGGCGGTGGCACCCATGTTGACAATCAGGAACTCGTCGGCTGTGGCTCGCAGGTTCTTGTATTCGCCGCGCAGCGAGTCGGCGAAGGCGCCGAAGGTCTGGCCGAGGGTCATGGGCACAGCGTCCTGCAGCTGGGTGCGGCCCATCTTGATCACGTGCGCGAACTCCTTGCTCTTGAAGTCCAGTGCGGCGATAATCTGCTCCAGATGCGGCATGAAGCCCAGGTGTTCGAGGGCCAGGGCCATGTGGATGGCGCAGGGGTAGGCATCGTTGGTCGACTGCGAGGCGTTGACGACATCGTTCGGCGAGCAGTACTGGTATTCACCTTTCTTATGTCCCATGCGCTCCAGTGCGAGGTTGGCGATAACCTCGTTGGCGGCCATGTTGGTGCTGGTGCCCGCACCGCCCTGTATCATGTCGATGGGGAACTGGTCGTGGTACTTGCCCTCGATAAGCTGGTCACAGGCCCACATGATGGCGTCGCCCTGCTCGGGGGTGATCATGCCGACTTCGACGTTGGCCATGGCGGCGGCCTTCTTGGTGATGGCCATGCCGCGGATGAAATTAGCGTAGTTGCTCAGCAGGTTACCGCTGATGTTGAAGTTCTCGATGGCGCGTGATGTTTGCACACCATAGTAGGATTCTGCAGGTACTTCGCGGCTGCCAAGCAGGTCGCTCTCGGTACGGTATTTCTTGTCTTCCATAGTAGGATTACTGTTGTTAATTATTTGATTTTTTGTTTATTACTGTAATACTCTCCCATTTCGAGAGACCGCAAATATACAAAAAAAAAATTCTCACCAAAGGTGAAAAAGTTTTTCTTCATCGACATTGCACGGCCTCTTCGCACCCTCTCCGTACCCTCTCCATCTGTTCTACGGTTGTTCACCGGTTGTTTAACGGTTTTTATAGTAGAACAACCGGTGAACAACCGTAGAACAGACGGAGAAGAGTCGGAGAGACGACGTGGCGCCGGCGGCGCTATGGTGGAGGAGGGGTGGCCTGTTGACAAACTGTTTATTTCTTTTATTTGTAAAGATACAATATAAAATGGAGCGAAGCGTTTTTATAACCGTATGAAGCGTTTTACGATGATACTTATGGCCTTGGCCTTGGCGACGGCCGGCATGGCGCAGACCAACGTGCTGATTAGCGGTACGTCGGCCAACGCCGTCGGCAAGCGAATGGGCCTGTACGGCTACAGCGACATGCTGTCGATGGCCGAAGTGCTGCTCGACGAGACGGTGGTGGACAGCGGCGGCCGTTTCGAGTTGCGTTGTTATGCCGATTATCCGCGGCTGGTGTACGTAGAGGTGGAATGCTACAGCCAGTCGTTCTACGTCGAGCCGGGCCGCACATATGAGGTGTGGCTGCCGGAGTTTGATTGGGCTGTCGATGAGAAGCGTAACGTGTATCTGGACCCTGAGCCGCTGCCGCTGGAGTTCCTGCACCTGCCTGCCGACGAGTTGAACCTGCGCATAGGGCGCTTCGAGGCATTGGTGGACAGCATTCTGGTTGCCGAACGCGTCTTTTTCGACCCGCGCTACAAGCCTAACCGCCGCCGTATGGACACCCTGCAGCACACCGTGCGTGCCGCCGTGGGGCCGTTGCAGGACGACTTCTTCGGTCGCTATGTTGACTACACTCTGGCCGAAATGACGCTGAATATGCGTTTTGCCAAGCGCGAGAAGTTGATAGCCAAATATATAACTGACCAGCCGATTAGATATTACGACGAGCAGTACATGCGATTGTTCCTGGCGCTCTATGCCGGAAGCATATCGCACGGCACACGGCGCATAGGGCAGGACCGCTTGGTGGCCTGGGTGGATGAAGGCAATGTCGGCCGCTATGCCGACTCCATAGGCCTGGATCCGCTGTTGCGCAACGAGCAGGTGCGCGAGCTGGCCATGCTGCAGGCCCTCAAGGAGAGCTGGTACGACCATGCCTACAGCCGCGAGGCTGTGATGCGGATGATTGAGAGGGTAGGGCAGGAGAGCAAGTTCAAGGAGCACAAACGGCTGGCGGAATCGCTGAAGATGAGCCTGAAAGAGGCTACGGCGCCTGATGTGCCACACACGGTGTTGCCGGATGTGGAGCACAACATGGTGAGCCTCGACAGCTTTGCCGGCAAGTGGGTCTATATGGCCTTTGTGCGCGTCAACGAGCCTGCCTCGTTGGCCGAGATAGAGACCATGGCGCACTTCCGCGACAGCGTCTATGCCAAGCACCCCGACGTGGTGTTTGTGGGCATCTCGTGCGACCGCGAGTTCCAGAAGATGTACCACTTCCTGAAGAACAGCCGCCGCGGCCACCGCTACAATTGGACGTGGCTGCATTATGACGGCGACTACCGGCTGCTGGAGCGTTACGGGGTGGTGAGCTATCCCACCTTTGTGCTGCTACGTCCCGACGGCACGCCGCAATATGAGCTGACGCCGGCACCGGCAACCGGAATATTGATGAAATTGGCAACTGACAATTAGGAATATAGAAATCAAGATATGAAGAGACTGATTTTAATGGGGCTGATAGGTTTGATGGGTCTGACAGGCTCGTTGACCTATGGGCAGAAAGAGACTGGCGACGAGAGGACAACGGGCCTTTACCGCCAGGCTATGGACCTCTACCAGAAGCAGAAATACTCTGCCGCACAGCAGATTTTTGATCAGGTGGCGGCTCTCGGCGCCACGGCCGACGCGCAGTGGCTCACCATCAGCGACGCCTGTTACTATGCTGGCGTGTGCTCGGAGAAGCTGGACAACGACGACGCCTACTTCCGCCTCGAGGAGTTCCTGCGCCTCTATCCGCAGAGCTCGCGACAGGACATGGCACGCTTCTACCTCGGCAATTTCTACTATGCACGCGGCGACTACGACCGTGCGCTGGAGTACTACAAGGCCGTCGACCCCAAGGAGGTGGAGTACGACCACCGCAGCGAGTACAACTTCAAGAAGGGCTACTGCTACTTCCAGAAAGGTGACACCAAGCATGCTTCGGAACTCTTCTCGCAACAGGTGGGCGGCAAGTCGAAGTACAGCGCCTCGAGTCTCTACTACTATGCCCACATACAGTACATGAACGGGCAGTATGACTTGGCCCTCAGGAACTTCCGCGAGCTGCAGGGCGACAAGAAGTTCTCCAAGATAGCGCCGAGCTACATTGCGCGCATCTACTATTATCTGGGCAAGGACGACGAGCTCCTGCGCCTGGCTCCGAAGCTACTGAACGACAAGGACGCCTTCAAACGTAGCGAGATTGAGCAGATGGTTGGCGAGGTGTACTTCAACCGTGGCGAGTATGCCAACGCCTTGCAGCACTACAATGCCGCACGCAACGAGCTGCGTATGGAGCAGCCGTCGAGTTGCACGCCCCAGGACAACGACTACCAAGTGGGTTACAGCCACTACATGCTTGGCAACTTCGACAGCGCCGCCGTCTATTTGAGCCGCAAGACACAGTGCAACGACAGCGTGGCACAGAACGCCCTCTATACCCTCGGCGACACCTATGTGCGACTGGGTCGCAAGATGGATGCCCGCAGCGTGTTCCTGATGGCCAGCAAGATGGACTTCAACAAGCAAATCAAGGAGGACGCCCTCTTCAACTATGCCAAGCTGAGCTGCGAACTCAATCAGGATGCCATGGGCGGCAGCATCAAGTCGTTCGAGAGCTACCTGAGCAAATACCCTCGCGGACGCCACAAGACCGAGGCTGAGGAGATACTGACCGAGCTCTACTGCTCCACCAACAACTACAAGGAAGCCATACGCCTGCTGGAACAGGTGCCGCAGCGCAACGCCGCCCTGGAGCAGGCCTACCAGCGCGCCCTCCTCAACCGTGGCATAGAGCTCTGCAACAGCGGCAAGGAGGAAGAGGGGGTGCAGATGTATGAGAAAGCCGTGAAGGTCAACGCTGTGCCGCGCATCACCGCAGATGCCAACTACCTGGTGGGTGAATGGCAATACCGCAACGGCAAGACCTCGGAGGCAGAGAAGAGCCTCAACAAACTGCTGCTGTCGTCCTATGCCGGCACTTCGCCCTACGCCGACCAGGCACGCTACACCTACGCATACATACAGATGCGCCAGAAGCGCTATGAAGAAGCCCTGGAGACACTCGGCGAGCTGGACCGCCGCATAGCCACTGCCACCGACAAGAACGCGGTGATGATGCGCAACGACGTACACAACCGTATGGGCGACTGCCTCTACGTGCAGAGCCGCTTTGCGGAGAGTATAGCACAGTACGACAAGGTTATTAATGCCAACGGCTGCGATGCCGACTATGCCACATACCAGAAAGCTTTAGCCTATGGTGCACAGGGCAAGAACAGCGAGAAGCTCACCTACCTCAACTACATATTCGAGAAGTACGACAACTCGCCCCTGAAGTCGAAGGCCATGCTCGAGATTGCCAACACCTACATGATGTGTGACAACAACGAGATGGCAATGACCTACTACAACAACTTCATCAAGCAGTATCCGCAGAGCGTCTATGTGAAGACAGCATTGCTCAACCAGGGACTAATTTATTACAATACCGAGCGTCCCGACCAGGCACTGCGGACTTTCGATCGCCTGCTTACCCAGTACCCCGGTACCGACGAAGCCCGTGATGCTCTGGGCACAGTGAAGAACATATACATAGAGCAGAACCGAGTGGACGAGTACTTCAGCTATGTGAAACGTACCACCAAGGTCACTGTCTCCACGGTGGAGCAGGACAGCACAACCTTCCTTGCTGTCGAGGGCCGCTATCAGGAAGGCGACTACGAGAACGCCGCTGCTGGTCTGGAAAGCTACCTCAACAAGTTCCCCAACGGCCTATTCGCTGTCAAAGCCCACTACCTGCTGGCCGACAGCTATTTCCGTCAGGGTCAGAACGAGAGGGCACTGCCGCACTATGTGGCTGTTGCCTCAACGGGCACCAACCAGTATAGCGAGCGCTCGCTATACAATGCCGCAAACATAGCCTACAGTCTCGGCGACTACAACCAGGCCGCCACGCTCTACCAGCGCCTCATGGAGAATGCGGAGAGCGACAACAGTCTGCTGCAGGGTGAAGTGGGTGGATTGCGTTGCGCCGTTGCCCTCAGGAACCACAGCGGGGTTATGGAGGCCGGTCAGCGTTTAGTCGACGAGCCCAAGGCCACGGCTGAGCTCAAGGAAGAGGCTTGGCTTGCAATGGCCCGCAGTTGCTACGCCAACGGACAGCACGATGGAGCCTATGAGAACTACGGCCGTCTGACACGTTCGGCAAATGGCGACTACAATGGCGAGGCTCGCTGCCGCCAGGCCGAGATACTGATTCAGGGCGGCAAGCTGCAGCAGGCCGAGAAGATGATCGAGGGCATCGTCAGCGACGCCTCGAGCGACTACTGGCTCGCCTACAGCTTCATACTCTGGGCCGATGTCTACTACGCCAACGGCAACACCCTTCAGGCCAAGCAGACCCTCCAGAGCGTCATTGACAATTATGACGGCGACGACCTCGTGGCGGTGGCCCGACAGAAACTTGACGCCATCGTGGCCGCCGAAAAGCCCGCCGCCGAGCCCGAGGAAGAGGAAATAGTAATCGACATTAACGAGTAGAACACCATGAAAAAGACATTCATCATATCAGCACTGCTGCTGGGCACCACAGCCCTCTTCGCACAGAACGACGACGCCTATAACGCCAGCGTTGTGGTGAAGGGCTCCTACCGCCCCGTGATTGAGCAGGCCCAGAAGCTCAACTTCCCGGCAGAAATCACCGACACGCTGGGCCGTATGCAGCACGACTTCCGCTACAGCATTGAGCCCACACGCATTAAGGCTCTCTACGAACCATCGCGCATCAAGGCCGCCCGCATCGTCGGCGAACCAGCCACCAAGCTATACAACAACTACCTGCGCCTCGGGTTTGGCAACTATTGGACCCCCTTGGCCGACCTTTATTGGAGTTCCACGCGCGACAAGAAGAAGACCTATGGAGTGCGCTTCAATCACCTCTCATCGTGGGACCGCTTGCCCGGCTATGGCAGCAACCATTTCGGCAACACCGCCGTCACACTCTTCGGCAAGTACATCATCGGCGAGAAACTGCAGCTCAGCTCCGATCTCGGCTATGAGCACGACCACAACCTATACTATGGCTTCCACGACAGTACGCTGTCAAAGGTGTTTCCTGCCTATACGCGCGACAGCATTTCACTCAAGGATTACCGCGCCTCGTATAACGTGGCCACGTGGAACATCGGACTCCGCAACATGCAGCTCGACCCCAATAAGTTCGGCTATGCTGCTAATGTTCATGTCAGCGACCTATGGGCTATTTGGGGACAAAACGAGTTCAACCTCAACCTCAGCGGCGACGCCCGCTACGGCTTCGAGATGATGCGTCAGTACAAGGGTGTAGCCTACCTGCACATGGAGTGGGACGCCTACACCGACGGCTTGCGCTTGGGCGACAAGATGCCCCTCGGCTACATTCCAGCGCCCGTGCAGGACACCATGCGCTCGTGGCGTAACATTGTGAAGGCAAACCCGTACATTGATTTCATGTTCAGTGGTCTGCAGTTCCATGCCGGATTGACGGCCGCTTGGGATTCTTACACTGCCGACACTGTCACCACCTTCCGCATGTTCCCAGACGTGGTGGTCAGCAAGCTACTTCTTGGAGACAAGTTGGCCCTCAGCCTCGGGGCCACCGGCGGCATCGAGGCCAACAGTATTAACACCATGCGCATCGTCAACCCGTATATTGCCCCCGTCAACGAGATGCGTGCAATGCGTCACTATGATTTCACAGGGCGCGCCCGCTGGAGCATCAGCCGCAAGCTTGAGGCCGACGCCGAGGTGAGTTACCAGTTGCTGCGCGACGACCTTACTTTTGCACTCAACCCCCTCTATGGCCTCAACAACGTCTACAGCCCGCTGTATGTGGACAACAACCGCCTCACCCTTGGTGCCACCGTGGCTTTTGTCAATGACGAGATACTCACTATTCGCGGAGGTGGACACTACTATGCCTATGATTCGATACCCCTCTACAGGCCGAAATGGGACGCCCTTATCAGCGCCGACCTCAACTATCGTGACCGTTGGTTCTTCCACCTCGAAAGCCGTCTGCTGGGCTCGATGCAAGCCGACAATGACCAGACGTTGCCCATGCGCTATGGCGTAGCCGCCGAGGTGGAGTATCGTCACAATAAAGCTTTGAGTTTCTTCCTGCGCATGGACAACCTCGCCTTCCAGCGCTACTACCTCTGGGCCAACTACCCGTCGCAGCGCGGCCTTTTCATCATCGGCTTAACATATACTATTCCCCACAAATGACCTATCAGGAGACTTTAGATTTCATGTTTTCGCAGCTGCCGATGTACCACCGCATCGGCGCTGCTGCCTATAAGGCTGACATACAGCCAACCATTGACATGATGGCGGCATTGGGCAACCCCGAGTGCAAGTTCAAGAGCATCCATGTGGCTGGAACCAATGGCAAAGGATCGGTGAGCCACTTCCTTGCCTCCATCCTGCAGGAGGCTGGCTACAAAGTAGGCCTCTACACATCGCCCCACCTCGTCGACTTCCGTGAGCGAATACGTATCAACGGCGAAATGATACCACAGCAAAATGTGGTCGATTTTGTCGACCACAACCGCAATATGTTCGGCAGACTCCACCTCTCTTTCTTCGAGATGACGGTTGGCATGGCATTCGATTATTTTGCCAAAGAGAAGGTTGACATCGCCGTCATTGAGGTAGGCATGGGTGGACGCCTCGACAGTACAAATGTTATCACACCGCTGCTCTCCGTCATCACCAACATAGGCCTTGACCACACCCAGTTTCTGGGCTACACGTTGGAGAAGATAGCCGGCGAGAAGGCTGGCATCATCAAGCCCGGCGTTCCCGTTGTTATAGGGGAGACCCAACCCGAAACCAAACCCGTCTTCGAGCGCGTCGCAGCCGAACGGCATGCACCCATCACTTTTGCCGACCAACATTGGCGCGTGCGTACAAGCGAAAGCAACCGCGACGAGAGCCGCCTTATCTTCGATATGCTCGACCTTGATATGTCCGGCGACCGCGAGGACGACGAATGGTGTCATGGCCTTGTGTCGCAGCTTGCTGGCAGCTATCAACTCAAGAATATTGCCACCGTTTTCGAGGCAGTCCGTCAACTACCACTTCCTCTGAACGGTAACATTGTGGAAAAAGGCATCGCCCACGTTGTTGACAACACGCACCTCCACGGCCGATGGCAGACGATAGGTGAGGCCCCCCTCACCATCTGTGAGACAGCCCACAACGCCCCAGGTATTGACTCCATGCTTGGCAAGCTGGCCTCGATGCCGTTCCGCGCCCTGCATGTCATCTACGGCTGTGTCAACGACAAGGACTACAGCAAGATACTGTCGCACCTACATGCCGAGTTTACACGTCTCGGCAAGCCGTTTGACTGGCGCTTCTCGCAGCCCTCTGTGCCGCGCGGGCTGCCCGTGGCTGACCTGCAGGCCGCTGCCGCCACCCTCGGCATAGAGGGCGAGGCTTACATCAACGTCAAGGACGCCATAGTCGCCGCCCGCACCGCTGCTGCCCGCAGCGACCTTGTCCTCGTCACCGGCTCCATCTTCCTCATCGCCGACGCACTTGCCTGACAGACCATAGTCTAAAACAAAGGGCCGCAGCATGTGCTGCGGCCCTTTGTTTATGGCTGTCGCTTGTTATTTGCGTTTCATCTTGGTACCACCCTGGTCGCCCCAGCCGATAGTGGCAACGGGGAAGTTGTTGAAGGTGACGTCAAGAGTGTGTTGTGCAATAGGTGTTACACCTGTGCGTTCGTCATACACGCTACTGAACACTACGCTGGCACTACCTGACAAAGTCTTGTCCTGCTCGTTGTATGTGAAATTGGAGTTGGTATGGCTGACATAGACATAGTCGGCTTCTGTAAATGTGTAGAATTCGCCGCTCGGATCTGGTTGGGTAAACATTGCTTGGTGAAGGGCGTCGCTGTTGATTTCTTCCGAGAATGCTTCACAGAATTGACCATACAAATCCATGTTACCACCTTGAGGCTGAACGAGGAACAAACGATAGTGTGGAAGATCGACGAAGGTGTTGTCACCCTCTATGCGGCGGCTGCCGAAGAGGTCAATCTGCAGGGTGTTTGCAGTACCCTGGACTTTGTTCAAAACAATGTAGTTGCAAATAGTCTTGGTTACGTTATCCCATTTGATAGTGAGAACACCCTGCGGCACAGTGGGGTTGGGGTCGTCAGGATCCTGCGGCTGAGGATTGGGGTTAGGATTGGGATTCGGGTTGGGGTTAGGATTGGGGTTGGTTCCGCCTCCGTTGTTACCGCTATTGCTGCCGTTGTTGTTGGTGGTGGCAGGGTTGGTGTCGTTCTCGTCCTTTTTGCAGGCCACGGTAAGCAGGCTGCATGCTAGCAGTGCGATGCCGAAAAACTTGAATGCTCTTTTCATTAGTTTAAATGATTTTGTTTAACTATGGTATTGTTTAATAATGTTTTATGTTGTATGTTGATTGTCTGTTCAAATGCAAAGATATATTTTTTTTCCAAATAAAGGTGTTTTTTCTATCGCATTGAGATATTTTTCGTATTTTTGCACATATAAAATATGAGTTATTATAATGGAAAACTACGTTGTATCAGCACGTAAATATCGCCCGGCAACTTTTGCAACCGTCGTCGGCCAGCAGCATATCACGCAGACACTGAAGAATGCCATCCGTACAGGTCAGCTTCCACAGGCATTCCTTTTTTGTGGTCCACGTGGTGTTGGTAAAACTACCTGTGCACGTATTCTGGCTAAAACCATCAACTGCGAGCACCTTACAATTGATGGTGAGGCCTGCAACGAATGCCAGAGCTGTTGCTCCTTCAACGATGGCGCCTCAATGAGTATCTTTGAACTAGACGCTGCAAGCAATAACTCTGTGGACGATATACGCGAACTGGTCAAACAAGTTTATATACCCCCTCAGACCGGACGCTACAAGGTTTACATCATTGATGAGGTACATATGCTCAGCCAGGCCGCTTTCAATGCCTTCCTCAAAACCCTCGAAGAACCCCCGGCATACGCCAAGTTTATCCTTGCCACAACAGAAAAACACAAGATAATACCCACCATCCTCAGTCGCTGTCAGGTATTTGACTTCAAGCGCATTGAGATAAGCGATATTGTGGCACATCTGAAGTATGTTGCTGACAGCGAGGGTGTGAAGTACGAAGACGGCGCATTGGAGTTGATTGCTCGCAAAGCTGAAGGCGGTATGCGCGACGCCCTCAGCACTTTCGACCAACTTGTGAACTTCACCGGTGGCAACTTGACCCGTCAAGGATGTCTGGAAAACCTTAACATGCTGGACGAGGAATACTACTTCCGTATGGTGGACTTCATGCGCGGCGGTAACATCAGCGGTGCACTGCTGCTTTACCGCGAGGTTATTGCCAAAGGATTTGGCGGCCAGCATTTTCTCACAGGTCTCTGTGAGCACCTGCGCAACCTCATGGTAAGCCTCGACCCGCAGACCCTCAAACTCATCGACGGCAGCGACAGCCTCCGCATCCGTTATGGACAGCAAGCCCAACAATGTGGTCTGCCGCTGCTCCTATCTTGGCTTGGAACTGCGAGTGACTATGAATTTCGTTTCCGTGAGGCTAACAACAAAAATCTCTTTGTTGAGATTTGTATGATGAAGCTTGCGTCGGCAACACTTCCACAAACATAGATTGCAAGGGGTCCTAAGACAGACATAGAACCCCAACCTAAGCCTGCGCCCCAGCCGGTCGCTGCTGCTGTTGCTCCTGCCCAGCCCTCGGCGCCCCCGCAACAACCCGTCAAGACCGCCAGTCATCCGGCTCCTCAGGGTTCTCTCCTAACAGGCTCCATCTCTATAGCCACCGTTACTACACCCAAAGTCGAAGTGCCAAATATTCAGGCCGAAGTGAAGCCTCTCACGCAGGAAGACATGGAACGTTACTGGCATGAGGTTGGTGATGAGCTTGACATCGCGGAACTCTTGAAAGACGCTTCAGTGAAGCTTGGAGAACAGCATGGCATTATCGAAATTGACGCACTGACAACATACTTTCATGAAGACTTCAAGCCGCACAGGATGGATGTGCTCGAGGCGTTGCGTAGAAAAAGCGGCATGAAGATGCTTGACTGTAAGGTAAACCAGCTCTTTGTCGACAAGGACGAACTTGTCTACTCGCCCGATGAAAAATACAAGGCAATGGTACAGAGCAACCCCGCAATGCAGCATATGCGGCACCTATTCCCAAGTATAGACTTTTGATAAAATGGAATTCTTCAAGTTTGACGGCGCAGGCAACGATTTTGTGGTCGTTGACAACAGAAAAGGCAAATATCGACTCAATACGGAAGAGATTGCTCGCATCTGCCACCGCCGTTTTGGAGTCGGGGCTGACGGCTTGATGACTCTTGAATCGGCGCCTCTCGGATATGATTTTGAGATGCGCTACTACAACAGTGACGGACGCTTAGGTTCAATGTGTGGCAATGGCGGACGATGCATAGCCGCCTTCGCAAGTATGCTTGGACTTGGTTCCAAACTGCATTTCTTGGGATACGACGGCCCGCACAACGCCGAAATAATATTATGGGATAAGGAACAAAGAAAGGGCATTGTTAGACTCGGAATGCGTAGTGTGAATATGGATACAGTACGCAAGGTTGCTGGCGGCTGGTTCCTTGATACAGGTTCGCCACATTATGTGCAACGTGTCGAAGACCTTGGACACTATGACGTGGTGGGTGAAGGAAGCCGTTTACGCAACAGGACCGACCTGTTTCCCGACGGCACCAATGTGGACTTCATTGAGGATTTGCCCGAAGGTAGACTCTCAGTGCGAACCTACGAACGAGGTGTTGAAGACGAGACGTGGGCTTGCGGCACTGGCGTGACGGCTTGTGCCATAGTTACAGGTAACCATCGTATTGTGACTCGTGGCGGAAACTTTCAGGTGGACTTCGATATTACGGATGCAGCATACGAAAACGTATGCCTTACAGGCCCGGTATCACTTAATTTCATCGGACAATGGACCTCTTCAGCGCAATAGACACAGAACCTGTACGCAAACACATGGAAGAACTGGCGGCGGAGCTGGACCGGCTCAACCATGAGTACTACATGAACGACCGCTCGCTGGTGAGCGACGAAGAATTCGACCGCATGATGCGCGAGTTGCAGGATTTGGAGCGCCAATATCCGGAACTGGCATCACCGCTGTCGCCCACCAAGCGTGTCGGCGGCGAGGTGAACAAAAGCTTCCGGCAGGTGCAGCACCGTTTTCCGATGCTCTCGCTGGGCAACACATACAGCATAGAAGAGATAGAAGAATTCGAAGCCCGCACACGCAAGCTGCTGGACGGCGAACAATTCACCTATACTTGCGAACTGAAATACGATGGTGTGGCCATCGGACTCACCTATAGGCACGGTCAACTGGTTCAGGCTGTTACACGCGGTAACGGCAGTGTGGGCGACGACATCACCACCAATGCAAAGACAATACCCACGATACCGTTGCGCCTGCAGGGGGACTATCCCGACGACTTCGAGGCGAGGGGAGAGGTGGTGTATCCCTTTGAGGCCTTCGACGCGATGAACCGTCAGCGTGAGGCCGATGGCGACGAACCTTTCGCCAATCCGCGCAACGCCGCCAGCGGGTCGTTGAAGCTGCAGGATTCGGCCGAATGTGCGAAGAGGAAGCTGATGTTCTGCATGTATTTCATGATGGCGCCGGAGGGAGTGGAGCTGAAACCGACCCACTCGGGGCGACTGGAGTGGGCCCGACAGATGGGCTTCAAGGTGCAACCTTACCTGCAGGAATGCAAGGATATAGACGAGATAAAAGCCTTCATAGACCATTGGGACAAAGCCCGATGGGAGCTGCCGTTCGGCATTGACGGCATCGTGATCAAAGTGAACCAGACGGCCCTTTGGGACAAACTGGGGCTTACGGCCAAGAGTCCGCGATGGGCTATCGCCTACAAATTCAAGGCCGAACGAGTGTCGACGCTGCTCGAGAGCATTAGTTACCAAGTGGGGCGCACCGGAGTGATAACCCCTGTGGCCAACCTTGCGCCGGTGTGGCTCGGAGGCACTACGGTGAAGCGAGCTACGCTTGTGAATGCCGACTTCATAGCCAAGATGGGCATCTGCAAAGGAGACAGCCTTTTCATTGAGAAAGGCGGCGAGATAATACCCAAGGTGGTGGGTGTGGACAGGGAGAAACGTGCCGATGGGGCGATGCCGATACAATATATCACACGCTGTCCGGAATGCGGCAGCGAGCTGGTGAGGATGGAGGGTGAGGCCGGTCACTACTGTCCCAACGGCGACGGCTGCCACCCGCAGATAATAGGCCGGCTGGAACACTTTGTGAGCCGCAAAGCAATGGCCATAGACACCCTCGGACCGGAGCGACTCGAACTGCTGTATTCGGCTGGTTTGGTGCGGAATATCGCCGACATCTACGAACTCAGACGAGAGCAGATGATAGGGCTCGGTGCCGACTCGGCTGCTTCAATACAAGACAAGGGAGCCGACAATATGCTGGCGGCCATCGAAGCCTCGAAGCAGGTGCCGTTCGAAAGGGTTGTCTACGCTATTGGCATAAGGTACGTCGGCGAAGTGGGCGCAAAGAAACTGGCCCGATATTTCAAGAACATCGACGCCTTGATGAATGCACCGGAGGAAGAACTGGCGCAGGTGGAGGATGTGGGCGATGTTACCGCACGTGCTGTCAGTGAGTGGTTCGCCAAAGAGGAGCACAGGAAAATCATTGAACGGCTGCGAGCTGCCGGATTGCAGATGGAGGTGCGAATGGTGGCGGGCGACGACAAACTTGCCGGAATGACAATTGTTGTAAGCGGTGTGTTCGAGCATTTCTTGCGCGACGAGATAAAGGCCGACATTGAAAAACACGGCGGCAAAGTGTCGGGCTCGATAAGCGGAAAGACCACCTACCTGCTGGCTGGTGACAAGATGGGACCCGAAAAACAGAAGAAGGCCGAAAAACTTGGTGTGAAGGTGATTACGGAGGCGGAATACCTCGCTATGGTTCAGTAGTTTCAGTCGCCGGCGACCTTCAGCGCCTCCTCAACGAGTGCACGTTTCCACGGAGTGCTCATGTCGAAAATCTCCTCGATGGGCTTGTTGAGCATTTCCACCAGCAGGTGGGTGTTGTCCTGATGCTCAATGCGTTCGAGGACTTCTGAGATTTTCTCCCAGTCGCGGTTGGCGTAAAGCAGTGGAATGAAGTTGCTGAGGTCGAAATTGCGCAGCACCATATTGTCTATACCTTCTGTCTCGATGCGGCTATGTGCACGCGCTAGTTTTATTTCGCCCACCTCCTGTAGCACCTGTTGGTATTTCTCATACAGCACATACTCGTTGAGCAGGAAGGCGATGACATCGACGTCGAGCGACTCCCACATTCTCTGTGGCAGTGGGTGGGCAGTGAAGCGCCCAATCATGAAGCTGCCGGCGGTAAGTCCCGAGATTCCTTTGTCGATACACATCTTGTATACTTTTTGAAAGAAGTCAATCTTGTGCTCGGTGGTCAGCAGGTTGAACAGGCGGCTCTGGTCGTTGTGGTCACCCATGCGGCTCCGCAGTACGCCGTCAATGTATTCGTTCGGGTGTTGCTCAAACCATGTGTTGACAATAGTAGATGCTTTCTTGGGCTGATTCTGCAGGTTACAGCGTATCAGTCGTGCTAGTTTGCTTATGTCGGTGATATATGATACCTCGTTCGAGGTGACTATCTGCTGGTATTTTTCATATGCTTTCTGCATGTGGCTGAAAAATACCTTTTCTTCGTCGTTGAGTTCTACGTTGGCGCCCTGCAGATATTTGGTGAAGCGTGCTGGTTTGAATGCCGCCTGCCCTTTGTAGATGCTCTGCCGCTTGGAGCTTATGGTAAGCATCTCGCCTTCGGCAATGGTTACGCCTTCGCTGTTGACTATGGTGTTCCCGTCAATTGAGATACCGTACGACTGCAGGTCCATGAAGGCCGGTATTCCGTATCCGCGGCAGGCGGTCACTACGTGAATGGCGGCGGGCTGCATCGAGAGTATTGCGTCGAGCTCGTTGAGGGTGATGGTGTCCTGCGGCACAAAATGATTCTGGCATAGGCACACATGCTCCCCTTTACTTTTATATTCGTGTGCTTTCGCCACCGTGAAGCACAGGCGAGCCGATATTGCTGTGCGAGGCAGCACGCTTAGACCGTGTCCGAAAAATTGCAGTTTGGATATGGTGCGGTCGTCAATCGAGGCCGATATTATCTGTCTCAGGTGGTAGGGTTTTATAAGGTCGGGCACATAACGGTCTGCTATCAGGCCCTCGTTGACCATGTCTATGGCCGATATTAGGGCTGCTCGGCCGGTCATCTCCGAGGCGTTGAGCTGCAGCACGGAGAAGAGGCTGAGCTGATGGGGACGGCTCTCTACGGCAAACTCAATGGTCACCGGCGTCTTGTATCGGCTTTCCAGTTTCTTAAGCAGCGGGTCGAAATGGTAGACAGCTGGGAACTGATTACGTATCTCGCTGCGGTCACTGTAGGCGCGATCTTCAGTGGTGACGTCGCCTGTCATTATTTCTTCTCCGAAAATGTTGCGGTAGCTCTCTATTTGCTTTCCTTCGCCAGTGCGTGAATGACGGCTGTACAGCACTCCGGGGTAGCTCAGGTCATTGCCGATAGTCCACACCATGCGCTGCAGTATCAGGCTCGGGAAGGCCTGTTTGCCTTGCATGAAGGTGAGGATGAGATCGGGGTTGTTGATATAGAACTGTCGCACGAACTGCGTCAGGCGTAAGGCTTGGTGGTATGCATCGGTGATAAGCCTCTCTTCCCCCGCGGCTGTAATCTTCGTCTCCAGTTCTGCGATGCGCGAGTCTTGGTCGTCGACATTTAGTTTGATGTCGGTGGTCTGGTATTTATGGTCGAGTCCCAGCATCTCGCATATGGTGTGCAGGGTGCTGAGGTATACGCGATTGGCCATCGTGGGCGCGAAGCTGGTTTTGAGAGCCTGATAGGCAACCTTTGTAACGCCAATGTTTAGCAGCGTCGGCATCAGTCCCGGTATGTACTGCGGCATCGCGCATCGTATTGCGAAGACCAGTGGGTTGCGTACGTCCCCAAGCCGGCAGTTGGTCATTATCTCTAGGTCTCTTATGGCTCTCTGCAGCAACTCCGGCAGGTGCTCTGGGTTATTGAACGACTTTGCTGTGAGTATCACGAAGTCTGGCACAGGGTAGCAGTTCCTCGTCAGGTCGAGGAGCATGTGCCCCTTGTAGCTTATGGCCTCGTCTGTAAAGTTAGCGGTGGTGGTGAGGGTGGTTATCAGTTCGTCCGAGTCATATAGGGGGTTCTGCTTAACGAAGTCGATACATTGCTGGCGGAAAGCGTTGCGGTTGTCATCCAGTGCAGCCTTCTCTTCGGTGCTGATGGTGCCGAAGTGTTCCAAGAGCAGGAGCTCAAGAAACTGTCGTTGTTCGTCACCGCGCAGCTTCAGCAGCTGGTACATGTCATACCAGCGCGGCGGGAACTCATGCACATTGTCTTCGTCTCCTTTAAGGCGGTATATTACAGTGCCGGGTTTGTTGCCCTCCAGTTTGTTTTCAGGATCCTCACTGTCATGATTGAAAATCTCCATGCCTTCTTTGGCATAGAGATTCACCATATAGTAGTTGGGATAACTTGCCCTTATACGAAATGATGCTACTTTCATTCCATCACAAGATTCTGGTCCGAGGCATTGGCCATGATGGCGTCAAACATATCTTCGGGACTCATACCAATGTAGTTGATCATAACCTTGGTGTCGGCGGCAAGGTAATGGTCAGGATAGTTCTCCACGAAGTAATTGTATGCCTCTTTGGCCTCGTCGTATCTTTCGGCGCTCTCGTATGCGTAGCCTTTCAGGAAGTAACATCCGGCTATATCCTCGTATCCGGGGTACAGTGTGATGATGCTGTCCAGCAGGTTCACGGCATCGTCGCTCATGCCGAGGTTGATGCAGAGGTCGGCGGCACGTGCCATGAAAGCCGGTGCCAGGCTGTCTTCTGGGAAGTCTGCGGCGAACTGGCGGTAGAGTGCCAGCATCTCCAGCGCTGCACTGTCGTCGCTGCTCACGTCTATGGCCGAAAGCTTCTGCTCATGTTCTGCTATCTTTTCAAGCTCTTTCTCACGGTTGGGCGAACTACATGCAGCCACCAGCATCACGCCCACAAGCAGTATCAATATTTTCTTCATGGGGTTTTGTGTTATTTCTTTATTTTCATTCTGTATTTCGTTCTCACTCTGCCGGCGGCGATGTCATTCAGACGGCGCTTGAGCATGGTCTTGCGCAAGCTGCTGAGGCGGTCGGTGAAGACTTTACCGTCCAGATGGTCCACTTCGTGCTGTATCACACGGGCATAGAGACCCGTGGCGTCGTCGGTATGCTCCTGCCAGTCTTCATCCCAGTAATGCACCTTCACGGTGGTGGGACGCAGCACATCCTCGTGGATGTCAGGCACGCTCAGACAGCCCTCGTTGAAGTAGTCTTTCTGGTCGCCGAACTCCAGTATCTCGGGGTTGATCAGCGTGTGCTGCTCAGTCACATCGCCGTAGCTGTCGGTCTTCTCGTCGTAGGGGCGGAAGCCAATCACCACAACTCTTATCGGCAGGTCTATCTGCGGTGCTGCCAGGCCCACGCCGTCGGCGGCATACATGGTCTCATACATGTTCGCCACCAGCTCTTTTAGGTTGGGGTAGTCTTTCGTTATCTCCTGCGCTTCTTTTCTTAAAACAGGGCTTCCGTAGCCCACAATTGGTAGAATCATATATTAACTTTTAGCATTTTCTCATATAGTCCTGCAGCATTATAGTCGCTGCAATCTGGTCAATCATGCCTTTGTTGCGGCGGTCTTTCTTCTTCAGGCCGCTGTCTATCATGGTCTGGAAGGCCATCTTCGACGTGAAACGCTCATCCACCCTTGCCACCTCCTTGTCGGGAAACACTTCCTTCAGCTTGGCCACGAAAGGCTCAATGTACTGCATCGACTCGCTGGGTGTGCCGTCCATGTGCTTGGCCTCGCCAACCACGAACATATCCACCTCCTCGCGAGTGCAGTAGTCCTTCAAGTACTGGAATAGGGTAGGGGTCTCCACTGTCGTCAGTGCAGTGGCTATAATGCGCACGGGGTCGGTCACTGCCAACCCCGTGCGTTTTACTCCATAATCTATGGCCATTATGCGACCCATTGTCTGTAACCTTAAAAGGTTCACTCGTTTCTCTTGTGGCCCCTCTCGGGTTCGAACCAAGGACCCGCTGATTATGAGTCAGCTGCTCTAACCAACTGAGCTAAGGGGCCGATTTCTCGCTGATTTTCGGCACTTTCGTGCTTTCGGTCTGTCTCTGAAATCGGCTGCAAAATTACACACATTTTCTGACATGACAAAATTTTTTTTCTCATTTCATATTTTTTTTATATTTTTGCCTTTACGTTAATAAACAATGTAAATAACATAATAAATTAACACACATGAATATAGATTGGCAAAACCTTCCGTTTGGTTACGTAAAAACGGATTACAACGTGCGCTGCTGGTATCGCAATGGCCAGTGGGGTGAGATTGAGGTTTCTTCCTCCGAGCACATCGAAATGCACATGGCTGCCTCCAGCCTCCACTACGGCCAGGAAGCCTTCGAGGGCCTGAAAGCCTATCGCTGCAAGGATGGTAAGATCCGCATCTTCCGTCCCGAAGCCAACGCCGAGCGTCTGCAGAGCACCTGCCGCGGCATCATGATGCCCGAGCTCTCCACCGAGAAGTTCGTCGAGATGTGCAAGCGCGTCATCAAGCTCAACGAGCGCTTCATCCCGCCCTATGGCACTGGTGCATCCCTCTACCTCCGCCCGCTGCTCATCGGTACCGGTATCACCGTGGGTGTCAAGCCCGCCGACGAATACCTGTTCTTGATCTTCGTCACCCCCGTCGGACCTTACTTCAAGGGCGGCTTCAAGGCCAACCCCTATGTCATCACCCGCAAGTACGACCGTTCCGCCCCCCTCGGCACCGGCGTCTACAAAGTCGGTGGTAACTATGCCGCTTCCCTCAAAGCCCACGTCGAAGCTTGCCACGGCGGCCAGTACGCCTGCGAGTTCTACCTCGACGCCAAGGAGAAGAAGTATGTCGATGAGGCTGGCGCCGCCAACTTCTTCGGCATCAAGGACGGTGCCTACATCACCCCGAAGAGCACCAGCATCCTGCCCTCCATCACCAACAAGAGCCTCATGCAGCTCGCCGAGGATATGGGCATGAAGGTCGAGCGTCGTCCTATCGACGTTGAAGAGCTCAGCACCTTCCAGGAGGCCGGTGCCTGCGGTACCGCCGCCGTCATCAGCCCCATCGAGCGTCTCGACGACCCCGAGACTGGCAAGAGCTACGTCTTTGGCAAGGAGCCTGGTCCCTACAGCACCAAGCTCTACAATGCCCTCCGCGCCATCCAGCTCGGCGAGGCCGAAGACAAGCACAACTGGAACACCATCATGGACTAATCAATCCATGACAACAAAAAAGCCGCTCCATTCGGGGCGGCTTTCTTGTTGTTGTTGCCTTAAATCTTAGGCACCGATTTTGGCTTTGTAAGCCTCGGCATCCATCAGGGCGTCGATGTCGGCCATGTTCTCGGGTTTGATCTTGATGATCCAGCCATTGCCGTAGGGGTCGGCGTTGATGGCGCTGGCATCCTCCAGGGCGGTGTTGAACTCAACCACCTCACCCTTCACGGGCATCAGCAGGTCAGCCACGGTCTTCACGGCCTCCACGCTGCCGAAAGCCTCACCGGCCTCGACGGTGTCGCCCTCGCAGGTGACGTCGACAAACACGATGTCGCCGAGCTCGTGCTGAGCGTAGTCGGTGATACCAACGAAAGCAAATTCGCCTTCAATACGCACCCATTCGTCGTCCTGGGTGTACTTCAGATTTGCAGGAATGTTCATGTTTTTGCGTTATTTAAGTGAATAATTATCCTTTTACTTTCAAATTGCAAAAGTACATCTTTTTTTTGAATTACATCAATTATTTTTTTCTCTACCGGAGAATAGTTCTTCAAGCATTCGAGTAATTCGCCCATAAATGACCTGCGTAACTTAAAAAACCAATCCATCGCGCGCAGCCAGCGATACCTGAAAAAATCTACAAGATTCCTCCCGCCCCGCACCCGGATAAATCCCGCCGTAGGCGGAAATAATTTACAAGATTTACTAGATTTCGCTCGCGCAGCGAGCAGGAGAATAAAGTGACCTGCGTGGCTGTATAATTCGCCGTAAAAAAATAATTAACGTTCAATTAACGAACAATTAACGGCAATTAACGTTAACATAAACCGTAAAAAATTCTTCATTATCTGTTTTTTTTCGTATCTTTGCACCGTCAAATCGATAGACACTTTGGCGCTAAATCACAGCCATCGTGTTGACAATCAGTCAGAACTTTTTATTAAATCCTATAATGTACAGTAAGACAGAACTGGAGGCGAAAGCCCAAATTGACCTTATCGGAATAGCGGAACAGCTCGGCATATCTAAGCTGCGCGCTATGACCCTCAACCCACAAGACCTTATTTACCGCATACTCGACCGCCAGGCCGCCAACCCCGAGAGCCCTGCGCCTCAGGCTCAGACGCCCGACGGCGAAGGCCAGCGCCAGCGTCGTCAGCACCTCAAGCCCCAACTCCTCGCCGAGTCGTCCATGAACAACCCCGAGGTGCACCGCAAGAACAACCGCCGCAACAAGGAACAGGGCAACAAGCCCGCCAAGCCTCAGGCCGACGCCCAGCCTAAGGACAAGTTCGAGATGCCTTCCTTCAATATCGGCGACCTCGAGATGCCTACGGTGCCCACGGTGCCCGACATCCTGTCGCCCGACGGCCGTTTCCTGCGCCCCGCAGCTCCCGTCGAGGCCGGTAGCCCCGACACCAAGCCCGCCGAGGAGCCCAAGCAGGCCCCTGCCGAGCCCAAGGCCGTGGAGCCCAAGCCTGTCGAGGAACCCAGGCCCGAGGCAGCTGCCGAGCAGCCCGCCAAGCGCAAGCGCGGCCGTCCCCGCAAGAACCAGCAGCCTGCCGTCGAGCAGTCTGCCGACCAGCCGGAGGCCAAGGTGCAGGAAGAGCCTCAGGCTCAGCCTCAGCCCGAAGCAAAGCCCGCGAACACCTTTGAGAAAGAACACGTCAGTGAGCAGCCTCAGCGTCAAGAGCCTAAGCCAGAGCCCCAGAGGCCCAAAGACTCAGAGGCTCAGTCCCCCAAGCCTGCCCAGCGCCGCCGCTATGCCTTTGAGACCGAGGGCGTCATCGAGGCCGAGGGCGTCCTTGAGATGGTGCCCGACGGCTACGGCTTCCTGCGCTCGTCCGACTTCAACTACCTCACTTCGCCCGACGACATCTACATCAGCCCGCAACAGATACGCACCTATGGCCTCAAGAGCGGCGACACCATCCGCGGCACCGTGCGCCCGCCGCGCGAGGGCGACAAGTTCTTCCCTATGGTCAAGATTCTCAACATCAACGGCCTCACGCCCGACCGCATCCGCGACCGCATCCCCTTTGAGTCTATGACCCCGCTCTTCCCCGACGAGAAGTTCAAGCTCACAGGCCATCCTCAGGAGACTCTCTCTACGCGTATCATCGACCTCTTCACCCCCATCGGAAAGGGTCAGCGCGGCCTCATCGTGGCACAGCCCAAGACCGGTAAGACAACACTCCTCAAGGAGATTGCCAACGCCATAGCTTTCAACCACCCCGAGGTATACCTCATGGTGCTCCTCATCGACGAGCGCCCCGAGGAGGTGACGGACATGCAGCGCTCCGTCAAGGCCGAGGTCATCGCCTCCACCTTCGACGAGCCCGCCGACCGCCATGTGCGCATCGCCAACATCGTGCTCGAGAAGGCTAAACGCCTCACCGAGTGCGGCCACGACGTGATGATAGTCCTCGACTCCATCACGCGTCTGGCACGCGCCTACAACACCGTCCAGCCAGCCTCCGGCAAGGTGCTCAGCGGTGGCGTCGAAGCCAACGCCCTGCAGAAGCCCAAACGCTTCTTCGGCGCGGCACGCAACATCGAGGGCGGCGGCTCGCTGACCATCATCGCCACAGCCCTCACCGAGACGGGCAGCAAGATGGACGACGTCATCTTCGAGGAATTCAAGGGCACCGGCAACATGGAGCTGCAGCTCGACCGTAAGCTCAGCAACAAGCGCATCTACCCCGCCATCGACATCAACGCCTCCAGCACCCGCCGCGACGACCTCCTCGTCAAGCCCGACATACTGGCGCGCAGCGTCGTGCTCCGCAACCACCTCACCGACCTCACGCCCATCGAGGCCATGGAGTTCCTCCAGAAGCAGATGGTACACACCCGCAGCAACGAAGAATTCCTATACACCATGGATAAATAAATAAGAGGGCCGCCCGACGGGCGGCCCTCTTACCCATCTCTCGTCCTTCTCATACCCTTCTCATACCCATCTCCACAGGTGGCTCATATTTGTATTGGTTTCTCAGTATGTCAAAGAATTCTTTTAGAGTTTCTTGGAAAGGTTCTCGCTGGCCAGTTCGTTCCCCTTTTCGAATGCAAAAGTACGACCGCCGCATTGCGGTCTACGAATTTTTATGAAAAAAATTTCATTATTTCATAAAGTATTCATTACCGCACGGTTATACATCAATCTCTCCGCATAGCGTTACAGCGTTACAGCGTTACAGTTCATTTTGTGGTTATCCTATCTGCTAAAAATAGTCCTTATATCTATATATTATAATATATAGATATAAGAATTCAATTTTGACTTTTGGAATACCTGTTTTGGAACTGTAACGCTGTAACGCTGTAACGGTGGTGTGCTTTCCATTCGTGTTATTCGTGTTCGAAAAAGTTGAAACAGAAATAATTCGTGTTCATTCGTGCGATTCGTGTTCGAAAAACGAGAAGCATTAGCGTCAAATTCACCTCCAATTGGCCGTTAAGAAAACTTAACGTTTGGTTTAAAAAAACACAAAAAATGCCATTGTTTATAAATTTATTATCGCGTGTGAGAAATTTGTCGTATCTTTGCACAATGATATTATAGCCAATGTTATGCACTTTTGGTGTGTAATGTATTTGGTGATAATAGCTTACGGATAATAGTGTAGAAACAAAAAAAGACAAAAACAAAATATGGAAAAAGTAAAAAAAGCGTACATAGCCCCACTCCTGACGGTAGTGGAGTTCCGTACGGAAAGAGGCTACGAAGGGTCTGCCGCCATCACATGGGAGACTCCTGCACAGCAGATCAACATGTTCATCATGACTGAGTCTGGAATGATTACAGAAGAGCATGATGAGAACGGCAATCTGGCCGCTGGTTACATGGGCGGTCAGGAAGACCACAGCGGTGATGGTAGCAGCTCCAACTGGTCTTATGCCAACGGTGGCTGGTTTTAATCAACAGTGAAACAGATTAAAGGAGAAACGATATGAAAAAATCAAAATACCTTTTGTTTGCAGGTGTCGCCTGTCTGTTGGCGACGGCTTGCCAGAAAGATAGGGATTCGTTGGTTGATATTACTCTTGACAAGTTTGTTATGGGTGATACTCAATTCAAGTCCAGCGATGATAGTAAAGTTGCTTTGCAATACTCAAGCAACAAGCTTATATATGAGGTGGGTGATGTTATCAAAGTCAATGGTAAAACCTACACATTGAGTAAGACGGGCGAGGTGTGGTATGCTAATGGCCCCGAACAAACAGCAAACCAGTTCTACTGCGCATATGCAGACGGTGTTGAGAGTACGCTTTCCTATAACTCTAGCAATAATACGTACCAATTTAGTCTTACGCCCAGTACCACCTCGAACAAGGTTCTCTTGGGAGGTGTTACTGAGAATAATGTTTTAACTCTTCATCCGGCATGCGCTATTATTCGTTTGCCTCTAAATGATTCATATACCAATGTTAAGGTCGGTTTTGAAACATCGGCAGTGTTGAAAGCTGGTACAATGACTATTACAAGTGAGGGCGTGACACTTTCTGGTAGTACTTATATGTTGGGAGTGGATGTGAATGGTGATGACGCAGACTTTTTGAAGATGGAATATACTACCGATGAAGGTGGTTATTGGTATGTTGCAGTACCTGTTTCAAATACTGTGTCAACAAAATTGTATTTCTATTGGAAAAATAGTGGAGGAACAGAAGTTCGTAATGTTACATCGGGGCAGGTTACGTTGGCAAAAGGATGGGTATATACGGCTGGCACTTCCCGACAGACTCCTTTTAATGCTTATGGAATAGGAAATCATAGATTTAAGGTTAGTGACAGTCAATTTGTTCGTTTCTCTGCGGGTAATCTTCAGTGTATACGAGAATATGACCCGCTTACTTATGCTAGAACTAATAAATGGCGCTTTGCCGAACATCAATATGATATGATACAATCGGGAAATAACAATATTTCCGAATCTAATACCTCAACTTGGATTGATTTATTTGGTTGGGGAACTAGTGGTGACAATACTGGTCGTACATCGGGTATTGCATACGAACCATATGAAACATCTGGCACTTTTGGCTTTGCAGATGTGACTGCAAATATTGCAGGCACTAGAGCAGATTGGGGTGTTGGGAACAGTAATAATATTTATTATGGTTCTACTATTTCGCGAGTTGCATGGAGAACATTAACTGATGCAGAATGGAACTACCTTATAACAAAATCAGGGTGTTGTGGGTATGCTATAATAGGAAATGTATACCATGGTGTTGTATTAATACCTGATGATCCTAGCGATCCGTGGAGTATACCAAGTGGGCTTAGCTTTAACTCATCTAAATCTTCTTATAATGATAATGAGTATAGTTTGTCGGATTGGGATAAAATGGAAATGGCTGGTGCAATTTTCCTTCCCGCCGCTGGAATCCGAGCAAGTAATGTTACATCGCAGTATAATTCAGAAGGCTATTATTGGTCTACCTCGAATAGTGGATCATCGGAAAATGCTCATAAAACAAAGGCTTATTGTTTGAAATTTACAGGAAATAGTATTAATACAGCTCAAGAAGAATTTAGATCTAGAGGTTTTTCTGTAAGACTTGTAATGAATAATTAAAAAAACAATTATTATGAAAAAAATGTATTTACGTGCTTTAGAGAAAATATGTATTGTGTTTCTGTGTGTATTTTCTTTTTATACATCGAATGCACAAACATATGAGGTGATTCTAGAGGCTTCACCTAGTAATGGAGGAATTGTGACTGGAGCGGGTTCCTATAGTAATGGAACTACTGTTACAATAAGAGCAGATGCAGCTGCAGGTTACCGGTTCCTATATTGGGAAGATGGATACCTTGGTGATGTATATACTGATTCTGAGATTGAGATTACGGTAGATGATGAGCGTTATTTTGTCGCATATTTTGAAATTCAGTATTTAATAAATGTTACAATTCTTCCACAATACGCGGATACGGCGTGTTCTGTAATAGGTGGAGGTTATGTTAGTTCGGGTTCTGCACCTGATTTGTACGCTGTTGTTCGCACGGGCACTCCATATAGATTTGATCATTGGGAGTATAATGGGATAACAAGTGGTATTACGCCAGTTAATATTGGTGTTGTTAATAGCGATATTGATGTTACGGCTGTTTTCGAATATATTCCCCAGGAGCGTACCATCAGCGTGGCTACGAATGACGCGAACCTCGGCACTGTGCAGATTGCCAGTGGCGGAAGTCAGGACAACACCTCCCTCAATATCTATGAGGGTCAGCAGGTCTCCCTTACGGCTTCTTATGTCGACCCCAACGCTACCTTCGCAGGATGGTACCTGAGCGGCAACAAGGTGTCGGACGACCTCGTGTACCAGTTCACCCTGCCCAACGGCAGCGAGAACCGCACCTATACCGCCAATTTCATCTCGCCGGATGTATATTTCACCATGACGGCCGAGAAGGTCGGCGGCAACGGCGGTACGATTACCCCGAGTCAGCCCGCAAGTGTACAGGCCGGCAGCCCGTTCACCTTCAGCGTCAACACGGTCTATACCGGCTGGGTCTTCGACGGATGGTATGACGGTTCGAGCCAGCAGGCCAACCTGGTCACCGCCGACCAATCATACACAATCAACCAGGTGGTCGAGAATGTGACGCTCTATGCCCGCTTCCACCACCTGCCCTACAACGTGACTGCCACTGTGTACCCCACCGGCGCCGGCACCGTGAGCCCCGCGCAGGCTGAGGTCGCCGCTGGCGGCAGCATCACGCTCACCGCCTCGGCCAACAGCGGCTACCGCTTCCTCAACTGGGACGGCAACGCCAACAACACCAACCCCTCGTATACTATCAGCCCTGTCAACGAAGACAAGGCTGTTACGGCCAACTTCATGCAGACCTATGCTGTCACTGCCACCGCCACCCAGGGCGCTGCCCCCACCATCACCGCCAACACCACGGCCCACGACGGCCGCTATGACGCTGGCTCGCAGGTGACGGTCACCGCCGGTGCGGTCGACGGCTATGAGTTTGCCTACTGGACCGTCAACGACACGCCCGACCAGCAGGCCACCAGCACCGAGTATGTTATCAACTCGCTGTCCGAAGACGTCACCCTCGTGGCCAACTATGCACCTCTCTATCGCGTGCGATTATATAAGAACAATAATAATGTAGTAGCCACGCTGAATGGTGAGGGTTATGTCCGTCAGGGCACAGATCATCAGGTTAGCGTCGACTTCGACAACAACCTCTACACCTTCAACGGCTGGTCCTACTTCGGCAACCAGAACATCATCTCTACTGACAATCCCTTCAACTTCACCGTCAGCAACAACGTCGACCTGGTGGCCAACTTTACGGTCAACACCGTGTACCACACCGTGACCATCAACGTCGAGGGCACCGGCTGCTACGTCACCAGCGACCAGATCGCCAACATCGTGAGCGGTCAGGGCAACCAGGTGGAGGAAAACACCGAGATTACCCTCGTGCCGCATGCTGTGGGTGACTACCGCCTCGTGCGCTGGACTATTGGCAACACTAACTATCCCGCCGCCCAGTATTCGACCTACAGCACCACGGTGACCAGCGACCTCACCATCACCGCCGTCTTCGAGGAGGCCAATGTCTACCATGTGACCTTCCTGACCGACCCCGAGAACGACCCCATCATCGAGTTCATCGGTGTCAACCCCAATGGTATCTATGCCGAGAATGAAGCCCTCGACGTCACCGTCACCGCCCACGGCAACCCCAACTACGAATTCGTGGGCTGGCTGCTCAACGGCCGCCTCTACCGTTCGGCCCGCACCGAGCACCTGCAGATTGCCCACGTGACCGCCGACATGGAGTTCACGGCTATGTACGATGTGTACCAGACCGAGGATATCGACTACCTGATTTATGACGACCCCGTCGCCAAGACCACCATTCTCGGTGTGCAGGACGGCTACCGCACCAGCATCAGCACCGTCAACATCCCCGTGTCGGTGACCGCTATTGCCGACCAGGCCTTTGCCGGCTGCACCAGCCTGTCGAGCCTTGTGATCCCCGCCAACGTGCAGACCATCGGCAGCTATGCCTTCAGCAACTGCACGGCTCTGACCACCATCATACTGCCCGACGGCGTAACCCTGGGCGATTATGCCTTCAACAACTGCCGTTCGCTGCGCAATGTCGAGCTGCCTGCCAGCATGACCGCCATCTCCGAAGGCCTCTTCTACGGCTGCAACGACCTGGCGTCGGTTGATATCCCCGCCGGTGTTACGAGCGTTGGTAGCTTCGCCTTCGACGGCTGCCGCAACATCTACACGCTGACCGTGCCCGCCTCGGTGACCACCATCGGTGCCCGTAGCTTCGCCGGCATGAGCGGCCTGCGCATTGTCAACCTCGCCGGCGGTCTCCAGACCATCGGCAGCAATGCCTTCGAGAACAGCACCCGCATAATGATTACCAACTTCGACGGCACGCTGGCCGAATGGTGCGCCATCAGCTTCGAGAACGAGAATTCGCAGCCTGTGTCGCGCTCGCGCAACCTGGCCATCGGCGGTGAGCTCGTCACCGAGCTGAACATCCCCGCCGGCATCACCGAGATCAAGCCCTACGCCTTCTACGGTGACACCCTGATTACCGAGATAACGATGCCCGCCGATGTCACCACCATCGGTGCAAAGGCATTCTACCACCTCAAGAACCTTGAGCGCATCACGCTGAACAGCCTGCCCGCCAACGTCGAGGCCAACGCCTTTGAGGGCGTGAGCGCCGACGTGGTCGTCGCTGTGCCTTGCGGCATGGAGACCCAGGCCCGCAACCAGCAGTGGGGCGGCTTCACCAACTTTGTGACCGACGGCATGCCCATGCTCACCCTCGAGCAGCGCCCCGGCGGCACGGTGACCATTGACCAGTATCCCACCTGCAACGATGCCGAGTATACCTATCATATCATTGCCAACAACGGTATGAACTACCAGTTCCAGAGCTGGAGCGACGGTAACACCGAGCAGAGCCGCAATGTCACCCTCACCGAGGACATGACTCTCTCGCCCATCTGGGTGCGCATCGAGAATGCCCAGACCACCAATCCCAACTATGGCTGCGCCTTCGAGAGCAGCGAGGAGAAGGCTGCCTGGTATGCCATCGCCCCCGGCACCAACAAGTGGTACATCGGCAATGCCGTCCATCACCAGTCGGTGCTCGGCGGCACCAAGAGCCTCTATGTGACCACCGACGAGAACGGCGCCAACAACGAGTATAACGACGAAGGCCTGAGCACCTATGTGTTCTCGGATGTCTACATGTATCAAGGTATCAGTGAGGTCCACTTCGACTACCGCGTGGCCGGCAATGAGGGCGACAACCTGACTGTTGCCATTCTGCCCGACGAGATGAACTATGAAGACTTCACCCCCTATGCCAATGGTGTCATTATGGTTGCCGACAAACTGCAGGGCGACGGCGACACCTGGCAGTATGAAGCCCGCTTGGTGAATATCCCGCAGAGCGGCTGGCGCAAGGTGGTCTTCTTCTGGAATGTCACCGACGATAACAACAGCACCGATGTTGCTGCCGCTATCGACAACCTTGGCGTGTGGTACCGCAACCCCGGTAGCATGCAGAATAGCTTTGTCGACGTCGCTGTCGAGGTTGCTACCGCCAGCAACGGTATGGGTACTGTCTACACCGGCAACACCCCCGGCGTCACCAGCCAGCGTTACTACTATGGCCAGAATATTACCATCCACGCTGTCCCCGCTGACAACCAGCACCAGTTTGTGCAGTGGATGATTGAAGACCGCGTTGTCTCCACCGAGGCCGACTGCACTCTCGACTTTGTCGAATACTGGGGTGTCAACCCGACCCTGACGGCAGTCTTCGAGGTTATCCCCACGACCTACACCGTCACTGTGACCCTGCAGGAGGGTGCCGACAACTCCTCCACCGAGTATGGTGTGATGAATGCCAATGGCGCCATCAATGCCGTTGCCGAGATCGACAACACCGAGGATGCCGACCTGTACCTCAACCTGCCGCAGGAAGGCTGGGCCTTCTTGGGCTGGGCTGACGAAGCCGGCAACATCGTGGCAACCGATAACCCCTTCAACTACACCGGCCGCGTGAGCGCCCACTTCATCGCCGTGATGAAAGAGTACCACGACTGCCCGGATTACGACGATCCCAACTACGGCAACTTCCACAACAGACACATCGGCGAGGAGCCCGTCAGCGAGCATGAGACTCCCGAGCTGCGCGATGTCATCGTCTCCAACATCAATGTCTTCATCGAGGGCAAGCAGATTGTTGTCGAGAACACCGGTGACTACACCGTCACGCTCTATGATGTCGCTGGCCGCGTCCTGGAGCGCCGTGTGAGCCCCGACCAGAGAATCTACTTCGACGTGCCTCTCTCCGGCTCCTACCTCATCAGAGTGGGTGACGTGATGACTCAGCGCGTTGTTGTTGTCAAATAACAGACGACAGGATGATTTCAAGGGGCGGCCTTCAAGCCGCCCCTTGATGTATCAGGATGAGCCATGAAACAGATAGCACACATTGAGTCGGTATACAAGAGCAAGTTCGGGGTGCCGCGACAGGCGGGGCTGGTGGACTATGAGGCCAGGGTGGTCTTTGAGCCCGAATACCGCGTGGCGGAGGCTGTCAGGGGGCTCGACGAGTTCGACTACGTATGGCTGATATGGAGTTTTCACCTCGCCGAGCGTGAGGAGTGGTCGCCGACGGTGCGGCCGCCGCGCCTGGGGGGCAACAAGAGGGTAGGGGTCTTTGCCACGCGCAGCCCTTTCCGCCCCAACGCCATAGGACTGTCGAGTGTGCGCCTGTTGCGCATAGAGGCTGGTCCCGTGCTGGTGGTCTCCGGTGCCGACCTGGTGGACGGCACACCTATCTATGACATCAAGCCATACATACCGTATGCCGACAGCCATCCCGAAGCGCGTGGCGGCTTCGCCCAGGAGGCTCCGAAGAGTCTCGAGCTGGTCGATGACCACGGCCTGCTGATGCAGCTGCCGGAAGGACAGCGTGAGGCGTTGGAGCAGACTCTGTGCCAAGACCCGCGTCCACATTACCAGCATGACGCCCAGAGGGTGTATGCGATGCCGTTCGACAAATGGGAGGTGAAGTTCAGGGTGACGGACGGTGTCGTAGAGGTGGTAGATGTTAAATAATGTTAACGTAGTAACAAACGTACATATTGAGCGTCTATACCGACGATGAGCATGAGTTATGCAGAGATGGTGGACGGCTGTCGCCGCCGCAATGCCAAAGCCCAGCGGGCTCTCTATGACGAGCTGGCGCCGATGGCAGCAGGTATATGCCGCCGCTACTCTGCCGACCGCGAGGAGGCTAAAGACATGCTGCAGGATGGCTTTGTGAAGGTGTACGAGCGCATAGGCTCGCTACGTGACCCGCAGAAGCTCCGCTCGTGGGTGTATAACATCATGGTGAACACCTGCATACAGCACTACCGCAAGGCGCGTCACACGGTGCTCATGGAGATGGATAACGAGGCGAAGGAGGAGACGGAAGATTTGCAGTACGGTATGGAGGATATCGTGAGGGCCCTCGGCACCCTTTCGGCGGTGCAGCGCATGGCATTCAACCTATGCTGCGCCGAGGAGCTCTGCTACGAAGATGCCGCCGAGCAGATGGGTTGCAGCGAGGGTGCATTGAGGGTGGCGCTCAGCAGAGCACGCATGAATTTGCGCCAGTATTTGGAAAACAAAGAAACAAAACGATAGATGAACTGGAAAGAGTATACGGAAACCCCCGATGAGGGACAGTTCGAAGCGATACAGAAACGCCTGCGTGTGCGTCGTGCCTGGCGCATAGGCGGCGGAGTCGCTGTGCTGGCGGCAGTGGCCGTAGTGGCCGCTGTGGCATTGGCACCAAAGGAAGAGGCTACCGTCTCGGAGCCAGAGATAGCCGTACTGGTAGAGCCTAAGGCCATTGTCGGCGAGACGGAGGAAATGGCAGACAATACTGCCGCCGTCAGTGTTGCCAACCCTGTGCCAGAAAGAAATGTGGCTGTCGAGCTGCCGGAGCCTCAGATGCAGATGGTGGCTGTGGCAGAACCGGCAGAGATGAACGTGGCAACAACGTCGCCGCTTGCTGTACCTGCTGTGGCTCCAAGGAGAGCAGTCCCAGTGACAAAGGCGGAAGACAAGGGTAATGCACAGGAGGTGCAGGAACAGGGAAGCAGCACAGAGGCTGCAGCCAGCACGGATGCCAAATTCGGCGGCATTGAGCCGGAACCCTATCATGAGGATAATCTGCTGTGGGCGCCGAATATCATAGTGCCATCCGGTGACAAGGAAGAGAACCGTGTGTTCAAGGTTATCGCCTCGTCGGAACTGCAGGATTTCCGCATGCACATCTATAACCGTGGTGGTCGACTGGTGTATAGTACCAGCGACATACACGCCGCATGGGACGCCACTGTGGGCGGCACGATGGTGCCCCAGGGCGCCTATGTGTGGGTGGCCACATTCCGCGACAGCGACGGTGTGTCGCGCCGCGAGGCAGGCACCGTGACGGTGGTCAGGTAGCGCCACATAGGTGGTTGCTAAATGGCGTATAACCAAAGAATAAGCCAACGGATTGTACTGTTGGCTTTATTTTGTTTTTACTATGTAAAAAAAAAGTTGTATTTTTGCAGTTTGAAATAATGGCAGGGACTGTTCTATCGCTGGGCTTCAGGGCCGAGAGGAAAGTCCGGGCAGCACGAGCCACCATGCTTCCTAACGGGAAGGGGCTGCGCCTGTAAAGGCGGGGCTACAGAGAGCGCCACAGAAAAGATACCGCCCGAGAGGGTAAGGGTGAAAACGCGGGGTAAGAGCCCACGACGTGTGCCGGTGACGGCCATGATGGCAAACCTCATGGGCTGAAAGACCAAATATACCGACAAGCCTTCGGGCAACGGGCAGGCTCGCCTGTATTGTCGGGGGGTAGGTTGATAGAGGCCGTCGGCGACGGCGGCAGTAGATTGATGATAGAACACGACAGAACCCGGCTTATAGGTCCTTGCCTTTTGTTAAGATAAAACAGGCTATGAGAGCTCGACATATAAACAGCATACTACTTGCCTCAGTACTGTTGCTGGCGGCATGCTCAGGGCGCTATATTGGTACGCCGCGCGCCGCCATGCTGGACTACCAGACCAACAGCACCTATGGCTCACTGTATGCGTTGGCGACGGCGCAAGCGGAAAGCATCAATGCCGCTTTGAAAGCCGATACGCTTCACCCTGGCATGTATGCCGAGTACGGTGTGGCGCTGGCCCTTATGGGACATGACGGTGAGGCATGCCGTATGCTGAACTCAGAGGCTAAAGCCTTCCCCGAAAGCCGTCGTATGGTGCGCCGCATAAAGGAGCGCCTGCTGCCCGCAATGGTCGACGACACATTGGCTGGCCAGCGCGACACCGCCGATATGCTGAAGTTGCAGAACTGGGCTTACGACAGCCTCGCCGCACTGCGTCCACTGCCGTGGGTAGCGGCTGTGATAGACAGCACCGACACATTGCGCGTTATGCAGCAGACTCCCGTTGATTCTGTTGAGTATCCGATACGCCTCACCGCTAACCAGAAGCGCGAGCTTTTAGCCGAAGAACAGCAAAAGGAAGAACTGCGCCGTAAGGAGATAGAGGATTCTATTGCCGCTGCAAAGCAGGCCAAAATAGACGCACGCAATCAGGCTAAGATAGACAAGAAGAAAGCCAAGAAGGAGAAAGAGAAGGCCAAGAAAGAGGCCGAGAAAAAGAAGAAAGAGGCCGCCAAGGAAAAAGCCCGGCAGCGTGAACTGGAGAAGCAGCGCAAGGCTGAAGAGCGTAAAGCGAGACAGCAACAGCAAAAACAACAGCAAGAGCTACAAAAACAGCAGCAGAAACAGCAACAAGAGCAGCAAAAACAGTTGCAGAAACAGCAACAAGAGCAACAAAAACAGCAACAAGAGCTGCAAAAGCAGCAGCAAGAGCAGCAACAGCAAGAACAAGAGGAGGATAAGCAGTGATGAAGAAGAGTATCTTTATATTGGTTATGTTGCCATTGTTGATGCTTGGCTGCAAGGGTGAGAAGAAGCTGGCCCGATACAATGAGATGTACCAGCAGGAGCCCTCGGTTATATACGTGGCACCACTTAACGACCTTTCCATGCGTCGCGCTGTCCGTGAGACAGAGGACTCGGTATACAATGCCTCACTGAACATTGCCTCAAGGCAGCTGTACCTTACCGCCACCGATCCGCTGACGAGCCACGGATACTATGTGCTCGGACCGTTGGCTTCGGCCCAGCTCGCCGCCACCGAGACCCGTACTGGCCGCCAGCTGCGCAACGAGAGCATCAATGACCTGTATACCGACTTGGGCATAGATGCAGTGCTCTTTATCGACCTCCTCAATTGGTCCCATACGTACAACAGCTGGAGTGTTGAGGCCGAGTATGTGCTGCGCTCCACCACTACCGGCATTGAACTGCTTCATGTTCATGTCAATGCCACCAAGATACTGCCTACAGACTATAAGGGCAACCCCAAGCCGTTGAAGGATGACCTGGAGTTCGCCAAGCAGTATGGTTGTGACCTTGAGACCGCGCAGCGTTGCCGTCTGGTGGAGATCATGAACAAGTATGTGCTCAAGGACTTGCCTGCCGGCAAGCGTGCCCGCAAGCATGAGGCCGAGCAATATGCCAAGCCGCATCCCGAATACTTCAACCTGCGCATTCACCGTGACGGCAGTGTGGAGCAACTAAAAGACGAGGAGCTATGAGGATAGAGGTCTCCTTGTCGCCGGCGTTATACCCTTACCGAACCATCCGGGAGCATCAAGCTACCGTTGCCATAGACCTGTTGCGCGCTACCACCGCCGTATGTGCGGCCTTCCATGCAGGGTGCAGTAGCGTTGTACCGTTGGATACTTTGGAAGGCCTCCTGCCATATCGTGAACTAGGCTTTAAGCTTGCCGCAGAGCGTGGGGGTAAGAAAGTTGGTGATGCTGAGTACGGCAACTCGCCGACGGAATACCTACGCCACGATATGAGTGGCATAAAGTTAGCCTACAGCACCACCAACGGCACCGTGACCATACTGTGCGGCGCCGACGCGGACATTACATTAGTGGGCTCGTTTTCCAACCTCACAGCTCTGTGTGAACGTCTGCAGAAAGAGAATATGGACGTCGTGCTGCTATGCTCCGGTTGGCAGCAGGATTTCTGCATAGAGGACACCCTCGTTGCCGGTGCGATAATTGAGAAGATGAAGGTCAGTCCATACGGCGATGCCGCCACTATGGCTTATGCTATGTGGCAACTGGCCAAGGACGATCCATACGAATACTGCCAGCGCTGCACCCATGTGCACCGCCTCTACGGCCTCGGCGCCGCCGAGGATGTACGCTTCGCCTTCAGGCAGGACGCATGCCCTGTGGTTCCGGTGCTCAAAAACGGAATACTTACATTGTGAAACATCTGTTGGTCATAATACTGCTTGCAGCTACCGTTGGTGCTAATGCCCAGTGGGACACCGTCGGACTCAGGCTGCAGCATTTTAGTGTGGCACCTGCTGCTACGTCAGTAGGACTTATGGCCACAGGTGCTGTGCTTACCTATGCACCTAAGGCCAACAGTTTGGCTGTAGACTTGCGCGACAAGGTGGTGAGCAGCCATAACCCCAAACTGCATTTCGACGACTACATACAGTATTTGCCGGCAGCGACACCGGTGGTGCTTAACCTATGTGGCGTCAAGGGTAGGCACAACCTTGGTCGATTACTGATGCTCGAGGGTGGAAGCTACCTCTTTGGTGCCGGTTGGCTTTTTGCTTTCAAGCATGGCCTAGCTGTAGAGCGACCCGATTATTCCCGCATGAACAGCTTCCCCAGTGGACATACCTTCACCGCATTCACGGGCGCCGAGATACTACGCCGCGAGTACGGCGAGGAATATCCGTGGATTGCTGTCGCCGGCTACGCTGTGGCTGTAACAGTCGCCGCTATGCGCATCTATAATAACCGCCACTGGCTGGGTGATGTGTGTGCCGGTGCCGGACTCGGCATACTGAGTGTGACGCTCGTCTACTGGGCGCTGGATTAGTTAAGAGTTAAAAGTTAAGAATACGAAATTATATGAAACTGTTTAGCAATGTAAAAGGCGATCTCTTCGGCGGCATCACTGCCGGTATTGTCGCCCTTCCTCTTGCCCTAGCCTTCGGTATACAGGCTTTCTCGGGCGTTACCGACCCCTCTGCGGCCTCCATAGGTGCCTATGTGGGCCTCACTGGAGCTATGCTCCTCGGCTTCTTCGCCGCCTTCTTCGGCGGTACCCACAGCCAGATCAGCGGCCCTACTGGTCCTATGACTGTCGTCACCGCCACCCTCGTTACCGGTGCCTGGACGGCAAGTAACGGCAGCATCTCAGAGGTGATGCTATCTATGGCCCTCGCTGCCATCTTCTGCGGCTTGTTCCAGATACTTTTCGGCCTCATCAAGATAGGCAAGTATGTGCGCTACATACCTTATCCTGTGTTGAGCGGCTTCATGAGCGGTATCGGCGTCATCATCATCCTGCAGCAGCTCTACCCGTTGGTGGGAGCCAGCAAGGGCGGCTCAATGATTGACCTCCTTGTCGGTCTTCCCGAAGCCTTTGCCAACACCAGCCTCACAGCTTTGCTTCTTGGCATTGGCACGGTGGTAATCATATACCTGTTCCCGTTGTTGACCAAGAAGGTCCCCTCAACCCTTGTGGCTCTCATCGTAATGACTGTCGTCTCACTCTTCATCAATATGGACGGCGTCGCCACCATCGGCAAGATACCTTCAGGCATACCGATGCCTTTCTTCGCCAAGGAAGGGGTAAGCCTCGCCGGTATTAACTGGGGAGCGGTCCTTATGGCTGCCATCGTACCCGGCCTGACTCTTGCCGGCCTCGGTTCCATTGATACTTTGCTCACCTCCGTGGTGGCCGACAACATAACCAAGACCAAACACAACAGCAACCAGGAGTTGATAGGGCAGGGTATAGGCAACGCCATTGCCGGTCTCTTCTGCGGTCTGCCTGGTGCCGGTGCCACTATGCGCACCGTCGTCAACGTCAAGAGTGGCGGCCGCACGCAGCTCAGCGGTATGGTGCACGCCCTTCTTCTGCTGGCCATTATGCTCGGTCTCGGCTCGGTGGTACAGTACGTGCCGCTGTCTGTGCTTGCCGGTATCCTCATCACTGTCGGCGTAGGTATCATCGACTTCCGCGGCTTCAAGGACCTGCCCAAGATACCGCGTGCCGACGCCGTGGTGCTTATCGTTGTGTTCCTCGTTACCGTCTTCGTTGATTTGCTCACTGCCGTCGGTATCGGCATGGTGATAGCCTGCGTGCTCTTCATGAAGCGCGCCTCCGACCTCGTCGAGGGCGGCTACAGCAGCCAGGAACTCACCGGCTTCGACAAGGAGTCGCCGTGGTCCGACGAGGGCGGAATGCCCGACACCGTGGCCCACAAGATATACATACAGCGCCTCAACGGCCCCATCTTCTTCGGCACCATCAACAAGTTCAAGGAGGTGATGCAGACAGTTCCAGAGGGCGTCAAGATAGTCATCATCCGTATGCGTCTGGTGAGCTTTATGGACCAGAGCGGCCTGTACGCTATGGAGGAAGCAATCAAAGACCTGCAGGCACGTGGCGTGCAGGTGCTAATGACCATCATCCAGCCGCAGCCTATGTACATGCTTACCACGCACAAGGTCATCCCTGGCGTCGTCCCCGAGGACCACACCTTCAAGACATTCGAAGAATGCACGGAATATCTGCGTAATCAATTAGAAAACAAATAATACTATGGGAAGAGCATTTGAATACCGCAAAGCGCGCAAGCTTAAGCGGTGGGGTCACATGGCCCGTACATTCACCAAGATTGGTAAAGAGATAGAACTGGCCGTCCTTGCCTCGGGTCCCGACCCCTCCTCCAACCTGCGTCTGCGTCTGCTAATGCAGACCGCCAAGAGCGAGTCGATGCCCAAGGAGAATGTCGAGCGCGCCATCAAGCGTGCCACCGAGAAGGACAAGTCGGCCTACAAGGAGGTCGTTTACGACGGCAAAGGCCCTCACGGCACAGCCATAGTCGTCGAGACCGCTACCGACAACCCCACTCGCACCGTTGCCAACCTCCGCGCCGCCTTTGTCCGCGGCAAAGGCGAGCTGGGCACAATGGGTATGAACGACTTCCTTTTCGAGCGCAAGTGCTCTTTCGTCGTCGCCTGGCGTGACGACATAGACATGGACGAGCTTGAGCTCGAACTCATCGACTGCGACATCGACGAGGTGTTCCGCGACGAGGACGAGATACTCATTTATGCCGACTTCAAGAACTACGGTCCTATATCCAAGTACCTCGAAGACAAGGGTCTTGAGATAAAGAGCTTCAAGTTTGAGCGCATCCCCCTCACCATGCGCGAGCTCTCGCCCGAAGAGCAGGAAGACGTCAACGCCCTGATTGAGCGCCTGGAGAATGACGACGACGTTGTCAACGTCTTCCATAACATGGCATAAGTAGAGTGCCTGAAAGCCCGTTTTCGAGGCCAAGCTGCTGCCATGACTGCGTCAGCGAACATGGCATAAGATACAAATCGGCTGTAATGTAACATGCATTGATACTGCATGTTGTGTCGCATGGTATGCGGCAAACCTTTGCTGGCACTGCGTTTGTCCGTACCCGCTCCGTACCCGCTCCGACCCCGCTCCGACTGTTCTACGGTTTTCTGTCGAAGAACAGTCGGAGGGAGTACGGGGCGGGGGCGTATAGGGTAGGGGGGGAGTAAGGAGACGGGTGTGGATAAATTTTTTTTGATTTGGAGGTGGCGTAATGAAAAAATATTCGTATATTTGCAATCTCTACATCATCTGCCTATGAGAGGCGGATGTGATGTATTTTAATGATAGATAATATTATATGGATAGAAAGATAATGGAACCTTGCAGCGTGAATGTGGCTTCGGAGACGGGGCGCCTGCGTGCTGTGCTGTTGCACCGCCCGGGCGTGGAGATTGAGCGGATGACGCCAATGAACGCCGCACATGCTCTCTACAGCGATATTTTGAACAAGCCGATAGTGGACAAGGAGTACGGCAATTTCTGCGGTGTGCTGGAGAAATGGACGGATGTCTACTATGTGGAAGATATTCTGGAGCAACTGCTGAAAGACATGGAGTTGCGCCGCCACTTGGTGGAGGAGAGCTGCAAGATGGACAGATGCACCGAGCTGAAGGACCAGTTGATGGACATGGATGCCCACAGCCTTGCAGCAGTGCTGATAGAGGGTTACGAGAACCCCAAGTGGAATGGGGTTGACGACGACCGCTATCTGCTGAAGCCGCTGTACAACCTGTTCTTCACGCGCGATGCATCGAGCACGGTGTATAACCGCGTGCTCATCAACTCGATGAGTTTCGAGGTGAGGGAGCGCGAGACGCTGATATACGAGGCTATATTCAAGCATTTCTTCAAGGTGGGCACGCTCAATGCTATGGCTTGGGACAAGGACGCCCGCACCGAGGGCGGCGACGTGCAGATTGCTTCGCCTGACCTGCTCTGCATCGGCCAGGGTATCCGCACCAACGAGAAGGGCATCAGGTATCTGGCGGAGACTTTCGCCAAGGAGCGTGACAGATTCCACATACTGACTCAGGAGTTGCCGATGAGTCCGGAGAGTTTCATACATCTGGACATGGTGTTCACTTTCCTCGGCAAGCACCAGTGCATGATTTTCGAGCCGATGCTGAAGAAGACCGGTTTGTTCGCCGGCAAGGCTACGACGCTTATTACCGTAGAGGGGGGCAAGATCAGCTACCGCGAGGTGCCTAACATGGTGGAGGGGTTGAACAGCCTGGGCTGGGAGATAGAGCCTGTGATTGGCGGCGGGAGCGACCCGTGGGTGCAGCTGCGCGAGCAGTGGCACAGCGGCTGCAACTTCTTCTCGCTGGGCGACGGCAAGGTGATAGGCTACCGCCGCAACACCAAGACCATCGAGGCGCTGGACAAGGCTGGATTTGCTGTGCTCAACGCAGAGGATATTGTAAGCGGCAAGGTGGACATGAACGGATACGACAAGTTTGTGGCGGCCTTCCCCGGTAGCGAGTTGCCTCGTGCCGGTGGCGGCGCACGCTGCATGACGATGCCTATTTTAAGAGACTAAACAATACTCAAAACAATGAAGCAATACCATTTAGCAAACAACATCATAGGCTGGGTCATAGGACTCATTGCCTGTGCTGTGTACATCATGACGGCGGAGGCTACGGCGTCGTGGTGGGACTGCGGTGAGTACATCAGCACCGCCTTTAAACTGCAAGTGGGTCACCCTCCGGGAGCACCGACGTTCCAGCTTGTGGGACGCCTGTTCTCGATGTTCTCGAGCCCCGAGACAGCGGCGCATGCCGTTAACGTGATGTCGGCAGTGTGCAGCGGTCTTACCATACTCTTCCTGTTCTGGGCAATAACCCTGCTGGGCAAGCACCTGCTTCCGGACCCGAAGAACCCTAACCTTAAGGATTGGAGGACGTGGGGTGTGTTCGCCGCCGGTGTGGTTGGCTCTTTGGCCTACTGCTTCAGCGACACCTTCTGGTTCTCGGCCGTCGAGGGCGAAGTTTATGCTATGAGCAGCTTCTTCACGGCTCTGGTGTTCTGGGCCATCCTGAAGTGGGAGGAACAGAGCGACGACCCGCACGCACTGCGCTGGCTGATACTCATCAGTCTGCTGGTCGGTGTGGCCATCGGCGTCCACCTGCTGAACCTTCTGACGGTGCCCGCCATCTTCTATGTGGTCTATTTCAAGAAATGGCCGAAGACGACGTGGAAGGGCTTTATTGTCACCGGTGTGCTGAGTGTAATAACTCTGGGTGTCATACTGTGGGGCATTATCCCCGGTATCGTCAACATTGACTCGGCGGTGGATGTGTTCTTTGTGAACATCTTGGGACTGCCGTTCGGCAGCGGCACTGTGGTGTACTTCACGCTCATTGCCGCTCTGGTGGTGTGGGGGCTGTGGTACACACACAAGAAGAACAAGCCCATCATCAATGCCGCCATACTGAGCTTCGCAATGGTGGTGATAGGCTACAGCACTTTCTTTGTGCTTGTTATCCGTGCCAATACCAACACGCCGCTCAACGAGAATGCGCCGAAGGATGCCGTTGCAATGCGCGCCTATCTGGGCCGCGAGCAGTACGGCGACACACCGCTCTTCACGGGCCAGTTCTACACCGCCGGTGCGCCGACGGGTGTCGAAGATGGCTACACGAAGTATATACGTGGCAAGAGTGAGACTGGCAAGGACCGCTACATTGTGGCGGCGCATGCGCAGAAATACATATACAACGAGCGCCATACGGGCATTTTCCCCCGCATGTGGAGCGATGATACGAAGAGAGACCATCCGCGCTTCTATGAATACTGGGCAGGCAAGTGCTACAATGGCCAGCGTCCCACCGGTGCGCAGAACCTCAAGTTCTTCAACCGCTACCAGCTGGGCTGGATGTACTGGCGCTACTTCATGTGGAACTTCGCCGGTCGCCAGAACGACATACAGGGTCACTACTTCAACGATGACGGTACTCGCGATTACCTGAGCGGCAACTGGATAAGCGGCATCAAGTTCATCGACGAGAGCCGTCTTGGTCCGCAGGACAACATGCCGGAGGCTATGGAGAACAACAAAGCCCGCAACAAATATTACATGTTGCCTCTGCTGCTTGGTATCATCGGTTTGATATACCACATCCGAAAGCACCCGAAGGATGCATTCATAGTGTTCATCATGTTCTTCATGACGGGTCTGGCCATTGCCATATACCTGAACATGCCTCCCAAGCAACCGCGTGAACGTGACTACGCCTTTGTGGGTTCGTTCAGCTTCTACGCCATATGGATAGGCCTCGGTGTGATGGCTTTGTCGGAATGGATAAGCGGTCTCTTCAAGAAGAAAGAGGGCGCCGCTGCCGACAACAAGGGCGAAGCCCCCAAGGCCTACAAGGTGGTGATGCCAGTGGTGTTTGTGGTTTGTATGGCCGCTGTGCCATGCCTGATGGCTGCCGAGAACTGGGACGACCATGACCGTTCGCAGAAGACTGCTGCTCGCGACTTCGCACAGAACTACCTCAAGAGTATCAGAAAGAACGGTATATTGATAACATTTGGCGACAACGACACCTTCCCGCTTTGGTATGCCCAGGAGGTGGAGGGGACCCGCACCGATGTACGTATCCTCAACTACACGTTGAGTGGCATGTACTGGTATGTGGAGCAGCTCTTCAACAAGCTCTACGAGGGCGACGCGCTCCCGTTCACGCTGCCCAAGGAATACTACGGATTGGGTAAAGATGTCTACTACATCATGGACCGCTCCAACGACTATCTTGAGGTCACCGACGTGCTGGCTATGTTGCGCGACCATCCCGACCGCTTCACGGTTCGCGACCAGCGCAGCGGTCAGGAGTTCATGTACCTGCCCACCAAGCGCTTCAAGATTACGCTTGATATTCCTGCTCTCGTCGAGGCTGGTGTGATACCTGCAGAGATTGCAGAATCTGTCAATCCGGAGATTCGCTGGGAGATAGGCAAGCAGGCCCTCTACCGTCACGAACTCATGATGCTCGACATCCTTGGCACCAACCGCTTCATGCGCGACATCAGCATCATGAACCCCGGCTATATCCGCGACGTCTTCCCGATGGTCAGCTCATATAGCATCCAGGAGGGCATGAACCACAAGCTGATACCTTATCCGCGTCAGGGTGGACGTTACACAGAAGGCACTGCCGACTACTTCATCGATGGTGTCGACGGCGAGCCGCTGAAGTGGGGCAACCTCAACAGCGACATCTATGTCGACCCGATAAGCCTCAACATGGGCACCGTGCAGCGCCAGTCCTTCACCATCCTCGCCTTTGACGAGTACAACAAAGGCAATGTGGACAAGGCCCGCAAGTTGCTCGACCTCGCCCAGGAGTTCTTCCCGGCCCCCAACTTCCCGATAGATGTATATGCCGTATATATCGTCACTGGCAACACGCGTGTCGATGTTGTGGAACTGTACAAGAACATCTATGGCGAAGCGAAAGCCCGCGAGCTTTGGAACGCCGCCTATGACTACTACAGCAGTGAGATAAGCTATTTGGCCCGTTTCCGTGGCGACAAAGCCCCCGGCGTGCGTGGTGAAATGCAGGGCGACCTGCAGATTATGTCGCTTCTCGCAGACGTTGCCGCTCGTACCCTGCAGGACGACGCTCTCGCCGCACAGGCTAAGGAGGTCGTTGCTCCTTACAACAGCACCTATTGATGACGATGAAAGCGGCCAAACCAAAGCAGAGAAAATACGTCGTCACACTCAGTGAGTGTGAGATGCGTCGACTGTCGGTCTATGCTGAACAGAACGGCATAGACCGGCCGACGGCGCTGGCACGTATTCTCCACCGCGGCCTCCGCGAGGCTGCCTCTATGGTCCACGCCGACAATACAGATGAAAACCAGCTCCGGCTTTTCGATGCCGTGCAGATAGACATTTTCAACAACACCTCAAAGGTAAATCCACAAGAGGACTAATATGAAGAGACTGTTCCGTATATTGATTGCGGCATTCCTGATGACGGTTCCAACTGTCGCCGCACACGCCTCAGAAGGCGAGGGATTTGACCCAGGCTCAATGATTATCGGCCACGTCACCGACGCCCATTCGTGGCACATGTTCGACTACTACACCTCAGACAGTGTGGAGCATGCGGTGGCAATACCGCTGCCAGTAATCCTGATCAATGACGGTCGTGTTGACATTTTTATGTCAAGCCGCTTCCATCACGGACACGCCGACTACAAGGGCTATCGTCTTGTCGGCGGCGGCGCCGAGAAAGAGGAGATTGTCTGTGTCGACGAAGCCGGCAACCTCACTGGCGCCAAGCCCATTGACCTATCCATCACCAAGACTGCGGCTGCCATCATGATAGCCGTCATCCTTCTGCTGGTCATTATCTTCATCGCCCGTGCGGGCTACAAGAAGCGCCCCAACCAGGCCCCCAAAGGTCTGCAGAGCCTTGTGGAGATGCTTGTGGTGTTTGTGCGCGACAGCATCGCGAAGCCCATGATAGGGGAGCATCGCTATGAGCGCTATCTGCCTTATCTGTTGACGCTCTTCTTCTTCATCTTCTTCTGCAACATCCTTGGTCTGATACCTTTCTTCCCGGCAGGTGCCAACATCACGGGCAATATAGCAGTGACGGCCACCCTCGCCGTGATTACATTCCTAATTACCAACATCAGCGGCAACCGCCACTATTGGACTGACATCTTCAACACCCCCGGCGTGCCGGCGTGGCTCAAGATATTCCCCCTGATGCCAGTGGTCGAGCTTGTGGGTGTCTTCACCAAGCCCATAGTGCTGATGATACGACTCTTCGCCAACATGACGGCCGGTCATATCGTCATCCTTGGCTTCATTGTGATTATCTTCATCCTCAGCAACCTCTTCGGTATGGCTGTTGGCGGCGCCGTCTCGGTGGTCAGTGTGCTCTTCAGCGTCTTTATTTCGCTGCTTGAGTGCTTGGTGGCCTACATCCAGGCCTTCGTTTTCACCATGCTCACCGCCCTATACATCGGTATGGCCGTTGCCGAACCCCGGCACGGGGACGTGAACACCGCTGAATAAAAACAATAAAGTGAACAGCCGCATCATGCAGAATAAACCCAATAAAACCCCAATAACCCAATGAAAAGCATAAAAGATATCAATTTCGCAGGCCGCAAGGTGCTGCTGCGCGTGGACTTCAACGTCCCCATGAACGACCGGAAGCAGATTACCGATGACACCCGCATGCGCGAGTCGATGCCCACTATCGAGAAGCTCCTCAAGGACGGTGCCGCCGTCATCATCATGGCCCACTTCGGCCGTCCCAAGAAAGGCGGCTTCGAGCCTGAGCTGACCCTCGAGCCGGTGGCCAAGTATCTGGAGACCCTCGTCAATCGTCCTGTGAAGTTCACGCAAGAACTCCTCGGCAGCGGCAAGCCCGAGGCTATGGCCAAAGAGCTTAAGGCCGGTGAGGTGATGCTCCTCGAGAACATCCGCTTCTATCCTGAAGAGACCAAGGGTGGTGAAGATCTCGCCCGCCAGTTGGCAGCCCTCGGCGACTGCTACATCAACGACGCCTTTGGTGCCGCCCACCGCGAGCACTCGTCGACCGCCGTCATCGCCAAGTTCTTCCCCAATGACAAATACTTCGGCTTCCTCATGGAGAACGAGGTGCGCAACCTCGAGAAGCTGATGCAGAACCCGCCGCGCCCCTTCACCGCCATCATCGGCGGCAGCAAGGTCAGCAGCAAGATTGGCATCCTCGAGAACCTCCTCGACAAAGTCGACAACATGATCATCATCGGCGGCATGCGCTACACCTTCACCAAGGCCCTCGGCGGCAAGATCGGTAACAGCATCTGCGAGGATGACAAGCTCGACCTGGCCCGTGAGCTTATGCGCCGCATGGACGAGAAGGGCGTGAAGTACTATCTGCCCGTCGACAGCGTCATTGGCGACAAGTTCGGCAACGACGCCAACACCCAGATTGTCCCCTCCGGCGAGGTGCCCGACGGCTGGGAGAGCATGGACTGCGGCCCCGAGAGCTGCAAGGCTATCCACGACATCGTTATGAACAGCAAGACCATCCTCTGGAACGGCCCTGCCGGCGTCTTCGAACTTGAGACCTTCGCCAAAGGCACCAAGGCCATCGCCCAGAGCGTGGCCGAGAGCTGCAAGAAGGGCTGCTTTGCCGCCGTTGGCGGTGGCGACAGCGTGGCTGCCGTCAAGCAGATGCACCTCGCCGACCAGATGAGCTACGTCTCCACCGGTGGCGGCGCCATGCTCGAATACCTCGAAGGCAAGGTCCTCCCCGGCATCAAAGCCATACAAGACTAATGAAGAAATACCGTACAGCGATACTGCTGTTTGCGATATTCGAGGTTGTAGCAGTAGGATTATGGTTGCTTTCGGGCAACCTCTTCCTGCTGCTTAACTTTAGCTATATAGGCATCTGCCTTGGTATTGGCTCGGCGCTGACGGCGGCTGGTAAGTCCTGGGCACGCCTCTTTGTGCAGTTCACCGTCGGGGCCTACATACTTGTCTTTCTCGGCCTGATATGTCACGAGAACATGCAGATCGAGGGCTTCTGGTACTACCTGCTCTCCGGCATTGTGGGGGCGGGAACGCTGCATTACTTCATCGCCAAGATATTCGGGCCGTTACTTTTTGGTCGCGGATGGTGTGGCTATGCTTGCTGGACAGCTATGGTGCTCGACCTGCTGCCTTACAAGCGGCACAACGGCCCCCGCAAGTGCATCGGCTATATCCGCTATATTGTCTTTGCCCTCTCATTGGCGCTTGTCGTAGTGCTGTTTCTGCTCGGCAAGGCGACCCCATCGGTGATGTTCCGCTTGTTCATCATCGGTAACATAGTCTATTATGTTGTCGGCATAGCGCTGGCGGTTGCCTTCCGCGACAACCGCGCCTTCTGTAAGTACATCTGCCCCGTCACAGTCTTTCTCAAGCCCATGAGCCGCTTCTCGTTGCTGCGCATACACTTCGACGAGGAGAAGTGTATCCGTTGTGGCAAATGCAGGGAGGTTTGTCCCATGGATGTGGAGGTGGACAGCAATTCCCGCAAGAAGAAAAACGCCACCGAGTGCATCCTTTGTCATAACTGCACGCGCGCCTGTCCTGTTAAAGCGTTGAAGTGATGGGCCATTTTCTGCCGATAACACTTGACGAGGTCAAACGCCTCGGTTGGGATATGGTCGATATAGTGCTCGTCACCGGCGACGCCTATATCGACCATCCTTCTTTCGGCACCGCCGTCATAGGGCGTACGCTGGAGGCGGCCGGCTACCGTGTGGCCATCATCCCGCAGCCTAATTGGCGCGACGACCTGCGCGATTTCCGCAAGTTCGGCCGTCCGAGACTCTTCTTCGGTGTCACCAGCGGGGCCATGGACTCCATGGTCAACCACTACACCGCCGCCCGCCGTCTGCGCCACGACGACGCCTATACCCCCGGCGGCCAGGCAGGCTTCCGCCCCGACCGCGCCACCTACGTCTATGCGCGCATCCTCAAGCAACTCTATCCCGACACACCGGTCATCATGGCTGGTATCGAGGCCAGTATGCGGCGCCTCGCTCACTACGACTACTGGGACGACCGCCTCTTCCCCTCCATCCTTGTCGACACTCCCGCCGACCTCCTCAACTACGGCATGGGGGAGAAGACCACCCTCAAGATAGCCCGCCTCCTCGCCGACGGCAAAGGCATCGAGGCCTGCTATAGCCTGCCGCAGGTGGCCTATGTAACCCGTACTGTAGAGCCGTTTCATGAAACGGCTCAACGCCTCCACTCCTTCGAGGAATGCCTCAAGAGCAAGCGCGCCGAAGCCGAGAACTACCATATCATCGACCTTGAGAGCAACAAGATAGAGGCCGCCACCCTCATCCAGCAGCATGGCGACCGCTATGTGGTCGTCAACCCGCCGGAACCCCCAATGGCTACCGACGAGATTGACGCCTCGTTCGACCTGCCGTACACACGCCTGCCGCATCCCAAGTACAAGAAGCGCGGCGCCATACCGGCCTTCGAGATGATACGCTGGAGCGTCAACACCCACCGTGGCTGCTTCGGCGGCTGCTCGTTCTGCACAATCAGCGCCCACCAAGGCAAGCAGATAGCCAGCCGCAGCGAGGCCTCCATCCTCCACGAGGTGGACGCCATCACCGCCGACCCCGATTTCCACGGTGTCCTCACCGACCTAGGCGGCCCTTCGGCCAACATGTGGCGCATGAAGGGCAGGAACCCCGAGCTCTGCCGCAAGTGCAGCCGCTACAGCTGCTCGATGCCAACGATGTGCAAGAACCTCGACAGCGACCACAAGCCGATGATGGAGCTCCTGCGCAAGGTTGCCTCACACCCCAAGGTGAAGCACCTATACGTCGGCAGCGGCATCCGTTGCGACCTCTTTACCGAGGACAACGGCGGCTGGCAATACTTCCGCCAGGTAGTAATCAACCATACCTCCGGCCGACTGAAGGTGGCACCGGAGCACACCTCCGACCACGTCCTCGCCCTCATGCGCAAGCCCTCTTTCGGCCTCTTCCGTGAGACCAAGCGCCGCTTCGACGAGATTTGCCGCCAGGCCGGCCTGCGCTATCAGCTCATCCCTTATTTCATCAGCAGCCACCCCGGTTGCCGCCTCGAGGATATGGCCCAGCTGGCCCTCGACATGAAGCAGATGGGCTACCGGCTGGAGCAGATACAGGACTTCACGCCCACGCCCATGACCATCGCCACGGAGATGTACTACACCGGCATCGACCCAACCACCCTCAAGCCCGTCTACGTGGCCACTACTCCCGCCGACAAAGCCGACCAGCGCCGTATGTTCTTCTTCTACAAGCCCGAACTGCGTGCCGACATAGCCGCCTCGCTCCGCCGCAACGGCCTCTCGGCTTATGCTACCAAACTCTTCGGCAACAATCAATTACAACAAAGGTCTTTCAGAAAGGGCTGATTTCCAGCATCTCTTCGTACCCTCTCCGTACCCGCTCCGTACCCGCTCCGACTGTTCACCGGTTGTTTAACGGTTTTTAGTCGGAGGGGATACGGAGGGGAGTCGGAGAGGCTACGGAGAGGAATTTGACAAAAAAATACCGGCATATTGTTTTTTTTCGTAATTTTGCACCGTTAAACACTATCCGGCGATGCTGAAGAGATGCTCTATATTGAGGGCTGTGCTGACTGCAATGCTGATACTGTGCGGATTGCAGGTGTTCGGCCAGCAGGATGTCGCTGTGCTTCGTGGGCGCGTGACCTGCGGCGGCCGCGCTGTGCCTTACGCCACGCTGCAGTTGAAGGGCACCTCGGTCGGCGTAGCCTGCAACGACGATGGCGAGTACAGGCTGAAAGTGCCGGCAGGGCATGAGGAGGACACGGTGGTGGTGCGCTCGGTGGGCTATGTGGCAGTCAAGCTCACTGTGGCACAGCTCCTTGCCAAGGGCGATGTGAGGCTGCGGGAGCAGAGTGTGTCGCTGCGCGAGGTGAAGGTGGAGAGCTACCGCACGCCGCAGCACCTGCTGGAGGCTGCCAAGAAGCGATTTGCCGAGAACTACTGTCAGCAGACGGCTTGGAGCACATTCTTCTACCGCGACTGGCGCGCCGTGGACGGCGAGCTGTACCTCTTCGACGAGGCCGTGATGAGTGTGCGCCGCGCGGGCTACGGGAGCAATGCCAACAAGGAAGCCTACCGCTTCGACAGCGACCGGCGCGAGTTGAAGTCGAACTACAAGAGTGTGTTGCGCCATCGCATGGTGGTGCACGACCGCGTGCTGCTAGACGACAAGGTTGGCGACCCTCAGGGAGAGGACGAGCTGCTGCAGTATGCCGACAATGAGGAGTTCTACGACCCGGTAGCGACGCCGAGGGCCAGCTTTGCGCTGTCGCACAGTACCCTGGCGATGCACAAGTTCGAGCCCATACAGGAGTTTCTGGATGGCGACGACGTCTACTATCTGCTGCGCAGCGTTGGGCCTGGACGTATGGCCAAGATCAAGGTGCGCTACACCTACACCGTGCGGAAGAGCGACCTGGCCATTGTGGCCATCACGGCTGCGGTGGACAGCGCCAACGTGGAGGCTGGCAGTGACTCGTGGATCAACATCAAGTACGACCGCATGGCACTGACCACCGACAGCTCGTCGTGGCGCTACGATGTGCGCGACGGGCGCTATACGTTGACGCACTACTACAACGAGCGGCGCGTGGTGCTGGGCTACGGCGACCGGTTCCGCTTCAGCGGCGACCAGGAGTGGCGCCAGTGTGTGGACTGGACGCTGACTGACTTCACCACCACCGAGCCCATGGTGCATGGCGACACCATCTACGTGCGGCAGCAGACGCTGGCGGAGGCCTTCGGCGCGAGCGACTACGACGGCGACTACTGGGGACGCTACAACAGTGTGCCCGTGGACATGCTGCCCCTGCGCATGCTGCGCGAGAAACTGATGAAAATCAAGAATAAAACAAAACAATAGCGGCTATGAAAACGAAGATATTGCTTTTGGCGGCGGCCTTTCTGCTCGCGGTGCAGGGAGCCGGTGCCCAGCAGGTGGCGGCGGAGGTGGACAGCGTGATGCTGGCGGGCAAGGTGGTTAATCACCACAGCCACCGCATATACCGCAACTGCTACATGCGCTTTGTGCAGGAGGGGCGCACGGTGGCCGAGACCGTGACCGACACGGCAGGTGAGTTCATGGTGGCGGCGCTGCCCGTGGGCAGGGTGGAGCTGCATGTGAAGCTGAAGGGACTGCTGTTCCATCAGGCCGACCTCGACCTGCATGAGAACGCATACCTCACAGTGGCGGTGGATACTATCAAGCTCATCACCCTGAAGGCGATCACGGTGGTGGCTACCAAGCACATGCTTGGCAGCATGCAGATTACGTCAATCCATGACCGGCGTCTGTGGGGCTTCAATGGCGGCTACCGCGACGCCAATGCCAGTGTGGCGCTGCCGCCCGACGCACATGGCAACTCGGATGCCGGTGAGGACGGTGGGGTTGGTGGCGACGGACCCGTAGGCACGCCATTGTTCGACCCGGCGATGCCGTGGCAGATACGCCATGCACTGATGACAGGCAAACTCGGCACCCTGCTCATGACGCCGCCTATATGGGAGGTGGTGCCCGACCGTGTCGTCAAGGCCGACAGTACAAAGGCCGACACTCCTGTGTCGGAATAATATTTGGGGCAGATATGTGCGAGAGGTGAGGCCCTCAGAAGGCGAGAGTAAGGCCTGCCGAAGCCGGGCCGACGTTGAGGCAGAGACTCCATTCGGGCTGCATGTCCCTATTGTCGGGCATTAGTTCGGCATGTCTGGGGTTGCTTCTGGCGGGGCCTTTGCGTTTGACGCGGTGTGGTTTGGAGCTCTTGCCGCGGGAGTAGCCACCGCCACTGCCACCGCCGTCGGTCACCAAGAGCACGATGCCGGTGCCAACCAGGACGGCGCCTGCCGCGGTGCCAATGATGCCGGCGGTCTTGATGCCTTTGCCTATATTATTTGCTTGTTTCAGAGTGGGGTCCTGCGAAGCATTGTCCATGCTGGCTGCCATGTCGGCTGCCGTGGAGGGATCCATGTTGGCTGCCATGTTAGCATCCATGGTGGCTGCCTGATTGGTGACATTGGTAAACAGGCCGCCCCATAGCCATAGGACAGCACCGCTCATCATGATGACGCCGCCGGAGATGACGCAGGCGATGCCCCAGCCCTTTTTCGATGCGTATTGCTGGGTGTTGAACTGATTGCCGGTGGCGAAATCGGTGGTGGGCAGGGGGAGCGAGTATATGCTGCTTGGGGTTGTCTGCGGTTGCTCGGAGAGGCTCAGTTGAAAGGAGTTGTCAGGTTTGAAGGCGCAGGCCAGGTCTTGGGCTTTCATTCCGGTGCAGAAAAGCATTGTAACTGCGATAAAGAAGAGTGTTTTTTTCATGTTTTATGTTTGTTTGCTGTGTTTCAAATTCGGTGCAAAATTACTTATTTTCCCCGAGGTGGCAAAATATTTTTGAATTCAGTTGATAATCTCGTCGAGTTCCAGCCAGCGCAGCTCCTTCTCGTCGAGCAGGGCTATCACCTCGCCAATGCGTGTGGAGGCTTTTGTTATCTCAGCGGGGTCGGTGAGGGTGCCGCTGCTCAGCTGATGCTCCAGTGTGGCCTTTTCTGTGGTTAGTGCCTCTATCTCGGCGGTCAGTGCCTCGTACTCCTTCTGCTCCTTGTAGGTGGCCTTGCGCTTCTCGCTCTTGCTGCGCTCGTACTTGGGCTTCTCGGTGCGCTGTTGCAGGGTGCTCTCGCGCTGCTGGGCGGCCTTCTGCATGCGGTAGACGGTGTAGTTGCTGTGATAGTCGCGTATTTTGCCGCCCCCCTCGAATACCAACAGGTGGTCGACAATATGGTCCATGAAGGAGCGGTCGTGGCTGACGATGATGAGGCAGCCCTTGTAGGTCTGGAGGAACTGTTCGAGTATCTGCAGGGTGTAGATGTCGAGGTCGTTGGTGGGTTCGTCGAGGATGAGAAAGTTGGGGTTGGCCATGAGCACCTGCAGTAGGTAGAGGCGGCGCTTCTCGCCGCCACTTAGGTTGCCGAAGTAGTTGTACTGCGTGGTGCCGTCGAAGCCGAAGTAGGTGAGGAACTGGTGAGCTGACATGCTCTTGCCGTTGTCGAGCTCTATCTCCTCGGCTATGTCCTTGACGAGGTCTATCACACGGCGGTCGGCGGGGGCGCTCATGCCCGCTTGGGTGTAGTAGCCGAACTGTATGGTCTGGCCCACGACGACGCGGCCGCTGGTAGGCTTCAGCCGCTCGGTTATGATGTTGAGGAATGTGCTCTTGCCAACGCCGTTGGGGCCGACAATGCCTATCTTCTCGCCTTTCTTGAAGACGTAGGAGTAGTCGTCGATAAGGTCGCGGTAGCAGATGTTGTACAGCTCCAGTATCTTGCCGCCGATGCGTTCAGTCTTTACTGTCAGTTGCGGACGGCTGTCGTCGAAGCGCGTGTGTGCTTTTGCCTCAAGTTCATAGAAGGCGTCGATGCGAGCCTGTGCTTTGGTGCCGCGTGCTTGTGGCATACGGCGCATCCACTCGAGCTCGGTGCGGTAAAGGCTGCGGGCTTTCGCCACCTCGGCGCGCTCGTTGGCCTCGCGCTCGGCCTTCTTCTCCAGATAGTAGTCGTAGCGGCCTTTATAGTGATAGAGGCGCGAATTGTCGAGTTCGTAGATATTGTCGCAAACGTTGTCGAGGAAGTAGCGGTCGTGGGTCACCATGAGGATTGCCAGCCGCTGGCGCGATAAGAACTCCTCGAGCCACTCAATCATGTCTATGTCCAGGTGGTTGGTGGGCTCATCGAGGATGAGCAGGTTGCAGTCGTCCATTAGGAGGCGGCAGAGCGCCACCTTCTTCTGCTCGCCGCCACTGAGGGTGTCCATCTGGCGGTCAAGGAGAGTGTCGACACGCATGCGGCTGAGTATCTCCTCCATGCGTTGTTCGAAGGTCCAAGGGTCCTCGGTCTCGGGGCGTTGCACATTGTAGACGAAGTCGCGCACCTGTTGCTTGGGGTATGCTTCGGGGCTTTGCGGCAGATATGCCAGCTTGAGGTCGCCGCGGAAGGTTATCTTGCCTGCATCCTGCAGGGTGTTATAGCCCTTTTGACCCGCAGCGGTCATTATTATGTTGAGCAGTGTCGACTTGCCGTAGCCGTTGCGGGCTATCAGCGCCGATTTCTGTCCGGCGTTGATGCCAAAGCTAATGTCTTCGAAGAGGAGCTTATCGCCGAAACTCTTGGTTAGTCCTTCGACTGTTAGCAGCGCGTCGGCCATCACTTGGACAATTTAAGGTATTCTCTGCGGGCTTTCTTCATGAGTTTAATGAAGCGCTTGTCGGCATGGAGACGTGCTACGGCGGCGCTGGCCACTAGGCGCGCGGCGTCGACGTCGCTCTGCCAGTGGTAGCCTGCTATCACGCGGCTCTGGCCGTACATATAGCCACGGGCCATGATAGTGTCGGCCTTGTCAGGCGCCATCTCCGTGAGCAGCAGGGCAGCGCTCCATCCAAGGATGGTGTGGCCGGAAGGGTAGGAACCGTTGGTGCGGAGCCAGGCTTCGTCGCTGGGGTAGATGGTGGGCTCGTTGTAGAAGACGTAGGGACGCGTGCGCATGTAGTGGTTCTTGGGCAGTTTGCCAGCCTGGTCGGTAGTGAGGAGGCCCAAGGTGAGCATACGGTAGATGGCGGGTGCGTTCTGCTCCGATATCTCGAAGCCGAGCACACCGCTGTAGATCTTGCAGATGTTGTCGATGCTCCAGATGGCGTCGTTCACGGCGATGGCCAGCCTTGTGCTGTCCTTGCGTTGCTCCTTGCCCCAGCGGTACTGCGCTTTGTCGTACTGGAAGGCAGCGCTGGCGGTGTCGGGTGGTGCAGGTAGGAAGTAGACGGCATTTGGCATCTGCATCGAGTCGAGCAGGGGCTTCTGTGCCAAGCCTATCAGTGGCATGAGGGCTATTAGGATGAGAGTATTTTTCATTGTTTAAGTAGATTGTCGGTATGTTCTTTTGCTTTCTGGTTTATCTCTGGTGTAAGATATTTGTTCAGCGTATGCAAGGCCAACATGAGGGCTGTGAGGTCGTCTGTGAAGCCTAGGGCTGGTATGAAGTCGGGCATGACGTCAACCGGCAGTATTAGGTAGCCCAGTGCGCCGATAATGATGGTTTTGGCTTTCACCGGAACGTCCTTGGCCTGCAACAGGAAATAGAGCTGCAGGGCAGGGTAGAGCACCTTGCGCCCTACCTGCGTGGCGATGTGGCGAATCTTCTTCCAGAAGCCGTCATCGTTGTAGTGCCGCTCGAACTTAGGTGCGTTGTCAATACTGAATTTCTCCATGGTTTATTGTTCAGGTGAAATCTTCAAGTTTCTCAGGATTGTCGTTCATGATATTGGGGCGCGGTTGATAGGCAAGGTGCAGCTTCGGATGGATGCGTAGGCGAAAGTCGCATTCGTCTTCATAGCAGCAACCATTGTCGGTCACCGCATCGGTGGCGCCGCTATTGGCAACGGTCAGCATCGTCCAAACACCCTGAGTCTTCAATCTGTGCGACGGGAACCATCCTCGGGGCTGCAGCCCTTGACCGTCTAGTTCCCACATCAGCGATATCGGAGCTTCGGGCTGGTAGCCGAGAGGGAATGTGAGAGCATATTTGCATCGCTCCAACTGCCACAGTCGTATGGTGTTGCGTCCGTTCTTGCGCCCATGATATTCGTCGCCGAAGATTTCTATTGCATCTTCGATGGCGGTTACGCCGTCCACATTCTCGACGATTATCACGGCGCCGTCGTCTTTGGCGGTTTCCATCAGGTTTTCAACTTCCTGCCTGCGGGTGGCTTCTTCTCTTTTCTGCTTTATTATGTCGGGTTCGATGTTGCGGGCGGCTTTGTAGAACAGGTATACCGCCACGACGACCATCAGCCCTGACATAAGCCATTCATTTTTAGTCAGGAAATAGATGGCAGTTGCTATAGCTACGGCTCCCAGAATATAGTTGGTGTTCCGCTCCGCGCGTTGCTCTTTCCTGGCTTCGGCCAGTTTTTCCTTGGCTGGTTTGCGACGTTCTTTGCGTTCGGCATCCGCCTTGCGCTGCCGCTCACGGTTCTCCATACGGTCGTAAAAGAATGTCCATACAAGCAAATATATGGTTAAGGAAACAAAGATGCCCTCCACAATCACTAAAGCAATGATTCTGGAGGTAGGGTCTTCCTCTGCCATTATATACTGGTAACTCCGTGCGGCAAACCAACCCGACCCCACGGCGATGGCCAGGCAGATCAGGCGGAGGAATATGTGGGAAATCTTCATTATCCCAGCACCTCCATGATGGCTTTGGCGGCTTTGCGTCCGGCGCCCATGGCAAGGATCACCGTGGCGGCACCGCTCACGGCGTCGCCGCCGGCGAAGATATACTTACGGCTGGTTTGTCCGTTCTCGTCGGCCTTTATGCCGCCCCACACCTCGCAGTCCAAGCCCGGTGTGCTGGTGCGTATGAGTGGGTTGGGGCTGGTGCCGAGGGCGGCGACTATGGTGTCGGCCTCCACGTCGCACTCGCTGCCCTCAATGGGGCTGAATTTGCGGCGACCTTTCTCGTCGGGTTCGCCCATCTCCATCTTCACGCAGCGCAGGGCACGGACGTAGCCGTCATCGGTGCCGAGAATCTCGAGCGGGGCGGTCTGGAACATGAACTGCACGCCCTCCTCCATGGCGTGGTGCACCTCCTCGCGGCGGGCGGGCATATCCATCTCGCCGCGGCGGTAGACTACCGTCACCTCGCTGCCCAGTCGCAACGCTGTGCGAGCGGCGTCCATGGCCACGTTGCCGCCACCCACCACTATCACCTTCTTGCCTAGATAAATGGGGGTGTCATACTGCTCGTCGTAGCCGTGCATAAGGTTGGTGCGCGTCAACAATTCGTTGGCACTTATGACGCCTATCTGCGTCTCGCCCGGTATGCCCATGAACTTGGGCAGGCCGGCGCCAGTGGCGATGTATACGGCGTCGTACTCCATGTCCTCAAAGAGTTGGTCTATCGTTATGCTCTTGCCGATGATGACGTTGGTGCGTATTTCAACGCCTAAGCGGCGCAGGTTCTCAATCTCCGGCTCCACCACACGCTGCTTGGGCAGGCGGAACTCCGGTATGCCGTAGACGAGCACGCCGCCGGCATGGTGCAGCGCCTCAAAGACGGTAACCTGATAGCCGTGTTTGGCCAGGTCGCCTGCGCACGTCAGGCCGCTGGGGCCAGAACCGATGACAGCCACCTTGCGACCGGCAGGGTAGCAGGGACTCTGCGGCTTGGACTGCGCGCGGTGGTTGTCGGCCACGAAGCGCTCCAGCGCACCGATGGCTATAGGTTCGCCCTTCACGCCCATCACGCAGCTGCCCTCGCACTGCGTCTCCTGCGGGCAGACGCGGCCGCAGACCGCCGGCAGGGCCGAGTCGTGACTGATGGTGATATAGGCCTGGTTGAGGTTCTCCTCCTTGATGTCCTGTATGAAACGCGGTATATTGATGCCCACAGGGCAGGCCTCGACGCAACGCGGCTTCTTGCACTGCAGGCAGCGGTTAGCCTCGATGAGGGCTTGGTGCTCGCTGAGTCCGAAACTGACCTCGTCGAAGTTCTTGGCGCGCACCTTGGGGTCTTGCTCGCGGGGTTTCTGTCTCTTTGGAGACGCATCATGGTGCGTCTCTACTGCCGCATCCACTGCATCCTTAAGGTTGCACTTGTGACCACTCTCGGCGGTGGCTATGCGGTAGCGCCGCGCATCCGGTGTCTTCAGCTTGCGGGCGGCTTCGTCGAAGTCCACCAGATGGCCGTCGAACTCGGGACCGTCCACGCAGCAGAACTTCACCTCGTCGCCAACCCTCACGCGGCAGGCGCCGCACATGCCTGTGCCGTCCACCATCATGCAGTTGAGGCTCACTATGGTCGTCAGGTCGTACTTCTTGGTGGTGAGGCTTACGAACTTCATCATCGGCAGCGGGCCGATGGCCACACAGTGGCTATAGTCGGCACCACTCTGGCAGAGCTGGTCCACCTTGGCGGTCACCAAGCCCTGTTCGCCATAGCTGCCGTCGTCGGTCATGATGTGCAGGTTCTGGCACACGGCGCGCAGTTCGTTCTCATAGAACAGCAGGTCTTTCGAGCGTGCGCCGATGATGACATCCGTCGGGATACCCTGGCGGAAGGCCCACTTCACCTGTGGGAACACCGGTGCTATGCCCACGCCGCCGGCCACGAAGAGCAGCCGCTTCAGCTCGCCCTTCTCGTGCTTCTCTATCAGCTCGCTTGGCCGCCCCAGCGGGCCCACGATGGTGTAGAGGTCGTCGCCCTCCTGCATCGCCGCCAGCTGGCGTGTGGTCTCGCCAACCACCTGAAACACTATCACCACCGACTGGCGCTGGTAGACGATGTCGCTGATGGTGAGCGGTATGCGCTCGCCGTTCTCGTGGGGGATGACTATTACGAACTGGCCCGGCTTGCCGCTGAGCGATATCCACGGAGCGTGAATCTCCATCCGGTAAATCTCGTGGCTGTTGAGCAGCCTCTTGCTGATAATCTCGTACATTGTGTTTTATTCTGCGAAATACTTATAGAACAGGGGTATGGTCTCGATGCCTTTGAAGAACTGCTGCAGGGGGTAGTTCTCGTTGGGGGCGTGGATGTCGTCGCTGGCGAGTCCGAAGCCCATCAGGATGCTCTTCAGGCCCAGTATCTTCTCGAAGCCTGCCACTATGGGGATGCTTCCGCCGCTGCGCGTAGGTATCGGGCGCTTGCCGAAGGTGTCGGTCATAGCGCGCTCTGCAGCCTTGTAGGCCTTGAGTTCCAATGGGCTGACGTATGCTGCACCACCGTGGCAAGGAGTCACCTTCACGGTGACGTAGTCGGGAGCCACGCTCTCGAAGTATTCCTGGAACATCTTGCTTATCTTCTCGAAGTCCTGGTTGGCCACCAGACGCGTGCTTATCTTGGCGTAGGCCTTGCTGGGGAGCACGGTCTTCGTGCCCTCGCCGGTGTGGCCGCCCCAGATGCCGCACACATCCAGGCAGGGGCGTATGCCCGTGCGCTCCTTGGTGGTGTAGCCTTTCTCGCCCTTCAGCGCACGCACGCCGAGGTCTTTCATGTACTGCTTCTCGTCGAACGGGGCCTGGGCCATCAGCGCGCGCTCCTCGTCGCTGAGCACCAGCACATCGTCGTAGAAGCCGGGAATGGTGATGTGGCCATCCTCGTCGTGCAGGTCGGCAATCATCTTGCACAGCACGTTGATGGGGTTGGCCACCGCGCCGCCGAAGATGCCGCTGTGCAGGTCGTGATTGGCGCCGGTCACCTCCACCTCCCAGTAACAGAGGCCGCGGAGGCCGCTAGTGATGCTGGGCACGTCGGGGGCAATCATCGAGGTGTCGCTCACCAGTATTACGTCGGCTTTCAGCAGCTCCTTGTTCTTCTCGCAGAAGCCGTAGAGCGAGCCGGAGCCAATCTCCTCCTCGCCTTCGAGCATGAACTTCACGTTGCATGGCAGGTTGCCGGTCTTCACCATATATTCAAAGGCTTTGGCGTGCATGAAGCTCTGGCCCTTGTCGTCGTCGGCGCCGCGGGCCCAGATGAAGCCGTCCTTGACCACGGGCTCGAACGGCGAGGTGCGCCACAGCTCGAGCGGAGCCACCGGCATCACGTCGTAGTGGCCGTAGACCAGCACCGTGGGCTTCTTCGGGTCGATGGTCTTCTCGCCGTAGACCACGGGGTTGCCCTCGGTGGGCATCACCTCGGCGCGGTCGGCGCCAGCCTCGAGCAACAACTCGCGCCAGCGCTCGGCGCAGCGCACCATGTCGGGCTTGTGCTCCTGCTCGGAACTGATGGAGGGAATGCGGATGAGGGAGAAGAGCTCCTCGAGGAAGCGGTCCTTGTTCTGTTCGATGTATTGTTTCATATTCAGTATGTTTTTATTAATTCGACGGGAAATTAGAAAGTGCAAATATACATATATATTTTGACATGTGCAACAAAAAAATGCACTTGGGCCATATCCTCTGCGATGCCCCTCCGTACCCACTCCGTCTGTTCACCGGTTGTTCACCGGTTGTTCGACGGTTTAAACCGTTAAACAATCGTAGAACAACCGTAGAACAGTCGGGCCAAAGTCGGAGAGGCTACGGTGAGGTTGCATACAAGCGGCGGAGTCAGTGTCTATTTGAAATGTATTTGTGGACTTGGAGCAGGCTCCTCGAAGCATTCCGGAGCGGGGGCGATTTTCGTCTTTTTTTTATACAGCATGGCAAAAAATATTTTGCCATGTCGTTTTTTATATGTATCTTTGTATGTTTGAATTTTATGTCAAACCAGATAAATCATTTAATAATCAAAAAAATAACCAAACATTATGCAGAAAAAAGGCAACAAGTACGGTACCCACCGCGTCATCGAGCCCAAAGGCGTGCTGCCTCAGCCCGCTAACAAGCTTGACAACAACATGGATGAGATTTGGGACAACGAGATTCTTATCGACGTCCAGACCCTGAACATCGACAGCGCTTCGTTCACGGACATCCACAACTATGCCAAGCAGCAGGCCGGCGAAGGCGCCAGCCAGGAGAAGATCATGGAAGAGGTGAAGAAGGAGATGTTCCTCAACGTCGAGCTGCAGGGTAAGCACCGCAACCGTCGCACCGGCAGTGGCGGTATGCTCCTCGGCAAAGTGGAGAAGATCGGCGATGCCCTGAAGGGCAAGATCGACCTCAAGGAGGGCGACCGTATCGCTACCCTCGTCTCGCTGAGCCTCACTCCGCTCCGCATCGATGAGATTCTGGAGATCCGTCCCGAGGTCGACCAGGTCGACATCAAGGGTAAGGCTATCCTCTTCGAGAGCGGTATCTATGCCAAGATTCCTACCGACATGCCTGAGAAGCTCGCCCTGAGCGCCCTCGACGTGGCCGGCGCTCCCGCCCAGACCGCCAAGCTGTGCCAGTATGGCCAGACCGTCGTCATCCTCGGCGCCGGTGGCAAGAGCGGTATGCTCTGCTGCTACGAAGCCAAGAAGCGCGTCGGTGTCACCGGTAAGGTCATCGGCATCGCTAACAGCCCCAAGAGCACCCAGCGTATCAAGGACCTCGGCTTCTGCGACATCGTGGAGAGTGCCGCCGGCATGACCCCCGTGCAGGTTTACGAGCTCGTCGAGCGCCTCACCAACGGCAAGATGGCCGATGTGACCATCAACTGCGTCAACGTTCCCGACCAGGAGATGACCGCTGTGCTCTGCACCAAGGACGACGGTATCGTCTACTTCTTCAGTATGGCCACCAGCTTCACCAAGGCCAGCCTCGGTGCCGAGGGTATCGGCAGCGACGTGAACATGATCATGGGCAACGGCTACACCAAGGGCCACGCCGAGTTCACGCTGCAGGAGCTCCGCGAGAGCCCGAAGCTGCGCAAGATCTTCGAGGAGCTGTATGCCTAATAGTTAGATTGCATTGCATGAATGATGAGGGGTGCTTTATACAAAGCACCCCTCTCTGTTTGGGAAGTGTCCAAAAGAAAAGCCCCTCGCTGTGTGACGAGGGGCTTTCTTGTTTATCGGCTTGTACCCTTATTTGCTCTTGCTGTTGCCTTTGCTGGCGTTGTAGAAGATCTTGAGGGCACCGGCCTGACGCAGCTCCTGCTTGATGTCGGAGACCATACCCATGCGCACCTGTTTGTCGGCTTTGATGGCTGTGGTCAGGAACGGACGGTCGGCTTCGGGACGGGCGGAACGCTCGAGCTCGCAGAACGTGATGATGTCGGAAACCTCCGATATCTGGTCGTTGAGCTGAATACGGGGTTCCGTACCGTACTTCTTCTGCTGGTCGGGCAGGGGCACACCCACGTTGATGTAGCTGACGAGGCTCTTCTTCTCGAGCTTGGTCACTTCGCTACCCTGCGGCGGGATGATCTTCACATAGAGTGAGCTCTCGCGCATGGTGGTGATAACCATGAAGAAGAACAGCAGCATGAAGATAATGTCACTCATCGAGCCCATGTTGAGCTCAGGTGTGGATTTTGCTTTCTTTCCTGTAAAACGTGCCATTATTTTCCTCCTATCTTAGTGGGCTCGGCCTCAGAGATGGCCACGGGGATGGCCTGCTCTATGGCTTCGCGCTGTTGTTCGGTGATGTCGGCAAACTTCTTGCCGAAGTGAGCTGTCGATAAGTCGTCGCGCATCTCTTTGATGGCTGCCGTCAACTCGTTCTGCACCTGAAGGTACATGTCATATGACGTACCGCGGTCGTTGCGCAGCGAGATGACGCCCTTGGAGACGTCCACTGTTCCCAGCAGGGGAATATCGGTGGCCACCTTCTCAGGCAGATTGGGGAGATTGTTGGGGTTGCCGAGGAATTCCTTGGCACGGTCCTTCAAGTCCTCAATACGGCCATACTCGTTGTTGTAGAGCAACCGGTCGTCCTTGTTGACGAGCACTACAAAGATATTGCGCTCACGAACATCGGGAGCCTCCGCGTCCTCCGGCAGGGGAGGGGGAAGCTTACGGGCAATACCCATATCGGTGTTGATGTTGGAGACCATCAGGAAGAAGGCCAGCAACAGGAACGAGATATCGGACATTGCGCCAGTGTTGAGTCCGGGAGTCTTTCTTGCCATAGTGTGTTACTTTTTAAGTGATTTGGCAATAGCTGTGTAGATGATGGACACTGCAGCGACAATGACCAGGATGTACACCATGTAGCATGCGGCTCCGATGAGCTTCGAGGTACCCTCGGTGACACCGTGCTTCTCCATGAGGGCGGGGCTGACGTCGTTGCCTTTCGACAGGACGAATGCCAGCACGCAAACCACCACGATGGCGGCAACGATGCCAAGGAATTTCTTCCAATAGCCCTTATCTTCGCTGAACTTTTTGGCCAAACTCACGCATACGAATGCCAGAATGGCTATGATGGAGACCGCGATGAGGCAGAGCAGGATATAGAAGGTGGCGTCGAAGAGGCCGTTGGCCTTTACAGCCGAGAGCTCTTTGACATCACCGTTGTACATGGCAAAGACGATGCTCAGCACGGTGCAGATGCCCGCGATGATCAGTCCCGCCCAGGTGATCAGTTTTCTCGTTGATTCTTTCATAATGGTTGTTCTTTTTTAGGTTTAGTACTATTTATTTACCTTCCAAAAGAGTGGACCATTATTTGTGGTACTTCACGAGGATATCCATGAAGCTGATGCTACCGTCTTCCATCTGGTCGACGAGGCTCTCGATTTTGGTGAGGATGTAGTTGTAGAATATCTGAAGGATGATAGCGGTGATGAGACCGAAGATGGTCGTCAACAGAGCAACCTTCATACCGCCAGCCACAACGGTCGGGCTGATATCACCGGCAGTCTCGATGTCATCGAAGGCCTGGACCATACCGACAACGGTGCCGAGGAATCCGAAGGAAGGAGCAAGGGCGATGAACAGACCAATCCAGGTCATGTTGTTTTCGAGGCGGGCCATCTGGACGCCACCGTAGCTGGTGACAGCTTTCTCGACATTGTCGAGACCCTGGTCGATACGGTCAAGACCCTGAACGAAGATGCTGGCCACGGGGCCGCGGGTGTTGGCGCAGAGCTCACGGGCACCTTTCCAGTCACCCTTCTTGGCGTTCTCCTCAATGCCGTCGAGGAGCTTCTTCACGTTAGTGGTAGCCATGTTCAGGTAGAGGATGCGCTCGATGATGAGAGCCATACCGAAGATAAGGCAGAGGAGCACGGGGGTCATCCAACCGGCACCACCCTGGATGTACTTCTCTTTCAGCATCTGGTGGAAAGACTTGGTGTCGTCATCAGAAGTGGCGGCAACGGTCTCTTCCACAGCGGCGGGTTCGGCCTCGACTGCTTCGGCTGCGGGAGCCTCGTCGGTGGCGGCTACTTGTTCTGTTGCTTCAGCGGCGGCGGCCTCGTCCTGGGCCATCACGTTGTTGAAGTTGGCAAATGTCAACAGTCCTACTATTGACATCAAGGCAAATACTTTTTTCATGATGTTGTTAGTGTGTTGATTATTAAATTATTGTTTGTTATTCACTCTTGATGTTTCGTTTTGCAAATATACACTATTTTTTTAATATAGCCAAAAAATGTCATTTTTTTCTTCCTTTTAACGTTTCCATGAGTTCTCGGAACGGTAGTTTCAGTGTTTCGTCGGTACGAATGCTGTTGAGGCATGTCACTGCTTCGCCGAACTCTCTCTCAATGGCCTCCTCCACCTTTGGTCGGAGACCTACGGCATCATAGATGGCCATTACGCGGCGCACCTTCTCTTCCTCGTCGGTTTCGCTTCCGGAGAATAGTTTAAATAGTTCATCCCTCTGAGCATCATTGCATAGTGTTTCTGCTGTCAGCGGTAGGAATGTCTTCTTGTTGTCGCGTATGTCCTGGCCTGTCTTCTTGCCGAATACAGCGGTGTCGCCGTATCCGTCGAGCAGGTCGTCTTGCAGCTGGAACGCCAGTCCGAGGTGCAATCCGAAATCATACAACTTGCGTACATCATCTTCCGGAGCACCGGCATATAGGGCTCCAATCTTCAGTGCACCAGCCAGCAACACTGCCGTCTTCTGGCGTATCATGTCCATGTATTCATCAATTGACACGTCTCCGCGGCGCTCAAAGTTCATGTCTTTCTGCTGCCCCTCGCATACCTCGATGGCGGTCTCGTTGAAGCACTGCAGAATCTCCTGCAGTCGTGGCGAAGGCTGTCTTAGGAAGTATCGCCACGCCAGCGCAAACATGGTGTCGCCGCTCAATATGGCCGTGTTGTCACCCCATTTTGTATAAACCGTCGGCTTTCCGCGGCGCAACGGCGAACGGTCCATCAGGTCGTCGTGCAGCAGCGTGAAGTTGTGGAATGTCTCTATGCCAAGTGCAGCATCACGGGCAGCAGTGATCTTTCCGCCGAACATTGCATTTGCCGCCAGTAGCAGGGTAGGGCGTATGCGCTTTCCTCCGAGGCGTAACGTATAGTCTATGGGCTCATACAGCTCTCGCGGCTCTGCGATGAACTGTTCGTTTGAGAATATCTCCTCCACTTGCCCGAGGTAGTATTTCAAGTCTTTCATGCCGCTATATTATTATGTTAATAGGTTATTCCGTTCTTTGTGCACCATTCCTGCGCTTTCGCATTGCCCAGCTTGGCTGCCCTGCGATAGTTGTTGCGCTCCTTGGCCACATGTTTCTGCCGTCCATATAGCTCGGCGATGTTGCAATAGGTCTCCGAATCCTTGTTGTCAATCTCCACCGCTTTCTGATAGTTGCGTATTGCTTTCCCAAAGTCGCCCATTTCGGCATAGGTGCGCCCGAGCAGTCTGTATCCCTCGGTCATGCGCGGCGCAATGGCTATTGCTTTGCGGTACTGCTCTATGGCTTTGTTGAATTCTCCGTTGCCGAAGTAAATGTCACCCAGGCGGTAGTATGCGTTCACATAGCCTGTGTCGAGTTCTATCACCGTCTGCAGGCATTCTATTGCTTTCGGCTTGTCGCCCTTGAGCATGAATGCCCACCCGAGACAGTAGTACAGTTTCACCGACTTCCGGTTCTCTTTCAGCCCTTTGCGCAGGGTGGTTATGGCGTTGTCGTGGTTGTTGTGGTAGCAGTATATGGTGCCTATGTTGAAGTGGGCGTCCACGTTGTTGGGGTCATGCTTCAGTGCTTCGCGAAAGGCTTTCAGCGCTTCAATGTCGTTGCCTTTGCGGAAGTATATTACGCCGGTGGCATTCTGAGCCCTTGCCGATGTGGGGTCTGCTTTTATGGCCTTGTGCGCCCAGTTCAGTGCGTTGGTGTAGTTCTCTTGGTTACAGTACACCAGCGCCAGCGTACTCATTGCCGATACCATTGTCTCCTTGTCATCTTTGTCGGCAGTCTCTATTGCTTTCTCTGCCGCCAGCTTTGCTGCCGCCCAGTCTTTTGTCTCTACATGGCATTCGGCAAGATGGGCCATCGCAACAGCACTGCTGTCGGCTTTAATCAGCCACTCCCGGGCATCGGCATAGTGTTCGCGTCGCTGCAGCAGCATCCCCAGCCGCAATCTGGCCGTGGCACTGGTGTCTGCCGCCTCGCGGTAGTAGCCTTCGGCCAGGTCGCCCAGTCCTTTGGCTTCTGCCGCAAGCCCTTTGTCGAGCATTCCCTGTCCGGCGGCGGCAACGGCGAGACCGAGCAGCATTGTCAGTATGGCGGTCTTTTTCATTGTTCCCTTTAACGCCGCCGCTCTTTTTTTATTGTGCCAATGTAATAATTCGATTTTTTTGTCGTTAAATATCACATGAACAACAACAACGAGAAGTTTCAGTCGCTGCGGCGGCAATATCCCGTCTTCGAGTATGAGGCCTACCACTACCGTGAGGAAGCCGACGGTCTGCGCCTGTGGTTCGACTTCCGCATGGGCGACATAGAGTTCCACCCATCTGCCGTCATCGAGCGGCGTCCGTTCCTCGATTTCAGCAATAACATTGATGCCATAGTCTTCAATATCGGCATGGTTGAGTTGGTGAGTTATTGGAAGTGCGCCTGTCCGCCAACGGTCAAGGTGCTCTGCGGCAGTCTCTCCGACACACAGGTGGCCTTCTGGCGCAAGCTCTACTGGCATGGCCTCGGTGAGTTTTTCTACACCAACGACATCGCTGCGACCTTTGACGATTATATGCAAGTTAACTGTCAGCATACATGCGGCAAACCCGACGCTTTCCATATTATTCAGAACACGGATAAATACCTTGTCCCAATCGGTGGCGGCAAGGACAGCGTCGTCACCCTCGAGCTCCTGCGCCGTGCCGGTCGCACTGTGCGTCCGCTCATCATGAATCCGCGCGGTGCCACGGTGGAGTGCGCCGCCAAGGCCGGCTTTCCCATCGGCGAGGTGCTCGTCATCCGTCGCACCATAGACCCCACGCTCCTCGACCTCAACGCCAAAGGTTACCTCAACGGGCACACGCCCTTCAGCGCCATGTTGGCCTTCTACACGCATCTGGCTTCTGTCCTCAGCGGCATCCCCAATGTGGCCCTCAGCAACGAGAGTTCGGCCAACGAAAGCACCGTCCTCGGCACCTCGGTCAACCACCAGTACAGCAAAAGCCTCGAGTTCGAGGACGACTTCCGTGCCTACTGCCCCAGCTTCAACTATTTCTCTTTCTTGCGCCCCCTCACCGAGCTTCAGATAGCCATGCTCTTCAGCCGCTTCACGGCCTACCACGATGTGTTCCGTTCGTGCAACGTGGGCAGCAAGCAGGACATCTGGTGCGGCCACTGTGCCAAGTGCCTCTTCGCCTACATTATACTCTCGCCTTTCATTGAGCCGGCACGCCTCAATGCCATCTTCGGCAAGTCTATGCTCGACGACACTACGCTTGAGCACGAGTTCCTGCAGCTCACAGGCAAGGCTGAGACCAAGCCCTTCGAGTGCGTGGGCACCGTCAGCGAAGTGCGTCAGGCGCTGTCTATGACTGTCGACCGCTGGTACAGCACGGTTCGCAGACCCTCCCTCCTTAAAGACTTTAAAGACCTTAAGGATTCTAAAGACCTTAATAACCTTAAAGACCTCCTCCCCATGGGCAACCTCACCCCCGACGAACGCCAAATACTGCAAGCAGCATGTACCGAGAAGACCAACTAAGAGCCCTGCTACAGGGTAAGAGCATTCTCATCGCCGGCTTCGGCCGCGAGGGTCGCAGCGCTGAGCGTCTCATCCAGCGCCTTGTGCCCGACGCACAGTACACCATAGCCGATGGCAACGAGCAGATTGCCGCCGAGGCCGCCAAGGGCTATGGTCTTATCATCAAGTCTCCGGGTGTTCCGATGCGTGTTATGGGGGGTGCCGAATGCTCCTCTTTGACCGACCTCTTCCTCCAGGTCTACGGCGACATGACTATCGGCGTCACCGGTACCAAGGGCAAGTCCACCACCGCAAGTCTCATCCACCACCTGCTGCCCGGCAGCATCCTCGCCGGCAATATCGGCATACCGTTGTTCGACATCCTCGACGACCTGCGCGAGGACAGCATAGTCGTGGCCGAGCTCAGCTGCCACCAGCTCGAAAATATCCACCGTGGCCCGCATATCGCAGTGCTCCTTAACCTCTTCCAGGAGCACCTCGATCACTACGAGAATTATCTCGGCTACAAGATGGCCAAGCTCCAGATAGCCCTCCGCCAGCAGCCAGGCGACCATTTCTTCTATTGCACCGACAATGCCGAGCTTGCCGACCTCGTCGCGCAGCACTCCGCAGCCATTGCCTCGGTCGTACACCCTTATTCCATCAATGATGTCTCCGTCGACGAGGACACGCTCCTCGATGCTTGCCCACTCGATGGCGAGCATAACCGCAGCAATGCCCTTGTGGCCTGCCGTGTGGCACAACTATTGCGCCCCGTAGAGACGCTTCATGAAATGTCTCTGCGTTTGGCAACATTCCAAGGGTTAAGGCACCGCATGGAGAAGGTCGGAGTGTATAAAGGTATCACATGGTACGACGACAGCATCTCCACCATCCCCGCCGCCGCCATCGCCGCCGTACGAGCCCTCGGCCGTGTCGACACCCTCATCCTCGGCGGCTTCGACCGCGGCATCGACTACACACCCCTCGTCGACTTCCTGCAGCAGAACCCCATAAAGAACCTCGTCTTCGTCGGCGCTGCCGGAAGAAGAATTCATTCTCAATTCTCAATTCTCAATTCTCAATTCCTCATCGAGGACGACTACACCAAGATTGTCCCTTGGTGTGCCGCACACACGCCGCAGGGTGGGGTAGTGCTCCTCTCGCCTGCCGCCGCCAGCTACGACGCCTTCAAGAACTTCGAACATCGCGGCGACTTCTTCCGCGAACAGATAATGAAACTATGACCGACTACACCTCCATCCGTCACGCTCTCCACGAGCACCCGCAGACCGCCGGCAACGAGCAGTTTGCACACGATATGATAGTCAAACATCTGCAGGGTCTCCATCCCACCAAGGTCTACACCAACGTTGGTGGCTACGGCGTCATCGCCGTCTGGGAAACAAAAGACTCAAGCAATCAGGCAATCAAGCACTCAGGCATTCCCACCATCGCCTTCCGCGCCGACATCGACGCCCTGCCCATAGGCCACCGCTGCGGTCACGACGGCCACACCACCATCCTCCTGCGCCTTGCCGAGCTGATAGATGGCATGACCGGCGATCCCGTCATCGGAAAGAACATCCTCCTCCTCTGGCAGCCCGCCGAGGAGACCGGCACCGGCTCGCGCGCCGTCCTCGACAGCGGCATCCTGCAGCAGTATGACATCCGCGCCATCTATGGCCTACACAATCTGCCTGGCTATCCTCTCGGCACCGTGGTGCTCTGTCCGCACACTTTCGCCGCCGCTTCCACCGGTGTCGTCTACCGTCTCGACGGCCGCGAGACTCATGCCTCCACGCCCGAGCTTGGCGTCAACCCAGGCCTCGCCGTGGCCGAGATAATCAACAGGTTCAGCGGGTTTAATGAACATTCACTCAACCAATCAAGCATTCAGACATTCAAGCAATCAACGCTCATCTGCGTTCGTCTCGGGCAGCCCGCTTTCGGCACCTCCGCCGGTCACGCCGAGGTGATGTTCACCCTCCGCGCCTTCACCAACGATGCTATGGAGTGTCTACTCACCGACGCCAACAATGCAGTCGACGAGATTGCCGCCCGCCACGGCCTCACCGTCACGCGCTCGCTCGTCGAGCCCTTCCGTGCAACGGAGAACAACCCCGTCTGCGTAAAAGCCATAGAAAAAGCGGCACATGATATGCCGCTCAGTGTTGTCTATAAGGATATTCCCAATCGCTGGAGCGAGGACTTCGCCGAGTATCTGCTCGAATTCCCGGGTGCCATGTTTGGCATCGGCTCCGGTGAGCAGCAGCCTGAACTACATCATCCCGACTACGACTTCCCCGATGCCCTCATCGAGCCCGCCGCGTGGCTGTTCTTCCGTCTTGCGACGGAACATTAGTGTACCGCCGATGGTGTCACTGGTGCCATACACCGTTGTGCTGTAATCCAGCGTAAGAATTTCCGAAGCAGGGTCGTAGTTGAACTGGTATGTTGAGTTGTTGATTCTTATGTGCCCAGCGTGTGCCGTGTTGTCGTATTGCCAGAGGAACGAGGTTCCTGCACAGGTTCCGTTGGCACAATAGTTTACCTGTCCGCCCCAACCATACTCCCAGAAGTCCAAGCCCCATTCGACAGGCATCAGCGTGTCGCCCGACGACAACTGCTGCTCGGCCTCCCACGAGGTGTTGACGGGGAATGCATCATGCGCTTCGCCTTGCGGATGGAATACTGTCTCGCCGCCAAGGGTGACGTTCCCGTCGCCTATCTGCAAGGTCATCGTGATAGTGCGTTTGGTGGAATCATACATGAAGTGGCCCGGCTCCGGCATGTTGTCTCTATACAGGGTTCCGTTTGTACCGTCGAAGGTATAGGTGAAGACATTGTCCAATGAAGGTTGTGGCTGGGCGGCAATCACCAGGCCGAAGTGGAGGTCGCCGGTGCTATCAGTGAGTAGCTCGAGGGTCCAGGTGAGAGTGGCGGGGAAACCTTGGTAGTTGTCGTCATAAGTTCCCACCCACGTGGTGCCGGCCAGAGAGACCGAGGGCGTAGGTTCGGCCTGTGGTGTCGGTGCCGGCTCCTCTTTGGCGCAGGCGGCGAGGAGCAGGAAAGCCGCTGTAAAGAATGCAAATTGTTTCATTGTATCGTCGTGTTAAGTATTTTGTTCTTTTCGTCTTCATTGCTGTAGAAGAAAAGCCAGAGGGTGAGGCTTTCGCTGTCGTCACGCACAATATAACCACTGTGACCATGCACGATGGCATGTTGCATTAAGTCCACCACATCCTTTTGAGGACTACCAGTATCCGTCAATGTCGAGAAATCCAACAGAATGCCTTGATTCCAATGTTCGCTACGTATGATTGAAAAGGAGGTGTCTATCAGAATGTTCACTGGCGCGTTTGATAGAATATTCCCGATAATGACGCTGTCGTCCCCAAGCATGCTCTTAAGCGTCTGTATGTCATTGCCGTCGGTGCTGCGTACTTTCCCTATTGCTATGCTTGACACCTTGGTGCTGTCCAACGCAGCGGCATTTATCCTTTTGCCGACGCCGAACTCCTCGCACAGCCGCAGCCACCCCGTGGCGTCCTGTGCCTGCAGCATCACGGCGTTGTAGCCCTTGTAGTCGCCAATCAGGGCAACGGTCAGCTCCTTGCGGTCGGCATACTGCATATAGACATCTTTGGCCGCCGAGGTGGCCTCGGGCAGTTCGGCCTCACGCTGGCAAGCCGCTAACAATAAGATAATGAGTGGCAATAACAGTCGTTTCATCTTATCATGGTTTTAAAGGTTTCCAAGGTGCCTTCGGCCGAGCAGCCGTTGTTGCAGGCAAAGTAGAGGTGCTCGCCGTCGATGTCCACGCGGGCAATGCCGTTGTTGGCCTGTGCCGGCCGGCTGACAGTAACAAGTACGGCGGCCAGGCAGGCGGCTGCCACCACCGACGGCCACAGCCATTGTCTGTGCCTGTGGGAGTTAGTCCTCTGCTCCTGAACCGTGTGCCACACAACATTGCGTATCTCCCTGTCCAACTCCGCATCGCTCAGGGGGCATTGGGCGTTCTTCATCTCGTCGCCGTATGCTTTCAGTTGTTGCTTAAAATCTCGCATATATATTATCGGTTATATTGTTTCCTTAGTTTGCGCAGGGCGCGTGTCAGGCGCATGCTCACTGCTGCCACCGTGAGCCCCGTGATGTTGGCAATATCTTTGTATCCAAAGCCTTGTGCATGTGCCTTGATGATGGTGCGGTCGGGCTCCGGGGTGGCCTCGATGAGCGCCACAAGGTCGCCGTAGTCGTCGTCGCGGTAGCCAGGGTCCTGCCCTTCCGGCGGCGGCGCCGTAGGCTGGTTCGAACTCTTCCGCGTCAGGGAAATCATCGTGTTGGTCGCCACACTGAACACCCACGTGCGCTCCGAACTGCGGCCGTCGAAACTTGCCAGGCCGCGCCATAAGTCGCACAGCACCTCGTGGAAAGCGTCCTCCGTAGTCCACGCAGCACTCAGTCGATAGCTGCTGCACACACGCCATATCAGGTCGCGCTGCCGGTGTATCATCTCTTTGAATCTCTGTTCGTCTCTTTCCATTACATACTATTAGACGCTGCGACGGCGCCAATCACAACATCGGGCACAAAAAAATATCGGAGCCGAAACCCCGATATTTTCCCTGTTCGCTTATCGTTATCCAATTTATAATCAGCTCTTGCCGGTCTTCTTCTCCAGCTTGATGTAGTTGGGGAAGGGCACCTGCGTGCCGCCGACGTTGATGCTGGGCTTCACGCGCAGGCCCACCTTCGACGAGGTGCCATCCTTGGTGAAGCTGCTGGCGAAGTTCTTCAGTTTCTCAACGCCCTCCTTCGAGAAGAGGTCGCCGAGGTCGGTGTTCACACCCAGCGGCACGGTGGTGGTGGCACTCGGCCTGATGGTGTAACGCTGTGAGTTGATTCCGTTTGCCATGTCTTTGCCGTCAATGGCCAGTATCCAGTCGAGGGCCGTCATGGCGGCTTGTGTCGTCGTGGGGTTCTTCACGTCGACGTTGACGTTCATGGCCAGCGGCACTTTCTTGGTCTGGTAGGCGGCCACGAGCTTCACCACGTCGGTGGCGCTGAGCTGCCCCTGCGTCAGGTTCTTCACGTTGACGCCCGCCACGCTCACATTGTTGACGTTCTTCAGGTTGAATTCGCAGTTGCGCAGGTTGGCCACACTGGCGACGTCGCTTGCCAGCTGGTTGAATATGTCGCACGAACTGAACATCATAGCCCCCAAGGCTATGGCTAAAAAGGTTGTTTTTTTCATGCTGCAAAGATACGAAAAAAATACAACATGAAATTATAAATTATGTTTTTCCTTCGTATCCCATCCGTACCCTCTCCGACTGTTCTACGGTTGTTCACCGGTTGTTCGACGGTTTAAACCGGTAAACAGTCGGTGAACAACCGTAGAACAGTTGGAGAGGGTACGGAGAGGGGGCGGGGATGATTGGCGGAAAACACAGGTGGGTATTCTTTTTTTTGCAGTTTTTGAAAAAAAGCGTATCTTTGTAGTTTGAATTTGAATTTAATATTGTATCCAATTATAAAATATTCAGTTTGTTATGGAAGAGACCAACACCTCTGAGAAGCAACTTAATTTTCTGGAAGAGATTATCGAGCAGGGCCTGAGCGAGGGCAAGTACACCAGCATCCAGACCCGTTTCCCGCCGGAACCCAACGGCTACCTGCACATCGGCCACGCCAAGTCGATATGCATTAATTTTGGACTGGCGAAGAAGTATGGTGGCAAGACCAACCTGCGCTTCGACGACACCAACCCCGTCAAGGAGGACACCGAGTACGTCGACTCCATACAGGAGGACATCCACTGGCTGGGCTTCGACTGGGCCGAGAAGCACTATGCCTCCGACTATTTCGAGCAGCTTTACGAGTGGGCCGAACTCCTGATACAGAAAGGTTTGGCATACGTCGACGACCAGACCCTCGACGAGATTCGCGAGGGCCGCGGCACGGTGACCACGCCGGGCAAGAACAGTCCCTACCGCGACCGCAGCGTCGAGGAGAACCTCGACCTCTTCCGCCGCATGCGCGCAGGCGAGTTCCCCGACGGAGCCAAGGTGTTGCGCGCCAAGATCGACATGGCGCACCCCAACATGATGTTCCGCGACCCCATCATGTACCGCATACTCCATGCCCACCATCACCGCACGGGCGACAAGTGGTGCATCTACCCGATGTACGACTACGCCCACGGCCAAAGCGACTCCATAGAGCATATCACCCACAGTATCTGCACGCTGGAGTTCGATATCCACCGTCCGCTCTACGACTGGTTCATCGAACAGCTGGGCATCTGGCCTTCGCACCAGTACGAGTTCGCCCGCCTCAACATCAACTACACGGTGATGAGCAAGCGCAAGCTGCTGCAGCTGGTGAAGGAGAACTATGTCAGCGGCTGGGACGACCCGCGCATGCCGACCATCTGCGGCTTCCGCCGTCGCGGCTATACGCCCGAGAGCATCAAGGCTTTCTGCGAGCGCATCGGAGTGGCCAAGCGCGACAATATCATCGACTACAGCCTGCTGGAGTTCTCGCTGCGCGAGCACCTCAACAAGGTGGCCCAGCGCCGCATGGCGGTGCTCGACCCCGTCAAGGTGGTCATAGACAACTACCCCGAGGGTCAGACGGAGATGCTTACGGCCGTGAACAACCCCGAGTGCGAGGCCGACGGCACCCGTCAGGTGCCCTTCGGCCGCGAGCTGTGGATTGAGCGCGAGGACTTTATGGAGGTGGCTCCCAAGAAGTACTTCCGCATGGCCATCGGCCAGGAGGTGCGTCTGCGCTACGCCTACTTCGTCACGGCGCAGAGCGTCGAGAAGGACGCCGAGGGTAACATCACCTGCATCCACTGCACCTACGACCCCGCAACGCGTGGCGGCGACGCCCCCGACGGCCGCAAGGTGAAGGGCACCATCCACTGGGTGGCCGCCCACAGCGCCATAGACGCCGAGGTGCGCCTCTTCGACCGCCTCTTCGCCGTCGAGGCCCCCGACGATGTGGAAGAAGGCCACACCTTCCTCGAGAACCTCAACCCCAACAGCCTCAAGGTGGTTACCGCCAAATGCGAGCCAGCCCTCAGCGATACCGACCACAACCAGTTTGCCGACGGCATCGCACGCTACCAGTTCGAGCGCATGGGCTACTTCTGCACCGACCGCGAGTCCGGTGTCCGGACCGACATTAATTCACCGGAGCACCTGGTGTTCAACCGCACCTGCACACTGAAAGACAGTTGGGCTAAGATTAAATAGTGAAGAACGCGGTGCCATATCTGTTTGTCATCGGGCTGTTCGGGCTCTTTGCCTGCAACAACCTGCTGACGCGTGGCATGTTCATGGACGGCCTGATATACACGTCGGTGGCCGACAATATGGCCAACGGCATCGGCTCGTTCTGGCACCCTACCTACACGGCAACCCAGTTCCCCGACTTCTACGAGCACCCGACGCTGATGATGTGGCTGCTGAGCCTGTGGTTCAGGCTCTTCGGCAGCGGCATGATGGCGGCCAAGGCCTATTCGGTGGCTGTGTTGCTGCTGACGGCGGCGCTGATGGTGGGGGTGTGGAAGCAGCTGGGTTTCAAGACGGGCCTCGGCTGGTTGCCGCTGCTGATACTGACGCTGATACCCGATGTGGCGCTGGCGGCGCACAACAACTACCTGGAGAGCACCATGACGGTGTTTGTGCTGGCTTCCGTGTGGCTTGTGCTGCGCGGCAAAGGCGCCGGCTGGCACCTGCTGGCGGGCCTGATGCTTGTGGCTGCGTTCCTCACCAAAGGGCCCACGGGACTCTTCCCGCTGGCGTTGCCGCTGATAATGTGGCTCTTCGGCGAGCGCAAAGGCTTATGGCCTATGGTGGGCAACACGCTGCTGATGGTGGCTGGCTTCGCCGTGCCGATGGCGGTGCTGTGGTTCGCCGTGCCCGACGCGGCGGAGTTCCTCGCCAAGTATATCGACAATCAGGTGATAGGTGGCAGTCAGCTGCCTATTACAAGCCGCACATATGTCGTCACCACTCTCCTCACGCACACCGCCGTGGTGCTGCTCATCGCTGTGGCGGCGGCCCTGTTCGGCATACTGAACAAGAAAGCCTCGTGGCGTCCTACGCGCGACAGCTGGCGGCGCTTTGGGTTGATGTTCGCCCTTGCGCTCTGCGGCACGCTGCCGATGATGGTGAGCACCAAGCAGAGGGCGTTCTACCTGCTCACGGTGTTCCCCTTCGTGGCGCTTGCGGTGGCTGCACTGCTTGAGCCGCTGGTGCGCCACTATGAGAAGCAGCTGCAGCGGCCAGCGATGACGATGGCTACTGTTGTAGTGCTGGTGTCGGCGGTGATAGCCAACGCCCTGCACTGGCAGAAGCCCGGACGCGACAAGGCGATGCTCGCGGACATGGACGTCATTGCCCCCGCGTTGCAGGAGGGCGAGACGGTGACCATAACCCCCGACCTGGCCTCCAACAACAGCCTGCACGGCTACTGGTATTTCTACCACCACGTGACCCTCGACCCGGAGGGCGCGCACAGGCACATGATTAGCACGACAGAAGTGGCGGACAGCAACTACCGCGAGGTGCCGCTACCGACAGAAGAATATAAACTGTATGAATTAAAAACAGAAAAGATATGAATATCTCATTCGATTGGCTTAAAGAGTATGTGGATTTGGGCGACATGACGCCCGAGCAGTTGGACGACCTGCTGACTTTCTCCGGCTTGGAGGTGGACAGCATGGAGAAGGTGGAGACCATCAAGGGCGGTCTGGAACATGTGGTGATTGCGCAGGTGCTAACCTGCGAGCCGCACCCCGACAGCGACCACCTGCACCTGACCACCGTCGACGTCGGCGGCGAGCGTCCGCTGAACATCGTCTGCGGCGCCCCCAACGTGGCCGCCGGACAGAAGGTGGTGTGCGCCCAGATAGGCACCAAGATCTACACCTCGGATTAAGAAAGGCAAGCTGCGCGGCGCCGTCAGCGAGGGTATGCTCTGCGCTGCCGACGAGCTGCAGCTCGGCACCGACCACGCAGGCATCATGGTGCTGCCCGACGACGCCCCCGTGGGAATGCCCGCCAAGGAGTACTTTCACGTGAAGGACGACTGCCTGCTGGAGGTGGCCATCACCGCCAACCGCATGGACGCCATCTCGCACATCGGCGTGGCCCGCGACGTGGTGGCAGTGAGAAATACCCGCGAGGGGAAGCAGCTGAAAATTAAATGGCCGGAGGTGGCTGCCGACCTTACCCCCAAAGCGGCCGGTGAACCTATAAAGGTGACCGTCGAGGAGCCCGACCTCTGCCCGCGCTATACAGGCATCACGCTGCGCAATGTGAAGGTAGGGGAGAGTCCCGAGTGGCTGCAGAACCGCCTGCGCACCGTGGGTCTGCGCCCCATCAACAACGTTGTCGATGTGACCAACTTCGTCATGATGGAGGTTGGCCAGCCGCTGCACGCCTTCGATGCCGACCAGATTGCCGGTGGTCATGTCATCGTGAAGCGCCTGCCGCAGGGCACCAAGTTCGTCACCCTCGACGGTGTGGAGCGCACCCTCGACGCCCGCGACCTGATGATATGCAATGAAAAAGAAGGCATGTGCATCGCAGGTGTCTTCGGCGGCCTGAAGAGCGGCACCACTATGGAGACCAAGAACGTCTTCCTCGAGAGCGCTTTCTTCAACCCCGTGAGCATCCGCAAGACCAGCCAGCGCCACACGCTGAAGACCGACGCCAGCTACCGCTACGAGCGCACCTGCGACCCCAATATCACCGAGTGGGCCCTGCGTCGCGCCGTGAAGCTCATCCAGGAACTCGCCGGCGGCGAGATCTGCGGCCAGATGGTTGACCTATACCCGAAGCTCATCGAGAAGCCCGTCGTGGAGGTGAACTTCCGCCGCATGTTCGACCTCGTGGGGCAGGACATCCCGCTGGAGGCAGTCCGCACCGCCCTCACCTCACTCGACATCGAGATTGTCAGCGAGACCGCCGAGGGCATGACCCTCAAGGTGCCAACCTGCAAGGCCGACGTCACCCGCGAGTGCGACATTGTGGAGGAAATCATGCGCATCTACGGCTACAACAACATCCATATCGGCGAGACCGTCAACAGCTGCCTCAGCTACGGCAAGAAGCCCGACCCGCGCAAGCTGAAGAACGCCGTCAGCGACTACCTCACCGACAACGGCTTCAGCGAGATTATGAACAACTCGCTGACCAAGAGCGAATACTACGACGAGAACCCCGACTTCCCCGCCGACCGCTGCATCCCCATCATCAACCCCCTC
>CADAWR010000008.1 GCA_902791695.1 uncultured Bacteroidota bacterium
ATCGAGACCCTCGGCGGTGTGATGACCAAGCTCATCGACGCCAACACCACCATCCCCACCAAGAAGAGCCAGGTCTTCAGCACCGCTGCCGACAACCAGCCCGAGGTGGAGATCCACGTGCTGCAGGGCGAGCGTCCCATGGCCAACGACAACAAGACCATCGGCCGCTTCCACTTGGCCGGTATTCCGCCAGCACCGCGTGGAGTGCCCCAGATTGAGGTCACCTTCGACATCGACGCCAACGGCATCCTCAATGTCAGCGCCCTCGACAAGGCCACCGGCAAGAGCCAGAACATCCGCATCGAGGCCAGCAGCGGCTTGAGCGAAGACGAGATCAAGCGCATGAAGGCCGAAGCCGAGGCCCATGCCGACGCCGACAAGAAGGCCAAGGAAGAGGTGGAGAAGATCAACAACGCCGATGGCATGATCTTCCAGAGCGAGAAGAACCTCAAGGACTACGGCGACAAGATTCCCGCCGACAAGAAGAACGCCATCGAGAGTGCCCTCAACGAGCTGAAAGCCGCCCACAGCGCCCGCAATGTCCAGCAGATCGACGCCGCCATGGCCAAGATCAACGCCGCCTGGCAGGCCGCCAGCGAGGACATGTACAAAGCCCAGCAGTCTGCGACTGGTAATGGAGCAAACCCCGGTGCCGGCTTCGACCCCAACAACATGGGTGGCAACCCTGGCGCAGGCCAGCAGCAAGGTGGCAACCCCAACGATCCTAACGTCCAAGACGTTGATTTCGAGGAAGTCAAATGAGACTGACTTCAATCTAACAAAAAAAGAGAGGCCTTGCGGTCTCTCTTTTTTGTTTGTGGTTTGCCTCAACAGGCTTGGCAGACATACCACTTCGTGGGTTCTTTGTGCCTTCTCTGTGCCTTCTTTGTGGCAATAGTAAAACTACTGAAAACCAACCGAATATGCGAAATTGCATGTAAGGTATACAAAACACTGATTTACGGCATTATTATTGGGCGGTCTCTCGGTGATCCTTCGGCGGAGTGTCGGCGGTCTCTATACAGCCAATAAGTCCTATATCCGCGAGGTAAAAGCACGTCAGCCGTACGTCTAATCTTTATGGATTCATTATAGATGAATTTTCCAATATTGTTAGAGTATACATCCCTTTTGATAGTCCCAATGGAACGAGGGCTTTGATTTCTTTTTCCAATTGCAGCTGCTTTAGCAATTCTTCCACCTCATTTGATGGGCATCCTATCTCTCTGGAGATTTCTCCTATGTCAATATCAAGGTATCGTTTGTTTTCTAGCCTTGCTTTCCTATTTAGAATAGACTTAAGATGTTCTTTCTTGTTCATTGTGTGTTAATTGTTGTTTTTGTTTCTTGATATAATCACAGACAGTAGGGCACATATTTCATTTGTGTTTCGTCCATCTTCTCCAAGTCTCAATCTCTCAATCGGATTAGAAAGACTGTTAACGGTAACGGCAATCAAATAGTCGTGAATTGTAGAAGATGTTGTGGTGGTTGGTGCAACACTTGACGTCGTTTCTCGCTTTGCAGTCGAGCCGCCAATGGCAGCACCGACTCCGCCAGCCAATACCCCGCCAACAACAGCTCTCCCCAACATACTTCCTGTATCAGTGGACGATGTTGACGATATTTCTCCTCCACTATGCTTTTGTATCACAGTGGCGTTGTCCGACATGGTGTAGTTTATAATATCCTTAAAGTTATAGATATGCTCATTCAGCATAATTTGCGAGGTGCTTTCATTGACCATGATATAATGGTCATAGTCGTATTCTATTACTTTATCTGGAGAGGAAATCATCGCCGTCAGTTCATTGTATTTCTTTTCCTTTTCTATCGCTTTTTGTTCTGCAAGCGCCAAACGATATTCTTCCTCTTTCTTTTTCTTTTCGGTTTTTTCTAATTCTTCTTTCTCTTTCTTATTATTTTGGACGATTGCAGCGATACCACCAATCAATGCCATGGCGAATAGCGATACTATGAGAATGATGCCATCTGATTCATCAAATGAGGCTCCTGCCAATATAGCAAAAACGACTATCGCAATTAACGATAAGATTTTCTTCTTGTACATATCTTTACTGTTTTGATTGTTATCAGTATGATTAATGGAAGGGAGTAACATACAACATCCCACAAGTCAAATTGCCCAGGCATCATTGATGTCAGTTGCATAAATTCCGAAATCAATGCAATGATTGGCATTAAGCAAAACCAGATAATGTTTTCCTTGCTGATTTTACCCCAAATCGAAACCATTATTAAAAAATATGCTATTGACCATAATCCATCAGGAAGGCTGTATTTTACAAAATCCGGAGGTGCATAAAAAGACATTGATTGTCTTAGATTTTCAACAAAAACATTGAGTTGTAATGACTCTGTCCATCTAAACATTAATAGGGTTTCTGAACGATAAGAAAGATATATTATTCCTCCGATAGCCAATGCGACTATCGAAAGAAAAAGTGCCAAATATCTACTATATGTTTGAATCTGTACTGACACTGGCAATCAATAATCAAAACCGTAATCGTTCATCATTTCCTCAAGTTCTGCTTTACGTATCATTTCCAACTGTTCGGCTTGCTCTTGCGACCCCTGAAATTGCTCCTGTCGTGCATTACCGTCAATGGTATGATATTTGCCTGTGCTACTGACAGTCGGATGATAATTGGGGTCGGGAGAATAACCCGACGACGTGATAACAGTTGAGTGTGATGCATCCTCAGACGTGGAGGAGCTAAATGTTGTCTGTGTTCCCGTATAAGTCGTGTTAGACCTATTGTCACATGCAACAAAGGTCATTGCGGCCACGGCGATTGTTAATAACATTTTTTTCATATGTATCTAATGCCGTTTTATCCTGTCGGCTCCTCAGTTTTATAATGGTTAAACAAATTTCGGTTCCCAGCCATTATTTTCAATGACATTACTTCATCTCAACATAGCAAGTAAACTTGCTCTGCGCTCGATTTTCGTAACGTTGAGCTGGAAGCCTATGTTTAAGGACAACAAGAAAGGCGTAAAACCTTCGTTTGTGAATCCTTATTTCTAAACTGGGTGACTGGTAAATACCCTTGACCAAATAAGGCACGAATGCTTCACGCCAACGCGTGAACTATCCGTTATCTTATTCTCGGTCTTTAGATTACCAGTCTTCAGTTTAGGAGAACAAGCACTTCAAGCTCAATATGTCTTTGTAATATTTCTACGTTTTATGTCATCATCATTTTATCAATTTCACGCTGCAAAAATACACATTATTTTCTATTCTGCAAAATATATATAATTGTTGGTTGTTGCCAGGTGTTGTTTCGGTTTGATGTCCATTCCAGTAATGGAGGTAGAATATAGGTATAGTATAGGATGAGTATAGGATGAACGGTATCAATATATAGGCAGGCAAAAGGGGGACAATAGGGGGACAAAAGGGGAGCAAAACCAATAGACTATTAAAGCACTATAAGTCAATATGTTCACTTCCCCTTTTGGAAATTGGAGAAACGGTTTGATTTTATATCCCGTGTTTCTGGCTTTGCCGGCGGTCGTAGTGCTCGGCGGTGGCGGTGAAGAAGGCGTCGCCGCTGCTGTTGAGGGCTGTCTCGACGCTGTCCTGCACCACGCCGATGATGAAGCCTATGGCGACGGCCTGCATGGCCACGTCGTTGCCGATGCCGAAGAAGGAGCATGCCATGGGGATGAGCAGCAGGGAGCCGCCGGCCACGCCCGAGGCGCCGCAGGCGCCGAGGGTGGCTATCACACCCAGGAACAGGGCCGACGCAAACGAGACATCGACACCCACCGTGTGGGCCACCGCCAGCGAGAAGACGGTGATGGTCACCGCCGCACCGTCCATGTTGATGGTGGCGCCCAGCGGGATGCTGACGGAGTAGAATTTCTCGTCCAGCCCCAGCTTCTTGCACAGCGCCATATTGATGGGGATATTGGCCGCCGACGAGCGGGTGAAGAAAGCCTGCAGGCCGCTCTCCTTGAGGCAGGTGAAGAGCAGCGGATAGGGGTTCTTGCGCAGCATGACGAACGAGATGAGCGGATTGAAGACAAAGGTGTTGACCAGCATGCACCCCATCAGTAGCAGCAGCAGGTGTCCGTAGGTGGAGAAGACCGCGAGGCCGTTCTCGCTGACGGTGGTGAACACCAAGCCCAGGATGCCGAAGGGAGCGAACTGGATGACCCACTTGACAACGCGCGACACCACGTCGCTCAGGTCATGAGCCACCTGCACCGTGGCCTTCGAGGCAGTGGTTTTGAGTGCGATACCGATAATAATGCTCCAGAAGAGGATAGCGATATAGTTGGCGTTGGCCACAGCGGCGATGGGGTTGCCCACCATGCCGGTGAGCAGGTTGGTGAACACCTCGCCCAGCGAGCCGGCCCCCGGGCCTACCTGTACGCCTTCGGCGGCCTCGCCCAGTTGCAGCGTCACTGGGAACAGGAAACTGCCCACCACGGCACACACAGCGGCGATAAAGGTGGAAAGCAGGTAGATGAATATGAGCGACGAGAATCGTCTCCCCATGCCGCCCCCCGCCTTGGCTATGGACGAGATGACCAGCACGCCCACCAGTACGGGTGCTATGCCCTTCAGGGCACTGACAAACATCTTGCCGAGGAGGCCTATGCCGGGCAATTGCGGCACAGTGAGACCCAGTACGGCACCTATCACAAGGCCTATCAGTATCCTCAGCATCAGGCTGACGGATGTGTATTTGTTCAGTATTCTCTTCGCGATATTCATGTGCGTTGTTTTGTTTTATACTTCATAAGAACGTGGCCTATACGTTTTTATTGTGTCGGCTGTGCGTATACTCCTCGTATTCCCTCCGTATGATTAGACGTAGGAAAGGCAAAGGTAGGGGAGGGCTGAAAATAAATTTGGCCATGTCGGCATTTATTCGTATTTTTGCATTTTATTTCGCAATACGACTATGAAGAGTGTTTACAATATATTCAAGCAGAGCGTCAAAGAGATAACGCACTACTACATGCTGCTGGTCGAGGAGACGCGCAGCGAGCGGCTGGTGGGCAGCACCAACGAGTGGGTGCTGGACAATTACTATATGATTAGTGAGCAGGAGAAGGTGCTGAAGGTGGAGTTGAAAGGTGTGGAACGAGGCAAGTGGAAGGTGGAGCACGGCCGCATCGAGCTGCTATGGGACCTCCTCGAGGGCTACCTGCGCAAGAGTCACCATCAGATTGACAAGGCCCTTTTTTTCCGCTATCTGACCCAGGTGCAGCAGCGGCAGAAAGACTATATGAGCTACCCGGAGGTGTGTGCGCTGCTGCCGTTGGTGAAGACGATTCTGATAAGCGAGTTGGCCGAGTTGTGCCGCCAGCTGGAGGCGCAGAAGGCCTACCACTACAAGCCTACGGACAAGAGCCAGGCGGACATGGCTCACTTGGACGAGGCGGCGCGGCAGAACCTTGAGATGATGAACATCTTCAACTCGTTGAAGAAGATGACGAAGCTGCCGATGGCCGAGCTTATCGACGCCGTGAGCTTTTCGGAGAAGGCACTCAAGGGTGAGAAGGCGGGCATGTACGACCAGATGCAGGACAAGACGAAGGACGACTACCGCGGCAAGGTGGTGCAGATGGCGAGGAGGCGCAAGGTGAAGGAGTACGAGTTGGTGAAGGGGCTTGTGGCCAAAGCCGACGAGGGTGGCGAGCATGTGGGCTGGCAGCTGTTCCCGCCGAAGCGGTGGAATGCCCGTGCCCACGGCTATATATGGATAGTGACGCTGGGGAGCTTGGTGCTGTCGGCGTTGTTTGCCTATGGGGCCGGCGGCATGAGGGGTTTCGGCTGGCTGAGCGCGGTGCTGACGCTGCTGATGTGGCTGCCGATGAGCCAGATAGTGATAGACCTTTTCAACTGGCTGCTGGGCAAGTTGCACAAGCCCAGAGGTACGTTCAAGCTGAAGTTCAAGGACGGCCTCATTCCCGACGAATACGCGACGATGGTGATCATGCCCACGATATTGAAAAACAGGGCGAAGGTGGAGGAGCTGCTGGGTGTGCTGGAGGTGTACTACCTGAGCAATATAAACCGTGCGTCGGAGGGGCAACGCTTCGAGAGCCGCAGGCAGAACCTGTACTATACGCTTGTGGGCGACGCGGCTTCGTACAAGGAGGAGGATGCGCCGTGGGACGAGGAGGTGGTGCAGGCAGGCCTGGAGAAGGTGAAGGAGCTGAACGAGAAGTACGGTGCTCCAATCTTCAATTTCGTCTACCGCCGCCGTGCTTGGAGCGAGGGTGAGCAGACGTGGCTGGGTCACGAGCGCAAGCGTGGCGCGATACTGCACTTCAACGACCTGGTGCTGGGTCAGACGTCGGACGAGGAGAAGGCCCGGCGGTTCCGCTGCGAGACGATTAGCGGTTGGCTTGATGGGTTTAAAGGGTTGAGTGGGATGAGTGGGCATGATAGGTGTCCGATACAGTTTATTATCACGTTGGACACTGACACGGAGCTGGTGCTCTATTCGGCGCAGAAGCTGATAGGAGCAATGGCGCACCCGCTGAACCGTGCGAAGCTGAGCGAGGACGGCCGCAGGGTGGACAGTGGCTACGGCATCATGCAGCCGCGCGTCAACGTCGACGTGGAGGTTACGAACAAGAGCCGCTACGCGCAGCTTTTTGCGGGCTTGGGCGGCCTTGATGTATACACCACGGCGAGCTTCGAGCTGTACCAGGACATCTTCAACGAGGGTTCGTTCTGCGGCAAGGGCATCTATGACCTGCGCGTGTTCCAGCAGGTGCTGAAGGGTACTTTCCCGGAGAACCTGATATTGAGCCACGACCTGATCGAGGGCTGCCACATACGCTGCGGCCTTATCAACGACGTGGAGCTTTTCGACGACAATCCCAGCAACTACATAGACGACGCCAAGCGCCACCACCGCTGGACGCGCGGCGACTGGCAGATTATAGGCTGGCTGAAGAACAGGGTGCGCAACGAGAAGGGCGAGCGGGTGAAGAACCAGGTGAACACGATAGGGCGCTGGAAGATATTCGACAACCTGCGCCGGTCGATGCTGAACTTGGCGCTGGTGGTGCTTATCTTCGTGGGTTACGCCATCGACGCTGCCAACGGCATCGACGGCACCAACGATATCGACGGCCTGTGGTTCCTGCTTGGCGCGTTGCTGGCAGTGGCAAGCCCCATAGTGTTCTTTATCATCGGGCAGATAACCACGCTTCCGCGTTTCGGCAAGCGTTACCGCTACTATATGACGCTGATGCGTGGATTCCGTGTCATCATCTACCGTTCGCTGGTGCAGTTCGCCCTGCTGCCGAAGGAGGCGTGGATGTACACCGACGCGGCGGTGCGCGCCTGCTGGCGCATGTGGGTGAGCCACCACGACCTGCTGGCGTGGATAACCAGCGACGAGGCATCGAAGAGCACGAAGGGCACTTGGGACGACTATGTCAAAAAGTTTTGGTTCAACTATGTGGCCAGCGGAGCGCTGGTGGCATTGGGAGTGCTTGGTGAGGTGGGAGTGCTTGGTTGGGTCGGCATAGTGTTCTGCGTGCTGGCATGGTGCGGCGCGCCGGAGTTGATGTACTGGCTTGGCAAGAAGTTCCCGCAGGACAAGAAGCACCTGACCGACAAGGAGACCGACGAGGTGCGCCAGCTGGCCAAGGACACGTGGCACTTCTTCGACAGCCTCATCACCGAGGAGAACAACTGGCTGATACCCGACAACTACCAGCTGAACCGCGAGAACCGTACCGACTACAAGACTTCGCCGACGAATATCGGCTATTCGATGACCGCCGTCATCAGTGCCGCCGAGCTGGGCTTCATCACCCGCGACGAGGCTGTGAAGCGGCTTGGCCATATCATAGACACCGTGTGCCGCCTGCAGAAGTGGAACGGCCACCTCTACAACTGGTACGGCATTGCCAACCTCAAGGCACTGCCGAACTTCTTCATCAGCACCTGCGACAGCGGCAACTTCGTGGCGTGCCTATATGTGGTGAAGGGCTGGTTGGCAGGAGAAACGAGCTCCTCGGCCACGCAGTCGCTCCTCGCACAGGTGCAGCGTCTTATCGACGAGACGGACTTCATGAAGCTCTACAACCCCGAGCTGGATGTGTTCAGCATAGGTTACGATACCACCAACTATACGCTTTTGCCCTACCACTACAACAACTTCGCCAGCGAGGCGCGCCTGACGAGCTTCCTGACCATAGCGCAGGGCGACGCTCCATACAAGCATTGGTTCTGCCTCGACAAGACGCTGGTGCAGTATAAGGGCTATAAGGGTGTGGCGTCGTGGTACGGCACGCTGTTTGAATACTTTATGCCGCTTATCTTCCTGCCTACCTATAAACACACGCTGATGGATGAGACCTACAGCTTCGCCATCCGCGCCCAGCGCGCCTTTATGCGCAACAGTGGCGACGGCGATATGCCGTGGGGCATCTCCGAAACGGCCTACAACGAGCTCGACGACGCGCAGAACTACAAGTACCACGCGTTCGGTGTGCCGTACCTCAAGTTCCAGAACACCACGCCCGACCGTATCGTCATCTCGCCCTACAGTTCGCTGATGACCATCGGTATCGACGACCGCGCCGTCTACGACAACATGCAACGCTTCAAGAAGCTGGGCATGTACGACGAGTTCGGCTTCTTCGAGAGCTATGACGACGAGGACCATGTGCCGGTGAAGGCCCACTACGCCCACCATCAGGGCATGATTCTGGCATCGCTGGCCAACTATCTCGGCGACCACTGCCTGCAGCGTTGCTTCATGCAGGAACCTGCCATGAAGAGCATGGAGACACTGCTCAAGGAGAAAGCCCAGGTGAAGCCCTACATAGACCTCAAGGTGACGCAGTACAAGCGCTACCGCTACAGCAAGGTTCAGACGGAGAGCGACGCGCGCGACTTCGACACCATAGCCAACGTGCCTGAGATTGGTGTGATCAGCAACGGACAGTATACGGTGCTGATGAACGACCGCGGCAGCGGCTTCTCGCGCTTCCGCAACATCATGCTCAACCGCTACCGCAAGATAAGTGCCGACCACTACGGCTCGTTCCTTTACATACGCAACCTGCGCGACGACAAGCTGTGGTGCAACACCTACGCTCCGCTCGACGTAATGCCCGAGAGCTACCACGTGAGCTTTGCCAGCGACAAGATAAGCTACCTGCGTGTCGACGAAGGCATCGAGACGAAGACCGAAATCACCGTGCTCAAGGACCGTAGCGCCGAGATACGCCGCATGACCTTCACCAACAACAGCGGCCAGCCGGTCGACCTCGAGCTGACTTCCTATGGTGAGGTGGTGCTTGCCGAGGGCGCCGAGGATGAGAACCACCGCGTCTTCAATGGCATGAAGGTGCTCTCGGAGTACGACGCCGAACACGAGGCTCTCCTCTTCAACCGCCCAAGCAACCACGGCACACACAACTACATGTTGCACCGCCTGTGGACGGACGATACCGAGTCGCGCCTGGTAGAGTACGAGACCTCGCGCCTCAAGTTCCTCGGTCGCGGCAACAGTCTCCGTCACGCCGACATCATCGAGAGCCGCCGCACGCTGACGGGCACTGTGGGCACAACACTCGACCCGGTCTTCTCCATGCGCCGCCGCATCCACATACCGGCGGGCAAGAGCGTCGAGGCTTACATGCTTACGGGCTTCTCGAAGGCCAAGGAGCACCTGCTGCAGCTCACCGAGCAGTACCAGAGCCCCATGGATGTGGAGCACGCTTTCAAGACCGCCAGCGTCTTCAACAATATGCGCACCAGCATGACGCTGCTCAAGGGCTCGCAGATGCGCCTATACAACAGCATTGCCAAGTATATGGCCCAGACGGCCACCCTCGGCAACGACCGCAACGACCTGCTGGCCAAGAACACGCTCTCGCAGAGCGGCCTCTGGCGATTCGGTATCAGTGGCGACCTCGCCATACTCCTCATGGAGATTGACAGCATGGAGAGCTCCGGCTTCGCCAAGGAGATGCTGCGGGCTTTCGAGTACTACAAGATTCACGGCCTACGCCTCGACCTGGTGTTCATCAACGATGCTCCGGAACAAGAGCGCGACGGCCTCTACCATTTCATCAATGGTATGGCCAACACCGAGCACCTGTGGGCCGAGCACAGCGACGCTGGCAAGGTGTTCGTGCTCAACGGCAACGAGCTCAGCGAGGCCGAGCGCATACTGCTCCATACTGTGGCGCGCCTAACTTTCAACACCAGCGAGGGCATCACCATAGCACAGCAGCTGCGGCGCCTCGAGGTGGCCAACCAGCATTACCAGGACAAGATTGAGTATCCGGTGCTGAAGCCCCGCAAGGAGTTCCGCGTGTGGAGCAACCTCGAGTTCTACAACCAGTACGGCGGCTTCGACAACGACGGCCGCGACTATGTGGTCACCAACACCAACACGCCGATGCCGTGGGTCAATGTGATTGCCAACGAGCAGCATTTCGGCTGCATCGCCAGCTCTACGATGGCGGGCTTCACCTTCGCCCACAATGCTCAGCAGTTCAAGCTCACCGGCTGGAGCAATGACATTGTGCGCGACAACGCGAGCGAGATGCTCCTCATCAACAAACGGCAGTTTGTCCCCGCCACCGCGCGCCACAGTCAGGGCTGGTCGGCCTTTGATGCCGACTACGATGACCTCAGCGTCGCCGTGCGCCTCTTCGTGGCTTGCGACAAGCAGGAGAAGTACTACCAGATTAAAGTTGCCAACAAGACGGCTGAGCCTATGGACGTGCAGCTTGATATGGTGTACAAACTCGTCCTCGGTATGAGTGAGGAGCAGACAGCGCGTTACCTGCATTCCGAGTGGGATGCCACAGCCAACACGCTGCGTGTCCGCAACGTATACCACCCCATCTATCACGACCAGGTGCTGCAGCTTACGGCCACCGAGCCTTTGACGGATGTCAGCCTCAACTATCCTAATCGCAAGCGCCTCGGTCTCACCGTCAACGTCCCCGCTGGCGGCGAGAAACAACTGGCCTTTGTGATTGCCGTTGGCGGTGGATCCGGAGTGTCCGGATATTCCGTGGAGGGTATCAACGCCGAGTTTGGCCGTGTCGTCGCCTACTGGGACGAAAAGCTATCGCACATACAGGTGGAGACACCCGACCGTAGCTTCAATTATATGCTCAACCGCTGGTATCTCTACCAGGTCTATTCGTCGCGACTCTTTGCGCGTGCCGGCTTCTATCAGGTGGGTGGCGCCACGGGCTTCCGCGACCAGCTGCAGGATGTCATGTCGGTGCTCTACTCCGATCCTGCTTATGCACGGCGCCAAATTCTCGACCATGCGGCGCACCAGTTCGCCGAGGGCGACGTGCTGCATTGGTGGCATGAAAGCATGAAGATGGGTGCTCGTACTACCTTTAGCGACGACTACCTCTGGCTTGTCTTCGTCACACACCAGTATGTGCATGTCACCGGCGATATTTCCATCCTCTCCGAACAGGTGCCCTTCTGTATCTCCGACCAGCTGCTGCAAGGTGAGAACGAGCGCTGCCTGAACTACTGCTCAAGCAACGAAACGGCCACCCTTTACGAGCATCTGCGCCGATCTGTCAACCGGAGCCTCAGTCGCATTGGCAGCCATGGATTGCCGCTGATGGGTTGTGGCGACTGGAACGACGGCATGTCGGCCGTGGGCGTCGAGGGCAAGGGCGAGAGCGTCTGGGTGGCGTTCTTCCTGGCCGACCTGTTGCCCAAGATGGAGCAGCTGACGCAGCTGATGCCGGATGCCGACCTCACCTACTGCGAAGAGCTGTCTGCCGCCAAACGTCGCATTGTCGATGCCATACAGCACCACGCCTGGGACGGCAACTGGTTCCTCCGTGCCTACTACGACAATGGCGACGCCATGGGTAGCCGCAACAATATTGAGTGCCAGATTGACCTCATATCGCAGGCGTGGAGCATACTTACCGATGTGGCAACGCCCGAGCAGAAGGCCTCCGTTATGCGCGAGACGGACAATCGCCTCGTCAACCGTGAGCACGAGATTATCCAGCTCCTCACGCCTGCCTTCAAGGACTCCAAGCCTTCCCCCGGCTACATCATGAACTACCCCGTCGGCGTCCGCGAGAACGGTGGCCAGTACACCCACGGCGCCATGTGGTACATCATGGCGCAGCTCAAGGAGAACCGCAACGACATTGCATACTATCTATACTCTATCATCAACCCCGTACACCGCACGCAGACGTTGGCCGACGTGCTCAAGTACAAGGTCGAGCCTTACTGCATGGCTGCCGATATCTACAGCAACCCGCAGCACCCAGGCCGTGGCGGCTGGACATGGTACACAGGCTCCGCCTCGTGGGCGTATAAGACCGGTATCGAGAATATCCTCGGCATCCGCAAGGAGGGCGACAATATTGTCGTCGAGCCTCGCGTGCCGTCGGAATGGGATTCCTTCACCGTCCGTTACCGTTGCGGCGACAAGACATGCGTCATCAGGTACGACGGCAAAACCCATAAAGTAACCATTGACTGAGATGTACGACGTCCGCATTACTGCCATACGCAAGGCCGACTACAAGGACTTGCAGACAAAGTATGAGAACCCCATAGAGCATACCTGCGACGTGAGAGAAGGGCAGGTATGGGTGAGTAAAGATGCAAAAAAGCCCGGCGGCATGTGCGACAGCGCATGGGAGAGCATGCAATGGTTTGTCGCAGAACTTGCCGCCGGGCGCGGAAATTTCTTTGATGGCTGGATGCGCAATCCTTACAGCGCTATGATAAGCTGCAACGACGGTTTCCGGCCTGTGAGTTTCCTCCTCGAACGCGTCGAGGGGTGATTATTACTTCAGCGCCATGCCGCTGTTCCAGGCTTTGCCCACGCTGTCGGCGATGGTGAAGTAGTTGAGGCTGGAGGCGTCCCACACCAGCGGGTTGAGCTTCTTGATGTCGATCTTGCCATCTGTGAGGATGGCGGGGTCGGCTACGGCGTTGACAATTTCGCCCACGACGAAGGCGCCGCCGCCATCGCGCTCAATCATCTCCACCACCTTGCACTCCATGGCCAACGGGTACTCGTCGATGATGGGGGCGTTGACGTTCGCGCTCTTGGTGCAATGGAAGCCCACGTGGGCCACCTTGTCCTTCACGTCGCGGCCGCTGGCGATGCCGAAGTAGTCGCTCTCCGCCACCGTGCGGGCGTCGGCATAGCTGAGGGTAAAGGCCTTGTTGAGGCGCAGGTTGTCGGTGGTCTTGTGGCTGCTGAGTTGGAAGCAGACCTGGTTGCCCTCGTACTGGCCACCCCAGGCGGCCATCATCACGTCGGGGTTGCCCTCGGCGTCGTAGGTGGCGATCATCAGCGCCGGCTGCGGCGTGACATACAGCTTGGCGCCCATATTGACGCGCTCGTTGACGTCCTTCAGTTCCATTTGGGTATTGTTATTCGTTTGTTCTTCTTTTGCTGTCTCCTGTTTTGTGCCGCAGGCGGTGAAGAGCATGGCCGCCGCTGCCAGGGTAAGGATGATCTGTTTCATGGATAGATGTATGTTTTTCGGGCTGCAAAAGTACAACTTTTTGTGAATCCGACAAAACAATTTGTTCCATAATACCTTATGCCTAGCCGGTCTATGTCAGTTTTGTCCACCTGTCCGGGCCATATTTTCAAGTTCCATTTTCCCAAAACGCAGGGTGAGGCCGAGCGAGATGTACTGCGAGCCATGGGTGCGCCGGCCGCCGCCCTGGTAGTAGGGGTTGGTGGTCTGCCACTGCTCGCCGTCGCTGCCGAAGACATCCTTCACGTTGAGGTAGAGCGACAGCTTGCGGTCAAGCAGGTCGGCACTCAGGCCGAGGTCGGTGCGGAACGTGGGCTCGTGGATGTTCATCGGGGCGATTTGCCGCGTGGTGTAGCTCACGGTGCCGAACACCTGCAGCACTTTCCACAATTTGGCCCATGCGTTGAGACGCAGGCGGCCGCTCCAGGCGGCATCCTCGGTCCATTCGCCTGGGCGGTACTGGAGGCGGTAGTGGTAGTTGTAGGCCGAAGCCGAGAGACGCAGGTTGAAGAATGCTGTGGGACGGTAGGTGACGTTCAGCGTGCCGCCAGCCAGCCCGGCGTCGCCGATGTTGTGGGGCATGGTGTACGACACCTCGCGCCCGAAGACCTCGCTGTAGGCCACGTCGCCAATGGAGCTGATGGCGTCTTGCTCGGCTCGCCAGAAAAGTTCAGCACCGACGTTGCCGAAGCCGTCGAAGTACTTGTCCCAGCGGCCCTCGAGGTTTTGTGACACGGTGGACTTCAGGTCGGGATTGCCGACGGAATAGTTCTCGGTGCCATAGGTGATGAAGGACGTGAGGTCGTCGGCATCGGGGGCGGCGACGCGGCGCGTCCAGCTGAGGCTGAAATTGTGCATGTTCTTGGTGCGGTAAGTAAGATGGACGGAAGGCAGCGGTTCGATGATGGTGCGGTCGACGGTGGCCGAGGTGTGGCCGTTCCATGTGCCTTCTGTGTGGCCGTGTCCAGCCCTGAATCCCAACTTGACGGTGAGGTTGCCGAAACGGCGCAGTAGGGTGGTGTAGACGCTGTAGCTCCAACTGCTTTCGCTCATCTCATAGCTGCGCAGACGGTCGCGCACTGCGACGCCGTCGATGATGCTGTCGGAGGTGAAGGCGTAGTGGCTGGGAGTGCCTATGTCGCCGGCGGCACCTACCTCCAGCTCCCATTTCTGCCCGAACGGCAGGGTATAGCCGCCTTCGGCCGAGAGGCCGACACCGGAGTTGCTGGGATAGGAGTCGTGCGTGGCGTAGTCGAGGGTAGAAAGCACATCGTAGGTGCGCGTCTCGTCGCTCTCGCTGAGGTAAGCATGGGTGTTGCCACCGAGTTGCAGCCAGAACTTCTTTCCTTCGTCGTTGAACCGGTGGGTGTAGTCCACGCCACCGAAGGTGCCCCAGTTCACGTCGCGAGAGCTGAATGCCGTACGATAGCTGTAGTCGCCCGGCGAGTAGATACGTTCGTCCCATTGCATATTTGTGTTGCCCTTGCATGTGGCCAGCGAGGGATAGGCACCGCCCCAGAAGCTGACGGTGCGCTGGGTGTCGATGTCGTAGTGGCCGCTGAGCCACAGGTAGCTGCCGTGGCGGTAGTAGTCCTGACGGCTGGTGTAGCTGCGCACGGCGCTGGTGTCGCCCGTCGGGGTGAACATCACGTTGCTGCCGCTTTGGTCGGTCCAGGTGTGGGAATAGTCGTACTCGGCGTAGAGGTTGATGGAGAAACGCTTGTTGGCATAGACGTAGCTGACCCAAGGCGACACCTGCGGGCGCAGGTTGCCACTGGCGCCGAGCGAGAGGAACTCGTTGCGCTTCACCTTGCGGCGCATCACCAGGTTCACCACCGGGCCGCCACCCCCGTAGCGTGCCGAGGGGTTGGTGATGACCTCGATGCGCTCGATGGCGCCTGCTGGCAATGTCTTGATATACTGTCGTAGGGACTCGCCGCTGAGGTGCGAGGGGCGGTCGTCGATCCACACGTCAACGCTCTGCGAGCCGCGCAGGGTGATGTTGCCCTCGGCGTCAACCTCTACGCCGGGAGCATTTTGAAGGGCGTCGCTGGCGGTGCCGGTCTGCACGCTGGGGTCGTCGCCGACGTTGTACATCTGTTTTTCGCCGTCGACGCTGTAGAGGGGCCGCTCGGCGGTAATCTCCATCTCCTTCAGTTGTCGTACCGACTCGGGGATGTAAAGGCTGTCGAGGACGATGGTGTCATTGGTTTGGGCGTAACCCATGCCCGCCGCCGCTCCGAGGAGCAGCAGCACGATTGCTGTACGCTTCATGTTATGTGGTGTTTAGGTTATTTCTTGCGGCGGTAGGTGTAGGTTTCGCGAGTGTGGCCTTCTCCTCTGTTTTGTAGATGGAAGATGCTGCTCGAGACGAAGACGAGCGTGTCGTCGTCGAGGCTTACAATGTGAAATGCTTCGCGGCCACCTTTGTCGTTGCACATCAGGAGCGTGTCGGCCACCACTTGCCATTCGACGGCGTAGGGTGTGTAGTCGAAGGTGTCGCCGGGCACAAGGGTCTTTGTGTCGTCGTTCTCTTCGTCAGTGACCCATTTGCTCACGTCCCAGGCTATCACTGTCGCGGTGCCGTCGGCGCGGAAGTTGAGGTCGCTTATTCTCGGGTATGTGTTGTCGGGTTCTTCTTCCATGATCTGGAAGTCGGTTTTCCCATCGTCATAGATGAATTCTCTCGTGATGCCTACATATTCCCACTGGCCCACCAGAGGACTGTTTGATTTCGGAGAACAGGCCACAAGTAGCACCATGGCGACGATGGGCAGGGCCGCCAGTGGCTTGAGCCATCCTCCGTGACGGCGCTGCTGCGCCATCATGGCGATGCGCTGGTGCACCATGCGGTAGTCGAAGCAGTGGGCCAGCGGGCTGTAGCGGTGACCGCTCACCTGGTGGTAGAACAGTTTGGCATAGTCGGCGCTCATCATCGCGCTGTCGGCGATGTACTCGTGCACGCGCTTGAGCTCGCGAGCGTATAGATATATGAAAGGGTCGAACCACAGCACCACCTTGGCTAGCTCGCAGAGCATGATGTCCGCGGTGTGGCGCTGGCGCACATGCACCCGCTCGTGTCCCACGAGTTGCTGCACCTCGGCCTCGGAGAAGCTTTTGGTGCCGACGACGATATGCTTGCCGAACGAGAAGGCAGGAGTGTCGTCGTCGAGCAGGGTGAGGCTGATGCCGTCCTCTTCGCGGCAGGGTAGGGCGCGCATCCTCCGGCGCAGGTGCAACACCCTCACCGCCAGCAGCGTGGCCGCCACGGCAAAGCCCGTCAGCCACACCCAGAGGAACACCTGTGCAAAGGAAACACTGCCGGCATCGGCTGTAGCAGCTGTGCTAGCCGTACTGTCGGTGCTGGCCATGCCAGGCAGGCTGGCCTGACTGAAGATGCCAGGCAAATTGCCAGCGATGTGCTGCTGCGGCACGGCCAACCGCAGGTGGATGGCCGGCAGAAGCAACGAGAGAACCAACGTGCCCATCAGATACCACCGCACCATCTGGTGACGCTTCTCATGGCGCATCAGCACCCAGTAGGCAGCGAAAAAGAGGGCCGTCGCCGCGGCGGCCAGCAGCAGGTATCTCATGGCTGCACCTCCTTTCTCTTCTCCTCGATAATCTTGGCCAGAGCGTCGAGGTCCTCGCGGCCGATGTTGTTGTCAGCCATGAAGAACGAAACCAGTTGGCGGTAGCTGCCGCCAAAATAATTGTCCATCAGCGTGCCGAGCATCCGACCAGAGTATTCGGCTTTGCTCACCAGCGGATAGTACTGGTTGTTGCCACCCAATTCTTGGTGACCGACAAAGCCCTTCTGCTCCAAAATGCGAATCTCGGTCAGCACGGTGCGGTAGGCCGGTTTGGGCTCTTCCACCGCCTCGGCTATCTCGCCCGCAAAACCTTTGCCCAAATTCCACACCGCCTGCATCACCTGCTCTTCGGCTTTGGTCAGCGTCGTCGCCGTCTCGTTTTTCTTCCTTGCCATCGTATGTTTGATTTAAAAATTGAACATTTGATTAAAAAAATAATCACCATACTAACGGCTCTAAATTGTCATTATTGTGCATCGGATTAAAAAAATAATCATATTAACGTTTTTTAACAATCAAAAAGACTAAGGCCTTGATTCATCCACCGCGCTGCGACAGGCGTTTTATGTAAAGAATATAATAAAAGGGAGAATGCCGTCTGCACAGCATTCTCCCTCTTTTTTCGGATCACATTTTGGCCGGTCAAATCATCTCCACCGAGCGTTTGAGGAACTTGCTCAAGGCTTCGCCTTTCAGCAGGCCGTTGGCCAGCAGGGCCAGGTCGGTGAGTTGGTGGACGAGCTCCTTCTGCTTCTCGCCGTCGGTCTCGTTGAGTACACGGGTGATGAGGGGGTGGTTGATGTTGACGACGAGGTTGTAGCTCTCCGGCAGCTCGCCATAGAAGCCCATGCCGCCGCCCGAGGTCTGCGCCATCTCGCGGTAGCGGCGCATGAATTCGCTCTGCGTCACCTGCATGGGGGCGTCGCTCTCCTCAAGGCTCTCGAGCTGCACGGTGAAGCGCTGCTTGTCAATCTCGCCTTCGATGATGGGCTGCAGCTTCTCTTTCTCCTCTTTGCTGAGCTTCTCGGGGATGGCGTCGTCGTGGGGGATGAGTTTCTCCACCGTGTCGCTGTCCACGCGGACGAAGCGGCTCTTCTCGAGCTTCTGCTCCAGCAGGTTGATGAAGTGGCTCTCCAGGGGCGAGTCCATCAGCAGCACGTCGTAGCCTTTGGCCTTGGCTTTCTCGATGTAGGCGTGCTCTTCCTCGGCGTCGCTGGCGTAGAGGTAGCAGACGGTCTTGTCCTTGTCGGTCTGCAGGGCTTTGATTTTCTCGCGGTAGGAATCCAACGTGTAGTACGTGCCGTCCACACCCTTGAGCAGGTAGAACTTCATGGCGCGCTCGCAGAATTTTTCATCTGTCAGCATGCCGTACTGGACGAAGATCTTGATGTCGTCCCACTTCTCCTCCAACGCGCTCTTCTCCTCACCTTCCTTTTTCTTCGACATCTCTTCCAGCTTGTCGGCCACCTTCTTGCTGATGTGCTGCGAAATTTTCTTCACGTTGCCGTCGCTCTGGAGGTAGCTGCGGCTGACGTTCAGCGGGATGTCGGGGCTATCGAGCACGCCGTGCAGCAGCATCAGGTAGTCGGGCACCACGCCCTCGACCTGGTCGGTGACGAACACCTGGTTGCAGTAGAGCTGTATCTTGTTGCGGTTGGGGTCGATGGTCTTGCGCACCTTCGGGAAATAGAGGATGCCGGTGAGGTTGAAGGGGTAGTCGACGTTGAGGTGTATCTGGAACAGTGGCTCCTCGAAATTCATGGGGAACAGCTCGTGGTAGAACTTCTTATAATCCTCGTCGGTCAGCGACGACGGCGATTTCTTCCAAGCGGGCTCGGGGTCGTTGATGATGCGTGGCTGCTTCTTCTCCACTCTCTTCGGCTTGCCGTCTTTGTCGCAGTCGGTCTCACTGTCCACCCACACGCTCTCCTCGCCGAAGCGGATGGCTACGGGCATGAAGCGGCAGTATTTCTTCAGCAGCTGCAGGATGGTGCCCTCTTCGAGGAACTCCTTGCAGTCGTCGGCGATGTGCAGCACGATGTCGGTGCCGCGGTCGGTGTGCTTCTTGTCCTCCTCCATGCTGAACTCCGGATTGCCCTCGCAGCTCCAATGCTGTGCGGGCTCGTCTTTCCAGCTCTTGGTGAAGATCTCCACCTTGTCGCTGACCATGAAGGCGCTGTAGAAGCCGAGGCCGAAGTGGCCGATCAGCGGCTCGTGGCTGTCTTTGTACTTCTCCATGAAGTCGGTGACGCCGCTGAAGGCTATCTGGTTGATGTACTTTTCCACCTCGTCGGCGGTCATGCCGATGCCGCGGTCGCTGACGGTGAGGGTCTTCTTCTTCGAGTCGATCTTCACGTCGATGGTCAGGTCGCCCAGCTCGCCCTTGAAGTCGCCGCGGGTCGAGAGGGTCTTAAGCTTCTGCGTGGCATCGACGGCGTTGCTGATGAGCTCGCGCAGGAAAATCTCATGGTCCGAATAGAGGAACTTCTTGATTACCGGGAAGATGTTCTCGGTCTGTACGTTAAGTTTGCCTTGCATAATATCTATTTTTTTGTTTCAATCAAAACGAAAAGAACTAAAAGAATTCTGATTGTTCTGATAGTTCTGATAGAGATAAGACAACATCCGTGCCAAGTGGCAGACGGCTGACAAAATGGCAGTCGGGGAGGAACCCACTCGTCACCTCTCTGGGTTAAGCAACTCCATAAACTATTATTATATCTTTGATATAATAATAAGTGGTTCTTGATCAGACCTCTATGTCGTGAATAAAATTCTAAGGTAACTCTAAGGTAATGCTATAGTAATTCTATGGTAACTATAGGGTAAGTAGGGGGTAACTCCACTGTAAGTAGGGGGTAAAAAGGCTCCAACAAGCCTCTAAAATGTTTGGTGGTATCGGATGTGCTATAGGTGGAAACCGCCGAGGTAGACGCTGGGACTTGCTTGGTTGGGGCGGACGGTATCTTTGCCACCACCGGCACGGTGGTAAAGGGTGGCTTGGAACCATGCGTATACATGCATGACGTCGTCTTTGCCGGAGGTGTCTGTCGGCAGCATGAAATCACATTCGCCGCACTCTTTACGCAAAGGCCCTTCGTAAAGGTGCATGGTGGGTATCGCCGGCCGATATACCGCCACCATCAGTTGGTCGTCGTCCACCGCATTGCGCTCTTTCAGTCCTGGGTTGGTGCATGAAATGTGCAGCTTCCCGTTGTCGACTGACGCTGTTATTCTTCCGTCGATGTGGCGAGGACCGTATGCCACCAGCAGCCGCTCCGGGCAGAGTGCCCATTCGCATTTGTCCTCGTTCCAGATGATGGATCCGTTGTCCCAGTTCGTCTTCACGAACGCGTTGCGTGGCGACTGCATGCTGCCCGGCTTCGGCACCAACGCAAAGCCGAGTTTGACGGCATCCGCCAACACCGCCGCGAGGCGGTTGACGAAAGCAATCTTGGCGCGGTGCTGCTGTTGCTTGGGCGTCTGCGGATTTGTGGGCTTGTACAGCTTTTTGTAGATCTGCTTCCCGTTGAGCACCACCGCTATGCGGTCGCCGATCTTCCCGTGCTCAAATCCTAATATACTGCCATCTGCGCGTGACATAATTGCGTTTTTTCATTCTAACGTGAGATATCCGGAAAAATTGTGTTTGTGCAAACCTGCAATTCTATAATATCTTTGCTTCTGTATGTTTATTCTACATTATTATATATTGTAGTTTGGCGGTATGGAGATTATTTTGTATATTTGCAGGTGTAAATATAGCAGAAATAGAAACGTATAAATAAGAAAAACAGAGAAATAGTAAAGTAGAACATCCTTGATTAAGCTGAGGATACCGAATTAGCACCTCATACACTTTCAGCAATCAGGCGATACACGGATGTTCGCGCTAAAAATATAGGGCGTGAACTGTGATTGTTGTCTGATTGGTCGTGCTAAACCAAGGTATCCCAATCGCATCCACGCCCTCTTTTAAGAAACAAAGAGGGCTTTTTTGTGCCCATCTGAAAATAGTTGCAAGGATGGATATAAAAGAATTTGCACAGGAATTTATCGACAATGTTAAGATGTCGGCCGAAATGACGGGCAATGACTACGACCAGGAACTAGCCACAAGCATCTTGGAGTACATTGAGGATAACGGCGAAGTGAACGCCCCCGAGATTTGCACGTTCCAAAAGACGCGTGCCCGTATCACCGCCTATGACTACAACGACGAGGCGGAATCGCTCGACCTCTTCTATCTTATCAAAGCCGATACTCTCCTTGGAAAGGTGAACAATGGCAAAGTGGAACAAGGGTTCAATTATCTGAGCGCTTTCTACCGCGAGGCCATGAACGGCCAACTGTTCAAGAACCAAGAAGTGACGCCTAATGACGAGATTGTCGAAGTTGCCAAACTTGTGCAAAGCACCAAAGGCCTTATCAACCAGCTGCGCATCTATGTCATCACCGACGGATTGACAGACCCCTCGGTTGTGCCTCCGGCAGTTGAAAGCGAGAATGATGAATTTGTAATCGAATTCAACGTATGGGATATGCAACGTGTGTATCAGCAACACAACATCCGTGCCGGCAAAGAGAAAGTGGAGATTGATTTCCCGACCACCTACAACACCGAGCTGCAATGCCTGAAGATGACCGAGCAGAACCTTTTCGTCGACGCCTATCTTGCCATCATTCCCGGCATCACGTTGGCCAAGATTTATCGCCAATACCAGCAGGTGCTGTTGGAGAAGAACGTGCGCACCTTCCTCCAATTCAAAGGCAAGGTGAACAAAGAAATCCGTCGCACGTTGCGCGAAAAACCCGATATGTTCTTCTCGTTCAACAACGGAATCTCTACCACCGCCAGCGAGATAGAAACCAAGGAGAAGGACGGAATGCTGTATATCACCCGCCTGTACGATTGGCAGATAGTGAATGGTGGCCAGACGACTGCCTCAATCGCAGCATCCCTGTCGGACAAGAGTGTGGACCTCAGCCGTGTGTTTGTGCCTATGAAGATCAGCGTTATTCACGATGCCGACCACAACGACGAACTCATCAAACAGATATCCGTCTCGGCCAACAGCCAGACGGCCATCAAGAATTCCGACTTCTCTGCCAACGACCCCTACCTTGTGAACCTTGAAAAGTTCAGCCGTACCGAGTGGGTGCCCAATGGCAACAACAAGCCCATCTGCAAGTGGTATTTTGAGCGTACACGTGGGCAGTATCTCGACCAGCTGGCTCAGCTGGATGGTTTCAACGAGCGCAGCTTTAAGGTGGAGTATCCCAAGAAGCAGAAAGTCACCAAGACCGATATTGCCAAGTACGAAGTTGCTTGGCGACAGCGCCCAGGGGACGTTTGTAGAGGAGCTGAACAAAATTACAAATTGTTTGTGGCCGATATCAAGCGTGAGAAACCGACCATTTCGGCTGTCTATTTCAAGAAGGTCATTGCCAAAGGCATCCTCTTCAACAAGATTGACGAGTTGGTGAAGTCGAAGAACCTCGGTGGCTACAAGGCCAATATGAATGCCTATCTGATGTCCTCCGTCTCCTTCCTTTCGGGTGGCAATCTTGATTTGACATATATCTGGGAGCACCAGGCGGTGCAACCCGAGGTGGTCAGCAAGGTAGAGAGTTTGATCCCCTTGGTGTGGGAGCATCTGACGGGTGGTGCATCGGGCGGAAACCAGTCGTCGAATGTGGGTGAGTGGAGCAAGCGTCCCGATTGCTGGAACAAATTGAAGCTGAAGCTGGGCGAGGTGGAGAAGTTTGGCGACAATCTGATGCAGCCGGACACCAATGATGACGGTTCCTATCTGAACGAGACGCAGCAGAGCCGCATCCAGGAGGCCGAAGCCATCGAGCCCGCTTATTGGTTTGCTTTGGCGCAATGGGCAAAGAGTCACGGATTGTTGACGCCCATCGAGCGTAAGGCTGCGTTCAATTTTGGCACGATGAAGTCCCGCAACCGAGGAATCACCTCGTTGAAACAAGCCCTTTTCGCATTGAAGATTGTCGAGAAGGCCAAAGAATTAGGATTTGAAGGATAACGTCTATGTCAAAAGTCATTACAACTACAGATAGTATCACTACGCTGCAACCGTTGATTGACAATATATCGATGGCCATTAACGATGCGCGTAGGAAGGTCGCCTCACATATCAACGCCACGATGACCAAGGCTTATTGGCAGATTGGGAAATACATTGTGGAATACGAGCAGGGTGGACAGGTGAAGGTGGCTTACGGTACTTCCACATTGACCGCACTATCACATCAACTTACGGCGCGTCTTGGACGCGGATTCAGCCGTCCAAACCTTGTGAATATGAGGAAGTTCTATCTGCTATACCCCAATTGTCAGTCAGTGACTGACAATTTGAGCTGGACGCATATTTGCGTCTTGATGCAGGCAGAAGACGACCTTGAACGTAATTTTTACGAGAAAGAATGCATCGCTCAGAAGTGGGATGTGCGCACTTTGAAACGACAGATGAGCTCTGCTTTATATCTCCGGTTGGCAGCCAGCAAAGACAAAGAGGGCGTGCTTGCATTGGCCAAAGAGGGCATCACCGTCCAAAAGCCGGAAGATGTGGTTCGCGACAGTTACACTTTGGAGTTCCTTGGAATTCAGGAAGACTACCGTTACTCGGAGACGCTATTGGAGCAGCGCATCATAGACAACCTGCAGATGTTCCTGCTCGAGATGGGAAAGGGTTTCACATTTGTCAAACGGCAATATCCCATCTCCGTCAACAATCGCCACTACCATTGCGACTTGGTGTTTTATCACCGCATACTGCGTTGTTTTGTTCTGATTGATCTGAAACGCGATGGAGTACAGCATGAGGACATTGGGCAGATGAATATGTATCTTGGTTATTTTGCCAAAGAAGAGAATCAACCCGATGACAATCCTCCCATCGGCATCATCCTCTCGCACTACAAGGACGACCTGATGGTGGAATATGCCACCTATGGTTTGAACACCAACCTATTCGTGTCGAAATACGAGTTGTATCTGCCCGACACAGAGCGGTTGCGACAGATTGTGGGAAAGATTGTGGAGGAAGATGAATCCAAGGATGAATTAAATCTTATGTGACTGATATGTGACGATTCAAGTGGTAGTAAAACGTAAACTACTGAAAAACAGAGCTTGTTTTATGTGACTGATATGTGACTAAACTTAATAATTGACAGATGAAGTACGATACGAATTATACAACCGATATTAGCCCCTACTTCGTTGGGAACGACAATATTAGAACAGACCCTCTTCGCATTGAAGATTGTTGAGAAGGCCAAAGAATTAGGATTTGAAGGATAAGGAAATGTCAAAAAAGAAATATACATTCATAGACTTGTTCGCTGGATGTGGCGGCCTTTCTGAAGGATTCTATAGGCAAGGGTTTACGGCTCTTGCCCATGTTGAATTTGACCATTGGTGTTGTGAGACTCTTCGAACAAGGATGAAGTATTATGGATATAAAGACTACGAGAAAGAAGTAATTGAACACGACATAACATCAAAAGACATCCTTGAAAGAATTGACAGCGCTGTAAATGGAAGGACTGTTGACATCATCATAGGTGGTCCACCTTGTCAGGCATATTCAACAGCAGGTAGGGTTAGAGATGGCAAGAAAATGGCAACTGACCCTCGAAACTATCTTTTTGAAAGTTATGTGAAGATTCTGGAACATTATCATCCAAAATTCTTTGTTTTTGAAAATGTAATAGGTCTTCTTTCTGCTCAAGTTAACGGTGCTCCCATATTCCCAAAGGTACTTAAGTCTTTAGGCAAAAGATATAAGGTGGTCGGCAATCCCGAAGTTCTTGTACATAATACAGCTGATTATGGTGTTCCCCAACTACGCAAAAGAGTAATAATCATTGGTGTACGGAAGGATATTGACAAAGATCCTTTGCAACTGTACCAAGATGTCGTAAAGACTCATTGGAATCCAGAAACTCCAGAAGGCGAAAGAAAAGGCAGAAAACACTTTGTTGACGTTAAGCAGGCAATAGGCGACTTACCACCCGTTGAGCCCGGATATGACGCATCAACAGAAGAATATAACTATCCTTGCAATAATGATTTTTTGAAAAGGATAGGAAAGAAAGGCATTCACCCCTTGATGGATCATGTTGCCCGTAGACATAACGACTTGGATAGAGAAAGATTTCAGGTGATGATTCGTAATCACTGGTCTTTCGGTCAGCTAAGACGAGCAATGCCGCAATATGAGCACGAACACGCACGAGTGTTTGATAACAGCTATGTGGTTCAGTGGTGGGATTTGCCGTCCAAGACCATTCTCGCCCATATTCATAAGGATGGGTTTCAGTTTATACATCCTGATGAAGCACAGAGGCGTACATTTACTGTTCGGGAAGCTGCCAGAATACAATCATTCCCTGATGACTTTGAGTTTAAAGGTTCTAGGGGTGAAAAATACAAACAAATTGGCAATGCCGTTCCTCCCCTCTTTGCAGAGGCATTAGCAAAATCTATCACAAAGAATTTAGAAGATATTAAGTAATGATATTTGAGGATGTAGGACATATAACAAATAAAGAAGAATTCACCGAAAAGGTTCTGGTGTTTATACGTTTGGTAGAAGTGATGGCCGAGCGTGAGATTATCAGTATACCCCAAGTGTCCATTCCTTCTGTTGATATGATTAAGGAAATGAAGGATATGGGAGTAATATATTCGGAAGAAGACCTCTCTCTACTAAAAAAAACTATAGCGGGCATTTATGATAGATTCGTTTCGGCATTGTCCTTTTACTTGACCCACCAACAGTTGTATGGCAATCAGCTCGACAAATTGAGCAACAAAAAACGCAAAGAACTCCAGAAAAAAGAATCAAAAACACATAAGCCTAAGATGGTCGATTTCTTCGCTGGAGCAGGAGGACTTAGTTGCGGCTTCACCCAAGCCGGATTCAAAGTTTGCTTTGCCAACGATTTCGAAGAGGTTTGTGTAAGAACATATCGATACAATCACCCCGAACTTCCTTCTGACAAAGTATTAAAAGAAGATATTAGAAAGATTGTATCAAACATTGAGAACTATGTGACAGAAGATGTTGACATCGTGGTAGGAGGGCCTCCTTGCCAAGGTTTCAGTAGCGCAAATCAACAGCGCATTATTGATGACCCGCGAAATGAACTTTACAAATATTATATTGAAGCGATAAAGAGAATCTGTCCTAAATTCGTGGTAATGGAAAATGTTAGAGGGATGCTCTCTGTCGCAAATCAGGTTGTTGAAGACTACAAATCCATCCTGATACAAAAAGATGGTAAAGAGTATTCCTACGATGTTGCTTATCGTTTGCTTAATTCAGTAAACTTTGGAGTGTCTCAAAGCAGGGAAAGGCTAATCTATATAGCCGTCAGAAACGATATTTCTGAATCCAGGCAAATTACTCCAGAGCTTCTTTTCCAAAAAATAGAACAAACTTGCAAAAAGAATCCTCACTTTAATTTACAGTCAGCTCTTGAATTCATAAAACCACTAGATGCACCTCGCATTAAAGGTCAGACGGAAGTAGATGATGAGAAAACGGGAATGAAAATTGGAATAAATAACTATGATAGCTGTGGAAATCTTTATCTGAAGAGCATTAATTCTGGACGAAAACTACCTTATGTATTCAACCACAAAGCTCGCTATTGTAGTGATGTAAACTACGAAATCTTCAAACGTTTGGAACAAGGTGAAGATGCTACAAACCCCAAAATAGCAGATATTATGCCATATGCGCATAGAAATGGGATTTTCAAGGATAAGTATTTCAAACTTTATGCAGACAAGCCTTGCAGAACCATTACTGCTCACATGAAGATGGATTGCTTGTCTCATATTCATCCATATCAAGTGAGAAGTTTAACACCTCGCGAAGCTGCAAGAGTTCAGTCTTTTCCAGATGACTATCTATTCCTTGGAGCGTATCTGAAAACATATATGCAAATAGGTAATGCTGTGCCAGTATTGATGGCAAAACAAATTGCAGAAATAATAAAGAAATATATATGAAAAAGTCTGTTTTATTCTACAAAGAATTGACTCTAGCTGAAGTTGGCAAAACTGGAACTCATGAAACCTACATTCGTTTGCCAAATAACTTTGATTACGAAGCATTCTTTGGTAATAAAGCCATAGAAAATGGCCCCGTTTTAGAAGTTAACTTTACTGCAGTTGACACAACAAATTCTATTGAAGAATCTGTTAACCTTAGATTTGTGTACTTCAAAAACTCTAATCAAGAAAAACGGATACCAAGCTTGGGCGAACTTTTTAGATGTCATAACGTCCAAGAAGGAGATATTGTGTGTATTGAGAGCCAGGAAAACAATATACAAAAGTCTTTCTGTATTCATTTTTACAAAAAAGGAGAAATAACAATTAACCCATCTTCGGTTTTCTTTATGAGAACCAGAGAAGAATCTATCGCAGAACCAGAAAGGTTCTTCACATCCCAACTACTCCAGCAAATCTACTACGGTGCTCCTGGTACGGGCAAATCCTTCGAGATAAACCGTCTTACCAAGGACAAAGAGGTCATTCGCACCACCTTTCACCCGGACAGCGACTACTCCACCTTCGTGGGTGCCTATAAGCCCACATCCATCGAAATTCCCGTCAGAGACGTTACCGGAAAGGTAATCGTCGAAAACGGCAAGCAGGTCACCGAGAACCGCATCGTATATGAGTTTGTGGAACAAGCTTTCCTGCAAGCTTACACCAACGCCTGGAAAGCTTACGCCGAAACTCCAGCCGGCGAGATGGCCAAAGAGCAATACCTCGTCATCGAGGAAATCAATCGCGGCAACTGCGCCCAGATCTTTGGCGACCTCTTCCAGCTGCTCGACCGCAACCGCTACGGTTTCTCCGACTACCCCATCACCGCCGACAAAGATATGAAGAAGCAGCTGGCGAAGGCCTTTAAGGACCTGTCCATCGCCGACGCCGACCGCATAAATAGCATCTATGACAAGGATATCGTAAGCAAGGTGCTGAACGGCGATGTGCTGCTGCTGCCCGACAACCTCTACATCTGGGCGACGATGAACACCAGCGACCAGAGCCTCTTCCCGATAGACAGCGCCTTCAAACGCCGCTGGGATTGGAAATATATGCCCATCTGCGAAGGGAAAGAAAACGGGATGTCTTTAGGATGGAAAATAAAGACCAAGACAAACAGCTACGACTGGTGGCAGTTTGTTGAGAAAATCAACGCCGAGATTGGAGAACAAACCAAGTCGGAAGACAAGAAACTGGGTTATTTCTTCTGCAAAGCCGACAATGGTGAAATCTCGGCAGAGACCTTCGTCTCGAAGGTGGTGTTCTACCTGTGGAACGACGTTTTCAAAGACCAAGCCTTCGCCAGCGACATATTCCAAGACGGCGAGGAAGAGCTGACCTTTGCTAAGTTCTACGATGTCGATGCCAACGGGAGAGCAGTTGTCCGCGACGACAAAGTAGAACTGTTCCTGCAAAACTTAGGACTGGCTGCTGTTGATATCAACAAAGAAAATGATGTTGTTGACACGGAAAAACTCGAAGAATCGGTTCTTTCAAACAATGAAAAAAACTATTTAAAGGAAGTTCAATTCCCGGATGGACAGATTTTCGACACAAGGATTAACACTTTCGATGCATACAGCAAGGCAATAGAAAAAATCGGGATAGAAAGAGTTGTAACCGTATTGGATCGATTAAAATATGTCCGTTTAGGCAGGCCGCTCATATCTAAGGAGAAGTATCCGGAGTTAGACAACAACAAAGGTTATTCGTACTATCAAATAGGCGATTACTATTTAGTTAGAGGAGCCAAAACATATACATATGTAAGAATCCTCGAGGATTTGAACGAAATGCTTAATGTGGGAATGACCATTGTAAATGTATAACCAATGCGCATCCTGATAGAAGAATACAGATACAGGGCTGACGATGTCAGGCAAACCATATACGGTATTGATGCTTTGGAAGACATCGAAGGCTACGTCTCGGTGAATTATGTTGGATATTATTTCAACAGTCACCCCGACGTATACGATTGTGTCTTTATTCTTCCCAAGGTGCTGCTGGAGGTGAAAGAGGGGCAAGAATTGGTGTTTGGCCAATACCGTCCGGAAGACATCATCTGCGTCAACGAGGAATCGCCTCTGACCGATGTGCAGAAGAATTTCATCTACGACTTCTCGGTGTGGATCTATCGTGCCGTAGTGGTATTCTATAACGACAAGCGAAACGATACCTCGATAGTGTATCACCGCAAGATGGCACAGGTGAACAAAGGGCGGCGTCAGCGGAACAACACCTTCCTGGATATCCTGCTGTCGCTGATTCAGTTCAACGAGGACAACCAGCAATTCTTCCTGTTCATCATCAAGAATATGCACTCGGGGTTCAACAAGATAAACTGGACGCGTACCATAGCTCGCACCGACGCTGTGATACAAGACAACAATGCCATCTATGTGAACCCCGTGAATAAGAAGCGGCAAATCAATTTCGACGAGGAGCTGCTGGTCATATTCTTCTCTATACTGAACTATATCAACGAGCATTACGGGTTCCCGGTAAAAATCAACTGCAACTATGAGTTGATTACAGGGCGAAAATTCCAGAACTACCTGGACGGATACGGGAAAACCCGTCTGCAGCAAATCAAGTACAAATACTTCTCGGACAAAGCCATCCAATTGTGGCAGCTGTGCTTCGCTTTCTTCAACAGAGCCAAGAATGTGGCTCTGGATTTGGGGCAAAAGGACTATCTGCTGGTAAAGAACTTCAACATTGTATTCGAAGCCATTATCGATGAACTGATAGGAGAAACAGGAGAGGTGCCTGCCGGATTGAAGAAGCAGGAGGATGGCAAGATGGTCGACCATATCTACACTTATCAAGGGCTGACCACCCACGAGAAAGACAAACCCATATACTACATCGGCGACTCTAAGTATTACAAACGGAACCATCCCATAGGACGCGAGTCGGTGGCCAAGCAGTTCACTTATGCCCGCAACGTGATTCAATGGAATCTGAACCTGTTTATGAGGGGCGACGAGAACGACGAAGACTGGAAGAAGGATTGGAACCAATTCAGAGAGGTGCCGAAGTTGCGCGACGATGTGACGGAGGGATACAATATCATCCCTAATTTCTTCATCAGCGCCACGATGGAGGAAGACTTGAGCTATCGCGACACCATCCGGCTGACGGAGAAAAAGAACAAATACTTCACCTCCGACCAGTTCAGCAACCGATTGTTCGACAGAGATACGCTGTTGGTATGTCACTATGACGTCAACTTCTTGTTTGTGGTGTCGCTCTATGCATTGAACAACAAGTTCAAGAAAGCCTGTTGGAAGAAGAGGGTAAGAGGTATTTTCCGCGAAGAGATACAGAAGATGCTTCAGACAAACTACCAATTCTATGCGATGAGAGCCCTCCCGAATGAAGACGGGAAACACTACATAAAGACCCACTTCCAAGAAGTGTTGGGTAAGATGTACACACCATACGCTGACACCAACTACTACTCGTTGGCTTTGGACAAGCAAGACGAAGAAAACAATGAGAAACTGTTGGAAGAACTCCGCAAGCATTTCTATGTAGTAGATTGTACTTTGGGTGAGAATCCGCGAGAGGTGATAGAACGTGCAATCGTGGAAACGCCAGCTCTCATCAAAGAGAAGCCAGAAGAAAAGAATATCCTTACGGGTTTGGTGCGTCGTACAGACAGCAACTTCAAACAGTTTGTAGATCACGAAGCCAAATCGTATGTGATGGAGCGTATACCTGCTGTGAATTTGATGGATATTCGTTACTTCCTGCCGATGGTGGCGGGTGGTATCGATGGCTATTATGAGGTCGTGAGGATTGGTTTCACAACCGTCGAAGGGAATCCTGCATTGAGGTTGCGTTTGGGACGTTATATACCTATTGGTGAATCGGTGGTGGATATTTACCGTTCCAAGATGCAACCCGGTGAGCTGATATCGTTCGAGTATACGATGAAGATGTATAACGGGGAGGTTTAAACCCGATGACCGACACGATGACAGCGGAGCAGCGGCATAGATGCATGTCGCATATCAAGGGTTTGGGGACGAAGCCGGAGCAGAAGGTGCGGCGGTGGCTGTGGAGTCATGGGTATCGGTATCGGTTGAACGTGAAGAGTGTGCCGGGGAAGCCGGACATCGTGATGCGGCCGTACAGGACGGCGATAATCGTCAATGGGTGCTTCTATATTCTCTAGCGAGAACGGAGGAACAGGATGGGAAGGAGAATTTTATTTGCACAGACAAAGAAAAAGTCATATCTTTGCAAAAAAATAAAACGATGCAGAAGAAATCCAAACACGAAATAACCATCCGCAGCGCAGCTGCGGAATATCTTACTTTTGTCAGCACTGTCGGAGACCAACCTGGGAGCGTGGAACTGCGTTATGAGGATGAGAATATCTGGCTGACACAGCGACTGATGGCGGAGCTGTATGGTGTTGATGTCAGGACTATCAACTATCATATCAAGAAGATTTTGGGAGACCATGAACTGGATGAGAATTCAGTTATCCGAAAATATTGGATAACTGCATCCGATGGTAAAACATACAATACCAATCACTATAGCCTTCAGATGATTGTCGCTGTGGGGTTCAAGGTGAACAATGAACGAGCGGTTCAGTTCCGCAAGTGGGCCAACGCCATAGTGAAGGATTATACCATACAGGGTTGGGTGATGGACGACGAGCGTCTGAAGAAAGGCGGTACCATTCTTACCAAGGACTACTTCGAGAAACAGTTGGAAAAGGTCCGCGAGATACGTCTTTCAGAACGCCGTTTCTACCAGAAAATCACGGATATCTACGCCACCAGTATCGACTACGACCCCACCGCCACCTCCACTAAACGTTTCTTTGCCGCCGTGCAGAACAAACTGCACTACTCTGTCCACCAGCATACTGCTGCGGAGCTTATCTACGAACGCGCCGATGCCAACAAAGAACACATGGGACTGACCTCGTGGGAGGGTGCTCCTGAAGGCAAGATACATAAATACGATGTCTCTGTCGCCAAGAACTACCTGACGGAAAATGAACTGCAGCAGTTGTCGCGTATTGTGTCGGCATACCTCGACTTGGCTGAGATGCAGGCCATACGTCACATTCCTATGACTATGGAAGACTGGGAGGAACGCCTAAACGGATTCCTGACGCTGTGGGATAAGGATATCCTAAAAGATGCAGGAAGGATTTCCGCAGAACTAGCCAAGGCTCATGCCGAGAGTGAGTTTGAGAAATTCCGCATCGTACAAGACCAACTTTACCAAAGCGACTTCGACCGCTTCCTCCAACTTGAACAATCCGTGAAGGAATAACACTATGACCGACACGATGACACCGGAGCAGCGGCATAGGTGCATGTCGCATATCAAGGGTTCGGGGACGAAGCCGGAGCTGAAGGTGCGGCGGTGGCTGTGGAGTCATGGGTATCGGTATCGGTTGAATGTCAAAAGTGTGCCCGGGAAGCCGGACATCGTGCTGCGGACCTATAGGACGGCGATATTCGTGAACGGTTGTTTCTGGCATGGACACGGGGTGGCGGAGCCACCAATTCAAGATTCAGGATTCAAGGTTCAAAGTTCAAAGTGCTGCAAGATTCCGACGACGAACAGGGAGTTCTGGGTCAACAAAATCCGTCGCAACCAGGAGCGCGACCGAGAGAACTACCGCGTGCTGCAGGAGAACGGATGGCAGGTGATCGTGGTGTGGGAATGTCAGCTGACGCCTAAGAGGCTGGAGCACACGATGCGAGAGGTGGAGCTGCTGCTGAACGAGAAGATGCTGTCGCTCTACCGTCACAAACCGATCCCTTACGCTACAGAAGAAGAGGCGTGCCAGCTGCCTATGGCCGCCGAGGGTAGATAAGTACTAGAACAATCAAAAAAACTTTTGGCCGTTTCGGTGAAAAGTTGTATCTTTGCAGTCGGAAGAAACAAAAACAGCTATATATATGCAAGACGAAATGAATGAAAGGAAGAAAAGTGGGGTGCTGAGGGTTATCCTCTGGCTTGTTATTGTGGGCCTTGTGGTTGCACTGCTCTGGAAGACGGGTTTGATACGCTGGGAGGACTCGCACGGCACGGAGAATGAGTATGCCTTTGACGTCGAAGAGCCACTGCAGGAGGAGTCGGATGGTGTCATAATGGTGCCCGAGAGTGAATGGCGAGCGATCAAGAATGAGGTGCGACAGCTACGTCAGGAGATGAATCAGATGAAGTCAGGCGACAAGCCTGCGGCCTCACAGGAATCACGCGAGAAGGTGGCCTCAGAGCCGCGCGAGACGTCGTCGGCACAGGTCAAAGCGGGGAGCGCGACCGCTGCGAACAGCCCCAACGCCGTCATGCTGGCGAAATACAGTCACGACTGGTTAAATTCGGATGCTATTGTGGCCTTGAAGAACAACACCGACAAGACCGTCACCCAGGTCACGGGTCGCATGATATACTATGACATGAACGGCAATATGCTGGATTATCAGGATTTCACCAAGGCGGTGACAATAGAGCCGGGGTTGGTGAAGAGCTTCCAACTGAAGGGCTATGGACATGACGAGGATTATGCGTACTATAAGAGTGAGGTAGTGCCGACTAATCCCGGCCGCAAGTATAAGGTGAAGTTCGAGCTGAAGTCGTACAGAACGAAATAACTGATGATGATGCATATTGTTGAAATAGTGGTCGACCCGCTGGTGTGGCAAGTGCCATTGGGAATACTGACGGTTGCGGCGGTATTGTTCTTCGTCTATTGGGTTTATATAGGCATCACCCGCCGGATGGCGAAGCGGCGGCACCGCGACCCACTTGGGTGGATACTGCTGTCGCTGCTCGTCTCGCCGTTGCTGACGTGGATAATACTGCTCATCGCCGGTGACTCGAAGAGGTGAAGCCCATCACGATACATACCAGATGCTTTCCAGCTAAGGGGTTTCATGCCATCACGCTGTTCCCCGTGGTCTTCTATAGGGACGTGCGTCTGACGCCGCGGGAGGTGAGGCACGAGACGGTGCACCTGTGGCAGCAGGCCACGCTGCTGGTGGTGCCGTTCTATGTGCTGTATGTGCTGTTCTGGGTTGTGGGGTTGCTGCGGTACAGGGATGCCAATAGAGCTTACCGCGAAATACCGTTCGAGCGGTCGGCCTACATGCTGGAACAGCGTGAGGGGCTCACGTGGAAGGCTATGGCCTTCGGCTGGGTGAGGTGCCTTGCCGGCGATAGATGAAGCGACGGCTTTATTCGTCGCCTTTGCCGAATAATTTCTTTATGAAAGGCTCAATGCTCTTGAGGCCCCAGTTGATGAGGATGATGACGCAGACAGCGATGCCGGCTTCGCGCCAGAGGCCGTAGCCGCAGATGCATCCCACGGCGGCGGAGCACCAGATGGTGGCAGCTGACGAGAGGCCGTGGATGGTCAATCCGTCTTTCATGATTACACCGGCGCCGAGGAATCCGATGCCAGTCACCACTTGCGACAGCACGCGCAAATTATCGTTGTTAACAGGGCCGCCACTGGCTATGGCGTGCATGATGACGCTCTCGCTAAGTAAGATGAACAGACAGGCTCCGACGGCGACGAGCGAATTGGTGGTCAGGCCGGCCTGACGCTGTTTGAGTTCACGCTGGGTGCCGATGATGATGCCGGCGAGAAGGGCGCAGGCGAGACGGAAGACGAAGACTTTTATTGGCATGACTTTGAGTTAGAAGTTATTGGTTGCCGGTGAGGATGACGACGATTTCGCCTTTGACTTCTTTTGCTTTGAAGTGGGCGAGCACTTCTGCTATGGTGCCGCGAGCTGTCTCGGCGTGAAGTTTGCTGATTTCGCGGCTGACGCTGACCTGACGTTCTGCACCGAGCACTTCCTGCAGCTCCTCCAGCAGCTTTACGAGGCGGTAGGGGCTCTCGTAGATAATCATGGTGCGCTGCTCGTCGGCGAGGGCTTTGATGGCCGTCTGGCGCCCTTTCTTGTGGGGCAGGAAGCCGAGGAAGACGAAACGGTCGCACGGCAGGCCGCTGTCGATGAGTGCTGGTACGAAGGCTGTGGCGCCGGGCAGACACTCCACCTCGATGCCCTCCTTCACCGCTTCTCGCACCAGCAGGAATCCCGGGTCGCTGATGCCGGGGGTGCCGGCGTCGGTGATGACGGCGATAGTGGTGCCTGCCTTCAGGCGCTCGACGAGGCCCGCCACCGTCTGGTGCTCGTTGAAGATGTGGTAGCTCTGCAGCGGAGTATCGATGCCGTAGTGCTGCATCAGCACGCGACTGGTGCGGGTGTCTTCGGCCAGTATGAGGTCGACAGAGCGGAGAACCTCGACTCCACGATAGGTCATGTCGCCGAGGTTCCCTACAGGTGTCGGTACTAAGTACAATTTAGACATTACTCCTCCTCGAAGTCGTCGGGGATTTCCATGTCGTGGTAGACGTTGGTGACGTCTTCGTCCTCCTCGAGGATGCCTATGATTTTCATGACCTTGCGGATGGTCTCGGTGTCGACCTGGCGCAGGGTGTTGGGGATGCGCTGCAGTTCGGCGCTCTCACACTCGATGCCCTTCTGCTCAAGCATTTTGACCATGTTGCCGAAGTCTTCGTAGGCAGTGTAGAGGGTCAGGTATTCGTCGTCGACCTCCATCTCTTCCAGGCCGCCGTCGATGAGCTCCATCTCGAGTTCTTCAACGTCCATCTCGGGTTTGCGGGGCACCACGAAGACGCCCTTGCGGGTGAAGAGGAAGGCGAGGCTGCCGTTGGTCTCCAGCGTGCCACCGTTCTTGTTCATGATGCTCTTCACGTTGGCGACGGTGCGGTTGTTGTTGTCCGAGAGGGCCTCGATGAAGAGGGCGATGCCGTGGTTCACATGGCACTCGAAGGTGAGTTCCATCATCTGGGCTGCATCCTTGTCGTTGGCCTTGTTGATGGAACGCTGCAGAGTGTCCTTGGGCATGTTGCAGCCACGGGCGTTCTGGATGAGCAGACGCAGGCGGGGGTTGCTGTCGGGGTCGGCACCACCTTCGCGCACGGCGATGGTGACCTGTTTCAGAATGTTGCTCCACTGTTTCGAGCGCTTGGCATCGGCTGCTCCTTTGGCTCTCTTAATCTTTGACCATTTGTTGTGTCCTGACATAATGATTGATGTTTTATTTGTTTGTTATTGTTTTATGTTAATTGTTTATCCACTTGATGTATGTGATAGGCTTGCCTTCTGCGAGGAACATGCGCTCGTAGAATGTCTGTGTTAGCTTGGCCTCGGCGAAGATGGCGCCGTCAATCGAGTCGGCGGGCACACTGTAGAGGTCGTTGGTGCTGGCGAGTATCTCCACGTTGCGTGTGGGCAGCACCTCGTTGAGGGTGTAGTCGTAGAGCTCCTGGCTGTCGGTCTTGAGGTGCATGACGCTCTGCGGGGCGAGGAAGCGGCTGTAGGTGTCGAGGAAGCGTGGCGCTGTGAGGCGTTTGTTTGGCTTCTTCAGCTGTGGGTCGCAGAAAGTGATCCATATCTCGCTCACCTCGCCGGGGGCGAAGAAGCGGTCTATCAGCTCTATGCGTGTGCGTATGAAAGCCACGTTGGGCAGCGGTTCCTCGACGGCGGTCTTGGCACCGCGCCATAGGCGTGCGCCCTTGATGTCGACACCTATGTAGTTGCGCTCCGGATGTATGCGTGCCAGCGCCAGAGTGTAGTCGCCCTTGCCGCATCCCAGCTCCAGCGTTATGGGGTTGCCGTTGCCGAAATGCTCGTGCCACTTGCCCTTGAGGGCAAACCCCTCCTGCTCCAGTTGCTCGAAGCCTACCTGGAACAGGTTGGGGAACGTGAGGTTCTCGGCGAAGCGCTGCAGCTTGTGGTGTCCCATCAGTTTACCACTTCTTGATAACCAGGTCGCCGTCGTACCAACTCTTCACGTGCTTGTACAGAGCCTCTGCCGCCGTCTGGCTGCTGGCACTGCCCATGCTCACGTAGTAGAGGTCGTTGAACTCTATGATGTAGGCGTCGCAGCCCATGTCGTGCAGCTTGGCGGTCATCTTGGCGGCGGTGTTCTTGTTGAGGTAGAAGCCTGCTATGAGGTCGAAGCCCTGCTTGCTGCCCTTCTCAACGTACACGTACACCGGCGAATCCGTTGGCGGAGCTGCCTGTTTGCGGCGCTCTATCTCTTTCTGCTCGTCGGCCTTTACCTGCTGCACCTCGGCTGCGGTCTTCTGTCCGCCGTTGCCGGGTTGCAATCCGAGCTCGTCGGCCAGACGGTAGAGCATGTCGTCAAGTGCGCGGTAGCTCATCAGCTCGCTCTGCACCTTGCCGCGGCAGCTGCGTGCGTAGCGGTTCTTCAGGAACGATTCGTTGTAGTTGTAGATATAGTCGTCGTACGACAGCAGGCGCTGCACAGCGAAACGCTCGCCGAGCATCTGCTCGAGGCGTTCGTTGGCATACTGGCGTATGCGGTCCATCATCGGCACGCGGGCGCTGCTGAAGCCACGGTCGGCGAGATATGTGTTGATGTAGTCGCGCATGTAGATGCACACCATGTCGCCCTGCTCGGCTATCTCGCGGCCTGAGTAGTCGATCATGTCGGGGTTGAAGGTGAACGGTGTCACTGCCGGAGCATCGATGTGTGTGGTGCTTTCCGTGGTGGTGGCAGGCTTTGCGCCGTTGTTGCGCGACAGCAGGTAGTAGGCGGCACCGCCGCAGAGCAGCAGCAATGCCAGTATTATCAGTATTATCGGCCATATGCGGCGCTTCTTGTCGTCGTCCTTGTTCGCTTTCTTCTCGGCGCGGCGGCGCTCCTTCTCGGCCTTCTTCTCAGCCTTGGTGGCCTGTTTCTCGGCCTCGCGGCGCTGACGCTCTTCCTGAGCCAGCTGTGCGGTGGCCTGCTTGGCGGTGTCCATATTGGCGTTGCTGCGTGCTGCTGCCTCGGCCTTGGCGTTCTCGCGTGCAGCCATGGCTGCCAGTGCGGCGGCCTTCTTCTCGGCCTTGATGCGTTCCTTCTCGGCCTTGGCGTCAGCCTTGGCGGCCTCCTTCTCGGCTTTACGGCGGCTGGCCTCGGCCTGCTTCTCGGCCTTGATACGCTCCTTCTCGGCGCGCTCCTCAGCCTTGCGCATCTCTTCGGCGGCTTTGCGCTTCTCCTCGGCCTCGCGTTTCTCAGCTTCTTTGCGCTGCTTCTCGAGCATCTCCTCCTCGTAGCGCTGTTGCTCGGCGGCTTTCTTCTCCAACTTGATGCGCTCGGCCTCGGCTTTCTTCTCGGCCTTGATGCGCTCCTTCTCTGTACGCTCGTCGGCCTTCGGGTCGCTGGTGGGCATATCCTTCTCCATGTCTTCCAGTTTCTTCAGGCTCTCGTCCCAGTGGCTTTCCTCCTTGCCGGGCATAGGCTCGGGCACGGCGACAGGCTCTTGTACGGGCTCCGGCTCCACTTCGACTGCCGGCGCTTCCTGAGTGGGAGTCTCCTCCTCGTCGAAGCGTGCGAATGGATCCTCCTCGCCTTCGTGGTCGTAGGTCTTCACATCCTGCAGCGGCATTTCGCCCTTGCTGTCGGCGTCGAGCACCAGTCCTTCGGTCATCTTGAAGCCGAAGGTGCGCTTGTCGTCGCAGGTGAGGGTGCCGAGGCGTCCGAAGGTGTGGCGTCCGCTGCGCTTCACCTTGTCGGTGAGGGCGTCGATATAGTTGAGCCACATCTGCTTGGCCACCTCCTCGTTGATGCATTCGCGTTCGGCGAGCACCTTGACGATGTCGCATTCCTCATCGCTTGCCTCGCTGAAGGCTATGGCGCGGCCGGCGGGGTAGTAGGTGTGGGTTGCGGGGTCGTGGTAAGCGGTGCGCTGCACGGTGTCCAATGTTCCAATGCCGGGCATCACTACTTTCTGCCCTTTCTCAAGCAATTCGACAATTAAGTCAGTTATGTTCATATCGTTTGTTCTTTATTTTCGTCTGTCTATTTGTGTCGGGCCAGCCAAGCCTCGGCTTCGGCAAGGTCGGCGGGGGTGTCAATGCCGATGTTGGCATGTTCGGTGTCGCGCACGGCTATGGTGTAGCCGTTCGACATCCAGCGGAGCTGTTCCAGCTTCTCGCACTCTTCGAGTGTGGCCGGTGCCAGCTTGCAGAGCCGTTCGAGCACCTCGGAACGGAAAGCGTAGACGCCCACGTGCTTGTAGTAGGCCATGCCGTCGAGCCATCTGTCCTGCTCCACGTCGCGGCGGTAGGGGATAGGCTGGCGACTGAAGTAGAGGGCGCGGCCGCTGCAGTCGCACACCACCTTGACGTTGTTTGGCGACAGCAGCTCGTCCAAGGTGCGTATGGGTGTGCGCAGGGTTGCTATGTCGGTGCCTTCGCCGCGGAAACAGTCAATCAGAGCTGCTATCTGGCCCTCTTCCACAAAAGGCTCGTCGCCCTGAATGTTGACCACCACGTCGTAGTGCTCGCCCTGCTCATTGAGGCGCCGCAGCACCTCGCCACAGCGGTCGGTACCGCTGCGGTGCGCCGTCGAGGTCATCATGGCCGCCTGTTGGCCGCCGATGGCCTGCACGTGGCCAAGGATGCGCTCGTCGTCGGTTGCCACCACGGCACGGTCCACTCCGCTCATACCGTTGGCCTTGCGCCATACGCGCGACACGATGCTCTCGCCGCCCAGCATGGCCAGCGGCTTGCCGGGGAAGCGTGTCGACGCATATCTCGCAGGTATGACTATCAGTGTCTTCATCCTCTGAACAAGCTGTTAAACTCAGCGTCTATGCGGTTGATTATTTGTCCCAGGTCTTCGCGGCTCTCCACGAAATCGCACTCCTCCATGTCAACCACGAGCATCTTGCCCTCGTAGTTCTCGGCCCATTTCTCGTAGCGGTCGTTGAGGTTGGTGAGGTAGTCGAGGCGGATGCCCGTCTCCAGTTCGCGGCCGCGCTTCTGGATGTGGCGTATAAGCGTAGGCACGTCGCTCTTCAGGTAAATCAGCAAGTCGGGCTGCGGCAGCAGCGAGTATGTCATCTCGAAAATGTCGGTGTAGGTGGCCAGGTCGCGCGAAGTCATCAGACCCATACCTTGCAGGTTGGGGGCGAAGACGTAGGCGTCGTCGAAGAGCGACCGGTCGCGTATGAAGTTCTCGCCGCTGCGGTTCAGTTCGCTGAGCTGTTTGATGTTGGCGTAGAGCGAGTAGACCATCATGTTGAACGACCAGCGACGCATGTCCTCGTAGAAACTGTTGAGGTAGGGGTTTTCCTCCGCCGAGCCCGAGATGGCTCTGTATCCGTAGTGCTTCGACAGCAGCTTGGTCAGCTCTGTCTTTCCTGCTCCGATATTGCCCGAAATTGCTATCTGCATATACTTTCCTTCACGCCGAACAGCGCTCTTCCGGCTGAAAAAGAGCTGCTTGGCAGTTTTACATCGTTTTATTCTAAACGGCAAATATACGAATATTTTTTAATCTATTATTGTTTTTTGCACAATTTGGCCGAAAAAAAAGCCTTCTCCCACCGTCATCCCTCCGTCCCTTCTCCGTCTCTTCACCGGTTGTTCACCGGTTGTTCGACGGTTTAAACCGTTAAACAACCGGTGAACAACCGGTGAACAGTCGGAGCGGGTACGGAGCGGGTACGGCCCGCAAAGAGGGCGAAGCCCTGCCTTTGGGGCTGGACCATTGCGGGGTTGCACAAGTTTTTTGGGCAGATATTTAAAAAAGTCGTATCTTTGCAGCGGCGCATGGTGGTGTCGAAAGCCTGCCGTGGTGCTGTGATTGTATTGTAAAACATATTGTTATGCAGAAGATAGACAACCTCGATGAAATCATCGTTTCGGCTTTGCGTGAGGATGTGGGCGACGGCGACCACTCGACGCTGGCTTGCATTCCGCCCGACGCCACGGGCACGGCCAAGATGGTGATGAAACAGGCGGGCATCCTTTGTGGCGCCGAAGTGGGCCGTAGGGTGTTCGAAATAGTGGACAGCACACTGAAAGTGAGCCTATTGAAGCACGACGGCGACGCCGTGGAGGTGGGCGACATGGTGATGACCATCGAGGGCCACAGCGGCTCCATACTCACGGCCGAGCGTACGGCGCTGAACTTCATGCAGCGCCTGTCGGGCATAGCCACCGAGACGGGACGCATGGTGAAGATGCTGGAGGGCTTGAACACCAAGCTCCTCGACACCCGCAAGACCACGCCGAACATGCGCCTGTTGGAGAAGTACGCCGTCAAGTGCGGCGGCGGCACCAACCACCGCATAGGCCTGTACGACATGGTGATGCTCAAGGACAACCACATCGACTTTGCCGGCGGCATCGAGGCTGCCATCGACCGCACCAACAAGTACTTGAAAGAGAAGGGCAAGGACCTGCGCATCGAGGTTGAGGTGCGCGACCTGGACGAGCTGCAGCGCGTGCTCGACCACGGCGGTGTGCACCGCATCATGCTCGACAACTTCACGCCGGAGCTGCTGGCCGAGGCCGTGAAGCGCATCGGCGGCCGCTACGAGACAGAGGCCAGCGGCGGTATCACCGAGGCGACACTGCGCCGCTATGCCGAGACGGGCGTCGACTTCATCAGCGTTGGTGCTCTCACGCACCACATAAAGAGCCTCGACATATCGCTCCTTAAGAAATAAAGACGACAATGATAATACAGAAAGAACGTGGAAAGGTGGTGACCGGCAATGCGGCGCCGCGCGAGAAATTCAGAATGGTGGCCAAGACGATGGTGAGCCTCGAAGAGGTGCTTGCCGACGAGCTGCGCGAGCTTGGTGCAGAAGAGGTTACCGTGGGTAACCGCGCTGTGGAGTTTGTGGGCGACATGCGCATGCTCTACCGCGCCAACTACTGCTGTCGCACGGCTCTGGCCATCCTAAAGCCCTTTGCCGAGTTTGACGCCAACAACGACCAGGAGCTCTACGACCAGGTGTACAAGATACGCTGGGAGAAGATACTGGACTGCGACTGCACCTTCATGATTGACTCGACGACCAGCGGCGAGGTGTTCACACACAGCTACTATGCAGCCCTCAAGACCAAGGATGCCATAGTGGACCGCTTCCGCCGCAATTTCGGTAAGCGCCCGAGCATAGACACCGAGATGCCCGACTACAAGTTCAACCTGCACATACGCGACAACCATGTCACGCTGCTGATGAACGCCAGTGGCGACTCGCTGCACAAGCGCGGCTACCGTCAGGGCGTAGGTGTGGCCCCCATCAACGAAGTGCTTGCCGCCGGACTGCTGAAGCTTGCCGGCTGGAAGTGCGACTGCAACTTCTACGACCCCATGTGCGGCTCGGGCACCATGCTTATAGAGGCCGCCATGATGGCCAACAACATACCGGCGCAGTACTACCGCGGCAACAAGTTCGGTTTCATGCGTTGGAAAGAGTTCAACCTAGGCGAGTGGAAGAGCGTCAAGAATGACGAGGACCGCAAGATAGGCAGCCTCGACTTCGAGTGCGAGATATGGGGCAACGATATCGACGAGCAGGTGATACAGCAGTGCGAGAAGAACCTTGAGTACACCAAGTTGCACCACGACGTGATGCTGCACATAGGCGATTTTGCCGACCAGGAGCCGCCGGAGGGCAAGACCCTGATTGTCACCAACCCGCCTTACGGCGAGCGCATCAAGGTGGAAGACCTCAACGCCATGTACGAGAAGTTGGGCGACACTTTCAAGCAGAAGTACGGCAAGGACTGCGATGTGTGGCTCATCACCAGCGACTTCGAGGCCATGAAGCACATAGGGCTGCACCCCTCGCGCAAGATACCGGTGCAGAACGGTGCCCTCGACTGCCGTTTCCTGCACTTCGAGCTGTACGACGGCTCGAAGAAGGACAAGTACCAGCAGGATGCTGAGTAGTGCAGAGATTAAGCGGGCGGCGTTGACTGTGGGCTTTGACGCCTGCGGTGTGGCGCCTGCCGGGGCGCTTACCGACGAAGAATACCCGCTGCGGCAGTGGCTGGCCAAGGGCTGGCACGGTGGGTTGGACTACATGGAACGCAACGTTGACAAACGTATGGATCCGCGGCAATTATTGCCGGGCGCGCGGAGCGTTATATGCTGTGTGAGCGCCTATCCGCCGCCGGAGACGGCTGGAGGCGTGGCGGCATACGCACGTACACGCGAGTACCATAAGGTGGTCAAGAATATGCTGTTTGCTTTGCGCGAGCAGCTCGGAATAGAAGGGAAATGCTGCTGCGACACGGTGCCTATCAGCGATAAGCACTGGGCGACGCGCGCCGGTCTGGGATGGATAGGGCGCCACACGCTGCTCGTCACCGAGCGATGGGGCTCATGGGTTAATCTCGGCGAGATAGTGACTATCGAGGAGTGCGACGTCTACGACACGCCGCTGCCGTCGGGCTGTACCGACTGCAACCTCTGCGTTGAGGCGTGCCCCAACCACGCTATCGGCGACAAGATGATTGACGTTCGCCGCTGCACAGCCTACTACACCACGCACCACCAGCGAGAGCTGCCGCCGGAAGTCGACGCCCACGGCTACACGCAGGGCTGCGACATCTGCCAGCTGGCCTGCCCCTACAACAGATGACACATTTACTATAAACAATATGTACTATCAAAGACAAACAAACAACGCGTTCCGCTTCCGGCGCTATTGCCGTGCCGCCTACGCCGCCTTCAATTCGCTGCACCGCGAGGTGACGATAGGGCGTGTGGCCACGTATATCGCCGACCGCCAGCTGCGCAAGTCGGTGGCAGTGGCCGCCGTTGCCGTGGTGCTGGCGCATGGCACCGCCATGGCGCAGGCCGACGAGGAGCGGGAGACGCGAACCCTGCCAGATGTGCAGGTGTTGGCTGCCGACAGTCTGTTCGGCACACCCGAGCCTGCGGCGGTGCTCACCGCCGAGGATTTACAACATTCTTTTGTCCGTACCGTGGGCGACATCCTCGCCATGCTGCCTGCCGTCGATGTGCGTACGCGTGGCGTGGGTGACGTGCAGGCCGACCTGTCGGTGCATGGAGGTACCTTCGACCAGATGGTCGTCATGCTCAACGGCATCAACATCAGCGACGCGCAGACAGGGCACCACAACATGGACCTGCCTGTCGACGTGTCGATGGTGGAGCGTGTGGAGCTGCTGACGCCGTCGCAAATGATGGCGCGCGGCGTGGTGGCTTTCAGCGGCGGCGTGAACATTGTGGTGTGCGAGGAGTATCGCGAGCGGCTGCTGGCCGAGGTCAGCGGCGGCAGCTATGGCACCGCCAATGCCGCGTTACTGGCAACATCGCACACTGGTGTTTGGGCGCTGACAGCTGCGGGCTCGTACCACCGCAGTGACGGATATATGCACAATACCGACTACCGGCACGGGAGCCTCTTCCTGCAGGCCCACCGCCACGCCGAGCGTGACGACTGGCAGCTGCAGGTGGGTGGCCAGATGAAAGGTTTCGGCGGTGCGGGCTTCTACAGCACCACATATCCCGACCAGTACGAGGCCACGCGCACGCTGGTGGCGTCGGCATATAACGTGCACCGCTGGCGCACAGCGCGCTTGGAGACAGCGCTCTACGGGCGTCTGCATGGCGACCGCTTCGAGCTGTTCCGTGACGGTATGGTGGAGGCTCCGGCATGGTACACAGGACACAACCACCATATAGGCTCGACGGCGGGTGTGCGCAGCCGTGCGACGGTGCAGTGTGGCAGGGGAGAGCTGCTCGGCGGTGTGGACGTGCGCCGCGAAGGCATCAGGAGCAATGTGCTCGGCGAGCCCGATAGCACGCTGGCGGCACCCTACACCAAGGCTGCGTCGCGCACGGGTCTGTCGTTGTTCGGCGGCTACCACTTGGCGGCCGGCCGCTGGGATGCGCAGGCTGTGGCGCTGGGACTATACAACACACGCTTCGGCTTCAACTACGGCTTCGCTGCCGACGCATCTTACTGCATCGGGAGGATGACGTGGCGCGCATCGTTGTCGCGTACCTTCAGGGTGCCGTCGTTCACCGACTTGTATTACCAGAGTGTCAACCAGCGTGCCAATTCCGACCTCGGGGCCGAGAGCAGCCTCAACGCCGAGGCAGGCGTCGTGGCGCGAGGCAAGACAGTGTTGGCGGGGCTGACGGCCTATTACCGCAGTGGCAGCGACATAATCGACTGGGTGCGCAAGCCCGAAGAGGAGGTGTGGTATTCGATGAACCACACCCAGGTGGACGCTATAGGCGTGGATGTCACGGCTGCGGCAAGAGTTGGCGTCATGACGCTGAGCGCCGCCTACTCGTGGTGCCGTGTGATGCAGGATGCCGGTGTGTGGATCAGCGGCTCGGCGCTAGAGTATCTGCGCCACAAGGGCACGTTGCTGCTGGCCGTGGAGCCAATGAAGGGACTGGTGCTGAAAGCCGACGCCACCTACCGCTACCGCGAAGGTCGCTATACCGACAATGACGGCAATGTGTGCGCCTACGGCGGCGTGCTGCTTGTTGGGGCCGGGGCCGAATACACGTGGCGCAAAGCGACGGTATATGTGCGCGGTTATAACCTCACAGACCGCCACTACCGCGACCACGGCGGTGTGCCGCAGCCAGGCGCAACGTTGCTGGCAGGCTTGCGTGTCAGTATTGAATAGTGGGTGAGGGCTTGGGTACCTTGATGGGGAACCACGAGCGCACGGGCTGGTCGAGGCCGAGACCGTTCATGTAGTTGTATGTGGCCAGACGTAGTGCTGCGCCGACGGCCTCAATGTCATAAGGGAACTGTGGCTCCCAGTCTACTTCGTTATTGCAGAAGGGATTTGGCGCCAGCGTGGTGCGGCGTGCGCCGTAGCGTTCGGGGTTGAGGCCGCTGGGAGAGTGGCAGGTCATGGCGTAGCGATGCCAGAACGCACTCTGCACTATGCCCTCGTCGAACATGCGCCGTACGGTCTCGAGGGCGTCGACGCTCTCCTGCAGTGTCTCGGTGGGGAAGCCGTACATGAGGTAGGTGTGTACCATGATGCCTGCGTTGCGCAGGTGGCGGCAGGCCTCGACGGTCTGGTGTATGGTGACACCCTTGTCTATCAGTTTGAGCAGACGGTCGCTGGCCACCTCGAGGCCACCGCTCACGGCCACCATGCCGGCCTCGGCCAACAGGTCGCAAAGCTCGGTGGTATAGGCCTTCTCAAAGCGTATGTTGCCCCAGAAACTGACGGCCAGACCACGGCGAAGTATCTCCTTGGCAACCTCTTTTAAAAGCTTGGGCGGCAGGGCCTCGTCGACGAAGTGGAAGCCTGTGCGGTGGGTCTGCTCCATGATGCGCTCCATGTGGTCTACCACCGTGGTGGCCTTGGGAGCACGGTAGTTGCCGATGTAGTCGAGCGAGGTGTCGCAGAAGGCGCAGCGGTGCCAGTAGCAGCCGTGGGCCATCACCATCTTGTTCCAACGCCCCTGACTCCATAGGCGGTGCATGGGATTGGTCATCTCGGTGAGTGAGAGGTATTTGTCCAGCGGTAGGTCGCTGAAGTCGGGGCAATACTCATCGGCGTCTTTGTGTCCGTCGATGGCTACCTCGTCGCAGAACTCGTAGATGCGCTGGTCGGAGAGCTGACGCCATTCGGTGTTAGGGAAGCCGCCGCCAATTTCTACGGTGGCCTTGGTGTTGGCCTTGAGCCACTGGCCGCAACGGAGAGCGCCGTAGAGGCACCCGGGGAATGGCACCGTGAGGCAAATCTTGTCGGGATGAAAGTCGCAGACAATGGCTTCCAGTAGCTGCAGCATGATAAGGTCAATAGGGGATGGCTTTTGATGTAACTCCCCATAGAGGGGGTCGAAGGAAGGGGCATCGTTGCTGAGGTATTCGGCATAGCGGACGAGGTCGAAATGGGGATCCACACGTTCGCGGATATGGTCGGCGATGTCCTCTATAAATAATGTGGCAAGGTGCATGGCCTTGTCGGTGGTGCCGCTGACGCCGAATGACCACTCCATATTGTCCTCGTCGAGCTGTTCGAAGCGTTTGCCCTCTGGCAGCAGGCTTCTGTTGGCTATACGTGGCCCCAGTGTGTCGTCCTGCCCTCGCAGAAAGCGCTTGATGGGCTCTATCAGTCGTGCCTGCTCGGTGAGGCCGATAGAAGACAAAAAGGTGGCCGACAGCACTCTGTCGACCACCTCTATCCCAAGGTCCACTTGCCGCACTTCGTTGCCTTGTCCCGCATAGAATCCTTTCATGTAGGCTGTTGCGGGGTAGGGGGTGTTGAGCTGCGTCAGCGGAGGGGTGATGAGAAGTATTCTCACTACTTATTTCTTTTTGCCTTTCTTGGCAGGAGCCTTGCTGTCGGTCATGCCGAGTTTGGCTTTGATGTGGGCGGGGATGGCGTCCTTGTGGACCACGATGTTCATGGTCTTGTAGCGGACGAAGGCCTTGCTGCAGAAGAAGTTGCCGCCGAACTCGCCGTTGTACAGACCCCAGCTGTTCTTTACCATGTAGTACTCGTTGCCCATCTGGTCCTTGGCGGTGCCGAAGATCAGCATGCCGTGGTCGTCGGTGGTCTCCCAGTTGTCGTAGGCCTGCTGGCGCTCCTCCTGGGTGACCCAGCGCTGCGGAGTGGGGTGCTTGGCGGCCTCATCGGCAATCTCGCCGGCCTTCATGCCGCTCCACTTGGCCTGGTCGCTACCCACGCCGGCCTTGGGGGCCTCGGTGGCGGGCAGGACAGCGAAGCCCTTGCGACTGTAGCGGAAGCCAGGTTCGCTGACGTCAGCGCCCCAAGCGATGGTGTAGCCGTTCTCGATGGCGTAGTCAAAGACCTCCATCATCTCATCCAGCGGCAGGTTCCAGCTCAGGCCCCAGCGCCAGTTGTCCTGGATTTCGATGACAAACTGCTCGTAGAAGGGGTGGTGGGTGAAGCTGGTGATGCTCACATAATCGTCAGGGTTGAGACCGAGGCTCTCACCAAAGCTCTTGGGGGTATACTGTACGCCCTTGTAGTTGAACTTCTCGGGGATTGGGCCGAGATAGGTCTCGTGGACAGCGGCAATGGCTTTCTGCCACAGGGGTTGGCCGTCGGGGCCCATCTGGAGCTTCTTCAGCTTGCCTTTGGCGATAGCCTCTACCATCACGTCGGTGAGGGCACTGAGCTCGGTGTGGTTGGAGAGGGTGTCGCCGTACATCTTACCGGCGGGCATCACCTCGTCGGGCACCATGCCGTAGTTGCGGAGGCAGTAAATGACATCGTTGAAGGCACCGCCCTGGCTGAAACTCACGTCGCCGTGGGTACGCACTGCGGCATAGGCGCGGTCGTTGTAGGTCTTCTCGACCACATACATTTCGCTCAGGTCGTATTCGCCCTTGCCCATGCGGAGCAGCTCGCTCTCGAGGAAGGCTATGCCACTGTAGCTCCAGCAGGTACCGGCGTTGTTCTGGTTCTTTACGGAGGTGATAGGCAGCACCTTGATGGTGTCGAACTTGTAGCCCTCATCCTCTTTCTTCTCGTCCTGTGCGAACACAGCGCTGGCGCAGATAGCCATAGCGCCAAGGAATAAAAATGCTTTCTTCATTGTTTTATTGTTATTTTATTATTGTTTTTACGTAATAAATGCGGTGCAAAGATACGGATTTTTTCTGACGTGGAGAAAATAATTTTTGCTAAATGAAATAAATGTCGTAATTTTGCAGTCGATTTCATGAGGAAATCAACGAAGCGTTATGCCGAGTCAGTAATTGGAAACCTGAGAAACTTTCAATGTAATGCTGCTGAGTATAACGGTTTGCGTGTTTGGCGTGGACTGTTTGCTACAACTTCATTACAGGGTATTTCTCAGGACCTCCAATTAGAGATGTGGTATACGGTACCACGCTTTTATGTTTAATTGCTTGTTGGGGTACGAATGAGCATAATGAATGAATGAAATGAAAAAAAGAATTACTATTCTTTTGTCAGCAGTCCTGTTTTCAATGGCTGCAAACGCACAAAACAGCGGCTATGAAAAATCAATTGAGATTTATGGAGGCCCTGCTTTGAACAAAAGTACAAAGTACTCTTTGGGCATCACGATGGTTAATGGCTATAGGATTAACTCTTGTATGTATGTTGGTGTTGGTATCGGATTTAGATATTCAGATGCAGAATACATGCATACATATAGATCCTATATGCAATTTGGTTCTATACACTCTGAGACAAAAACATTTTACGCTGTAGATTATTTGTTGCCTGTATACGCACGTGCGCAGTATTATTTTACAACAACGAAAGTTAAGCCAATGATATTATGCGATGCTGGCTACACGTTTAATGTTGGTTCGGTGAAAGGGAATGCTGTTGGTTTCTTTTGGGAACCTGCTTTCGGAATTGAAATCAGTATGGAGAAAAAAACAACATTATACTTTCAACTTGGTATTTGTATGCAAAATGCTCATCATACATATTATTCGTTCAGTTATTACGATGGAGCAAGTTCTGAGGAATTACATACTAGAGCAAGTACACTTAATATCAAAGTTGGTATGAAGTTTTAAGGCAAGTTGTTCGAATATAACATAACCCCACACTGTACAAGTGTGGGGTTGTTTGGTTAATGTGCTTTTTGTGTTTTACTCTTCCGGGGCAAACATTGGGTCCCAGGCGGGGAGCATGATGGGCTGCTGGTCCATCATGGCGCGGATGTTGGCGGGGATATATTTCTCCTCGAGGACCACGCGGAACATGTACTCGTTGAACCAGTCGTTGGTCATGATGAGGTTGCCCTGCCAGCCGTAGTTGGGACCCCAGCTGTTCTCCACCATCCACTTAACCGGCTTGCCGTCCTTGTCGAGATCTACGGCGCAGAGGGTCATGGCATGGCTCGAGCCACTGGCGAAGGTGGCCACGCGCTGCTTCTTGTCCATGCCGAAGGTGGTGCCCATCAGGCTCTCATAGTCAAAGTTGTTCATGTCCATCAGGCCATTGTCGCGGTTGAGGAACTTGCCCACGTCGCAGCTGAAGTACATCATGGTGCTGTCCTTGATGCTGGCGATGCACATGGGGGCGATGTCCTCCATGGGCAGGTTGAGGTAGCGCCAGTTCTGGCCGTCGTAGACGTGGCGGTCGTACTGTATCTCATACACTTTGTAGTACTCGCGGGTGGGGTCGTTCATCACCATGTAGTACTTGGAGAAGTCGGTTTTGGCGAATTTCTCGTAGAACTCCTTAGGGGTGTAGGTGGCGGTCTCCACGATCTCGCCCTTGGCGTCTTTCTGTTGCCAGGTGAACTGTGCCGGGGGCTCGCCCATGGTGAGGGCCAGCATGCGATAGATTTCAGTCAACATCCTGGTTTTTGCCTTCTGCAAATCGGCGGGAAGAGCATACTTGTTGGCAGCCAATCGGCGCAACTCGAGGCCGTCCTCGCGCAGCTTGAGGGCTATGAGGTTGCTGATGCTCGAGGTGTTGTTAGTGTTGTAGGTCTCGGGCATCACGTCGGCAGGTACCAGGCCGTACTTATCGATGAGGTTGGCTACGCCGGTGAACTGGCCACCGTCACCGATGGGGTTCTTGAAGAGCCACTGCACCTCCTGGTCGTCGATAGGCTTTTGGTAGGTGTCGATCATGGCCTGCAGGAAGAGATTGCTCTTCTCCAGCTGGTCGTAGAAGAAGAGGTAGGCCTGCGAGAACTGGAAATCGGCGGGCAGGTTGTGCTTGCGGATGGCTTGGTTACGCAGCACGTTCATGCCGGTGAACATCCAGCAGCGGCCGCTGCTCTTCTGATCGGTGACGGCCTTGCTGATGACGCGGTTCGAAAAGTGCGAGTCAAACTTCGTGGCGTTCTCATAGTTCATGGCCAGCTTGGCGGGGCTCTGGTTCACCATGATGTTGCGCAGGGCCTTGTCGCTGGCGCTACCGCCGAAGCCTTTCTTCATCTGCTGCATCATCTCCGTGGTGATGCCGCCATTGTACTCAGGCTGTGCTTGTTTCTTCTTCTGTGCCATTGCGCCGCTGCAGATCAGCATGGCACCGATGGCTAATGCTAAATACTTCTTTGTCATATCTGTTTTATTTTAATGATTCGCTATATAGTTGAGAGCGGCGTCGAGCTGCGGCTTGAAGCTGTGGGCGGGGTCGTCCTTGCGCAGCACCACCTCGTCGGGCGTCAAGCCTTCTCCCTCTTGCACACGGCCGTCCATAAGGGCCTCGAATGTGGAGGTGTAAACATAGTGGTTGTATGCGCTGCTGTTGCCGAAAGGTCCGCCGTAGCCAAGGTCTACGGCATCATTCTGCAGCGGGCCGGTGCCGCCGTATGTACGTTCGCCGACAATGTGCGCCGAGGGGAACATGGCCTTGATGACCATGGGCTCTATCTCGGCCATGCTCACCGAGTTGATGTCTACAATCACCACGTAGGGTATGTTCTCGGCGGTGATATCGCGGTGGTAGTTGCGGTTGGGGTCTTGGTAGTAGGGGCACCAGGTAGAATACTCCATACGGCCGGGGCCTTCTTTGTAGCGAGTCTTAAAAATCATGGTGCGCTCGTTGATGAACGAGCCCACGAGGTAGTCGAGGTCGTCCTGGTAGCCGCCGCCGTTGGAGCGGGTGTCGAGGATTATGCCACCCAGCTGGTTGCGTGGGGTGTTGCATGCCACGGTGAGCCAGCGGTCTATGAGCACTTGGGCAGGGCTGCCCACCATGTCGCGCATCACCGGTGTCAGGGCAGCGTTGGTGCTCCAGAGGTAGGGCACCTTGCGTCCGTCGGCGAGGGTGAAGAGGCAGAAGTAAAAGTCTACGTTGTCGCCAAACTCGGGAATAAATGCCGTGGCGTTGCTCTGCTCAGCAACGGTGTATTGTCCCGATATTCCGGCGAGGAATGTTTCCAAGCCTACCTGGGCGGCAGTACGGCTCTCGATGTAGTAGTCGCGGCTCTTCACCTCGAGCAGTCCGGGACGGATGATGACGCGCGGGTCTGTATCGCCCGGGGAGGGGTGCAGGTTCCTCACCATGAATGTCATGTGGTGGTCGCGCATCTTGCCAACAAGACCGAGGTAAAGCTCATTCAGCTCGGCGGTACGCACATATCCGCTGTCCTTGTATTTCTGGTCGAGGGCCTCGAAGCGCGGCAGGTAGCGGTCGTATGCGGCATCCCAGTTGACGGTGTCGACATCCCAGAAAACATAGCCGGTGCTCATGCACTTCCACAGGTACTGGAACTGCTCGGTATAGGTGTTGTAGGCCAGTTTGCTGTTCTCGCCCGTATAGGGGATATAGTCGGCCTCCTTGCGGCAGGCGGCGAAGAACAATGTCGACGCTATGGTTAGTATGACGTATCTCTTCATGGCTGTTAAAGTTTATAGTTGACGTTGAGGCCTAACGACAGCGTGTTGAGGTAACGCGGGTCGGCAAGGTGCGGCGCCCCTTTGTGATGCGATGTCAGGTCGTAGTAGTACATGGCGTCGAGCCCCACCACCCATTTGTCGCCTATCGCGTAGGAGAGGCCTGCGCCGAAGCATGCACCGGCATTTGCGCGCACGTCCTCGCTGGTGAACTCGCGCGGCTCGTCGAAGTCCTCGAAATACACATAGTAGTCTGTCATCCAGAATGTCTTGCCACGGCTGCGCTCATGCATCCAGTACCCGCCATATACGCCAGCCAGCATGTGGCCGCGTAGCCGCTCGCCCCCGAAGGAGAAATCGGCCACCACAGGCAGCATCAGATAACTGTTGAGGTGCTCAGTAAATACGGGGTCAAGGTAGTTGAGGTTGCGGTCCATGCGGTGTGAACGCTGCATGAAGCTGAGATTGGCGCGCACCGCTAGCCACGAGTTGAAGGTAAAGCTTCCCTGCACACCTGCCTCGATGCCGCCAAGGGCCGAGTAGGCCTCGTCCATACGTCCGCCATTGTAGCGGCTGATGGTGGTGCTGCTCCATCCGCCGCGCAGGCCCACGGCCCACTGTGCCGTCGCACTTCCGCATAAGAGCATGGCGCAGAGAGTTAATACTATATATTTCTTTGTCATAATATGGTGTTATTATTTCTTTCGCGGTGCAAAAATACAATTTTTTTCTGATATATCGGAAATTATGTGTATTTTTGCATCCGAAAACACTTAATAACATATCGATATGAAGAAAGTATTGTTATTTGCAGCCGCCTGCATGATGCTCTTCGGCGCCTGCAAGCAGAAGGTGGAGGCTCCTGTCGAGCAGAACACCGACAACATCTATCAGTTCAGCGTCTTAGACGGTGCTGGCGACACTGTCGACCTGTCCGTCTATCAAGGCAAGGTGCTGCTGGTGGTCAACACCGCCACCCAGTGTGGCTTCACGCCACAGTATGAGGAGCTTCAGAAGCTCTACGACCTCTATCGCGACAAGGGCTTCGAGATTCTCGATTTCCCCTGCAACCAGTTCGGCCAGCAGGCCCCCGGCACCAACGAAGAGATCCATGAGTTCTGCACCGGCACCTATAACATCACCTTCCCGCAGATGGCCAAGATCGACGTCAACGGCGCCGACGAGCAGCAGAGTCCCCTCTATGCATGGCTCATAGCCAAGGCCCCCTTCGCGGGCTTCGACACCACCAACCCCATCGGTGCCCGTCTCGACCAGATGTTCCGTTCGCAGGACAGCCTCTTCGACCGTACACCCGACATCAAGTGGAACTTCACCAAGTTCCTCATCGACCGCGACGGCAATGTGGTGCGCCGCTTCGAACCCTACGAGGGCTATGTCCCCGTCGAGGCAGCCCTCAAGGAACTGCTCTGACGCCTACTGCACATCAGAATGTAGAAAACCCCGTCCTTTTCAGGGCGGGGTTTCTAGATCATAAAATCTAAAACAAATTACCTTTTTTCTGCCTTAATTGTTAACCGCTTACTCGGCCTTCTTGGCGTACTTTTTGTACTTGTTCATGAACTTGTCGACGCGTCCGGCGGTATCGACGAGCTTCAGCTTGCCAGTGAAGAAGGGGTGCGACGTGTTCGAGATCTCAAGCTTAACCACGGGGTACTCTTTGCCGTCGGTATAGACCACGGTCTCCTTGGTGTTGGCGCAGCTCTTCGTGAGGATCATGTTGTCGTTCGACATGTCTTTGAACACCACGAGGCGGTAGTTTTCGGGATGGATTCCTTTTTTCATTTCTTTGATTTTTGCCGTCTAACCCGTTGTATGTTAGACGATTGTTTATATTCCGTTTATTATTTTCGTGCTGCAAAGATACAAACTTTTTTTATTCTGGCAAAAAAAATATTCGTTTCATGCTTGCTTTTTATCCCAATGCCATCAGCAGGTGGTACAGCCCGATGCCTAGGTAGTTGCCCAGCATGTAGCCCAGCAGGCCGACCGTGATGCCCAGCACGACAATGTTCTTGTTGCCCAGAAGTGCTGCTGCAAGCGGCACAAACGGGGGCGAGTTGATGAGTGCCACTGAACTCACCATGACCGAGTCGCCGTCAATCTTCAGCAGCCTTGCCATCAGCGTCTGCAGCACCAGCGATCCGAAGATGATGAAGCCCAGATAGTAGAGTATCGGCAGGCTGCCTGCTATGTCCATCTCGCGCACGTTGCAGGCGGTGGCAATCGACAGGCAGAACACATAAACGCAGTAGAGCCCCAGGTCGAACGAGTGCTGCTGTCGCTTCATGGGCGGCAGGAACGACGCTGCTATGGCCAGCGTGGTGAGCAGCAGTATCAGCACCGTCATGTTGGGTGTGCCGTCGCCCGACGCGAGCAGCGCCACGCCGTACGAGATGGCGGCTATGACAAGCGTTATGGCGATGGCCAGCAGCGAGACCTTGTAGTGGTTGCGGTCGAAGGGCTTCACCTTTTCACCGCCGCTCTCCCCGCCTTGCAGGCCCTCGCCGCCAGCGCGTGCCGGCAGCAGCTTGCGAAACACAGTCTTGCCGAACAGTATGATGAATACCAGATAGATGCCGGTGACAATCAGGTCGTAGCTGGTCACGTACAGATAGGTCTCTGCCGGCATGCCCACGGCCTGCTTTATGGCCCCCATGTTGGGGATGCCGCCGGTGTAGATGCCCGTGGCCACGGCGCAGACCTGGGCAAAGCTCCGGTAGCTCTCCGCGGTGTGGTCGGCAGGCTGGAACAGGAAGAAGCCTGCCACCGTGACTATCAGCACCGAGGCCAGTCCGGTGATGAAGACCTTGGCGGCCTTGCCCACCTGCCAGCCCTTGGTGTCGCAGCCCATCAGCATCAGCGGGATGGCGAGCGGCACGGCGATGTTGCCGAACAGGGTGTTGGTGCCGGTGTCGACGTTAAACACGCCATTGTCGGCCGGTATGAGGTTGGCCGTGGCCAGGCCTATCACATACAGCACCGACATGGGGCTGACCTTGTCGATCCACGTCCAACGCTTGGCAAGTTGCATCACCAGCAGTGGCACGCCCAGCAGGTATAGTATGGTAATCAGTGTGTTCATCGCATCATTTGCACTGCAAAGATACAAATAAATTTGAAATCGGCCGAAGAAAGATGAAATTTGCACCGTGCCCTTCCCGTATCCCCTCCGTACCCGCTCCGTCTGTTCGCCGGTTGTTCTACGACTGTTTAACGGTTTAAACCGTCGAACAACCGGTGAACAACCGTAGAACAGACGGAGCGGGTACGGGGAGGGTAGGTAGGGGAGGCTGACGGGCGATAAACCGGTGATGGTCACCACTTGATGGGAATTCTTATCACCTGCACAATAATATCGGACGCTCGGCGTTGTTATGTAATAAATAATATGTATAATATGAAGAAAACAATTGCTCTCTTAGCCTTGCTGCCGCTTCTGGCCTCCTGTGTGAGCCCGATTTACCATGCTCAGTCGGTCGACGTGCCGTTGATCAACCACAAGGGCGACGTGCGCGTGTCAGCCGACATGAGCTTGTCGGCCTGGCTCCTGCCCGATGCTATGAACGTGAATGCTACCGGGACGGTGGGTATCACCGACTGGCTTGCGGGGCAGGTACACGCCAACTACGGCGGCGACAATGCCTACCTGCATGCCGCCCCGGGCGTCTATTTCCCGCTGAGCGACAACTTCGTCGTCGAGGGCTATGCCGGTTTCGGCTACGGCGCCATGTGGCGCAACGGCAACAACGACAAGGATAAAGAGGAGGGCTCAGGCAGCAAAAACAGTCGTGCCTACTCGGGACGCTTCATGCTGCCCTTTGGACAGGTGAACGTGGGCTGGCACGACATCGGGCCTGTGCACTTCGGCATTGCCTTCGGCATGAAGGTGGGCGGCTATATGCCTGACTTCAAGTTGAATGAGATTTCCACAAGCGGCAACACCACCACCTACCGTTCCTATACCTACCGCACCACCAACCTGCTGCTCGAGCCGCAGATGCAGGTGACACTCGGCGGCGAGAATGTGAAGTGGGTCACTCGGGTGGGCTTTTCGTGGATGAGCGATCTGGCCGACGGCAAGAGCCAGTCGGATGTCTTCATTAACGACTGGTTCACTGTCGGTACCGGTATTCAATTATCCTTCTGAGTATGAAAAGGCTTGTTGTTCTATTGCTTTTGGCGGCGGTGGCCGCACAGGGGCAGGACGGTGTTAGGACTTATGTCTTCGCCGAGCGAGACTCGGCGCTGAGGCTCGACGTGTGGCGTCCGGCCACGCCGCGGCCCGACTCGGCCTGTGTGGTGGCCCTCTTCGGGGGCGGCTTCGCCATAGGCGAGCGCGACAACGAATACCAGCGCAAGGTGGCCAAGGTGCTCACCGAGCGCGGCTTCACCGTGGTGAGCCCCGACTACCGCCTGGGGTTGAAGGACAGTGCCATGGTGGCGCAGTATGCCAAGCTCTCGGGCTTCCAGACGCTCTTCCAGTGGTGCATCGACATTGCCGTCGAGGACTGCGCCGCCGTGTGCGCGTGGGTGGTGGAGCATGCCGCGGAGATAGGCGTCAGCCCGCAGCGCGTGGTGCTTACCGGCAATTCGGCGGGCTCCATTACGGTGCTGCAGACCGACTACTGCCGCGCCAACGGCATGCCGCAGGTGGCGGCCCTCCCCGAAGGGTGGAAGCCTGTAGCCGTGGTGCCCTATGCCGGCGGCCTTATGTGCAAGGGAAAGCCGGAATGGAACACTGCGCCGGCGCCGACGATGATTATGCATGGCACCGAGGACCGGATAGTGAACTACAAGAAGTTCCCCAAGGTGCTTAGCCACGCCCTTTACGGTGGCGACGTGGTGGCCAAGCAGATGACCAAGGGAGGCTACCCCTGCTGGATAGTGCGCTTCGAGGGCATAGGCCATGAGGTGGCCAGTTGGCTGCCGGGGAGTGTGGACCTTTTCTGTGCCTTCGTTGATCAGGTGTTGGCGGGGCGTGTATCTTCGCTCGACGCCACCATGACCGACAGCAGGCTGCAGCCCACCAAGTGGACGAATATGACGGTTATGGAACTTTACGGACAGGGAAGGTAACAGAAGCACAGTATGCAGAAGATAGAGATAATGTCGCCGGTTGGCTCGTACGAGAGTCTGCAGGCGGCCATACAGGGCGGCGCCAATGCAGTGTATTTCGGCGTTGGCAAGCTCAACATGCGGTCGCGTTCGGCGGCCAACTTTACCGTCGAGGATCTCGGGCGCATATGCGAGATAGCCCATGCGGCAGGGGCGCGCACCTACCTTACGATAAATACCATTATATATAATAATGAGATAGAGGAGATGCACGCCTTGGTGGATGCAGCCAAGGAGGCCGGTGTGAGCGCCGTGATAGCCAGCGATATGGCTGTCATCACCTACGCCAACCGCGTGGGTGTGGAGGTGCACATATCGACGCAGTGCAACGTGAGCAACGTGGAAGCTGTGCGCTACTACGCACAGTTTGCCGACGTGATAGTCACTGCCCGCGAGCTGCCGCTGAGGCAGGTGGCGGAGATAACCCAGTTTATCAGGGACAACGACATACGTGGCCCCAAAGGAGAACTGGTGCAGGTGGAGGTGTTTGCCCACGGCGCCCTGTGCATGAGCGTAAGCGGCAAGTGCTACCTGTCGCTCGACAACTACAACTACAGCGCCAACCGCGGGGCTTGCCTGCAGGTGTGCCGCCGCGGCTACATAGTGAAAGACAAGGAGAGCGACCTGGAGCTGGAGATAGACAACGAATACATCATGTCGCCCAAGGACCTATGCACCATAGGCTTCCTGGACAAAGTGGTGAAAGCCGGTGTGCGGGTGCTCAAGATAGAAGGGCGGGGGAGGAGCGCCGACTATGTGCGGACGGTCACCGAGTGCTACCGCGAGGCGGTGGAGGCCATTGCCGACGGCAGCTATTCGAAAGAGAAGATTGAAGGTTGGATGACGCGACTGGCCACGGTGTTCAACCGCGGCTTCTGGGATGGCTACTATCTGGGGCGCAAGCTTGGCGAATGGAGCGAGCGCTACGGAAGCCAGGCCACTGAGAACAAGGTGTACCTGGGGCCGGTGAAGAACTGGTTCGGCCGCATCGGCGTCGCCGAGGTGCAGCTGCAGACCGCCGAGACGCTGAAAGTGGGCGACGAGGTGATGGTCACCGGCGAGACTACCGGCGTCTACCGCGCCACCGTGGAGGAGCTGCGCACCGACCGCGACCCCGTACCGGAGGTGCATCAGGGCGACTGCTTCAGCATCAAGGCCAGCGAGACGCTGCACCGTGGCGACAAGGTCTACCGCGTGGATAAGGTAATAGACGAATTCTAAGACATGGCTAAAGCAAAGACATACTATTTCTGTCAGGAGTGCGGCTACCAGTCGTCGAGCTGGCTTGGGCGCTGCCCTGAGTGCGGCAAGTTCGGCACCTTCGCCGAGGAGGTGGTGGGAGGTGGTAAGACAAAGGTGAAAGGCGAAAAGATGGGGACCGCCTCCACGCCGAAGAGGATACAGGAGGTGAGCTACAGTGAGACGGTGCGTATACCGACACATTGCGGCGAGTTCGACCGCGTGCTTGGCGGCGGCATAGTGCCCGGCAGCCTGCTGCTGCTTGGCGGCGAGCCTGGCATCGGCAAGAGTACCCTGCTGCTGCAGACAGCCTTGGCCGTCAAGGACAAACGGCTGCTATACGTCAGCGGTGAGGAGAGTGAACAGCAGATTAAGATGAGGGCCGACCGTATAGGCGAGAGCCAGTGCGAGTTGTATGTTGTCAGCGAGACTGTCACGCAGCGCATATTAGAGCACGTGGATGCTGTGAAGCCTGAGCTGCTGATAGTGGACTCCATTCAGACCATCACGACTGAGGATATCGATTCGCCGGCAGGCAGTGTGAGCCAGATAAGGCAGTGCACGTCGGAGTTCCAGCACTACGCCAAAACAACCGGTGTGCCGGTGCTGCTGATAGGCCATATCACCAAGGACGGCACGCTGGCCGGGCCCAAGGTGATGGAGCACATAGTGGATGCCGTGCTGCAGTTCGAGGGCGACCGTAACTACGGCTACCGCATACTGCGTGCGTTGAAGAACCGCTTTGGAAGCACAGCCGAGATAGGCATCTTCGAGATGCAGGGCAATGGCCTGCGCGAGGTGCCTAATCCCAGTGAGTTCCTGCTTTCGCAGCGCGACGAGACATTGAGCGGTGCCGCCGTGGCCGCCACGCTTGAGGGCGCTAGACCTATGTTCATCGAGGTGCAGAGCCTCGTCAGCAGTGCCGTCTACGGTACGCCCCAGCGCAATGCCAACGGTTTCGATATGCGGCGCTTGAGCATGTTGCTGGCGGTGCTGGAGAAGCGTTGTGGCTTTAAGCTCGGCGCCAAGGATGTGTTCCTGAACATCGCCGGTGGCATAAAAGTCAACGACCCGGCGATAGACCTTGCTGTGGCCTGCTCGGTGCTGTCGTCCAATGTCGACATACCGGTGTCGCCGCGCTACTGCTTTGCCGCCGAGTTGGGCTTGAGCGGTGAAGTACGGCCTGTGAGCCGTGTGGAACAGCGCATAGCCGAGGCCGACAGGCTTGGCTTTGAGAGGATATTTATCTCGAAATACAATGTGCGCTCTATTGACACCAAGCGTTACGGCATCGAGATAGTGCCTGTCAGCGTTATCGAAGAGGCCTTCCGCGCCCTCTTTGCCCGATGAGGTGTGAATGAAATATTTTATAGTGAAAATGAAAAAAATTTTGCCAGTATGAAAAAAGGTTGTATCTTTGCAGCCGATTTGAGTGCCCAAAATTGAATTGTTGATGCTCTTTTCAGTTTGGATATCAATCGAATAACGAAGAAAAACAATATCAGTCATGGCAAAGAAAAATAAAGACGCACGTGTGCAGGTTATCCTCGAATGCACCGAGCAGAAGAACAGCGGTGTTCCCGGCATGAGCCGTTACATCACCACCAAGAACAAGAAGAACACTCCGGAGCGTCTGGAGCTGAAGAAGTACAACCCCTTCCTGAAGAAGGTCACCGTTCACAAAGAAATCAAGTAAAATAGGAGAATCAGACTATGGCAAAAAAAGTTGTTGCTACCCTTAAAACCTCTACTGGTAAGAGTTTTGCAAAGGTTATCCGCATGGTCCGCTCCGAGAAGACCGGCGCCTACATGTTCAAGGAGGAGATTGTTGCTTCCGATAACGTGAAGGAATACCTGAGCAAGAAATAAAAAAAGCAAGAAGTAATTTTTTTCATACGCTTTTGTTTTGGCCTCGGCCGCAGTTTCTGCGGCTGAGTTTTTTTTTATTAGGCCAAACTTTCTTTTTTATATATTATAATATTTTTTGTATCTTTGCTTTCTATAATCTTGTCGGTAAATGCCGACAAGTGATTGTGTAATAATGTAGTATATGAAATACAACGAGTATAAACAGCTTAATTTGACCCAGATTGGCCAAGATGTGCGCCGCTACTGGGAAGAGAATGAAACATTTGAGAAGGGCCAGAAACTGGCTGAAGGGCATCCCGCATACGTGTTCTACGATGGACCTCCGTCGGCCAATGGTAAGCCTGGTATACACCACGTGATGGCTCGCACCATCAAGGACGTCTTCTGTCGCTACAAGGCGCAAAAGGGTTACTTCGTCGACCGCAAGGCCGGCTGGGACACACACGGTCTGCCCGTGGAGCTCGGCGTGGAAAAGAACCTCGGCATCACTAAGGAGGATATTGGCAAGAAGATAAGCGTCGACGATTACAACCGTGCCTGCCGCGAGGAGGTGATGAAGTACAAGGAGCTGTGGGATGAGCTGACGCGCGTGATGGGCTATTGGGTCGACCTCAAGAACCCCTACATCACCTTCAACAACGAGTATATCGAGACTTTGTGGTTCCTGTTGAAGAAGCTTTACGACAAGGGTCTGCTCTACAAGGGCTACACCATCCAGCCTTACAGCCCTGCTGCCGGCACTGGCCTGTCGAGCCACGAGCTCAACATGCCCGGTTGCTATCGTGATGTGAAGGACACTACCTGTGTCGCCATGTTCAAGATTTGCGACCAGGCCGACACCTACGCCATTGCGTGGACCACTACGCCGTGGACGCTGCCTTCGAACACCGCCCTTTGCGTGGGTCCCAATATCGACTATGTTACCATTGAGACCACCCATCCCTACACTGAGAAGCCCTGCCGTATCATCATGGCCAAGGCTCTGGTGGGTTCGATGTTCCCGGAGGGCAAGTGCCCTGAATACAAGATTGTCTCCGAGTGCAAGGGTACCGCGCTTGAAGGTATGCGCTACGAGCAACTCATCCCCTGGGTGAAGCCAACCGAGGTGAGCGACAAGGGCTCGTTCCGTATCATTCTGGGCGACTATGTCACCACAGAGGATGGTACCGGCATTGTGCATATCGCCCCCACCTTTGGTGCCGACGACGCCCGTGTGGCCAAGAAAGCCGGCATCGGTGACCTGTTGCTCTTTGACCGCGACGGCAAACAACTGCCCATGGTCGACAAGCAGGGCCGCTTCGCCCCTGTCGAGGACCTCGACCCAGAGTGGGTGAAGGCTAACATGAACACCGAGCTCTATGGCCAGTACGCCGGCAAGTTCGTCAAGAACGCCTACGACCCCACCAAGGGAGAGAAGGACATGAGCCTCGACGTGGAGCTGGTCATCATGCTCAAGGCCGAAGGAAAACTCTTCAAGAGCGAGAAGCACACGCACAGCTATCCGCACTGTTGGCGCACCGACAAGCCCGTGCTCTACTACCCCCTCGACAGCTGGTTTATCCGCACCACAGCCCTCAAGGAGCGTATGATTGAGCTCAACAAGACTATCAACTGGAAGCCCGAGGCCACCGGCAGCGGCCGCTTTGGCAACTGGCTGGAGAATATCGTCGACTGGAACCTCTCGCGCAGCCGCTACTGGGGCACTCCGCTACCCATCTGGCGCACCGAGGATGGCAAGGAGGAGAAGTGCATAGGCAGCGTGAAGGAACTGAGCGCCGAGATTGAGAAGGCCGTCAAGGCCGGTCTCATGACTTCGAATCCTTATGCTGGCGACTACAAGGACTTTGACTTGCATCGTCCATATATCGATAATGTCATACTCGTTAGCGACAGTGGCAAGCCTATGCGCCGTGAGCCCGACCTTATCGACGTATGGTTCGACAGTGGTGCCATGCCCTACGCCCAGATTCATTACATGGGCGGTGAGCTGAAGCCCACAGAGTTCCCTGCAGACTTTATCGCCGAGGGCGTCGACCAAACTCGCGGATGGTTCTACACGCTCCATGCCATCGGAACCATGTGCTTCGACAGCGTGGCCTTCAAGAATGTCATAAGCAACGGCCTCGTGCTCGACAAGAACGGCAACAAGATGAGCAAACGTCTCGGCAACGCCGTCGACCCCTTCGAGACTCTCGGTAAGTACGGCCCCGACGCCACCCGCTGGTATATGATTACCAACAGTCAGCCGTGGGACAACCTGAAGTTTGACGTGGAAGGTGTAGACGAAGTGCGCCGCAAACTGTTCGGCACACTATATAACACCTATAGCTTCTTCGCCCTATATGCCAACCTTGACGGCTTCGACTACTCGCAGAAAGACCTGCCCATCGTTGAGCGCCCCGAGATTGACCGTTGGATACTCTCCGAACTCAACACTCTGGTAAAGACCGTCGGCGACGCCATGGAGGACTACGAGCCCACCCGCGCCGGCCGCGCCATAGGCACTTTTGTGGATGCCTACCTCAGCAATTGGTACGTCCGTCTATGCCGTCGCCGCTTCTGGAAGGGTGAGATGACGTCCGATAAGGTGTCTGCCTACCAGACGCTCTACACCTGCCTCGAGACCCTAAGCCGCCTAATGGCCCCCATCGCACCCTTCTTCAGTGAAAGAATGTTCCTTGACCTTAATGCCGTCACCAAGCGCTATGATGTGGAGAGTGTGCATCACCTAGGCTTCCCAGAATACCACGCCGAGATGGTCGACAAGGCTCTTGAGGAGCGCATGCAGCTTGCCCAGAAGGTCTGTTCTATGGTCCTCGGTCTGCGCAAGAAGAGCAACCTGCGTGTGCGTCAGCCGCTGCAGAAGATTGTCATACCTGTGCGCGACGAGAATATGCGTGTCCAGATTGAGAAGGTGCAACATCTCATCTGTTCCGAACTTAACGTCAAGGAAGTGGAGTTCCTCGCAGCCGACAACGATCTGCTTGTGAAAAAAATTAAGCCCAACTTCAAGACCCTCGGCCCGCGCTACGGCAAGGTGATGAAGGCTCTCGGCGCCGCAATCATGGCCTTCAGCCAGCAGCAAATCAACGCCCTCGAGGCTGACGGAAAGTGCATTGTCCCCGTCGACGGTACCGATTGTGAAGTGTTGCTCTCTGACGTGGAGATTGCCACGCAGGACATCCCCGGCTGGGTGGTGGCCAACGACGGCTCGCTCACCGTTGCCCTCGATATACAGCTAACTCCAGAACTTGTCGACGAAGGCATCGCCCGTGAGCTGGTAAACCGCATCCAGAACATCCGCAAAGAGCAGTTCGACGTCACTGACCGCATTGTGGTGGAGTTGCAGTCCGGCGAGTGGGATACCGCCATAAACCGTCACAGTGACTATATCTGCACAGAAACCCTCTGCACCAGACTAACACTTGTCCCCTCCGTGGCTGACGGCCAACCCATTGAACTCCTAGATGGTCAGAATACTGTCATCAGCATCAAGAAAGCCTAATGGATAACTTGATAGATATAATCAAACGTCTGGCTCACGCGCAGCGGGATCAAATCATAGAGTGGCGGCGCTGGATGCATCGGCATCCCGACCTCTCACAGCAGGAGTACGGTACCATGGAGTTTGTGGCCGAACGTCTGCGCGAGATGGGACTGGAGCCCAAGACTGGAATCGGGAAGACAGGAACTATGGCAATGCTGCGCGGCAAAGACCCCGACAGTTATTGTGTGGCGTTAAGGTCCGATTACGATGCCCTGCCCATTACCGAATGCACGGGTCTGCCTTTCGCTAGCGAGAATCCCGGCGTGATGCATGCCTGCGGACACGACATGCACACCTGCTCTCTACTTGGTGCCATCAAGATTCTATTGCAACTGAAGGAGCATATACATGGCAGCCTTATGTTCATCTTCGAACCCAGCGAGGAAAAATATCCTGGTGGTGCTCGCATGATGATGGAAGACGGCTTGTTCGACGAGGTGATGCCCAACGAGATTTATTCTTTCCACTGCCTGCCGGAGATGGATTATGGCAAGGTGGGCATGCGCAAGGGCAAGTACATGGCCTCGACAGATGAGCTCTACTGGACCGTCAAGGGCCTCGGTGGACATGGTGCCACGCCGCATCTGAGTGTCGACCCTATAGTGGTGGCCAGCCATATTGTCATAGCCCTGCAGCAGGTGGTCAGCCGTAACGCCGCTCCCATGATGCCCACAGTGCTCACCATCGGCAAGATACAAGAGGTCGGTGGCCGCACCAACATTATCCCCGACACGGTGAAGATGGAGGGCATCATACGCACCTTCGATGAGAAGTGGCGCCTCGAAGCCCACGAGAAGATTCGCAAGATAAGCACCGGCGTTGCCGAGGCCATGGGCGCCGAGTGCGACCTCTTTATCGACTACGGCTACCCCTACGTTTTCAACGATGACGCCTGCACACAGCAGGTACACGACAATGCCTGCGCTTATGTCGGCGAAGAAAATGTCGAGTGGCTCGACCTCCGCATGACGGCCGAGGACTTCGCCTTCTTCGCGCAGAAGATACCGGCCTGTTACTTTCGCATCGGCATCCACGAACCCGGCACACCCTTCAGTAACCTCCACCGTCCCAACCTTATGGTCGACGAGCGTAGCCTCGAACTCGCCAACGGACTCATTGCCTACAACGCGTTGATGGCGCTACAAAATCGCATCAAACAGCAATGAAAAGACTCCCTGTGATACTTATTCTCTGTGCTTTGTCGTTTTCTGCCCCTTCGCAGAACTTATGGGAATCCTTGATGTTATGGCTTAAATCCCGCTCTGTTGTTGACAGCAGTTATATCTATCAGCGTCCAGCCTGCTTCTCAGTAGACGGCAACTTTAACAGGCAGAGTTACTCCACCACCATGAGCATGAACTATGACATAAACACAAAGTCGCTCGGCTATGCCGATAGTGTATGGGTGCGTGGCAAGTCGGTAATGGAGTTCGACGGCAAAGTGCGCAACGGTATAGGTTTTGGAATTGGTTATGGCAATCTTGGCTTGGGCTACGGCATCAACCTTGGTGCCGACGACAAGGCCAGCCGTACCTTCAACTTTGCCATCAGAGCCCACAAGTGGGGCATCGGCATCAGTTACTATGGCCTCAACAGCTATGCCTACAATGAGGTCACCATAGCCGATGACACCAGCCGCTACTACGGCAATTATCTCCGTCTGTCAAACAGCCCATGCAATATCTACCGTGTTGGCCTCGACGCCTATTGGTCACTCAACCGCAGCAAATTCGCATACACTTCGGCCTACAAGTGTAGCATGGTGCAGCGCCGGTCGGCGGGCTCGATGCTGATTAGCGGCAACGTGCATCTCACAGGCATGACGTGTGCCGAGGATGATGAGATATTCAACAACTCCGGTATCCGCAGTTATATGTTCCTGCAGGCCAGTGCTGGCGTCGGCTACTCCCACAACTTCGTCTTCTTCCACCGCGACCCCACAGGACCCAAAGACAAAGGCCTCAGCAACCTCACCCTCAATGCCACAATATTCGCCTTGCTTTCTGTCAATAACACTTTTATAGCCACCCCCGTTCAGGCCGGAAGCAACAACATAGTGCTGAGCTGCCCCATATCCCCCAACGCCAGCGGCAGTCTCGCATTGGCCTATTCCTTGAGCCGTTGGTACTTCAGCCTTCAGTATTCACACAATCTCTACTATTTCCGCAGCGATAGCGGTCTCACGGCTGCCGACCTGAAGCAGGGCGACAATCTCCGCGACCTTGACTTCTCCACCCTTATAATGAACTGGAAGCTCATGGCTATGGCTGTCTTCAATTTCTGAGAATATTATACCTTAATATTATGAAAAAATATATCACAATCGTAATTGCTTTCCTCGTGGCGTGCTCGCTTTCCGCGCAGACGCAGACCTTTGTCAAGCGGCAGGCTGACAGCCTGCAGACCTATCATGGCCCGCGTGTGGGTATAGTGCTTGCCGGCGGTGGCGCCAAAGGGGCCGCGCATATCGGCGTTCTCAAATACATCGAGGAGATGGGCATTCCTGTGAGCTATGTCACCGGCACCAGTATGGGCTCCATAATTGGTGGACTCTACGCCCTCGGCTACGAGCCCACTGAACTGGCTGACATCATAGCCAGCGCAGACTGGACGCGCCTGATGTCCAATAGTATCGAGCGCCGATGCCATTCCAATGAGCAGCGCTTCTATTCCGATCGTGAGTTACTCAGTGTACCATTTGGTTTCGGCGACATGAGCTATGCACGCCAGAACATCATGAACTCGCTCCCTGCTGCTATAATCAACAGTAGCAACATACAGAACCTCTTCAGTCGTCTCAGCGTCGGCTATACTGACTCCATGGATTTCAATCAACTGCCTATACCGTTCGCCTGCGTCGCCATTGACATCATCACCGGTGACTCTGTGGTTCTCCACAGTGGCTCTTTCCCGCTTGCCATCCGTTCAAGCATGGCTATACCTGGCATTTTTTCGCCCGTCAAGTGGGGTAAATATCTGCTTGCCGACGGTGGCTTGGTCAATAATTTCCCTGTTGATGTCTGCAAGAACATGGGCGCCGACATAATCATCGGCGTCGAGTTGGCTAGCGACCTTGCTTCAAGTGCAGACGAGCTACGTTCCTTGCCTCAGATGCTTTCTCAGTATATGGCCCTAGGTACAAAGGGCGACCGCTTCGAGCACCGCAAGATGTGCGATGTTTACATCCATCCCGATGTGACTGGATACAATATGCTTAGTTTTAGCGCTGAGAGCATTGACTCGCTTGTCTCTCGCGGTTACCGCGAGGCAGCTGTGCATCACGATGCACTGCAGGCAATCCACGACCGTCTGGCACAGTACGGCCATACAGGAAAGAGTCTGCAGGCACCACATGCCATTAAACTCCTTGAGGGAGACTCCATCCAACTACGCCATGTTAATTACCATGGTGTCATAGAGGGTGAAATGCAGATGCTTCGCTCGACAAATAACTTTGTTCGCAAAGGCATTAGCACGGTTGACGACATAGAAACCTTCGTCAGTTCCATGCGTGGAACAGGTTATTACAATTATGTCCTCTACACAATGCGTCCTACTGGTGCCGAGGATGTCTACGACCTTGATGTATACCTCACACCTTCAAAGCCCCATCGTTTAGGTGTGGGCTTCCGCTTCGATACCGAAGAGAGCGCCTCTATACTTTTTCATTTTGGATACAACGAACTTCGCCTAAATGGTTTCAAGGCTTTATTCGATATTGACTTGACCTATAATTTCGCCCTTGACCTGCGCCTCTTGTGGTCAACGGGCTTGTGGGGCGACTTCAATTTTGATTATAATCTCTCGCAGTCCAAGTTTGCAGTGCGCAATAGTACTGCTGCAAGCTATAGCGCTGTGCAGCAGCGAGTGCGCCTCTACTATAGCTATAATAACATCCAAGGCTTCACCTTCAATCTCGGCGGTATGGCTCAAACTGTTGTAGATGCAGACTATGTTCGATACCGTAATCTTTTTGCCCTTGATGACAGTTTCTCGCGCATCAACAGTTTCGGTTTATTTGCATCGCTGTTATACGACAACCGCGACGATGCGTACTTCCCTACTAGAGGTATTGCTATGGGCATTGAGGGCGAACTTCGATATTTATACGTGAAACCGCCATCAGAAAAGATATTTGATGAAGATGGTAACATAATTGAGGAGAGGGAATACCCTTACAATGTCCAATACCCAGCGTCCAAGTCGTTGCGTGCCTACATCAAACCTACTATCGGCATTGGCTCCCGTTTTGCTGTTTTGCCGTCTGTAGGCGGACGTGTCTTCTTCGACCTGGATTATAACGCCAATATGCCATATCATGAAAATATATTTGGTGGCGTCTTTGACCGTCGTTATGTTGACCATCAGTTCGCCTTCATAGGCACCACAGGCCCTATGCTTGCCAACGACCTCATGGCCATCGGACGTGTCGACCTCCGCTACCGCTTTGGCAAAAACTTCTTTGTTTCGGCCATAGTTAATGTTCTCTACACAAAATCCATAGGCGAACATGAAAGCAATCTCATGGAGTCATGGCCTTCCGAAGATGACCCAGTCTGGGCGGCAAGTTTAGAGTCTGGTGAGGAAGTCAAACCTAACACCGAATTCTGGGTCCGAGGACTTGGTCTCGAGGTGGCCTACAAGTCAATGATAGGACCTATCTCATTCGATTTGATGTGGAACGACATCACCAAGCGCTTCGGCGGCTATCTCAACATCGGTTATTTCTTCTAAACCATGGACAATATTCGCGAACTTGAGACCAAGCCCATAGGTGCACTACTGTTGCAGTACGCCCTTCCGGCTGTCATCACCCAGGTGGTGGCATCAATCTACAATATAGTCGACCGTGTCTTCCTCGGCCAGTACGTTGGTGCTCTCGCCATCGCCGGCCTTGCTATCACGTTGCCTATCATGAACATCATCCATGCCCTTGGCTCGCTGGTGGGTGTCGGCGCCTCGTCACGCATGAGCATTGTGCTGGGCCGCAAGGATGTGCGCTGGGCCGAGAAGATACTTGGCAACAGTATGCTCCTCACTTTTTTCTTCGGTTTTCTTTTCGTCACCGGTGGCTATCTTTTCATGGACCACATACTGCAGATGTTCGGCGCATCACTTGACACCATAGGCTATGCTCGCGAGTACATGCAGATTGTTCTTCCCGGCATGTTCTTTACCACTATGACCTTCAACCTCACCGGCCTCATACGCGCCAGCGGCTACCCAACAAAAAGTATGTGGATTATGGCCGGAGGTGCGGTACTTAATATTTTCCTCGACGCTCTCTTCATCAGTGCTTTCGGTTGGGGTATCGCCGGTGCCGCATGGGCTACCACAATCTCCATGTTCAGCACTGCTGTTGTTGCTATGCTGCACTTTGTCAACCCCAAGAGCTTCATACGCTTCAAACGCCATGCTTGGGCACCAAAACTATATATCTTCCGCAACGTGCTGCTTATCGGCATGAGCCCGTTCTTGATGAACTTCGCCGCTTCGTTCGTCGTCGCTCTCCTCAACCGTCAGCTCATACGTTATGGCGGCGACCTTGCCGTTGGTGCCTATGGCATAGTGAACACGTATGCCATGTTCCTTGTTATGTTCATCCTTGGCATCTGCCAGGGTATGCAACCCATTGCTGGCTATAACTATGGCGCAGGACATAACCACCGCCTCAAGCATGTTTATATGCTCACCATGCGTGTTTCTGTCATAGTTGGAACCCTTGGCGCCGTGTTGGCAATGGTTATGCCTCGCATCATCCTGCGCGCCTTTACCGACAGCGACCCGCTGCTCGATATTGGCGTACCGGCGCTACGCTACCTAAATGTCATGATGCCGCTCATAGCCTTTACTATCACCAACTCACAGTTCTTCCAAAGCATCGATAAGCCTTGGATAGCAATTGTTACCAGCCTCTCACGCCAGGTTCTCTTCCTAATCCCGCTGATGTTCATCATCCCCGCCGTGATGGTCCAATACGGCCACGACGGGCTCACCGGCGTGTGGCAGACCTGCACGCTGTGCGACATCCTCGGTGCCGCCCTTGCTGCCCTGTTGCTTATGTCGCAACGTAAGGTCTTTCACGACGGTTATGTGCCGCCCCTCCGCAAGCCACGCAAAGAGGCCGGTCCTTCGCCAGAAAAGCAATGAAAACATTTGCCGATATATCACTGAAACCATACAATACCTTCGGTATCGACTCGAAGGTGCGTAGGCTCATAGTGTTCGAACCTGGCGACGATATACCGCCGTTAGAGGGCAATGTGTTGTTACTCGGCGGTGGCAGCAATGTAGTGTTCACCAAAGACTATGATGGCACTGTCATCACCCTCAGCCACTCAAGCAATCAAGCAATCATACTGTCAGGCAATCTTGTCACCGCCTGGGGAGGCATGGTTATGGATGACCTTGTCCAGTGGACACTTGACAACGGACTCTATGGACTTGAGAACCTTTCTGCCATACCCGGGACCGTAGGAGCCTCGGCTGTACAGAACGTTGGTGCCTACGGCGCCGAAGCCAAGGACTTCATAGAGAGTGTCGAAGCGTACGATCTGCAGGAGCATCGAATGTACACGTTCAGCAATGCCGATTGCCATTTTGCCTACCGCCATTCCCTGTTCAAGGAGCATCCTGGTCGCTACCTGATACTGCGCGTGACCTACCGTTTGTGCAATGAGTTCCTGCCTAACCTCAGCTATAAGGCTCTGGAGAATCTTCCTCACAGCACCGCCCAGCAGCTCCGCAATGCCATCACCGACCTTCGTTGGAGTAAGCTCCCACGCCCCGAAGAGCATGGCTCGGCTGGCAGCTTCTTTAAAAACCCGCTGGTTGACGAAGGTACATATACCCGCATTAAAGCACAATATACCGATATGCCGGACGCCCATAAAACAAATGACGAATACAAGTTGAGCGCTGGATGGCTCATCGACCGTGCCGGCTGGAAAGGCAAGACAATGGGTAGGGCAGGGGTGTGGCCCAATAACGCCCTCGTGCTCTACAATACAGGAGCCTGCACAGGCAACGAGGTCGTCGCCCTCGCTCAGGCCATCGTTGCCGATGTGCAGACAAAGTTTGGAATTACACTTGAACCCGAAGCAATAATCATTTAATATGGACAAAACCGCGAAATTCTGGCAATGGTTTATTGACCACAACGAGCAGCTGGTTGCCATGGGCGACCTTGAGGACAAGGAGCGGCAGGAACTCTGCAACGCCCTGCAATATCAGCTCACCAAATACTGCAATGGCCTTTCCTATGAGATTGGTGACGCTACAGCCAACGGCCGTACCATGACTTTCACAGCCGAAGGCGACACCGACCTCTTCCGCTATGTGGTGGAGCTCGTCGACAACGCCCCCGACCTCGACTGGTGGGAGTTCGTCGCTTTCAAGCAACCTATGGGTACGGAACTCAAGGTGCGTTTCGACCAGTACCTATTCGATACCCGCAAGATGTACTTCCAGCAGCTGGAGTGCGAAGAAGAGCCTGATATGCTGGGTCTTCGTATTGCGGTAGAAGGCAGCAAACCCGATGACGAGGACTTTCAGGTCGGCGTCTATGTAACACTCGAAGCCCTTATTGGTGAGTTCGATTGCGCCACACTGATAGGCTACATGGAAACTGTCCCTGTACCGGATGAACCCTTCAAAGCTGGCTTCCAGCCCCTCGACGACCTGCCCAAGTTCGTTGAATGGTTCAAGCGCAAGCGCGACGAATAATGATAAGAAGAATCCTTGTGTTGGCCTTGTTGACACTGCTTATAGTGTCGGCCTGCAAAAGGGAGTCCTCCTCCAGTGTGTCTGCCGTTTCTGTCGGTGGGAATGAAGTCTCACGTTGCGACAGCCTATGCCTCTACGCCATGGGTGACTATGGCTCACAGTTCTGGCGCATCCCGGCATTGCTTTGCCTCGACGACGGCACACTTTTGGCTGTCAACGACAAACGCAAATTTAGCTACAAAGATCTGCCAGAGGATATCGACATCGTCTACCGTCGCAGTACTGACAACGGCCGCACATGGACCGAGCCTCAAACTCTTGTTGAGGGCGCAGGCTACAAGCATGGCTACGGCGATGCTGCCTTGGTACAGTGCGAGAATGGCGATGTGCTATGTTTCTTTGTCGGAGGCAATGGCCTTTGGTCATCCACAGAGGGCGACCCCATCCGCAGCTATGTCTGCCGCTCCACCGACAGCGGCCAGACTTGGAGCGCGCCCGAGGATATCACCTCCCAGCTTTGGGGGTCGCAGTCGGTAAGCTCTTCTACACGCAACTATAAGGCTTCTTTCTTCGGCTCCGGCAACGCGCTGCGACTGAAACAGAACCCCCATAAAGGACGCATCATGGTTGCCGCTGCCATGTGCCGCAAAAGTGCACAGGTGCTTGATAACTTCGTGGTCTACAGTGATGACAATGGTCATACTTGGCAAGTCTCCGAACGCGCTTTCGCCGGTGGCGACGAGGCTAAACTCATAGAGCTTCGTGACGGTACTGTCCTCATCTCCGTCCGCCAGAACGGTGCTCGGGGCAACAACCGTTCCACCGATGGCGGTATTACGTGGGGCACGCAAGGCTACTGGAATGAGTTGACCGTCAACGCCTGCAATGGCGACATTATCCGCATCAACGACACTACCCTTATCCACAGCTTGCCTAACTCCATTAACCGCGAGAATGTCAGCATCTTCACCTCTACTGACGAGGGGCATAGTTGGCACTCGCCATTGCTTCTCATTGACGGCCCGTCGGTCTATTCCTCCCTCACTCTTCTTGCCGATGGCTCGGTAGGCTGCTATGTCGAGAAAGGCCCCGATACAGGGAGCGAACTATGGCTATACTGTATTGACGTAAATAAAATTATTGCGAATTATAAAAAAAGTTGTATCTTTGCACCGCTAATCAGTGAGTAGTGAACGGTGGGTAGTGAGTAGTTGTAAACATGACAAATACAAGACAATGACAAAGATAGATGTTCTCCTCGGTCTCCAGTGGGGCGACGAGGGCAAAGGTAAAATCGTTGATGTGCTTACGCCAAACTACGACGTGATAGCCCGTTTTCAGGGTGGTCCCAACGCAGGACACACACTGGAGTTCAATGGCATGAAGCACGTGTTGCATATCATACCGTCAGGTATCTTCCATAAAGACAAGCTGAACCTTATCGGCAACGGCGTGCTCATCGAGCCGCGCATCTTCCGCCAAGAGATTGAGGAGCTTGCCGCCAAGGGTGTTGACGCCACTCAGAACCTCTACGTCAGCAAGAAAGCCCACCTCATACTGCCAAGCCATCGCATGATGGACGCCGCCAACGAGCAGGCCAAGGGCAACATGAAGATCGGCTCTACGCTTAAGGGCATCGGCCCCGCCTATACCGACAAGATTGCCCGCACCGGACTCCGCGTGGGCGACACGCTGGCCTCCGACTTCCGCGAGCGCTACGAGATGCTCAAGGCTCAGCACCTTCGTATGGCCAAGACCTTGGGCTTCGATGTCGACGCCTTCCGCATCGACGGCATGAGCCTCGACGAATATGAGCAGCAGTGGATGGCTAGCCTCGACACCCTCAAGCGCTTCCGCTTCGTCAACAGCGAGTACCTCATCAACCAGTGCCTCAAGGACAACAAGAAGGTCCTTGCCGAGGGCGCTCAGGCCATGATGCTCGACGTCGATTTCGGCACCTATCCCTTCGTCACCAGCAGCAACACCATCACCGCCGGCGTCTGCACCGGTCTCGGCGTGGCACCCACCACCATCGGCCGTGTTATGGGCATCACCAAGGCCTACTGCACCCGCGTTGGCGCAGGTCCCTTCCCCACCGAGCTGTTCGACGCCACCGGTGCCAAGCTCTGCGAGCTCGGCCATGAGTACGGCGCCACCACAGGCCGTCCACGCCGCTGCGGTTGGATCGACTTGCCGGCACTTCGCTACGCCTGCATGATCAACGGCGTCACCGAGCTTTACGTCACCAAACCCGACGTGATGAACGACTTCGACACCGTCAACATGTGTACCGCCTACGAGGTGGAGGGTCAGCGCACCGACGAAATCCCCTTCGAGTACAACACCATGCCCATCAAGCCCGTGCTCACCGCCTACAAAGGCTGGCAGCAGAGCCTGCAGGGCATCACCGAATACAACGCCTTGCCCCAGCCCCTCAAGGACTACCTCGTCGCCATCGAGACCGAGACTGGAGTCCCCATCGCCGCCGTCAGCATCAGCCCCGACCGCAAAGATGTGCTCTTCAAGGCGCAATAAAGTTAACATTAGGAGTACAAAATAGACAAAATACACAACCGATATGAAGAAAATAGTTTTGCTTGCACTCATGGTGCTGCCATTGCTTGCCGGAGCGCAGACCAAAATCAAAGAGACCGCAGTGCCCCGCAGTGTGCTGCTGGCCCTCGAGAAGACCTATGACTCCTACAAGGTCCGCACCTGGTACCAGGCCCCCGGTCAGTACATCGCCGAGCTCGTCATCGACGGCCAGAACGGCCGCGCCTACTTCACCGCTGGTGGCGACTGGCAGTACAGCACCTTCCCCGTCAAGGTCGAGGAGTGCCCCACTATGATGAACACCTACTTCGTCAACAACTACCCCGGCTACCGTATCAAAGGCATCGAATATGTCGAGGAGATGAACGGCGACAACTACTACCGTATGATAATCATCAAGAAAGGTATCGCCGAGAACGACTGCGAGATGGTCTTCGACACCCGTGGCAAGCTCATGAAAAGCAACGCCCCCGATCCCGAGGCTGTCAAGCGTGACTACTACACCCACAACAACCCCGATGCCGACGACGACAAGGTAAGCGAGAAGACCGGCACCGAGAACAGCCGTGACCGCCGCCGTCCCGCCCCCAAGGTCGACGAGCCCAAGGTGGAACAGTTCGCCCCCAGCGCCAAGATCGCAGAGCAGTTCGACAAGGCCTATGGCAAACGTGTCAAGTGGGGACCTGACTGGGTGCTCCGCAACGACGAGTACGCCGTGGCTTACTTCACCAACTCCCAGAAGGTCGAGATGGAGGCTGTCTACAGCATCACCAGCGAGCTGCCCATCATGACAGGAAAGACCCTCCCCAAAGAGCGCTACAACAGCACCATCAAGAAGTTCATCGACGAGAAATTCAACGGCGAGAGTTACAAGATTGTCAAAATGGTCGTCTATGAGTACAACTCCAAGTATCGCGACCCCGTCGACAACAAGAAGCCCAAGCCCTACACCTATGTCGTCATAAGCCAGCGTGTACGTGGCGTCGGCAAGAAATTCACCCGCATGGAGTTCGACAGCAGCGGCAAGTTCACCGGCCTCATTGCCCAGCCCCTCGACGAGCGCGACGTGCAGTAGTTAACCTACATTCTCAATATTTCAAAGACCTCTTGCGTCCGGTCCTCCCCCGTGGATGACCGGACGCACTATATAATATAAGGCCCTTTTAGCCGGACACGCGTTTTTTAACCAAACTTTAACACATGCCGATGGCCGTCTTTTTTGGCCACGAATGGCACGAATGGCACGAATAATTCGTAAGATTCATCTGGTTTGTGGTCGTTTTCTTTCAACGCGAATTACCGTAAATGTCCGTGATTTTTCATGAATTATTTTGTTGGTTTAATATTTATTCGTATCTTTGCACCGTCATTCGATAGGGATGACAGACATATAAATAAGACGTTGTAGACGTTTTATCTGCGGCTTGTAGAATCTGGTAAATTCACATTATCTACCGCACGATAAAGCAACCCCAACGTCCATTGGTGCGTATATACATATCTTGTATATATTGTCAGCGTGGGCTTCGGCGTTGCTTATCCTCGGTAGATAGGCACACCAGAGCCTTACAAGCGGGATAAGTAACGAAAGTTAGATGTCCGCGCTTCTTTTTTATGTGTTTATTGAACGGGAGTATTAACCTTTAAAAACAATATACAACATGAAGAAAAAACTACTTCTTTTGGTCGCCGTTTTAATGGCGATGGGGCAAAACGCCTTTGCCTATGACTTCTCGGCAGTAGCTCCGTCGGGACAGACGCTGTACTACAAGATTATTGACTCAGTCAATCATTATGTGATGCTCACTCATCCCAAGGATACATTAAGTTTGGATGAGCAATGGTCCATTTTTAGTTCTGGTTCCCCATTGTGGAACGATAATGATTTGCCAACTGGAGCCCTTGTTTTACCAGAGACAGTACAGTATGACGGGGTAACTTATACTGTACGAGCCATTAATAACAGTACGTTCGCAAGATGTCCGATCTACTCGGTTGTAATGGCGAATACAATAGATAGTTTGGCAGGAATGACTTTCGGGGGTTGCAATTATTTAATAAACGTCATTTTCTCCAATTCACTGCGGTATATTGGTGAGGCTTGCTTTGAAGGAGCATATTTAGGTGACGTGGTGTTGCCACCCTCTGTCCGTATATTAAAAGAAACAGCATTTATAAATTCTCATATCACCAGTATCGTACTAAATGATTCATTGGAGGTTATGGAATCTCTATGTTTAACTGGAAATCAAATCACATCACTTTACATTCCGGCGTCTGTCAAATCTATAAGCAATCCTTTGGGTGATAACTATAGTGGCTTTAGCGGTTTTATTACATCCATTGTTGTTGACCCGAATAATCCCTACTACGATAGCCGAAACAATTGTAACGCAATTATAGAAAGTTCAACTGGCAATATGATAGCTGTTTGTAGAAATACCACTGTTCCTGAAGGTATTATTTCTTTCGATAATTGGCTCTTTGGTGGTTTTAGTTTAGATACTCTTGTTTTACCCTCGACATTAATGCGAATGAATTGTGGTAATTATGATCCTGTACACATAAAACATTTAGTAATTAATTCACCTTCGATGGTTTTAAACTTACGAAACGCTTGGGGGAGCTATGAGCTTTATGTTGATACAATCCACGTACTTCCCGACACACCACCATTTTGGTTTTTAGAGTCAAATCCAGAGGAGTCCTTTTTTTCTCATCCCGTCGTAATCGTTCCATGCAATTCCCTGCAGGCATACCAGACAGCTAGTGTTTGGAGCAATTTCACCAATATGATGGAATACGAAGCACCGCAGATTGCAGTGAACGCCGAAAATGGAAGTGCATCTGTGGTGACCTATCCTACCTGTACAAACGATACGGCCACCGTCAACGCCACGGCCGACAGCAACTATCACTTTGTCGGCTGGAGCGACGGCAGCACGCAGAATCCCTACACTTTGGTGCTGAACGGCAACACCACCCTCACGGCCCTCTTCGCCATCGACAGCGTGTTGGTCAGAGCCACCTCAGCCAATCCCCTCAAGGGTGCGGTAATGGGCGGCGGAGTGGTACCCCTCAACGGTACGACGACACTGACCGCCATTCCTTCGGGCAACAGTATTTTCCTCACTTGGAGCAACGGCGTGACCGACAATCCCTATACGCTCACCGCCACGTCTGATACCACTCTGCAGGCCTACTTCACTCTGCCGGACACCCTTATCTTCCGCGACACCATCAACCATTACATCCATGACACAACCTTCATCAACAACTATGTGCACGATACTACGATACAATACGTGAACCAGTACATCCACGACACGACCTATATCAACAACTACATCCACGATACAACGATACTGTATATGAACCAGTACGTACACGATACTACCTATATCAACAACTACATCCACGACACCGTCAGGATGACCACTCAGATGTTCGACACCACAATTGTGAATGTCTATCATTTCGACACCGCTATCTACAATACCTACCACTTCGACACGCTGATTGTCAACAACCATTACTACGACACCGTCTATATCACCACTCATCACTACGATACCATTTATATCACCGAGCAGGGTATTGGTGACGTGGATGGCATAAATGCCAAAGTTTACTCCAGCAACGGTCAGGTGGTTGTTGAGGGCGCTAATGGCAACATGGTGACGCTCTATGATGTCACCGGCCGTGTGCTTGCCTCCAAGCAGGATGACTACATGCCTCTGAGATTTGATGCACCCGTAAGCGGCACCTATATGATAAAGATAGACGCCTATCCCGCCCGCAAAGTGGTGGTGATAAGATGATGTGCTATTGAACGATAACCCCTACAGGATAAGACCCCTGCGGATGCCCCGCAGGGGTCTTATTTTAAAGACAAGTCTTGGATCGTCAAGAATAATTCATGATAATTCGCGGCCATTTACGGTAATTTGCGTTTAAAGAAAACAACCACGAATCATACGAATAATTCGTGCAATTCGTGTCATTCGTGGTCAGAAATAAGACCGCAATTCGTGTCACGCTGTCAGCAGGCGCAGCTGCTCCAATGCGGTGGCGATGCTTTTGACGTTGGCGATGCTGAGGCTCAGGCGCTCGGGGGTCTCTTTCAACGTGGCGCGGCGCGGGTAGGCCTGCACGTACTGTATCAGCTTCATGAAGTTGCCACTCTGGTAGAAGGGGCTCTGCTGGTTGCTCACTAGGTGGCACACCATGCGGCTCTGCTTGAGTATCAGCTTCTCGATACCGAAGGCCTTGGCCATGCGGCGCAGCGTGATGGTGCTTATCAGCTCGTCCACACACGGCGGCACGGGCCCGAAGCGGTCCTCCAACCGGCTGCGGTAAGCCGCCAGCTCCTCTTCCGTGGTCAATTCATTTAATTCCTTATACAGCACCAGTCGCTCGGTGCCCGAGGTGACGTAGTCGTCCGGCAGCAGCACCTCGAGGTCGGTCTCTATGGTGCACTCGCGCACGTACTCCTGCTTCTCTTCGGCCTCGGCGGCGAAGAGTTCGCGGAAGTCGCTCTCCTTCAACTCCTCGATGGCCTCGTTGAGTATCTTGTGGTACATGTCGTAGCCTACCTCGCTGATGAAGCCACTCTGCTCGGCACCGAGGATGTTGCCGGCACCGCGTATGTCGAGGTCGCGCATGGCTATGTTGAAGCCCGAGCCTATGGTGGAGAACTCCTCTATGGCCTTCAGGCGGCGCTGTGCGTCGGGTGTCAGCGTCAGGTACGACGGTATCAGCAGGTAGCAGAAAGCCTTGCGGTTCGAGCGCCCCACGCGGCCGCGCATCTGGTGCAGGTCGCTGAGGCCGAACTGGTGGGCGTTGTTGATAATCATGGTGTTGGCGTTCGGTATGTCGAGGCCGTTCTCCACTATCGAGGTGGCCACCAGCACGTCGATGTCGCCTTCGAGGAACTGCATCAGCGTCTCCTCGGCTTCCTTGCCGTCCATGCGCCCGTGGGCCATGGCCACGCGTGCGTCGGGCACCAGCCTCTGCACCAGACCGGCCATCTCCGGTAGGTTCTCCACGCGGTTGCTGATGAAGAAGGTCTGTCCACCGCGGTTCATTTCGTACATGATGGCGTCGCGTATCAGCTCTTCGCTGAAGTCGCTGAGCTCGGTCTCTATGGGTTGGCGGTTGGGTGGCGGCGTCTGTATGACGCTCAGGTCGCGCGCCCCCATCAGCGAGAACTGCAGCGTGCGCGGTATCGGCGTGGCCGTCAGCGTCAGGCAGTCGACACCCACCTTCATCTGCTTCAGCTTCTCCTTGGCGCTGACGCCGAACTTTTGCTCCTCGTCGATGATGAAGAGCCCGAGGTCTTTGAACTTCAGCTCCTTGTTCAGTATGGCGTGCGTGCCTATGAGTATGTCCACCTTGCCGTCGGCGACGTCTTTGTATATCTGGTTCTTCTCCTTGGTGGTGCGGAAGCGGTTGAGGTAGTCCACCCTCACCGGCATGTCCTTGAGGCGCTGGCTGAAGGTGTTGTAGTGCTGGAACGCCAGCACCGTCGAGGGCACGAGCACGGCCACCTGCTTCGAGTCGCAGCAGGCCTTGAAGGCGGCGCGTATGGCCACCTCGGTCTTGCCGAAGCCCACGTCGCCGCACACCAGGCGGTCCATGGGCGCCGTCTCCTCCATGTCGTGCTTCACGGCCACCGTGGCCTTGAGCTGGTCGGGGGTGTCTTCGTAGATGAAGCTGGCTTCGAGTTGCTCCTGCAGGTAACCGTCGGCGCTGAAGGCGAAGCCGCGGCTGGCCTTGCGCTTGGCGTAGAGGGCTATGAGGTCCTTGGCGATGTCCTTCACCTGCCGCTTGGTCTTCTGCTTTAGCACCTGCCAAGTGTTGGAGCCCAGGCGGTTGAGCGTGGGAGACTCGCCCTCGCGCCCCACGTAGCGGCTTATCTTGTGCAGGCCGTGGATGCTTATGTACAGCACGTCGTTGTTCTTGTACACCAAGCGGATAAGCTCCTGGCTCTTGCCGTCGGTGGTCACCTTCTCGAGCCCGCTGAAGCGCCCCACACCGTAGTCTATGTGCGTCACGTAGTCGCCCGGCTTCAGCTCGAACAGCTCCTTAAGGGTCATGGCCTCGTGGGCCGCCGCAAGGTTCTTGACGGTGTACTTGTGGTAGCGCTCGAATATCTCGTGGTCGGTATAGCAGAGCACCCGCATGTCGTGGTCCACGAAGCCGTGCGAGAGGTTGAATGTTATCAGTGTCAGGTGGTTGGTCTTCTCCTCCAGCACTTTCTCCAGTCGCTTCTGCTGACTTTCGCCCGCGACGGTCACTATCAGCGTGTAGCCCTCCTCGGCGCGTTGGCGCAGGTTCTCCTGCAGCATGTCGAACTGCTTGTTGAACACCGGCTGCGGCTCGCTGCTGGCTGTCAGCGTCTCGGCATTGCTGAAGTAGTGGCTATTGCCGTACTCCACGATGTTCATCTCCAGCAGTCGGTGTAGGAACTCGTTGGCCGTTGCGCTCATCTCGTCAGGCTTCGGCAGGGTGCCGACGACGGGATGCGCAGTGTCGGCCAGGCGCGTCTCGTATGCCTTGCGCGTGTCGTCGTGCAGCGCGTCGAGACGCTGAGCCACCTGCATCAGGCTCTGGCACCACACGGTGTCGCTGCCGCTGAAGTACTCCAGCAGCGTCACTCGGCGCTCCGGCCCTTTCTGCGTCTCGCTCATGTTGTCCATGCGCGGCACAATGTCGATACGGTCCAGATGCTTGACCGACAGTTGTGTGGCGGCGTCGTAGGTGCGCAGCGAGTCCACGCTGTCGTCGAAGAACTCTATGCGGTAGGGCAGGTCGGAGGCATAGGAGAACACATCCACTATGCCGCCGCGCACGGCGTATTGGCCGGGCTCCACCACGAAGTCCTCGCGCTCGAAGCCCATGTCCTGCAGCCGCTCCACCACGTCCCACATGTCCTTCTGCTCGCCGCGATTAAGCCGCAAGGTGTTTGCTATCAGTGTGCTGCCGGCCACCACCTTCTCGCTCAGCGCCTCGGGGTAGCTCACCACCACCACCGGCTCGCCGCCGGTGATGGACTTGAGTACCTCGCTGCGCATCAGCACGTTGGCGTTGTCTGTCTGCTCCATGTCGTAGCTGTAGGCCTTGCGGTAGGAGGTGGGGAAGAGCATCACCTGCCGGCCATCGGTCAGCAGGGCTTCGAGGTCGTTCTGCAGATAGAAGGCATCGTCCTTGGAAGGTGCTATAACCAGCTGGTTGACAGTTGACAGCCGTGTGGCTACGGCGGCCGCAATAACGGCGGGGAGCGACCCCGTCATGCCGTCGACATGCAGGCGCGCCCCGCGTCCGCGAAGCTTCTCGGCGAGGCTGGCTACCAGCGCACTGTCGGCGTATAGTTCGTTCAATATCATAATAACGCACGCATAATCAGGCGACAACATCCGTCGACGCCTGTTGGTTTCCGCTGCAAAGATACGTATAAAAACTGAAATAAAGTATTATAATTGAATGAAAACCCCCGCGATGTAACATACAAAAAGCCTCCCTGAGCCCTGTTAAGGGCGCCAGTCTTTAGCCGTGGGCGTGAGCCCGCGGTATGACGGGAACAGTTAATATGAGCCCCGCAGGGGCGGCACATGGCTAATCGTCAGCGTGTCGCCCCTGCGGGGCTCAAAAAGATTGCTGTATCTGTTCCGTGGGCTCACGCCCACGGCTAAAGACTTTCGTCCCCGCTGGGGACTTTTGGGGCATCAATAACAACGATATTCCTCCGCTTTACCATCGACTCCCCTCCGTACCCGCTCCGTCTGTTCACCGGTTGTTCACCGGTTGTTTACCGGTTTAAACCGTCGAACAGTCGTAGAACAGCCGTAGAACAGACGGAGCGGGTACGGTGGGGGTACGTCCTGGAGTCATGTTTCGGCTAACTTTTTATTTATTGTCACACAATAAAGCAACACCTCTGTCGTTATCAAAAACAGAATATAATTTATAAACAAATACGTAACATAATGAAAACCACACCGTACACCGACTTGCACATCAAACTTGGTGCAAAGATGGCCGAATTCGCCGGCTACAACATGCCTATCCAGTACACCACCCTCATCGAGGAGCACAACAATGTGCGCAACAACGTGGGCGTGTTCGACGTGAGCCACATGGGTGAGTTCCGCGCCAAAGGACCCATCGCCAAGCACTTCATGCAGTATGTCACCACCAACAACGTCGAGGACCTCTTCGACGGCAAGGTGCAGTACACCTGCCTGCCCAACGGTCAGGGT
>CADAWR010000009.1 GCA_902791695.1 uncultured Bacteroidota bacterium
GCGGCGCAGAAAAAGCACAAAATTTGCCATTTCTGTGCGAAAACAGCCAAAAAACGCGCCAAACACGCAATAAATCACTGTGTGTTATGATTTTACACACCACACAACCACCCTTTTCGGCAAAAGATATCAACACCCCCGTCACGTGGCATTCCCCACGCACCCTCTCCGTACCCGCTCCGTCTGTTCTACGGTTGTTCACCGGTTGTTTACCGGTTAAAACCGTCGAACAACCGGTGAACAATCGTAGAACGGACGGAGGGAGGGCGGAGGGAGGGCGGCCGAGAGGCAGAATCGCACGGGAGGCTAAAGGGTGAAGCTTGGCTCACCGAACAAAAACGAGAGATGCACCAAGGATGGAGGTGAAGAAGTGGGGCTGTTGAATAATTTTTTTTGAGGGGCAAATATAATAATACGGGGGCGTATGCGTTACATATAGCAATTGAAGAAAGTGCTGAAAATAGCCGGACGCGTGTTGCTTGGGCTACTGCTGGCAGTGTATGTTGCTGTGGCAGTGGTCAATTACTCTGTTGTACAGTCGTACATAGGCACTATTGTGGGCAACCATTTCAGCAAGGAATGGGGCGGCACGGTGCGCGTGGGGTCGCTGGGTGTGATGCCGTGGAACCATGCGATACTGCACGAGGTGCTGCTTGTGTCGCCCGACGGTGACACCATATTCGACTGCGGCACTCTGAGGCTGAGTTTCAAGAGGTTTCCATTCATCAAGGGTGATTTGGACGATGGCGGGCACGACGCGGGAACGCTGAAGTTCGACAGGGTGTACCTTGGCAATGCCTACTATCACCTTAGCATAAGTGACAGCGAGGACCCTGATGTGAAGAGTGTAATCAACCTCCAGTATATTATCGACTATTTCAGCAGCAACGACACGACCCCTCCGAGAGGCGGCCGCTTTACGGTGGATGTGGGGACGTTGACGCTGAACCATGTGCATTACCGCATGGACCTGCCGGACCACCGGACGACGGTGTATGAGCACGGGGTGCAGATACCGCACATGGAGTTCTACGACATATGTGCGAGGTTCAAGAACTTGCATGTGGTGAACGAGGAGGTGGATGTGCGTATGGTTCGATTCCGCACCGAGGAACGCAGCGGATTCATTGTGAAGGACATCAGCGGCGACGTGCACACGGGCCGCACCGGCATCCACGCGCACAATATGGAGATTGAGACTGCGAACAGCCGTATACTGCTTGACGCGGACCTTGTCTACGACAACTGGATGGGCTACTATCTGCACGATGTGGACCACCGTGCCGTGCTGCATGAGGGGACAACGGTAGCCATGAGCGATGTGGCCTACTGGGCGCCAGTGCTTTGGGGATATAACGCGCAGATTGAAGCCTGCGGCATAATAAGCGGCCCTATTGACAAGCTGAATATCGATGATTTGCGGCTGGATTTCGGGCGCGACTCGAAGGTGGAGATTGACGGCACGCTGAGCGGGCTGCCCGACGTGAAGAATGCACGCGCGGACCTGCAGCAACTCGACGTGTGTGTGGCCGAAGGCGACGCCGAACGTCTGCTGGCAGCAATGCCGGTGAGCATCTCTCCCACCCTGCAGAAACTAATAGGCGAGGTGAAGCATGTGGACATGACGGCAGAAATACACGGTGGTGTGGCCGATGGCGGGACTGTGAACATGAACATCGCCAGCGGGATAGGCCATCTGCGCGCCGACGTCAAAGCCAAGCCTTCGAGCCACCACGGCCACGAGACGTGGCGTGTGAACCTCGATGCCAACAGCGATGGTCTGGGGCTAAGCCTCCTGGGCAGCGACTGGCTGACGCACAGCGGGCTGGCGCTGAGCGCTGAGGCCGATGTGCACAATATGAAGAGCGGGCTTAACGGTATCGACGGCCATGCAGACGTGGAATTGACCAACCCTGTGATACGAGGAAACAGGCTCGATCCGATAACTGCGCGCTGCCGTATTGAGGGCGGCGAGGCCGAAGTGGAAGCCCTCTCCACAGACACACTGCTGCACTTTGAGTTCAAGGGTCACGGCGACTTGGCGGCAACAGAACACAGCTACGTCGCCGACCTAAGAATCGACCGCATCGACGGCGCATCATTCCGGCTGCTGCCTGAGCGTTTTGCCGAGATGGCGACAACGTTGCAACTGCACGCCAAAGGCAACACCTTGGACAGCCTGTCGGGCGAAGCGGTGCTGACGAACACAAGATTAGGTCCGGTGAAGGTGAGAGACCTGAGGCTGGACGTGGAAAGCAGTGGCGAGCACAAACAGATAGAACTGCGCAGCGACCCGCTGGACGGCAATGTTAGCGGCAACTTCGACTATGCCGACCTGCCGGTAATGCTGCGCCACATGCTGCACAAGGTGGTGCCCGAGGACCTCGGCATCACGCCGCAAGTGACAGAAGGCGAGATGGCAGACCTGGTCGACAACAATATGCACTTCAACTTCGTATGGAACGACGACGGCAGGCTGCTCAAAGCGCTTGGCGGCAAAGCCACTGTGGCCGTTGGCACCCGATTGAGCGGCAGCTACAACAGCCGCGAGCTGATGAAGATGGCATTGCGTAGCGACTCGGTACGCATAGGCGGCATATTGCTTGACGACCTCGGCCTGGGCGGACGCCCGTCGGCCGGAGCCTATGTGCTTACCACCGAGGCGCAGGAGCTGAAGGTGGGCACAGTGACAGTGCTGGAACGGCCTTCGCTGACACTGAACAGCAACCAGTGGCGCACGCTGGCGGAACTGTACTGGGGCGAGAAAGATGCCCCGCGCAGCGGCGACCTGATGCTGAAGCTGGAGAGAGGCCTTGTGAGCGTCATGCGGCCATATTTCTATGTAGGCAGTACGCGCTGGGCACTTGACATTGACAGCTTGGCAATAGCTGTAGCCAACGGTTTCGAGGCCATTGGCAAAGGTATAAGCGCGGCAAGCGACGAACAACGCATCGAGGCTGCCCTGAAGCTTCGCGGCCGCGATGATGACAACATCAGCCTTGACATAGACAACTTCGACCTCAAGCTGCCCTGCGAGCTGCTGCTACAGGGCACACAGGTGGATGTTGGAGGCCACATTGGCGGGCGATTCGATATGTATGGCCTAACGGCGACGCCGTACTTCAACGCCAACCTAGGCATAGACAGCTGCACGGTGAACAGCCAGCCGCTGGGCGACGTGGCGGTGCGGAGCAACTGGAACGCAGAGCTGAACATATTGAACCTGCAGCTCACCGGTGACCGTGTGGCTGCACATGGATGGATAGGGCTGGGCAAGAAAGAGCAGGAGCTTGACTTCAGTGTGGATTTCAACAGTCTGGAGCTGGCACTCATGGCACCCCTGATGAAAGATTTCTCGTCGCGCTTCGAGGGGCAGCTGCATGGCACACTTGACGTCACCGGCACCACAACGAAGCCAGACCTTACAGGCGAGGCCTTCGTCGACAATGGTGCGCTGAAGGTTGACATCACCGGGGTGACTTATTACTTTGACGACACCATAACATTCAAGAACAAGCAAATACACCTTAATGACTTCATTGTGCGCGACCCGCGAGGCGATACCGCTGTCGTAGCCGGAGATATACGATATAACAGCCTGAAAGACATCATACTCAACCTGACCTTGCACACAGATAATTTGCTACTACTTGACCAAAAGCGCGGCGAACAGTTCTACGGCACACTGCTGGCAGCAGCAGACGCAACAGTACGCGGCAGAATAGATGACATGGCCATAGGTGTCGTTGCACACACCAATCGCGGCTGCGCGTTGACAGTGCCGGTTAGTGGCCAACGTCAGGTGAAAGAGCAACGATACATAACCTTCGTAAGCGACGACAATGAGCCCAACATCGAGGCCGGCGAAAAGCGGCAGCGCACAATGCCCTTCAAACTGAGTGTCGACCTGTCTATCACTCACGACATGAAGCTGAACTTGCCAATGGATTTCTCCGAAGTCAAAGTCACGGTGGGGGCTACTGGGATGGGCGATCTGCACATGGACCTCGACGAAAAGATGCAGCCACAAGTGGTGGGAAGCTATGAGGTTACCAACGGTACTATGAAGCTCGGCATGATGTCGATGCTTGAGAAGAACTTTACGCTGGAGAGCGGAAGCAGCCTAAGCTTTTCCGGAAACTTGCCTGACGCACGTTTCGACCTACGTGCAGTGTACTCGCAGCGAGCAAATCTTAGCACACTGACTGGAAGCCTGTCGGCAGTGGACAACACGCAGAAATACATACAGGTTGAGAATATCATTGCTGTTGCAGGAACACTGCGCGAACCCACCATAGGCTTCGACTTGAGGCTACCAGGAGCGGATGCCAGCCTTGAGGACGAAGTGTTCGCTTACATAGACCGCAACAGCGAACGCGACATGATAAACCAAACAATGTCGCTGCTGCTGATGGGGCAGTTCTACAATGTCTCCGGCACTACTGTTGACAACGGTAGTACCGTCAATAACGGCCTGTCGAGCGGCTACTCAATGATGGCATCGTCGGTGAGCAACATCGTTAGCGACATGGTACAATTCGTCAACGTTGACGTCAACTATAAGGCTGCCACCGACGTCACCAACGAACAGGTAGACGTGAATATCAGCAAAGATTGGGGGCGGTGGTACCTGGAAAGCACACTGGGCTACGGCGGTGAGAGACGCGAGTTGGAATCGTCGGCTAAGGGCACCACGGTACTGGACGCATTGCTGGGCTACCGTATCACCCCAATGGTTCACGTATTCGCATACAACCGCACCAACACCAATGACTACACACGTATGGATCTACCATACAAACAGGGTGTAGGCCTTAAGCTAACCAAAGACTTCGACCGATGGGACGAAATGCTCGGCATAAGGAAACTATGGCTAAAGAAGAAAACAAAAGGCAAATGAGAAGGGTAATTATGCTTATAATGCTGGTCGTCGTTTGGTTGTCTACATACGCACAGGTCAACTACAGCGTGGACTCAATGCGTGTAGCGAATGCGGAATGGAGCGTGGACACCATGGAAGGGTTCTATCTGAAGCGTTATCATTTCGGAGATGGGGCGCTCTTCTGCTCTGCGCAACACCTCTTTGTCATAGAGATACCAGCACGTTCTCACCGCCGTCTGGCCTTTGTGAGCGACACCGCCCTCACCGAAGTGTCGACACTTGCAAAGCGCAACGGCGCCTTTGCGGCAGTGAACGGCAGCTTCTTCGACATGGATGCTGGCAACCCTGTATGCTACCTGCGCATCGACGGCAAGCCTATAGGCGAAAACACTCCCGCAAAGACCGACTCAGTGAACCGCAAATACTACCAGTTTGCCACCATGGCGCTACGCGGCGGCAGAGCACGACTAGCGGTGCCCGACAGTAATCGCCTGTGGGAAGAGAGCCTGCCTGACAGCAACATCATGACCGCCGGTCCAATGCTACTACGCAAAGGGGAGATGGTTCCACAACGCGACGACCGTACCTTTGTCACCCATCGCCACAACCGCACAGCTCTCGGCCTGCGGCCCGACGGCACCACGTTGCTGGTGGTGGCCGACGGACGCTTCAAACATCAGGCGGAAGGGCTCACCCTCTCCGAGCTAGAGTTGGTGATGCGCTGGTTGGGCTGCTCCGATGCCATAAATCTCGACGGTGGCGGCAGCAGCACCATGTATGTGCAAGGAAAACCCTACGGCGGAGTGGTTAACTACCCCTCCGACAACAGGCAGCACGACCACGAAGGTCAGCGGCCCGTCTCAAACGCCATCCTGGTACTTTAGCGTTTCTTGTACTCCTGCCCTATCTCGCTGGGGTTCATGCGCTCGTTGCTCTCAACGCATCCGCGACGGCCAGAGCTGTAAGCACTGCATTTCACGTCGGGATTGACATACAGAACCTCCTCGCGACCATTGTCGTAGCAGTAGCACACTTTACTATCACATGCGGCAAACGTTAATGCCGCTACAGCGGAGAACACCGCCATCAATATCTTCTTTTTCATTTCACTATTATTTCATCCACAAACAGCCACGCCTGCTCACCGGCACTGATGTGCCAGTCGGGTAGCTTACCGTAATTCTCAACAGTTACTTTGAAGTACTTGGCACGGACTTTTTTCATCACAGCAAAGAGCTGCGTGGTGCTCTCTCCTTGACGCTGCTGGGCACTCTCGCTCCCAGGCGCTTCTGCAAGCTCCGGAACCGTACCATATAATTTCCAATTCTCGCCGTCGACACTGTACTCTATCTTCACACCTTTGGGGTAGAATATCCAGCTGCGCATATTCTCCAGGCAGTTCACGCCAACCATCTGCACCATCTGCTCTTCGTCCATCTCCACCACGGCCACCATGTCCTCCTGCCAGCCCTGCCATCCACCTATGCGGTAGTTGATGTTACCGTAGATGTTGTCCACCATGCCTTCGGGGCCGTTCTCTGTATACTGAGGAGCTGGCTGCGTTAGGTAAGTGACGTGCTTGTCGGCCTGTATCTTCACCTCCTTATGGCTCACCGTCTGTGACTTCAGGCGGCCTTCCCATTGTGCACAAGTGTCCGTCACCTTGTCGCGGTCACTTTGCATGCGCCAATCGTCAAACACCGGACACGGCGTGATGCGGTATTCCTGCGGGCAGGCCAACGGCACACCGTTGGGGTCGGAAGCCAACGCCCAGTCGAGCTCGTTCTCGAAAATGGGCGTCGTATGACACCAGATGCCGCTTCCCGGGCATATCTCGTACATGCCCAGTGCGGCGAGCACATACCAGGCGCTCATCTGCCCGCAGTCCTCGTTGCCGCAAAGGCCGTCAGGCATACTGCTGTACAGCTCGCCAAGTATCCTGTGCACATACTTCTCCGTCTTCTCCGGCTGACCGAGGAAGGTGTAGAGCCAGGCCGCATGGTGACTAGGCTCGTTGCCGTGAGCGTACATGCCTATGAGACCCGTCACGTCAATCTGGTCGCGGCCACTCATGGTGTTGTGGCCCTCGAAGAGGCTGTCGAGGAAGGCCACAGCCTTGTCCTTACCGCCCAAATGCGAGACCCAAGCGTCGATATCGTGCGGCACATAGGTGCTGTACTGCCACGAGTTGGCTTCGGTGAAGTGATTGTTAACCTCAGTGGGCTCGAAAGGCGTCACCCATGCGCCGTTACGCTTCGGGTGGGCGAAGCCGTTGCTGTCTATCACATTCTGCCAGCTCTGGCTGCGAATCCAATAGGTGCGTGCTGTAGCAGTGTCGCCCGCTATCTGCGCCATCTGCGCTATGCACCAGTCATCATAGGCATATTCCAGCGTCTTGCTGACGCTCTCGTTGTCGATCTCCGACGACAGATAGCCCTGCTTGGCGTATTCGCGGTGCGCCTCTGTGCGGTTGCTCGTAGCCACCATAGCCTCGAGCAACTGCTTCGGCGTATAGCCTGCCAGCGTGCCGTCATTCTCGTGCAAGTAGTTGTATGCCTCGAGCATCATGGGCACCGCGTGGTAGCCTATCATGCAGTGCGTCTCATGGCTTGCCAGCTCCCACATAGGCAGCTCGCCACCCTGCTCGTAATTCTTCATGGCCGTGTAGACAAAATCCACCGTGCGCTCGGGCTCTATCTGCGTCAACAGCGGGTGCAGCGCGCGATACGTGTCCCACAGCGAGAAAACCGTGTACACCTCCCTACCCTTGTCGGCCACATGTATCTCGTTGTCGGTGCCGCGGTAGCGGCCGTCGGCATCGCTCCACAGGTAGGGCGACGTCATGCAGTGGTAGAGGGCTGTGTAGAAGCAGCGGCGCTGTTCCTTGCTGCCACCCTTCACCTTCAACTTGCCGAGGGCGGCCTCCCATGTGCTGTCGGCACCCTTACGCGCAGCGTCGAAATCTTTGTACTCGGCGGCATTGAGGTTACCCACAGCTCCCTCAATGTCAACACCGCTGATGGCCACCTGAAGCTCCAGCTGCTCGGCGTCGCCTATCATGACACGTGCCTGCGTTGAATCGGCGTTGTAGATCACCTCTTTGAACGGCACATTGCCACGTATGGCGTAGAACAAATGCTGGTCGGGGTTCCATGCGCTACTCTCGCGCCAGCCGACAATGAGGCCGTCGCGCTCCATTATCTTGCCGCTGAGCAGCACATCACGGTGGTGCAAATCCAGCACAAATCCGTTATTCTTCCTCTGCGCATAGCTATAGCGGTGGTATGCCACGCGGCGGTCGGCGGTGAGCTCCACGGTGGTGCCGTTATCGTCCAGCAGCACCTTGTAGTAGCCAGCCTTTGCCACCTCGCTCCTGTGGCTGAAGTAACTCTTGTATTGGTCCCTGTCCAGAGGGCACTTCCCCACAACCGGCATCAGCAGCACATCGCCATAGTCCTCGCAGCCGGTGCCGCTGAGGTGGGTGTGGCTGAAGCCGTAGATGGTGTCGTCGCTGTAGTGGTAGGCGCTGCAGCCGTCCCAGCCCTGGAGCCGCGTGTCGGGCGAAGGCTGTATCTGCCCAAACGGCACAATGGCACCCGGGAAGGTATGCCCGTGGCCGTCGGTACCAACCATAGGGTTCACATACGATGTGAGCGATTTATCGCCGCAAGCGGCAAACAACAGAGCAATGCCCAGCAGACAAACTATTCTTTTCATAATCATTTCGGCATCTTGATGAGTGCAGCGGCACCAAGTATGGCCACCTCGTTGGCCTTCAACTCGCTCATGCGGATATGGCAGCTGCCTACATAAATATTGAGCAGATACTTGTCGAACGCGGCGCGCAACGGCTTCAGCAACGGCTCGCCCACCTGAGCGGGACCTCCCATGAGGAATATGGCCTCCGGAGCCGAGAAGGTCACACTGTTGGCCATTGCCAGACCCAGCCAGTCGCCCACCTTCTCCCACGTCCTGAGGGCCACGGGGTCGCCCTGATGCGCCGCCTCGCCGATGAGTTTGCTCGTAATCTCGGCGTCGGGCACCTCCTTGAGCATACGCTCCTGGTCGGGGTTCTCGCGGCGCAGCTCTATGTATGTCTGCACAATGCCGCGTGCCGACGTGTAGGTCTCAAGGCAGCCTTCCCTGCCGCACGAGCACTTGCGCCCGTGAGGGATAAGGATGTTGTGCCCCAGCTCGCCGGCGCCGCCGGTAGAGCCATGCACCAACTTGCCGTCGACCACTATGCCGCTGCCCACGCCGGTGCCGAGGGTAAACATGATAAAGTGCTTCATGCCTTGGGCGCCGCCGTAGACATACTCGCCGTAGGCCGCCGCATTGGCGTCGTTGCTGAGCACCACCGGCACGGCCATGTATTTCTTAATCTCCTTGCCGAAGTCAAGCACGCCCTTGATGGTAAGGTTCGGTGCATTGTCCACGCAGCCAGTGTAGAAGTTGCCGTTCGGCGCTCCGATGCCTATGCCCTCCAGCTCCACGGCCTCGCCGTCTTTGCCCTGCTGCTCCTCAACCATGTCCTTTATCTCGCGCATCATGTCGCGCACATATGGCTCAAGCTCCGTATAGGCATTGGTCGGAATGTTCCGGCGCTGGATTATATTACCGTTCTCGGTCACCATACCCATGTCGGTGTTGGTGCCGCCCATGTCAACTCCAATAGTGTATTTCATAACCTTGCAGAATTAGAAGCAATAACGCACACCTGCGGCAACACCCAGGTCGAAGAGCGAGCGCGAATCGGACAGGTGCAGGAAATCAAGCATCGGGCGCACGTCAAGCGACACCTGCAGTGGGAAGTCGAACTTGTACTCCACACCGCCCTGTGCGCCGGCGGCCAGACGCATATAGAAGTCGCCATCGTTGTTGGAGCCCAGACCAAGCTGCGCGGCGGGACCCACAAACCAACCGAAACCCTTGATGATGTTGAACGTCCACTGGTAAGAGCCCGTGGCCGTTACCACATAGTAGGAGGGATAGCCTGTGCTGGAATAGCTGACGCCGGGCGCCAAATGGGTCGAATAGGTCTTGGTCATCACGCCAAAGCTGGCGCCGAAGTCGGCCTCGATGCGGTTGTTGCCGCCCATACCGTAGAGGAGCGAAGCCTCAATGCCACTGGTCAGACCGCTGTAGAAACGGCCGCCGAGGCTAACCTGCGAAAAAGCCATGCCGCCAAACACGACGACAGCCACAAAAGTAAGCACGATTTTCTTCATGATTGCACTGTTTTTTTTATTCTTATTGATTATTGATTCCGTCTTTAATAAAATGCAAAAATACACTTTTTTTTGAACCCGACAAAATAATTTCGTCAGCACCTTGGCACCGAAGCGCCGCTGCCGCCCCGTACCCGCTCCGTACCCGCTCCGTCTGTTCTACGGTTGTTCACCGGTTGTTCTACGATTTAAACCGTTAAACAATCGGAGAACAACAGTAGAACAGACGGAGAGGGTACGGAGGGGCGGCGGAGAAATTATTGTAAAGAATTATTGTAAAAAGATGACGGATTGAGAATTTTTTGTACCTTTGCACTATTAAAAACAGAACATTTTACAAGATGAGAGCAAAACAAGTCATTGTCGCAGTGGCAGCTATGATGCTGGCCGCTGCAGCACAGGGACAGGGGATACTGGGCGGCAACGTGACAGGCAACGTGCAGATGGACGCCCAGATGAGTCGTGCAGACAGCACGATAGGCGCAACGGACGTGCCGGAGAAGCTGCTGATGAACGCACGCGCCGACATTCTGTACACCAACGGCGACTTCAGCGCAGGCCTGCGCTTCGAGGCGTACCAGAACCCCCTGCTGGGCTTCGACTCGCAGTGGCAGGGTCAGGGGCTGGCGCACTACTTTGTGGGCTACAACAGCAAGCTGCTGAGTGTCACGGTGGGCCACTTCTATGAGCAGTTCGGCTCGGGCCTGATACTGCGCACATACGAGGACCGCTACCTGGGGCTTGACAACGCCCTGTTCGGCATCAACGTGGCGCTGCGCCCCGTGGAAGGCGTGACCATCAAGGCGCTGGCAGGCAAGCAGCGCTACTACTGGGAGCTGGGCGACGGCCTGGTGCGCGGCGTGGACGCCGAAGCCAACATTGTGCAGCTGGTGCCCTCGCTGCGGGAGAGCAAGCTGCGCGCCATTGTGGGAGCGGGCTTCGTGAGCAAGTACGAGGACGAAGAGCTTATAGGCTCGGAGACGCCGGGCTACCGCCTGAAGCTGCCGCTGAACTCGGGAGCAGCATCGGTGAGGGCCGAGCTGGGCTGGGGCGGATGGAGCCTGCAGGGCGAATATGCCCGCAAGGGTCAGGACCCGACGGTGATGAACGGATATACGTACAAGGAGGGGCAGGTGATGACGGCGACGCTGGGCTACTCGCAGCGCGGTTTCAGCGCAAGCGTGCAGGGACGCAGGGTGGAGAACATGTCGTTCAAGTCGATGCGCACCGTTGCGGGCCAGCAGCTGTACATAAACTACCTGCCGGCCATCACGCGGCAGCACACGTATGCCTTCATGACCATATACCCTTACGCCACGAACGACATGGGCGAGCAGGGGCTGCAGGGCGACGTGATGTGGAAGGTGAAGAAAGACACGTGGCTTGGCGGTAAATACGGAATGGACATACACGTTAACAGCGCGATAGTGTGCGGGCTGGACACCACGGTCATCGGCGGTGCGGGCAGCGACGGCTACAAGGTGAACGGCGGCATGGGGCCGCTGCTTTTCGGCGAGGCCACGGTGGAGCTGGCACGCAAGCTGAGCAAGGAGGTGAAGCTGACGCTGGTTTATTCATACCAAGCCTTCAACCCTGCGGTGGAGGGCGAGCCGTCGGACCTGTTCCACAACAACATTGTGGTGGCCGACGTGGCGTGGAAGATGAGCAAGAAGCACGCACTGCGTTTCGAGGCCGAATGGATGGGTAGCGACAGCCACCGCGACGTGGCGGCCGGACATACGGACCCGCGCCTGGGCGACTGGGTGATGGGCTTGGTGGAGTGGAACATCGGCAGCAAGTGGTTCGTGTCGGTGAGCGACCAGCTGGCGTACAACGACGGCAAGGGCAACTACTACAACGTGAGCGTGGGCTACACCAGCGGCGCCACGAGGCTGCAGGCAGGCTACGGCAAGCAGCGCCGCGGCATGCTGTGCATCGGCGGCGTATGCCGCGAGGTGCCGGCGAGCAACGGCCTGACATTTAGTTTAACAACAAGCTTCTAAGGAGGAAAGATTATGAAAAAGATATTGATAGGTTTAATGGGTTTGATGGGTATAATGGGATTGGTGTGCTGCGACAAGATTGACCCTGCGGAACGCCTGATAGAGAGCGGCGGCGGCGACAGCCAGTGGGCAGAAGGGGCAGTGGCCTACGTGGAGAAGTTCACAGGCCCGCTGTGCAGCAACTGCCCGATGGCCGACCGGACGATAGAGAACCTGCACCACACCTACGGCGAGCGCCTGGTGGTGGTGAGCGTGACCTCGATAACCAACAGCCAGGGCAACCCCTACGGGAGCGAGCCCACGATGCAGCTGGAAGCCACACGGGTGTGGGAACAGAGATATGGCGCGCTGGCGCTACCGGTGGCATACATCAACCGTGGCGACAAAGCCTACACCAGCTCGATGAACGACCTGGGCGGCGGCATAGAGGAAGCGCTGAGAACGGTGCCTGCGGTGAAGCTGACCGTCGAGGCCACATGCGACGGTTCGACGGTTGACATCAACACGAGCGCCGAACTGGTCTTCGACTACGCCGACCCTGTGACACTGACACTGCTCATAACCGAGGACTCGCTGGCATACACACAGTGCGACGGTACAAGCGTGGTCCCGGACTACATGCACAACCACATGCTGCGCGCTGTGGTCACCGACCCGTGGGGCAAGAGCTTCGGCATAGGCAGCACAGAAGGCTCCAGGAAAAACGACCACACGAGCTACAACCTGGGAGCACTCACGATTGTGCCGGAGAACAGTCACGTGGTGGCACTGGTATGCGACGCTGCCACACACCGTGTGCTGGGCTGTGCCCAATGCGACGTGAAGTAAGTTTGAACTGTAACTGTTGAGATGAACAAGAGGATTCTCGGGCTGGCATTGCCCAACATAGTGACCAACATCACCGTGCCGCTGCTCGGCATGGTGGATATGGCCATTGTGGGGCACCTCTCGGGCGACCATATAGGTGCCATAGCCATTGGCACCCAGATATTCAACCTCATATACTGGAACTTCGGCTTCCTGCGCATGGGCACCAGCGGCTTCACGGCCCAGGCCTTTGGCGCCGAGCGGTGGGACGAGACGGTGAAGATACTCATCCGGGCCTGCGCCATTGCCCTCGGTATAGCGCTGACGCTGATAGTGCTGCAATGGCCCATATCGCTGGCGGTGCCGCTGATATTCGAAGGCAGCGACCACGTGCTAGGGCTGGCACTCACCTACTTCTTTGTACGCATCTGGGCAGCACCGGCCACACTGGGCATGTACGCCATCAAGGGGTGGTTCATCGGCATGCAGGACTCGAGGACGCCGATGTGGATAGCCATATTCCTCAACTGCGTGAACATTGCGGCGTCGCTCGTCTTCGTGATGGTGCTGCACTGGGACATTGCAGGTGTGGCGCTGGGCACGGTGATAGCCAACTACTCGGGACTGGCGCTGGGCATCATATTCCTGCGCAAGAAGCTGCGGGCGCTGGGCAAAGAGGCATTCCCAGGGACGGCCCTACAGACGATAAAAGAAGCATTGAAGTGGAAAGACATGCGGCGTTTCTTCAAGGTGAACGGCGACATATTCCTGCGCACGCTGTGCCTGTCGGGAGTGTTCACCTTCATCACCGCAGCGTCGAGCCACATTAGCGACCAGATACTGGCCGTGGATGCGCTGCTGCTGCAGTTCTTCACGCTCTTCAGCTACATAATGGACGGCTTCGCCTATGCCGGCGAGAGCCTAGTTGGCCGCCACATAGGCGCCAAGCAGAAGCGGCACCTGAAACTTGCGGTAAGGCTGCTCATCATGTGGGGAATGGCGTTGACGGTGGTGTTCACAGGCCTCTATGCTGCCTTCGGCAACCAATTCCTGCACATCTTCACCGACCAGCAGGATGTGATAGCAGCAGCGGGCGACTACATGACATGGGTGCTTGTGATACCTGTGTGCGGCTTTGCGGCGTTCCTGTTCGACGGCATCTTCATTGGCGCCACGGCGACACGCACCATGCGCAACGCCATGTTCGTGGCTACGGCCGCCTTCTTCGCCGTCTACTACGGTCTCAAGTACCATTACGGTACCGGCAACGAGCACATCTGGAACAATATACTCTGGACCGCATTCATGGTCTACTTGACACTGCGCGGCTTGCTGCAGGCCCTGCGGGTAAGGAAAGACATCTACAGCCAAGCGGAATGAAGCGCATTGTCACCATACTGATAGCACTGTTGGTCATTAGCGCCCAAGCTCAGGAGCGCCCAACGGTGGCCGTGGTTCTCAGCGGCGGCGGAGCCAAAGGAATGGCTCACATCAGTGCACTGCGCGCCATAGAGGACGCGGGCATACCGATAGACATCGTCTGCGGCACGAGCATAGGGTCGCTGATAGGAGCACTATACTGCGTGGGACACACCACCGACCAGATAGAGACGCTGGTGAGAACGCAGGATTGGTCCTTCCTGCTCAGCGACCGCACCGACCCCTCGGCGCTCTCACTAACACAACGGCATGAACAGAACACCTATGCCCTGATACGCAGCATAAGCAGCAGCCGTCCCGAGCAGGGAGGCCTGATACGCGGGCGCAACCTCAACCGTCTGTTCCGGCAGCTCTGTGCAGGCTATCTGGACAGTATAAGCTTCGACAGCCTGCCGATACGCTTTGCATGCGTGGCAACAGACATTGTGACCAACACCGAGGTGGACTTCCGCAGCGGACACTTGATTCGCGCCATGCGTGCTTCGATGGCCATACCGGGGGTTTTCACGCCCGTACGTATGGGTGACAAGGTGCTCATAGACGGCGGCCTGCGCAACAACTACCCTGCAGACCTGGCACGCGAGATGGGTGCCGACATAATCATCGGCGTCACCGTACAGAATGCCCAGCTTACAGCCGACGACATAGGCGATGCCGCATCGGTACTCAACCAGATAATAGACATAAACTGCAAGAACAAATACGAAGAGAACATAGCCCTGAGCGATATTGTGATACGTGTGGACGTCAGTGGCTATTCCGCCGCCAGCTTCAGCGCCGCAGCAATCGACACCCTGATACGGCGCGGCACCGAAGAGGCCGCACTGCACCGAGACGACCTGCTGGCGCTGAAGGCACGCATCGACGGCTCGTGTAATGGCCCGTCAAATACATCACGTACCAACGTCTTGAGACCTTCTTTTAGGCAGGAGCGCATTTCCAGTGCCGACAATGACACACTGCTCCCCATAAAACAAAAGCAACGTCCGAAGGTCAGTCAGCCAACCAACCCAATAATCAGCGCCGGCTTTCGCTTCGACAGCGAAGAGATGGGTGCCATACAGCTTGGTGCAAAACTGCCAATAAACACACAAATACCCATGAAGCTGCAGGCCACTGTGCGCCTCGGACGTCGCATCATGGGACGAATAGAGTACTCGGCCTTCACAAGGCGTGTCTTCAGCCCCACCTTAGCCTATACCTTCCGCCACAACGACGTGGACATATATACCCTTGGCTTACGCACACACAATATCAAGTATCGTCACCATCAAGGCGACTTCACCCCTGTGGATTTCCAGTTCCACGACTTCACCATACAGGCTGGTATGCGGTGGGAATACTTCAACTACTACGGCAATGTGCTGTCACGCAACGGCGAGCCCCTCGACGTGAAGAACTCCCACTATCTCTCATACCGCGCATCTGCCGACCTCAACACCGAAGACCAGTGGTACTTTCCGCTGCACGGCATGCGCTTCAATGCAGCCTATAACTACCGTACCGATAATCTCATAGGCATGGGCAACGAGATAGGCCTCAATGACCTGTCGGTACACTGGCGCACAAATATCACTCCTCTGCCGGGCTTGACAATACAACCCATGATCTATTCACGACTGCTACTGGGGACAGACATACCTTTGGTCTACCGCAATGCCGTGGGCAGCGAATGGTTTGGCCAACAGGTGGAGCAACAGATGCCCTTCGCCGGAATTGGGCATTTGGAATACATGGAACGCTATTTCGCTGCGGCACAGCTGCAGCTACATTACTGTGTGATGCGCAACCATTACATAATAATGCGTGTCGCTGCAGCACAGCATAGCGATAATGCCAAAGATATGTTCGTGCTACCCACACTCTTCGGTGCACAGCTAGGCTACAGCTACACCACCATCTTCGGTCCGATAGACCTGCGCCTCGGCTACAGCAACCGTACGAAGAAAGTAGATGTATTCCTCAACATAGGCCACCGCTTCTGATGACAACAATACGACATACCACCGCCGCCGACATTGAGGCTGTGATGCAGATGTACGACCACTCGCGCAATGTGATGCGTGCAAATGGCAACCATACCCAGTGGGTTGGATACCCCACACGCGACTATGTGGAGGAGGACATCCGGTGCGGCGCCTCACGCATCATAGAGGCCAACGGGCAACCTATAGGCACCTTCGCCATAGTGCCGGGTGTGGAGCCTACCTACGGTGTAATAGCTCACGGACGCTGGATTGACAACGTCACGCCTTACGCCACAGTGCACCGCATGGCCGCAATGCCTAACACACACGGCATTGCCGACGTCGCCTTTGCCTATTCCAAAGAACAATACGACCACCTGCGCGTGGACACCCATGCCGACAACCACGCCATGCGGCATATCATGGACAAAGAGGGATTCGTCTATTGTGGAATAGTGTTCATGGACGACGGCAGCCCACGCGTAGCCTACGAATGGTGGCGATATGACACAGTGCCAGCCAGCCTCAAGGACTGGGTTGAAGAGTATATCATGCCCCAATATGACGCCTTCGACACCGCACACCGGCGCGACCATGCCCGCCGCGTCATTGCACGTGCCATGCAGATGCAGCCCACAGCCATGGCTTATACTGCCGCTGCCATGCACGACATAGGCCTTTGCGAGGGACGCGATACGCACCATCTTACCTCAGCCCGCATGATACGTTCATGCAAAGAACTACTGCAGTGGTTCTCCGACGAAGAGATTGAGACAATAGCCCAAGCGGCCGAAGACCACCGCGCCTCGGCCACCACGCCGCCGCGCTCCACCCTCGGTGCCATCGTGGCGGAAGCCGACCGCGACGTGGAGCCCGAGACCATAGTGCGCCGCACCGTCGAGTACAGCCTGTCGCATTACCCCGACTACAACCGCGAGCAACACTGGCAGCGCTGCCTCGACCATCTGCACGAAAAATATGCCGAAGGCGGTTACATAAAACTATGGTTGCCCGACAGCCCCAATGCCGCCCCACTGGCAGAGTTGCGCGCCCTCATCGCCGACGAACAACAACTGAGAAACCTGTTCAACACTCTTTGCTCATGAATACATTGCTCATCATCCTTGCCTTCCTATGCCTTGCCATCGGCATCGCCGGTGCCGTCGTCCCTGGCCTGCCTGGGCCTCCCATCAGCTGGGCCGGACTTCTGATAGCATCGCTCAGCTCGCTGATGACAGCAAGCGCAACTATGCTTATCGTCACCGCCATAATAGCGACAATAATCACCGTGCTCGACTATGTGGTGCCGTCGCTAACCACCAAACTCCGCGGCGGCAGCAAATATGGTATATGGGGCTGCAACATAGGCCTTATACTGTCGATCTTCGGCCTTCCTTTCGGCCCTCAGGGACTGCTCGGTGTCATCTTCTGGCCTTTTGCCGGAGCACTGATAGGCGAATATATCAACCAACGCGAATGGCAACCCGCCCTGCGCGCCGCCTCGGGAGCCTTCATAGGCTTCCTCACCGGCACCCTGCTCAAACTGGTCTACTGCGTGGCACTCCTTGTCATCGTCATCGCAGGGCTCTTCTAAAGCCCCCTACTCCACCCCTTCGAGACTCACCAGCGAACGCACGGGGGCCATGGCCTCCAATATCTTGCGTCCGCCAAGAGCGGGCAGCTCCACAAGGAAGACAAACTCCTTGACCACCACGCGGCGACCGTCGATTACCTCACCGTTCAGCGACTTTGCAATGCCTGCGGCAGTGCCGCCTGTGGCCAGCAGGTCGTCCAGCAGCGTCACCTCTATGGTATCGCCATTCACCGTGCATGACGCCAAGTCGCTGCGGCGGTAGAACACCTCGTCGCTTCCATATTCCTTCTCTATGCACACCCGCACCAGGTCGCCCTCGGCATGCGGCAGCTTGCCCTTTTTGCGTATGGGCACTATGGTGTCTACCTTCTGCGAGCAGCAGAGCAGCGGCGCCGCAAACAAGAAGCCGCGGGCCTCCACGGTAACAACATTGGGGGCCGTGCAGAAACTGTCTATCTGCGACACAGCCTCGGAGAATGCCTTCTTGTTGTGCAACGACGGCAGCACATCTATGAAATCTATTCCCTCCTTGGGGAAATCCGGATAGTGTTTTAATGTATCTTCAAACATAACTTTCAACTATTCAACATATCAACGTATCAACCTCTTATAGCGCCCAAACCACCAGCCCTCCGGCAATGATGACGCCGGTTATCAGCAGGTCTATCAGGCAGTAGCCCATGATGTCCTTGGCGTCCAGCTTGGCTATGGCCAGCGCCGGCAGCGCCCAGAAGGGCTGTATGAGGTTGGTCCACGCGTCGCCCCAGGCTATGGCGGTGCCCGTCAGTCCTGCATCCACGCCCAGTTCGGCACCGGCGGTGAACATGATGGGCGCCTGTATGGCCCAGTGGCCTCCGCCGCTCGGCACAAAGAGGTTGAGCAACGCGGCACAGAGGAAGGTCAGCAGCGGATAGATCACCGGATTGCTGATCTTTATGCAGCCTTCGGCAAGCACGTTGCCCAAGCTTATGCCACTCACACCCACGCCTGTGATGATGCCCATGATGCCTGCATAGAAGGGGAACTGCAGTATGATGCCCGCGGCACCTGTGGCTGCCTTGCCGAAAGCGCGCACGTAGGCCACCGGTGTGCCGTGCAGCAGCAGGCCGAGAGCCAGGAAGAACATGATGACGGCCCCAAGGTCCACCGTGCCGCCACGGAAGCCGAGCCGCAACACCAGATAGCCCAGCAGCAGCAGTCCGGTGATCCACGCCAGCAGCGGGCTCTGCTCCATCCTTTGCGCCGGCGTGCGCTTCTGTAGAGACGTTTCATGAAACGTCTCTTCATCATCTTTTAGGAGATTCACATCCACCGTCACAGCGCCCTGCTTGGGGTGCATCAACGTGTTGGCCACAGTGATGGCCACTATCACCAGCAGCACCATAACCAGGTTGTGCGGCTCCAGTATGGTCTGACTCACCGGCACCGGCGACGTCAGCGCTCCGTTGGTGGCTTTCACCAGCGCTTCACCCGGAGTGGCCATAGTGAGTGGTATCGAGCCCGAGAGACCCGCATGCCACACCACAAAGCCGCTGTAGGCCGACGCTATCAGCAGACGGTAGTCGACGCCCTGCAGCTGTCGCGCAATGGCTTTGGCAAAGACCACACCCACTATCAGGCCGAAGCCCCAGTTGAGCCAGCAGGCCAGCGCCGAAACCACGGTCACCAGCGCTATGGCCGCCGCGGGACTCTTGGGCAGGCGCGCCAGCGCGTCGATGCCGCGCTTCACCGGCGGCGCCGCCGCCAATGCGCTGCCGCACACCAGCACCAACGCCATCTGCATGGCGAAAGCCAGCAGGTTCCACACTCCCCCACCCCAGTGTTCCAGCACCTCTACGGGACTCTGGCTGCATACGCCCATGGCCACCACAGCCGCCACCACAGTGAGCAGTATGGCGAAGATGAAGGGCTCGGGCAGCCAGCGCTGCACCAGTCTGACACAGAACTTAATCATTCCAACCCATTATTTCGCGTATCTTGCGCGGTATGTCGGTATTCTGCTGTATGCCGCTGAAGCGCTCGGCACCGGGCCCGTAGGCGAACACCGGCACCATGCAGCCCGTGTGGCTGCCCCAGTAGAAGCGGTAGTCGTTGAGGCCCTCCTCGATGTCGCCGCTGGGCAGCGTCAAGCCGCCGGTCTCGTGGTCGGCAGTGACCACCACCAGCGTGTGGCCGTCCTTCTCGGCCCAGTCGAGCACGGCATGCAGCAGCAGCTCGAAGTCGGCCATCTCGGCGCGCAGGTAGGCCGAGTCCATGTTGTGGCAGGCCCAGTCTATCTGCGAGCCTTCTATCATCATGCAGAAGCCTTTCTTGTTGCGGCTCAGAACCTCTATGGCTTTAATCGATGCCGGACGCAGCACATCGCCGCGCTCGGGCTCCGTCAGCGGGTCGCCGTCGTAGAGAAGGCCCACCAGGCGGTCGCCTTCAAAGCCCAACACTTCCTCCAGCGTGCGCACCACCGTGTAGCCGCGTGCCGCCAGGGTGTCGAGCGGTGCCAGACCGTCCTTACGGTTCTCCGGCAGGAAGGAGTTGTAGCCGCCGCCAATCATCACACTGTGCTGGCACTGTGCCATCTGCAGGCTCAGCGTGTCGAACATCTTGCGGTACGGCACACTGCCGTAGGTCGAGGCCGGCGTGGCGTCCAGGCAGCTGCTCGTCACCACGAAGCCCGTCAGCAAGCCGTGGGCAACGGCATCGTCGAAGATGGTGCGGTGGCGCGACGAGTCGGGCGCGCAGTTCACGTGGTAGTTCTCCACCTTCTTGCCAGTGGTCAGGGCCGTGCCGCCAGCCGCCGAATCGGTGCGGTACTTGTTGAGCGAATAGGTGCGCGAGAAGCCCGTGAAGGGGAAGCGCAGAAAAGCGCTGTTGTCGCCCTTCTCGGCCACCACCGAGCTGTAGACCTGCGCCACGCCCATGCCGTCGCCCACAATGAGGATGACGTTGCGCGGAGCCTCGTTGCGCTCACGGCAGCATCCCGCCAGCAGCACCACAGCCGAAAGCAATACAAGAATACGTTTCATATCACTGTTTTTATGTTATTTATTACTTCAACATCATAAAAAATCAACCTGCAAATATACTAAAAAATTGTTTTTTGGAGCCTCTTTATTACCCCATAGGTTGCATTTTCTACTTGAACTAACAATAATTCATGATAATTCACGGTCAATTACGGTAATTCGCGTTGAAGAAAACGACCACGAATCTTACAAATCCGACGAATGATTCGTGTTATTCGTGTCATTCGTGTTCAAAAAGAGGCTATTAACGATAAATCAACGATCACTCGACGGCAATCAACGTTAAGAAAAAAGAGAAGTTCCGTGTTCCGAGCCGCTCCGTACCCCCTCCGTACCCCCTCCGTCTGTTCACCGGTTGTTCTACGGTTGTTCTACGGTTTTAACCGTTAAACAGTCGTAGAACAACCGTAGAAATGACGGTGAGGGGGCGGTGAAGGGGCGGTGAAGATTCCTTTTTTATAATTACTAATTATTTTTTTTTCGTATCTTTGCCGCATGGATTTTAGGGTACAAAATCCGTAACTGCGTATATATATGAAAAGAACGATATTCACAGGCCGCATGAAGATGGCCGACATGGTGGCGTCGAACTACGACCTGATACTTATGCTGCCGCGTTTCGGCATACCGCTGGGCTTCGGCGACAGGAGCGTCAAGGAGGTGTGCCGCGAGCACGGCGTGGACGATAATTTCTTCCTGACGGTGTGCAACATCTATTCGTTCGACGACTACACGCCGGACGACGAGGAGGTGGCACGCATAGACAACCGCATAGTGGTGGAGCACCTGCAGGCTTCGCACCGCTACTACATCGAGGAGCGCCTGCCGCATCTGCAGCACCATCTGGACCACATTGCAGAGCACTCGGGAGAGAAGTCGGCCACCCTGCTGAAGAAATACTTCGCCGACTACTGCCGCGAAGTGAAGGAGCATGTGCGCCGCGAGGAGAAGAACCTCGACGCCATGCTGGAGAGCCTGCGCAACGGCGAGCGGCAGAGCGACCACTACCAGCGCAGCCACGACAACATCAAGGACAAGCTGACCGACCTGACGCAGATTATATACAAGTACATCCCCGGCGAGCGGCTGAACGAGGAGATGGTGGAGCTGGTGTTCGACATACTGCAGCTGAGCCGCGACCTGGAGAAGCACGCCGCGATAGAGGAGATGCTGCTGCTGCCGCCGGAGGACTACCAGCTGAGCGACCGCGAGCAGGAGGTGCTAGAGCTAGTGGCGCATGGCCTGAGTAGCAAGGAGATAGCCGAACGGCTGAAGATTGCGGTGAACACGGTGAACACACACCGCAAGAGCATCACCAAAAAGACGGGCATCAAGAGCGTGGCAGGCCTGGCGGTGTTCTGGAAGTTAAAAGTAGAAAATTGACAATAGAGATATGAAGGCTTTGAAGTATATTCGCATTGTGCTGGCAGCGTTGATGCTGCTCGGCATCACGGCACTGCTGCTCGACACCACCGGCGTGTTGCGCCACTGGCTCGGCTGGATGCCGAAAATACAGTTGCTGCCGGCCATACTGGCGCTCAACGTGGCGGTGGTGGTGGCCATACTGGCAGTGACAGCCCTGATAGGCCGCTTCTACTGCGCCGTGGTGTGCCCGATGGGCATCTTCCAGGACATCTTCGTATGGTTCCACAAACTCTTTTTCGGCAAGAAGCGCCCCTACCGCTACAGCAAGCCAGCCAACAAGCTGCGCTACCCGTTGCTGGTGCTCTTCGTGCTGGCCATGGTGGTGGGGATGAACAGCATTGCAGTGCTTATAGCACCCTACAGCGCCTATGCACGCATGGTCACGGGGCTGCATGCCACGGGGGTGGCGCAGTGGGTGGCCATCATCACCTTGGTAGTCATAGGCCTGATGAGCTTCACCATGGGGCGCATGTGGTGCAACACCATATGCCCCGTGGGCACGCTGCTGGGCCTGATAAGCAGACACTCGCTCTTCGGCATCAAGATAGATGCCGACAAGTGCGTGGGCTGCCACAAGTGCGAACACCGCTGCAAGAGCATGTGCATAGACATCGACGGCGGAAAGACCGTGGACAGCAGCCGCTGTGTCAACTGCTTCACCTGCATAGGTGAATGCATTCAGGGGGCTGTCACGTTCGGCCCCAAGGGCAGAGAGCCCAAGAGCCAGAGCGTGGACGGCAGCCGCCGCAAGTTCGTGGCTGGCACCGTGGCCGTGGGTGCCGCCATGGCCGTGCAGGCGCAGGACAAGAAAGTGGACGGCGGCCTGGCAGCCTTGACGGACAAGCAGGTGCCCCTGCGCAAGACGCCGCTGAAGCCCTTCGGCGCCAAGAGCCTGAAGAACTTCAGCACGCGCTGCACCGCCTGCCAGCTGTGCGTGAGCCAGTGTCCGGAGAAGGTGCTGCGCCCGTCGACCAAGCTGGAGAGCCTGATGCAGCCGGAGATGAACTACCACGACGGCTACTGCCGCATGGCCTGCACACGCTGCAGCGAGGTGTGCCCTGCGGGAGCCATACAGCCCGTGACGAAAGAGGAGAAGACGGCCATCAGCATCGGCGTGGCCGTGGTGCTGAAAGACAACTGCATAGGCTGCGGCACCTGCGAGCGCCACTGCCCGTCGGGAGCCATACAGATGGTTGACAGCCGCCCGGCAGTGAACGAGGCGCGCTGCCTCGGCTGCGGCGCTTGCGAGTACTACTGCCCCGCACGCCCCATGACAGCCATCTATGTCGAAGGCCGTGAAGTGCACGCAGAGATATAACACTCAAACAATCAGGAAATAAAACAATCAAACAATAACAACATGAGCTTAAACATCAAACAAACGTTGACTGATTTCATCAAGTACACTGGTACTTGGAAATTCTGGAAAGAACTGATCATCATGACGCTGGGCATGGCCGTCACGGCTGCCGCCGTCTACTACTTCCTCGTACCGAGCAAGCTTATCATCGGCACCATCAGCGGTCTCTCCATTGTGCTGACCAAGATATTCGAGGGCATGGGCATATACATCTCGCTCGGCACCCTCATCATGGTCATCAATATTGTGCTGCTGATACTGGCGTTCCTGCTTATCAACAAGGAGTTCGGCGCCAAGACCGTCTACACAGCCCTTATCCTCGGTCCCTTGGCCGACCTGTGGGCCAAGATACTGCCGTGGGATGCCAAGAACGCTGCCGGCGAGTACATTCTGGCCAACCCCAACCCCATCACCGGCTCGGCATCCATCATGGGCGACCCGTGGCTCGACCTCTGCTGCTTCGTGCTGCTGCTCAGCGCCGCCCAGGCACTGATGTTCAGCATCAACGCCTCGACCGGTGGCCTTGACATCCTGGCCAAGATTGTGAACAAGTACCTGCACTTCGACATCGGCGCATCGGTGTCTATCGCCGGTGCCGTCATTTGCTGCACGGCTTTCGCCATCAACCCCTTCCGCATGGTCATAATCGGCCTCATCGGCACATGGATCAACGGTCTGGTTGTGGACTACTTCACCGCCACGCTCAACAATCACAAGCGCCTCTGCATCGTCAGCAAAGACTACGAGCGCATACGTCAGTACATCATCAACGAGCTGCATCGTGGCTGCACCCTCTACGAGGTCACAGGCGGCTACAGCGGCGAGAAGAGCATAGAGCTCGAGGTGCTGCTCAACAAGGACGAATTCAGCAAGATACTGGCCTGGATGAAGGACGAGAAGATCGATGCCTTCTCCACTGCAGGCAACGTCAGCGAGGTGTACGGCTTCTGGGCCAGCGGCAAAAAGCGCAAAGAGCTCAAGGAGCAGAACGACAAGAGATAAAGGTTACAGATTACATGTTACTATGGACAGGAGAGCATTTTTGAAAGGATTAGCCGGGGCCACGGTGGCGGGAGCCGCCGTAGCAATCGGATGCGACCATCCCAATGCCGCGAAGAGCGAAGGCTACGCCGCCGGCGAGGTGCCGACAGGCAGCATGACCTACCGTAAGGACGCCCACGGACAGGAGGTCAGCCTGCTGGGCTTCGGCATGATGCGACTGCCCATAGAGGGCGGCGGCAAACTGCGCGACAACCCCGATGCCAAACTCGACCAGGAGCTGATAAACCGCATGGTGGACTACGCCATGGAGCACGGCGTCAACTACTACGACACTGCACCGGTGTACCTGCGCGGCATGTCTGAGAAAGCCACCGGCATAGCCCTCAACCGTCACCCGAGGGAGAAGTGGCTCGTGGCCACCAAGCTGAGCAACTTCCGCAATTGGAGCCGCGAAGAGAGCATCAAGATGTACGAACAGAGCTTCGTGGAGCTTGGCGTGGACTACATAGACTACTATCTGCTGCACTCGTTCGGCGGCGTGAGCGACGACGGCGTGAGCGACTTCGAGAAGCGCTTTGTGGACAACGGCATGCTGGACTTCCTAATGGAAGAGCGCGAGAAAGGGCGCATCAGGAACCTCGGCTGGTCGTTCCACGGGCTGCAGTCGGAGTTCGACAAAGTGGTGGCGCTGCACGACAAGTACCACTGGGACTTTGCGCAGATACAGATGAACTATGTGGACTGGCACTATGCACACGAGATTGAGCCGGAGAACGTCAACGCCGAGTACCTGTATACGGAGCTCGACAAGAAAGGGATATCGATAGTCATCATGGAGCCCGTGCTGGGCGGCAGACTGGCGACGCTGAACGAGGCACTGACCAACCAGCTGAAGGCCAGTGAGCCCGACCGCAGCCTTGCCTCATGGGCCTTCCGCTACCTGGGCATGTTCCCGCGCATCATGACCTCGCTGAGCGGCATGAGCGCCATGGAGCATGTGGAGGATAACGTACGCACCCACTGCCCGATGACGCCGTTGAGCGACGACCAGATGAAGCTGCTGGAGCGCGTGGCCGACGAATTCGCCCACTACCCTGCCATACCGTGCACCGCATGCCAGTACTGCATGCCGTGTCCCTACGGCTTGGACATACCGGGCATCTTCGCCTTCTACAACAAAAGCCTGATGGAAGGCAACATAGCCACCGGAGGCACCGTAGAGCAGCGGGAATACAGGCGTGCGCGCAAAGCCTTCCTCACCACCTACGACAAAAGCATAGAGCGGCTGCGGCAGGCTGACCACTGCATAAACTGCGGCGAGTGCCTGACACACTGTCCGCAGCACATAGCCATCCCCGACAAGATGCGCATGATAGAAGATTATACAAACAAACTTAAAGATTCACTGGTATGAAGTTACTGTTTTTAGGTACCTGGGAAATAATCGTCATTGTCCTCGTGGTGCTGCTACTCTTCGGCGGCAAGAAGATTCCCGAGCTGATGAAAGGCTTAGGCAAAGGCGTGAAGAGCTTCAAGGACGGGGTCAACGGTGTTGAAGATGAAAGTGTAAAGAGGAATGAGGAAAGTGATTCGGAAAAGAAATAACTTTCAATTTTCAACTTTCAATTTTCAATTTCGTTGACCTTCTGGGAACACCTCGATGAGCTGCGCCGCCGGATATGGTACGTGCTGCTTGCGGCCATGGTGGCTGCGGGAGCCTGCTTCTGCTTCAAGGAGCAGTTGTTTGCCGTGGTGATGTACCCGAAGCCGGAGGGAATGAAGCTCATCAACGTAGAACTGACGCAGCAATTCCTCACCCACATGCGCGTGGCGCTGTGGGGCGGTCTGTTGGTGGTATCGCCATACATCCTATATCAACTGTTTGCCTTTGTGGCACCGGGGCTATACAGCACCGAGCGACGACTGACGTTGCGGGCCGTGGGTGGCGGCTACCTGCTTTTCATGGCAGGTGTGGCACTCAACTACTTCGTCATCTTCCCCTTCACGGTGCGTTTCCTCGGCGGATACCAGGTGAGCGAAGAGGTGGCCAACACTATCACGCTTAGCAGCTACATAGCTGTACTTGGGGTGATGAGCCTGCTGATGGGCGCTGTGTTTGAGTTGCCGGTGCTCTGCTGGCTACTGGCCAAGATAGGGATGCTGAAAGCCGGCTTCATGAAGAAGTACAGGCGGCATGCCATTGTGGTGATACTCATCATAGGTGCTATCATCACCCCCACAGGCGACCCGTTCACGCTGTCGCTCGTCGCGGTGCCGATATACCTACTGTGGGAAGCGAGCATACTGATAGTAAAACACACAGAACGATGAAACATAGTATTTTGTTATTGTTTATCGGTTATTGGTTATTGACGCTTGTGTCGTGCCAGAGGCCGGTCAAGTCAGACGATGTCTGCAACAACTGTGCAGAGGCTCTCATAGCTTATGCAGAGCAATACCCCGAGGCTGAGCCTACAGATTTGTACAAACTGGTATTCCAGGACATGTACGGCCCTGGGCACCTGCTGACTGACTCAACCGCAGCGCTGCGCTACATCAACGCCGAACTGGAGTCCATGACAGACAGCACAAGTTTCCCGACATACGAGTACACACTATGCGACAGCAACTTTGTGCGCGTCAACCTCACGCTGGTGCAGGACGGCACACTCACTGCCGAACAGCTGGCCGATGCCATGGTGCGCAGCGCCGAGGGATTGCCGACGCCTAATCACAAATACGTGGTCAGCCACAGCGACGCATTCAAAACAGCCTACCATCCACACTACCGCATCGTTCGTCGCGATATCTTTGAACAGGAAATATTACCATTGATACCATGATAGAGAAATTATATAAAGCATATATTGCCAGCCGCCGAGTGACCACCGATTCGCGCGCCATTACACCAGGTTGTATCTTCTTTGCCTTCAAGGGCACCAACTTTGACGGCAACGCTTTTGCCCCGCAAGCATTGGAACAGGGTGCGGCGCTGTGCGTCATCAGCGACCCGCAGTACAAGACAGACGAGCGCTGCATAGTGGTGCCCGATGTGCTTGCCACACTGCAGGAGCTGGCACGAGAACACCGCAGGCACCTGACAATACCGGTGATAGGAATTACCGGCACCAACGGTAAAACGACAACCAAGGAGCTCGTTCATGCTGTGCTCGCAAAACGATACAAGACCTCGGCCACAGAGGGCAACTTCAACAACCACCTTGGGGTGCCGCTCACGCTGCTTGACATACCTGCCGACGCACAGATTGCCATCGTAGAGATGGGAGCCAACCATCCGGGCGAGATAGCAGACCTTTGCAGCATTGCCGACCCTGATTGCGGCCTAATCACCAACGTCGGCCGTGCACATCTGGAGGGCTTTGGCTCCTTCGAGGGAGTGGTGAAGACAAAGACAGAGCTCTACCGCCATCTGGCCGGTAAAGAAGGTCTTGTATTCGTCAATGCCGACAACGAGCGGCTAATGCAAGAAGCCGAAGGAATGAAGACACGCACATACGGCCGCAGCGAAAACGCCGACGTGCGCGGCACATACGTCGGCAGCGATCCATACTTGCACTTCTATTTCGAGGTAGGCGACAACGTCTACAATGTGCGTACGCACCTGCTCGGGGCATATAACTTTGACAACTGTATGGCCGCCGTAGCTGTGGGCCTTCGCTTCGGTGTCGAGCTATTTGATATCAAAGAAGCCATAGAGGAATACGTACCCGCAAACCAACGCTCACAGTGGAAAGAGACTTCCAACAACAAACTCTATCTTGACTGCTATAACGCCAACCCATCATCCATGGCTGCAGCTATAGCCTCATTCGCAGAGATGAATACAGGAACAGCAAAGGTTGCCATCATTGGAGCCATGCGTGAACTGGGAGAAGCATCATCAGAAGAACACCGCAAACTCGTACAAGCCCTCAACAACTGTCATCTTGAACACTGCCTACTCATCGGCCATGAATTTGACGGCATCACCTTGGGCTCAAACATGACACTTATGCACTCCACTGAGGAGGCTGCGGAGTGGCTAAAAGAAACAAAATTACAAGGAAAAACCATACTCGTCAAAGGTTCAAATTCTAATAAATTATGGACCCTCGAGCAGCTTTTGTAGACACAAGAATATGGAAGAGATGCAAAAATATCAAACTGTAGTGCAAAGAGATACAAAAAAAATGCAAGAAATATTTTGCCGTATAGAAAAAAAGTAGTACTTTTGCACCCGATTTCAAAGGAAATCACCGACGAAAGATGCCGGTTAAAAGTTCGGGGTGTGGCGCAGTTGGCTAGCGCACTTGCATGGGGTGCAAGGGGTCGAAAGTTCGAGTCTTTTCACCCCGACTTTTTTATTCTTCCGACGGATCGTGGAGGATAACAACAAAACGAGAAACACCAGTAGCTCCGGAACAACCAACAATACCCGAACACGCATTCTCAATCTTTATGCTCACTGTAGGAGGCAGAACACCATACAGGTAGTTTTCGAGAGTCTGTATGCGATGTGCTGTAAGGTATTCGTTGAACTTGGCATCGTCAGTAATATCATTGGACAGGGAGGCCTTCACCTGTATCTCTGGATTATCGGTGAGGAAACGAACCAACGGCTCAAGCTGAGACTTGCCGAATGCACTGAGTTCAAGGTCTACATTATGACCAAAAAGGTCACTATAATAGATGCGTTGATCAAGAAGCAACTTGTCTAGCGTTACATCGCGCCGCTGCTCGGCAATAAGGAATTCATCGTCAGCTTTTGCTGTATTTATTTGCTCATAGGTAACAAAAAAACCATGAAGAGAGAATGAAAGCTCGTAATACTGATCACTTTGCAGATACATTCGATAGAAGCCATCTGAATCAGTGAGTGCCGTACATATTGTGCGGCCGTTTTGCGAGGCCATAACACGCACAGATGCGAGAGCGTTATCGTACTTATCAAGAACACGCCCCCAAAGGAGCATGCCATCAAGACTTCCGGAAAAAGAATAAAGCTGAGAATCGCTGTCGCTCTCGACACGTTTTGACACCCAATAGCCATAATTACGAGAAGTATCGATAATCATATCGAAGTCATCGGCATCGGAGCTATTAAGCGGCTCCGGCAACTTCTGGACGCGGCAACGGCCTATTTGAAGCATACCTACAGTATCGCCATTAACATGGTCGGAAATAAGCCTTGTAGAGTATACATTGAGATATGCGTGGTCATCGCCATGGCCATTGGAAGAGAAGAGCAGGCAGTCGCGATAAATTGATGGTGTTATCTCATCATAGTTGGTATTTATACGATTGCCAAGATTAAGAGGACGACTCCATTTGCCATCACTGTAGAGTGAATACCAAAGGTCGTAGCCACCATAGCTGCGTCGACGGTCGCGAGAAGAGAAAATCATAATTGATCCATCGGCCGTAAAGGTCGGATGCTCAACTGTCATTCCTCCCATCCGAACCTTCTTCACCTTCATCTTACCCTTACGACCTTCCTGGGCGTAAAAAAGATAAGACTGGCCATGTTTATCAATCCGTGTAAAATACAAATCCCCAGTGGATGGATGCTTAATTACGTATTCTATATCTTCCGCAATCTTGACATACGAAGTGTCGGCCCAGAAACCAAGGAGTTGTTCGCCACTGCGCTGTGCAAGGAGAAGCACCCCAGAAGCGTAACAATAAAGATTACCGTCAACAATGGAAACATTGTTAACTTCGCCAGGAAGCAGAGCCATCTTCTGATGAGTTGCACTGAATGCAGATTCTTGCCCCTGCGTGCTAATAGACAACAGAAGCAAAAAGGTCAAAAGTATTATGTTATTTTTCATTTCTAGTTTTCTTATTTAACAATGCAAGCGGTATGGCTTCGCTAATGCTGGAGATATAGTGAAATGTTATACCTTTAAGATAATCTGGGTTAATCTCATCAATATCACGTCGGTTATCGTGACACAGAATAATGTCAGTGATGCCTGCGCGCTTGGCTGCAAGGATCTTCTCCTTAATGCCGCCGACTGGAGTAACATCACCGCGGAGAGTAATTTCACCTGTCATAGCCACATTGGGCTTCACCTTGCGGTGAGAGAAAGCAGAGACCATAGCCACAAATATTGTGATACCCGCCGAAGGGCCGTCTTTGGGTGTAGCGCCTTCGGGGACATGGATATGGATATTACTCTTAACAATGGCATCGTTGGCAATACCAAATGATTTGGAATTGGCCTTTAGGTATTCGAAAGCCAGGGTGGCCGATTCCTTCATCACGGCACCAAGGTTGCCGGTCATAGTGATGGTGCCCTTACCTTTACTGAGAGAACTCTCAATGAAAAGAATCTCGCCGCCCACTGGAGTCCAGGCGAGGCCTGTAACAACACCTTCCCGTGGCTCCCGTTGTGCATGCTCACTATTGTGAATTGGCAAACCGAGCACCTGCTTTATCTCTTCATCTCCAACGGAGACTTTTGCCTTTATACCCTGCTCCAGTTCAACAACACGGTGCCGGACAAGTTTGGATAACTGCTTCTCCAACTGACGGACCCCTCCTTCGCGAGTATATTCGTTAATAACACGTTCAATGATATCGGAAGAAATACGGATATTTTTGCCATTAAGAGCATTTTCCTTCATGATGCGCGGCAACAAATGACGTTGAGCAATCTGAACTTTCTCCTCAAGAACATATCCGCTGAACGCTATTATTTCCATACGGTCAAGCAATGCTGGTTGTATATCAACAAGACTATTGGCGGTAGCTATAAAAAAGACCCGAGAAAGATCATATTCAATACCTAGATAGTTGTCGTGAAAACGACAATTCTGCTCAGGATCGAGCACTTCAAGAAGAGCAGACGAAGGATCACCCGTGAAGTTGTTGCGCTGGACCTTGTCAACTTCATCAAGAACAAATACCGGATTAGATGCGCCGGCCTTAGCTAATTCCTGTATTATGCGGCCTGGCATGGCACCTATGTATGTACGACGATGCCCACGAATTTCTGCTTCATCGTGCAGACCACCTAATGCAACACGCCGGTATGGACGTCCCATTGCGGCTGCAATACTACGGCAAATTGATGTCTTACCTGTACCCGGAGGGCCAACGAGACATAGCACCTGCGCCTTACGTTCAATACCTTTCTCTTGTTGCCGTTTCATTACGGCAAGGTATTCAATTATACGGTCCTTTACTTTGTCTATACCATAATGGTCTGCGTCCATGACCCGACGCGCTTCACCAAGGTCGAACTTCTCTGATACAACATTGTCCCAAGGAAGGTCTAGCAGCGTTTCGAGATAGTTAAGCTGAACAGTGTAGTCTGGCGACATCGGAGAAATGCGATTCATTTTGCTCATCTCCTTATCGAAAAGCTCAGACACACGTTTGCCCCATTTTTTTTCTTTGGCCCGCTTGGCGAACTCTTCAAGTTCCGGAGACGAGAGTATTCCATCGGCGTGACTACCAAGTTCTTCTTGAATAACGTCCATCTGATGGCGAAGGAAGTACTCACGTTGCTGTTTACCAATAACATCGCGAGTTTTATCGTCTATTTCTTTGCGTAATTCTTCAAGACCCTTTAGTGTTCCCATTTGGACAAGCATCTTGTCTACACGGTCAGGGTAGTTGTCGCATGCCAGAAACTCATATTTAACTTTTGCCTCAAGTTCCATATGGGCAGCAGCAAAGTTAATGAATATCTTGTCACTGCCAATATTTCCAAGCATAGTGCCAATCTCATTGTCTGGCATACGTATACGCATTAGTTCGCCATATTGGGTACGCAGACGTTTTATTTTGCGTTTAAATGCAGGCAATTCCATGCCCTCACCTCGTTCTGGAGCCACTGCAACACCACCAACCATGTAAGGTATGTGACGACTGACAATAAGCGAGTGGCAGCGCATAACACCCTGCAAAACCGCTATCGTAACATCGTTTCTAATATCAAAAACCTTCAGCACTTTTGCCACTACGCCCACCGGGTATAAATCATACTCCATGGGGTCATCGACAGTGTTCATCTGGGTAAAAACAAGAATGTGACGTCCCGAGCCCTTTACATCGTCAAGAAGTTTACGAGATTTTGCTCTACTCGCTGCTATTGGTAGTATTACACCAGGAAGAAGCACCTGATCCATTACTGGCAACACAGGCATTTCCTCCTCTATAGAACCGTCAGTAAGAAGGAGATCCTCATCTCCTTCATCTATCACTGGTACAATGTCTGCCTTTATATTTAAGCCTGCGGCAAAAAGGTCGCCGAGGTCATCAATGACTATTTTCTTCATACAACAGCTCTATTAACGCAAAAATATGGCAAAAAGTTTCGTTTTCTTGCAATTATTCTTCGTGGTAATATATTCTTTTAACACGAGGCGAAACAGCAGTAAGAAGTTCATAAGGAATTGTGCCAGCCGCTTTTGCATTTCTCTGCAAAAGATCTTTGTCACCGAAAATAACCACACGATCCCCCTCTATGCAATCAATATCGGTAACATCAATAAAACACATATCCATACAAATACTGCCAATAATCGGAGCTTCCTGACCGTTTATTAGCACACAACCTTTACAATAGCCCAAGCGACGATGGAGACCGTCGGCATAACCTATTGTGATAATAGCTATACGTGAAGGCCGTTCAGCACACCAACGACAGTTATAGCCAACAGTGTCACCCACGGGTATATCCTTAATCTGAGAAATACGTGTTACAAGACGGCTCACCTGCTTCAATTCTTTCTGGACATCAGGCTCGGGGCTAATTCCATAGAGGCCGATACCAAGCCTGACCATATCAAGCTGAGCATCGGTGAAACGTGTGATACCGGACGAGTTGAGAATATGCTTTATGCCAGGATAATTTTTACTCCATTCCTTGAAACGCGATATTTGTTTTCGTGTAAAATCGTCCATCGCGGGGTCGTCGGCACATGCCAAATGTGTAAAAACGCTCTGCACGTGCAACACATCGCGTTGTTCTTCAAGTTTTAGCAGTAATTTATCCACATCGTGTCCGCTGAAACCGAGACGGTGCATACCTGTGTCGAACTCCACATGCACCGGGTATTGACTTCCGTGGGAGAGCAGTTTAAGGCGCTCTGCGAAGAGGTCAAGAATACGGAACGAGTAAATATCCGGCTCAAGACGGTAGCGTATAATGTCGTCGAAAGAAGCCTCCTCGGGATTCATGACCATTATCGGCAGAGAGATGCCTCCACGCCGCAGGTCAACACCCTCATCCGCATAGGCAACCGTAAGGTAATCGACACCGCTAAACTGCAAAGCAGTAGCCACCTCTACCCTACCGGCACCATAGCTTGAGGCCTTAACCATAGCCATCAGTTTGGTTGTAGGCTTCAGTTTAGCCCTATAGTAGTTGAGATTGTGTATCAGAGCGCCGATATTCACCTCCATTACCGTCTCGTGGTTCTTCTTCTGCAACAATTTGGCGATGCGCTCGAAACCGAACACACGTGCACCTTTTAGCAGTATTGTGCTATTCTGCAGTTGATCCGTTCTATAGTTATCGATGAAATCCTGCGTGGATGTATAGAACGAAGCATCCATACCTTCGAAAAAGGCCTTATTGCGCACGAGAGCCTCGCCGATGCATATCACCAGCTTGATTCCACGTTGCTTGACTATTGCCGACACCTGCGAATAGAGTTCTCCTTCCTGCAGACCCGTCTGCATAAAGTCACTGATGATAAGAACCTTGTTGTGGTATTGGTTCATATGGCCAAGATAGTCGAGTGCTATATTAAGTGAATTGAGGTCAAGAGAGTAACTGTCGTTGATGAGCAGGCTGTTGCCTGTTGCTTCATCCATCTCTAGACGCATCTCTACTGGTGTAAGTTTCGCGCAGCGTTTCACTATGGTCTGTTCCGAATATCCATAATAAAGCATAAAGGCGACACATTGCATAGCGTTTTCTTGAGATGCACGATCTATAAATGGTATATCCACAGAGAAACGAGTCCCATTATATTCAACCTCCATAACAGAATGCCCATGTTCAACATGCACCTGCAATAAATGAACATTGCTTTCATCTCCATGCCCCCAAGTAAACAACTTTATATTACGAAAACTCTCAATACTACTCACCACCGTGTGTATTTCCTTATGGTCTATACAGTATATCAGTGCCTCGCAATGCGTAAACAGCTGCAGTTTCTCAGCAATCTTCTGCCCGCGTGTACGGAAGTTCTCATCATGGGCATAGCCGATGTTAGTGAAGATTCCTATAGTAGGCATTATTACTCTCTGCAGATGCGACATCTCACCGACCGCTGAGATGCCGGCCTCGAAAACACCAATTTTATCTGCATCTGACATTTGCCAGACCGACAAAGGTACACCAATCTGCGAATTATAACTCTTGGGGCTCGATGCCACATGACCTTCTGGCGATAGCAATTGTACGAGCCAATCCTTCACGATGGTCTTCCCGTTGCTTCCCGTGATGCCGAGCACTGGTATTTTGTATTGAGCCCGATGATTTGCCACAATTAGTTGCAAAGCACGCACCACATCATCCACACGCCATATATTTGCATCCGGGTATTCCTGCGTACAATCCTTAGGCACCACAAACGAGCGTACGCCTTTATTATAGAGCTCCTGTATATACTTGACCCCGCTGTTACGTTTTGTAACAATGGCGAAAAAAACAGTCCCACACGTCTCGACAAGCCTACGGCTGTCGGTGAGCAAATGCAGCACCTCTTCTTCTGGCTTAACCACATGAACACTATACGGTTTTATTATCTCACTAATATCTGCTGTCTTCATTTGTGTTTCAGTATTTGGTATCCTATTCCGCACTCGAGACACCGGCGTCCAATACAATATCTGTTATAAAGTTGCAGCAGAGCTTGGCTCTCAGCCGCATTCGAAACTTCCATACCAGCCTGTCGCCACCGACGTATAACAACATTGTCTTCCGCAGGTAGCTGTATAATCAAGTCCAACGCCTGGTCTTTATAATTCTGTTGTCCATGTTCTGCGCCGTATAGAAACAGCAGAGGCACCCAAGCATTTATTATCAGTAAGTCAGCCTGCATTTTTCCAATACGTTTCACTGACGATTTCGCCGTTGTCTTGTCGAATCTATAGTGGTTATCCCAATATTCTGCAGCATGCTGATCAAACAACTTCTCAATCTCCCTGGCATTATTCATGCTGAGCAGCGTAGCAAAGAGACTGGACGACTTGGACAATAGCTGTGCAAATTGACTGATGCGTATCGTAGGTAAACTTGACGGTCTGAGGCAATAGTATTTCCACAAATAGCCACCTATCGGATTCAACGCCGCTGCCCCACCGATAGCATTATATTCTGTTTGCAATTGTCTGGGATAGTCGTCTTCGAAAAAACCGTCCAAAATACCAGCCTGCCCCATAAGCAGAGCTTCTATGCGGCGTGGATTGTCTTTCCATCTGGCCAACAACCTATGATCCGTAGCTTTTGCAAGGAGTTCAAATGGCAATGCATTGACCTTGCCTCCAAAATAGTGGGCCATGAGCCAGTAACATGTCTGCTCCCATCCACCACGGCTCTCGTTGAGCAATCTCTTTGCCACTTCGGTCTTAGCCTCTATACGCTCTATTGTGAGTCTCTCCATGAACGTTTTTATCACCAACTCCGGCACTTCAACAAGCTTCTTCCTACAAGGAATCGCTTCGTCACCACTGGGCCGCACCAAAGCATCATAATTTGCAACCAAAGAAGGGTGAAGATAAGGCCTCAGCTCCATCGTTGGTGGTATACGTCCGTCTTGTAAAGCTATATCGCAGTCATGCTCATAAACCACATGCAGTACAATATTATTATATGCCTTATCCTCCGAATGGTGGTGTGCTTTCCAGTCCGATGTGCGTATATGAATCTCCACAGACCCAACCCATTCAACATCTCCCACACGCACTCTGGCGTTGAAGAAGTCTGGCCCGGAATCGTGATTATACTCTCCTGTACGCAACACAACAACAGGCTGACCATCAACGGTGGCCAGCCCGTGGTCAAGCAACTGATGCTGCCACACGTACTGTAAGAATGATTCCGTCATCAATTAAACATTTCTTTCATTTTGTCAAAGAAACCACGCTCCTGTTTCGTTGGATTAGGTTGAAAGTTCGGATGTCCATTCAATTCGTCAAGTATTTTCTTCTCTTCTTTAGTCAACGATTTAGGCACCCATACATTAAGACACACTAGCAAGTCACCACGTCCATATCCATTTAATATGGGCAATCCCTTACCACGCAGACGTACAACCCTGCCCGAAGGTGTACCGGCGTCTATCTTTATTTTAACTTTACCATTTAGGGTCGGTATCTCCACCGACGCACCTTGTGCAGCCTCACTGAAGGTGATAAATGCATTGTAATAAAGATTGGCATCTTGACGTTCAAATGTGTCATGTTCCTGTTCTTCCACAAGCACAATCAAATCTCCAGCTATGCCTCCGCGCGGCGCTGCGTTACCTTGTCCCTGCATTGCTAACTGCATGCCGTCCTGAACACCGGCAGGTATGTTTATCGTTATTATCTCATCACTCTTTACAATACCATCTCCATGACAATCATGACACTTATCTTTCACCACCTTGCCTTCACCTCCACAATGTGGACAAGCGCTTTGGGTCTGCATCATGCCAAGCATAGTACGTTTGGTCTCTGTGACAACACCTGAACCGTGACAGTGTGGACAGGTCTCCAACTTGCCGTCTTTAGACCCTGTACCATTACATGTCTTACAAGGCACATACTTATTCACCTTTATCTTCTTCTCGCAACCACGGTCTATTTCTTCCAGCGTCAACTTAACCTTGATACGCAAATTTGTTCCGCGCAATACACGACGAGCAGCACCACCGCCGCCAAAGCCAGTAAAACCTGTTCTAAACCCACCTCCGAACAAATCGCCGAAAATGCTGCCAAACTGCGAGAATATGTCATTCATATCCATGCCGCCCTGCCCATATGCACCATCAACACCAGCATGACCATACTGGTCATAACGTGCCTTCTTGTCAGGGTTACTGAGCACATCATATGCCTCTGCAGCTTCCTTAAACTTCTCTTCTGCCTCTTTATCACCAGGATTACGGTCTGGATGATATTGCAGGGCTAACTTACGGTAAGCTTTCTTAAGTTCATCTGGCGTGGCGCTCTTGCTAACGCCAAGCACTTCATAATAATCTCTCTTTGCCATAACTCATTCCTCCTTTAAAATGCCACCACAACTTTGGCATATCGCAGAACCTTGTCGTTGAGAAAGTAACCTTTTTCAACCACGTCAACAACAGTACCTTTCTCACTCTCTTGAGCAGCCGGTATTCGAGTAATGGCCTCGTGTAAGTTCTCATCAAACTTTTTTCCCTTGACTTCCATAACCTTAAGCCCTTTCTGCTCAAGAATCTTCATCATCTTGTTGTATATTAACTGTACCCCCTCATCGTTAGCCGTAGCCGTAAGGGCTCGCTCAAAGTCGTCGACTACAGGTAGTATTGCCTTCATCATCTCCTTGCTACCGTTAATCAGTAATTCTGCCTTCTCTTGATTGGTACGCTTCCGGTAGTTCTCATATTCTGAATACAGGCGCAAATACTTATCGTTCAGTGCAGCCAACTTCTCGCCCATTTCCTGCACCTTGTTAACATCCGACGGCCCGTCTGACTCCTCGGTCTTTTCGATATCCTGATCTTCAAACCGACCCTCAACCTGTTCTTCCACAGACTGTTCTTCTTGCTTTAGATTCTCTTCCGCTTCTGCGGTATTATGTTCTTTCTTACTCATAACGTTTGCTTGTTTTCTGAAATAACAATATCAAAAAGGCTGCCAATGGCAGTCTCAACTGACATTTTGTCACCATTTACCATATAAAGACATCCTCAGGGGAGCGCGGCCTGCGCGCTGTAAGCCATTTGAAGTCTGGCAAGCGCTGCAATTCTACGGGAAGTTCCAATACAGGATATGTCTGCATGTCGGGCTTGTCGTATGTAACAACCCTCGATGCAGCATGCGTGCTATCAAAATAAATACGCATATCGGTTCCGATGCCAACATTTGCACCAACAAGTTGCAACGTACTATCCACTCCCTCTTCTGTGATATAATATATCATCTGGGCATTACTCAAAATGTCTGCATAAAGGGGGTTACCATCACAAAAATAGACCACACCCTGACGTCCTTTAAGTTGGTTAAACTTTTCCCTATCCACTTGCTCCACAACGAAACAATCTGTACGCAAATATACAATCTTCACACCGGATGTATCATGATGTAATTCTATTGTGTCTGCAGTACATTGATAATGTTCATACCACACCACTGGGTCACGGTATAGTACCAAGACCGAATCTTGGGCATTATAAAAAGCCGAATCACACATCGCCTGGGCATCACGACGAAAAACCTTTACCTTATAGTTAGCTCTAACTGTTGCCAAATGGTTTGTTGTATCTGTTGTAAGATATACAGTATCACCATGTAAATATAATGAGTCGCCATTATCTACAAAAAGCACCTGCGCACTGTCGGTAACAAACGAGAAGCGGCGCTTCCTGTGCGTCTCCCCATAACGTCCAGAACATGTAATATCGTTGTCAGTATCCTTTATCTTCACATTGCTGTAAGCACGTCCATACTCCTCTATCTCATCGTAATACAACGTATCACTGTCTATCATGTGACCCTGGTTTTCCACATGCGATGCACTGTATGAACTTGCGAATCGTGTATCAGTATTATATTCACCCAACTCGCTGTATATTGTCGAAGAGTCGCTATAGATATGCGTCGCACTCCTGAAATGTGCTACTTTGTCCTCCGTAGTATATACAAGTGTATCGGTATGCAAATTCATAGTTGAATCAGCAAGCCGCACATCATTGTAAATATAAAACACTTTTGCAAGCGAATTGTATTGGCCTTGACGACTGTCAAGTGTACGGTCCTCGCTGGTGCCATGCCCCCACTCATTGTAGTAAGCTGTTGATGTGTTGCGCTCGTACGTCAGATGATTGGCTTTTAGTATATTGCCTCCATCAATAAGCACTACAGTATCAGCCCAGATATCAATAATGCGAGTATTACCATCATAGTAGAGCCTATCTCCATAGATAGTTGTTGTATCGCTAAGGGTTATGACAACGTTGCGAAATGCCGTAAAACTGTTGCGCTCGGTATCATAATGTGCCGAGTCGGCATCCAACTGCATTCCCTCATGGGTTGCAACAACATCTTGATATAATATCCACACCTCGGGACGCATAGGGTCACGCGATCCCATGCCCGAGGTATACTCTATCAACTTCTGAGCCTCGGCAATAACGCCGAGGCTCAGAAGTATCAGTATAATCAATATCCTTTTCAAAACTAACTATTTGGTACGGGAGCCAAGGCGGTCCATAGCGCAACGGAAACCAATCCAAGCAGTACCCTTGTCCTGATCATAGTAGCGACGAGTGCTCGATTGCAGATAGTATGCACGGTCTTTCCAACTACCACCCTTGACAACGCGTACTTTGTTGTTCACCATCGATGAACTGGGCGACTCTTTCTGGTTGTCTGACTTACGGCGGTACATATTGTTGGTCCACATATCATCCTCACTCTCCTTGCCAACTTCCTCGCTCTCGCCTTCACCCTCTTCCTCATAATTGGACTCACCACCTTCTTCACCTTCATCGTCACCACCTTCCATCTCTGCAGGCTGCCATCCGTCGGTACCGAGATTTGAGGCACGGTCACCGTCGAGATAGTTGACATTGTTAGCCTGACGATAGTTTCGGCGGTTATAGTCGGGGTCGACATCCTTGTAGGCAATCAGTCCATCCTCACCGATAAGGACTTCACCATCCTCATCAACATCATAAGTTCTGTAGATGTTACCACGGAAAGGATCAATATCATCTGCACCACGGGGGTTGACTATCTTACGATACACATCCATGCACCATTCGCTGACATTGCCGGCCATGTTGTACAGACCATAATCATTGGGGAAGTACCACTTCACTGGGCATGTGTAGTCCCAGCCGTCGTTCAAGTTACCGGCCACACCCATGGCATCACCACGCGAACGTTTGAAGTTTGCAAGGAACTGGCCATAATATTTCTTGTTGGCAGAACGCAGGCTCTGACCAGCCCACGGGTAAGTCTTATGTTCAACAACACGCTCGTCGTATGTATTGCCAATCATACCAAGGGCAGCGAACTCCCACTCAGCCTCTGTTGGCAGACGGTAGTAGGGATACAGGATACCATCGGTCTTGCGCACCTGACGTTCCTCACCGCCAGCGGCAGGATTGAGATCCTCAAGACCCCTGCGGGTCTCACCCTCATAACGGCCTGCAAGGTACACATCTGTCTGGAATGCATTGGAGCCGATGTTTTCCTGATCGAGAGCCAAAATTCCGCGATCAACAAGGACTTTCTCATTCAAACGGTCTGTACGCCACGTGCAGAACTTCATGGCCTGGTCCCAACTGACACCCACCACGGGATATTCGTCATATGACGGGCTCTGGAAGTAGTGATCCACAAAACTCTCACGCCAGGCTAACTTGTCACGCCAAGTGGCAGTGTCAGGATATATTGCACGTACTTTCTCGCCATACTCCTCGCCGTAGGCACGGTTCATCCAGTAGACAAATTCGCGATACTGACGGTTGTTCACCTCGCACTCATCGATATAGAATGACGATACGGTGACAGTATGAGCCACATTGTCCCATTTGTAACGGGAATCCTCGGTGACATGCCCCATAACAAAGGAGCCACCCTCTATAAACACCAGTCCGGGGGCAGTGCCCTGTTCTCCTTCACTAGAGACCTCAAAACCACCCCATTCAGGATTGTTATAGTCCCAACCCGTTGTGGTTGACCTGCCGGACTTGCCACAGGAGGCCAGCAGCGCTATCGCTGCAACAGCCATCAATGAAAATTTAACAATCTTCATATTTACCTTACTTTTGTATTATTCGTTTCTGTCTCAGTAACGCAACAATTGCGTTTTTGTTTCAACATTATAATTATTTAACAAACGTTCTAACGCCTGCGACATTCATTTTAGAACGCTGGGCACTTAATGGAACGCACTTTTTTCTTCTGTTCTGGCACTGGTAACATAACACCCAGCGTAAATTCATGCGCACCGGCAGTACTATTAGCCAACTTACTGACGGTCACGTCATAGCTGTATCCTACCTTAAAGAATTCCTGCTGCACACCAACTTGGAAAATAAAGGCATCGGCATTCTCTATTCCATTACGGAACCACACACCGACTAGGAACGGCATCCAATCGAGGTATACGCCATAGTTGAAATAATGCATGTTACCCTGATACTGATACACCACGTTCGGTGAAATAATCGGGGTTCCAAGACCGAGCGACGACTGACGACGCTCTTCCTCAGAGACATTTATCAGTCCTCCTGCATGAACAGTAAACTTCATAGGAAGAGGAGATTCCGAGTAGAATGCAACATTGGGCTGCGTCAGATGTGATGCTGCAATACCGGCATACCACTTGCTGCCATACACCACCGCACCGGCATTGAAGTCCACAGCGTATTTACTAGTCTTGTCAGGTGCCTGTGCACCAGTCTGGTACGAGAAACCGTATTCAGAATTTATCTGGTCCGGAAAGCGCAAGTTCTCATCCCATCTCAAATTGGTGTTCATCAACGACACTTGCAAGCCTGCACTGATATTAACGGTGCGAGAGACGCGGAAGTTAAAAGCATACATTGCTCCAACCATGTTGGTAGTGAGTGCACCATGGTCGCCAACACGATCTGTCATTACCAACACACCAATACCGCCATGCAGGTCGTTAACATATTGGTCATATGAAGCCGACACCGTGGTAAATGCGCTAACCAATCCAGGCCACTGGCCACGATAGGTGAGCGAAATGCGCGGCGCCACGACTGTTCCCGCAAACGCAGGGTTCAAATAAAGGGGGTTGGCGTAGAATTGAGAGAAGCCAACATCCTGTGCGCTAGCAACTCCAGATGCTATCAGCATCATGCCCAGCAACGCCTGTTTTAGCTTCCTTTTCATCAGCATTTTAATCATATTACATGCCTATAATCAAATTGCAATATTACAAATTATTTTCAACATATACGTTTTTTTTCTCAAAAAAAATCATAAACATCATGGTATCAACCATATATTTTTTTCATCTTTTCCCATTCGTTCCGATAAAAACGCTTTGCAGAAACAGCATTTCCGCATTTTTCAACCATTTTTTTTGTATTATTCATCGTCGTCAGCATTATTTTTTTTAACCTATTGGCTCATTTCAATATTTATTCGTATTTTTGCATTTGGAATTATACCCTAAACTATAACGTAACACATTGTGATTGGCTATATTATAGTAATCTTTGTGCTTTTGGTTCTCTTTATAGGAGTGCCTCTGGGCATCTTATTGGTGATTACTTCATTCATTTACAACCGCCGCGAGCGTGAACTGCGCAATGAAGCCGAAGCCCATCGCAAAATACTGGAGAGCACTTACGACCACATCTGGAAAGAGATAAAACAGCACTGTGGACTCAGCGAAGAAAATCGTCGCTCGTTCAACAACATCTACCCCAACCTCATCGACAAGGACATGGACGACGACACCATGCTCAACTGGATTCTTGACTGCAACATTGATTTCGACCCAACTGAATACATGGTAGTTATGGACAACATCGCCGATGACAGAAAGCGCTTTGTAGCCCATCAGCGACGCATGATGACCATCCTGCGCGAGCACCGCAAGATAACAGAAAAAGGGTGGCCTGTAAAATGGGTCCTCAAAGACAAGTCGGCCATACACTATGTGCCGATAGCCACTAACTATGACCGATGGGGCAAAAGACTCTGATTCTTTCTGTCATATTGCTTGCAACAGCATGCTCATCGCCAGATCCCAAACCATATGGACCTGTACCATCCGAGGCTCAGCTTGCATGGCAGCGTATGGAAATCAATATGTTTTGCCATTTTGGTCCCAACACATTCACCGGTGCAGAATGGGGGTCAGGGCAAGAAGACAAAACAATCTTTAATCCTACCGCACTCGATTGCCACCAGTGGGCCGACGTGGCCAGCCAAGCCGGTATGGGCGGCATCATCCTTACCGCCAAGCACCATGACGGCTTCTGTCTGTGGCCCAGCGCCTTCAGCGACCACACCGTATCTCCGGAGCATGATGTGCTGCGGGAATTTGTCGATGCCTGCCATGAGATTGGCGTAATGCCCGGCGTGTACATATCACCCTGGGACCGCAACCATCCAAGCTACGGCGCTCCCGAATATAACACAGTGTTTGCCAATATGCTGCGCGAGGTCCATAATAACTATGGACCATTCTTCGAGCAATGGTTCGACGGCGCCTGCGGCGAAGGTCCCAATGGCAAACGCCAAGAGTACGATTGGACGTTATTTAACAGCACCGTGCTGAATATCAACCCCAACACAATCATCTTCAGCGATTGGGGCCCCGGATGCCGCTGGGTAGGCAATGAAGAGGGCCACGCCGATGAGACATGCTGGAGCACTGTGGGCGACAGCAGCTGGGTGCCGGTGGAGGCCGACGTCAGCATCCGCCCGGGGTGGTTCTGGCACGCCGACGAGCGCCCCAAGAGCGTTGACGAGCTTATGGAGATATACTACAACAGCGTGGGTCGTAACAGCTTGCTGCTACTCAACGTTCCACCTGACATTCACGGCCGTATCACCGCCGAAGACAGCGCCGTGCTGGTGGCCTTCCGACAAGAGCGTGACCGCATCTTCAGCCACGACCTGACACAAGGCGGTAATGCCCGCGGCAATCACCTGCGGGGACACAAAGATCATGCTTCCAACGTACTGGATACCGCATACCACACCTATTGGGCGGCAGCCAGCATCGTCGACACACTATATATCAGCACACCTGCCCCGGTCTTGTTCGACATCATAATGCTGCAGGAATATATACCACTTGGGCAGCGCGTATCGGCCTTCCATGTGGATTGCTGTCAACCCTGGTTGAACGACGAATGGGTAACTGTCGCCGAAGGCACCACCATAGGCTACAAGCGCCTGCTGCGCATACCTGCAACCACTGCCGGACGGATACGCATCGTGTTTGACTCGGCCCTCGCCGCTCCCATCATCAACCGTATAGCACTCTACAATACACAAGCACAATGAAATGCATGATTAAGATACTGACCTGTGCCAGTATACTTCTCTGCCTACAAACTGCAATTCTCACCGCTCAGGAGCTCCCGCAGGGTTACTTCGGCAGTCCGCTGAAGGGAGACCTAGGTCTCTCTGCCACCTTCGGTGAAAGCCGCATTGGACACTTCCACGCCGGGCTCGACATCCGCACCGGGGGTGCCGTTGACAAGCCTGTCTATGCTGTGGCCGACGGCTACATCAGCCGCGTGAGCGTCTCCCCTTGGGGCGGCGGCAAAATACTGTACATCAGGCATCCCAATGGCTACACAAGCGTATATATGCACCTCAACGGCTTTGCCGGGGAAACTGGGAGGCTGGTACGCGAGGAGCAATACCGCCAGCAGTCGTTCTCCATCGTCAAAGACTTCACCGAAAGCCAGTTACCGGTGCGCAAAGGCCAACTGGTGGCATATAGCGGCAACACCGGCGGCAGTGGTGGGCCTCACCTGCATTTCGAGCTACGAAAAACCAATACAGGACATACTATCAATCCCTTACGCTTCGGACTACCCTACCACGACAGCATGAAGCCTACAATACGTGGCCTGCGCATCTATCCCGTCAATGGAGGAAACCCCATAGACGTAGCTGACAACAACAGCCTGACAATCAACGGTCCTTTCTATCTAGGCATATATGCCACCGACGCCGCCGAGGGCTCGACACCCAAAAACGGTGCCGACCACATCGAGGTGCTGCTCGACGGCAGCCTCTTCTTCCTATACACTACAGAGAGTTTCAATCTCGACAGCAGCCGCGTTGTCAATGCGTTAGTGGATTATCCTCTCTTTGCTGCCAAACGCCAGGCCTACATCCTCACCCGCGCCTTGCCAGGGGCTGAGGGCGACTGGATACCTGTGCGGCAGGGCGACGGCATCTTCCGCCTCGACCCAGGCACGACCCACCAGATACAAATACGCGCATACGACATCAAAGACAACTATGACGAGCGTACCTTGACCGTTACCATGTCCAACAACAGTATTGTTGCCAGTGACTTCACAACCATGGAATCAGGCGATTATGTCAACTACACCCATCCGACCACCATACGTCGCCCAGCCTTCAGTGCCGAGATACCTGCATATACACTGTATGCCAACGACTTAATACTTTGTACCTTCAAGGAAGACAACCGCTATTTTTCCCCACTATGTACCATAGAACCAAGCATTAACGCCATCCCTCCGCATCAACAATACACCATCAATCTCCGCGGCAAAGTGCCGACAGGCATCCCCACCGGACGTGTGACAATGGTACGCATCGACGGTAAGCGCGTCGTGGCCTACAAGACCACCTTCTGCGACGGCGTCTTCAGTGCACAGGTGCGCGACTTCGGCACCTTCGCCCTCACCTGCGACACCGTGCCGCCCAAAATCAGCCTGGCCAACTACAAGGAGGGTAAACCTCTCAAAGCAAGGGTTCTGAGGATAAAAATCAGCGACAATCTGGCGGGCATAGAGACCTACAACTGCTACCTCAACGGCAGTTGGGTACTTGCCGAATACGACGGCAAGAGCGCAACCCTCACCATCGACACCCATGGCAAACTACACGCCGGACAAAACAACCTGCGCGTCGAAGTTGCCGACGGGTGCGGCAACCTGACGCGCAGGTCGTTTACAATCAGCCGTTAGGCTTGTTCTTTCTTAGCCTTCAGTTCCTTGTAGAACTGTGCGTGCGAAGCCTCGATATAGGGCTGCAGCCAGAGTAGACCGATACCAAGCGTGAAGATGCAGAGTATCGCCCAACCTATGAAGCTCAGGTCCAAGCAGAAGAGTTTCCACTTGTAACCTTTCATCATCATGCGGCTCTCGTGGATGCAATCGTCGGCATCCAGGTCGGGACGGTCGTTCATCACGTAGGGCGTCATGGCGTAGGCATAACCCTTCACGATACCCGGGATAATGAACAGCAGCATCCAAAGGATGGTGTACAGAGTCACCAGCAGCGAACCACCGAGGTAGCGGCCATACTGGTTGAACACCTTGAATTGGTCGCCCACCATCTCCGAGCTGTCCTCGCCGCGCACCAAGCGCAGGAAGCACAGCGAGAAGCCAAATGCCAGCGGGCACACCACCAGCAGACCGGCAAACGGGATGGAGCCTGCAGCGGTAGCGACTAATGTGTAGACCAGCGTGGCGAGCACAGCCTGTGTCCAGTTGCCCTTCAAGGCATAGCGGGCGGAGCGGCGTATCTCCCTGTTACGCGGCATCTCCGGCTTGTTGGGGTTGAATGTTTCTTCCATCTTTTTTTATTCAAATGATTTAATAGCTTCCTTGATAAGCTCCATGGCGGCACGCAGCTGCTCCTCGGTGATGACCAGCGGGGGAGCGAAGCGGATGATGTGCTGGTGGGTCGGCTTGGCAAGGACGCCGAGGTCGCGCATCTTCAGGCACACATCCCATGCCTCTTTGCCATTGTGGGGCTTGATAATGATGGCGTTAAGGAGGCCCTTGCCGCGCACCTTCTCAATCATCGGGCTCTTGAAGTTGCTCATCTCCTCGCGGAAGATCTTGCCGAGACGCTCGGCATTCTCCATGAGGTGCTCGTCCTTGATAACCTGCAGGGCGGCGATGGAGACCTTGGCGGCGATGGGGTTGCCACCGAAGGTGGAGCCGTGCTCACCGGGCTTGATATTCAGCATGATGTCGTCGTCGGCCAACACAGCACTGACGGGCATCACACCGCCACCGAGAGCTTTGCCGAGGATGAGCAGGTCTGGACGTACGCCTTCGTGGTCGCAAGCCAGCATCTTACCGGTACGGGCGATACCGCACTGCACCTCGTCGGCCATAAACAACACATTATATTTCTTGCAGATATCGTAGCATTTCTTCAGGTATCCCTCATCGGGGACATAGACACCGGCCTCGCCCTGGATAGGCTCTACCAGGAATCCAGCCACCTTCTTGCCGTGTTCGGCCAGGCATTTCTCCAGCGCGTCGGGATCGTTGTAGGGGATGCGCAGGAAACCGGGGGTCATGGGGCCATAGTTGGCGTAGCTCTCGGGGTCGTTACTCATGGTGATGATGGTGATGGTACGGCCGTGGAAATTACCCTCGCAGCAGACAATCATCACTTCGTCGTTGGGAATGCCTTTCTTAACCACACCCCAGCGGCGGGCCAGCTTCAGGGCCGTCTCGTCGGCCTCGGCGCCGGTGTTCATCGGCAGCACCTTGTCGTAGCCAAAATACTCGGTGACATATTTCTCCCACTCACCCAAGCAGTTGTTATAGAAAGCGCGGCTGCTGAGGGTCAGCTCGTGGGCCTGGTCGCACATAGCCTTGACAATCTTCGGGTGGCAGTGACCTTGGTTCACAGCAGAGTAGGCCGAGAGGAAGTCGTAGTACTTCTTACCCTCGCAGTCCCATACGAAAGCGCCCTCACCTTTGGCGAGAACGACGGGCAGCGGATGATAGTTGTGGGCGCCATACTTGGCTTCCATCTCCATGAATTGTTCTGATTTTGTCATAGTTACAATATATTTAATTGATGATATTAAGTGCACAATTGCGACTGCAAATATACAAATATTTTTTTATTGGCACAATTTTTTTAATAAAAACGCCATCCTTAAGTCCCCTTCCCACCATACCCTCCCCGTACCCTCTCCGTCTGTTCTACGGTTGTTCACCGGTTGTTTACCGGTGAACAACCGTCGAACAACCGGTGAACAACCGTAGAACAGACGTAGCGGGTACGGTGAGGAGACGGCGGATGGCCGTAACACAATAAAAGCGAAGTAACGGCGTTATACGATTAATACTATCTGGCATGGACAAAGACAACATATTGGAGGTGCGAGACCTCAAGGTGGCCTTCGATGGGCGCACGGTGGTGGAGAATGTAAACTTCAGCCTGCGGCGCGGCACGACGCTGGGCATCGTGGGCGAGAGCGGCAGCGGCAAAAGTGTGAGCACACTGGCACTCATGGGTTTGCTGCCCAAGAACGCCACCGTCAGCGGCAGCGCTGTGCTGGAAGGCAGCGAGCTGCTGACCCTGGACGAGGAGGGCTTCCGCGGCATTCGCGGCAAGCGCATAAGCATGATATTCCAGGAGCCCATGACGAGCCTGAACCCGGTGCAGAAATGTGGTGCACAGGTGGTTGAGATGCTTCGCCAGCACGAAGAGGTGACGGCACAGGATGCCCGCGAGCGGGTGATAGGGCTGTTCAGCGAGGTGCTCCTACCCCGCCCCGAGAAGATATTCGACAGCTACCCCCATGAGATAAGCGGCGGCCAGAAGCAGCGCGTGATGATAGCCATGGCGCTGGTCAACAAGCCCGACATACTGATAGCCGACGAGCCGACGACGGCCCTTGACGTGACGGTGCAGAAGACGATACTGGAGCTACTCAGGGACCTGCAGGAGAAGCACGGCACCAGCATCATATTCATCACCCACGACCTGGGTGTGATAGCGCAAGTGGCTGACGAGATAATGGTTATGTACCGTGGCAAGGTGATGGAGCAGGGGCCTGCAGCCGAGATATTGCACAACCCCAAGGAGCCCTACACCAAGGGGCTGCTGGCCTGCCGTCCGCCACTGGAGGACAAGCCCCGGAGGTTGCCAACGGTGGAGGAATATCTTGAAGGTGAAAGGTATGCCGGCGCAACAACAGACAGTGACGCGTCACCCCTCAGCCCCCACCCCTCACCCCTGCTTTCGGTGAAGGACCTATCGGTGACGTACACGCTGAAGCGCAACTTCTTCGGCAAGCCGGTGCAGACTCTCAAGGGTGTGGACGGTGTGACATTCGACATCATGGAGGGCGAGACGCTGGGCCTGGTGGGCGAAAGCGGCTGCGGCAAGAGCACGCTGGGGCGCGCGCTGCTACGGCTGATAGAGCACTCGTCGGGCAGCGTCAGCTACCGCAGCAAACCGTTGGACACACTGAGCAACAAAGAGATGCGCGCCTTGCGGCCAAAGTTGCAGATAATATTCCAAGACCCATATTCCAGCCTCAACCCCCGCATCACCATAGGCGACGCCATACGCGAGCCACTGACGGTGCACGGTGGCGGCGACCGCAGCAAAGTGCTGGAACTCATGGAGCAGGTGGGGCTACGGGCCGAGTGGTACAGCCGTTACCCCCACGAGCTCAGCGGCGGCCAGCGGCAGCGCGTGTGCATAGCGCGTGCGCTGATACTGCAACCCGAGCTGGTAATCTGTGACGAGAGCGTCTCGGCCCTCGATGTCAGCGTGCAGGCACAGGTGCTTAACCTCCTCAACGACCTGAAGGAGAAATACCATTACACATACCTCTTCATCACGCACGACCTGAGTGTGGTGCATTACATGGCCGACCGTATCATGGTGATGCAGAAAGGAAAGGTCGTCGAGAGCGGCACTCCCGACGACCTTTTCCACAATCCGCAGACTGATTACACGCGGACGCTTATTGACGCGATACCGCGCATTTAGAGCATACCCTTGCGTTTGAGCAGAGCCTTGGGGCTGGGGTCTTTGCCGCGGAACTGGCGGTAGAGGTCCATAGGCTCCACGGTGTTGCCGCTCTCGAGCAGGTGTCGGAACTTCTTGGCAAGCTCGGGGTTGAAGAGGTCGCCGCTCTCGGCGAAGGCCTCGAAGGCGTCGGCGTCGAGGATGGCAGTCCACGTATAGCTGTAGTAGCCAGCATCATAGCCAGTGGTAAAGATGTGCTGGAAGTAGGGGCTGCGGTAGCGGCTGATGATTTCGGGAATGAGGCCGATTTTCTGCATGTGCTCTTCCTCGAAGGCCACCGGGTCGATGTGCTGCTTCTCGCGGATGGTGTAGTAGTCCATGTCGAGCAGCGATGCGGCGAGGAGCTCTGTGGTCATAAAGCCCTGGCCATAGGTCTGGGCGGCGGCGATCTTCTGGATGAGCTCGTCGGGGATGGCCTCGCCGGTCTGATAGTGGTGGGCGTACATCTTCATCACCTGCGGGTGGCGGCACCAGTTCTCCATGACCTGTGAGGGCAGCTCAACGAAGTCGCGGGGCACGTTGGTGCCGGCCAGCGAGGGGTAGGTGCACTTGCTGAGGAGGCCGTGGAGGGCGTGGCCGAACTCATGGAAGAGGGTCTCGCTCTCGTCGAAGTTGAGCAGCGAAGGCTTGTCAGCTGTGGGTTTGGTGAAGTTGCATACGACCTGGATGATGGGGATGACATTTTCGCCGGTCTGACGGTCAATATGCTGGCCGCGGAACTCGGTCATCCAAGCGCCGCTGCGCTTGCTGGCACGTGGGTGGAAATCCATATAGAGGATACCGATGGTCTGCTCGCCGTCCTTGACTTCGAAGCAGCGAGCCTCCTTGTCATAGGTGGGCAGGTCGGTGCGCTCGGTGAAGGTGAGACCATAGAGGCGGTTGGCCACCATGAAGGCACCCTCGCGGACGCTGTCGAGTGCAAAGTAGGGACGCACCTCGGCGTCGTCGATGGCGTACTTCTCGACGCGGTATTTCTCGGCATAATAGCGCCAATCCCAGGGCTGGAGTTTGGCGCCGGGCTCATCTTTCTCGAGCATGCGCTGGTAGATGTCGCGCTCCTGCTTGGCCACCTTGAGGGCAGGGCCCCAGATGGCGTTGAGGCAGTCATAGACAGCGGCGGGCGTCTTGGCTAGGCAGTCGTCGAGCACCCAGTCGGCATGGGTGGGGAAGCCGAGGATATTGGCGCGCTCGAGACGCAGGTTGACGAGGGTGTCGATAATCTTGGTGTTGTCGAACTCGCCTTCCTTACATCTGTCGGTGTAGGCGTGCCACACTTCCTCGCGCAGAGCGCGGTCGGAGCAGGTCTGCATGAAAGGCTCCCAGGTGGGGATGTCGAGGGTCACCTTGCCGCCGTCGGGAAGCTCCTTGGAATAGGCATTGGTGGCCTTGAGCACATTCTGGGCAAAGCGAAGGGTAAGCGAGGCAATCTGCTCGTTGAGTTGACGGAAGCGTTCCTGTTGATCGGCAGGAACATTGGCGCCGCCACGGACAAAGCCCTTGTAGGTCTCCTCCAGCAGGCGCATCTGCTCGGGGGTAAGGTCGAGGGACTCGCGCTGGTCATAGACGGCCTTGATACGGGCGAAGAGCTTGGCGTTGAGGGCAATGTCGTCGCCATGTGCCGAAAGCAGCGGAGTGACCTCCTCGGCAATGGCTTCCATCTCGGGACTGTTCTCACACTCGCTGAGGTTGAAGAAGACCGCACTCACAGTCTGCAGCAACTCGCCGCTGTACTCGTAGGGGATGATGGTGTTTCCAAAAGTGGGTTCTTCGCTGTTGTTGGCGATGTTGTCTATCCACTCTTTCTGCTGCTTCATGGCCTCCTTAAAGGCAGGCATGTAGTGCTCGGTCTTGATGCGTGAGAAATCGGGAATCTCATAGGGAGTGTTCCACTCACTGAAGAAGGGGTTGTCCATGTTTTTCTTGTCTTTGCAGCCGGCGAGCAGCATTGTTGCTGCAGCGGCGATAATTAGTGTACGTTTCATTATAAAATGTGTTTTACTTTAATGTCTGACAAATCTGGCGCAGGAGGTCGGCGTTGAGCTTCTTGGCGAGAAACTTGTGGTCCGTGTTGCCGATGAGGTAAATCTGCGGCGTAGTCTCTATATCATAGACTTCACGCCAGTCGACATTGGCCTCGCCACCACTCATATTAACCCAGCGAGGGTTGGTCATGTGGTGCTCGGCAAGAAACTTCTTCCACTTGTCCGTGGTGTGTTCGTCGGGCTCGGTAAGGATAGCGAAAGCTGTGATATCCAGCGAGTCGGCCATCTGATTAAAGACATCATAGACGGCAGGTATGACCTCGCGGCAATGGCCGCAGGTGGGGCTCCAGAAAATGAGCAGCGTATACTTGCCGGGCATGTGATGCAAGGAGTGTACGCGACGCATAGTGTCGAAGAGGATGAGCTCTGGTGCTTCACGGCCCACGAGGAGGCGTTCCCACTTGTTGGCACGCTCCACATTCATGTCGATAGCCGATGGCGAGAGCCACGTCACCTTGCCGGTGGAGAAATAGCGCTGCACCAGATGCACATAGACTTCATCATAGACCATGATGTTGCTCTGCAGGAACTTCTCTGACAGGTTGTTTATAAGCCACTGGTAGACCTGCGGAGCTGGCTCGGCGCGGTCAATGATGTTGTCGAGCAACGGACAAATCTCCTCGGGAGGCATGCCTCGCATGTACTTATCCAGATAATCGCTGTAACGACGGTAGAAAATCTCTTTTGGCGTGCGTATGATGAAGTCATCGTCGAGGGGCACATAGTCGAAGTAATGTGCCATAAGGTATTCGTAGCGTTCACGCTGAGTGAGCTGTGTACCGTCCGGGTGTTTGACTGGCACCTTGTCCTCCACAACAGTGGTGGCACGAATCATCTTGGCAATCATGGCGTCGGGCTGCTCACGGATTATGACATCACGCAGGCTATCCATGCGCTCGACCAAATTACGGCGGTATTCCAAAAAAGCGGCGGAGTCGAGGGTGCCTTTAGCCTCAACCATTTCCTTGTACAACTTGTCGCTGGCGCGCTGATAATTAAAGAACACTTCGTTCTGGTGCGAGCCCTTGACACTCATATTGGTAGTCCAATTGCGGTGGTCGGTATGAAGTGTAAAGGTGGGCTTTTCGTTATAGATAACAAATTCGACGAAGCGGTCAGTGTTGTTGGTAAAGAAATACAGGCCCGGATAAAGCTCTTTGTCTCCTTTGAAGACAAATTTGCCGCGACCATTATTATAAGCAGTGTCGATCACATAGCGTTCCTGCGCCATATAATAGCCGAGGAGTATAGAGCTATCTGAACATCCGTCAACTTGCAGAGTTAGTTTGTATCCAGGCTTGGCAAACAACATGCCAGGCAGACAGAAAAGTAGAATTACAAGTATGCGTTTCATAATGAAATTCATTTATTTACCGATGCAAAAACGAGAGAATATATTACTAAGAATATCGTTGGACACCACCTCGCCAGTGATAGAGCCAAGGTGGTAGAGTGCATCACGGAGGTCAACGGCAAGGAGGTCGGCAGGCAAATTCTCATCAAGACCTTCGGAGACATGGGTTACTGCCTGCAACACTTGCTGGAGGGCTGCATGATGACGTGCATTGCTGAGAAGCACATCTTGGGCAGCCTGCGGCTCGACTGCAGCGAGCATGGCTTGCTTTAGAGCGGCGATGCCGTCGCCTGTCTTTGACGAGACGCTGAGTGATGAGTGGGATGTGTTTAGTGAAGAATGCCGTGGCAGGTCGGACTTGTTGAAAACAACAATAACCTTTTTGCTGGAGAGGTCAAGACCGGGGTCCTGCCAAGGTGTGGTGGCATCATGGATGATAAGGACAATCTGTGCATCGGCGACAGCTTTTAGGCTACGCTCTATCCCGAGAGCCTCTATGGTATCTGTACTGTGGCGGAGACCAGCGGTGTCAATAAAGCGGAAGGTAAGGCTGCCGATAGTGAGAGTCTCCTCAATTGTATCACGCGTTGTTCCTGGAATGTCGCTGACGATTGCGCGCTCATCACCAAGGAGGGCGTTGAGGAGCGACGACTTGCCTGCATTTGGTTTGCCAATAATAGCCACAGGGATGCCTCGTTTGAGGGCATTGCCGATACGGAAAGTATCAATAAGGGACGTAAGCTGTGTGTTGAGTGCTGAGAGAAGCTGGCGCAGCTGTGTGCGGTCGGCGAACTCTACATCCTCCTGACTGAAGTCAAGCTCAAGCTCCATTAGGCTAGTAATATCGAGCAGTTGCTGTCGCAATTCCTTGAGCCTTGCGGCATAACCACCTCGCAGCTGACTGACAGCCAGACGGTGCTGCGCCGGAGTTGATGCATCGATAAGATCCGCCACAGCCTCAGCTTGCGAGAGGTTTAGACGACCGTTACGAAAAGCCCTCATTGTAAACTCTCCGGCTTCTGCCATACGAGCGCCATCGGCGACAAGGGCATCTATTATTGCCTGCTGAATGTACAGAGAGCCATGGCAGGAAATCTCCACAGTAGGCTCACCGGTGTAGCCCCTTGGGTAATAGACGGCAACAACGTCATCAAGCTCGTCGAAACGACAGTATGTAGCTTTGCGTGCCTCCAAACGCACCACCAGATGTTTTGTAGCGACAGACAATGCCTCTGGCCCGCTGAGGCGCACCACAGCGATACCGCCAACTCCGGCGGGAGTTGATATGGCTGCTATGGTGTCAGTCTGCGACATTATTGTCTTTCGTATCCGGTATATACCTGTCGCCAAAGAGAGCTTTCATCTCGTCGTCAGTGAGGCCCAACTCAACCTTCATACGGTAGATATTGGGGTAAGCCAGAAAGAGCATTAGCGTAGCAACCATGGCAAGCATAAGCAGCACATTCTGTGCCGATAGCACCATAAAAGCGCATATCAGCGTCACCACCACCAGCATGGAGATATATAGCGAGCGAATGTGCTGCGCATAGCCGCTGAGCTTCTGCTCCAAAGTGTCGGCCTGCCTGAGGGACGGTATCTGCTTACGTATCACCAGCAGGGACATACTCATAGCCAGCACAGCCAACACGCTACCAACGATGAGCATCCAACGAGCCGTATACTGAGATGGATAGAATCGCCAGGGACTTACAAGCTGATAGAATGCAGCAAGAATAACCACACCAACCGAGCCCCAAAGGCCTATGTTGGCCGACCGTCGTATTGTTTTAACATATTCGTTCATAGCTTAAGATATTTAGCAGTATATGACTCCTTGCATTTGAGGAGTTTCTCCGGTGTACCGGCATAAACCAAACGCCCACCGGCATCACCACCTTCGGGGCCGAGATCTATCACCCAGTCGGCACACTTGATTATATCGTGGTGATGCTCTATCACCACGATGCTGTGGCCACGCTCAATGAGTTTGTCGAAGGCCGCCAGTAATTTGCGTATGTCGTGGAAGTGCAATCCCGTCGAAGGCTCATCGAAGATAAAGAGCATCGGTCTGTCTTCCGCATCGCCTTTGACAAGGTAAGATGCCAACTTTATTCGCTGCGCTTCACCACCGCTGAGCGAACTGCTTGACTGACCAAGCTTAAGATAGCCGAGACCCACATCCTGCAACGGTTTCAGACGATTGTAAATGTTCTTTGTTTCCGGCGTATCAAAGAAAGCCAGCGCTTGGTCGACAGTCATCTCCAGCACGTCGCTTATGGTCTTGTCCTTGTAGAGCACCTCCAGAACCTCGTCTTTGTAGCGGGAGCCGTGGCACTCTTCGCAAAGCAGGTGTATGTCGCTCATAAACTGCATGCTCACGGTAACGTAGCCTTCACCCTCGCAAGCGTCGCAACGGCCGCCGTCCACATTAAAGGAGAAAAAACCGCTCTTGTAACCACGCGCCTTGGCCAGCGGCTGTTGCGCATAGAGGGAGCGCACCTCGTCGAAAACCTTCATGTAGGTAGCCGGATTGCTGCGTGACGAACGCCCAATGGGGTTTTGGTCCACAAGCTCTACCGCCGTAATGCGGTTCACGTCGCCGTCTATCGCCACACACGAGCCCACATAGTCGCTGTTACCTTCCATACGACGCTGCATTACATCGTATAGCACCCGGCGTATCAGCGTGCTCTTTCCACTGCCGCTCACCCCAGTGACAACAGTAAACACACCTAAGGGTATGTCAACGTCTATATGCTTAAGATTATTGGCGTAGGCTCCATGAATACTTATGCGATCGCGCCATTTGCGGCGCTCTTTAGGCACTGGTATAACTTCGCGGCCAAGCAAGTAGTCTGCCGTTAACGAGTGCTTTGCCTTATCCAGACCTGACGGATCACCTGCATACACCACTTCGCCCCCCAGGCGTCCAGCTCCAGGACCGATGTCTATAAGGTAGTCGGCAGCTCGTATTATATCCTCATCATGCTCCACTACCACCACTGTGTTGCCTAGGTCACGCAACTGCTTAAGCACCCCTATCAGACGCTCGGTGTCACGACTATGCAGACCTATCGAAGGTTCATCGAGTATATACATCGAGCCCACGAGCGACGAGCCAAGCGAGGTCGCCAGGTTGATACGCTGGCTCTCGCCACCACTTAAGCTGCGACTCTCTCGACCAAGGGTTAGGTAACCGAGGCCGACATCGAGCAAGTATCCCACACGGTTGCGCAGTTCAGTGCGCAGACGTTCGGTGGCCTTGAGCTCCGCCTCTGTCATCTGTCCGTCAAGGCTCTTCACCCATTCCGCCACCTGCGTTACAGGCATGGCCACTACTTCACTGATGCACTTGCCGCCCACTTTCACATAGTCGGCGTCCTTGCGCAAGCGGCGCCCTTTGCATTCCGGGCATGTTGTACGACCACGGTAGCGAGACAGCATCACACGGTATTGTATCTTGTATGACTGACTCTCCACCCAACGGAAGAAACCGTCTATGCCATCCCATACGCCGTCGCCATGCCACAGAATATCTTTCTGTTCCTCGGTTAGCTCATAGTATGGCTTATGTATGGGGAAATCTATCACAGCCGCATGGCGTATAAACTCGCGCTTCACGTCCTGCATCTTGTCGCCGTTCCAACACACTACGGCATTGTCGTATATACTTCGGCTCTTGTTGGGCACCACGAGGTTCTCGTCAATGCCTATCACACTACCATATCCCTGACATTTAGGGCAGGCACCATATGGATTATTGAATGAAAAGAAATTAGGATTAGGCTTCTCAAATGTAATGCCGTCGGCTTCAAACCGGTTGCTGAACGTCACCGCCTCTTCACCATCAGATTGCACCACACACTCTCCCCGGCCCTCAAAAAAAGCACTCTGCACACTCTCTGCCACCCTCGCCGCCTGGCCATCGTCATCATGTCGTATCTCCACACGGTCTATCACTAGCCGCACATCACCTTCAAGCTTCACCGTGTCCATGTCTTCTATCCTCACCACGGTACCCTTTACCATAACTCGCTGGTAACCCTCTTGGTGTAGTATTTTTATCTGACTCTCCAGCGGACGCTCTTTTGAATCGGCAAGTGGTGCCAATATAATCACACGAGTCCCTTCGGTAAGGGCAGAGATATAATCCACCACATCGCTCACAGTGTGACGCTTTACTTCCACACCGCTTATTGGCGAGAAGGTGCGGCCGACACGAGCGTACATAAGCTTCAAGTACTCGTATATTTCCGTCTGCGTGCCCACCGTCGAGCGAGGGTTGCCTGTGTTAACCTTCTGCTCTATGGCCACTGCCGGTGCCAACCCGTGAATATAGTCCACATCGGGCTTTGTCATACGTCCAAGGAACTGGCGGGCATAGGAGCTCATGCTCTCCACATAGCGGCGCTGGCCCTCGGCAAACAGGGTGTCAAAAGCGAGACTACTCTTACCGCTACCGCTCAAGCCGGTGACCGCCACCAACTTGCCTTGCGGCAACGTCACGTCAATATTCTTAAGGTTGTTGGCTCTTGCGCCCTTGATTTCAATATTCATTCCCAACAGTCAATCACAATGCCTTCAGCTCCACGATGCGCGTGCGGCTGCCGTTCTGAGTAAATAGTGCAATCTTGCCGTCCGCACGCAATACTCCGCGCACCACTCCATAGGGCGTTTTCTTATACACAATGGTCTTCTCCACCTCTCCGGCACTATCTATTGCATACACTACAAGGTTACCCTTGCTCCCGACCTTGTATTCCTTGACGTCCTTCGCAATGTCGTATATGGCCGGATATTTGCGGTGCTCCGACTTGATAATGTAGGTACGACCGTTGTTATGCAACATGCATACGTTGAGCATGCCGTCATCGCCAACCTCGTAGTCATTGCGCCTAATGTTGCGCACCCAGCTAATGCGACCTTGCGTGTCTATAGCCACCAGATGCAACCCCATGCGGTAGAAAAGGTGCGTTATCGTGCCGTTGTTTTCCACATTATCTTTGGCATAATTGCGGCCCACAGCCATCACTACACCATTCTCTGTCAACGTGGTCCCCACCAGCGAAACAAGGTCTGTCTGTTGGCTACGCTGCACCTTTTTTGTCTTCTTGTTGAGCAGGATATTCATATCCTCGTTCATGAATGGCCTCATGGTGAAGCCGGTAATTATGGCAGAATCCATGTCAAACGAGATTCCAACCACACCGCCGCACAAGTTGTCGCGCTCACGTGCCCCTTGCGGAGTGAAGAGACCGACTGCCAAAACATGATTATCGACAACACCTGCCAGGCGCAACTCACGTATCGGGTCACATTTGACTATGGCGGCGTAGGTGTTGGCACGCTTCTCGCTAACAATATTGTACACAAAACGGGTCTCTTCTCCTTCTGGCTCTCGGCCAAGAGAAACCACCGTGCCGTTGTTCGTGACATACAGGTTTTCCATCGAGCCAATTGCATAGTCCTTGCTCCACAGTTTGTGCATCCGTCCGTCAAATAGCGACACCTTGGCGGAATACTGACGGCTTTCTGTAAACTCAAGCACCTGTATCATGGCATTGTACTGCCCGTTCTCCGACGTGGCGGCCCAGAGCATGAAATTGTCCTTGCGACTAAACCCAACAGAATCAATCATCCTCAGTCCAACACTATCGGCAGAACGCATGCTATCAAGGTCCATCGTAGCTGTGTAAATAAAAGCACGGTGGCGCTCGTCATTATCCATAAACAGCAGTCCGGCATTGTTTCCGACGACACTGCCTGTAATAAACTTGCAGTTCACAGTGCTCTCCGGCAAGGTCATGCTGCGTAGCGGCACCATATTGTGGTCTACCAGCGTCAGCACCTTACTGTGCCTGCGGCCTTCGCCGACGAAACAATAAAGCCCATCATATTGGCCAATATATTTTGATTCACGCACAAATTCATCATCAACCTTTTTGCTCTCTTGGTTAGCCATCACCTCAAAACGCGGCGTCTGTGCAACCGCATACAGGGTCAACGTGCATGCTGCCATCACAAGCAAGAATCTCTTTTTCATATACCAAAACATTTTCTTCATTATTCTTGAAAGTGCAAAGATACACTTTTTTTTCCAAACAGCCACGACAAAATACACTTTTTCAAAAAAATTTTCCCAGTTCCGAAAATAGTTGTATCTTTGCAGTCTGTTAACAAAACAACATTTATAAACAAACAATTTAAAACCAAGCAATTATGCCAGCAAGAATTAGACTGCAGCGTCATGGTAAGAAGAACCAACCCTTCTACCACATCGTTGTTGCGGATGGTCGTGCACCTCGCGATGGAAGATTTATCGAGAAGCTGGGCACCTACAATCCGCTGACCAACCCCGCCACCATCGACCTCAACTTCGACCGTGCTGTCGAATGGGTCAAGAACGGCGCTCAACCGAGCGACACCGTGCGTCGTATCCTCTCCTACAAGGGCGTCCTGCTCCGCCGCCACCTCCAGATTGGCGTCGAGAAGGGTGCTATCAGCCAGGAACAGGCCGATGTGCGCTTCAACGAGTGGCTCCAGACCAAAGAGGCCAAGATAAACAGCAAGCGTAGCGACGTTGAGAACGACGCCCGCAACACCCGCAAGGCTCGCCTCGAGGCCGAGAAGAAAGCCAACGAGACCAAGGCTGCCGCCGTCGCCGCCAAGCGTCAGGCTGCCGCCGATGCTGAAGCTGCCGCCAAGGCCGCTGCCGAAGCCGCCGAGAACACCGAGGGCGAAGCTCCCGCCGAAGAGACTCCCGCCGAAGCATAAGGCTTGCTTTTATCCTTAAACATTAGACTTCCTGTGCGTAACAGGAAGTCTTTTTTTGTGCCATAAGGCAATATATAGCATCATATTCCGTTTACTAGGGCATGAATATTGACGAATGCTATTGCCTCGGACGTATCACCAAACCTTGGGGCGTAAAAGGGCAGCTGGTACTCTTCCTCGACGTGGACACACCGGAAGAATACCTTGAACTCGATTCCGCCTTTGTAGAGGTCAAGGGCCAGTTGGTGCCGCACTTTTTCCATATCGACCAACTCAACGGCAACAAAGCCGTAGCCACCTTTGAGGAACTCACCCCTGAGCAGGCCAACGCCCTGGTGGGCCACGAGCTCTACCTGCCGCTGTCTTTGCTGCCAAAGCTCGACGGCAACCGCTTCTACTTCCATGAAGTCAAAGGCTTCCGCGTCATCGACAGCCAATATGGCGACATCGGCATACTTGAGCAGGTCATCGAATACCCCGCCCAGCCCCTCTTCCAGATAATGAAAAACGGCACCGAAGTGCTTGTGCCGGTCATTGACGAGGTTATCGACAAGGTCGACCGCCAAAGCAAAACGCTCTACATCACAGCCCCTAACGGACTGATAGAGTTATACCTTGGCGATATAAACAAACAGTGTTAATACATTTTCAAGCCCCATATCGGAAATTATATATACTTTTGCATCAAAAGAAAGGAAACATTATGGTTAAGAAAGCAGCCCCAAAAGTAGAGAAGAACAAGTACTCCCCCGAGGAGCTTCAAGAGTTCAAGGAACTGATACTTGAGAAAATAGCCAAAGCCGAGAAAGACCTTGAGATGCTGCAGCAGGCCGTTGCTGGCAACGAGAACGAAGCCAGCGATACTGCCCCCACGTTCAAGACCCTCGAAGAGGGCAGCAACGTGCTGCTTAAAGAGGAGAACCAGAAACTTGCCGCCCGCCAGCAGAAGTTCATCCGTGACCTCCGCGCCGCCCTCATCCGCATCGAGAACGGCACCTACGGCATTTGCCAGGCCACTGGCAAACTTATCCCCAAGGAACGTCTGCGCATAGTACCCCATGCCACCATGACCGTCGAGGCCAAAGAGGCAAGCAAGCGCCGCTAAACGAATAACTTCACATCACCATTATATGACAAGGGGAGCTGCATATGCAGCTCCCCTTAATAGTATTTACTCTTACGCTTAAATCTGCGCCATCACCTGCTGCGCCAGCTCGTTGGCACGACCTTCGGTGGCTGCCTCACTGTATATGCGGATGATAGGCTCGGTATTGCTCTTGCGCAGGTGCACCCAGCCGTCGGCAAAGTCGATCTTTACACCATCGATGGTGGTAACCTTCTCCACACCGGCCATGCCGTTGTACAGCTTGGCCACCTTGGCCAGCAGGGCGTCCACGTCCATCTCCGGAGTCAAATCCTTGCGGTTCTTGCTGATGATATACTCGGGGTAGGTCTTGCGCAGTTCACTGACTTTCATGCTCTTCTTGGCCAAAAGCGTAAGGAAGATGGCCACACCCACCAGTGCGTCGCGACCATAATGCAGCGCTGGATAGATAACACCTCCGTTGCCCTCGCCACCAATGACAGCACCGGTCTCGCGCATCAACGTGGTGACGTTCACCTCGCCCACTGCTGCGGCGTTGTACTCGCAACCGGCATAGCGGCGTGTGACGTCACGCAGTGCACGGCTACTGCTGAGGTTGCTCACAGTGTTGCCGGGCGTGTGCTGCAGGATATAGTCGGCCACGCTGACCAGCGTGTACTCCTCGCCGAACATCTCGCCGGTCTCGCACACCAGCGCCAGACGGTCAACATCGGGGTCTACCACGATGCCGAGGTCGCAGTGGTTCTCACGCACGCAGTCGCTTATCTGCGTCAAGTTCTGCGGTATAGGCTCGGGGTTGTGGGCAAAATGACCCGTGGGCTCGCAGTTGAGCTCCACCACCTCCTTGACACCCAGGCGGCGCAGCAGGCGCGGGATGGCCAAGCCGCCGGTCGAGTTCACAGCATCGACGGCAACCTTGAAGCCAGCCTTCTTGATAGCTTCGACGTCAACCAGTTCCAGCCCAAGCACGCGCTCTATGTGGCGGTCAATCCAGTCCTCCTCGACGGTAACCTGGCCCAGGTTGTCGACCTCGGCGTAGTTCACCTCGCCGCTCTCTGCAAGGCGCAACACCTCTTTGCCCTCGGCATCATTGATGAACTCACCCTTGGCATTCAGAAGCTTGAGGGCGTTCCAATGCTTGGGGTTATGGCTGGCGGTGATAATGATACCGCCGTCGCAGTGTGCGTCGATGACGGTCATCTCCGTTGTCGGCGTGGTGCTCAGACCGGTCTCGAGCACATCGATGCCCATGCCCTGCAAGGTTCCTACCACGAGGCGGTCAACCATGGCGCCGCTCAGGCGTGCGTCGCGGCCCACAGCCAGACGCAGACGCTTGCCGCCATTCTGCTTCTGCAGGAAGGTGGCGAAAGCCGATGTGAACTTCACTACATCAATGGGGGTAAGTCCCTCGCCGGCAGGGCCTCCGATGGTGCCGCGGATGCCGGAAATGCTTTTAATAAGGCTCATATTCTTAATGTTTATTGATTTTTCGGATGCATGATTATGAATGGCACAAGGGTCTCTTCCATCGAGATGCCGCCGTGCTGGAACGTTGAGGTATAATATTTTACGTATTCATTATAATTGTTCGGATAGGCAAAGAAGTCATTCTCGTGGCAGAAAATGTACGGCGAGGTGACATGGCGGCGCGGCAGGAATATCGTCGCGGGGTCTTTCACCTCGAATACATCCTTAGGGTTATAGTCGAGCAGACGCCCCTGCTTGTAGCGCAGGTTGACGCTCACGCCGCGGTCGCCCTTCACTCGCACGGGGCGGTCGATGCGCACCGAGCCGTGGTCGGTAGTGATAATGACGTTGACATCCTTCTCTGCAAGGGCCTGCAGCATCTCCATCAGCGGCGAATGCTCCAACCACGAGAGCGTCAGCGAGCGGTAGGCTTTCTCATCCTCAGCCAGCTCACGCACTATATCGCTGTCGGTGCGCGCATGACTCAGCATGTCTATAAAATTGTAAATGATTACGTTCAGCGGCGATTGCATCATTTCCGGAAGGCGGTCCACCAACCGTTTGCCGTACTGCGCATTGAGCACCTTGTTGTAAGTGTGCTTGATGTTGAAGCCATGGCGGCGCAGGTTCTCGTCAAGCAACTCGTTCTCGTACTGGTTCTTGTAGCCATCCTCATCCTCATTCACCCAATACTGGGGGTATTTCCGCTCTATCTCGCTTGGCATCAAGCCCGCGAACATAGCGTTGCGCGCAAACTGAGTGGTGGTGGGCAGTATGGTGTAGTACATGTCGTCGCGCTCCACGCGGAAATGCTGCTCCACCAGCGGCTGCACAAACTTCCACTGGTCGTAGCGGAAATTGTCGATGACTATCAGAAATGTCGGCCTGCCGCCCTTGAGCAACGGGAACAGCCTCTCCTTCAGCACGGTAGTACTCATAGTCGGCTTCTCCTGCGCACCGCTGAGCCAGTCACGGTAGTGTTCCTCATAGAAACGGCAGTACTGGCGGTTGGCGTCATCCTTTTGGGAGAGGAATATGTCATGTATCGACGGGTCGTCGGTACCAGCAAGCTCCAATTCCCAGTACACCAGCTTCTTGTACATCTCCACCCACTCCTCGTTGCTCATCCTGCCGCCCAGCTGCATGCCAATCTCGCGGAATTGCTGCTGGTAGTTCATCGTCGAGTGCTCGCTCTGCAAGCGCCGCATCTCCGTGTGCTTCTTCACCGTCAGCAGTATCTGGCTGGGATTCACCGGCTTGATGAGGTAGTCCGATATCTTGCCGCCGAGGGCATCTTCCATGATGTGCTCCTCCTCACTCTTGGTGATCATCACCACCGGCAGCTGCGGCCAGCGCTCTTTTATAATCTTCAGCGTATCAATGCCGCTGAGACCCGGCATCTGCTCGTCGAGGAACACCAAATCCGGCACCGACGCCTCAATCTCGTCCAGCGCGTCGCGTCCCGAACATACAGGCACCACGTCGTAACCCTTCTCCTTAAGAAACAGTATATGAGGCTTCAGCAGTTCAATCTCATCGTCGGCCCAAAGAATGGTGATGTTCATGGTTCAATAGTTTTTTCCATTCCTTAACGCCGCTATACATATTTTATTGTGCCGCCATCCAAAAGTCTTCCCCCCGCCTCCCCTCCGTACCCGCTCCGTACCCCCTCCGACAAAAAACCGTTAAACAACCGGTGAACAGTCGGAGCGGGTACGGAGCGGGTACGGAGAGAGTACAGAGAGGAATACCCCTCTATGGCTTCCTTTCAAGAGAAAAAATTATTTTTCAGGAGTATGCTCAAGCAGCAGGGCTTCAACCCTGGCGAACACCTGCTCGGGCGTGATGGCCAGCAGGCAGCGGCGGTCGCCGTAGCGGCAGAGCTTGTTGCCGTAGGCTGAGCAGGGCTGGCATGGCAGGTTGGCGCAGAGAGCATTACGGCGGTCCTGGCCGTAGCCGTAGAAGCCGAAGTCGGGATGCGTGGCCCCCCAGACGCTGACCACCGGCGTGCCCACGGCGCTGGCGAAGTGCATGTTGGCGCTGTCCATGCTGACCATCACCGCGAGACCTCGTATAATCTTCAGCTCCTCGGCGAATGGCAGCCGTCCGGCCACAGAGGTGACCCCAGTGTAATGGCGCGCCCATTTCTCAAGCACCGGTGCCTCGCTCTTGCTGCCGAAGAGCACCACCTCGTGTCCACGCCCGCTGAGCATGTGCACCAGCGCCTCGGTGCGATCCAGCGGCCATATCTTGCCTTCGTGCTGGGCAAAAGGAGCAACGCCGATACGATTCGACGACGGTACGGACATTTCTCGAAACGCCTCTACAGCAGCAAATCCCGCATGGCGGAACACATCGTCGTAGCGCACATACTGCGGCTTGCGCGGCTGGCGGCGCCAATGATGCAGGAACAGCCATCGCGAGAGCTTGCCTTTACGCAAGGCGAAAATACGGTAGTGAGGGTCAAGCAGATGGCGCAAATGCAGCAGGATGACGGCGAAGCCCACACGGTTCACCTTATGCAAGTCAATAACCGTATCGGCGCCAACGGCATTCAGCGCACGGTATATCTTAATGAAACTCTGCTTCTTCTTAAGGCCGAGGTAACCGACATTGGGCATATCCGCGAAGAGCGGCTGCAGCATCGGCGGCCCGGCTACTGTGAAACGCACGTCGGGGTTGGCATCGGCATAGGCCTTCACCACGGGCACCATGATGGCCACGTCGCCCAGGGCCGACAGCCGTATGACCAAAACGTGCTTCACTTCTTGTAAAGCATCGGGTTAAGGCTGGGATCGTTGTACATCTTCATCTGGCGGTAGAGCTTCATCACGCGGCGTCCGGCGGCGAGGTCATCCAGCAGCTGGTCGATAGCGGTGGTGAGGTCGGCGCGCTGGGTGAGCAGCGTGTCGAGCTTGGCCTGGCATTTAGCGCGGTGCTCAGCGTCTCCCCTACCCGCCTCGATTGCGAAGTGGTATATCTTGAGCGCCAGTATCGACAGTCGGTCGACAGCCCATGCCGGCGTCTCGGTGTTGAGCTTGGCGTCAGCCATTGGCTTGACATCCTTGAACATAACCATATAGTGGTCATCGATACGCTCCACGAGGTCGGTGCGGTGCTGGTTCGAGCGGTCGATGCGGCGCTTGATCTGGAGGCCGTAGACGGGGTCAACATCTTCGGGACGCACCACGTCTTCAAGGTGCCACTGCACGGTATCCACCCACGATTTCTCCCACAGCAATGCCTCGAAGGTGCCTTCGGCATAGGGGTTTGCCAAAGTGGCATCTATCGAGTCAATCTTGTGATATTCCGCGACTTGCTTTTCAAACAAGCCATACATTTCCATTGCTTTCATACCCTACATAACGCTCATATTCAATATTTATTGCCCCGGCCGGAAAAACAAAGTCAGTTCACTTAGAATCGAACGTGATATATAATGTGAATAGTGAGATTTTTTTTTGCCTATAATCTTATTTTTAGTATCTTTGCATCAGTTTATCGTATAATCTACCAAGACGTATAATACTCTGAAATGGGGTCAGTTAGAGGTTCCAGATAAACGCTGACAATTGACTGGAATATTAACCAATAAACAGGGTATGATACGCAAGAAAACGTCCATTCTTGTCGCCCTACTGGTGACATTTTAACCGCAAAAGCAGGGTAGAGCAATCTTTCATTGGATGTTGCTTATGCTCAAAGCCAATAAACGTAATGTATTATATTAAAAAACTAAACCTATGTCACGTAATAGGATTCAGCATTTAGTCTATGCTTTGATTACAGTATTTATAACCGTTCATCTGTTTGTGCTTTACAGCCTGTATGTTATCGAAGGCGACAACCTAATGCAAGCGACCGGAACAACTTCTGTTTGGCACGCCATCGACAGTCAGGATGGTGTTTACATGTTCGGCTGTTATCTTCCTGTATGGCTGATGATTCTCATTGAGACGGTTTGCGCCTTTGTGCTTGCTGTGGCAATGGGCAGTCCTCTGGCGTTCCGGTTGGCCAGCCGCAAGTTTGACCCACGCCGCAACCACCCGATGATATTCGAGTCGGCCATCATCACGGCCACCGTATGCCTTATGTGTCCGTCAATGAGCCTGCTGGCAGCCATCTTTTATTATCCCTACTATGCCGGGTTTGACATCATCTACTTTCTGTGCCGTTGGTTCCGTCTGGTGTGCTACAACCTGCCGTTTGCCTATTTCTCGCAGATGTTTTTTGTCCAGCCTTTTGTACGGTTTGCCATCCGTCATCTTTTCGCCGATAATATATCACAGCGAAACGAACAGAACATCACCAAGACCGTCAAGCCGTCAAATGAGTCGGAGGCCATTGCCGATGTAATTATCCGCGAAGACGAGATTGCCGCCACGGATTAGGCGGCAATAATCAATTATTCACCAAAACTTATCATTATGTCAGTAACAAACTTGAACGAAATCGACAAGGCAGATGTGCTTGTAGCAGGTCTGCGGAAACACCTCAAAGAGGTACAGGAAATCGGCATCACTACCGATGCCCTCAACCGCCTGGAAGAAGCTGCCAAAGCACTGCGGCAAAAGGATACCGAGGTTGACGAACTGCGTCGCCAGGCCACCCTAAAGGCGCACGAGAACATGGAATTGATTGCCGACCTCAAGGCACAGATGCTTACCATGCGCAAAGCCGTCAAAGCCCGCTATCCGCAATACGAGTGGATTAGGTACGGTGTGCAGGACAAGCGGTAATTCTCTCCAGCAAGGTGATACGGGGCTGCAAGCATGCTCGCAGCCCCGTACTATTTTTAGGAGAATCACAAAGTGCTGATGATGGCGGAAATGTCTTCGGTGAAGGCGGCGAAGCGAGGAAGGTCTTCTATGTAAGGCTCGGGGTTGTCGCGGTTGAAACGGATGAGGGTGGTGTGTGGAAAGCGTTGTGCCATCTGCTCGAAGGGAAAACGGATGATGCCGGGAGTGTTGTAGCCGATGCCAAACTCCAACAACAACAAGTTCCCTTGCGAGGCATTTTGGACAAAATCGGTGTAGCGTCGCGCCTGCTGGTGCCAACGGATGTCCTCGACGAAGGTGTCGTCAACGCGCAGGTTCATTGCGGCGGGGCTGCCGTCGGGCATGGCGGGAATCATCTCCGTGGGAATACGGCAATCCACGATGAGCGGCAGCACCTTCATCACCCAGTCACGGTTATCAATCAGCGTCTTCGGTGTACCCGACGCTGGCTGGAACCATCGGTAATCGCCCTGCGTGGCGAAGATGCGCTCTGTAGGGAAACCCGCCAACTCGAACTGACCGTCGACGTTGGTCGTCACCACAAACGCCTCGGGGAAAAGCCGTAACAGCATCTTGTACAGTTCGGTGGACCCTGTGCGGTAGCGGCTGAACCAGATATGCTTGGCCCAATAGGCCCAGTATTCCTCTCTGGACTCGAAGGGGTGGAACGACGAGGTGTAGAGGTCGGTGAAGCCATAACGCTCAATCCACGGGGTAAACTCGCGGCGGAACTCCTCGCCAGCATAGTCGATACCCGCCGCAGTACTCAATCCACAGCCCGCCCCGATGATGATACTATCGGCCTCACCAATTGCCTGGCGGAGGAAGTCTAGTCTGTTTGCATTGCTCTCAACATCCGTATTGTTCATGGTATTTCTCTCGGTCGTGGATGATGTCGTGCAGGTTGTTGTAGGCCCAATCCATGAGCTGACGCATAACGGGGAGGAACGAACGGCCACGGTCGGTGAGGGCGTACTCCACGCGCGGCGGCATCTCGGCATAGACAGTGCGGCTCACCAGCCCGTCGGCCTCGAGGCCGCGGAGGGTCTGCGTCAGCATCTTCTGCGAGCAGTCGGGGTTCTTCTGTTCTATGTCGCGGAATCGCATTGGGCTGTCGCTGCCACCGAGGGTGTAGAGCACCGCCAGCGTCTCATTGTTTCCGGTTTTAGTAGCTGTATTTCTCGCCACGGAAGCCTTCGTGCATGGTGCCGTCGAGGAGGTTGAGGTGCGCTGCAATGGGCGGCGTGGGGTTCAGGTCGAAGTACTCGAGGTGCACGACGGGCAGGCGGAAGTAGACGAGCTGGCCATAGCTGCTGTAGAGGCGCGGCAGCACGGGGTTGTTGTCGTAGATCCAGCGTTGGGTCGGCTCCGGCACATCGAAGCTGACGCTGCCAGCGCAGCGCACGCTCACCCCCTCGTGCAGCACGAGGAACTCCACGTTTGGGTTGGCCCGAAGCTGGCCGTAGACGGCTTTCTTGGCCGATGTGGCGAAGAAGAGCGTAGTGCCTTCAGCACGCATGACTTGAAACACACGCGTCTGCGGCTTGCCGTCGGCCACGGTGGCCAGCACGCCCTCGTTGTGGTCGCGGAGGAATTGGAATGCTTGTCCGATATAATTCATGCTGCAAAAATACAACTTTTTCCGAGAACGGGCGGAACATTTTTTTGTCCCGCCCGTCGTGCTTATGATGGTGAAGAAAGTTTTCTTATTTGTAGAGTGCTTCAGCCAGCGGGGCGATGTCGCCCGGCATGTCGGGATAGGCGGCCTTGAGGGCTTCGGCAAAAGCGTTGGCGTCCTTCTTCTCGGCACGGAGTTTCTTCAGGCATTCCAAGTAGGCAATACGGGCTTCGACAGCAGGCTTCTCGACCAGACCGCCGTGACCGCCGATGAAGTATTTGGCACCCGTGGCCAACTCAGCCTTGGTGGCTACCAACTCGGCGTCGATAGCCTCTTTGCTGCCCAGCTGCAGGGGGCTCATGTGCATCTGATAGGGAGCCCAGTGGGTGTAGCACACCTGGCTGCCGATGAGGATCATCGAGCCGGGGAAGTCGCTGGCGGCACCGCGATCGAAGCGGAAGTCGACACCGGCATACTGCTGAGTGCTGCCGAAGGGCACTTCGGTGGCCTGCTGTGTGGGCAGGTCGACCATCGTCTCGCCAAACTGCTCGGCGAAACCTTTCATCATGCCGCCATAGATGGGGCCTTCGATGAACTTAGGCATGCCCTCGGGCATCACAATGGGCAGTTGGTCGCTGCCACCCAGGTGGTAGTCGGTGATGTCGGTCACTACGGGCTTGCCAAGGGACTTGATGTATTCGGCAAACTCGGCGGCATTTACCTTGAAGAGGGGGTACTCCATCACCACGAGGCCGTCGCGGCCTTCGATGATGTAGCTGGCGTCGAACATGACATCGTTCGAGTTGTAGACGTGCAGCTTGAATCCGTCAAGCTCGTAGGCTTGGAACTGGCCAACGGTTTCTTTCTGTGTGCTCATAGCGGTATCGTTTTGGTTTTCGTTATTGTTGTTTTTGCAGCCTACGGCAAAGATGGCAGCTGCGGCCATCAGGATGATTGATTTTTTCATTTCTATATCGTTATTTTAATTGTTTACCAATTCAGCGGATCGCCAAGTATGTTGCCGTCGGTCATAGGGCTGTCGGCCTCGGTGAAGTTGTTGGCGCGGTACTGGATGCAGAGCATGGTGAGGTTCTCGCGGCCGGTGTTCTTGAGGGCGCGACGGCCGTCGGGGCTGACGCGTACCACGCTGCCTTCGCTGACGGGGAACTTCTCGCTGTCGACCTGGTAAGTACCCTCGCCACGCAGGATGATGTAGAGTTCCTCGTGGGTCTTGTGGGTGTGCAGGAAGCCGCTGTCCTGACCGGGGACGAGCGTCTGAAACGACAGCTCGCTGCCAGTGGCACCTACAGCCTGTCCGACAAACACCTTCCCCTTGATGGTGACATCGGGGCCCATCGGGAGCTCGTGCTCGATAATCTCATTCATCTTACCAACGTTCACTGCGGCATAGTTCTTGCCGGTCTTGATTTTCTCAATCTGTTTCATGATTTCTGTTGTTTATTTGTTTGACGCTGCAAAAGTACAATGCTTTCCTAAACCCGGCAAGAAGGTACCCGAAGGTTAGCCACGAACCTCGGGGTAAGTAATACGGTGAACAAAAGAAAGCCACAAACCATATTTAACAATCTTTAACCTCACAGGTAATCACCGGGACTCCCGCAAAATCATCACTATTGGTTATTGCCCGTGAGAAAATGCGTGTGTACTTTTGCTGCAGAATTCAAAACAACACATCTGCTAACAAAAAACTGATTGTCATGAAAAAAGCATTCATCCTCCTGCTGATGGCGATAGCCTATCTCGCCACTTTCATCCTTGGTGCCGCAAGCGGTACCATCCACCCGGCCTGCTATGCCTATGCCGGCGCTGTGCTGCCACTGCTGACCGCACTCATTTATCTCTACACAACCACCCTCCTGCGCGGCTTCGGCGCCGCGACACTGCTCAACGGCTTCATCCTTGTGCTGTTCTTGATTGCCGGCGAGGCCGACCTGGCATTTGTCATTGGCATCGTCGTCCTTACGGCTCTTGCCGAGTTCATCCGTTGGCGTTGCGGCTATGGCACCCGGAATGGTGTCCGCTGGAGTTTCCTGCCCTTCGCCTACTCGTTTTTCGCCTACACGGCCCACTGGTGGACCGACACTGAAGGTTCGCTCGAGGCGGCTCGCGAGGAGATGCCCGCAGGCTACGACCTGATGATGCAGCCCGTCATCGACAACATCCCCATGCTTGTCATCGTGTTGGTGCTCACTTTCCCGATCGCCATCCTCGCCATGCGGCTAGCCGAACGGCTGCTGAAGAAAAGACTCTAATTCCGCACCTGCAGCACCCAAGCAATAAAACAAGAAGTAATCCGTTTCATAGTTTATGATGACTATAAATGAATTCATCAATGCGCTGCTTGCAGTGACTGGTGCAATGAGTCCCTATCTGCTGCTGGGCTTCCTCATTGCCGGGGTGTTGCATGTCTTTGTGCCCAAGACTTTCTACGCACGTTACCTTTCGCGCGACAACAAGCTATCCGTGCTTTGGGCTGCCCTGCTGGGTGTGCCTCTGCCACTCTGCTCGTGCGGCGTCATACCCACCGCCGTGGGCCTGAAGAACGAGGGAGCCTCGAAGGGAGCCGTAGCCTCGTTCCTTATCGCCACACCTCAGACGGGCATCGATTCCATCCTCGCCACCTTCTCGCTGATGGGCCTGGGCTTCGCCGTGGTGCGTCCTGTGGCTGCGCTGGTCACGGGCATCTGCGGAGGCCTGCTGGTCAACCGATTCGCTGAACGCAATGACTTTGGCGGGCAGTCAGCATCGGCCGCTTGCCAATGCCAGAGCCACGGGCAAGGGCTGAAGCTCTGGCGCGTGCTCAAATACGCCTACTTCGACATGATCCAGGACATAGGCCTACGGCTGGTCATCGGCCTACTGGTGGCTGCGCTGATCAACGTGGCGGTGCCCGACGAATTCTTCCTCTCATTCGGCAAGCAGCCCTTGCTGCAGATGCTGGTAATCCTTGCTGTGGCGGTGCCTATGTATATCTGCTCCACCGGCAGCATCCCCGTGGCGGCGGCGCTGATGATGAAAGGCCTGTCGCCCGGAGCGGCGTTGGTGATGCTGATGGCAGGCCCGGCGGTCAACATCGCCTCCATCCTCGTGGTGCGCAAGTCGATGGGGGCGCGCTTCACATGGCTATACCTACTCACCATCGTGGGCTTCTCAGTACTTTTCGGCATGCTTGTCAACGCACTTGACGGACTGATCCCCTTCACCGCCCAGCTGTCGACCTCGGAGCACGGTGCATGCTGCCACGCCGAGGCCGCCGCGCCGAGCCTGTTCCAAACCATCTGCTCTGCACTGCTAACGTTATTCATCATAAATGCTCTGACCATGAAACTCTTCAGCAAATTCAAGAAACAGGAAACCGCCGCAGGAACGGTGGTCTACACCGTCGAAGGCATGCATTGCAACCACTGCAAGGCCGCCGTAGAGAAGTCCGTCGGCCAACTGAAAGGTGTCGACTCCTGCGAGGCCACTCCTGCCGCCAACACCCTCGTCGTAACCGGTACCGCCACAGAGTCGGCTGTCCGCGCAGCCGTTGAGAAGGCAGGCTTCGAGTTCAAGGGCGTGAAAGAATAAACCGTCCCGTCAAAAGAACCACCTCGGCGCCAAGCCGAGTATCTAGTGCTATTTTGTTAATTCGTAGAAGGCCACGGCGGCGGCAGCGGCGACGTTGAGTGAGTCGACGCCGCGGTGCATAGGTATGCGGGCCACATGGTCGCACTGACGCAACACACTGTCGCTCAAGCCGTCGCCCTCGGTGCCCATGACTATGGCCATGCGGTCGATGCCCTTGAGCGAGGGGTCGTCGACGGGCACGCTACGGTCGGTGAGGGCCATGGCCACGGTGGTGAAGCCACAGCCGGCAAGCTGACGGTAGTGGTCTAGATAAGTCCAAGGGAGCTGGAACACCGTGCCCATGCTGACGCGGCAGGCGCGGCGGTTCAGCGGGTCGCAGCAGGTGCGCGTGAGCAGCACGGCGTCGATGCCCAATGCCGCGGCGGCACGGAAGATGGCGCCGGTGTTCTCGCTATTGACAACAGAGTCGAGCACAACGACACGGCGAGCGCCATCAAGCACCTCACCCACCCTGCGCTCGGCAGGACGGCGCATGCAGCACAGCACACCACGGCTGAGCTCATAGCCAGTGAGGCCTTTGAGCACCTCGCGCGTGCCCGTGTATACCGGCACGTCTCCCCCGCATTCACCCATCAACTCAACGACGCTTTCAATGAATTTCTCCTCGCAGAGGAACGACACAGGCTCGACGCCCGCCGCCAGCGCCACGCGGATGACCTTTGCGCTCTCGCATATGAAGAGCCCCTCGGAGGCGTGCAGGCGGTTGCGCAGCTGCGCCTCGGTGAGGCGGGCGTAAGGCTCAAGCTCCGGCAGCGCCAGACTGTCAATCTTAATAACATTCATGGCTGCAAAGATAGCGAAAAAGGGATTAACGGAGACTAGTGTCGCGCACGACCATTTTCCTGCCCCTACCCGCGACGGCACGATGCCGGTACGTAGCCGGTACGTCGTTTGTTCGTTCATTCTACGACATTTGTCTATCATCCGATCGGAGGAAGAACGGAGAGGGGTCGGAGCGGGTACGGAGGGGGTCCATACAAAAACCACGTTTTCAGCCTATTGACAAAACACCTGACAGGTGGCACCTCCGAAGGGTTAAGATACAGAATGACAAGCGATAGCGGAATAACGACATTTTTTTGAGAAAAATGATGTTTTTTTGCCAGAATTAAAAAAAGTTGTATATTTGCATCGTGTACGATATAATTCAACAATTGATTAAAGCGTACAAATAATGCGATTTACGTCGACCTGACAGGCGGCAAGAATGGGCGCAAAAGCAATCGTGGAGGTGAGAAAAGCCGGAATCGCAGGACAAAAAGAGGTGAGATAAACAAAAACTATATATAATATGAATACAATAAGATATTACAGCAAATTTGGCCACACGAAAAGCATGGTCGAGGCTGTCAAGGACCTCATGGACAGCGAGCCACGCACGGTCGATGTGCCGCTCGAGGGCAAGGTGGACTTGCTTTATATCGGAGCCGGCGTGATGATGGGCAAGGTGGACAAGCAGGTCATGGACTTCATCGGGAGCCTGAGGCCCGAGATGGTGGGCCGCGTGGTATGCTTCGGCTCGTGCGCCATCATCAAGTCGCCTGTGCCGCAGATGCGCAAGGCCCTTGAGGCCCGCGGAATCACGGTGGACGAACGCGAGTTTACCTGTCCGGGAGCCATGGGCCCCGTGAAAGCTGGCCACCCCGACGCCAACGATATCAAGAACTTCAGGGTCTTTGTCTCGCAAACGCTGAAACAATGATAGACCTACAGTCTTATATGGCCGAGAGCATACGCCGCATCATGGGCAACGCCTATCGCAGCGTGCTCGGCAATCCGCGCGAGGCGCGTTTCGTCATGCGCATGCAGCGCGCCGTGCACCGTTCGGAGCGCCGTCGCCGCACGCTGATGGAGGGCGAAGGGCTGCAGGTGCCGCCGTTCCTTATAGCCAGCATTGCCACTGCCTGCAACCTGCAATGCAAGGGCTGCTACGCCCGCAAGAACGGCAACGCCAGCGAGCGCCCGACGAAGCCCACCCTCACGGCTGAGCAGTGGGGCCGCATCTTTGCCGAGGCCGAGGGGCTGGGCGTGAACTTCTGCCTGCTGGCAGGGGGCGAGCCGCTGACGCGACGCGACATACTGGAGCAGGCCGCAGCCGTCAAGGATATCATCTTCCCCGTCTTCACCAACGGCACGATGATTGGCGCCACATATACGGAGTTCTTCCGCAAGCACCTGAACATGGTGCCGGTGATAAGCCTCGAGGGAGACGCCGCCGACACCGACACGCGGCGCGGCGAAGGCATATACCGCCGTGTGATGGCGGCTATGGATACGCTGCAAAACGAGAAGCTCTTTTTCGGCACCAGCATTACGGTGACCACCGAGAACTACCGCCGCGTGACGTCGGAAGAATACTTGCGCGAGCTGCACGGCAAAGGCTGCCGGCTGGTGTTCTACGTGGAGTATGTGCCTTTCGACGAGAGCACGCGCCACCTGGCCTTCGGCGACGACGAGATGGCCGCGATGGAGGAACGTGTGGAGCTGATGCGGACTCGGTTCGACGACATAGTCTTCCTATCCTTCCCGGGCGACGAAAAGGCCCTCGACGGATGCATGGCCGCCGGACGCGGATTCTTCCACATAGGTCCCGACGGGGCGGCAGAGCCCTGCCCTTTCTCGCCCTACAGCGACACCAACGTGGCCCGCGACGGTCTGCGTGCCGCGCTGCAGTCGCCCCTCTTCGCACGGCTTCGCGAGGCCAACAACGGCAGCTGGCAGCACACGGGCGGCTGCACGCTCTACGAGCACCGCGAGGAAGTGGAGCAGATGCTCAACAACAAAGAATAATAACAAAACAATAAAAAACAGTATTATGGCAACAATTTACGATTACAAGGCCGTTGCCAGCAACGGCAAAGAGATTGACTTCAAGCAGTTTGAGGGCAAAGTGCTGCTCATCATCAACACCGCCAGCAAGTGCGGCTTCACGCCCCAGTTCGACGGCCTCGAGGCCCTGAACGAGAAGTACCGCGACCGCGGCTTGGTATGCATCGGCTTCCCCTGCAACCAGTTCGCCAACCAGGACCCCGGCAGCGACAGCGAGATAGAGGGCTTCTGCCGCATGAACTACGGTGTCACCTTCCAGATAATGAAGAAGGTGGACGTCAACGGCAAGGACGAGCACCCCATTTTCACCTACCTCAAGGAGCAGGCTCCCACGGAAGAGTACAAGGGGCTGAAGGCCAAAGCTACGCACACAATGCTGAAAGGCATAAGCAAGAGTGTGGAGAAGAGTAGCGACATACTGTGGAATTTCACGAAGTTCCTCATCTCGCGCGACGGCAGCGTGGTGAAGCGCTACGCCCCCACCACTGAGCCAAAGGACTTCGAGAAGGACATAGAAGCGATGCTGTAATGTACGAGCAGCTAAGACTTGACAACCAGCTGTGCTTCCGTATCTACACAGCATCGCGCCTACTGACGCAGGCCTACCGGCCGCTGCTTGAACCGCTGGGACTCACTTACCCGCAGTATCTGGTGATGATGGTACTGTGGGAGAAGGACAACCAGCTTGTGGGTGACATCTGCCAGCGCCTCAGGCTCGACACCAACACGTTGACCCCAATGCTGCAACGCATGGAAAAAGAGGGGCTGGTGATACGCACACGCGGTATCGCCGACGGACGGCAGACGTTGGTGAGCCTCACACGCAAAGGACACCATCTAGAAGAACAGGCCAAAGAGGTGCCTTCATGCCTGACTCGCGGCATGCAGGACACTGGCGTGGGCCCGGAGGACCTGCAGCGGTTGGCGGCGACACTCGATACCCTGACGGGTATACTAGAGACAAAAAAAGAAGGGCAACACTAGTGTTGCCCTTCTTTTTTGGGGTGTCGTTGCTATTACTCGGCAGCGGCCTCGCCCTCGCCTTCGCCGGAGGTGGCGCTGGCACGGGTGCTGAGGACGTTGACGACCTCGGCGCTCTTGGGGTTGAGGATGGCATAGTTCTCGCAAGCGATGTCCTGGACGCGGATGCGCTGGTTGACATCGAGGTTGGTGATGTCGAGGAGAACCTCGCTGGGCATGTTGGCGGGCAGAGCCTTGACGTTGAGGCGTTTCTGCTTGTAAGCCAGCTTGCCGCCCTTCATGACGCCCTTGCTGGTGCCGGTGGTGTGCACGGGGATGGACATGACAACGGGCTTGTCGTCGGTCAGCTCGTAGAAGTCAGCGTGATAGACAATCTCGGTCACAGGATGGAACTCGATGTCCTTCAGCATAGCCATGTGGTCGGTGCCGTTGATAGTGATCTTCACAAAGCAGGGCTCAGGGTTGAACAGCACGCGCTGGAAGGCAGTCTGATCGACGCTGAACAGCATCTGCTCGCCCTTGCCGTACATGACGCAAGGAACCTTGGCGTCGCGACGCAGAGCCTTAGCATCCTTTTTCCCTACGTTCTCGCGGAGAGAACCGCTCATTGATACTACTCTCATTGTTGTTTGTTTTTGTTGGTTAATAAAATATGTTTAATAAAACTATTCGTTCATACGATGTATGACGCCCTTGCGGTGCAGGGTGGTCTCGTAGAGGTTATCGAGACTCTCGTAGTTGACTACGCGGCGGATGGCTTCGGCCAGCAGCCAGTCGCAGCTAAGGACGTGAATCTTGCTGCTCTCGCGCTTCAGCGGAATGGTGTCGGTGGTGACAAGCTCCTCGAGCTCAGAGGCCTCGACCTTCTCGATAGCGTTGCCACTAAGCACGGGGTGGGTAATCATGGCACGGACGCTGAGGGCGCCGCTCTCCTTGATGATGCCAGCAGCCTTGCAGATGGTGGTGCCGGTATCAATGATGTCGTCAAGAAGGATAACATGCTTGCCCTTCACATCGCCTATGAGGCGCATCTCGCCAATCTCATTGGGCTTGTTGCGGTGCTTGTAGCAGATGACGAAGCTGTTGTTGAGCGTCTTGGCATACATTCCGGCGCGCTTGCTGCCGCCCATGTCCGGGCTAGCGAACATAACGTCCTCGATATTGAACTTCTCGCGGATGTAAGGCATGAAAAGCGAGGAGCCGTAGAGGTGGTCAACGGGCAGCGTGAAGAAGCCCTGTATCTGGTCGGCATGGAGATCCATGGTGATAACACGGTCGACGCCCGCGGTGGTAATCATATCGGCAATAAGGCGTGACGCAATAGGCACATGGGGCTTATCCTTACGGTCCTGACGGGCGAAGCCATAGTAAGGTATCACGGCGACAATCTTCTGTGCGGAGGCGCGCTTGGCGGCGTCAATCATCATCAACAACTCGAACAGGTTATCCGTAGGCGGAATGGTCGACTGGATGATGAACACTATACCACCGCGGATAGTCTCCTCGTAGGAAGGCTGAAATTCGCCATCGGCATACTGAAAAACGGTGGAATTGCCGAGCGGAATGCCATAGATTTCCGCCACACGGCTTGCCAAATCCTTGGTAGCGCGGCCGGCAAAAATGAATACCTTATCAGAACGTGTATCGCTCATTATTATGTTGATTTAGGGTTCTTTACAACGATTTATCGGGTTCAACGCCCCATCTTTTTCGTGTGCAAAGATACACATTTTTAGGCACTCGGCAAAAAAATATTTTACCATATCGAAAAAAGTGTGTACTTTTGCACCCGATTTCAAAAGGCCCTGGTGGTGGAATGGTAGACACGGTAGACTCAAAATCTGCTGCTCGCAAGGGCGTGAGGGTTCAAGTCCCTCCCGGGGTACAAAAGGATTTTGCAAAATGGTTTAAAATGAACGAAAAAAGCAAAATCCTTCTTCTTTTATTACTCATTTGTGGTCATAATTTGGTCAGCATATTATTAAAGAATCAAAAATATCTGTGTCCATTGACGCACCATAATGATACAATCAAAACTCCTGTTTTTTAGAACAGCCTGTCCCTAGAATACTAATAACACTGATATTCAACGACATTTCCCCTCAGCCAAGCAGCACGTCCATCACCATCATCAGCACGAAGCCCACAGCGAAGCCGATGGTGGAAAGGTTCGTGTGGCGCCCCTGCGCCGTCTCGGGGATAAGCTCCTCCACCACCACGTACATCATAGCTCCCGCAGCAAAAGCCAATAGATATGGTAGAGCAACGCCTAACGTCGACGCCAGCAGCAATATAGCCACCGACCCTATCGGCTCCACCACGCCGCTCAGCGTACCTATCAGGAACGACCTTCCTCGCGAGTTGCCCTCCGCATGCATCGGCATCGAGATAATTGCCCCTTCGGGGATATTCTGTATTGCAATACCTATGCTTACCGCCAGCGCGGCACTTACCGACAATCCCTGCGACTCGCCTGCAAACACCACCCCCACGGCCATGCCTTCAGGCAAGTTGTGGATGGTGACGGCCAGCGCCAGCATCATGGTGCGCGATAGGCGCGACTTTGGTCCCTCGGCATTCTGTGCACCGACGTGCAGGTGGGGCGTCAGCTCGTCAATCAGCAGCAGGAAGGCAATGCCGGCCAGAAAACCCACGACAGCTGGCACAACGCCGCCCACCTCTCCACCTATAATGGGGGAAGCACCCCGAAAAAGGGAGGGAGTATGCAATCCCATCTCTATCGACGGTATCAACAGCGACCACACGCTCGCCGCCACCATCACGCCACTGGCGAAACCCAGCAGCGTCTTCTGCAGTCGGTCGGGAATATCTTTCTTCATGAAGAAGACAAACGCCGCCCCCAGCATGGTGCCCACCAAGGGTAGCAGTATTCCTATAATCAAAGCGCTCATTTGTCGTTTCGTTTTGGGTTCTTCGGAAACCAGCCCTTCGCCACCCGCTTACGCTGCTTGAAGAGCTCGAGTATCGACCAAAGGCTGGAGAATGCCACCACGCCAAGGATGGTAGACGGAATCATGGCCTTCGTGAGGAGCGACCCCACGATACAGGCCACAGCAATCAGCAGGAACACCCACCAACAACGCACACCGAAGTAATACTCCGCCTTGATGACGATGGGATGGAAGAAACCTATGCAGAGGAAGGCCGACATTCCGATTATTATGCCAGTAATGTTCATTGGCTCAAATTCTTGTCTTTAATTATATTTCATATTTCATGCTGCAAAGATACGTATTTGTCGCAAACTGCGCAATACCTACAAACAATAATTGCTCAGATGGTTAGTTTTGCTCCGAAGAGTAAGGTTCGCGGCAGCGCAGGACCGTAGATATAGGCGGCATCTCGCTCTGGGCCGCTGTCGAGGTCACGCTGGTAGCTGTTTAGCAGGTTCTGGACGCCGATGCACAACTCCAGTTCTATGCTCTCGCCAAAGGGAATTCTGTAAGCAGCTTTAAGCGAGAGGTCAAGGAAGGCGTCGGTAATAACCTTCTCCACCTCGGTACCACCGCCGTGTTTGGCTCCATCTTCGTCAGCCACATGGTGGTACACCAGCATCGGTCCTGTAAAGATTCCCGTGGCGGTAATTTGTAGGCGCTTCACAGGGGTGTATACGCCCGAGAGGTAAGCATAGAGGTCGGGCGTGCGCTCCATGCGGCGCTCATATTGACCCTCTTCCCATTCTTTCCCATTCCCTGTATAGAGGCTACGCTGCCAGGTGCCGCCTATCTGGAGACGCATCTGCTCGATTGGCGAGAGGGTCATCTCGACATTCATACCCATAACCTCGGCTCCGTCGGCATTCCTCCGCTCGTAGTGCATATATCCGCTTATGGTGTCGCCTAAAAGCAATTCGTTGACGAAGGCGTCGTTGATGCGGGTATAGAATCCCTCCACAAGCAGGTCAGCCTCGAGGCTTCCGAGATGGAAGCAGAGGTCTGCCGAACCGGTGAGCGAGTGCGACCGTTCCATGCGCAGGTCGGCGGCATTGGTGATCTTGTACAGCTCGCCGTTCACAGCACCTACATGCAGATCTTCGTCATACACCTGCGGAGCACGGAAGCCCGAAGAATAGCCGACGCGGAGGGCGAGGTGGTCGCTGGGGGCGTAGCGCAGGTTGAGGCGCGGGCTCACCACAGGCACCTCAATCATCGTGTGCTTGTCCATGCGGCCACCAACGAGGATACTCCAGCGGCTGCTCTTCCACTCGTTCTGCAGGTAGGCACTCACAATGCCGATGTCCTGATGCAGGGTGTCGGGGCTCCCGAAAGTGCGGTCGTTCAGGCGGTCTAAGGTGTGCTCCACTCCGACAGTCAGCTCGGCAGGCATGAACCACAGGGTATCGAAGTGTCGACTGTAGAGTGCGCCGTAGTTGAGCGTCAGGTCCCGCGTGTAGCCGTAGGCTGTGCCGATCGGTTCGTCGTCTTCTCGCTCGCCGTAGTAGCTCTGGCGGTCGACATGCTGCATCGATGCAAACAGCGATGCGTGACGCAACCCACTGGCGGGCAGCCAGTCCCACTTGAGGCTTGCGCTGTGGATGTCGTGCTCGCCTCCTTCGCTGATATGCGCCATGGGCGACGGTAAGTCGAAACGGTCGCCGCCGCGGCGGAAGTCGTGTATGTTGTGGTATTCGAGGTTCAGCTTCGTGAAGTCGGTGGTACGCAGGTAACCGCGGAATCCCACCATTCGAGCCTTGAGCAACCCCACTTCCGAATAGCCGTCGCCGTTGTGGTCGTAAGGGTTGCGGTGGCGGTTGTGGCCGAAGACGGCGATACCCGCCCGACGGTCGTCGCTCACCACCGAGGCGTTGAACGAGTTGCTGAAATCCCAGCTCCGTCCGCCTATGAGGCTAGTGGTGTTGCCAACACTGGCACCGTTCGAGCGGGGCTCGCGGGTGATGACATTGATTACGCCGGCAATAGCATTGCTGCCATATAGTGCCGAGCCGCCGCCGCGCAGCACCTCGATGCGGTCTATCAAAGCCGTGGGCAACTGGTCAAGCAGGTAGATGCCCGCCAACGCGCTGTTCACCGGGCGACTGTCGATGAGTATCTGCGAGTAGGCCTGTCCGAGGCCGTTGATGCGCACCTCGTTGGCTCCGCAGTTCTGGCAGGTGTTTTCCACACGCAGACCTGTGCTGAAGTTCAAGGCCTGGCCGAGGTTCACAGCGCTCACGGCTTCCATTTGTCTGCCATCTACCACACCCACGGCAGTTGGTGCCTCGCTGCGTGTGGTGGCGTGCTGCGTGGCAGTCACCACCACCTGGCGCAAACGTATCGTGTCGTGATGGCCCTGCGCCGAAGCCATCATCGGCAATAATGATATTATTATGACGATTATCTTCTTCATTTCTGTATTGCTAAATTATAAACACTCTAGCAATTCTAGAAAAACTAGAAATACTAGAAAACTATGTAATGCTAAAAAGAGGGGGGGGCTACTCCACCGGCGGAGCCCGCAGCTGGGCGACCCCATAGCGGAATTGCTGCACCATGGTCGGTGTCGGCAGGGAGATGCGTTCCGCAGCGGGGAGAATGGTTAATGCTTGGCCTCCATCCTCTACAAGATAACCCTGACTAATGAAGTTGCAAAGCGGGCAATCGTGGTCGTGATGATGGGGCATTTCGATGTGTCCGACACATTGCTGGCAGTCGTCGTAAGCATCAATTGTCTCGTAATGCACATGCAACGACGAAAGCGTTATCATTGGCAAATAGCTAGCCAATAATATTATAGGAGCAATATGACGCAACAATGAGTTCATCTTTCGGGTTGCAAAAGTACATAAAACATTCCGACTGGACAAATACCCATAAATGATGATTTCGCACAAGGGTATCGTTTGCGCCATATAATAAAATCACGTCTGCGGCGTTATTAAACTAAAGCACAATAAAATCAATACACCCGAAGAAAGAACTATAAACACTCAAGAATTATGGATCGTCATACACAAATAATCCGCACCAGTTGGATTGGCATTGGCGCCAATGTGCTGCTGGCCGCATTCAAGGCCGTTGTTGGCCTGATTGCCGGTAGCGTGGCCATCGTAATGGATGCCGTCAACAACCTCAGCGACGCCCTCTCCAGCGTCATCACCATCGTAGGCACAAAGCTCTCGCAGCGTCCGCCCGACCGCGAACACCCCTTCGGCTTCGGCCGCGTGGAATATTTCAGCGCCATCATCATAGCCCTCATCGTGCTGGCGGCAGGCGTCACGTCGCTCGTCGAGTCGGTGAAGAAGATTATCACCCCCACCGAGCCGAGCTATACCACCGTCACGCTGGTGGTCATCATCGTGGCCATTGTCGTCAAGATAGTTCTGGGCCTATTTGTGAAACGCAAGGGCCAGCAGCTGAAGAGCGACGCACTTGTGGCCTCGGGCTCCGACGCCCTGTTCGACGCCATTATCACCCTCGCCACCCTCGTTTCGGCAGCCATCATGCTGCTGTGGGGCTTTTCCGTCGACGGCTGGCTTGGCGCCCTCATCTCGCTGCTCATCATCAAGGCTGGCTTCGAGATGCTGGCATCGCCCATCAACGAGCTGTTGGGCAAGAAGGTATCGCCCGAGCTTGTACGCCAGGTCAAGCACGACGTGGCCGCCGTGGATGGCGTGCACGGTGTCTTCGACATCATACTCCACAACTACGGCCCCGACGTGATGATTGGCTCGCTGCACATAGGTGTCGACGATACGATGAGCGCCCACGACATCCACGGCCTCACACGCCGCATTTCCACCCTTATGTACGAGCGCCACGGTATCATCATGACCGTAGGCATCTACGCCAACGCCACTGGCAGCGGCCCTGTGGCCGAGCTGCAGAGCGCTGTGATGAAGCGCCTCGCCGAGCACAAGGAGCTTGTACAGGTGCACGGATTCTACTGCTCCGAGCGCGACCGCATGCTCTCCGTCGACGTGGTGCCCGACATCGCCGTCCACGACGACGCTGCCCTCATCGGCACCCTCACTGCCGAGCTCCAGCCGTTAGCGCCCGACATGCAGATAGTGGTGGTTGTCGACCACAACTACAGCGAATAAGAACACAACAATACCATCCTGCCAGCCTCCGTCATCAATCCTCGCTGCTCCAGCTCACGGCACCGCTCCCGGTTGCGCTCCGTCCAATGACTGCTCTTCTTTCGCGGCGAGAGGCGCTGTGCCAGCCGTCCGTCGGGCAGCCGCTTGCAGGTGGAGTCGATCCATCCGAAACAGAGCGCCTCCTCCACGACCTCCACATACGGCAGCGCGCCGGCCATCGGCAGTTTGCCCCTATATGTAGCCACCCACACCTCGCGCTCTTTCTGGTGATGCCTCATCAGCCATCGCCGTAATGCCTTGCGGTCGTCCGTTTCCAAGAGGGTCGTTATATCCATCTACCTGCTGTGTGTCGTTCCTGCAACATAGAACTCCGCCCGCTTTGGAGCTGCGAATGTGCGCTCAATCATAGCCACGTGGGAGAGATATTCGGGGTCGGTAAAGGCAATGGCGCCAGTCGGGCAACGGCGACGGCAAGCCTGACACTTGATGCAGATGCCGTCGAAGGTCGGCATCCCGTCTTTCTCGCCGATGCTCCCCATAGGGCATACATCCAGGCACTTGCCGCAACGTGTGCACAACGCGCTGTTGCATGCGGGCTTTGCCTCCAGGAAGCCCGCAGGGGCGTTGCCCACCTTGAGCGGGGTGTAGTATTTCTCGGGGTGAGCCTCGCCGGGAACCGACACAGTCAAGAGTTGAGCGTTAAAAGTTGAAAGTCTCTCTGCCACCTGTGCGGCGAAGTGGTCGAGGGCCGCGATGTCTTCCGCACTGGGACGTCCTGCACCCAGGGTGTCGCTGAAAGCGTGGCGCGTCACCATAGCGGCAGCGCCGACGGGCTTCATGCCGCCCTCCTTCATCAGGCCCACCAACTCGGCCAGCGCGTTGTCGTAGGCGCGGTTGCCGAATGTCACCAAAGCGATAGACGGATTACCGTTGGCATGGATGGCCGCGCGCACATAGTCGAGCGTCTTGTTGGGTATGCGCCCCGCATAGACCGGTGTCGCCCATAGAACTATGTCCCCCGCATCGAACACCGGCAGCACCTCGCGCCCGGTCGGCAAGGTGTAGGAGTGGTATTCCACCCCGACATGCAGCATTCTGTCCAACGCCTCGGCCATCAGCCGTACCACTTGCAACGTCCCGCCTGTGGGACTGAAATAGTGCACTTTTATCTTTGCCATCGTCACAAATCCTTATTGGGCCATAATTTAACATCAGCAGCCGGAAGACCGGTCTTTATATAAAATGAACGGCAAAGCTCTGTTTTTATTATAATGTAATACACCGGAACGATATTTTGCCGCCGCCACGCCGTTGCCGCTCCGTACCCTCTCCGTCTGTTCACCGGTTGTTCACCGATTGTTTAACGGTTTAAACCGGTGAACAACCGGTGAACAACAGTAGAACAGATGGAGGGGAGGCGGAGGGGAGACGGACAAGGTAGCGGGAGGAGGCGGAGGGAGGGATGTTGAAAGCGGTTGAAAAATAATTTTTGCGGGATTGTTTTTATTTTGTATATTTGCACTTTCAAAAACAAATAATAATAAATTAAACATATAAATAACATGTCAGAGAATCAGATAGTTAATAAAGAGGACCTTGTGGTCCGATTTGCTGGCGACTCGGGTGACGGCATGCAGCTCAGCGGTACGCTCTTCAGCGATGCCTCTGCACTGACCGGAAACGACATTGCCACGTTCCCCGATTATCCCGCCGAAATCCGTGCCCCGCACAACACCATTGCCGGCGTGAGCGGCTATCAGGTGCATGTGGGTAACCACATCTACTCGAGCGGCGACAAATGCGACATACTGGTGGCCATGAACCCCGCCGCCTTCAAGTCGCAGCTGAAGTGGGCCAAGAAGGGTGCCACCGTCATCGTCGACATCGACACCTTCACCGAGGAGGCTATGGAGAAGGCCGGCTACAAGGAGAACCCCTTCACCGACGAGCTGGAGCGCGCCTACACCATCATCAAGGCCCCCATCACCTCGTTCACGGAGAAAATCGGCGACGCTCAGGGCGTCGACAAGAAGACCGCCGACAAGAGCCGCAACATGTTCGCCCTCGGCATCATCTTCTATGCCACCCACAAGACCTTAGACCATACTTTTGCATATCTGGAGCGCAAGTTCGCCAAGAAGCCCGCTGTCATCACGCTGAACAAGGCTGTGCTGACCGAGGGTTACGAATATGCCGACAAGCTTGAGGTGATGCATTCGCACATCTTTGAGGTTGCCCACGCCGACAAGATGGAGAAGGGCCGCTACCGCAACATCACCGGTAACGTGGCCACTGCCTGGGGTCTGCTGGCAGCCAGCGAGAAGAGCGGCCGCCGCCTCTTCCTGGGCTCCTACCCCATCACCCCCGCCACCGACGTCATGGTCGAGCTGGCCAAGCACAAGAGCCTCGGCGCCCGCGTGTTCCAGGCCGAAGACGAGATTGCCGGTATCTGCTCCGCCATCGGCGCCAGCTATGCCGGTGCACTGGCCTGCACCAGCACCTCCGGCCCCGGCCTGTCGCTGAAGAGCGAGGCCCTGGGTCTTGCCGTGATGACCGAGCTGCCGCTCGTGGTCGTCGACGTGCAGCGTGGCGGCCCCTCGACGGGTCTGCCCACCAAGACTGAGCAGAGCGACCTCGACCAGGCCCTCTACGGCCGCAACGGCGAGGCTCCCCTGGTGGTTGTTGCCGCCTCGAGCTCGGCCAACTGCTTCTACTGGGCCTTCAACGCCGCCAAGATAGCCCTTGAGCACATGACGCCCGTCATCCTGCTCACCGACGGCTACCTGGGCAACGGCAGCCAGCTGTTCAAGATACCGAGCATGAAGGACATGCCTGAAATCAAGCCGCGCCTGGCCAAGGAGAACGACCCGAACTACCGTCCGTTCCGCCGCGACGAGGAGAAGTTCGCACGCGAATGGGCCCTGCCCGGCATGGCCGGCCTGAGCCACCGCGTCGGCGGCCTCGAGAAGTGCCCCGATGGTCCTCTGAGCACCGACCCGGAGAACCACGCCCTGATGACCAAGAACCGTCAGGAGAAGGTGAACCGCGTGGCCAACTACATTCCCGACCAGGAGGTCATGGGCAACCCCGACGCCGACCTGCTCGTGGTTGGTTGGGGCGGCACCAGCGGTGCACTGACCCTCGCCGTCGAGGAGATGAACAACGAAGGCAAGAAGGTGGCCTACACCCACTTCAACTACATCTGCCCGCTGCCTAAGAACACCGGCGACATACTGCGCAAGTACAAGAAGATTGTGGTCTGCGAGCTGAACAACGGTCAGTTCTGCGGCTACCTGCGCACCCAGTTCCCGGAGTGCACCATGACCAAATACAACAAGGTGATGGGCCTGCCTTTCGAGGTTGGCGAGCTGAAAGCTGAATTTAACAGATTGTTGGAGAAATAAAAAAGCACAAATATGGAAAAGCATTTTGTTCCCAAAGCGGATAAAGAATATACCAAGGCTGATTTCCAGAGCGACCAGATGGTGAAGTGGTGCCCGGGCTGCGGCGACCACGCCATCCTCGCCGCCCTGCTGGCCACCTTCCCCAAGACAGGCTACAAGAAAGAGAACGTCTGCATGGTCTCCGGTATCGGCTGCTCGAGCCGTATCCCCTACTATGTGGATACCTACGGCTTCCACAGCATCCACGGACGCGCCTGCGCCATAGCCACGGGTGTGAAACTCGCCAACCCCGCACTGAGCGTGTGGGTGAACATGGGCGACGGCGACTCGATGGCCATCGGCGGCAACCACCTCATCCACGCTGTGCGCCGCAACCAGGACCTGAACATCACCATCTTCAACAACGAGATCTACGGCTTGACGAAGGGTCAGTACAGCCCCACCACCAAGTTCGGCCAGATAACGAAGACCTCTCCCTACGGCACCATCGACTACCCGTTCAATCCGGGCGAGCTGGTGATGGGCGCCCAGGGCACCTTCTTCGCCCGCACCCTCGACTGCGTACCGCAGCTGAGCACCGACTGCATGACCCGCGCCGCCAAACACGACGGTTGCTCGGTGGTTGAGGTGCTGCAGAACTGCGTCATCTTCAACGACAAGACCCACGCCGCCATCACCGACCGCGCTGTCCGCGACGACCGCACCATAGTGCTCGAGCACGGCAAGCCCATGCTCTTCGGCAAGAACAAGGAGAAAGGTCTGCGCTTCAACGGCCGCCAGCTCGAGGTTGTCACCCTCGGCGAGAACGGCATCACCATCGACGACATCATGGTGCACGACGAGACCACCGAGGACACCGGCATCCACATGATGCTAGCACACATGGGCGGCGACCTGCCCGTGGCCCTCGGCGTCATCCGCAACGTCAAGAAAGTCAGCTACACCCAGCTCTACGAAGAGCAGATGGACGAGCAGATGGCCAACGGCAAATACAAATGCATGGACGACCTGCTCAACAGTGGCGACACTTGGGAGGTGTGAGTTTAGCGAAGAGCTAATAGTTAACAACTTGAGAGGCTGTCAGTATTGGCAGCCTCTTTTTTTATTATCATATCCGAAAATATTCGTATATTTGCACTTTGTATATAATACCTAATTTATGAAAAAAATAATCCTTACGCTGTTAGCAGTGAGTGTATTAGCCACGGTATCGGCCCAGTCGGCGAAATGTGGCATAGACACCAAAGCCCTTGTACGCGAAGAGGTGGCCGCCGGTGCGGAGACCATCAGCTTCCTAGTGAAGATGGTCCCTAACTTCGACCGCGGACCTTTCGAGAAAGCCGGAGTGGTCATTGGAGGCCAGAGCGGTCCGATAGTCACCATGCGTGTGCCTGTGGCAAGCCTTGGACTGCTGGAGAGCAGCAAGGAGGTATTGCAGTACAGCATATCGCACCGCGTCGGCGGGATAGACTGCGACATGGCCCGTGCCGACACCCGCGCCGACAGCGTGCAGAACGGCCTCGGCACCCTTGATGGGATATCAATTGACGGAAACGGAGTGCTGATAGGCATCACCGACTGGGGCTTCGACTATTCGCACCCCAACTACAACGGTCAGGTATCGAGCAACTGGCGCATGGAACGTGCGTGGGACCACTTCAAGAAGAGCGGTCCTGCACCTGCGGGCTACAACTACGGCACCGAGGTTGTTGGCGCATATAACCTTGCCGATGCCCACGGCGACACGTCGAACCTCTACGGCTACGGCACCCACGGCACCCATGTGGCTGGCATCGCAGCAGGCAAGGGCAAAGCTGGCAAATACCGCGGCATGGCACCGGGAGCACGTCTGCTGTTCTGCTCATTCGGCCTCGGCGAGGCAGAGTGGATGGACGCCGTGGACTGGATGTATCGCGTAGCCAAAGAGCAGGGTAAGCGCCTGGTCATCAACAGCAGCTGGGGCATGTATACCTTCAGCACAATAGACGGAACATCGCTGCTGAGCCAGCACATCAACAGCATGTCAGACTCGGGTGTTGTGTTCTGCACCAGCGCTGGCAACAACGGCGACGTACAGTTCCATGTCAGCAAAGCCTTCGGCGACAATGTGGCCGACACGTTGCGCACCATTGTCGTGGCTGCAAGCGATATTTATGCCATCGAGGAGACTGGACAGGCCCTTATCATGTGGGGCGAGGTAGGACACGACTTCGAGGCCACCGTACGCATCAAGAACGGCAACAATATCTGGACAGGCCCATTCTACAGCACCAGCACCGACACCGTGATATACGACACACTGTTTTGCGGCGAGGACACTGTCACGTGGCGCGTAATGATGGAGCACAGCAACCCTTATGACAATAGGTCACACATGCAGATTGACCTCGACAAGACACCGCTGGAGAAGCAGCTGCTCATCACCGCCGAGAGCGGCACCGTGCACGCCTGGAATGTCGACAACCTCGATAACCATGCTGGCAACCACGGCTGCCACTTCAAGAGCGAATGGCGCGACGGCTTCACCGAGGGCGACAGCTACTACGGCATCGGTGAACCGGCCTGCGCGGAGAAATGCATCAGCGTCGCTGCACATCATTCCGACACATGGAACAACGTAACGCATGAATGCCACACCGGCGACCACGCCAGCTTCACCAGCTATGGCCCAATCATCGACGGGAGACAGAAGCCGGAGATTTCCGCCCCAGGCCATGAGATAGTTTCATCAATCAGCGTATGGTCGACCGACAGCCGTAACACCGCCAGCGAAAGCATGATGGACCTCAAGATAGGCAACCTCACATACCGTTGGGCAAAAATGAGCGGCACCTCGATGTCGTGTCCGGTGGTGACCGGTATCACTGCCTTGATACTGCAGGCTAATCCCGACCTTAGCGTCGACAACATACGCAATATCATCACCAGCACCGCCCGCAACGACGACAAGACAGGGCCCTTGGTGGCAAACGACAGTGCCGACATACGCTGGGGATGGGGCAAGATTGATGCATTGGATGCCGTCAATGCCGCCATGGGCTATGTAAGCATCCAGCAGGCCGAGAAATACCGCCTGCCACTGCATGTGTATCCCAACCCTGCCACTGACAAGCTGATAATAAACACAGGCTGCGGCGAGAAGCAGACGGCCGAAATAATGAGCATCGACGGCAGAAAAGTGTTGGAGATGCCCGTGACACTTGAGACCTCGGTAGACGTCAGCGGATTGCCTCAGGGTGTGTATATACTGCGCGTCGGGTCGAGAACCGAGAAGATAATAGTCAAATAACAATGCTCAATCTGTTCCGCAAAAACATGGCCGTGCAGGTGCTGCTGATCATAGTGGCGCTGGTGCTACTTTGGCTGCGGCCTCTGATGACACCTACGCTAATGACAGCGGAGCCCAGCACTGACGGTGTGCTCTACGCGCTGCTGGTTAACTGGCTCTCCGGTGTCCCACGGCTGGCTGTTATCATAGCCATGATACTTGTGCTTGCGGAAGGCATAATGCTCAACATACTGCTGTCGGACATGGGCCTTGTGCCGCAGACGACGCTGCTGCCGACGCTGCTCTACATAACCATGATGAGCGCACCGGCCACCACCCTGACCCCCATGGTGCCTGTCTCGGCAGCACTCATCGGCTGTGCCTACCTGCTAATGCTGCGCGGCACCCTGCTGACCATTCCCACCAGCCGTATCTGCAGCGCCACCGCGCTGATAGGTCTCTGCTCTCTTTTCTACCTGCCGGCACTGGCCATCATCGTTAGCTACCTGTTTGTGGCTATCAGCTTCCGACTCTACAACTGGCGCGACATAGTGGCGCTCCTGCTGGGCCTCCTTGCTCCCTACATGTTGCTTGTCACGGTGCTCTTCATGACCGACGGACTGGCTGAATGGTGGAGCGCAACGGCAGCCGCCATAGGCGGCTTCTCATTCCATATTGCCGAAACAGAGCCGCTGCCGCTCATCGCCAATATCATACTGGCACTTATCGCGGCAGCCGCCATATTCATGATGTGGGGCAAACTCGGCGAACACCCGGTGCTGTGGCAAAAAAACGCCTCCACCGTGATGCTGCTCGCCATTGGTGGCATCATCATGCTCTTCTATTCGCACCTGCTGCCCGTAAACCTTTCATTTTTTGCCATCCCCTTCGCCTTCTGCGGCACCCATATTCTGCTGCCCAAACGCAACGGCAGTACCATAGGACGCCGCAAACAGCACTTATGGATATATGACGTGATACTGATCCTGACCTTTGTTGCCGCCCTCGTATGCTGAAGCCTTGGCTCATAGAAGGCCGCCGCGAGGCGGGATGCGACGAGGCCGGACGCGGACCCTTGGCCGGGCCTGTGGTGGCCGCTGCCGTAGTGCTGCCGCCGGACTACCGCAACGACATCCTCAACGACTCAAAGCAGCTCACCGAACGTCAGCGCAACCTGATGCGTGCCGACATCGAGGCTAACGCCCTCGCATGGGCCGTGGCTGTGGTAAGCCCCGAAGAGATCGACCGTCTAAACATCCTTCACGCGTCGACCCACGCCATGTGCCTCGCCGTGCAACAGCTTCAGGGACCCAAGCCCGATTTCCTGCTTATTGACGGCAACCGCTTCTACAACGAGACCGATATCCCATACCAGACCTTCGTCAAGGGCGACGCTACCTTCATGAGCATCGCCGCCGCCAGTGTGCTGGCCAAGACCCACCGCGACGAGATAATGGTCAAGCTCCACGAAGAATATCCTGCCTACGGATGGGACCGCAACAAAGGCTATCCCACCGCCGCACACTACGAAGCAATAGAAAAACACGGGGTGACGCCACACCACCGCCGCTCCTTTAACCTATACAGACAACATTCATTATTCGAATAGATTATGCTTGAATTCATCAAAAACGTCCGCCGCAATAAAATCATACGCGACTTGAAGGCGGCGCCTCGGGAGAAGAAGATAGACAACCTCGAGGAGGTGCGCACCATCGGCCTCATCTGCCGCCTCGGCGACGAGGGTTCTTGGAACATCCTGCACCACTTCACCAAGGTGATGGAGAGCCAAGGCAAGAGCGTCCACATCATGGGCATGCTTCCCAAAGACCAGGAGCTCAGCTTTGTGGTGACACATAAAAACACCTACATCTGCCGTGCCAAGAGCGACATCAACTTCTGGGGCCTCCCGTCGGACGAGAGCATACGTCCCTTCACCGAGCGCCACTACGACCTGCTCATTGACACCATAGGCGACGAGAACTTCTTTGCCCAGTACATAGCCCTGCGCACCGATGCCAGCCTCAAGGTGGTCTATGCCACACCGTCCGAGGACCCCTCGGAGGTCTTCGACCTCATCATCCGTGGCGACGGCCAGGTGGAACTCAAGGACTTCTTCAACAACATTGTCAAATACCTCAGCAAGATACAGAAATGAAACAACCCATCTTCACCGGTACCGGCGTAGCCCTCATCACGCCGTTCCGCCGCGGCCAGGAGACCGTCGATTTCACCAAACTCGAGGCCCTCATTGAGCACATCATCGCTTCCGGCGTCGACTATATAGTGGCCCTTGGCACCACCAGCGAGGCCGCCACCCTCACCGACAGCGAGCGCGCCGCCGTGCAGGAGTTCATCGTGGAGACTGTCAACGGTCGCATACCCATTATGCTTGGCCTTGGCGGCAACAACACCATAGCCCTCACCGAAGCCATCGCACGCACCAACTTCGAGGGCATCAGCGGCGTGCTCTCCGTGACGCCCTACTATAACAAGCCCAACCAGCGCGGCATCATGGCCCACTACCGCATTGTGTCCGAGACCTCGCCCGTGCCCGTCATCATGTACAACGTGCCCGGTCGCACCGGCGTCAACATCAGCGCCGAAACGGCTCTGGCCATCGCCGCCGAATGCCCCAACATCATTGGCATCAAAGAGGCCTCCGGCAATATGGCCCAGATCATGGAGCTTCTGCGCAACCGTCCGGCAGGCTTCCGCGTCATCAGCGGCGACGACGCCCTCACCTACCCCATGATGGCCCTCGGCGCCGACGGCGTCATATCGGTCATCGCCAACGCCCTGCCCAAGGAGACCTCCGACATGGTTCACTTCGCCCTCAAAGGCGACTACAAGCATGCCCTGCCGCTGCACAACCGGATGCTGCCCCTGATGCACGCCATCTTCGACGAGGGCAACCCCACCGGCATCAAGGCCCTCCTCGAGACCCAGGGACGCATCACCAACGCCCTGCGCCTGCCGCTGGTCAAAGCCTCCAAGCAGCTCACCAACAAGATAGCCACCCTCTACAATGAATTTGGAGCCTAAACTGGAGCAGGTGCGGCAGGAGTATCTGCGACGCCTTGTCGACACCGTCGATGCCGAGTCGTTTCACGAAACGGCTCTACCGTCGGTTATAGACCACATCACTTCCCGCAGGGGCAAGATGTTGCGTCCTCGGCTCACCCTCATCGCCGCCACCACCCTCGGCGAAGAGCACCTCGACGAGCGCCGCACATTGCTGCTCGCCACCGCCGTCGAGATGCTCCACAACGCCTCGCTGCTGCACGACGACGTCATCGACACCGCCGACACGCGCCGCGGACAGCCTTCGGTCAACGCCCGTTGGGGCAACGCCACCGCCGTCCTCGTGGGCGACTGGCTACTGGCACAGATCATGCGGCTGCTCGACGAAGTCGACGACCGCTCGGCCACACGCCTCGTCAACAGCACCGTCATCGAGATGGTCGAAGCCGAACTGCTGCAACAACAAGTACAGACGACTCATGAAACGCCTATGCCGTTAACACCTGCCACTTACCTAAAGATCGTCGACGGCAAAACCGCCCGTCTCTTCGCCACCGCCTGCGCCCTAGGCAACCCGCTGTACGAGGACTTCGGCCTCCACTACGGCCGCCTCTTCCAGATGCGCGACGACATAGCCGACGGCGAGGCGCCCGACTTCATCGACGAACTAATCGAACGTGAAACGCAAGAAATCAACAACCTGAAATACATATTATCGATATGAAGAAGCTTATCCTTACCCTCGTCGGTCTCCTAATGGCCGCCGGCCTCATGGCCCAGAACGCCAAGATGCCGCAGAACATCACCCTCAAAAGCATTGACGGCCAAAGCGTACAGTCGTCCGTCATCCAGAACGACGGCAAGCCCGTCATCATCAGCTTCTGGGCCACATGGTGCAAACCCTGCAACCGCGAGCTCAACAACATCAAGGAGGTCTACGAAGAGTGGCAGGAGGAGACCGGCGTCAAGCTGGTGGCCATCAGTATCGATGACGCCCGCAGCGCCGCACGCGTAAAACCCCACGTCGACGGCAACGACTGGCCCTACGAGGTCTACCTCGACCAGAACTCCGACCTCAAACGCGCCATGGGTGTCGTCAACGTGCCCCACACTTTCATCCTCAACGGCGACGGCGAGATAGTATGGCAACATGCTGGTTACCAAGACGGTGCCGAGGAAGAAACCATCGAAGAAGTACGTAAGTTGCTGAAATAAGGCTTTTTCAGCGTAGCCGCTCCGTACCCGCTCCGTACCCGCTCCGACTGTTCTACGGTTGTTCTACGGTTTTTTGTCGTAGAACAGTCGGAGCGGGTACGGAGCAAGTACGGACCGGATACGGTGAGAAAAACAGACTGATTGTAACAATGACAACAATATTGGCCATAGAGTCGAGTTGCGACGACACGTCGGCGGCAGTGCTGCGCGACCGCGTGGTGCTTAGCAACGTAATCGCAAGCCAGAAGGTCCACGAGCAGTACGGCGGCGTGGTGCCTGAGCTGGCCAGCCGCGCCCACCAGCAGAACATCATACCGGTGGTCGACGCCGCCATCAAGCAGGCCGGCATCGCCAAGGAGGAGATTGACGCCGTGGGCTTCACACGCGGCCCGGGACTGCTGGGCTCGCTGCTCGTGGGCGTCAGCTTTGCCAAGAGCTTCGCCACAGCCATCGACCGCCCCCTGATAGAGGTCAACCATCTGCAGGCCCATGTGCTGAGCCACTTCATCGACCGCGGCGAGCCGATGCCGCAGTTCCCCTTCATATGCCTGCTCGTCTCAGGCGGACACACGCAGATACTGCTGCTCAAAGATTACTTCGACATCGAGTGCCTCGGCACCACCATCGACGATGCCGCAGGCGAAGCCATCGACAAGGCTGCCAAGATCATGGACCTCGGCTACCCCGGCGGTCCCGTCATCGACCGGATGGCCAAGGAGGGCGACGCCGACGCCTACCGCTTCGCCACGCCGCACATCGCAGGATACGACTACTCCTTCTCGGGCATCAAGACCTCGTTCCTCTACTTCCTGCGCGACCGGTTGAAGGAAGATCCCGATTTCATCGAGAAGCACAAGGCCGACCTCTGCGCCAGCATCCAGAAGACCATCGTGGACTTCCTGCTGAAGAAGGTGGAGCGCGCCGCAATAGACCACCATGTGCGCCAGTTGGCCATAGCCGGAGGCGTGAGCGCCAACAGCCTGCTGCGCAGCGAACTGCAGCGCGTCTGCCAGAAGCACCACTGGCAGGCCTTCATTCCGCCATTCTCCTTCTGCACCGACAACGCCGCCATGGTGGCCATAGCAGCCCACTTCAAGTACCAGCGCGGCGATTACGCCGACATAAGCCTGCCACCATACACAAGGTAGAAGACAATGCATCTTTACCATGAAGACAAGAATGACAAGAAAGACATATTGGACGAAAGGTGTTTTCCTTTTGTCTTTCTTTTCTTTCTTTTCATTTGACATAAAAGCGCAGGACATACATTTCTCGATGTTCGACCTTGACCCGCTGCTCTTCAACCCCGCCTACAGCGGCTTCTTCGACGCAACGGCACGCTTCGGGGCGGTGTACCGCAACCAGTGGGCCTCGGTGAGCACACCGTTCCAGACAGTCAGCGCCACCGCCGAGGTGGCCTTCCTGCGCAGCCAGCGCAACCGCAACGGCCTCAACGGCGGCCTGTGGGTGAGCAACGACCGCGCCGGCACCCTCGGCTACGGCTCCACCACAGCGTCGGCCATCGTCAGCTACTTCCAGGGGCTGGGCGACGGCAGAAACATCGTATCCGTAGGCCTCGAAGGTGGCATCGGACAGGTGGGCTTCAGCACCGACGGCATCGAGATGGCCGACGGCACAGAGAGCTTCAACCGCACCAAGGTGTTCTACCCCACCCTCGGCGCCGGTGTGGCATGGTACTGTCAGGTGAGCGACATGCTATACACCAAGCTGGGCCTCTCGATGCGCAACATCAACGAGCCGGACATCAGCTATACAGGCATGAACGCCGACACGCGGCTGAGCCGCCGCTTCAACATCTATGGGCGCGCCGAGTGGCGCTTCGCCGACAGCTGGGGAGTGCTGCCCGTGGTGGGCTACCAGCGGCAGCGCAACTTCAACGAGCTGGTCTACGGCGGCGACGTGCGCTGGTACCTCAACGAAGAGCCGCACAACTATCTGGCCTTCAGCGCCGGTATCATAGGGCGCCACGCAGATGCGGCGGCCATAAATCTCGCCGTCATGTGGCGTGAGTGGACCTTCGCCTTCTGCTACGACGCCAATGTGTCGCGGCTCGCCTCCGCCAGCCATACCATAGGCGCCTTCGAGGTGGGCATAGTATACCTGATGAGCAAAAACAACAAGCGGCAACGCAAAGCAATACAATGCCCCATCTTTTGACCATACTGCTGCTATTGTTACTGCCGCTCTCCCTACAGGGGCAATATAAAGTGACGCATCTCGAGAAGCCCATCAACACCACGGGCAGCGAGACAGGGGCTGTGCGCGTAGGCGACACGGTGCTTGCCTACAGCACCATGCCGCCGGAAGTCGGGGGCAACAGGATGTTCGGCTACAGCAGTGCACAGATGCAGGTGTGGCAGGCCCGCATAGCACGCAGCGGCAAGCTGGCGCGGCCCAAACCCAGCCGCTGGAATCTCAACACCCGGCGCGAGCACACCGGCAACCTTGCCCTCGACCCCTACACCAATGACCTCTATTTCACGCGCTGCCGCGTGGGTGACCCCGACCTGCGGTGCGAGATATTTTGGGCAAAGAAACAGCGACGCGGCTGGAGCAAACCGCAGCCCTTGCGCGGCAAGGCGAACACAGACAACTACACGGCCACCCACCCCGCCGTGGGACGGCTGGCTGACAGTACGGTGATACTCTACTTCGTCAGCGACCGCGAAGGGGGCATGGGCGGCATGGATATATGGTACACACTGGTGAAGAACGGCGTGGCGGGCGAGTGCGTAAACCTCGGTCCGCAGGTCAACAGCCCTGCCGACGAGATAACCCCCTACTACGACCAAGTGAACGGCGTGCTATACTTCAGCAGCGACCGCACGGGCGGAAAAGGCGGCTACGACATCTACTGCGCCGTGGGGCAGCGCAACACCTGGCAGAAAGCCGAAGCCGTGTGCCAATGTCTCAACAGCGAGCAGAACGACATCTACTTCACCATCAGCCAGCGCGACTCCGCCACCGGCATACCCGTCAGCGGATACCTCAGCAGCAACCGCGCCGACAGCTACTTCCTCAACGACTCCATGTGCTGCAACGACATCTACCAGTGGACACTCGACAGTTCAATGTTCGCAAGCCGTGATTCTGTGATGGCTGACGCCGTTGATACCACGACCGATATCATTACCCGCCCCTCCAAACCGAGGTTCATGTTCCCCCTCTTCCTCTACTTCCACAACGACGAGCCTGACCCCATGAGCCGGCAGGCAACAACGACGACGAGCTATCAGGAGTGCCAGCGGCGCTATGCACAGCTGCGCGGCGAGTACCTAAGCCATCAGACCTCGGCCATCGACTCGGCCATGATGCAGTTGTTCTTCGACACCTGCGTAGTGGGCAACTACGAACGCGTGGAGGCACTGTTCGACTATGTCGAGGAGCAGCTCGACGAAGGCCACCGCGTGGTGCTGACCATCGCAGGCTACGCCTCGCCGGTGTTCCAGAGCGAATACAACCAGCTGCTTTCGGAGCGAAGGATAGCCTCCTTTGTCAACATGCTGCGTGCCTGGCGCGGCGGCATGTTCGCCGACGCCATGGACGACGGCCGCCTCACCCTCGTGCAACGCCCCCACGGAGCCGTGGAGCCCACCACAGAAAGCCTCTCCAAGGACCCCGTCTACGGCCTCCCAGCCGCCATCGCCCGCCGCATCGAGATACTCTCCTGCGAGGTGCGGTAGACCTGACATCCATAGACACAATTAAAGACAGACACAACCCTTGCCGTCGCAAGGGCATAACAAGCACTTTCCTTCGGTATTTCGACCATCGTTCAACCATACTTTAACCATCGTTTAACCATATATAATGGTAGAACAAAGGTTAAACGATAGTCGAACAATAGTAGGAAATCCGAAGGTACGACGAACAAAAAGGGGGCTGGAGAGGCGCCATATAAAATATTTTGCCCATATAAAAAAAACTTTGTATCTTTGCACTCCGAAAGACACTGGCTTATCGAGAGAGGATAAGCCATATAATATTAACAAAGCATTACTATTATTTCGCGTTTAGCCAAGAGCCTCGGAAACTTATTGGATATAAATAGCTGAAATAATCAGTATGGTGTTATGGATGAACGCCATATGCAAGGAAATAAGTATGCCACACTTAGGTGTAGGCTCTTATTCTTGCATAGAGGTATCCATCCGAGGCCGCCTCGCTAAACGCAGTAAGAAAACCGCACCTTTTCTTATTGCCTCTTGCCGATTGATAGCAATGCGTAAAAGCTATCAAACAATGGCAGGAAACAAAAGTCTCAACGCGGCCATCAAGGCCAAACAAGATGAATTCTACACACAGATAAACGATATCAGTAACGAACTGAAACACTACCGCAACCACTTCTGCGGCAAAGTGGTATTCTGTAACTGCGATGACCCTTACGAAAGTAATTTTTTCAAATACTTTGCCCTTAACTTTAACAGTCTTGGGTTAAAGAAGCTAATTGCCACTTGCTATGACGGCTCACCAGTAATGGGTAATGAGTTACTACTGCAATTCGATACGCCTAATTGTGAACCTAAAAAAATTGCTTACAAGGTGGAGATAACCGAAGTTGACGATTACAACGGTGACGGAGCAGTAAATCTCGCAGATGTAGCTTATTTATTACAAAACGATAAGAATGTTCTATCTCGCCTTAAAGGAAATGGAGACTTCCGAAGTCCCGAATGCGTGGAACTGCTTAAACAAACAGATATTGTTTGCACTAACCCACCATTCTCACTATTCCGCGAGTATGTGGCGCAACTGATGAAATATGAAAAGAAGTTCCTGATAATAGGAAATCAAAACGCTCTTAAATACAAAGAGATTTTTCCCTTGATAATGCGTAATCAACTATGGCTCGGCAACAAATCTGGGGACATGAGCTTCCAAGTACCAGATTCTTATGAAGCACGCGAAACAAGATACTGGCAAGATAATAGTGGGCAAAAATGGCGTAGCCTTGGGAACATTTGCTGGTATACAAATCTTGATCACAAAAAAAGACATGAGTTATTAGACCTTATTAGAGAGTATTCTCCGAAAGAATACCCCACATATGATAATTATCCAGCAATAAATGTAAATAAATTTGCAGATATTCCTTGTGACTATGATGGAATAATGGGAGTACCAATAACCTTTATTGATAAATATAATCCAGACCAATTTGAGATTTTGGGTGTGCTTAATCATGGCTGTGATTCTGAGTTCGACCTTGCAAAGCCTACAATCAATGGGAAAGACCTTTATTCAAGAATATTAATCCGTAAAAAGAAATGAAAATAGATCTAACACAAGTAACCATCGGCGAGTTGGTGGAAGGCTACGCCGACAATAGTGCCACAGAAGAAGGCATTGTGGGATATGGCGGACGTCTGAACATTCGCCCCAAGTATCAGCGCGAGTTCGTATATGACGAAAAAAAACGCAACGCCGTGATAGATACGGTATGGAAAGGTTTTCCCCTCAACGTGATGTACTGGGTGCGCAACGAAGATGGTAACTACGAGTTGCTTGACGGACAACAGCGCACAATCAGCATCTGTCAATTTGTTTGGGGCGAGTACCTAATGGAACTGGATGGCAAGCTAACCAATTTTGATGGTCTGCGGGGGTTACAGAAGCGTATAACAGACTACAAACTACAGGTATACATCTGTGAAGGCACTCCAGAGGAACAAGTCGACTGGTTCCAAATAATCAACATCGCAGGTGAGAAATTAACTACACAGGAAATGTATAATGCCATATACAACGGTCCGTGGATTAACCATGCCAAACGACGCTTCAGCAAGACAAATTGTGTTGCACAACAACTAGGCAAAGACTACATGAGCGGTTCGCCAATACGGCAGGATTACCTCGAAACCGTGCTTGGGTGGATATCAAAGGGAAAAATAAGAGAGTATATGGTTGAACACCGATTCGACGAAAACTGCGATGAACTGTGGCAATACTATCAGGATGTAATCCATTGGGTTGGGACTCATTTCACCGATAATCGTAAAGAAATGAAAGGTGTACAGTGGGGCGATATGTACAACATGCACAAGGACGATCCATTCAAAGAGAGTGAATTACGAGAGAAGGTAGATAAGCTAATGAAAGACAGTGACATTAAAAAGAAAAGCGGCATATACTGGTATGTGATGGACGGCGACGAGCGGCACCTTGACCTTCGAGCCTTCGACGACAACACGAAAAGAGAGGTCTATGAACGACAGCTTGGCATTTGCCCTGTTTGTGGAAAACATTTCGCCATCGAGCAAATGGAAGCCGACCACATCACCCCATGGTGCCAAGGTGGCCGCACAACTGCCGACAACTGCCAGATGCTTTGCAAAGAGTGCAATAGACGCAAATCGGGCAAATAAAGGCTTGCCAGGAGTGTTAAAGTTTAGTTAAAAAAGGCCCTGTCCGACGACAGGGCCTTATATTATATATGCGCTTTCTAGAACGAGGGTTCTTTGAAATGTTGAGAAGATTGGTCAAATAAGTTATTAAGCACCGAAATGGGCTTTGAGCTGGTCGAGCTTGCGCTGCTTCATGCCGTCCCATATCTCGGTGATGAGCTTCTTGGTGCTGAGGGGGAAGTCGGACTTCATCATCCAGTCGTAGTAGGAGGGCTCCTGCTCAAAGACTTCGACGACGGTCTTGCCCTTGTGCTTGCCGAAATTGAAGACCTCGCGGTGCTTGGCGTCGTAGCCTATATGTCCCACAAGGTCGGCCCACTGGCTGTTGGCGGTGAAGCGGCTGAGGGCGTCGATGTCGTTGACGACGGGCTGGCTCACCTTGCCGGAGCGGTCCTTGTAGTCGACACCCTGGTAGCGGTCGAGCTGCGCCTTGAGGACCTCATAGGTGGCTATGGTGTCGGCGGCAGCGGAATGGGCATTCTCGAGATCTTTCTGGCAGTAGAACTTATAGGCGGCCACGAGGGTGCGCTGCTCCATCTGGTGGAAGATGTTCTGCACGTCGACGAGGCGGCGGCAGCGCAGGTCGAAGTCGATGCCTGCGCGCAGGAACTCCTCGACGAGCAGCGGCACGTCGAACTTGTTGCTGTTATATCCGGCAAGGTCGGCGTCGCCGATGTACTCCAGCAGGCTGGGGGCCAGCTCGCGGAATGTGGGCTTGTCGGCCACGTCGGCGTCGGTGATGCCGTGCACGGCGGTGGTCACCTCGGGGATGTGGATGGTCTTGCCCTCGGCGTCGGCGGGGCGCACGCGCTCCACGCGGGTGTCGGTGGTGCCGTCTGGCATCACCTTGTGGAGGCATATCTCAACTATATGGTCGTGACCTACCTGCACGCCGGTGGTCTCAAGGTCAAAGAAGATTATGGGTTTGGTGAGGTTGAGCTCCATTGGGTGTTCAGTTTAGTTTGTTTATCGTCTGGCGGATGGCCACAAGGTGTTCCAGCAGTCCTTCGGCAAGGTCGAGGCGTAGCATGTTGGCGCCGTCGCTTTTGGCGCGAGCCGGGTCGGGGTGTGTCTCCATAAAGATGCCGTCGGCACCCACGGCGATAGCGGCACGGGCGATGGTCTCTATCATGTCGGGGCGGCCGCCGGTGACGCCGCAGCCTTGGTTGGGTTGCTGCAGTGAGTGGGTGATGTCGACAACCACAGGTACAGAGTTCTTCTGCATAGTGGGCACACCGCGGAAGTCAACCACAAGGTCCTGATAGCCGAAGGTGGTGCCGCGCTCGGTGAGCATGAAGTTGTTGCTGCCGAAAGCGCGCATCTTGCCAGCCACCTGCTCCATAGCCTCGGGCGAGAGGAACTGCCCCTTCTTGACGTTGACGCAACGTCCGGTCTCGGCGGCGGCTTTCAGAAGCTCCGTTTGACGACAGAGGAAAGCGGGTATCTGCAGCACATCGGCATAGTCGGCCGCCAGGCGAGACTCTTCGTTGGTATGTATGTCGGTCACCACTGGCACGCCGTATTTCTCCCCCACCTCGCGCAGCACACGCAGCGCCTCAAGGTCGCCGATGCCAGTGAAAGAGTTTACGGATGAGCGGTTGGCCTTGCGGTAGCTGGCCTTGAATAGGAACGGTATCTGTAGGCGGTCGGTTATTTCCTTAAGCCGCTGGCACACCACGAAGGGGTTCTCGTGGTCCTCTACAACACAAGGACCGGCAATCAGGAAGAAATTGCCGGTCTCTGTGTGGTTTATGTTCTTTATTTGTGGGTACATTAGTATGACATTTCGTCGTTGCTGCTGTAGTCGTCGGGTTCGCCGTCACCATCGCCACGCATGGAGCGGCGTTCGGCGGAGCGCTGCAGACTGATGATTAGGGCGCCGAGCATGCGGGTGAGTTCCATGAGGAGTTCGCGCGACTGCTCTTTCTGCTCGGGGGTAAACATGCCCAGATTGGCTGCCACCTCGGTGTAGACGACGCACTCGCGGATGGCGGTCTTGGAGATCTTGAGGTAGTGGTCGAACTGGCTCTTGCTGCGGCTGGAGCCCTCGGCAATGTTGAGGGCGATGTCGTAGGCCGAGTGGCAGAAAGCGCCCACGAGGGACTTGTGCTTCTCGTCGCCAGCGACATTGGCGGTCACCCAAGTGGCATAGTCGGTAGCTTTGGCATAGACGCGCAGGTCTTCGAAGCGGAAAAAGCTGACGGTCTTTTCTTCTTGCTGTTCCATTGTAAGTAATGTTTAATGGTTTATGGTTTATGAATTAGACTTATGATATTTCGGCGAAATACTTCATGAACTGGGTACGCATGGCGACGGAGGCTTTGTCGGTGGGTAGGACGGCAAGCTTGCCACGGAAGGCATCGATACTGTCGTAGCCCTTCTTCTGCATCCATGACTGGAGACCTGCGTTGAGCTCCTTGAGGGTGTCTATGCCATTCTTGTAGAGACAGCTGACCACCTGGACGCTGTTCGCACCGGCAAGGAGCATCTTCACCACGTCGTCGGCGGTGTAGACGCCGGTAGAGGCGGAGATATCGCAGCGCATCTTCTTGCTCATGAGGGCCACCCAGCGCAGTGTCTTGAACATATCCTCGTGTGTGGAAAGGTTGCTGGCATTCTTCATCGACTCGTTCTCTATATCGATATCCACCTCAACGCTCTTGTTGAACATAGTGACACCTTGTATACCCATCCAGCTAATCTGCTGCAGCGACTTGGCCATATCGGTGAAATAGGTGCCCAGCTTGATACTGATAGGTATTGTGATGGATTTACGTAGCGTGTTGATAATCTGCGTATACGTGCGCTCTATGTCATCGGCCGAGAGGTTGGTCTCATATGGCAGGATGGCCATATTGAGTTCCAGCGCGTCACAACCGGATTCCTGGAAACGCTTGGCGTAGGTGAGCCAGTTCTCGTAGGAGAAGCAGTTGATGCTGCCTATCACGGGAATAGTGAGGCGCTTCTTGGCCTCGCTAATCATGCTGAAGTGTTTTTCAAGCGAATCGTCGGCCACATGGGCTGCAATGTACTCATAACTTACACCGTAGTTGTCAATGGGTGCAAACATGTGGGTGTTGCGCTTGATGTCGTGGATAATCTGCTCCTCGAAGACCGACTTCAATACCACGGCGCCGGCACCAGCCTGTTCCATCTGCACCATTTTGTCTACATCAGCGGTCAGGCCGCAGCTTCCCACCACGATGGGGCTCTTCAATTCAAGACCCAAATATTTGGTTTTTGTATCCATATTTGTTCGTTTTTTTTCCTGTCAATATTCTTTGCAAAAGTATGCAAAATATATTTACAAAAAAAATATTTCTTACTTTTTTTAACATAATAATTCATACACCATTGATAATCAACAACACCCAAAACCACCACAAACCACTGCCTCCCACCAGTGACCACTAACCTTTTACTTTTTTCCATTCCATTTCACAAAAAAGTTGTATTTTTGCACCCGATTTTAACGGACCAATCCGCAAGTAGATCGACCCGTACAAAGAGGAAAAATAAAGATAAAGATATGGAAAAACAGATTGAAGAAAAGAACACCGAGATGGGCAGCGTGATTACCCGTTCGGAAGAATTCATCCAGAAAAATCAAAAAACCATCATCATCTGCGTGGCCGCCGTTTTGGTCGTCGTACTCGCCGTCTTCGGCCTCCGCAAGTGGTACTTCCAGCCCCGCGAGGTACGCGCCGCCGAGGAGATGTTCGCCGCTGAGCAGTGGTTCGCCCAAGGCGACTATGAGAAAGCACTCAACGGTGACGACACCTTCCGTGGTTTCCTTGGTGTCATCGACAGTTACGGATGCACTAAGGCTGGCAAACTGGCAAAGTACTATGCTGGTATCGCCAACCTGCGCATGGGCAACTATGACGAGGCCGCCAAATGGCTCGGCAAATACAGCGGCAAGGATCTCTTCACCGCTCCTCTCGCCGTGATGGCCGAGGGTGACGCCGAGATGGAACTTGGCAACACCGACAAGGCTGTCAGCCTCTACGTCAAAGCCGCAAAAATGAACGACAACTACATCACTTCACCCTCTGCATGGTTTAAGGCCGGTCTCGGCTACATGGTGATGGGCGACAATGGCAAAGCCCTCGAGTGCTTCGAGACCGTGAAGCAGAACTACCCCGAGAGTACCGAATGGCAGGAGATGGACAAATACATAGGACTTGTCGAAACAGCTGAATAAACATCGCAACAATCAAAAAAAAGACGCCTCGATGGGGCGTCTTTTTTTGCACATATGCTGGTCTACCCCAACATTCTCTCAAGCTCGGCAACCATATTCTCAGCACCGGCGAAAATCTCGCTGATGCGTGAAGCTGCCATGTAGGCTGGGGTGGTGAGTACCTTGCGTTCATCGTCGACACAGACGTCAACTGGCCCACATGCCTTCACCTTGCAGCCGAAACCTCTGGCCACCTGCGATGCCTGGTTATCGTCTGGGCCGAGAGTAAGTTCCACCTCGTAGCGCCCCAGCACTTTAGCCAGCACCATTGGGGCAATGCACATGGCAAGCACCGGCTTCTCAGCTCGGTAGGTGGCGAGTATGGCATCCTGAACACTGTCGACGACCTCCATCCGGGAACCGTCGAAGGCAAAGGTGCTCAGGTTGCGGGCTGCGCCCATACCGCCAGGCAACGCCAACGCGTCATAGTCAGCTGGACTGTACTGCTCCAACGGCAACAGGTTGCCACGAGCTATGCGCGCACTTTCCACGAAAATGTCGCGCTGCTCCATGTCCAGTACCGTTCCCTCCTCCTCGTCGTCCTGCACGTCGATGTGGGGAACCACCTCGAACATGCCTTCCGGCGCGAAGCACTGGTACTGCCAACCACGGCGGTCGATAGCGAGCAGCAGGGATAGACTCTCCTGCAACTCGCTACCGTCGCGGTTTCCGCAGCCACTTAAGATAACTGCTATTTTCTTCATATTACTTGTTGAAAGCGTCCACGCTCTCCTTGATGAGCTGGAAGGTGGCTTCGATGTCGTTGTCAAGACCCATGCTGAAGCGGATGAGACCTTCGCTCATACCCATCTCCTTCTGGATGTCTTCAGGAACCTCGCTCGAGGTGCTCTTGCCACTGTTGCTGAAGAGAGTCTTGAAGTAGCCAAGGCTGACGGCCAGATAACCGACACCCTTCTGCTGCATGAGCTCCATAATCTTGCTGGCACGGTCGGCAGTACCCATGTCGATGCTGATCATGCCGCCAAAGCCGTAACCCTCGTTCATCATGCTGCAGAACAGCTCGTAGTCGGGATGCTCGGGCAGACCGGGGTAGTTGTATTTGAAGCCCACCTCTTTGAAGCGCTTGGCCAGGTACATGGCGTTCTCGCCGTGTTTCTTCATGCGGATATGCAGAGTGTGGAGGTTCTTGTTGATGGAGGCGCTGCGCATCGGGTCGAGCACGGGGCCGAGGAGCATGCAGGTACCATTGTTCACGTCAATCAGGCTGTTGATGTACTCGGCGCTGCCGCAGATGGCACCGGCCACGCAGTCGTTCGTACCGTTGATGTACTTGGTCATCGAATAGACGGTGACGTCGGCACCCAGACGGCAGGGGCTGAAAATCATGGGGGTGAAGGTGTTGTCGACAATGAGCTTGGCACCGGCGGCATGAGCCATCTTGCTCAGCTCGGGAATGTTGGCGATGCGGAGCAGGGGGTTGTTCATGGTCTCAGTGTAGACCACCTTGGTGTTGGGGTGCTCGGCGAGGGCTTTCTTCACGGCGTCGAGGTTCTGCATGTTGACGAACGTGCAGTTGACGTTGAACTTCTTGAGGTAGTTGGCCATGAAGGCGAAGGTGCCGCCGTAGGTGGTCATGCTGGCAACGATGTGGTCGCCGGCGTTGACCTCGTGCAACAGGGCACTGGTGATGGCGGCCAGACCGGAACCAGTGACCCATGCCATCTCGGTGCCTTCCATAGCGGCGAGGCGCTGGCAAAGGGCGAGGTTCGAGGGGTTCCAGTGACGGCTGTAGAGGAAATAGCCCTCGGTTTCGCCGTGGAAGGTCTCGGTCATGAGGTGAGCCTCGGGGAAGGTGAAGGTTGCGGAGTCGCAGATTGCGGGGTTAACGCCACGGTTTGCATCGCGGCCATCGATACGCTGAATAGCGGTTGCGGGATCAAATTTGCTCATGTTTGTCTGTTATTTAAATTTGTACTTATTAAAATTTGGAACTGCAAAAATACAACATATTTTCGACATGACAAAAAAAATGTTTCACTACCTCAACTCAGCCGCTCCGTACCCTCTCCGTACCCTCTCCGACTGTTCACCGGTTGTTCACCGGTTGTTTAACGGTTTAAACCGTCGAACAATCGGAGAACAACCGGTGAACAGTCGGAGAAGAGTCGCATGGGGTACGGCGTGGCAATGGCACTTTTATTCTCTTTTTATGTATAATGCGAAAATAATTTGTATATTTGCATTTTAAATTGGAAACAATAATTTATTGCATAACGCTATGAGACAACTCATTACCATGATAGCTGCAGCACTGCTGCTTTTCTGCTCCTGCGGAAATAGACAGTCGTCTGCCAATGGTTGGAGCGACACGATACCTGTGACAGTGATGGTGGTGGACGGTTCGGACGCGCCGAACGAGCGAAACTATGTTGGCGACATTTCGTCGGAGAAGGTGATAGACCTGAGCTTCCCGCTGGGCGGCACCTTGACGAAGGTTGGCGTGAAGAACGGCCAAAAGGTCAAGAGCGGCCAACTGATTGCCGCCATTGACAGCACGACGGCCACAAGCCTGCACGCCACAGCGCTGGCGACGTTACGCCAGGCCGAGGATGCCCACCACAGGTTGGAGGCTGTGCACAAGGAAGGCGGCATAAGCGATGTACGCTGGATGCAGATGGTGACGGACTTGGAGAAAGCGCGCCAAGCAGAGGTGAGCGCACGCAAGCACTTAGAAAACTGCATGCTGAGGGCGCCGTTCAGCGGCGTGGTGTCGTGTATAGACCGCCATGTGGGGCAGGAGTTGCGCCCGGCGGAGGTTTTCGCAAGGGTGCTCGATATGGAGAAGTTGCGCATAACCTTCTCGGTGCCCGAACAGGAGATACACAACATCAACATAGGCGACGAAGCCAAAGCTACGATACCGGCGCTCGGCAACCGCGAGGTGAAGCTGCGCATCAGCGACAAGAGCCTGATAGCAAACCCTCTGGGCCATACCTACAGGGTTCATGCGACCATAGAGGATAAGGACTTGCGTGAGCTGCTGCCCGACATGGTGGCAAAGGTTCATACAGAGTACGCGTCGAGTGTAGGCACAGTGGTGCCGTCGGACTGCGTGCACACGATGCCCGAGGGGCAGATGGTGTGGGTGATTGAAGACGGGGTGGCACAGCAGCGCAAGATTACTGTTGGTGACTTTGTGAAATGCGGTGTGATGGTGACCGCCGGTCTGACAGCTGGCGACACTGTAGTGACGAAGGGTTACCAGAAGCTGTACACCGGCGCGAAAGTGATTGTCAGGTAAAGGGTAACGGTTACGGGTTAAAGGTTACGGGTTATAAGGATACAGCTATGGCGAGAAGGACAAATATGATAGAGGGCGCGATGCGGAGCTTCCCGATGATTATGTTCACAATCATCGTTGTGATAGCAATAGGCATCTGGGCGCTACCCAACCTTAACAAAAACGAGTTTCCGAATGTGAGCATCAGCCAGGGTGTTGTAGCCGTGGTGTACCCTGGAGCAACTGCCGAGGAGATTGAGGAACAGGTGGCCGGCAAAGTGGAGGATTTTTTGTTCACGTTCACCGACGTGGACAAGACGAAAACCTACTCGTACAGCAAGAACGGCATGCTGTACATATTCGTGACGCTCGTACATTCGGACAGCGACATGAAGGTGACGTGGTCGCGCATCCGCGAGGGGCTGACGCTGTTCAGGCTTACTGACTTGCCGCAGGGTGTGGTGGCGACGGCTGTGATTGATGATTTCGGCAATGCGTCGAGCCTGTTGCTGGCCATTGAGAGCAACGAGCGGAGCCCACGCGAGCTCGAGGCGTTGGCCAAAGGGCTGTCGGACAAGCTACGCAACATACCGGAGATGGGCAAGATAAGCATTGTCGGTGCCCAGAGGGAGGAAGTGGCGGTGCATATGGACCCGATGAAGTTGACGCAGTACGCGATATCGCCGGCGATGGTGAGCGCCGAACTGGCAGCCCACGGATTCCGTACCATCTCGGGCAAGATAAACAGCAACGAGGGCAACGCGATGGTGCATGTGTCGATACCGTTCGGCAGTATCTATGACCTAAACGAGTTGGTCATCTTCGCCGACCCACTGACGGGTCAGACACTGAGGCTGAGGGATGTGGCTCGCGTGGAGAGCAGATACGAAAAGAACGCGCCACACATAAGCTACAGCGACAAGAATGTAACCGACAACAGAACACTTATGCTGTCAATAGAGATGCGACCCGGCAACAACGTGGTTGAGTTCGGCAGCAAAGTAGACAAAGTAATGGATGAATACGCGAAGAATATTTCGCCCGACATCCACATACACCGCATCACCGACCAGCCGCAGGTGGTGGACCGCTCGGTACGGTCCTTCCTGAAGGACCTGATAGAGGCCATTCTTGTGGTCATCATAGTGATGCTTATACTGTTCCCGTTGAGGACCGCACTGGTGAGTTCAACGTCGGTGCCAATATGCATAGCGGCAACGCTGGGCATCATGTACTTCCTCGGCTTCGAGATGAACACTGTGACACTGGCTGCACTGATAGCAGTTCTGGGCATGATAGTGGACGACTCGGTGGTGGTTATAGACGGCTATTCGGACATGTTGAACGAAGGCCATTCGCGATGGTATTCGGCGGCGGTGTCGACTACAAAGCTGTCGGGCTCTATGCTCTTCGCAACGGCGTCAATAGCCATGATGTTCTTCCCTGCGCTGGGCATTTTCAAGGGCAACATGATGGGTGACTTTGTCAAGTTGTTCCCCTGGACGATACTGATAGCACTGGCCTGCAGCTACCTGTACGCAGTACTGGTAATACCATTTATGGCGTCGCACATCATAAAGCGCAAGCCTGCCGACACGAAGCCGACCCGCTTCGAGAAGATACAGGCGGGCTTCTTCGACGGACTGCAGAACGCCTACAAGTGGCTGTTAGATCGATGCTTCCGCCACAAAAAACTGACGCTGGCCATAGGAGCGGCGAGTGTGGTTCTGGGCGGCGTGTTCTTCACACTCATCAACATACAGGTGCTGCCGAAAGCGGAACGCAACAGCTTCGCGGTGGAGATACATCTGGCGGCAGGCTCGAACATCGATGAAAGCGAGCGTGTGGCCGACTCACTGGCGACCATACTGCAGAGTGACAAGAGGGTGGAGAGCGTGACATCGTTTGTCGGCATGTCGTCGCCGAGGTTCCACATGATGTACGCCCCGCAGCTGGCGAGTGACAACTACGCGCAGTTCATAGTGAACACCGTGAGCGACGACGCCACGAAAGAACTTATAGCGGAATATTCGCAGAAGTACGAAAATATCTTCCCCAACGCACAGGTACGCTTCAAACAGATGGACTACCAGTTCGCCCCGTCGCCTGTGGAATTCTACATCAAGGCCGACGACTATGCAAAGATTGAACCCGTACGCGACACCTTGATAAGGCTCATGAAGGAGAACCCCAACCTGTTCTACGTACACTCGGATTACGACGAGACGGAAGAGATGCTGGATGTTGTACTGAAGACCGACGAAGCTAACCGCCTCGGCATCAGCCAGGCGACACTGTCGATGTACCTGAGCGGAGCGCTAAGCGGCACAAGGCTGTCGTCACTATGGGAAGGAGACTACAACATACCGATATCCATCTACTCCGACGGACAGGAGACAATGAGCTACGGAGACATTGGCGACCTGCTGGTGCCGTGTGCCCAGCCAGGTGTGTGGGTGCCGCTACGCCAGGTGGCAGACATCACGCCGAAGTTCCACCACAACAACATGCCGCACCGCAACGGAGTGCGCTGTGTGACAGTGAGCGCAGACGTTGTGGCCGGAGCCGGACAGATAAAAGAATACCAGAAGATAGCCGACAAACTGGACAAGAAAGATATGCCAGAAGGTATTACCATTGAACCTGGCGGCACCGTGCAATTCTCAGCCGAGATATTCCCACTGCTGGTGCTAGTCATCTTTGCCGCCATAGCGGTCATGTTCATCGTGCTCATAATCCACTATGGCAAGATAGGCATCTCGCTGCTCTCCATCTCAATGGCGGTGCTGTGCCTGTTCGGAGCCAACTTCGGATTGTGGATGTTCGGACTTGACTTCTCGATAACGGCCACACTGGGTATGATATCGCTGGTGGGAATTATCGTGAGAAACGCCATCATCATGTACGACTACGTGGCCGAACTGCGCAGCAAGCAGTTGCTGTCGGTCGAGGAGGCCGCCTACCAGGCAGGCCTGCGAAGGATGAGGCCAATCTTCTTAACCTCAGCCACAACGGCCTTGGGTGTGATACCAATGATAATGGCCGGCACACTGCTATGGATGCCTATGGGAGTGGTGATTTGCTTTGGAACAGTGTTCACGTTGCCATTGGTAATCACCATACTGCCGGTAGCCTACTGCGTAGCCTTCGATGGCAAGAAACGCAAGAACTTCCGGCCGATAAAAATACAACGCTAAGACTGCAAAGAGGATGAAACGCATAGCACTAATAATAGCAATGGTCGTCGCAACTGCACCGGCAATAGGTCAGACACTGACCTTGGACAGCTGTCTGGCGCTGGCGCGCAAGAACAACACCGACTTACGTACCTCCCAACTCGAGGTAATAAAGGCACAAGAGGTGAAGCGGCAGGTGTTTACCAAGTACTTCCCTCAAGTGCAAATAAGCGCATTCACCTACTATGCAGTAGACCCACTGGTGAGGTTCGGTATAGACGACATTCAATCGAACGACATGCGCGAGCTGGTTGCCGACCTATACGAACTGGTGGCCACCGAAACAGACTTCAAGAGCGAAATGACGCTGATGAAGAAAGGTTCCAGCATTTCGGGAAGCTTTGCCCAGCCCATCTTCGCCGGAGGACGCATCATCAACGGCAACAGGTTGGCCAGCCTCGGTGTTGATGCCGCAGAACTGCAGGCACAGGCCAAGATGCGCGACGTACTGGAGAACATCGAGTCTAGTTACTATCTCGTCACCGGACTTCAGCAGAAAGTGGCCACATTGGAAGCGGCATTAGCCCTGATTGACTCACTTGATCGTACCGTTCAAGTAGCCCTTGCCAACGGTCTGGTCACCAACGCCGATGCACTGCAGGTGCAACTGAAACGCAACGAGATGCTCGCCAACAAACAGCAGTTGACCAGTGGTATACGTCTCTCCAAGCGACTGCTCTGCCGCCAGATAGGCATAGACTATAGCGACGGTATAATGTTCGAAGAGCCCACAGGAGCAACACCACCTCCTGCCCTATTCTCATACAAGACTGTGGCCGACAGCCTGCGTCCAGAGATGCAGTTGCTGGAGCTCAACGTAAAGGCTGAGAAACTTAAGAAACTGATGACCATTGGTGAAAGTTTGCCACAGATAGCCCTCGTTGGCATCACCTACTACGGCAACATCATAAAAAAGGACGCAAGTTCTAACGGTATTGTGTTGCTTTCATTACAGGTGCCACTGACAAGCTGGTGGGAGACCTCTCACAAGATACACCAGCATAATATTGCCATCGAGGAAGCACAGATAAAACAAGATAACCTAAGCAAGATGATGTCCCTTGAGGAGGAAAAAGCCTACAGCGACATGATGGATGCATACATGCTCATGAAGTCGGATAGTTCGGCTCTGGAGGTGGCTCAGGAAAATTACCGTCTGGCCAACCTCAACTACGAAGCTGGCAACGCCACTGTCTCGGACGTGCTGCAGGCTCACGCACTGCTGTTGCAAGCACAGAACGCCATAACAGAACGCAAGACCACATACACTGTGGCTCGCCGTCGACTGCTTGACATTAGAGAAAACTAACAGAATAAAAATAACACACCATAATGAAGAAAAGTATCTTTATCACAGCACTGACAGTGCTATTCGCATTCGGCACACAAGCACAAAAGCCGGTGTTTGAGAGCGCCACACAGTCTTTCGGCTACAAGAACGAGAACGGAACATGGAAACTGATGCCACAGTACCAGCGTGCCGGCGAGTTCGAGGGTAATGTCAGAAGATGGGCGCCGGTGAAAGTTGACGGGAAATGGGGGTGCATAGATATTGACGGCAACATGGTGTGCCGCAACATGTTCCCCACAAAGGAGGTAGCTCAGGAGGCCGGACGTCAATGGGAAAATCTGGTTGAACCCGGCAAGTGGGTGTATCCCGCCCGCAACGCCTCCGACGGCCGCTGGGGTTTTGTCGACTACTACGGTCGCTGGAAATACCAGCCGATTTATCAAGCCGCCAACCCCCACCAGGGGCGCGATCCGAAGAGTTACGCCTCGGTCAAGAAAGACGACCGCTGGGGCTGCATAGACGGACGCGGTGTGCTGGTTGTCAACAATATCTTCCACAGCGCAGAACAGGCGGAAGAGGCCGGTGCACAGTGGGCCGTTGGCCGTAACTACTACACATGGCGCGTGCCTGTCACCAATCCCAAGAATGGTCTTTGGGGATTTGTTGACTATCTGGGGCGCTGGGCGGTACAACCATTGTACGAAGAAGTCACCCCTATGGGTAGCGACAACAACTACCCATACACACAGGTGAAGCAGGAAGGACGCTGGGGCAACATCGACCGCAACGGCAACATCGTCAGCACCCCCATATTCTTCACGCAGGAAGAGGCCGCTGACGCCCTGCTGCAGTATGAGCACGGACGCAGCCTCGAAGGATGGCGTTATCCGGTGAGCAACCCCGTGAGCGGCAAGTGGGGCTGGGTAGACTGGAGCGGCGAATGGCGTATCCAGCCTAAATATGAAGCTGCCACACGCTTCGCCAACGATACCGGACTCTTCGCCACAGCCAAACTGGATGGCAAATGGATGGTGGTGAGCGACACCGGCGACGACCTCTCTCGCAATGTATTCACACTTAGCAGCGAAGCCTGGTTGGCTGGCGATCAGTGGGACCGTGGCGAAGAGCTAGGCCACTGGCTATACCCCATCATGGATCCCGGCACACAAGCCTGGGGATACGTCGATTACAAAGGCGAATGGGTCATTAAGCCAACGCTCGAGGATGCTAAGCTTTTCACCTATGTATGGAACGACCGTGTGGCCCCTGCCAAGATGGATGGCAAATGGGGCTGCATCGACCACACTGGACAATTCGTGGTAAAGAATCAATACAACACTTCAGCAGAAGCGCAGATTGCAGGTCGTCGTTGGGCTGAAGGCCGCAAATTCTAAAATATGAAAACACTGATATACAATGCGACCATCGTCAACGAGGGTCGCATTTTCAATGGTTCGGTACTAATCGAGGATGACCATATTGCTGAGATATTTCATGAAACATCTCCAATATCTGAATATGACAAGATTGTAGAGGCCTACGGTATGCTGCTTCTGCCAGGCGTGATTGACACACATGTACATTTTCGCGACGGCGGCATGAGCGATAACCCCGCAGGAAACTTCTATACCGAGAGCCGCGCAGCACGTGCTGGAGGTGTGACATCAGTGATTGACATGCCTAATACCAAGCCACAGACAACCACAATGGAGGCACTGGAGACCAAGGAATCCCTCGCAGCTCGCGATAGCGCTGTAAATTACGGGTTTATGCTCGGCGCCACTAACAACAACATAGACACGTTGCTGGCCATAGAACCCACACGCTATGCAGCCATCAAGCTTTTTCTTGGCTCATCAACTGGCAACATGCTTGTCAACGATCCAGAACAACTCGACCGACTTTTCCGTGATGCAAATAAACTAATAGTAGCACACTGCGAAGATGAGCGTGTGATACAGGCCAATATGGCCAATGCAAAACTTCAATATCAAGGAACACCCAATGAGTCTGCTGCCCTGCACCCTAAAATACGTAACAGCGAAGCCTGCTTTCTAAGCACCTACCATGCCATCGAACGTGCCCGCAAATATGGCACTCACCTTCATGTAGCACATATCTCTACCGCCACGGAACTCAGCCTACTCAGCAACTTTGATTTGGAAAAGAAGCACATCACGGCAGAGGTAACCCCTAACCATCTGTGGTTCGACGACCGCGACTATGCAGAACTGGGTAACCTCATCAAGTGCAACCCAGCTATCAAGAGTAATGACGACCGGCTGGCGCTTTGGGCCGCCCTCGAGGATGACATCATTGACACCATCGCCACCGACCACGCTCCTCACCCACTGGAGGCAAAGAGCAAACCTTACTTTGATGCCCCAAGCGGCATACCATCCATCCAGCACTCACTGCAGATGATGCTTGAGGCGGCCATAAGCAATGATGACTTGCTTACAATGATTGTACAGAAGATGTGCCACAATCCTGCCACACTATTCGGCATAAAGGATCGCGGTTTTATCCGCAAAGGCTACAAGGCCGACCTAGTACTTGCGCGCACCGGTGTAGAAGAGACCGTCACCAAGGAATCACTACTGAGCAAATGTGGCTGGAGTCCTCTTGAAGGACAGACATTCCACACACATATAGAGTCCGTATACGTGAATGGAGACACCGATGGCACCGCCGAACAACTGGTCTTCAGTAAATAGTATTACTTGATTCCAACGACAAGTTTAATTTTGTCGATGGAAGTCTCACGCCTCAAACTGGTATCGATATCCTTAGCGGTGGGACTCTTCTGTACCTCAATGAACGTCTCCTGAAGGGTGATTATGCGATCGCACTGGCGACTGTAGCGGCGTAGATCCTCAAGGTTAGTAATTTCACTGACATCACTGTAGGCCTTGTATATACGGTTGTATGCCTTCACGATATTGCGAAATGGGTTTTCCTTGAAGTCAATCATCGAATCATTGCGCTTAATCTGGTCAAGCTTTTTCTTAGTAATCAGACAAAGATTCTGCATATCAATATGAGCCGTCAGCATGTCGATAAAACTGCGGCCACGCTCCACGGTGGCAAAGTTAGGCTTAAGGTCAGTCTGTTTACGTAAAAGTTTGTAACCATTAGCAAGCGTGCGGTCGAGTTTCTTCACCGACGTGATGGTGTCGTCATTGCGGGCTATAGTAGTGCGCAACGCAAGCACATCCATGTAGCACTGCTGCACGTTACGCACCTCCTCGAGCTGTGTTTCATAAACTTTAGCGCCTTCCGGGTCACGGAATGTCGGCAGAGGTATAAGGTTTTCGTTTATCTCACGGTAAGCCACCACCACATCATACAGCTGTCTGTTGTCTGTACCACGTTTCATGATGGAGTCGGACCGTTGTGTAATCTCCTCAAGCTGGCTGAAATAGTCAATATATAACTGCTGGGCTGCCACAAAGTCTTCAAGACTTTGTATGAACAACAAGCTCTCGGCGTTAGTGGTGAATGACGGAGTCTGATTCAACCCTTTCAAGACCTCCTTGTACGAACCAACAACAGCACGGTATTTCTTACCATACTGGTTGTTGATGGCATCGGTGCCTGTAGCTATGGCTGCTCGCAAGTCGATAGTTTGCATGTAACGCTGCTGCACATTGATGACCGTTCGCATACGGTTGATATACTCCTCATATTCTCTAACGTCAGCAAATGACACTGGCACCGAGGTATGCTTGAAGACCTTGGTATAACTGCGATACACATCGCTGTTCTCTTTCTCACAGCGCACCTTCAGAACATTCTTGAAGTTCTCTATCTGGAATGGCAGTGAGTTGTTGCCCAGAACATTCTCCAACATGTCGTTCTGGAATGCATTGAGCTCATCCAGTTTAGCTATACTCTCGTTTGTAGCATTGCCCATCGACAGGTCATACTTGTTGTACACCATCAGATAACTGTAGTAAAGGTCTTTGAGTTCCTTGAGCTTCACCTTATCTGTTATGCCTGCACCGTCACATTTCTCTATGATTGCCCTATGGTGCAGCTCTATGTTCGAACGCAAATCCGATGCAATACGGTTTCGCTCATCCTGCTGGCGGCGGGCCTCTTCTATGGCACGCTGACGTGCAGCTTCCTTTTCGGCCTCTATGCGTTGCTGCTCCAAACGACTATAACGTATGCTCATCTTGCCCATGAGATCGGCTAATCGACGCAGCCTGAACTCAAATATTGGATAGTCGGCCAACACAGTATTGCTGTCGAGCCATATCAGACTGTCGCGGAACTCATAGTCATTCTCTATGGAACTTATAGCTTTCTGAGCTTTAGTGCGGATGGAGACGCAGAGGTTGGTGAGCGCGACATAATCCTCCGGCTGCTCTGCAAGATAGGCCATGGCAGCGGATGTGTCGTTAACCCATGCCGAATCCAGTCCATAGTTACCAAGTATCTCACCCACACTGAGCACTGTAGGCGGCTGCACAGGCTTGGCTTTCACCTTCGGCTTCTGAGCCATAACCGCGCCACAAACCATGATAGCACTCAAGAGCAATAGCAGACGTTTCATATTCGCTTTTGATATTATGTATTTCTTATTTTCAGTCCCCGTACGACGAGGCATCGAAGCAGTGCGTGCAGATGCTCTCCTTCGGCAGGCCTATGGCTTCGCAAACGTCATTCACGGTGTTGAACTTAAGAGTATCCACACCAATATGTTGACGTATAACCTCCACCATGTCGGCATACTGTTTAGTTTCAGCATTCTGATAGAGGGCGAGCTGCTCCTTTGGCAACTGCGCGGCAGGCACTCCTTCAAGTTCCTCTATCACTCGACGCGTGATAAGCTCACGGTCGGTTTTGCTCTCGCTGAAGTTGAGGAATGTGCAACCGTGTACCAGCGGTGGGCAGCTGATGCGGACATGCACCTTCTTGGCACCGTAGTCGTAGAGCATCTTTACGTTGTCGCGAAGTTGGGTGCCACGTACAATAGAGTCGTCACAGAAGACCACCTCTTTACCCTGCAGTACGGCACGGCTAGGTATGAGCTTCATCTTAGCCACCAGGAATCTGTCGGCCTGGCTCACCGGCATAAAGCTGCGGCTCCATGTGGGTGTGTACTTAAGCAAGCCACGCTTGTAAGGTATCTGGCGGCCATTACTGTAACCTAAGGCCATACCTATACCACTGTCGGGTATCGGGCTCACAAAGTCAGGGGTTATGTCATCGCGCTGACCCATAATGCGACCCAGATTGTAGCGCACCTCCTCGGTATTGATACCTTCGTATTCCGTGCAAGGATAGCCGTAGTATATCCACAAGAACGAGCATATCTGGTTCTTCTCCTCAGCCTGACGCAACACCTTGATGCCTCCATCAGTGGTCACCTTGACCACCTCGCCTGGGCCGATAAAACGGCAAGTCTCGTAGCCCAAGTTCACATACGAGTGGCTCTCGCTGGCGAGAGCGTAGTCATTGCCCCTGCGACCTATCACTATCGGCGTGCGGCCATATCGGTCGCGTGCGGCAATGATACCATCAGGTGTCAATATCAGCATCGTGCAGCTACCCTTCACCCTGTTATACACATTCTCAATACCGTCCACAAAGTCCTTGCCCTGCGAAATGAGCAGCGCCACAAGCTCTGTGGGGTTTGTTTTGCCACGGCTCAGGTCGGTGAACTGCTGATGACGTGCCAAACAGTCCTGTTCCAACTCGTCAATATTGTTAATCTTGCTTACCGTAGCAATGGCGAAACGACCCAAATGCGAGTTCACCATCACCGGCTGTGCCTCCGTGTCACTGATGACGCCAATACCCACGTTGCCAGTCATCTCACCCAAATCCTTGGAGAATTTCGGGCGGAAGTGTGAATTCTGAATGTTGTGGATGTTCTGGTGCGCCTGACCGTTATCGAAGGTTGCCAGACCGGCACGCTTGGTGCCAAGATGCGAATGATAATCTGTCCCGTAGAACAAATCGGAGATACAAGGACGTTCACTTACTACGCCGAAGAATCCGCTCATAATACCTTTTTGTTTTTAAATGATTTTTAAATATATTGATAACGTTTTCGTTATAAGTCCCAATTACAAAATATTAAAGTGCAAAGATACACTTTTTCTTAGTAATCTTTACAAAAAGTTACCAACAAAATGTTACCAAAACGCCTGCCATCAGTCTTTCAAGAAATCAGCAATCTTTCGCTCACTGATGTTGCGGTAGTGATATGTTGCTTGTGGCTCGCCGTCGTCAAGCAGCATAATCAGCGGTCTGTTACCATAGGTGATACCCAGAAAAAGCTCATTGCCAATGTCGGCAGGCTCCAAATAGACAATATCCGTGGTGTCAAGCTCGTGACGTTTTGCTATCGAGCTTATCTTCTCTCGACTCATGCGGCAGTATGGACACCCAGGCGTAACGAATGCCACCATCTTGTGTCCTTTGTCAAGCTGCTGCTCTTCAAGGGTCTCTTTCAGCAACTCTTTGTCATAAAGCATCTCTTCGTTGCCAAACATCCAGCTGTCTGGCACCGAGATGGTGAATACAGCCACCAGTACTGCAACCGCCATTCCTGCAACCATACACCTTTTCCATTTTTTTCTCATGCATCCCCCACCCTCACCCTTGCGCGTCTGGCGCATATAAAACAGCACCAGCACTATCAGCACGGCATTCTTCAACAACGATACTGTCGGCGGCATGTTGACCAGTCGGCCCATGCACTGGCACGAGTCCGTACGCCCCATCAGGGCAGCATAGCACAGAAACAAACAGAACATCAGCAGAATTACCACTGCGGCGAGGTTCACCCACCTCCGCCACCATCCCACAGCTATGAGCAGTCCCAACAGGAACTCTATCGCTATACACAGGCGTGTGGCAATATACGTAAGGGTAAGCGGCATGAAGCCGAAAGAGAAGACGTATAGTTCAAAGTCGTCTATGGCCACAAGCTTGGCCACAGCCGAGACAATAAAGATTGCGGCAAGCAACACACGCAGGCACAAAGCCACCCAGCCACACCGGCATTTTGCCACAGCCTCAACCTCATTTTCCATATTCACGGCAGGATACCTTGTGAATCTCCACTCGCCTCAACGAGTGCCTCGGCGGTGTCGATGTACTGTCGGTTATATGCTCCTCCTCGGCCAGTTCTGTAATACTCTCACATTTTAAACCACCGTCGACATATATTAGACGTAGCGAATTGTCCTCTTCCACGTCCTTGTACACGCACTTGCACTGGCGCTCCTTGTTGCAGGCGGCAAGCGTCAGCATCGCGGCAGCAGCTATTATCATTATCTTTTTCATGGCGTCACTTTTCTTCAAAGATGCTGTCAATTTTGAACTCATAATCCGTGCAGAGCAGTGGCTCGAGCCACACCGAGTCTAGCTCGTCATGGGCTTCATAATACCTCAGCGACGTGCACTCACCTTTGTCTATCTTGACAATGCGCACAAGCGATGAGCCTCCACCGCGCACGATACAGCGGCAGGTCTTTGCCTTCGAGCAACCCGCCACCACGAGCAGCACTGCCGCTGCTGCCAGTACCATTATCTTCCGTTTCATAATCATAGTGTTTTCAACAATTCTTCGAGGCTCACCTCGTCGTGTATCAGCACGTCGCGTGGCTTAGAGCCATTGCTGGGACCCACAATTCCGGCGGCTTCCAGCTGGTCTATTATTCGTCCGGCACGGTTGTAGCCGAGCTGCAGCTTGCGCTGCAACAGGCTCGTGCTGCCAAACTGCGAGGCCACCACCAGCCGCGCGGCGTCGTTGAAGAATTCATCTTTGCTCTTTGCGTCGAACTCCTTGTTCGGCTCTTCGTTCTCGTCCAAGTATTCGGGCAGTTCGAAGCCGTCGGGATAGCCCCGCTGGTCTCCAATAAACTTGACCAGTTTGTCAATCTCTGGCGTGTCTATCAAGGCACACTGCAGACGTATCATATCCTTGCCAGCCAGTGAGATGAGCATGTCGCCACGTCCTATCAGCTGCTGGGCGCCACCGGTATCGAGGATAGTCTTGCTGTCTATGCCACTGGTGACGCGGAAAGCGACACGGGCAGGGAAGTTGGCCTTGATGGTACCAGTGATGATGTTCGTCGTCGGACGCTGGGTAGCAATGATGAGGTGTATACCAACGGCACGCGCCAGCTGCGCCAGTCGCGCTATCGGCAGCTCCACCTCCTTTCCGGCGGTCATAATCAGGTCACCGAACTCGTCTATCACCACCACTATGTACGGCAAGTAGCGGTGCCCGTTGGCGGGACTCAGCATCCGCTTGCAGAACTTATCGTTGTATTCCGTTATCTTGCGCACTTTGGCCTGTTTCAGCAGGTCGTAGCGCGAATCCATCTCTATGCAGAGACTGTTGAGCGTGCGCACCACCTTCTTGACATCAGTGATGACAGGCTCTTCGTCACCCGGCATCTTGGCCAGATAGTGACGCTCCAGCGCCGAGTATAGACTGAACTCCACCTTCTTCGGGTCCACAAGCACAAGCTTCAGCTCGCTGGGATGCTTGGTGTATAGCAAACTCGCCAGCACGGCGTTCAGGCCCACCGACTTACCGGTACCCGTGGCACCAGCCATCAGCAAATGCGGCATCTTGGCCAGATCGGTGACAAAGCACTCGTTGCTGATGGTTTTGCCGAAAGCCACCGGCAGTTCCATCTTCGCTTTTGCATTCTGGAAGGCTTCGCTGTCGAGCATGGTCTTCATAGCCACTATCTGAGGCTTGGCGTTGGGCACTTCTATGCCGACGTTGCTCTCGCCCGGTATCGGCGCTATGATACGTATGCCGAGTGCCGCCAGCGAGAGGGCTATGTCGTCCTCAAGGTTCTTAATCTTGCTGATACGTACACCTGGGGCAGGCTTAATCTTATAGAGGGTCACCGTGGGACCAGGAGTAGCTGTAATCTCGGTAATCTCAATACCATAGTCGCGCAACGTCTGCACAATACGGTCTTTGTTGGCCACCAGCTCCTCCTTGGAGACACGCACATTGGACACCTCCCAGTCTTCCAGCAGCGCCGTTTCCGGCATCACATAGTCGCTCAAGTCCAGATGCGGGTCGTATGGTTCGTCGACACCGTAGTGCCTGCGATAGTCATCGTCATCCAACTCTTCGTGGGCCTCTTCTTCCTGCGGTTCCGGCTCTTGCGGGGCCTCGCCGCCGGTGGGCTCTTCTATAGTGAAGCTCACATCGCCTGATGCGGGCTCGTCGGCCTCAGGGATGCTGACATCAGTGTCGAGGGCAATCTCTGTCCCCTGCGCTCTGGCGTTGATGCGGGCGAACTCATCGTCGATGCTGAAGGCAGGCTCTTCGTCCGCCGGAGCCCCCTCTTCGGGCTGATGTTGCACCGGCTGATGGAACAGCTTCAGAGCCTCCTCCTCGAAGTCGGCATCCACACCCTCGTCTTCCTCCTCTGGTTTCTCAACCTCCACCTTTCCCTCCACATCCGCAACTGGTGAAGCGTAACGGCTATCCTTTATCTCGTTAGTCTCTTTCTCGGTTGCCACCTCCTCAATCTCGTGCCCGACGGTCTTCAGGCCCTTCATCATTTCCTCTTTAAGCTTCTCTCCCGTTTCCTTCAACTTTTCGCCCTCCACCTTAGGCAGCTCCACCTTGTGCACCAGCACAAGGAACAGTATAGCGATGAAGAGCAGCGCCACGAGCGTCCACCAGCTCATAAGCCTATGCAGCGGCTCGGCCATCTGCAGGCCTATGCCGGCGTAGCTCTCGAAGCCGGCGCTCTTGACCCACACGCCGCCGATGTAGCCCAAGGTGACAGAGCACCACAGCATCCAGAACACTGTGCTGCCGAATGTCTTCCACCAAGGCATCACCACGACGTCCCACAGCCGCATGCCGTAGACGAAAAAGAGCAGCGAGAAGCCCAGACTGCCGATGCCGAAGAGGTTGACGGCGAAGAACTCCGCCACCCCTTTGCCCAGCGAGCCAGCCCATCCGCCGCGTGCGTCGGTAATATAGTAGCCCATCATGGCCACCACGAGGAATACGGAAAAGAGCACATAGAGCGCCCCGCGGATATGCGCAAAACGCTTGCTACGCAGGAACGCTACGAAAGCCGCCGCACGGCTCTTGCCTGCGGCGCCCTTGCCTTTGGCTGTCGTTTTCTTTTTACCCTTGCTCACTTAACGTATCACTTAACGCTTCACACTTAACTCTCCCACTACTCTTCCTGCAGCAGCTCAAGCTCTTCCTGGAGCTGGGTGCCGAGGGTCTCGAGTTCCTCTTCGCTGAGGGTGTCGTAGCCGTCGGGCAGCAGGAAGTCGGCCTCTTTCACCTTACCCTTCACCACCTCGGTGGCTGTGTAGGTGATGGCCTTGCCTTCGCCAGCCTCGACGGTGCACTCCAAGGGCATACCCTTGATGCCGTCGAACAGGATATTGATCTTCGGACCAATCTCCTCACAAATCCACATCACGCGCGGATGGTCGACACCCTCCTCGTCATACATGTGGCGCACCATCTTCTTGGCAGTCACACCGGCAATCTCCTTGGTCTCGCTGGTGTACTCATAGTAGAAATGGCCGGGCTCGGTGTCGACAATCTCGAGGCTGTCGAAGTCCGAAGACTTGGCGGTGTTCTTGATAATCAGTTTGCCTTCACCTTGGTAGTCGAACTCGGAACCCTGGCTGCGCAGGTAGCTCAGCAGCATGCCGTAGTTCTCACAGCGGGTGATGGTGAGGTTCTGCACGAGCACGCACTCCGAGAAGGGCGACTGGAAGAAGATGGCGCTCTTGGTGTACATGTCGTTGCCAGAGACCTTGATCTCGGCAGTGGCAGCCTCTTCGGGAATCTGCATAGCCACCTGACCGGTCGATTCCACCTTGTACTTCACGATGCCCTTGAAAGTGTTTTGGGCGCTCAACATGCTGGCAGTCATAAGCACTGCGGCAGCGATAGCAAAGATTTTCTTCATTTTTATTGTATATTTTTTATTATTATCAAATATTGGTATAACAGCACAACACCGTTTTTATTGTATGCGGAAGCATTTTTTTTATCATTTCTCCGACGCCGGTCCGTCCCTTCTCCGACTGTTCACCGGTTGTTCTACGATTGTTCGACGGTTTAAACCGTTAAACAACCGGTGAACAACCGGTGAACAGTCGGAGAGGGGACGGAGAGAGGACGGAGAGGATGGGCTATAGGTTCCGGGGTAGAGATTGCGTGGTACGCGGCATGGGTGCAGGGGTAAAGGTTAAAAATTTTGTACATTTTATAAAAAGTCGTATCTTTGCAGTTTGTAAAAGATAAAAGATGAGCAGCATATTGACTTCGACGGTGAAACGTTTGCCGTTGCTATACAAGGTGTTGGCGATGCTGGTGACGGCGTTGCTGATTGTTGTCATTTTCCCACATACACGTCATGGAGTGCACTACGACTACAAGGTGGGAGCCGTGTGGCGCGGAGCCGACCTGACGGCGCCGTACGATTTCGCGGTGCTGAAGTCGGCGGACGAGATACGCGGCGAGGAGGAGGCCGAGAGGCAGCGGGCGATAGTGTACTACAGGGTCGACTCGACGGCTAGGGAGAGGGCAATGAAAAAGGTGGCCAGTGGACGGTGGACGACGAGCGGTGCAGAGCTGAGGCAGCTGAGAAAACAGGTGGACAGTGTATACCGTATTGGCTACATTGCGTTGCCGGAGGGGGTGACTGACCTTGATGGTCGCGAGGTGGTGGTGCTGGAGGGCAACGTGGGCAGCATGCACAAAGGGAGCGACTATGTCAGTGCTGCCGACTTGGGAGCGGGATTGCTGAGAGACAGCATACTGGAGCCAAGCCTGGTGCCCGACGAGGCGCGTACGGCGCTGGAGCTTGAGAGCCGCCTGTCGCAGATAAGCTACAGCAGCCAGATGGTTATGGCTGGCGACCACATTGTGAGCAAGGGCGAGGAGGTGAGCGAGGAGAAGGCTCAGGTGATAAGGAGCCTTGAGGCGGAGAACGACCGGAGGTTCAGCGACGGCTTCAGTCTGGCGGGCCAGATGGGCGGCCAGCTGTTGCTGGCGGTGATAGCCTTTGTGACCCTGTATATGTTCCTGAAGAATACGCGCCACCCGATACTGGAGGACAACCGGAAGGTTACGTTCGTGATGCTGCTGATACTGCTGATGTCGGCAGTGGTGGCTCTGGTGACGAGGGTGAATCCCGACTGGGTGCTGCTGGTGCCACTGTGCATAGTGCCTATCCTGATGCGCGTCTTCTTCGACATGAGGGTAGCGCTGTATGTGCACCTGACGATGACGATAATACTGGCCAACCTGGTGCCCAACTCGTTCGAGTTCATATTCTACCAGCTGATTACGGGCATGATGAGCATCATTGCGGTGCGCGACCTGGAGCGGAGAAGCCAGTTCTTTGTGCTGGCGCTGGTGATTTTCGCGAGCTACTCGTTCATATATACGGCCGGTGTGCTGAGCCAGGACACGAATCTGAACGCCATAACGCCGGAGCGCTACCTGATGTTCTTCCTGAACGCCATACTGACGCTGCTGGCGTACCCACTGATATACCTGTTTGAGAAGTTGTTCGGAATGACGACGAACCTGACTCTGATGGAGTTGAGCAGCACGGGGCATCCGGCGCTGCGTGAGCTTTCGCGCCGTGCGCCGGGCACGTTCCAGCATTCGATGCAGGTGGCGAACATCACGGAGGACCTGATGGGCGACATTGGGGGCAACGCGCTGCTGGCGAAGGTCGGGGCGCTGTACCACGACATAGGCAAGACGCGCAACCCATTCTACTTCACGGAGAACCAGAGCTCCGACTTCAACCCGCACGGTGAGCTGGACTATGCGGAGAGCGCGCAGATTATCACGAGCCATGTGACGGACGGCTTGGAACTGGCGCGGCAGTACCACCTGCCTACGGAGGTGCAGGACTTCATAAGGACGCACCACGGGACCACCTACACGGGCTACTTCTACGCCAAAGAGAAAGAGAAGCATCCTGACGGCGACTTCGACGCAAGCCTGTTCCGCTATCCTGGGCCGCGACCCTATAGCCGCGAGACGGCGGTGGTGATGATAGTGGACACCGTGGAGGCGGCCTGCCGAAGCCTTAAGGTGCATAGCAAAGAGGCGACGGACAAGATGGTGGACCAACTGATTGACGGCAAGATAGAGGCAGGGCAGCTAGACAATTGCGACCTGACGTACGGCGATATTGCAAGGATAAGGAGGATGCTGAAAGAGAAGATGATGAGCATCTACCACGTGAGGGTTGAGTACCCGACGGTAAAGTAGATGTTAGATGTTAGAGAAATAAAAACAAACAAATATATGAAGAAAAACATTTGGATACATGTTGCGATGGTTGCCGTGATGGCGGCGGTGGCATGCATATATTTCTCGCCGGTGCTGAGTGGCAAGGAGATGTACCAAGGCGACACGCAGAAGTTCGAGGCGATGGTGAAGGAGACGAAAGACTACCACGCGAAGACAGGCGAGTATGCGCTGTGGAACAGTGCCATGTTCGGCGGAATGCCTATATACCAGGTTGGTGGGAATCCGCCGATGCAGAGCATCATGTCGCCGCTGCGGTCGATGGTCAACCTTGAGATGTTTGGCGTGGGGCGGACGATAGGCGTACTGTTCCTGTACCTTATAGGATTCTACGTAGCCCTTGCAGTGCTGGGGTGCACGCCGTTGCTGTCGTTGCTTGGAGCGGTCGCTTTCGGGCTGGGGAGCTACAACATCATCATCGTGGAGGCCGGCCATATCTCGAAAGCGTGGGCGATAGCGATGATGGCGCCGATACTGGCTGGCATGATACTATGCCTACGTAGGGCAAAGGATGGGAGAGACAAGCGCAAAGACTGGCTTTGGGGCGGGCTGCTGTTCACCCTTGCGCTGGGTCTGCAGCTGAACTTCAACCATATACAGATAACCTTCTACACCATAATAGGGGCAGTGCTGCTGGGATTGGCACATCTGGTGTATGCGATAAAAGACAAATACCTGCCGAAATTCGCATGGGGCGTGGGCGTGCTGCTGATAGGGTGCGCACTGGCCTTTGCCTGCAATGCGAGAGCGCTGATAGTGAGCCAACAGTATGCCAAACAGACAATGCGTGGCGGCAACGCGATAACGGTGACGCCCGAAGACCTGTACCACGACAGCGAACCAGCATCAATGAGCGGCAAGACGAGCGGACTGGACATCAACTACGCCTTCTCGTGGAGCTACGGTGTAGGCGAGACATACACGCTGCTTGTGCCTGGTGCGATGGGTGGCGGCAGCGGAGAGCCCGTGAGCAGGGAGAGTGCGTCGTACAAAGCCTTCAGGCAGGAGCAGATGCCGCTGTACTGGGGCAACCAGCCCTTCACAAGCGGGCCTGTTTATTTCGGCGCAATAGTGGTGCTGCTGGCCGTGATGGGTCTGATACTGGTGAAAGGGCCGGAGAAGTGGTGGCTGATAGCAGCGACGGTGGTGGCAATACTGATGTCATGGGGGCGCAACCTGATGCCGGTGAACGAATGGCTATTCAACAACCTGCCGCTATACAACAAGTTCCGTACGCCGAGCATGAGTCTGGTGCTTGCCAACGTATGCATGGTGCTGCTGGGACTACTTGGACTGCGCGAATTGTTCTCGAAGGATGTGGAGACGAAGAGAAAACAGCTGGCGCTATACATAGGAGGCGGTCTGACGGCAGCGACGATACTGGTAGGGCTGATGATGAGCGGCGGGCTGAGCTACAGCGGAGCCGTTGACAACCAGATGGCGCCGCAGTACGGTGCGCAATGGTCGCAGATACAAAGCGTGATGATACAGGACCGTAAGGCGCTCTTTGTAGGAGACTCGTGGCGGTCGCTGCTGTTTGTGGCGCTGGCCTTTGCGGTGCTGTGGTTCTATGTGAAACGAAGCGGCAATGACAATGGCAAAAAGAACACCATTGCGATAACGGCCACGGTGGTGCTCATAGTGCTGACGGCTGTCGATCTGTGGGGAGTGGACCGCAGATATGTGAACGAGAAGAATTATGTGAACGAGAACCAGCTGAAGCTGAAGCCGGACCAGTGGGACTATGAGATAGACGAGATGGCGGCGCGATACGGCGACCAGGACTATCGTGTGCTAAATTTGGCCACCAACACCTTCAACGACAGCAAGCCGGCGGCGTTCCATCACCAAGTGGGCGGATACAGTGCAGTGAAGATGCGCCGCTACCAGGACATCATAGACTTCTACATCAGCCGCCACATCAACGAAGGTGTGCTGAACATGCTAAACGCACGCTATATAGTGATGCAGAACGGGCAGGTACAGAGGAACCCTGGTGCACTGGGGAACGCCTGGTTTGTGCAGGAAGTGAAGGCGGTGGAGAACGCCAACGAAGAGATACTGGCCCTCAACGACATAAACACCGCTATCACAGCAGTGGTGAACACTGAGGAATTCAGCCTGCCGGAGAACGAGAGCATCATTGACAGTAACGACCGCATAGAGATGGTGCATGAGAAGCTGTACAATCCGGACCACTTGACATACAAAACGCACACGAGCGACGAACAGCTGGCGGTGTTCAGCGAGATATACTATGAGCCGGACTGGCGCGCCTACATCGATGGGAAACCAGCAGAATACATACGGGCCAACTATATCCTCCGCGCAATGGTGATACCTGCGGGTGACCACGTGATAGAGTTCAAGAACGAAGCACCGCTGTTCCACCGGATGAACATAGTCACCATCATTGGCTCGGTGCTGCTGGTACTTATGGCCGGAGGTGCAATCTTCATTGTATACCGCAAGAAAAAGCAATAAATGAAGATACTGATAATCCGATACAAGAAGACACGCGGCGTACCCGAAGGGGGTGAACAGGGCAGCGAGAAGAACCTTATCGTACTGCGCCAGATTGCCGGTAAGGAGAACGTAGACACATACTTCATACACGACGAAGCACATCATCGTAGCCCATGGGAATACCTGCAAGGAATAGTCTATATGCCTCTGGGCTACTACTTCGGGCTCACACCCAAACGGGTGAAAGAGATAGTCAGAATGGCGCAGGACTACGACGTGGTGTTTGTAGACCGCTCGGTATTCGGCATTGTAGCCAAACGACTGAAAGAGACAGGATACAAAGGCCGCGTAGTATGCTTTTTCCACAACGTGGAGGCGGTCTACTTCTCGGCGAAATACTCCAGCAAGTTGAACCCCATGAGATGGCTGGTGGTGCCTTGTGCCGACCGTAACGACCGATGGAGCTGCCGCTATGCCGACCGTACAATAGCCCTCAGCACGCGAGATGACGACGAGCTTTTCCAACGGTACCACCGCCGTGCAGACCAGCTGATACCGGTAGCTTTCGTCGACCGCTACCAGCATGACACCTACCCCACAGAGCCTATCGGCAACCCTCCTCTCTGCATGTTCCTCGGAGCCTACTTTCCTGCCAACGTAGAAGGTATAGAGTGGTTTGTGAAGAACGTTCTTCCCAAAGTCAACATCCGCATGCAGATTGTGGGCAAAGGGATGGAGAAGTTGAAAGAGAGCGACTGGATGCGCTCAGACATAGAAGTGTTGAGCAATGTGCCTGACCTAGAGCCGCTGTTCGAAGCCGCCGACATCATGGTGCTTCCCATATTCAAAGGCAGCGGCATGAAGGTGAAGACCTGCGAGAGCCTGATGTACGGCAAGAACATAATAGGCACCCCGGAAGCATGGAGCGGCTATAAGTTGGACTACTCAAAGGCTGGTGCCTGCTGTGAGATGGCCGATGAATTCGTCGCCGCCATCAACGACCTATGCCAGCATTCACGACACCGCTTCAACGAATATTCAAGAAAAGTGTTTGTAGAGCAATACTCCGCCGACCGGATGGTAGACAAGTTCCGGGCAGTATTATATAACTAGTTCACCTTTCTGCGATACATACGCTCCCCGTTAGACTGGGAGCGTTTTTTATGGTCGCCCATTGTCCATTTTGGGTCTGGTGTCATGAAATGCTCGCCATAGAGGGTGCGTAGCCACTCCTCGGTGCGGTCTGGCATATACACCTGTTCGCCAAGGAAATCATGCTTTGAGAATGTACTATTGGGCACTGTGCGAATGATTGTCGGGAAGCCATCGGTGGCATTAGCTTCCCGCCAAGGTTTGCTCTCATGTGGGAGACACAGGTCGCAGTAAAGATTGCCGTCACCGTCGGGATAGAAATAATGAACATCGACATGGACACCTTTATAGTCGTATTTGTCGAGACATATACGACCTGTGGCTTTAATATAGTACTGTCGAAGCAATGTAAATCCGTGATGGCGCATCGTTGCAACAAGATTGTCGGACCGTTCCGATGCCAGCAACCCCATATCAAGGTCATAATCGAAAGGGATAAACCCCTTCTCACGGTAAGCACCGAGCAAAGAGCCAAAAGCCAGGAAGAGCTTGCCTCCGCATTTGTCGGTGGAAGCCACAGCCTCGCGCAGTGCTTCGAGGCCATACTTCATAAAAGCCTTATTCTGTCGCTTTGTCTCTATACGGTTGTCTATTTTCATCAGCCAGTTGTATAGACCGACGAAGGTTGCCAACTTAACAATCAGTTCTCTCATGATTAGATATGCAGTTTAGTAAATGAGAAGACGCGTTCGTAAAGATAACGCAAGGTGTTTGGGTCTAGGGCTACAGGATTGTTTTTTAGACGTACAGGATTGACTGAAGAGGACAGCACGTCGAGATCGGTTTCGATGTGCTCACTGTGCAATTCGGGCATTCCCAAGCTGAACATTATGGTACGAAACATCATCAGCCCTTTATATGCGCTATCGCATCCCATCATTTGTCCCAGCCATTCGAAGACGAACTCAAGGTGCTCTTTGCCGCGAGGGTCGATACATTTCTCAGGATGTTCCATCATGTACATCCACACCTCAGGCAGACAGAGTGCCACAGCATGACCATGCGGCAAACCGTACATGGAAGTCAGCTTGTAGCTCATAGCATGAGGTGCCGTCGTCTGCGAGATGTTTATTGCACGTCCGCCGTAATTGGCCGCCATCATAATATACTGAGCATCCTCATCGTTGTTGTCTTCAATATACCCGTGCCAATGATCCATTATCATCTGCAGACCAATCTTGGCGTAGAGCATACTCTCGTCGGTGGAGTTGACACTCCATATTGACTCAATACACTGGCACATTGCGTCAAGCATTGTGCACTTCTTCTGATAAAGGGGCAGTGATTTTAGTAATGCAGGTTCAAGAACGGCATAGTTGGGGACAATGCTTTCATGAGTAACGCTCTGCTTCTTGCCCTCAAAGTAAATAACTGCATAGCGAGTACTCTCACTACCGGTACCAGCGGTAGTAGGCACCGCAATCAAGGGTATACCGCTATCCTTATATTCCTGCTGCAGGTAGTTCTCCTTGTGGTCCATCCTGCAGTAAAGCTTTATACACTTGGCCACGTCGATGGTGGATCCGCCACCGACTGCGACTATGGCATCACAATGGTTATCATTGAAAAGCCTCACACCTGCACACACCTGCTCATATAGAGGATTTGGGGTAAAATCATTGAACATTGCTGTCGGATGGAAAGAATCCTTAATCGGCAAGAAAGGGAACGAAGTATCGCATACAAGCATATAACGCTTGCTGCCCACCTCCGACAAAGCCTTCTCTATGTTCTCATATCCCTTAAGTATTTGCTGCATCACAATTACTTTTTAAGGAAATCCATCAAAGCCTCTTTATTCTGTATCGGAGTGGTAGTCGGACGTCCAAGGTCTTTACGGTTACCCTTTTTCACCCTAACCTCAATCAATTGCAAACCCTTGGTGTGCACATCACCCAATGCCTTTCTCAGCTGTTCCGACGTTACGACACAAACCGCATCGTCATAGTGCATAGCTTTGGCAATACCTACAAGGTCAATCTTATGACCTACCGTCGGCTGTCCGCCTACGCTGTCATGAGCACCGTTATTGAATACCACATGGACATAGTTATTTGGATGTTTGCTGCCGACAATAGCCATATTGCCCATGTGCATGATACTGGCACCGTCACCGTCGAAACAATATACCTTACGCTCCGGATGCTGCAATGCAATGCCGAGAGCTATCATCGAGGCATGCCCCATCGACCCCACCGTAAGGAAGTCGCGTTCATGTCCCTGCCCCATTGCGGTACGGTATTCAAACAACTCGCGGCTTATCATGCCCGTTGTGCTAACGATGACAGCATCGTCTGGCATACTGGCGGCAACCGCCCGGATTGCCTCTTCCCTGCTCATGGTGTAGTCATTCTTCTCTACATTCTGCAGCGTATAGCTGTCAAAAGTATCCTTCTCAACCACCAGCGCATATGCATCGCCAGTCTCACGGATACTACGCATAGCTTTCTCTATCTGCCTAGCCGCCTGTTCTTCCTCCTTCGACAATACCTCATAGTTGATGCCCATCACATTGAGCAAGCCTGTCGTCACTTTACCCTGCTTCACATGTTGCGGCTCATCGTGCACACCTGGGCGGCCTCGCCACCCTATCAACAACAAAAGAGGTATATGATACACCTCATGGTCGGTCAACGACGCCAACGGGTTCACTGCATTACCCTCTCCACTGTTCTGCATATACACACACCCGACCTTGCCGGTGGCAAGATGGTATCCTGCTGCGAGCGCCACCGCGCCACCTTCGTTGGCAGCGATAATATTATGTCTGCCATCGAAGTGGTCTGTAATATATGCACATACATTCTTCAACAGCGAATCCGGAACACCAGCATAGAATTCCACACCCTCGCTCTTGAGCTTTTCTATAAAAAACTGCGGTGTAATCATTTCTTTGTTCCAGGTATGAGGGTAAGTATTTCTTTTATCGGCATACAGTAGTCGTTACTGGCCTCAAGACTGCGCTGATGCATCAGTATGCTCTTGGCGCAGTTCACCATCGCAGGATATGCTGCACGAAGCATGTGGTTGGCATAGATAACCACATTGATGCCCCACGAGGCCAGCTCATCTTCTGTAAACTGGTTGTATGTTGTCGGCACAGCCACGATAGGCGTTTCAACATCTTTCTCACGGAATCTCTGGCAGAACTCCTTGATATCCATGCCGTCTTTGTTCTTGCTGTGAATCATTATGCCGTCGGCTCCGGCAGCCACATAGGCATGGGCTCGCTCAAGAGCATCCTCCACCGGCTTGCCGGCAATAAGGCTCTCAATTCGGGCTATTACCATGAAGTCATCGGTAATCTGCGCATTCTTGCCAGCCTTGATTTTGGCACAAAAACCCTCTATGGTATCCTGAGTTTGCACCGCATCGGTACCAAACAATGAATTCTGCTTCAGACCCACCTTGTCCTCTATGATGACTGCCGAAATACCCAGACGTTCCAAAGTACGTACGGTAAATACAAAATGTTCCACCTTGCCACCAGTGTCACCGTCGAAAATAACGGGCTTGGTGGTCACTTCGAGGGCGTCGTTTAGGTCGTGCAGACGTGTTGTGATATCCACCGCCTCGATATCGGGCTTACCCTTGCTGGTACTGTCAGTGAGGCTGCTGGCCCACATGCCGTCGAACTCCTCTTTCTTTCCGTTCACATCCACATAGGTATTCTCTATTATAAGGCCTGTCAATCCACTATGGCTCTCCAGTATTCGCACAATCTTCTTGGCACCTATCAGTCTACGCAGACGTTTCATTCGTATCTCAGGCGTTGTGCCAATCTCTTTCAGGCGCTGGTTCATGGCAGTACTGCTGATACCCTGGGTGTACGGTATGTCTATAACCTTGCCGCCCCATTCCGCCATCGCGTCGATGATGCGCTGGCGAGTCTTCTGCTGCACGCCCTCTTTCCAGTCGTCGCCATGCACCACATAGTCAGGCTTAAGCTCTCGGAGGTTGGGCACATAATCCAATGTAGTCTGCGGCACCACACGGTCCACACCCTTGATATTGCTTACTATCTCGGCTCGCTGTTCATAGGTAAGGTACGGCAACCGCTTGTAGCTGGCTATGGCTTCATCTGTAAGCACACCGACCGTCACGCTGCCAAGTTTGACAGCCTCGTGAATTATATTTAGGTGACCCGGGTGTATCATGTCGGCACTCATGCCAACATACACTGTTTTCTTATCCATTGTTTATATTGTTTTGCATCACGGACAGGTCGTCCGCATGGGTTATTTTCATATTCCTCTCGCTGCCTTCCACCACCGTTATCTTGGTGCCGGGCATGTATTTACGAACCACGCCGCAGTCGTCGGTGACGCTAAACTGTGGGTCCTGCAGGGCCCGCTGGTAGGCGTCGCGTATCAAGGGCAGGCGGAAAGACTGAGGTGTCTGGGCACGCCACATCAGACGGCGCTCGGGAATACGTGCCACGAAACGTCCGAAGTCATTGCCGTCAAAGTCGGGATGCACCTCCCACACGGTATCAGTGCTCGGCACCGCCACTCCCACAGCCTCGTGGTGCTCCAATGCCATTACCACATGGTCGATAATCTCTGCCGTCACGAAAGGGCGCGCCGCGTCATGCAGCAGCAGGTTGGTGTCGTCAGGCTCGTCGATGTACGCCATAATTGCGTTGAGCGAAGACATGTAGCGTTCGCTGCCGCCATCAATAACCTTGGTCAGCTTCCGCCAGCTGTTCCTCTTGGCGATAGCCTCGAACTCACCCTTCCAGTCGGGATGCATCACCACAGCCACCTCGTCGATGGCCGGATGGCTGTCGAAGGCACCTATCGGATATTCTATCACAGCACGTCCGGCAAGAGGCAGAAACTGCTTAGGCACCTCCGCACCCATGCGGCTGCCTGTTCCACCTGCCAGTATCACTGCAATATTTCTCATTTTTAGTCGCTTTATTCGAATGCAAAAATACATCTTTTTTTCGACATATTAAAATAAATAACATAAAACGGCGTTATTCAAACAAATAATAGCAAGTACAACCCGAATGAAAAAGACATTATTATTCCTCGCCGCCGCCATGCTGCTGACCTCTGTCGGCGCTGTGGCACAAAACAAGATTGACAAACAGGGCCGCCGCCAGGGTCACTGGGTACGCACCGACAAGGACGGCTCCAAAATCTACGAAGGCACCTTCGTCGACGGTCTTGAGACTGGCGTCTTCACCTACTACTACCACGACGGATCTGTACGCATCCGCAACACCTACACCGAGCCCGGTCGCGTGTGCAACCACGAGGCTTTCGACGAGCAGGGGCACCGCCTTGCCACCGGCACCTACAACCAGCGCAACCGCGACGGCCAGTGGAAGTTCTATAACGAGAGCGGCCGACTCGTCAAGGAAGCACAGTACAAGATGGGTGTCAAGCACGGCCTCCACGTCATTTACACCTCCAAGGGCGACACCGCCGAGGTAACCCACTGGGCCGACAACCACCGCCACGGCCGCTGGTGGAAACGCATCGGTGAGCGCGGCTATATCACAGGCATCTATGTGCGCGGTGGCCTCGAGGGACGCCTCGTCGAGTACGACGACAACGGCCTCCTCATCCGCGAGGGCTTCTACAAGGACGGCTTCCGCCACGGCGCCTACCGCTTCTTCGAGGACCGCCACCTCGTCGTCGACGAGACCTGGAACCACGGCACACTCAGCGACCGCCGCGTGCGCCTCCTCACTCCTGACACCGAGTTTGTATCCGTCCGCAATATCGCCTGCCTCGCACCGCAGGGCAAGGCCAAAACCGTCGTATATCTAAAGGATGGCACCAAGAAAGTGTCGCGCGAGAGCTCCGAAGCACTCTACGACCGTCTAGGCAGCGAGTTCTTCGCCTTCGCCAACCACAAAAGCCGCATCCTCGTGGCTATGAGCTGCGTACAAGGCGTATCCAAGGACTCTGAGGGTCGCGAAGTGCTTATCCTCGAGCCGCAACCCGACTTTGCCATCTTCCCCGACGAAGACGGCCTCAAGATGGTACGCAGCCGCCAGTACGAGGACGACTCCCCCCTCGAAAAACTTATCCGATAGCCGGGACCTCTATGAAATGCCCCGGCACGGCACGACAAAAAAAGACGCAGCCCCCAAGACAGGGGGCTGTATCTACCATTAAACACTATTACAAAACCCAAAATTTAGAAGGTATCTGGGAAACCTTTTCTTCTAACAATCAATCCAATATCCTCTCTCTCCATCCCTTTTTCCGACTGCAAAGATACATATATTTCCCCAACCGGCAAAATTTTATCACTTTTTTAACATTTCACCCCTACCTTTTCTTCCTCACATGACCATCGCCGCACATACACTTGGCTGCAAGCTCAACTTCGCTGAGACCTCCGACACCCTGCGCCGCCTCGCCGCCGAAGGCAACACCATAGTCGATTGGGCCGCGTGCTCGCGGGGAGCGGAGAAAGCCGACCTCTACCTCATCAACACCTGCACCGTAACCGCTGTAGCCGAGAAGAAATGCCGCGCCGCCATACGTCAGGCACACCGCCAGAATCCCGACGCGCAGATTGTCGTCATGGGATGCTTCGCCCAGGTAGCTGCCAGAGAAATTGAAGCCATCCCCGGCGTCACCCTCGTCCTCGGCAACGACCGAAAACACCTGCTGCCATATCTGCTTAATTCTGCAAATCTTGGAAATAGGCTCAATGAGATTTCACAAGATTTTGACGGACCAGACAACAATAATCTCCAAGATTTCCAAGATCTCGCGAAGCGGGAGGGCTTTGCCCTGCAGTGGTCCTCGGGCGACCGCACACGTACATTCTTCAAGATACAAGACGGCTGCGACTATTTCTGCACCTACTGCGCCATCCCCTTCGCCCGCGGCCGCTCGCGCTCAGCCTCTATCGAAGAGACTCTCTGCGCCGCACGCCGCATCGCCGACTCGGGCTCCAAAGAAGTGATACTCACCGGCGTCAACACCGGCACCTTCGGCCAACACCGGAACGAATCGTTCTTAGACCTTCTCAAAGGCCTCGACCAGATTGAGGGCATCCTCCGCTACCGCATATCATCCATAGAGCCCAACCTGCTCACCGACGACATCATCGACTTCGTGGCCTCAAGCCGCGCCTTCCTCCCCCACTTCCACATCCCCCTGCAGGCCGGCAGCGACCACGTGCTGCAACTCATGCACCGCCGCTACGACACCGCCCTCTACGCCGCCAAACTGCAGCGTATCAAGGCCGTAATGCCCGACGCCTGCATAGCCGCCGACGTCATGGCCGGCTTCAACGGCGAGAACGAGGAGGAATTTGCCAAAGTGCTCAGCTTCATCGACTCACTCCCTATTTCCTACCTCCACGTCTTCACCTACAGCGACCGCCCCGGCACCGCAGCCCTCCGCCTTGGTGAGAAGATACCCGTCCCCGTCCGCCACGAGCACACCGCCCGCCTCCTCGAACTCAGCGAGCGCAAACACCGCGCCTTCATCGACAGCCAGCTCGGCAAGACGCGTCCCGTCCTCTGGGAGTCCTCACCCCACCCAAGCAATCAAGCACTCAAACAACCAAGCACTCAAGCGGAGATGCTTGGCTGGACCGACAACTACATCCGCCTCTGCCGCCCCTTCTCCCCCACCCTCGCCAACACCGTCGAGCAAGTGACCATCACACCCGACAACATCGTCAAAGACACCGACTGACAGTTAACCTTTGCCTCTCCGTACCCACTCCGTATCTCCTCCGACCTTTCTTCGACAAAAAACCGTTAAACAACCGGTGAACAGTCGGAGCGGGTACGGAGCGGGTACGGAGCGACCACGTAGCAGATAATTCGTAAAGTAGTCTCAAAGCCATGCCTGATGTGCCCCATCGGCTCGGGCATGGCAACAAAACAAGCGGCCCGCGCCGTATGGCGCGGGCCGCTTACTTCTATCAGACAAATGTTAATCAGTCTTTCTTGCAAGCCTTCTTGCAGCAGCAGTCGCCGCAGACGCACTTGTAGAACAGGCCGGCCACAGCGGCGCCCACAAGCGGGGCCACGATGAAGAGCCACAGCTGGCTACAGGCGCTCCAAGTGGCGCAGTCGCTGAAGATAGCCTGGCTGATGGAGCGGGCGGGGTTGACGCTGGTGTTGGTCAGCGGTATGCTCACCAGGTGGATAAGCGTCAGCGTCAGGCCGATGGCCAAACCGGCGGCCTTGGTATTGCTGCGCTCGTCGGTAGCGCCGAGGATGACCATCAGGAAGACGAAGGTCAGCACAGCCTCGATGGCGAAGGCGCCCCACATGCTCACATTGAGGTAGCCTTCACCGGCGGCAGCCTGGAAGGCCTCGCCGTAGCCGTTGGCGGCGAACACGCCTGTGGCGCCCAGATGGGCAGCCTTGTAGATGCCGAACAGCACAGCACCGGCGACGATGGCACCGACAATCTGGCTCACCCAGTAGAGGAGCATGTCCTTGAACGACATACGACCGTTGACCCACACGCCGAACGAGACGGCTGGGTTGAGGTGGGCGCCGCTCACATGGCCGATGCCATAAGCCATGGCGATGACTGTGAGGCCGAAGGCGATGGCCACACCGAGGAAGCCCACGTGTCCGAACAGCGCTGTGCCGCAGCCGCCCAGAACGAGAACGAAAGTGCCGAAGCACTCAGCAAGCATTTTGTTACAAATCTTCATAGTTTTAAGTTTTTAGATGGTTAGTATCTGACCCTATTAACGCAAATTAACGAATAATATTGCTCAACACCGCACAAAAAAGAGGTTTTGCTGTAATTCAACAACTTGGTAGTGGCATTAATAAAGAAGGGCCGCTGTGCAAAAGCACAGCGGCCACGTTTATGTGCAGGGTTTTCAAATCAGTAGCTGCGGGCGAAGACGACGCGGCGGTGGCTGGGCTTGCCGCTGTAGATGCACTTGCCTTCCTCTTCGGGAGCGTCGTAGGGGATGCAGCGGATGGTGGCCTTGGTCTCTTCCTTGATGCGCTCCTCGGTCTCGGGGGTACCGTCCCAGTGGCATAGCAGGAAGCCATTCTTCTCAATCTCGACCTTAAAGTCGTCCCAGGTGTCGACCTTGCGGGTCATCGAGGCACGGAAGTCGGCAGCCTTCTTGAAGAGGTTCTTTTGAATATCCTCCATGAGGTCGTAGACGTGGTCGGCGATGCCTTCGAGGGGCAGCGTAGCCTTCTCGAGGGTGTCGCGGCGGCGCACCTCGCAGGTGCCGTTCTCCATGTCGCGGGCACCTATGGCCAGCTGCACGGGGACGCCCTTGAACTCGTACTCGGTGAACTTCCAGCCCGGCTTGTACTCAGGACGGTTGTCGTACTTCACCACCAAGCCTTTGGCTTCAAGAGCCTTGACTATCGGGGCGATATGTTCGTCGAGCTGGCGCTGTTGCTCGTCGCTCTTGCAGATGGGGACGATGGCCACGTGGATGGGTGCCAGGCGCGGCGGCAACACGAGTCCGTTGTCGTCGGAGTGGGTCATGATGAGGGCGCCCATCAGGCGGGTGCTGACGCCCCACGAGGTGGCCCATACATACTCTAACTTATTCTCCTTGTTGAGGAACTGCACCTCGAAAGCCTTGGCGAAGTTCTGCCCGAGGAAGTGACTGGTGCCAGCCTGGAGGGCTTTGCCGTCCTGCATCATAGCCTCGATGCAGAGGGTGTCGAGGGCACCGGCGAAGCGTTCGTTGGGGCTCTTGTGTCCTTTGATGACAGGCACAGCCATGTAGTTCTCCACGAAGTCGCCGTAGACGTCAAGCATCTTGCGAGCTTCCTCCTCGGCCTCCTCGCGGGTGGCGTGGGCTGTGTGGCCCTCCTGCCAGAGGAATTCGGCGGTGCGGAGGAACATACGGGTGCGCATCTCCCAGCGCACAACGTTGGCCCACTGGTTGCAGAGGATGGGCAGGTCGCGGTAGGACTTGATCCAGTTCTTATAGGTGCTCCAGATGATTGTCTCGGAGGTGGGGCGCACGATAAGCTCTTCTTCGAGCTTGGCGGCGGGGTCGACGACGACACCGTTGCCGTTGGGGTCGTTCATCAGACGGTGGTGGGTTACCACAGCACATTCCTTGGCGAAGCCTTCCACATGCTCAGCCTCACGGCTGAGGAAACTCTTGGGGATGAAGAGGGGGAAATAAGCGTTGACATGGCCGGTGGCCTTGAACATAGAGTCAAGTTGGTGCTGCATCTTCTCCCAGATGGCATAGCCATAGGGCTTTATGACCATGCAGCCACGCACTGCGCTCTGCTCGGCCAGATCGGCACGGACGACGAGTTCATTATACCATTCGGAATAGTTCTCACTGCGTTTCGAGAAATCTTTTGCCATTGACAGTATATTTTTTTATTTATTATACAATATTTTGTGACGAAAGTCGTTTCAATAAACGATTTGCAAAGATACGAACTTTTTTGGAAATGAGAAATAAATTTTGGATAATAGCACTGGCGGCCACACTGTTGCCCACCATGGCGATGAGCCAGGTGAAGCTCACCGTGGACACGCTGGAATGCCATATCATAGGTTTCACCGCCGGTGTGCTTATGCCCGGCTTCGGCTCGGCGAGCAACGGGGCGCAGGGGGGCACCATGGGGGATCTATACAAAGGGCCCTACCTCGACTTCTCCATAGGGTGTGACTACAAATACAAGAGCAACTGGATGGTCACCTTCGACGCCGACATGTGGTTCGGCTACAACAGTGACAACCTGCGCAACCGCGAAGAGCGCATACCCGTCTACACATCCTCGGGCATAGCACTCTGCTGGGGCGGCTATGACGGTGCCGTGGCGGCCTATAACCGCGGCTTGTCGGCACGTGTTGGCGGCGCCAAGATAATACCCGTCATCAAAGACAACCCCAACTCCGGTATCATGCTCAAGCTCAGCGGTGGATGGATGATGCAGAAGACCGTCTTCTCGCAGGACATGAACGAGAGCCCTGTGCCGCAACTCAACGGCGACTACGCCAAGATCTACGACCACATGCAACACGGTGCCATACTCACCGAAGGCATCGGCTTTGTGTTCATGAGCAACCTCTCCACATACGTCAACTTCAAGGTCATGTTCGAGGTGAGCCAATGCCTCAGCTGGTCCACCCGCCCATACCAGCTCGACAACGTCATTGGCCTCAACGGCAAGGACAACGGCAGTCATTTCGACCTAATGTACGGCCTGCGGCTGTCGTGGATGTTCCCGCTGATGGGCAAAACGACTTACGATTATTACTACTACTAATAACGTGATAACGTCATAACGAAGAGATGAGACTCTTTTACACTATAGGCATCTGGTTCTACTGCTTCGGCGTACATGTGGCGGCATTCTTCGGCCACCGCAACGCACGTCTGATGCTGCGAGGCTGGCACCATTGGGGCGAAGAGCTCAGGAAGCTCGACGGGCGCCCTGTGGTGTGGTTCCATGCCGCCAGCCTCGGTGAGTTTGAACAGGCCCGTCCTGTTCTCGAGAGCTACATCGGCAAGCATCCTGAACAACAGGTGCTGCTGACATTCTTCTCGCCGTCGGGCTACGAAGTGCGCAAGAACTACCCCATGGCTCAGGCCGTGTGCTACCTGCCGCCCGACCTGCCGCTGACGGTGCGCTGCTTCACCAAGCGCATAAAAAACCTTCAGGCGGTGTTCTTCGTCAAGTATGACTTCTGGTTCAACTACCTTGCAGCGTTGAAGCGCCGCGGCACACCCACATATATCTTCTCAGCCATATTCCGGCCCGACCAGTACTTCTTCAAGCCCTGGGGCAGATGGTTCCTGCGCCAGTTGAAGCATTGCTACACGCACCTATTCGTGCAGAACGAAGAGAGTCTGCGTCTGCTGCGCGAACACGGTGTGGAGCACTGTACGCTGGCCGGCGACACACGCTTCGACCGTGCGCACCAGATAGCCCTTGCTGCCGAAGGCAACGATACCGTGGAGCGTTTCCTTGACGGACACAACGGCAAAGTACTCGTCTGTGGCAGCACATGGCCGCCCGATGAGGAACTACTGGCAAGGTTACAGGTTACAGATTACCGATTACGGATAATTCTGGCGCCGCATGTCATAAGCGAAGAACACCTGCAACAGATAGAAAAACACTTCCCCGACAGCGTGAGGTATTCCAGACTGTCCGGCGACCCCGAACCATCCGGCAAGCAGACCCTCATCATCGACAACATCGGCATGCTGTCGAAGCTCTACCGCTATGCCGACGTAGCGTACATCGGTGGTGGCTTCGGCGTGGGCATTCACAACATACTGGAGGCCGTGACCTTCGGCAAGCCCGTGCTCTTCGGTCCCAACTATGGCAAGTTCCAGGAGGCCAAGGACATCATCGCCCGTGGTGGTGGATGGAGCCACAGCTGCCAAGACGAACTCATCGCCCACATCACACCCTTGCTCACCGACACTGACGCCTATCGCAAAGCCTCACAAGCCTGCACCGACTATATGAACGCCAACCTCGGCAGCACCGACAAGATACTGAATACCATTGAAGATTAGGATCACACATATACTGACGTCACTCGTGGCACTGCTGCTGTGCAGCTGCTCCGTCGAGCCCTATCTCGGGCCTGGGGAACATGTGCTACACGATGTGACGCTTGATGTGCAGATGTCCGACAGCAGCGCGGTGACTCCTGAAGTAGCCGCCGCCCTGAAGCACGCCAAGAAGTACTACCTGCAGCGTCCCAACACCAAAGCCCTCGGTATCAAATGGCTGCCAATCAGCAAATGGACCTACTGCTTTCTGACGGACACCACGTCCAACTTTTGGAACAACGCCATGCACCGCATAGGCGAAGCGCCTGTCGTCTACGACGAAGAGCGCAGTCGCCAGACCGCCGACCAGCTGCGACAACTGATGGTGTCGAAAGGCTGCTTCGGCAGCACGGCAAGCTTCGACACCGTGGCGACGGACGACCACAACATCAGCATACGCTACAACATCAAAGCCACGCACCGCTACCTCATCGACGAGATTACCTACCGCACGGAGAACCCAGCCGTACGCCATATCCTCGACGAAACCGAGGACGAGTCGCCCCTTGTGGCTGGCGACCCCTACGACCAGGAGAAGATTGCCGCAGAGCGTAGCCGCATAGTCAACACCCTGCGCGAAGCCGGCTACTACCTCGCCTCCAACGACAACGTCCATTTTATTGTCGACACCACCTACTCGGCCTCCAAACTCAGCATCGACGTCATCGTCGACAGCCGCAATCTGCAGGTGTACCACATCAACAACGTATACATATACCCACATAGCAATGCAGGTCTGCGCAACACACCGACAAGTTACGACACCCTCATCCACACCTATCCGGGAGCCACACGGCGCATAGACAACATCTACGTCTTCGACCGTCCAATGTCTATCAAGCCGCAGACCATCAGCCGCTCGCTCATGCTCTTCCCCGGTATGACATACAGGCCCCACTATATCACCGACACCTACAACTCACTCCTCGGCCTGCGCAACTTCAAGTACATCAACATCGACATGCTGCCGTCGCCGGCCTCAACCGACTCGCTGCCGCTTGTCGACGCACACATAAAACTCATTCGGACCACCCAGCAGAAGATAAGCCTCTCCATCGAGCTCACCAATGCTTCTCCATTGGGCGCCAACGACAGCAGCCGCAACAACAACTTCTTCACCGGTGGCAACCTCGGTGTCGAGACAGCCATCGAATACCAGCACAAGAACATCTTTGGAGGTGCCGAGTTGTTGAAAGTCAAGGGTTCCATTCTCTTTGAGCTGCCGAAACTCATCTTCAGCAAACGCGGCGAGAGCTTCTACGACAACTTCTCCGCCTTCGAGGCGGGGCTCGACGTCTCGCTCGACATGCCGATATTCCTTCTGCCCTTCACGCGCAACATCGTCTTCCAGCGCATCAAGCCCCACACCCTCTTCTCGGCCGGTGGCAGCTATCAGTACCGCCACTACTTCGAGCGCATCCTGGCCAACACCTCCTTCGGTTACACATGGAGCCATTCGCGCCATGTCAGCAACCAGCTACTGCCTGTGGAGATGACCTTTGTCCGCATGATCAATCTCGAAGAAGACTTCGCCCTTCGAATGCTCAGCCTCAACGACCTGCGACTGATAAACCAGTACAGCAGCCACTTCATCCTTGATGCGCGATATGACTACAGCTACAGTAACCAGCAGTACGGCACACGTGAAGACTTCACGGCCTTCCACGCCTCGCTCGAGACCGCCGGCAACTTCCTTGCCGCCGTTGCCAACCTCACCAAGGCCAACACCGACGAGTTCGACATGAAGCAAGTGCTCGGTGTCCCCTACTCCCAGTATGCACGCTTCGGTGCCGAACTGACACGCTACCACTATTTCGGCCATAAGTCGAGCCTCGTAGGGCGCATCATCGTCGGCGTCGGCATACCCTATGGCAATTCGGCTTCAATGCCCTACGAGAAGAGCTTTTTCGGCGGCGGTCCCACAACCATGCGAGCCTGGCAGCTTCGACGCCTAGGCCCGGGAGGCTATCAGTCTGGCAGCGGTGATTTTGTGGTCGACATGGAGCGCGTGGGAGACCTTCAGCTCGTCATGAACCTCGAGGGACGCTTCCCCATAGCAGGCATCTTCGAAGGTGCCATCTTCGCCGACATGGGCAACGTGTGGCTCTTCAAACCCTCGGAGCAGTATATCGACGGCCACATCAAATGGAACAGCCTGCCTAAGGAGATAGCCGTCGGTGCCGGTCTCGGCCTGCGCGTGTCGGTATCCATAGCCACCATCCGCGTCGACTTCGCCATCCCATTCTACGACCCGGGCTTCGAGGAGTCGGCACGCTGGCGTCCGCCACACTGGAAATTCAACCAGATAGTCACCAACTTTGGCATAAACTATCCGTTCTGATAGAGGTTAGATGTTAGATGTTAAAGGTTAAAGATTAAAGATTATTGTTTGTGAAAAAGACAAAAAGCCTTACTTACATTCTTATAAGTCTCTCAGTCATTTTCTGGGGCATCAGTTTCATCCTCACCAAGGAGCTCTTCCTCACAGAGGAGCACATGACCGTCACCATACTCATCGCCCTACGGCTTGGCATAGCCACCCTCGTCATGCTGCCCACCATGGCTCTCACCCGCCAGCTTGAGCCCATCCGCAAAGGTCCCGGCAAGGGGCTGGCAGCGCTCCTGCGCGGAGACCTCAAGTGGTTCCTGCTGCTGGCCCTCTGCGAGCCCTTCATCTACCACCTCTGCGAGACCTCCGGCGTACAGCTCGTCAGCGGCAGTCTCGCCTCGGTAGTCATCGCCACCATACCCCTCTTCGTCCCTTTCGGCATGTGGGTGGCCTACCGCCAGCGCATCACCCCCCAGCTCATCGTCGGCGTGGTGCTCTCGCTCGGTGGCGTCTTCATACTTATCGCCGGTGGCGAATCGTTGCAGGGCAACGCCAAAGGGCTCCTGTTCCTTGCCGGAGCCGTCGTCATCGCCGTCGTCTACACGCTGCTGCTTGTCAAGATTGTGGGGCACTACCGCCCCCTAACCATCACCACCTGGCAGAACCTTATAGGCCTCATCTATTTCCTTCCCTTGGTGCTTGCCTTCGACGGCAGTCAGCTGTCGCTGCTTAGCTACTCACCCAAGATGTTGCTGATACTGCTCACCCTCGGCATCTGCTGCTCCACCCTCGCCTACGCCTTCTACAACCGAGGCGTGCGTGTCCTCGGAGCCTCAGAGGCCTGCATCTTCAACAACGCCATACCCGTCTTCTCCCTTATTGCCGCCATCCTCATCGGTCAGGAGACCTTCAGCTGGCTCAAAGTCCTCGGCATCGTCATAGTCATCGCCGGCGTCATCCTCGCCCAGTTCGAACCCAGACATATATAATATAAGGCCCTGCCGAGCGGAAGGGCCTTTTTTAACCAAACTTTAACACTCCTTAGGTTCAACTAATAAATGCAACACTTTTGGTAAAAAACAGAAAAGGGAGCGAGTAAGCCTTAAAAACTTCAAAGGAGAAGCGCAAAAAAATGCAAC
>CADAWR010000010.1 GCA_902791695.1 uncultured Bacteroidota bacterium
TAATATTTGGTGCTCAATTCATAATTGGTAAATGTGTGAAGCTCGCTCCCAATTTCAGAGTGTCTATACCGAAAGCCAATGGAACGGAAATTGAGTACACCGCCTATTTGAATTGCCAATTCGGCTTTTAGTTAGGGATGAAGATTCCTTTCTGTTCATCATTGGCGGTTTTTCGGGCATGGTTTCAAAAACCGTGCCCCTCTATAATATAATACGTATTTTTTGAGGCAAATCTGACATGAGGGGTGAAATTTTTTTGAGAATTTTTGGAATGGGATGATTGTCAGGTGGATAAGGAAAATAAAAATGATGGATGGGATGGGAACGGTTTTATCCCGCCGACGGAATCGGCGGGCACAGTGGGAGAACCAGCAGAGGATGGGCTATCGGTGAACGGTGATTTTTTTTTAGTATGGCGTTTGTTCTGCGCCTGTTCGGCGCATTTATAATTTGTGGCGTAGCCACAACCGTAGAATAGGCGGAGAGGGGGCGGAGGGGAGTCGTACGGGAAATGTGACGTTTTTTTATTAACAGGAAACGGTAGGGTGAAAGAGGTTAGCGAGACGTGGTGGGTGGGAGGTTGTAAGTGTTAAGTGTTAAGTGGTTGGAAAAATATTTTTGTTAAAGTGAAACTTTTTTGGAAATGTTGCGTTAAGGGTTATGAACAACATAAATTGGTTAAAAAAAACAAAAAAAGGATTTTTTTGGCAGTAATTGGAAATTTCTTCGTAATTTTACAACCTGAAATATTGTAGGTAAAAATGGCCTTAATACTTGGAAAAGAATACTGTAAGGTGGACTCGAACGGTCGCTTCAAGTTCCCAATTGCCTTGAAAAGGCAGCTGGAGGCTGAGGACGGTCGTTTTGTGATTCGCCGCAGTGTCTATGCCGAGTGTTTGGAGCTGTGGACTTACGCCAGTTTCAGGGATGAAGTGGAGAAATTGCAAGAGAAGCTTAATCCTTACCGCCGCGAGGACCGCGACCTGCTGCGCAAGCTGACGGAGGGCAATATCATCGAGTTGGACACCAACGACCGGCTCCTGATTCCCGCCGAGCAGAAGGCAGTGGTGGCCGAGGCCAAGGAGGTGGTGCTGCAGTCGACTGGCAAGTTCATCGAGCTCTGGGACCGTAAGGCCTACGACAAGATGGACAGCGAGGGCGGCGACTATGCACAGCGTGCAGAGGAGCTCCTGGGACAGTCGACGGCAGAGGAATGAGCAACGAATATCATACACCGGTCATGTTGGGCGAGGCCATAGAGGGTCTTGCCATCCGTCCTGAGTTCACGTATGTTGACGTGACTTTCGGCGGCGGCGGTCATTCGCGTGCCATCATGGAGCGTCTGGGGCCGGAGGGTCGCCTATATGCTTTCGACCAGGACGAGGATGCCCGCCAGAATGCTATCGATGACCCACGGTTCACGCTTATTGGCGAGAACTTCCGCTACTTGAAGAACTACTTGCGGCTGTACGGTGTGCGCCAGGTGAATGGAGTGCTGGCCGATTTGGGTGTCAGCAGCCACCAGTTCGACGTGGCCGAGCGTGGTTTTTCGACGCGCTTCGACGGCGAGCTTGACCTGCGCATGGACCGCCGCGGCGACACCACGGCACGCGACCTGGTCAACAGTCTCGACGAGGAAGGTCTGGCACGCATACTGAAACTCTACGGCGAGTTGCCAAATGCAAAGCAGATGGCGAAGGCCATGGTGAGGGCTCGCAGCGAGAAGGAAATAGTGACGACGGGTGACCTCAAAGAGGCGGTGGGCCGCCATCTGCCAAGAGGTATGGAGAACAAGTACCTGGCCATGCTGTTCCAAGCGTTGCGCATCGAGGTGAACGGCGAGCTTGAGGCTCTGCGCGAGATGCTCGTGCAGGCCGCCGAGCTGCTGACTGTGGGCGGACGGCTGGTGGTGATAAGCTACCACTCGCTCGAGGACCGGCTGGTCAAGAACTTTATGCGTAGCGGCAACTTCGAGGGTGTGGTGGAGAAGGATTTCTACGGCAACCCCTTGTCGCCCCTGCGCCAGTTGGTTAGCACTGCCGCCACTGCCGAGGAGGTGGCAATGAATGGCCGCGCACGCAGTGCGAGGCTTCGTGTTGCGGAAAAATTAGCAATTAGGAATTGATAGATGGGTAATAAGTTCAGAGAAAGCAAAGAGAAGGTCGTGGAAGAGGGCTTGGAGGCTCCGCGCGAGGAGGCTGTCGTCGAGGAAGTGGCGACGGAGGCCACAGCCGCCGAGACCAAGAAGCCCCGCCACAGCGGGCGCGGCGACAAGGCGGCGCGCGGCATCGGACGTGTGCTGGGCGGCGACTTGCTGGCCGACAAACTGGTGCTGCGCCAGATACCGCTGCTGCTGCTCTGCCTCTTCTACCTGCTGCTCATCATCGGCAACCGATACCGCATAGAGAATATGAGCCGCGAAAAGGCTGCCACTGAGGAGCGCATCAACTATCTGCGCGAGCAGCGCATACAGATGCAGAAGCAGTACCAACAGAGTGTGAAGATATCGCAGATTGCAGAGGATTTGAAAGAAACGGGTGTGGGAATCACTGCCGGACCTCCATATGAGTTGTGAACTTAGTAGTATAATAGTACATATTATATTGTGCAGAATAAGGAAGATAATAACGACAAGCGCATGACGCGCGGGCCCATGGTGCTCTACCTGCTGCTCACACTGGGTGTGGGGGCGGCCATAGTGTGGGGCATGGTGGAGATAATGTTTGTGCACGGCGACGAATGGCGCGCCCTTGGCGAACGCCGTGAGGCGGGCCTGCGCAGCGACCCCGCGCGACGCGGCAACATATACTCCAGCGACGGCAAGATACTGGCCACCACGGTGACCGAGTGCGACCTGTACCTGGATCTATATAATAAACAGGAGCGCGACGAGCACGGCAATGTGAAGTACGACAAGCACGGCAACCCCGTCGAGACGGGTCCTGTGGTCGACAGCAACTTCAGCCGCTACCTTGACACGCTGTGCCTGATGCTTGCCGACGCCATGCCGGGCCATCCGGCCTCTTATTACCGCGAGCGCATCGCCGTGGAGCGCACTAAGGAGCGCCCGCGCCGCTGCTTCCTGGTGCAGAGGGATGTGCCATATTCGGTATGGTTGCAAATCACGCGTCTGCCGGGTTGGAGTCGTGCCGTAGTGCGCCAGGTCGACGGCCAGAGCGTGGTGCATCAGGTGAGAGCCCACATCTACGGCAACATGGCGGGCAACACCATCGGTTTCCGCAACCGCAAGGAAAGCGGCTCATACACAGGCCTTGAAGGATACTACGACAGCATACTGCGCGGTCAGGACGGCTTGCTCAACTGCCGCCGACTCACCAAAGGTATATGGCTGCCGGACGAACCATATAAGCGCCGCGAGGTGGCCCAGCGCACCGATACCGCCACGGTGGACACCATAGTGCTGCAGCGCCGCATCGATGGCAGCAGCATCGTGTCAACTATAGATACGCGCTACCAGGATATCGCCGAGGCGTCGTTGCGCAAAGCCCTCAACATGTACGGCGGCACGGCTGGTTGCGCCATGCTCATGGAGATGAGCACCGGCTACATGCTGGCATGCGTCAATCTGGCTGTGGACACTGCCGCCCATGAATATCTGGAGGTACGCGACCGCAACATAGCGGTGAGCGATGTCTATGAGCCAGGCTCTACATTCAAGACCGTCATTCTCACCGCCATCCTTGGCGACCCGGAGGTAAAGATAGACACCACGATGAAGTTGCCGGCACGCTACAAGAACTTCGGCGGCGTGAACGGCGAAATCAAAGACGACCACGGCGGATGGGACTCGTTGACACTGAAGGGTGTGATAGAGCAGTCGTCGAACGTTGGTATGAGTGATCTCGGCTGGCGCTTCTACAACCATCGTCGTGACACCCTGCGCAACCGAGTGGAGCGCATGTTCCCCTACGGTAAGATTAACCCTGACGTACAGGCTCCGGAATATAAGACATGGGTCAACGACCTGCACCGCTCTAACCGTGACTTCCTGAACTTCTGCTATGGTTACTCCACGCGTGTGTCGGCCCTGCAGCTGCTGACCTTCTACAACGGTCTGGGCGCCGGTGGTCGCATGATGAAGCCGCTGTTTTGCAAGGCCATCGTCGACAAGGATGGCAACACTACCGAGATAAAGCCCGTGGTGCTGAACGAAAACATGTGTAGCAAACGTACGGCGGAGCTGATGCACGACATGCTGGAGGGCGTGGTGGAGAACGGCACCGGCAACAATATCAAGAACACTACCTACGGCATTGCCGGCAAGACCGGTACTGCAGTGCACAGTTATTCGAACATGAAGCGCTATAACGCCTCGTTCGCTGGCTTCTTCCCCTCGGAGAACCCACGTTACACATGCTTGGTGATGCTGGAGAACATACCCGTCTACGGACGCCAGGCCGCAGTGGTCTTCAAGACCATCAGCGACTGTGTGGTGGCTGTAGACAAAGAGTTGAGCAATGGTGGTGTGAAGAGTGTGTGGCCGCGTCTGGAAGATGACAGTGTTATGGCGCAGCAGCGCCCCACGCTAACCAAAGGCAGGGAACGTGACATCAAGGAACTCTACAAGAAGCTTCGCCTGCCGTATGAGGAAACCGACAGCGCCACCACATGGGTGTGTTACATGCCTGCCACCGACTCGACAAAAGGCCATTATGTGCCCTACAAGCCGGCCAGCGGCAGGGTGCCCAACTGTTATGGCATGACAGCCAAAGATGCTATAGCCCTTTTGCATGAACAGGGATATAAAGTGAAGGTGAATGGCTACGGCAAGGTGCGCTCGCAGAATCCCCAGGCCAATCAGGCAGCAAAGAAAGGCACGACTGTGGTGCTGGAGATGAGATAGAGAATAATGATAATAGGATAGATGAGACTAATAGATATAATAAAGGGAATTGAGGCCGAGGTGATCGGTGCGAAGGATGTGGATGTGAAAGACATCCAGTTCGACTCGCGCAAGGTCGCCGCAGGTACGCTCTTTGTGGCACAACGCGGCACCAAGGTCGACGGCCATAGCTATATAGGCGGCTCTGTTGAGAAAGGCGCTGTGGCGGTGGTGTGTGAGGAAATGCCAGATAAACTGGTAGACGGCGTAGCCTACGTCAAGGTGAAGGACAGCAGCGTGGCGCTAGGCATGATGGCCGCCAACTGGTATGGTCACCCGTCGGAGCAGTTGAAGCTTGTTGGCATCACCGGCACCAACGGCAAGACCACCACGGTGACCCTGTTGTACAGGATGTTCCGTCAGCTGGGCTACCATGTAGGCTTGATCTCTACCATAGTCAACAAGATTGACGATGAGGAGCTACCCACGGGTCACACCACCCCCGACGCGCTAGAGCTGAACCAGTTGCTGCGCCGTATGGTGGATGCCGGATGCAGCTATGCCTTCATGGAAGTGAGCAGCCATGCAGTGGTGCAGCACCGCATAGCCGGATTGCGCTTCGCCGGTGCTATCTTCAGTAATATCACACACGACCACCTGGACTTCCACAAGACCATGGCCAACTACATAGCTGCCAAAAAGGGATTCTTCGACGGACTTGGCAAAGATGCGTGGGCGCTGGTGAATGTGGATGACAAGAATGGGCGTGTCATGGTGCAGAACACCAAAGCCGAGGTGCACACCTATGGGCTGCAGCATGATGCCGACTACCGTTGCAAGATACTGGAGAACACTTTTGAAGGTATGCACCTTGTGGTTGACGGCAGCGAGATGTGGTGTCGCCTGGTGGGCAAATTCAATGCCTACAACCTAATGGCTATCTATGGTGCCGCCGTGCTATGCGGCGTGGAGAAGGGAGAGGCCTTGCGCATTTTGAGTGTTCTGGAGGCAGCCCCGGGTCGCTTCCAGTATGTCAGCGGACGCGGTATCACCGGCATCGTTGACTATGCGCACACGCCTGACGCCCTGCAGAATGTGATTTCCACCATCGACGGCATACGCATGCAGTCGCAGCTGCTTATCACCGTGGTGGGCTGCGGCGGCGACCGCGACCGCACCAAGCGGCCGGAGATGGCCCAGATAGCCGCTGAAGGCAGCGACAAAGTGGTGCTCACAAGTGATAACCCTCGCACGGAGAATCCCGATGCAATACTTGACGAGATGGAGGCCGGCCTAACGCCGCAGCAACTGTGCCGCACGGTGCGCATCACCGACCGCCGACAGGCCATACGCACCGCCTGCATGATGGCCAAGGAGGGTGACATAGTGCTGGTTGCCGGCAAGGGTCACGAGACCTACCAGGAGGTGAATGGTGTGCGCAGCCACTTCGACGACGTCGAGGAGTTGGAGAAAGAATTAGGAATTAGAAAAACGGAATAAGAAATATGCTATACTATCTGTTTCACTGGTTGCACGAAAGTCTGCACGTCCCCGGAATGGGTGTCTTCGAGTACATCTCATTCCGGTCGGGTGCCAGCATCGTGACGGCTCTGTTTATCATGCTTGTACTTGGCAAGCCCTTCATCAAGTGGATGAAGAACAAGCTTGGCATTATGGACGAGGTACGCGCCGAGCTCGGCCTCGAGGGAGCCGAGCAGAAAGCCAAGACACCGACTATGGGTGGATTGTTGATACTTACCGCCATAATAGTACCTACTCTGCTGTTTGCCAAGCTCGATAACGTGTATGTCCAGATAATGCTCGGCACCACGGTGTGGATGGGCATGGTGGGTTTCCTAGACGACTACCTTAAGAAGACCCGTGGCAAAGCCGGTCTGCCTGGCAAGTATAAAGTGATAGGTCAAGTGCTGCTGGGTCTTGCCGTAGGTCTGCTGATAACCTTTCACCCGGACATCAAGGAGCCGCTAAAGACCACTATACCGTTTGTGAAGAACAATGAATTCGACTACACATGGCTGGTGTCATGGATGGGCGACTGGGCTGTAGACTACGCATGGGTTATTTATGTGGCCATAGTAATATTAATAGTCACCGCTGTGAGTAACGCGTCGAACCTCACAGACGGCATCGACGGCATAGCCACGGGGGTGGCCGCCGTCAATGGTGGAGCGCTGGCATTGCTGGCATGGGTGAGCGGCAACGTTATCATGTCGTCCTATCTGAACATCGTTTACCTACCCAATATTGGCGAGCTGGCCATCTTCAGTACCGCTTTTGTGGGTGCTACGCTGGGCTTCCTGTGGTTCAATACCCACCCAGCCGAAATATTTATGGGCGACACCGGTTCGCTGGCCATTGGCGGCATCATAGCCGTATTTGCCATACTCATCCACAAGGAGCTGCTCCTGCCGGTGCTGTGCGGAATATACCTAGTGGAAGACCTGTCGGTGATAATACAGACCACTGGCTGCAAGATTTACCGCCGCAAGCACAAGCTGCCTATGGGTGTGCCGGTGCCTGTGGAAAAGCGTCCATTCCTGATGTCGCCGCTGCATCACCACTACCAGAAGAAAGGTGTGGCCGAAGAGAAGGTTGTGATGCGATTTGTTATTATTGCCATACTGCTGGCTATTTTTACCCTGTCAACGCTGAAACTGAGATAAAAAACATGACTATAGAGACACTTGCCAAACAAGGCACAACACACACCGGCCTGGCCGGATTGGATACTGCACGATTGAAAGCCATGCGCAACGCTGCGCTACGCTCATGCTTCAACAGGCTTGAAGACACGCGCTACAGACAGGAGTTTGTGGCTAGAATATTGGACCGTGAATACATCAACGACGCCGGTGCACGCAATGTCGACGCCACTTGGTATGCCTTGGAGTGCATGCAGGGCGGTGTGGTATGGATAGTATGTGGCACGGATGCGACAACCGACTACAGTCGCTTGGTGCCTGTGGCGTTGCGCAAAGTGAGAATGATGCTCGTGCTGGGTCCTGTGGGACAGTTGAGGCAGGCCTTTGGCGAGGTGGTACCTGTTATAGAGGAATGCCACTCCATGCGCGATGCATTGCACAAGGCCTACCTGTATGACGCTTCCGATGTGAAGGTGCTCTTCTCGCCGGCATGCAATGACGGCACGCCCACAAGTGCACTTGGTGAGGCTTTCCGTAGCGAAGTGAATGAACTATAAATAATACAAGAGATGAGACTGGCAAAAATATTCAAAGGCGACAAGACTATCTGGGTGGTGTTTTTCCTGCTCAGCATAGTGTCGTTGCTGGCGGTGTACAGCTCGATAGGGCTGTATGCCTACTCTGCTTTTGCCAGCAAGACACCGACGACGCTGTTTCTGCGCCACATGCTGATAGTGGCGGTTACATATGTGGTGGTTGCGGCGTTGTCGCATGTCAACTACCGCTATTTCTCGCGCTTCGCCGTGTTGGGTTACTGGGCGGCAATAGTGCTGCTGGTGGTGATGTTGGCATTGAACCAAGGCCGCTGGGTGCGTATACCGGTGATAGGTCAATTCCAGCCGTCGGAGATAGCCAAGGTGGTGCTGATAATCTTTGTGGCACGCCTATTGGCACTGAAAAAAGACAATGCCGGTGAGCTTGGCCTTTTCCTGATGCTGCTGGTATATATATCGGCGGTGGTTGTGCTAGTGTTGCCGGAGAATTTCTCCACTGCGGCGCTGATATTCCTGTCGGCATACTTGGTGATGTACTTTGGCGGTGTCAACAAGAAGTACTGGTGGCGGTTGTTCCTGGTGGGTGTGGTTCTCGTTATAGGTTTCTTGGCTGTGAGCTACTACAAATACGAGAAGTCGCTGGCCGACAGTGGGGCCAATACAGAACTTGCCATAGAGCGTCAGGCGACATGGGGCCACCGTGTCTATTCGTGGATTAACCCTAAAGCCGATGAGCTAACGCAAGAGAACATGGCCAGGATGGCCATTGCACGCGGCGGAGTGGCCCGTCTGGGAATCGGCACGACAGTACATGCAAGGCTGATGACGCAGGCTCACAACGACTTCATCTATGCCATCATTATTGAAGAAACCGGCATGGTGGGAGGCCTGTTCGTCTTTGTACTCTACAGCATATTCTTCTTCAGATGTGTGAAAGTGACGAGGCGATGCAAGGGACGTTTCGGCGCGCTTACCGTGGCGGGACTTGGCACAATGATATACTTGCAGGCACTTGTGAACATGAGTGTTGCAGTTGGAGTGCTGCCTGTCACGGGACAGACGTTGCCGTTTATAAGCTATGGCGGTACGGCCTACTTGTTCCTTGGCTGTGCACTGGGGGTGATTCAGTCGGTGGCTTCAGATGTGGAAGCCCAAGAGAAGGGTGGGGGAGAGCCTACTCCTGATGTGGAACCGGAGATGGTTGCAGAGGGAGAACGGATAAACGAAAAGAAATAGAATTATAGATATGAAAGCAATAATCAGTGGAGGAGGAAGCGGTGGACATATATTCCCCGCAGTGGCCATAGCAGGAGCATTGAAACAGCGTCATCCTGACGTGGAGATACTGTTTGTCGGTGCTGAAGGACGTATGGAGATGGAGAAGGTGCCGGCGGCGGGATACCGCATAGAGGGTTTGCCCATTGCTGGTTTGCAGCGCAAGCTGACGCCGGAGAATATCATGAAGAACTTGCAGCTGCCTTTCAAGATGGCAAAGAGCCGCAGCAAGGTTAAAGGGATACTCCGTGATTTCCAGCCCGACATAGTGGTAGGTGTGGGCGGCTTCGCCAGTGAGCCGACACTGAAGGCTGCGGCCGACATGGGTTATGCTACGCTCCTACAGGAGCAGAACTCGTATGCCGGACTTACAAACAAGATTCTTGCCAGGAGGGCCAAGAAGATATGTGTGGCATATGAGGGAATGGAACGTTTCTTCCCGAAGGATAAGATAGTATTTACGGGAAATCCGGTGAGAGGAGACATTGAGAATATGAACGTCACTAGAGAAGAAGGATGTGCCAACTTTGGTCTGGATGCAGGTGGTCGCGTGCTGCTGTCGGTAGGTGGTAGCCTTGGAGCTCGCAGCATCAATCAGATGATTATGGGGCATCTGCACTTCTTTAAGGAGAATCGAATACAGTTGCTGTGGCAGACCGGCAAATGGATGTATGAGGAGGCTGTGGCTGCGGTGAAGAAAGCAAATGTCGAAGAGTGGGTTAAAGTGCACCAGTTTATCAGCCGTATGGACATGGCCTATGCCGCTGCTGATGTTGTGATATCGCGTGCCGGAGCCATTGCCATATCGGAGTTGTGCATTGTTGGCAAGCCAGTGGTGCTGATACCATCGCCCAATGTCGCCGAGGACCACCAGACCAAGAATGCATTGGCACTTGTGGACAAAGGTGCTGCAGTGATGGTGCGCGACGTTGAATGCAGTGCGTTGTGTCTGCCCCAGGTGCAGGAACTATTTGAAAATGCCGGTCATCGTGAGGCGATGAGTGTTGCCATCAAGAAAATGGCAGTATATGGTGCTGCGGACAAGATTGTTGACCAGATAGACAATATTGTAGGATGAATTACTACTTTTTGGGAATAGGAGGCATTGGGATGAGTGCTTTGGCACGCTTCTTCAAGAGGAGGGGCGACATGGTGAGTGGCTATGACCGCACACCGTCGCCGCTGACGGAAGAACTGGAGCGCGAGGGTATTGCTGTGCACTATGATGACAATCCCTCATTGATACCTGCCAATATCGACAAGGCAGTGTACACGCCCGCTGTTCCGCAGGACTTGCAGGAGTTTGTTGCGTTGCGTGAACGTGGTGTGAAACTTGAAAAGCGTTCGCAGGTGCTTGGAGAACTCACTCGTGGAAAGAAATGCATTGCGGTTGCTGGCAGTCACGGCAAAACGACCACCACCACTCTGATAGCTCATCTGTTGAGCAAGGGAGACTGCGGATGCAGTGCTTTTCTTGGGGGTTTGAGCAAGAACTTCGGCAGCAATCTGCTGGTCAACAACAAGAGCGAATATGTGGTAGTAGAAGCTGACGAGTACGACCGCTCCTTCCTGCAGTTACATCCATACATGGCTGTCATAACTGCAACGGATCCCGACCATCTAGATATCTATGGTACCCATGAAGCAATGATGGATGCTTATGTCCAGTTTGCCAACCAGACAGATGTCGAGGGGCGCCTTTTCCTGAAAGAAGGAATCTTTCGCACTCTCGATGGTGAAGAATATGTGGAATATGGTCATGAACATCACCACCATGAGGAAGGCCACGGTCACGAAGAGGTACGGAAACTTGCTAATCCCAATATTTCGACATATACCGCCCATGGTATTGATGCCGATTATTATGCTATCAATGTTCGTACGTACAATGGTAACTTGTTCTTCGACATGCGTACACCCGACGGCGTGCTCTATGACTTGGAGCTTGAAGGCACAGCACTGTTCAATGTAGAGAATGCTGTAGTTGCTTCTGCTGTTGCCCTTGCGTGTGGCCTCGATCAACATCAGCTTCGCAATGGCCTCAAGACATTTGCGGGTGTGCGTCGCCGGTTTGACTATCGTATCAGAGAGAAGGAACTTGTCTATATAGATGACTATGCACACCATCCGCAGGAGATAGCGTCAACCATAGAGTCTGTACGCTACCTGTATCCAGGCAAGCGGATTGTTGGAATATTCCAGCCTCACCTGTATACTCGCACGCGTGACTTTGCGGATGAGTTCGCCAAGGTGCTACAGGGGCTTGACGAGATAATAATGATGCCCATATACCCGGCACGAGAGAAACCTATACCGGGTATAACCTCCAGTATGGTGCTACGCAAGATAGATAGCATGTCTAAATACCTGTGCACCGCTGACCAAGTGCTCGAACTTGTGCCGGCGTTGTGCCCTGATGTGGTACTCACGCTAGGCGCCGGCGACATTGATCGCATTGTGCCACGCCTTGAGGCTACATTAAAAGAACAGATGTTATGAAACGGCCATACAAAATAATGCTCATACTCCTCGGCACCATTGCGGTGGCGGTATTGGTTATTGTTGCCAATGTAAGCCGTTCGCGCTCTCAGGTCCGTGGCGTGGAGGTGAGCATCCGTTATGGTAAAACGCCGATGCTTGTTGATGAACAGACCGTCGTGGACAGTATTCTGAAGACGGTGCCGCGTCTGCAAGCTATGTTGGTCAAAGATGTTGACTGTGATGTTGTGACCGAGGCTGTGACGCATGTGCCATACCTTAAAGAAGTTTCAACATCTGTAAGCGTAAGCGGCAAGGTGGTGGTCCGGGCAACACAGCGTAGACCTATAGCGCGGCTATTCTATGCAGGTAAAGAGCTATACTTCGACGCCGAAGGTGGAATAATGCCGGTCAGCCATCTTGGAGACTGTGATGTCCTTGTGGCTGGTGGTGCATTCACCGAGCCGTTGCGTGAGGATAGCCTAAATAGTCAGATGACAGCATTACTTATGGTGGCAGATTTCTTGGATGGAGAACAAAAATACAGTGGTCTCATCGACCAAATATATATCGGGAGCGATGGCGATATAATGATGGTACCGAAGCTAGGAGATCAGTCTATCGAACTCGGAGCCGCGGAAGACCTTGATGCTAAGTTTTCCAATCTGATGACATTCTACCGCAAGGGTATGCCGCGAGCTGGCTGGGATACCTATTCCAAGATAAGCCTGAAGTTTAATAACCAGGTGGTTTGTACGAAAAAAATAAACAAATAACAATAGATATTATGGCAAACGAAATCATTGTCGGCCTCGACATCGGTACTACGAAGATAGCCTGCTTCGTCGGTATGCGGGGCGAAAACGGAAAGGTCAAGATCCTTGGCTTCGGCAAAACGGAGTCGATAGGTGTGGAGCATGGTGTTGTGAAAGGTATTACGCAGACAGCCGACTCCATCACCAAGGCTGTTAATGAGGCAGCCGACCAAGCTAATGTCGACATCGACGAAGTGTGGGTCGGCATTGCAGGTCAGCACATCAAATCAAACCCCAGTCACGGTAGCATTATGATTCCTCAGGACCACACCCTTATCGAACAAGAAGATGTGGAACGCCTCATTAAGGAACAGTACAACATACAGCTGCCACCGGGTGAGGAGATAATACATGTCTTTCCGCAGCAGTTTATTGTCGACCGAGAGCCGCTCAGTCGCGACATCCCTCCCGTGGGTGTTGCCGGAAAGAACCTCGAGGCAGACTTCCATATGGTTACGGCCAATGTGCAAAACCTTCAGTATATCAAATATGCCGTTGAGCGTGCCGGTCTCAAGATTAAGGGTGTGGTGTTGGAGCCTGTTGCTTCTGCCAAGGCTGTCCTCGACGACAGTGACCGCGATGCTGGTGTGGCAATGGTCGACATTGGTGGCGGCACCACTGATGTGGCAGTCTTCCATGACGGCATCATACGCCATACATCCGTGCTTCCATTGGCTGGCAATGCTATTACCAACGACATACGTGAGGGCTGCAACATTCTGAAGAAACAGGCCGAAAGTCTTAAGGTTAAGTTCGGCTCATGTCTTGTGCAGGCTGTGAGCGAGAATGATGTCATCTCTATACCTGGTATCCGCAGTCAGGCTCCTCGTGAGATTTATGTCAAGACACTTGCCGGCATCATCAACGCCCGTGCCAAGATGATTATGGAGCAGGTGGATTATGAGATTCAACTCTCCGGCTATCACAAGAAGCTTATTGCCGGTATCGTACTCACTGGTGGTGGCGCCCAGCTGAAGAATATCAAGGACCTCTGCGAGCTCATCACCACTACCGATACCCGTATTGGTATTCCAAACGAGCATCTTGACCCCGAGAGTGTCTCGTTCGCCGACCTTGCACATCCGATGTATGCCACAGGTATCGGTCTGGTCCTCTATGGACTTGAGAAAGCGGAGGAATCATACGACGGAACAAAAGAGGAAGAGAAGTCTGCCTTTGACAATGATATCTTCAAGAACATGGATGAGGAGCAGGCCAATGAGGTAGAGAAAGCCGAGGAGCAGCCTGTTGAACGTAAAAAGACATCAAAGACAAAAGAAAAAGGCCCCAAGTTCGACCATGTTCTCGAGCGCTTCCTTAACAAAGTTTTTAACGAAGGCATAGACGAATAAAAAGATATTGTGTACAAGTTGTTGAAAACTAATATATAGTTGGTTGTTGCGGTTAATTTGTTTTTAGTAATTTTATACTGCCAAAATCATAGGCTATAATTAAATAACGACATCTTTATCAATAAGATAGAAATATACAAGCACATGGAAGATAATACAAATTCTGCTCTGTTTACCTTTGATTCGCCCAAAGGACAGTCGTCGTACATCAAGGTTATCGGTGTTGGTGGCGGTGGCGGCAATGCGGTAAATCACATGTTCGACCGTGGTATTGAGGGTGTGGACTTCATTGTCTGCAACACCGATATGAAGGCTCTCAATGCGAGCCCTGTGCCCAACAAGATACCTCTGGGTGATCTTGGTCTTGGTGCTGGCAATAAGCCCGAGCGTGCCCGCAAGGCAGCAGAGGATAAGGCTGACGATATTCGTGAAGCATTGGCACACAACACCCAGATGCTCTTCATCACCGCCGGTATGGGCGGCGGTACCGGTACTGGTGCGGCGCCCGTAATTGCCGAGATTGCCAAGAGTATCGATCTTGACAACGATGAGAACAAGAAGATTCTTGTGGTGGCTATTGTTACCCGACCCTTCAGCTTCGAGGGCAAGCGTCGTCGCGAGCAGGCCGAGGCTGGTATCGAGGAGCTTCGTAAGCATGTCGACTCCATCATTGTCATCAACAACGACAAGCTCCGTGCTTTCGGCAACATGCGCATCTCCGAGGCTTTCGGTATGGCCGACGATGTGCTGCTCACTGCCGCCAAAGGTATTGCTGAGATAATAACCGAAAATGCCTACGTCAATCGTGACTTCCAAGATGTCAACACCGTCATGGAACACTCTGGTACAGCCCTGATGGGTACCGGCAGTGGCCGTGGCGATAATCGTGCACAGGAGGCTATCGAGGCGGCTACCACTAGCGTGCTGCTCGACGACAGCGATATCAGTGGTGCCAAGAATGTACTGCTCTATTTTACCTACTCTTCCGAGCATGAGATGACCATGGATGAGCAGGCCGAGATTACCGACTATGTCCTTGACAAGACCGACGGTACTGCCGATATCATCTGGGGTGCCGGTCCTGACGAGAGTCTTGGTGACGAGCTCAAGGTCATACTTATTGCAACGGGCTTTGAGAAAGGAGCCAAGCCTGAGCCTCAGCAGCCGAGGCGTTTTGAACTGAACCCGGTGGAACTTGATGTCATCACATCGGAGCCTGTTGCTGTCGAGAGCAAAGCCGACGATGAGGGCATGTCGATAATCCACCGTGCTGCCGACGAGGTTGCCGAGGTGGCACCCGAGGCAGTATTTGTCCCCGATGATATCGTCATTCCTGAACCTGTTGTGGCTCCAGAACCTGAGCTGAAGGCCGCTACTCCTGAGAAACGAGTCTTTGTTCTCGAGGACGAAGAGCCGGTCTGCCACCCTGTTGCCCAGCCGGTCAGCAATACAAATCACGAAGAATTCAAGACCGAGATAGACACAATGGTTGACGATATCCATATCGTACAGCCTGAGGTCGAGGTCGCTGCTGCACCGGAGCCTGATCCTGCCGCCGTGTTTGCACCCATTTCCCAGCCCAAGCAGGAAACCGGCCGTTCGGCCTTCGAGAACGACAACGATGTCGCCACCGCTGCCGACCGAATCCGTCGCATCCATGAGCTTCTGCGCAGCAACCCCAACGGCGCCGACATAGTGCAGCAGATGTCCACCAGCCAGTTCAGTGCCGAGCCGCTATACGAAGGTCAGCACTCCGCCACACGCGAAGCATCGGCCTATTCCATGCGCGCCGACGGTACAGTGGCCAAGAACGCCTATCTCTACGGCAACCAGCCTGATTGATGGGCCGCTCCAGAAAACTCATAGGCATACTCTGTGCCATAGGCGCTGCGGTATGCTATGGTACCAACCCACTTGGTGCCTTGAACCTATACGCCGAGGGCATGAACACGCCCTCGGTTCTTTTCTACCGTTTCGGTCTTGCGTGGCTCATTATAGCCGTTGTTATGTTATTCCGCAAGGAGAGTCTGCGTGTCGACCGTCGTGAGTTCCGAACCCTCACAGCCCTAGGTCTGCTATTCATTGGCTCTTCCTTGACGCTATATCTCAGTTTTCATCTCATGCCAGCTGGCGTGGCCTCTACCATCCTCTTCACCTACCCTGTGATGACCGCTGCCATCATGGCTATTTTTTTCCGCGAGAAGATAAAGTTCCCCACTGTGGCGAGCATACTCCTCAGCCTTGTCGGTGTAATACTCCTCTACTGGGGTGACGGTAGTGGCACGCTCCACCTCGGCGGTGTTATCTTGGTACTTGTGTCGGCGCTCACCTACGCACTATATATTATTGTAGTGGACAAGTCGCCATTGGCCATGTCTTCCTTCAAGATTAACTTTTACGTGCTTTTCTACTGTGCTGCAGGCATGGCGCTTTTCGCCCTTCTGAGCGGACAGCCTCTCCAGCTTCCGCCAACGCCGCGAGCGTGGCTGTGGGTGTCGTGGCTCGCCGTGGTGCCCGCCATCATGGCTCTCGTGATGATGGTATATGCCGCAAAGTATATAGGCTCCACCCCCACCGCCATCCTTGGTGCCCTTGAGCCTACTACGGCGGTGCTTATAGGTGTTTTCGTCTTTGACGAGCCCTTTTCCGTGCGCCTACTGATGGGCATTATCCTCATCCTCGCCGCCGTCACCATCGTCGTGCTTGGCAAGGCTCCGTCACGTAAACAAGTCACAGAATCATGAATATCGCAGCATTGGTATCGGGGGGCGTCGACAGCTCGGTGGTGGTGCACCTGCTCAAGGAGCAGGGCTACACGCCGGACATCTTCTATATCCGCATCGGTATGGAGGACGAGGAGGGCTATATCGACTGTCCGGCCGAGGAGGACATAGAGATCACGCAGTGGATTGCTCGCAAATACGGATGCCGCTTCGAGGAGGTGAACCTGCACAAGGAGTACTGGGACAACGTGGTGAGCTACACCATAGAGAGTGTGCGCAAGGGACTGACGCCCAACCCCGACGTGATGTGCAACAAGCTCATCAAGTTCGGCGCCTTCGACGACAAGCGAGGCCATGACTACGACCACATTGCCACAGGCCACTATGCCACTACTGCCATCGTTGACGGACATGCCTTCCTGGCTACTGCCAAAGACCCTATAAAAGACCAGACAGACTTCCTTTCGCAACTCAGCTATAAGCAGATACAGAAACTCATGTTCCCCATCGGCCACCTCATGAAGAGCGAGGTGCGCGCCATAGCCCATGAGGCCCACCTGCCCAGTGCCGACCGCAAGGACAGCCAGGGCATCTGCTTCCTCGGCAAGATAAACTACAACGACTTCATACGCCGCTACCTCGGCGAGCGCGAGGGCAAGATCGTGGAGCTGGAGACCGGCAAGGTGCTGGGCATCCACAAGGGCTACTGGTTCCACACCATAGGCCAGCGCAAGGGACTCTACCTCAGCGGAGGCCCCTGGTTCGTGGTGCGCAAGGACATCGAGGAGAACGTGCTGTATGTAAGTCAGGGCTACGACCCGCGCGAGCAGTACGGCGACCGCATCACCCTTATGGGCTTCCACCCGCTGGCTCCCATAACCCTCACACTTCCCATGGAGGTGAAATTCAAGATACGCCATACGCCGGAGTTCCATCCCGGGCGTCTCGTGCCGATGCCCGACGGCCTGGTTCAGATAGAGAGCGAGGAGCTCATCCAGGGCATCGCCGCCGGCCAGTACGCCACCATCTACGACAGCGACGCCCATCTTGTGATAGCCTCCGGCATGATTGTTTAGCCTATGCAGTTATTCTATAGTAAAGACATATCATCCAGTGGTTTCTGCACCCTCGACGCCGAGGAGAGCCGTCACGCCGTGCGTGTGCTGCGCATGCGTGAGGGCGACACCATCAACGTCACCGACGGCATGGGGCACCTCTACCAATGCCGCATTGTGCAGGCCGACGACCGTGCCTGTACTATAGAGCCGATTCTTGAAACGACTCATGGGGTTGGTGCCACCCACAATGAAACGTCTCTACACCTTGCCGTGGCGCCCACCAAGAACCCCGCGCGCATGGAGTGGCTCGTGGAGAAAGCCGTAGAGATAGGGGTAGGGGAGATCACCCTCCTGCAGTGCGATCACAGCGAGCGCACGTTCCTCAAGACCGACCGTCTGGAGCGCCTCGCCCTCAGCGCCATGAAGCAGAGCCTGCACCTCACCCTGCCGCCCATCAACCCCGCAGTCACCCTCCGCGACTTCATCACGCAAGCACTCAATCAGACAAGCGATAAAGCAACCAAACTTATAGCCCACTGTGAGGCCGACAAGCCCCGTACGTCCATCGCTGCTGCGCTGCAGCCGAGCATTGATGCCGTGGTGCTCATAGGTCCCGAAGGCGACTTTTCCGAGGAAGAGATAGCGCTGGCCCTCGACGCCGGCTTCCAGCCCGTGAGCCTTGGCCCCAGCCGCCTGCGCACCGAGACGGCAGCCCTCTACGCCGTCACTGCCTTTAACCTAATCAACGACCGATGAAAAAGTTATTGCTCATACTCCTGTTGTTCTCACCATTCGCATTGTGCGCCCAGCCGCAGCTGGCCCTGCTTAAGTACGGCGGCGGTGGCGACTGGTATGCCAACCCCACGTCGCTGCCCAACCTCATAGCCTTCTGCAACGCCGACCAGCAGATGGGCCTCAAGGCTGAGCCTGCCACCGTCGATGTTGGCAGCGCCGAGCTCTTCAACTACCCCTTTGTCCATATGACCGGCCACGGCAATGTCGTCTTCAGCGACGCCGAGGCGCAGAACCTGCGCAACTACCTCATCGGCGGCGGTTTCCTGCATATCGACGACAACTACGGCCTGCGCGAGTTCATCGTGCCGCAGATGAAGAAAGTCTTTCCCGAGCTCGAGTTTGTGGAGCTACCCTTCTCGCACCCCATCTATCACCAGAAATACCAGTTCCCCAACGGCTTGCCCAAGATACACGAGCACGACAACCACCCGCCCAAGGGCTACGGCCTGATATGGGAGGGCCGTCTGGTCTGCTTCTTCACCTGGGAGTGCGACCTCGGCGACGGCTGGGAAGACCAGGACGTGCACAACGACAGCCAGGCCACGCGCCAGAAAGCCCTGCGCATGGGCAGCAATATTGTCCGTTACGCCTTCGGGGAGTAAATCTATTTGAATTCGGCCAACCAGTCGCACCCGCGGGGCTCATCGTCCCAGCCGTGGGTGTCAATGGTCACCTCCAGCAGCTTGGCGTTGCCTTCGGGGAACAGCTCCACGCTGTCGGCGGCGGCGGGCACCAGGCAGCATTCGCCCACATGCAGCGGCACTATGGTGTCCATGCTCTTCACTGCCGCCAGACCCTCGACGCACATGTAGAGCACGAAGCAGTCCACATCCTCGAGGTTCTTGCGTATGGGGGTGTTGAAAGGTATCAGCCGTGTGGCAAAATAGTCGCAGGCAGCCACCGTGGTGGTCTCGTTCAGGCGAGCCTGGTAGCGTGTGGTGGCGTGGCCCTGGATACCGCTGAAATCGATGGCGTCCATAGCCTCGGCTGTGTGCAGCTGGCGCTTGTGGCCGTCGGCGTCGATGCGGTCGTAGTCGTAGATGCGGTAGGTGCAGTCAGAAGTCTGCTGGATCTCGGCCACCATGACGCCGGCGCCGAGGGCGTGCACACGTCCGGCGGGTATGAAGAATACGTCGCCCGTCTTGGGTTTCTCGGCATGCAGCAGGTCCATCAGATGGCCGCTGTCGAGGGCTGCGCGGTACTCCTCGGGCGTGGTGTCGCGACGGAAGCCACTGATAATCTTCGCCCCCTCGTCGGCCTCCATCACATACCACATCTCCGTCTTGCCCTGCTCCATGCCGCGCTTGCGCGCCAGCTCGTCGTCGGGGTGCACCTGTATCGACAGGTCCTTGGCGGCGTCGATGACCTTCACCAGCAGCGGGAACTCGGTGCCGTAGCGGTTGAACACCTTGTCGCCCACCAGCTCGCCCATGTATATCTCGATGGCCTCGTTGAGCGTATTGTCGGCCAGAAAACCGTTGGCGATGACACTCTCGCGCCCCGCGACAGATGAGAGCGCCCACAGCTCGCCGCAGTTGGGCAGCGGGTCGTAGTTGAAGCCGAATTTTTTTAGCCTGTTGCCGCCCCAGATCACGTTTTTGTACAGCGGCAGGAACTTAAGTGGATAAATCATTCAGTATTTCCTTGTCGAGGGGCTCTTGGTGCTGCCCTTCACCTTGTAGTTCGACTTCACAGTAACGCCCTTGTTCGACTGCTTGCGGCCGTACATCGTCTGCTCCGAGCGGCAGGCGGCGAGCGAGATGCAGCTCATGGCCACTATGCACGCCATAAGCAGCAGCGACATTGTTTTCTTTGCTCTGTATTTCATCTTGTCTCTGATTTTCAGTAGTTTTGTGCAGATATACACTGTCCACACCACTCCGCAAAAGTACTATATCTTTTTGAATTATGCAAATCCGCAGCGAAAAAACTCCCCGGATGCCCCCCTTCCGCCCAATTCCCTCTCCGTCCCCGGGCCGTATCCGCTCCATCTGTTCACCGGTTGTTTACCGATTGTTCGACGGTTTAAACCGTTAAACAATCGGTGAACAACCGGTGAACAGACGGAGCGGGTACGGAGAGGAGGCGCAGGAGGGTAGAGGTCGGGGAGCGGGGTGGAAGAGCATGGCAGGGAGCGATGTGGGTTTTATAAACCGTGCAGTATTGATAACTTTTCGTGGGGCGCGCACGCGAGGCGTCGGAAAAGCAGTATTTTTGCATCTTGAACTACTATGTAAAAAAGTGACGTTATGAGAAGATATACAGTCCTATTAGCGCTGCTGGCACTGACGGTGTCGGTGATGGCACAGAAGCCCAAACAGGCTACGGAGTTCAGCACGGCGGGGTTGCCCGACGAGTTGCTGGAGTGGATGAACAAGAGCACGTCGGACAGCGACAAGCAGCGCGAGAACACCAAGACGGTGAAGGCTTTCCGTGCCTCGTACGGCGCCATGGACGAGCGGATGCAGGAGCGTGTGACGGCGGTGATGAACTACGGTGTGAAGGCCAAGATGAAGGGCAACGCCGAGATGTGCCCCCTGGTGCGTACGCTGACGGCCTACGCCACCGCGCCGGGCGGTGGGCAGAACCTCGACGGCTGGCTGAAGGTGGTGGAGGCAATGAAGAAGAAGGCCGCGAAAGTGAAGGCGGTGATGGAGTGGGTGGACTTCAGCGAGAGGCTGCTTGCCGAGCGTGTGCTCTACCGGAGCCAGACGAGCGAGTGGCGCTTCGACACCAAGACGCCGTTCCGCATCGATGTGAGCGACGGTGTGGCGACGGTGTGGTTCGACACGCCCGCCGACCTTTTCTACTCGTCGGCCAAGGACAGCGGCACCATACATGGCACCACGGGAAGCTACGACTACAAAGAACAGCTGTGGCGCGGCGAGGGTGGCCGCATTGACTGGGGCCGCACGGGCCTCGGAGCCGAAGCCTGCTATGCCGAGCTGGCGAGCTACAAGGCGGAGACCAAGTTCCCCAAGTTCACTGCCGACTCGGCGCGGCTGGTGCACACGCACTACTTCGGCGAGCCCGTCATGGGGCGTGTGGAGGAGGCGCTGAGCACCGCCATGGAGCCCGGTAAGTACAGCTATCCGCGCTTCCGCAGCTACAAGCGTGACTTTGTGATACCGAACATAATGCCCGATGTGGACTACAGCGGCAGCTTCATGATGAACGGCTCGAAGTTCATTACCTCGAGCAGCAAGCATCCGGCGAGCCTTATATTCAAGCGTGGCGGCCAGCGTCAGCTGAGTGTTACGGCGCAGAAGTTCACCATCACGCCGGAGCGGATAGTGAGCGAGAATGCGGCAGTGGCCTTCTATGTGGGTGATGCCGACTCGATAGCCAACACCGGCATCACAGTGCGCTACATGGCGGCTGACCACAAGGTGAGCCTCATCAACGACCCGAAGCGCAACTTCTACAGTCCCTACACCGACTCGTATCACGAGCTGGACATATACAGCGACATCATCACCTGGAAGACCGACGGCACAGAGCTTGAGTTCACGAACCTGAGTGACATGACGGGCGGCACGGCGGTGTTTGAGAGCAGCAACTACTACACCTACCGCAAGGCGCGCGAGATACAAGGCATAGACGAGGTGAGCCCGGTGAAGAGGGTGTACGACTACTTTGGTGGTTATAACTATAACTTCAGCGTACGCGAATTCTCGACGCACATAGGGCTCGACATGGGGCAGACGATGCTGATGATACACGGGTTGGCGAAGCATGGCCTGGTGACATACAACGAGATGACGGGCACGGTGATGGTGAAGGAGAAGCTGGAGGACTATATGAAAGCCATGACGCGCACCAAGGGAAACGACTACGACGCACTGAGCATAGAGAGTAACGCCAAGAACTACAACGCGAGGATGGATATAGACAGCAAGCTGATAGAGATGCGTGGTGTGCAACAGTTTGTGGTGAGCGACAGCCAGCGTGTGGTGGTGTATCCGCGCGGCGGCAACATCACCATGGGCGAGAACCGCTCGATACACTTCAACGGCCGCATCAATGTGGGGCGCTTCATAATGTACGTCACCGACTGCGACTTCAGCTATGAGCAGTTCAGCTTCGACATGCCGAAGGTGGATTCGCTGTTCTTCTACGTGCCGGAGTTCAACAATCCGGACACCGACCACATGGTGATGACACCGCTGTACGGGCTTGTAGGACGGCTGACGGTGGACCAGCCCGATAACCACTGCGGCCTGAAGAAGAACAAAGAGTACCCCATCTTCGAGAGCAGGGAGAACAGCTATGTATATTACGACAAGCAGGAGATACGCGGCGGGCAGTATGTGAAAGACCGGTTCTACTACACGCTGCACCCCTTCACCATCAACAGTCTGGTGGACTTTGTGACGGACAGCCTGCAGTTCAACGGAATGCTGACATCGGGCGGCATATTCCCCGACATCACCTATCCGCTGAGTGTGCAGAGAGACTACTACCTGGGCTTCCGTGTTGAGACGCCGGAAGGAGGATATCCGGCCTATGGAGGCAAAGGTACCTACCGCAGCCGCATATCGCTCGACCACTATGGCCTGCAGGGCAACGGCACGTTGGACTACCTGACCTCCACGACCAAGAGCAAAGACTTCCTGTTCTTGCTCGACTCGACGTTGGCCAATACCGACACATTCTATGTGCGCGAAGAGCAGGGCTATCCCGACATCAAAGGCGGTAGGCTCAGCCAACGCTGGCACCCCTATGCCGACTCGATGGCCGTGGCCACAGTGGCCAAAGGTCGCCCCTTCAGCATGTATCACGGCGACGCCACGTTCCGCGGACGCGTAGACTTGATGCCCAAGGGAACATCGGCAGCAGGCACTGCCACGGTGAAGGAAGGCACCCTGACGAGCGACCGCTTCGAGTTGCTGGCCATGGAGATGAACGCCGAGGTGAGCGACTTCACGCTGCGCAGCGTCAGCAACAACACCATAGCCTTTGCTGCCAGACATGTGCGCTCGCATGTCGACTACGAGCAGCGGAGGGCAGAGCTGAAAATCGCCGCCGGACCGCAGCGAACCGAGCTGCCGCTGGTGCAGGAGGCCGCATACGCCGACCTCTTTGCCTGGCAGATGGACCACAAGGTGCTGGAGATTGTCAACAGCACCCGCTCCACCAGCGAGGGCATGGACGCTATGGACATACGCATGAGGCTACAGAAGAGGAACGACCTGCCGGGTGTGCGCTTTGTGAGCACCGACCCCAAACAGGAAGAACTCAGCTACAACTCGCTGCACAGCATATACCAGTATGAGAAGGGCGAGCTGAGCAGCAAAGGAGTGTACATTATCAACGTGGCCGACGCCGCCATTGCTCCTGCCTCGGACACGGTGCATGTGTTGAAGGGTGGCAAGATGCAGCAGCTTGCGGGAGCGCAACTGGTCTTCAACCGCGAGAACGGCTACCATTATGTCACCGGCGCAGACCTGCTGGTGAAGGGCTCCAAGAGCTATAGCGGCAAGGGCTTCATGGACTACCACAACGACACCGACAAGAAGCAGCGGCTGTTCCTCGACGACATCAGCGTGGATGGACGCGGTGTGACCATAGCCCGCGGTGAGATAAAGGATGAGTCCAACTTCACCATCAGCTCGGCCTTCGGCTTTGCTGGCAAAGTGCGCGCTGAAGGTGACCAGCAGTGGCTCCACTTTGAGGGCGGCGTGCGTTTACTGCAGGAGTGTATACCGCAGCAGCAGCTGGGCCTGCTGGCATACTCGGACTATACAGACCCGGAGCATGTGCATGTGTCGGTGCCGGAAGAGCCGACCGACTGGAAGGGCAAGCGCATCACGGCTTCCATCCTGATGGACAAGAGTTCGCTGCGCCCCAGTGCGGCATTCCTCATCAACGAGAAAGTGGCTAACAACGAGCTCATCAAGGCACACGGCGTGCTCACATACCTTGGCGACCGTAAGCAGTACATGATTGGCTCAGAGGCCAAGGTGAGCGATCCCGACGGCGTGGTGGCGCCTTTCCTGGCGATGAACACAACCGACTGCACCGTCGAGGGTGAAGGTTTGGTGGACTTCGCATTGAAGCGCACACAGGCATCGTTCTACGCCTATGGTACCGCGGCCGTAAGTATCGGAGAGAAGACGCAGGAAGATCACCTGACAACGGTGTTCGGTATAAGCTTCCCGATAGCACAGGAGGTGGTGAACAGTCTCTATAATGCCCTCAAGGAAGACCTGCGCCTGCAGAGTACTGTGGGTATCACCAACGCAGAGATGCGCCACGCCATGATGTATCACCTCGGTGCAGACAAGGGTGGAGGTGCATATGCCCTCTACAGCGCCACAGGCAAGATAGACAAAATACCGGAAGAAATGCGCAGCACTATGCTCTTCGACAACATACGCTGGCAGTATAATCCCGCCGTTGGCCTTTATTACGACGGCAAAGTAGGCCTAGTCGCAATGGGCGACAAGTCGCTCGGACTACAGTTGAAGCTCAAGGCCCAGATATGCAAACAGGGCAACGGACAGATAATGCGCTTCTACGTAGAGGCTGCAAAGGACCACTGGTACTTCTTTGAGTACGAAGTAATGCAGCAGCAGCTCACAATCTACAGCTCGTCGGGCACATGGCTCGACCAGATAAAGGCCATACCACTAGAGCAGCGCAGGATTGAGAAGGAAGACCTCGGTATGTTCCGCTACTCGGTAGGTAACGAGAGTACCAAGGTACCCAACTGGATAAAATGGATGTCGAATACCATATACAGCAACGATGAAGATTTTTAGGATAATACTGCTCGTTATCAATCTACTGCTGGCCGTTGGACTGCTGTTGACCACATTGGCGCCTGTGGTGCCACCGTCGCGCTCCATATTGCCAAGCCTGCTGGCTTTCGGCTACCTGCCCTTGCTGGTTGCCAACGTAGTGATGGTGGTGCTGTGGCTTCTATTTGGCAAGTGGCATTTCATTTGGAGCGTTGCAGCCATAGCGTTACGCTGGAGTTTTGTGGGCCTATTCGTGCAGGTAGGTGGCACCACTAAGGTTCCAGACCGCGACGGGCACCCGCAGATGGTCATCGTGATGAGCTACAATGTGCACAACTTCCACGGTAAAGATGACCGTGCATCACAAACCGATACCAACGTCGCTGCATTCCTGGAACTGCTGCGGGAATACCAGCCCGATATACTGTGCCTGATGGAATATTCGCCGACCAACACTGTGCGCGTAACCGATAGCCTCACTATGCTCGGTTATAACCACTACTATGGCGCCCAGGGAAGCACCACTTCACCAAGTGGCACTGTGGTTTTCTCGAAGCTGCCTATCACCTACGTCAAGCGTATCGATCACAATATGCTACTCACAGAGCTTATGCATGATAACCAGTGTTTCCGCCTCTGCAGTGTCCACATGGACAGCTATGCCCTCGACTCCACCGACCGCGAGGAGATAGAGCAAATGCTGCACGGCGAAATGAAGCACGAGAGCCAGACACTGGACAAGGTCAAGGAAACCGTCCGCAAGCACGAGAGCGAGTGGAATGAGAAGCTGGAGCCTGTGGTCAGCGAGAGTTCGCTACCGATGCTGTTGGCAGGTGATTTCAACGACATCCCATCGTCGTGGCTCTACGCCCAGGTGAGCAAGCATCTCAACGACACTTATCGCGATAAGGGCATTGGCATATGCCGCACCTACAATGGCAACGGTTTCCCGCATTTCCGTATAGACTATGTGTTCCATAGCAAGGAGTTCCAAACCCTAAGCTATAAGCGCATAAAGACTGACATCTCCGACCACTATCCAGTGATAACATCATTAGAGCTCGCCAAATGAGAAAAGCCGACCTATACAAGCACGTGATAGACTATTTCAGCGAAGCCATGCCGGTGGCTGAAACCGAGTTGCACTACGACAATCCGTTCCAGCTTCTGGTGGCTGTGGTGCTCTCGGCGCAGTGCACCGACAAGCGCGTCAATATGGTGACGCCGGCCCTCTTCGAAGCCTATCCCGATGTCGAAAGCATGGCCTGCGCCACCGAGGAGGATATATTCCACTACATTCACTCGGTGTCTTACCCCAACAACAAGAGCCACCATCTTGTGGGGCTTGCGCGTATGCTGCGCGACGAATACGGCGGCACGGTGCCTTCCGACATCGACGCTCTGCAGCGCTTGCCGGGCGTGGGCCGCAAGACCGCCAATGTGGTTGCCGCCGTAGTATTCGATCAGCCCGCAATGCCGGTAGACACCCACGTCTTCCGTGTGGCCAACCGTATAGGGCTCACCACCAACTCCAAGACGCCTTTGCAGACCGAGCGCGAGCTGGTGAAGCATATACCGCCCGAACTGCTGCCCAAGGCTCACCACTGGCTTATCCTCCATGGCCGCTACGTATGTCAGGCCCGCAAGCCCAAATGCGACACCTGCGGCCTGGCTGGCATTTGCCGCCACAACCAAACCACTAACTGCTAACCGCTAATCGTTATGATATTCACCAATCCTGCATTCCTCTGGGGCCTTTTGGCAGTGCTTATCCCCATCGCCGTGCACCTGCTAAACTTCCACCGTTACCGCACGGTCTACTTCAGCAACGTGGCACGTTTGCAGGAGTTGCACACCGAGAGCCGTCGCAGCAGCAATCTGCGCCGCTGGCTACTCCTCGCCGTCCGCATCCTTGCCATCGCCTTCCTCGTGCTGGCTTTTGCCCGTCCTGTCATCCCCGACCGCGACACCGCCACGCGCAGCGGCAGCACCGTGGTGAGCGTCTTCATAGACAACAGTTTCAGCATGGAGAGCGCTTCGCAGCAGGGCAGTCTTATCGACGAGGCTGTGCGCAAAGCACGCGAGCTGGTCACCGCCTACAGCGTGGGCGACCGCTATCAGTTGCTCACCGCCGACCTTACCGGCGTGCAAATGCGTTGGCTCAGCCGTGACGAGTTCCTCGAAGCCCTCGACGAGGTGAAGCCTTCGGCGGCCTCGCCGCTGCTGTCCGACGTTGTGCGCCGCCAGCAAGCTTTCATGGCCTCCAGTGGTGCCGCCAACCGCCACGCCTACGTCATCAGCGACTTCCAGCACAGCACCACCGACCTCGACGCGCTGCCCACCGACAGCCTCGCGCTTGTGACCTTTGTGCCCCTGCAGGGCACCGAGGCCGACAATCTCTTCATAGACACCCTCGTCCTCGATGCCCCGGCCTACTTCAAGGGCGGCAGTATAGCCGTGGAGGCCACTGTGTGCAACAGCGGCAGTCGCGACGCCGAGAAGGTTCCTCTCAAACTCCTCGTCGGCGGTCATGAGCGTGCGCTGGCTACCGTCGATGTCCCCGCAGGGGCTTCGTCCAAGGTGCTGCTGCGCTTCGCCACAGATACGGTAGGCTGGCTCGACGGCTGTGTCACCATTGAGGACTATCCCGTCACCTTCGACGACAGCTATCATTTTGCACTGCTTGTTGGCGAGAGCATCACTATGCTCGAGCTTCACAGCGGCACCCCCAATGCCGCGCTGGCACGTCTCTTTGCCGACGACAGCACCGTCAGCCTTCGCGCCTCACAGCACCTGCCGTCGTCGCTTGCCGATATCAGTTTCATAGTCCTCGACGAGATGCCCGAACTACCTTCCGGCGAACAACAGCAGCTGGCGGCATGGGTCGCCGATGGCGGCACCCAGCTCGTCATTCCCAAGCCAGGCCTCTCCACGTGGTCCAACGGCACCGTTCGCGCCAACAGCATCGACTACGACAACATCCTCTTCCGTGGTGTCTTCAGCGCCCAAAGCGACGATATGGAACTCCCCACCGTTCACGGCCACTACACCGCACTGCCCGCTTCCCATTATCCACTGTCCACCATAATCTCCCTTGCCGACGGCACTCCCTTCCTCGCCGTCTCAGCCTCCGGCGCCGGACGTGTCTACTGCTTCTCCACGCCGCTACGCGACGAGTACACCGACTTCGCAAGCCAGGCTCTCTTCGTGCCCACGCTCTACAATATGGCCCTCTACAGCCGTCCGCAGCCGGTGCCGTGCCATACCCTCGGTACTGGCGACCCCATAGTGCTGCAAGGTCGCTACGACCTCAATACACCGCCACAATTGTCACCTGTCAGCTCCCAGGTTCCAGCGCTCAGCTTCATCCCCGATGTGCGTCGCGTGGGCGACCGCTACATGCTGGTGCCGCACGGCGAGCTCACCGAGGCCGGTATCTATACCCTCGGCAGCGAGCACCTTGCCTTCAACCACCCGCGCCGCGAGTCGCAGATGGAGTTCCTGGCCCCTGACGAGGTGGCCGATGCCTTGGTGAACCATTATGGCTACAGCGTTGTTGCCAATGCCGAGCGTCACCTCGGCGAAACTTTGCGCGCCCGCGACGGAGGCCGCAGCCTCTGGTGGCTCTGCATCCTCCTCGCCCTCGCCGCCCTCGCCGCCGAGACGGTCATACTTAGATTGAACACCAAACCCTGAACACTATGATTCTGCAAGTAGAACATATCAGCAAGGCTTTCGGCGAGCGGCAGGTGCTCTCCGACGTTAACCTTACCGTCGACAGCGGTCAGGCTGTGGCTCTCCTCGGTGGCAACGGCGCCGGCAAGACCACCCTGCTGCGCATCATAACGCGTCTGCTTGAGCCCGACGCGGGACACGTGCTCTTCGACGGCCATCCCCTCGCCCAGGACGACCTGCGCCACATAGGCTACCTGCCCGAGGAACGCGGCCTCTACCGCAACATGCGTGTCGGCGAACAGGCCCTGTACCTCCTGCGCCTCAAAGGCCTCTCGCGCCGCGAGGCCGAAGCCGCCGCCCGCCAGTGGTTCGCCACTCTCGGCATACAGGACTGGTGGGACAGGCCTGTGCGCAAGCTCAGCAAAGGCATGCAGCAGCGCCTCCAGTTCGCCGTCAGCGTGGCCCACAGTCCGCGCCTGCTCATCCTCGACGAGCCCTTGTCGGGTCTCGACGCCGCGGGCGCCGCCATGCTCTGCTCACAGATAGCAGCCCTCAAGCAGCAGGGCACCGCCATCATTCTCTCCACCCACAACCTGCAGGCCGCCACCGACCTCTGCGACAAAACCTTCAACCTGTAACCCGTAACCCGTAACCTTTATGAAAACCCTCCTTGTCATTGCCCGCGAATGCCGCCTGCGCCTGCGACGCCCCGCCTTCTGGGTGCTTACCCTCGCGGTGCCCGCCGTCCTCGCGCTACTCTATGCCTTGCCAGTCATCGCCGCCCGTCAGGCCACCGAGCGCACCATTGTGCTTGTCGCCGACCAGACAGGCCTGTTCCAGAACGGCCTCCAGTCAACCGCCGAGTTGGCCTTCGAGCCCATGCCCAGCCTCGAATACGCGCAGCGGCAGGCCTCCGACCGCGACCTTGTGCTCTTCATACCCCTGCGCGAGACTACCATACCGCACGACGCATTCCTCTACTATCGCGGCAACACCCCGTCGCTCGCCGTGCAGAGCACCATTGACGCACAGCTGCAGACCCTCCTGCGCAACGCCATCCTCGAGGATGTCTACCAGCTCGAGCCCTCGGTCTACCATTCCGTCGAGGCCACCCACATTCGTCTGCATGCAAGCGATGCCGCCACCGGACGCGAGAGCCACCTGCAGGTGAAGGCCGTCGTGGCTGTGGCGCTGGCCGTCGTCATGGCGCTGGCGCTGCTGCTCTTTGGCGCCCAGGTTGTGCGTGCCGTGCAGGAAGAGCGCCACAACCGCGTGGCCGAAGTGGTGGCTACCTCCATACGTCCCGTGCAGTTGCTGGCCGGCAAGGTGGCCGGCGTGGCCCTCACCGCCATGCTGCAGCTTGCCCTGTGGCTGGTTCTCACGGCGGCAGCCATAGCCGGCGTACAGGCCGCCAATCCCACCCTCTTCGAGCAGGCCCGCGCCGAGCAAATGCACAACAGCTTCGCCACCAAGGGCGAGGCGGCGACGGCCCAGTACAACGCCCCCGTGCAGCTGGTCGACCAGACCGTCCAGGGCCTCGCGGCCATACAGCTGCCCGTGGTCGCCGGTGCCTTCGTGCTCTTCTTCCTTCTGGGTTACCTGCTCTACGGCTCGCTGCTTGCCGCCCTTGCCGCGCGTCTCGATGCCGAAGCCGATGCCACCCAGTGGGCGCTCCTCGCAGGCTCGCCCCTGCTGCTCGCCCTCGCGCTGACGCCGCTGGTGCTGCGCGCCCCGGCGGGCGCACTGGCCTCGTGGCTCACCGTCGTCCCCTTCACAGCCCCTGTGGCCGCCATGCTGCGTTTGCCCTTCGGGCTCCCTGTATGGCAGGTCGCCGTAGCCGCCCTGCTGCTGCTCATCCTTGCCGCCGGTACCGCCCTCATTGCCGCCCGCACCTACCGCCGCCGCATAGTTTAGCTCCTCCGTATTCTCTCCGTATCTTCTCCGACTGTTCTACGGTTGTTCACCGGTTGTTCGACGGTTTAAACCGTTAAACAACCGGTGAACAACCGTAGAACAGTCGGAGAGGGGACGAAGGGGGGAGGGAGAAGAGGCTTAGTGGCAGGTGGTTGCAGATGGTGGAGCGATGAATTTTTTTCATATTTTAAACTTTTTTGCGCGTATGTAAAAAAAAAGTCGTAATTTTACGGCCAGAAAAATATGAAAGAAAAACATTGGATAATCAACAAAGACTATGATTTAGAGACTGTTGACAATCTTGCTGCTTCGCTGGGCGTGGACCGAATAATCGCCACACTGCTTGTAGAGCGTGGTATAACGACGTTTGAGGAGGCGCGGAGATTCTTCCGCCCCGGGCTCGACCAGATACACGACCCCTTCCTGATGAAGGGCATGCGACAGGCGATAGACCGCATCAACGAGGCTATACAGAAACAGGAACGCATCATGGTCTACGGAGACTACGACGTCGACGGAACGTCGGCCGTAGCGCTGGTTTATTCCTACTTCAAGGAGCTGGACCGAAACATAGACTTTTATGTGCCCGACCGTGAGCGCGAGGGCTACGGCATCTCGTATCAGGGCATCGACTATGCCCACGAGACGGGTGTCAAGCTTATGATAGCCCTCGACTGCGGCATCAAGGCTATGGAACAGGTGGACTACGCCAAGGAACGAGGCATAGACTTCATCATCGGCGACCACCACCTGCCGGGTGACGAGGTGCCGCGCGCAGTGGCGGTGCTGGATCCCAAGCAAGTGGACTGCCCCTACCCCTACAAGGAGCTCAGCGGCTGCGGCATAGGCTTCAAGATTGTGGAGGCCCACCTCGAGGAGAGGATGGGTGTGCGGCTGTGCGACATGCCCGAGCAACTCGACGCCGCACGCCGTCAGCGGCAGGAAGAGCTCAAGCTGAAGTTGCTGAAATATCTGGACCTTGTGGCTGTCAGCATTGCGAGCGACATAGTGCCTATCATGGGCGAGAACCGTGTGCTGGCCTTCTTCGGCCTGCGGGTGCTCAACACGAAGCCGCGCCCCGGCATAGAGGCCATACTGCGCTACGGTCATGTCGACAAACGGCGTGCCGAACAGCCAGAAGGTGACGGCACTGCTGCTCAGGCTGACAAGAAGGCCGGATACTTCGAGAAGGAACTCACGATAAGCGATCTGGTCTTCCTTATAGGGCCGCGCATCAACGCTGCAGGCCGCATACGGTCGGCTTTCGACAGTGTGCGACTGATGCTCACCCAGGACCCGGCTATAGCCCGTCAGCTGGCCGACGACATCAACAACTACAATATGGAGCGCAAGGACCTCGACACGGCAGCTACCGAGGAAGCCAAGCGGCGCATCGAGCAGGACCCCTTCTACGTCGGGCGCCAGTCGCTGGTGCTTTACGACCCGGGTTGGCATCGCGGCGTGGTGGGCATCGTGGCCAGTCGCATTGTGGAGGCATACAACAAGCCGGCCATAGTGTTCACCGAAGGTTCCGACGGCCTGATCACCGGTTCGGCGCGTTCGCTCAAGGAGTTCGACATGCATGAGGCTTTGGAGAAATGTGCCGACCTGCTGGAGCACTTCGGCGGTCACAAGAGTGCCGCCGGCGTGAGCCTGAAGAAGGAGAACATGCGTGCCTTTGTGGACAGGCTTGAGATGCTTGTGCGCGAGAGTATAGGTACCGCCGAGGTGGTGCCGGAGATTGAGGTGGACGCCGAGATAGGCTTCTCGCAGGTGACGCCGAAGTTCCTGCGCATACTCAAGCAGTTTGCCCCCTTCGGGCCGGAGAACAATGTGCCGGTCTTTGTGAGCCGCGAGTTGGTGGATACCGGCAATGCCCGCATTGTGGGTACCAACCATCTTAAGTTCAATGCCATACCGCTTACCGAGCGCTCGGCCCCTTACCCTGCCATAGCTTTTCAGATGGGCGAAGCCCTGAACGGCATGCGACGTGGCGACCGCTTCGATCTCTGCTACCAGCTGGAGGAGAACTACTGGCGCGGCAAGACCGAGATTCAGCTCAACGTGAAGGATATTAAGTTCTGCGACTGAATTGACACCGACTACAGAACAAACATCATTTGATTGCAGCTTACGCCAGGAGAATACTAACCGATAATTTTAGATATTATGAAAAAAATACTACTCACATTGACGATGGTCGCGATGGCGTTGACAGCGGTGGCACAAACGTTCGTTGAGACCAACGCCGATGGCAAGGAGCTGAAGTATACTGTGGCCGACGCGACAGCGCAGACGGTAAACCTTGTGGCCAACAGCTATAGCGGGCACATTGCGGTGCCGCAGCAGGTGACGCACGAGGGGGTTACCTATACAGTGGTGGGCATCGGCACGTCGTTCAAGAACAGTGCCAACCTGACCTATCTGGAGGTGCCGTCAACGGTGACTAAATTCGAGTATCAGTCGTTTCAGCAAGCCCGCCGGATTGATACGCTGGTATCGCATTCCACGACACCAATAACTGTAGCCTATGGCACCGGAAACCCATCTGCCCTTTTTGTGGCGCGCACCAGTACAGAGCCATTGAGAGTGGAGGTCCCCTGCGGTAGCCTTCGCACCTGGCGAAACGGCTGGTGGGGTGTGATGCCCGGACTGCGCAGCGACTGTGCCGTATACCTGGCAGTGGTGCCTAGCGAGGACAGCATCGTCCGTGTGGACAGCGTGATTGTCAACGGCCGCGCACACTACAGCAATGGCTGGTACGAGATTGGCGACACAGCGCATGTGGCTGCCGAACGTTTTGTATGGCGCAACGAATACGGCGGAATAATGCAGAGGTACGCCCAGTTCTTTGGCTGGAGCAACGGCATCATGGACATGCAGTTCGACCACGTGGTCACGGGAAGTGACACAATAGAGGCTTATTGCAGCGAGGTGATGCACAACACGGTGTATGCCAACAATGTGTATGCCGGCTTTGTGTCGACATACGGCAATATCGGATACGATGGAAGCATCTCCCAATATCAGGTAGAGTACGCCGCCACCGGCGGCAACAGCCAACGGGGTTCAACGTTATACCAGACAAACCTGTGGATTGGCAACGGCACGAAGTTGGCAGCAGGGCGCTTCTGGAACAACGGATGCGACTACTTCCCCGGCCCGCTGCGCCTTGCCGACGCACAGACCGACTGGACCACGGCCAGACAATACAACAAAGTGTGGCGCGTCAATCGAGGCATGATAGACTACCATATTGAGCACTGCGGTGACGCGGGCTACACGCCGCTGGAAGATATCGCCACATGGCCTGGCAACGGGCCAGAGGGGTATGCACAACAACTGGCGCCATATTATGATGCAGACAACGACGGCATATACAACCCGATGGCCGGAGACTACCCGATAATACGTGGCGACGAGTGCACGTTCTCTATATTCAACGACGCCTTCATGCCACACACTGAGAGCGGTGGCCAGCCCCTCGGCATAGAGGTGCACTGCATGACCTATGCTTTCGATGAGCCCGACTCTGCAATGGGGTACACCGTCTTCACGCACTACGACATCTACAACCGCGCCTCGGAAAGCTATGAGGGAGTGTATGTCGGTGCATTCACTGACTTTGACATCGGGGTGGCCAGTGACGACTATATAGGTTGCGACGTGCAGCGCAACATGTTCTACGGCTACAACGGCCAGGCTGTGGACCTTTCCGGCGTAGGCAGCTTTGTTGGTGTGCCGCCGGCACAGAGCTGCACGTTCCTCGGCGGAGCCCAAGCCTCCGCCAGCGACCGCCTCGGCATGACCAATTTCACATACTATCTCAACAGTGTCTCGGGCAGAAATGCGGAACCCTCAAACGCAAAAGATTACTATAATTATATGCGTTCCTTATGGCGCGACAGTACCCATGTGACATTCGGAGGAGATGGGCTGAGCGGCACCATCAACTGCACGCACATGTTCCCATGGGACAGCGACCCTGAGCACCTGAGCACTGGCGGCATAGATCCAGGCTTCATGTGGTCGGAAGTCATGGAGGGCAACCCTCCGAGCGACAGACGTGGTGTTGGCGCCAGCGGCCCATTCACCTTCACAGCAGGCAGCGTGCAGCAGATTGACTTGGCGTACACAACGGCCTGGGGCGGCGACTTCGTAAACTCAGTAAGCGTCCTCGGCTTCGCCACCGACAATGTACGCCGCCAGTGGATACGTGACACTACCGATACCGGACGCCCCTTCACCTACCGCCCCTATTCCGCGCCACACGATATTGGCATCAGCGGCGTGGTGAATGACGCGGCCATACGGCTCTACCCCAACCCCACAGACGGGAAGTTGCGCGTAGAGGCACCAAACGTTCAGCGCATAGAGGTGTATGACCTCTACGGACGTCTCACTACGGCTGTGCAAGACACCAACAACATTGACCTCACAACGCTGCCTTCGGGCAACTATGTAGTGCGCGTCACATATGCCCAGGGGGTTGCCGTGCGACATGTGGTCAAACGATAAAGATTCTAATTTAAAACAAGAAAATGGCAGACGACAAGAAGATTATCTTCTCAATGGTGGGCGTGGGCAAACTGATACCGCCCAGCCGCCAGATACTTAAAGATATATACCTGAGTTTCTTTTATGGTGCCAAGATAGGCATCATAGGCTTGAACGGCAGCGGCAAGAGTTCGCTGATGAAGATTATAGCGGGAGTGGACAAGGACTACCAAGGCGAGGTGGTTTTTTCGCCAGGCTACTCGGTAGGCTACCTTGAACAGGAACCCAAGCTTGACGACACCAAGACGGTGAAGGAGGTGGTGCAGGAGGCTGTGCAGGAGGTCGTTGACCTGCTGAAGGAATACGATGAGGTGAACAACGCCTTTGCCGAGCCTGACGCCGACTTCGACAAGCTCATAGCCCGACAGGGTGAGCTCACGGAACTGCTGGAGGCACACGATGCATGGAACCTTGACACAAAGTTGGAACGCGCCATGGATGCTTTGCGCTGCCCCGACGAGGACCAGCTGGTGAAGAACCTCAGCGGTGGCGAGCGTCGCAGGGTGGCATTATGCCGCCTGTTGCTTCAGGAACCCGATATACTGTTGCTTGACGAGCCTACCAACCACCTCGATGCCGAAAGCATCGACTGGCTGGAGCAACACCTTCAGCAATACAAAGGCACCGTCATCGCGGTGACCCATGACCGATACTTCCTAGACCATGTGGCCGGATGGATACTTGAACTGGATAGGGGAGAGGGCATCCCATGGAAGGGCAACTACAGCAGCTGGCTGGAGCAGAAGACTGCCCGTCTGGCTATGGAAGAAAAGCAGGAGAGCAAGCGCCGTAAGACTTTGCAGCGCGAGCTGGAATGGGTGCGTATGGCGCCCAAAGCGCGTCATGCAAAAGGCAAAGCACGTCTGGCTGCCTACGACCGCCTCTTGAACGAGGATGTCAAAGAAAAAGAACAGAACCTCGAAATATTCATACCCAACGGTCCACGCTTGGGCAACAAGGTGCTGGAGGTGAACGGTGTGAGCAAAGCCTATGGCGACAAACTGCTCTATGAGAACCTAACATTCTCACTGCCTCCTGCCGGAATAGTTGGCATTATAGGCCCAAATGGCTGCGGTAAGACGACGCTCTTCCGCCTTATAATGGGACTGGAGAAGCCAGATACCGGCACCTTTGAGGTGGGCGAGACCGTCAAGATTGGCTATATCGACCAGCAGCATGCTGAGATAGACCCCGAGAAGAGCGTGTATGAGATGATTTCAGGCGGCAACGAGAACCTGCAGGTCGGCGGTCGCCTTATAAACAGCCGAGCCTATATCAGCCGCTTTAACTTCAGCGGCACTGACCAGAGCAAGAAAGTCGGCGTGCTCAGTGGCGGTGAACGCAACCGCCTGCACCTGGCATTGACGCTTAAGAGCGAAGCCAACGTCTTATTGCTCGACGAGCCGACCAACGATATTGACGTGAACACCATGCGCGCATTGGAGGAGGGTTTGGAGAACTTTGCAGGGTGCGCTGTGGTCATCAGCCACGACCGCTGGTTCCTAGACCGCATCTGCACGCACATATTGGCCTTTGAGGGTGATTCGCAGGTCTACTTCTTCGAGGGCGGATACACCGAATACGAGGAGAACCGCAAGAAACGCCTGGGCGACGACACGCCGCATCGCATACACTACAAGAAACTGAAAGCATAGCGCACGATGACACTACTTTTAATATTCCTCTTTGGGGCAATGTCGATATCGTTCCTGTGCTCGGTATTGGAGTCGGTGCTGATGTCCACGCCCCTCAGCTATATCACCATGCGCGAGGACGAGGGTTACAAAGGAGCTGTGCTCTTCAAGAAGTATAAGACCGACAATGCGAAAGCCATTGCTGCTATACTGAGCCTGAATACCATCGCCAACACCATAGGTGCTGCCGGCGTAGGCCATCAGGTGGAAGCGGCCTTTGGCAACCAGTGGTTCGGCCTTGTTTCAGCTGTCACAACGGTGCTGATACTTGTCTTCAGCGAAATAATCCCTAAGACCATAGGTACCAATCAGTGGCGCAGACTGATGGGCTTCACCGCATATACCATCAGGGTACTGATTTTCGTGCTCTACCCGATAGTGATGCTTGTACAGTGGTTCACAAAGCTCATTGCAAAGAAAGACGATGAGGAGACAGCGGTGAGTCGCGAAGAGGTGGCTGCGATGGCCGACATGGGCGAAGATGAGGGCGTTATTGACGAGGATGAGAACAAGATTATACAGAATGTCATAAAACTCAACGACATCAAGGCCTACGATGTGATGACGCCACGCGTGGTTGCTGCAACGGCACCGGAAAACATGACCCTCAAGGCATTCTACCGCAACGACGAATACAGCCATTTCTCGCGAATACCAGTGTATGCTGAAGAGGAGGATTTTATTACTGGCTATGTACTGCGCAGTGAAGCACTGGAAGAGCTGGCGGAGGACCACTTCAGCAAGACGCTGGGGGAGATAAAGCGTACCATACCGCTCTTCAACGAAGAGATGAGCGTGGCCGATATCTGGGACTCGCTGCTGAAGCACAAGGAGCAGATAGGCGGTATCATTGACGAATTTGGCTCATTCCAGGGCATCATAACCCTGGAGGACATCATTGAGACCATCTTCGGCTTGGAGATTATCGACGAGAGCGACGAGGTGGCCGACATGCAGCAGTATGCCCGCGAGCGTTGGCAGCAGCGCCAGCGCCGCTTCAAGGAGATTAAACTGCCCGAGAACTAAAGCATAGACTCAAAATAAACAATATATATGACTACCGCAGACATCATTTTCATCATCATCAACATGGCAGGAGCATTGGCTGTGTTCCTTTTTGCCATGAAACTCATGAGCGAAGGCCTGCAGAAGATTGCCGGCAGCAAGATGCGCGCCGTGCTGAAGCATATCACCGGCAATCCAATCAGCGGAATACTCACAGGTACAGCCGTCACGGCAGCCATCCAGAGTTCGTCGGCCACCACGGTGATGGTGGTGGGTTTTGTTAACGCCGGCCTTCTGTCGCTGGCAGGTGCCGTAGCGGTAATCATGGGCGCCAACATAGGCACCACGGTGACGGCATGGATCATCACACTCTTCGGCCTCGGAGAAGGTTCCGGAGGCTTCAGTCTGCCCATGCTTCTGGCCGCCATAAGTTTGTTCTTCATCTTTTCCGGCCGTGACAAGATGAAGTCCATCGGCCAGACGGTGATAGGCCTTGCACTGCTGCTGGTGGGCATGGAACTGCTGCAGAGGCCGCTGGCCAACCTCGACCAATATCCTGGATTCTTGAACGCCCTTGGCACTTTGAGTGACTACGGATTTCTGTCCATACTCCTCTTTGTGGCCATAGGTGCCATTCTCACGTGCCTCGTGCAAGCCTCGGCAGCCATGATGGCTATCACGCTGGTCATGTGCTACAACGGATGGATAGGCTTCGATGTTGCCGTGGCACTCGTTATGGGACAGAACATTGGTACCACCATCACCGCCAACCTGGCGGCCCTCGTGGCAAATACTGCTGGCAAGAAAGCCGCACGTGCCCACTTGGTGTTCAACGTTATAGGTGTCATCATCACTCTCCTCGTCTTTTCGCCACTGATGCGCTTCATTGCTTACCTAACACTGAACATCACCGGCTGCAGCCCCTACGCCGCGCTAGACGATCCAAACTACAACCACGAGTCTGTGCCCATGGCCATATCGCTATTCCACACCATCTTCAACGTAGGCAACACAATAATCCTCGCCTTCTTCATACCACAGATATTGAAGATTGTCAACTGGATGGTGAAGACCAAGACAGATGAAACCGATGACGACTTCCGCCTGACATACATCGAAGGCAACTGGCTCTCAACTGCAGAGCTTAATCTGCAGAGTGCCAAGAGCGAGATTGAGGAGTTCAGCAAGCGGGTGCTGCGCATGTACACCTTCCTTCCAGGCCTGCGTACCGCAAAGACCGATGAAGATTTTGACTCCATCATGGACCGCGTGGCCAAATACGAAAACATCACCGACCACATGGAGCTGGAGTTAACTAAGTTCCTCACCAAGGTAGGGTCAGGCGACATCAGCGCCCACGCCTCGGAGCGTGTCAGTGCAATGCTGCGCATCATCGACAACCTGGAGAGTATCGGCGACGCCGTGTACCAGATAGCCATGACACGCAAGAACAAACGCGAGGACGCTGTACACTTCGACGACGGCCTCAACGCCAACCTCGCCCACATGAGCGAGCTGGTGCAGAAAGCCCTCGACATTATGGACTCCAACCTGCACGACTACGACCATGTGGACCTCGATGCTGCCTACGCCGCAGAACATGCTATCAACACATACCGCGACCAACTGCGTGCCCAGCACCTCGACGCACTAAAGCACGGAACATATGACTACTCGATTGGCAACGCCTACAGCACTTTCTACGCCCTCTACGAGAAACTCGGCGATTATGTAATCAATATCTCCGAGGCCATTGACAACAGCCGTAAGCACATCGAAGACTAAAGTCTCCTAATACTGTCGCCAACCATCTGCGAGAAGCGCACTGCACCGCGCCTGTTCAGATGGTTGGCGTTGCTCATGTCTTCTGCTGTGAACAGCGGACAAGTCATGAAATCCATATAGCAAACATTGGGATATTCCGCACATAGGCTGTCTGCCACACGGTGCATTAGTTCCACCTGCCGTTGGTCCATCTGTGAGTAGAAAAACTCGTGCACCGGACATGTCACCATAACCATCTTCACTCCTCGCTCCCGGCAAGTAGTAGCCATACAACGCAACTCGTCAATATTTGCCTCCAGTATCCGCGCGGCGTTGCTATCGTCAATCATGTTGTGGTCGCTGGCGGTCATCCATGCATAGTAGCGCCAGTCATCCTCGTTATACCTATCACTTGGCCGCGACATAAATCCGTCGGCGTATATCGTATCCTTCTCTGCAACGAAATCCTTGTACCACGCCAGCCAGTTGAAACGACTCACCTCAGGCCATTCCCACCACCTCACAGCATAGTCTCTATTACCCCAGTAGATGCGATATCGCTTGCGCAAAACGGCGTAACTGTCGTCGTAATCTATGTTCAGAAACGGCGTCAGGTAGTTCATATCCACGACGACATAGCGTAGTGAGTCCATCCGCTCTATATAACGATGAAGTATCCAGCTGTCGTTATGCAAATCCTGCGAAGGACCGGCACACGAGAATCCCTTTCCCAGTCCCAGTTCACTCGGCATTATGGCCCTATTGGTATTCGATGAGCCCAGCACAAGCACATGTACCTCCTCTGCGTTGTTGTCCATCCAACGGCTTTTGTACAGTTTCTCATGCGGAAAGGCGTGCAGCAACAGCTCGCCTGTAGCAACAACAGCCACAATCAATAGCACCGACGGTATAACGACTTTCAGCAGAAACTTCTTCATGGCCTAAAACTTTTGGTAAACAAATACCTGTGTAGCTGATGAGCCGAGGAACAGCGTCAGTGCAACGAGTACAACTACCATCGCCACTACAGCTGCAGGCCGCTCTGTGCGCAGCAGTCCGTCGCCGGTTTTTCCACCTCGGCATTCCTCCATCCAGTCGTTGACAATCACAACAGCCATGCATAGCAAGCCTGCCACAAGGCTCCGCGAGATATATGGCGGCAGTTCCGTCTTTCCGCCATGTGCCACCTGTGCCATGAAACCAAAGGCATCCGGCACGCTGATGCTGCGGAACATTATTTGGCCTACGACTATCAGCAGGTACGTCCCCACGATGCGCAGCAGCGTCTTCGGAGGCAGCAGCCACCCGTGGCTCCATGTGTATTTGTTTTTCTTGTTCATGCGCCCGCCCATAATCAGCGGCACAAACAGCAGCGCATAATAGATGCCGAAGACCCCGTATGTCCAGTTGGCACCATGCCAGAAGCCCACCAGCACAAAGTTCACTACACACGCCAGCACCGTCCCCCATCGGTCGAGGTTGCGGAAGCTGATGTTGAGCGGTATGAACACATAGTCCGTCAGCCACGATGTGAGGCTCATGTGCCACCGCCGCCAGTATTCGGCCACGTTCTGTGCGAAGAACGGCCTGTTGAAGTTCTCCGCCACCTTCAGGCCAAGCATCCGCGACAAGCCTATGGCCATGTGCGAATAGCCTGCGAAGTCGGCATACAGCTGTAGCGGATACAGCAGCGCGGCAGCAACAACCATGCCGCCGCTCCACTCCTTGTACTGCGCAAACACCACATCCACAAACACAAACAGCTGGTCGGCGACGCACACTTTCATGAAGGCGCCCCATACAAAACGCTTCAGGCCAGTGACCAGCATGCTGTAGTCCGGTTTGCGCTCCGCTGCCAGCTGCGGAAGCAGGTGCTGCGGTCTGTCTATCGGACCCGCCAGCAGCGTGGGAAAGAACGCCGCATAGACACCGAAGGCCACCACGTCGCGCGTGGGCTCCAGAGTGCCGCGATTCACCTCAATGACATAGCTCAGCAGTCTAAAGGTATAGAACGAGATACCCACGGGCAATAGCAGCCCCAGCGCAACGCTCTCACGTCCCAGCAGCGCGCATATCTCGCCGTAGAAAAAGTCATAGTACTTGAAATACAGTAACGGTAGCAGGCCGATCACAACGGCAGTGCGCGTCAACCACGCCGCAGCCCCCGCCTTGCCCTTGCTCCTCAGTTCACCTATGCGCAGGCCGGCCACATAGAACAGCAACACTGTAGCCACAAACATGGGCAGCATCCGCAGGTCCAGCACGCCATAAAAGAGCACGCTGAGCACCAGCAGAAGTGCGTTTTGCCGCTTGTACCGCTCCCGCATAACCCTTACGCCTTATATCTTGCCACACTCGCCACCATCTCGCCCACATTCTTCCACGACAGTATCTCGGCCGAGGTGAACCTGATGCCGAAAGCCTTCTCCACGGCACGCACAAGTTCCACATGCGTCAACGAGTCCCACTCATCTATGTCATTTGCAGTTGTGGTCTCCGCAAGGTTTATCTCTTCGTTGTCGAGCACATCGCGGAACACCTCTTCCACCTTGTGCAGTATCTCCTTGTTTTCCATAGCTATTGTTTTGTCTCAATGCAACAATCATGCTGGCGGTAACTCTCCATCTCCAGCACCCAGCGTGAGTCTGTCGTAGCCGTGAAGCCCATCCGCCGGTAGTGGTCAGCCACCATGCCGTTCTTCGCCGTGGGTATATATTCTCCCACTATGCGCTTGTATCCGCGCTCCTTGGCGGCAGCCACCATGGTGTTGAGGGTGAAGTCCTCCATGCCGCGCTTCAGCACACGGCAGCTCATCAGCCATGTCTCCACAAAGAGGCTTTCCTCATCCATAGGCTTCATCACCACCACGGCCACCAGCCCGTTGTCGCCGAAGCGGTCTTCGAGCGTGAAGCTCAAGTCTACTGCCTTGTCGTCGGCAGCCAGCGACGCCACGTCGGCCTCGGTGTAGCGCACCGTGCGCAGGTTGAACTGGTTGCTGCGCTGGCTCAGCTGTGCCACACGCGGCGTGTTGTATGGTGTGAAGCCACTCACCGTGGCCTTCATGTCCAGTGATCGCAGGAAGTCTTCCTCGCTGTCGAAACTCTTGGCCAGCGTCACCCGCTTGGCTTCGGCCTGGTACTGCTGCGTGCGCTCGGCGTCGGCACCACTGTACGATGCTGTCTCGAAGAGATTGAGCCCGTACATGTACTCCAGCCATTCCGCAGGGTCTTCGGGCATCTCCGGCACCTCGATGCCATCAATATTCTCCCTCACCATGGCGCGCTCAAAGGGGTTGTCGTCCACAAAAACCATGCTGTCGAAACCTATGTTCAGCACCTTCTGTATGGCACGTATATTGTCCACCTTGGTCTCCCAGTTGGCCATGAAAACGGCTATGTCATCCATCCGCAGCACCATCTCGGGATGTTTCTCAAAGGGCTCGCGCGCTTTGTCCTCGTCGTTCTTCGAGCACACGCATATTATGATACCCCGTTGGCGCAACTTCTTCACCCACATCTGGAATTCGGTGTAGGCTTTGCCTATGCCCAGCCCGTGGCCGAGCTGTAGGTTCTCCCAGCCGTCGTCGCCCACGACGCCGCCCCACAGGGTGTTGTCTAGGTCCAGTATCAGGCATTTCTTTATATTGCCGCGCAGAGCACAGATGATATCCAGCACCCTCGCCGCCACCGCGGGCAGCACGTCTACCGAAAGCACCATCTCGGTGCTGGTGTAGACATTCGGACGAAACATAACGTCGCGCCCCACCTTGTTCTGCAGCGCTGCAATGTCGCACACATACAGATTGGACGTCCGTTGAGCTAAAGCCATCAGGCCGTAGTTGAGCTTCCTCACCTGAAACGTGAAACTAGAAACCACCTTGTCGGCATAGCTGCCGAAGACGGCATCGTCAATCTCGGGGTAGTTGAAACATATCACCTTCTTGTCAGCCAGACGCGGGTTACTGCACACCGCCTCTATGAAGGCCAGCCTCTCGTCAGCCAACGTCTCCTGTGCGGCGGCGTCAAGCATACTGTGGCGCTCGCCGAGCTTATGGGTGCTCTGGAACAGCACCACATACTCGGCATCGAAGGCATACAGCTCACTGTCAGGATCCATCAGCTGCTGCTCAACTTGGTTGTACTCGGCCTCGTATAGGTCCATATTCAGTCCACGCAGCACACCTGTGCCGCGCAGCGCTGTGGCCAACAGTTGCGTAGCCGTATCACCCAACAGCGCCACCTTGACAGAAGGTAGCGCTGTATTGTCCTGCTTTAGCAGGCGTTTCAATTGTTTCAGGTCTGTCATTTGGTTTATTCCACCCAGCCGATGACGTCGCCTTTCTTTATCATCTGGCCCTGCTTGACGCAGGTGTCGATGACCTTGCCGCCCTTGAGGGCCACAACTGGCACAACGGCGTAGCTGGCCTCAATGTTGCAGATGGGGGCACCCTCCTTCACCTCGGTGCCGGGGGCCGGAGCCGTGCTCTTGTCGTCGAAACGCACTTCCCACAGCATACGGCCGGTGGCGGTGGCCACTATCGGCGTGGCGTTGGGGTGCTTGGGGGTGATATAGTTGAGGGCTATGCTCTCGGCGGTAGCGGGTGCGGCAGGCTTGGGCTCGCGCTCGGCGCGCAGCTGGGCCACCTCCTTGTTGAAGCGCTCCTTGGCAACACCGCTCTTGTAGTCGCGGTATTGGCGGTCGTGCATGGCCAGCTCGAACAGCTCTTCGTCGTCCTCACCGCGGTCCCAGCCGTTCTGCTCCATCTCCTTGATGTATTCCGGCAGCGCGTCGGGATAGGCTTCCTGCGGCACACCGGTGTAGAACTCCATGCCCTGCTGCTTGGCCAACTCCACGATTTCGGGCGCCAACTGTCCCGGCAGCTTGCCTGCGCGGCCCAGTATCATGCTCCACGAGTCCTTGTCTATCTGGCTGAAGCGCGGCTTGCCCTGCGCCATGGCCAGCAGGTTCATCACCGCTATGTTCTTTGTGTACTGGCTGAAGGGGGTCACCAGCGGGGGATAGCCCAGCATGGGCCATATATGCTCCACCTCCTGGAACAGTTGCACCGTCAGCTCCTCAAAGCTCACCTCGGGCTTTCCGTTCTTCTTCAGTGCCATGTTGATGGCACCGTGCACACCCTTCAGGTCGCTCATCATCGAGCCCATCATGCCGCCGGGCAGGCCGCAGCCCACCAGCAGCGACGAACTCACGCGGTTGCCGGGGTTGATATAGAGTCCCAGGAAGTCGTCGATGAACTCCTGCGTCAGCTTGCGGGCCTCCATGTAGGCGTCCATGTTGATGTCCTTCACCAGGAAACCGGCATCCTTCAGCATAGCCTGCACGCTGATGACGTCGGGGTGCACCATGCCCCACGAGAGGGGTTCCATGGCACAGTCTATCACGTCGGCACCGGCCTCGGCAACCATCAGGGTGCTGGCCATCGACAGGCCGGGGCCTGTGTGACCGTGGTACTGCACTTTGATGTGCGGATATTTGGTCTTTATCTCATGCACAAGCTTGCCCAACGTGGCGGGACGCCCCACGCCGGCCATATCTTTGAGGCATATCTCGTCGGCACCGAACTCCACCAGTTTGTCCACGATGCCCATGTAGTACTCCACTGTGTGCACCGGCGAGTGGGTGATGCTCAGCGCAGCCTGGCTGATCATGCCCGCCTCCTTGGCATACTTGACGCTGAGCTCAAGGTTGCGCGGGTCGTTCAGTCCGCAGAACGAGCGCATGATGTCGACACCCTGGGCCTTCTTCACCTTCGGCATCAACTGGCGCACATCCTTCGGCACGCCGTACATACGCAGGCCGTTCAGTGCACGCTCCAGCATGTGGGTCTGTATGCCGGCCTTGTTGAACTCCTTGGTCCATGCACGCACAGCCTTGTTGGGGTTCTCGCCGTACATCAGGTTCACCTGCTCGAAGGCACCGCCGTTGGTCTCTATGCGGTCGAAGCAGCCCATGGCCACTATCACCGGCGCTATGCGCACAAGCTGGTCCACTCTCGGCTGGTATTTGCCGCTGCTCTGCCACATGTCGCGGTACACTAGACTGAATTTTATCTCTTTTGCCATTTTGCAATATCTTTAAAATAAAAACATTACCCCAAATTAACAATAATTGGGGCAATGCAAATATACAATTATTTCCACAACTGGGAAAAAATATTTACTTCGGCGCTGCCGCGGCGCGGCTCTGGTTGACAACCCACACGCCTGTGAACACCAGCAGGGCGGCCAGCAGCTTGGTCACCGTCAGGCGGTCCATGCCGGTCCAGATGGCCACCGCGATGGCTATGATGGGCTGCAGGTAGCCGTACATGCTTACCAGCGTGGGCCTGATGCGCTGCTGCCCTATCGGTATGAGGTAGTAGGCTATGAAGGTCGAGAAGAATATCATGAAGCCTATTTCCCACCACACATATCCCGGCACGGCGGCAAAGTCGCTCTGCGGCAGGTGCGGCAGGGCGAAGGGCACCGACAGCAGGAACGACGCCAGGAACATCCACTTCATGCTCGTCACCACCGAATAGCGCGCTATCAGCGGCCGGCAGGTGCCCAGGTAGAGGGCGAAGACTATATAGTTGGCGAAACAGTAGAGTATGCCCACCGGCTCCGTCTCCGACGCTCCGTTGCCGCCAAAGGTGCTCTGCAGTATCAGCCACAGTATGCCCCCGAAGCTCAGTGCCACACCGAGGGATTTCTTCCATGTGATGGGCTCCTTCAGGAAGATGGCGGCCACAAACATGGTGAATATCGGCGTGGTGGTGCTCATCACCGACAGGTCGACCGGCGTGGTGTGCGCTATGGCGTGCAGGAACGTCAGCTGCGGCAGGAACAGTCCCAGCACCCCGGCACCGGCAAGCTTCAGCAGGTCCTTCGGCGGCACATGCTCTCTGGGCGTGAATGCCGCTGCCAGCCAGAAGAGAAAGCCGGCCACGAGACTCCGCATGGCGAAGAGCACTATGGGCTCCAGCCCCCCGTCGGTGGCTATGTCGCGGCACACCACCACGTTGATGCCGAATATGATATATGCCGCCGCACTGGCCAGATGTCCTATGGCAATATTCTTGTTCATCCCTTTCACGCAATAACGCCACCCCCGCGCTTTTTATTGTGCCTCCAGCGACAAGAACCGCGTCCTCTCCGCCCCCTCTCCGTACCCTCTCCGTCTGTTCACCGGTTGTTCACCGATTGTTTAACGGTTTAAACCGTAGAACAGTCGTAGAACAACCGGTGAACAGACGGAGAGGGTACGGAGGGGGTACGGCGCTACGGCAGAGGGGCTAACGGCCACAATTACATTTTTTTGATGCCTGTTTTCTATTTTTTATGTATTTTTGCAGTTGTAATAACAGACGGAAACAGATGATAAGTGGCAAGAATAAAGACAGTTGGTGGATTGTGGTGTGCGTAGTGGCTTTTGTGGCGGTGGCATGGGTGAGCACCTGCAGCCTGCCGTGGAGGTCGGTCTACGAGGCTCGCTATGAGTTCCGTGTGAGGAATTTTAGGAAGAACGTCGAGACCTGCGACAGCGTTATGAGGAACATGGACGTGATGGGCAGTTACGGGCTGTGCCGCTACCTCGAGACATTGCCGGTGGACGACGGCCTGCAGCGCAAGCTGAAGTACGACAATACCGAGAAGATAACGCTCTGTGTGCGTGGCGAGGACAGTGCAGCCACGGCCTGCTATGCCGCCGCTCTCTACGCCGAGGCGTGCGACACGCTGCAGCGCTTCGGCGACACACTCTTTGCGCGCGTGGCCGAGGTGCTGCGCGAATATGGCGCTACGGAGACCTTGGCCGACGTGGAGCTTGACCTGGCTGGAGAGGCCAGTTATATGGACCTGCTGAACGGTGCCGAGGTGCCGCAGGCGCATCGCACACCGTCGAGGGCTGTGGTGCTGCTGCTGGCTGCCGTCGGCGCACTGCTGTTTGCGCTTGCTGTCTGTGTACTGAAGGTTAGAAGGAAGAATGAAGAAGGTTGTTGACATCGTTACGCGTGCGGTCTCCTCGCGGGGCGGCCAGATGGCTGCTTTCGCGGCCATGTATGTGCTGCTGGCTGTGGAGTACTACCGCTTCGTGTATGTCAACTACTATTATCTGATGGGTTTCGATTTCAGGCTGGAGCCTGTGGCAGTGGTCGCGGGTTTCTTCATGCTGGCCGTTGCGATGGCGGCGATGTTCCTGTTGCCCGGCGAGGAGAAGGGGTCGTATGCGCTGTCGATGCTTGTGGCGTTGCTGTTGTGCCTGCCGTCGACGGTGATGTACCAGTTCGGCGGGGTGTCAGTGTTCGTGCCGCTCTATGCGCTGCTGTTCCTGCTACTGCTGCGTACACCGCTGCTCGACATGGGGCGGTGGCGCCTGCCGCGCCTGCCGGTGCGCTACCAGCGCTATTTGCTGCCGGCGCTGTGCCTGCTGTGCCTGCTGCCGTTCCCGTTGGCCTACGGGTTGGAGGGCATTGACCTGTCGCTCCTCACCATGGGCGAGGAGACCTACGATGTGCGCGCCGCGGTGTCGGAGCGTGACACGCTGCTGACGGCCTACCTGATGGGGCCGCTGCGCATGGTGCTGCTGCCGATGCTGATAGTGTACGGCCTGACGGACCTGAAACGCAACTGGTGGATGTCGCTGTTGGGTGTGGGGGGCTTACTGTTCCTGTTCCTGCTCAACCCGCAGAAGAGCATCTTCTTCGGCATCGCCGTGGTGCTGGCCATGTATTTGTTCAAGAGCTACCGCGCCAAGGCGGGCATGATACTCTACGGCTTGGCGGCGGCTTGCTTGGCGGCGGCGCTGCTGAACGTGGCCACGGGGCATCTGATGGCCGAGTCGATAGTGCTGCGTCGACTGTTTTTCATACCTGTGATAGTGAGCGACAACTACTTCACCTTCTTCGACGGGCACCCGATGCTGCTGTCGCACAGCGTACTGGGTCATTGGGTGGACTACCCGTACCAGCTGGAGCCGTCGCGCATGATAGGCGAGATGATGTACAACCGGGCCGAGACCAACTGCAACACGGGCATTATCGGCGACGGGTTCATGAATTTCGGCCACGTGGGCGCTGTGCTTTTCGTGGCCGCTGCCGCACTGTTTGTGAGGTGCGTCGAAGGGCAGATGCAGAACGCACGCTTCTTCGGCCTGGCAGCATTGCTGGTGTATACGTTCCTCAACAGTGCACTGCTGACCACACTGCTGACGCACGGCGGCTTGGTGCTGCTGGCGGCGGTGTGTTTCCTTATACCTGAAGAAAGGAGGGCTGCGGAATGATAAGGCAGATACGCGAGAAGCTCAAGGGAAGCGAGTTTATAAAGAACAGCCTGACACTGTCGGGCGGTGTGGCCATAGCCCAGGTGCTGCCGTTCCTGTTCTATCCGGTGCTGGGGCGTATATTCACTCCGGCTGAGTTTGGCCTGCTGGCGGTGATAACGTCCATTGTGTCGGTGCTGGCGGTGGTGGGCTCGGGCAGATATGAAGGAGGCATACTGGTGGCCGACGACAAGAAGGAGGCCGCTCATTTGGCGGCGTTGTCGCTGCTGGTGGGCTTCGTGTGCATGGCAGTGCTATGGCCAGTGGTACAGATATTCTTCGGCGAACAGCTGGCGCAATGGATGAAAGAGCCGGAGCTGTCGCGCTGGCTGTATGTGTGCCCCATATCGGCGTTCAGCATCATAGTGTTCAACGTATACAACGAGTGGTGCGTGAGAGAGAAGTATTTCAAGGCACTGTCGGTGAACAAGATGGTAAACTCTGGTGCCATCACGCTTGGCAAGGTCTTCCTGGGCTTTGTGAAGCTGGTGGGGCAGGGGCTTGTGATAGGCGACATGGTGGGTCGCATTGTATCGGCCGTGGGTTGTGCGGTGCGGGCTTTCATCAAGGACGGTGCCACGCTGCGGCAGGTGCGCATGAGCGGCATATTGAATAGTGCAGCTAAATATAAGGAATTTCCTCTATATAACATGCCGGGACGACTGCTCAACACCCTCGGGCAGGGTATGCCGGTGCTGTTGTTGACGGCCTACTTCAGTGCCGACGATGCGGGCCTGTTCTCGATGGCTACGATGGTGTTCGTGCTGCCGGTGAGCATAATCGGCAACACGCTGGGCGATGTGTACCGCCAGCGTGCCAACGAAGAGTACAAGGCCACGGGGCAGTGCCTGGGCAGTTTCGACAAGCTGCTGAAACTGACGTCGCTCATGGGCTTTGGGGCACTGCTGCTGGTGGTGTGGTTCCTGCCGTGGCTGATGAGGGTGGTGATGGGTGCCGACTGGTATGTGGCGGGACAGTATGCGCAGATACTGGCACCGATGATGGTGCTATCGTTCATAGCCAACCCGCTGAGCAGCCTGTTCATTGTGGCCGATAAGTTGCGCCAGTTCTTCTGGTGGCAGGTATTGTATGTGGTGGGCTCCACGGTGCCCCTGTGGCTGGGTCACGTGCTTTTCGGCACGATAGAGGGGACTCTGGCGCTGTATGCCGTGATGATGGGTGTCGTCTACCTGACGAGCATCGTCATGACACGCCGTTACGCGAAGGGCGCAAAGAGAGGATGAGCAGGCAGTAGACGAGGGCGATGAACTGGGTGCCCATCTGCCTGTTGAGCATGGCCTCGAAGATACACAAGCTTGAGATTATGATGATGACAAGGACTGTCGGCATATTGCGGCTGTCTTTGAGCAGGGCTGTCGCCAATGGGGCGAAGAGCATGACGAGCAGCATCGCCAGCCCAACGAGGCCTGTTTGAAGGATTGTCTCGATGTATTCGTTGTGGGTGTTGTAGCCGATGTCGATGGCGCGCATGTAGCCGCGCTGCTCGAAAGCATTGACGAGATGTGGCATATAGTCGCCGGAGCCGTAGCCGAGGAGGAGGTGGCCGCGGGTGGCCTTGGCACCGCATTCCCATGCCAGCACACGGTCGTCGGGATAGTAGTTCTCGGTCCATGTGGTCAGAGCCACGAAGCGGTCGAACAGCGATGGTACGGCGATGTAGAGGCCAGCAATCGTTGCGATAGCCAGCATGACGGTAATGATGCCAGCCTTGTATTGTCTGCGGAAGAAGGTGATGTGTATGAGCGCAGCAGCGAACGCCAGCACCAGCGCCACGATGCCGGAGCGGGAGGAGACGAGCATCAGATAGGCTATGAGAAGCGTGGCGGCGATAATCAGGATTGGCCATCTGCGGCGCCGGTCGGCGCGAGGGGTGGCGAGGAACTGGGTGTAGAGGTAGACTATGGCGACATCAATATATAAGGCTAGATAATTGTGGTGCATGCCGAGAGGGTCTTCTTGCCAATCGCGCACGATGTCGAGAGGTGTGCCCTGCAGTAGCTGTATGCCGCTTATGGCGATGCAGATGGTGAAGCGAACGAGGAGCGAAGCGGTGAGCAGTTGGAAGACGGCAAGGATGTGGCGCTTGGTGAGGTAGGCGGTGTCGGCGAGCAGGCATGCGGCAGGCAGGATTAAGAACCATGCCTTGATGGCAAACTTGAACCAGCCTTCGGTGTGGTTGGTGCTCGTGAGCGCTGATAGCACATAGAGAAGCCCGTATCCTACCATGCACCAGAGGCAGACCTTTTGGGAAAGTGAGAGATGAGAGGTGGAAGGTGAAAGGTGGCGTTTGGTGACGATGGTCTTATATAATGATACCGATGAGAGCAAGATGATGGCAATGATACCGATGCGCCACCAGAAGGCTATGGCTATCATGGTCAGGCAGAGCATGGCGAACGTAATCTGTTCATATCGGCTGAGGCCGGAGAAGAGGTTGCGTATCATAGGCTATTGCTTGAGGTATTGATACATTATCTCGATGGGGTGTAGAGCCTGATGGCCGGTGCCGTCTAGGATCTGCTGGCGGCATGAGGTTCCCGGTGCGGCGATGTAGGCCGGTATGTCGTGTGGAACGGAGGCCAGGGCTTTGCGCACGGTGGGGAAGAGGAGCATCTCGCCGATAGCCAGCGAGGTCTGGTAGTGCTCTTTCTCGTAGCCGAAGGAGCCTGCCATGCCACAGCAGGAGGAGGGTATGATGTGCAGGTGGCAGCCAGGCAGCAGACGCAGCATGGCGGCGGTCTTGTCGATGCCGACGAGCGACTTCTGGTGACAGTGGCCATGGAGCCATACTTCGAGGGTGTCGGAGCGGAATTGGTCGGGGGTTATGTTGCCCTTGGCCACTTCACGCATGATGAACTCGTCGAAGAGCAGGCAGTTGTGCCCCAGACGCTCGGCGTCTGTGCGCATGTTGGCGGGCACTATATCAGGGTATTCGTCGCGGAAGGAGAGTATGCAGCTGGGCTCGATGCCTACGAGAGGTGTTGCTTCGGTTATCTTGTCTTTGAGCAGGGATACATTGCGCTTGGCGAAATGAGTGGCGGTGTCGAGGCAGCCCTTGGAGATGGAGGCGCGGCCACTCTCGACATGGCAAGGCAACTTGACACGGTAGCCAAGGCAGGTGAGCAACTGTGCGAAGGTGAGGCCGAGGGTGGCTTCCTGGAAGTTGGTGAACTCGTCGGCAAAGAGGTAGACGGTGCCTTTGGAAGGTGATGAGTGATGGGTGATGAGCGATGAGCGCTTTATGAGCTGACGCATGGTGCGGGGCGAAAGGGTGGGGATGGAGCGCTCGGGTGTGAAGGAGACAATGTGCTTGATAATGCCCGCCGAAAATCGCCATGAAGCGAAGAAATTGTAAAGTGGCCATACGATGTGACCGAGGCGCTCCACGTCGGCCATGTGAGCCACCATCCAGCTGCGGAAGGGTGTGCCGTGCTTGTGGTAGAGCATCTGCAGCACACGGGCGCGGATGGCGGTCATGTCTACATTGGAGGGGCATTCACCATGACATCCCTTGCAGGCCAGGCAGCTGTACAGCATCTCCTCAAGGGCCTTTACTTCAGTGGTGTCCGAGTCTTCGGGAAGACCGCGGGTGAGCACCTCGCGTAGCACATTTGCGCGGGCGCGGGTGGAGAGGAGTTCGTCGTGTGAGAGCTTGAAGGTGGGGCACATGGTGCCGCCGATAAGGTTGCTTTTGCGGCAGTCGCCGGCACCGTTGCACTGCTCGATAGAGCACATGAGGTCGCTGTCGGGGCAGAGGTACTGCTGGTTGACATCGTAGCGCAGGAATTGGTCCATAGGCGGCGTGTCGACAATCTTGTGCATGTTGAACACCCCGTCGGGGTCCCAGCACTGCTTGACCTGCCGCATGAGTTTGTAGACTTCCTGTCCGTAGACCATGGGTATGAATTCGCCGCGCAGGCGTCCGTCGCCGTGTTCGCCGCTGAGGCTGCCGCGGTATTTGCGCACCAGCAGGGCGGTATCTTCGGCCACCTGACGGAAGAGTTGGCGGTCGCGGGGCTGTTTGACGTCGAGGATGGGACGCAGGTGCAGTTCTCCAGTGCTGATATGGCCATAGTAGACACAGCTAAGGCCGTGACGCTGCATCATTTGCTCGAATTCGTCGAGGTATTCCGGCAACCGCTCGGGCGCTACGGCAGTATCCTCGATCACGCCGATGGGCTTGTTGTCACCCTTGACGCCGGTGAGCACGCCGAGTCCGGCTTTGCGGAGAGCCCATACACGGCTGATGTCGTCGTTGAAGACGCGGCTGCAGTGGTAGGCGAGGCCGCTGTCAAGGAGGTCCCTCTCCAGGGCGTCGGCCTGTTGCTCCATACCGATGCCGTTGAACTCTGTGATAAGCAAGGCCTCAGGCTCGCCCTTGATAAAGAACTGGTTGGCCTGCTGTGAATGGTTTTTGCGGCAGAGCTCGAGTATCTTACCGTCCATGAGCTCGACAGCCACGGGGTTATGGCGCAGAGCTTTTAGGTTGGCCCGGTAACTGTCGGGCAGGGAATGGCAGTGGGCGCAGAGCACCATCTTTTCCTTGGGGGGTATGGGGTCGAGCGAGAGCTGGATGGCGGTGATAAAGGCCAAAGTGCCCTCGCTGCCGCAGAGAAGCTTGCAGAGGTCAATGTCGCCGTCGATAGCCTCGTCGATGGCATATCCGCAACTGCGGCGGCGCAATGACGCATCAGGGAAGTTGTCGGTTATCAACTGTCGCACATGTGAATCGTTGGCCCAGGCTTTTAGTTGGGCGAATATCTTGTTGAGAAGAATGTTGTCGGGGTTGGGGTGGGATGTGTCGAACGTTGTGCCGTCGCTGAGTATACCCTTAAGGGCAAGTACATGATGGCGGGTGCTACCGTAGACAAGCGAGTGTGTGCCGCAGGAGTTGTTGCCCACCATGCCGCCTATGCAGCAGCGGTTGGAGGTGGAAGTCTCGGGGCTGAAGAAGAGACCGTGGGGTTCGAGCGCTTTGTTGAGTTCGTCGCGCACCACACCAGGCTCCACCCATACCCAGCGCTCTTGAACGTTAATCTCTATGATATGGTTGAAGTGACGGCTGATGTCTACTACGATGCCGTCGCCGACTACCTGACCGGCAATGCTGGTGCCGCCTGCGCGAGGGATGAGGTGGGTGTGGTGGCGACGAGCCTCAGCGATGAGCTCAACGATGTCGTCCTCATTCTCTGGATAAGCAACACCAAGAGGTAGTTCACGATATATGGAAGCATCGGTGGCATAGGCTATGCGATGCAGGGTGTCGGTGAGTATCTTCATGACAGGATGTTCTGGATGATTTTTTCGGCCGCGTGGCCGTCGCCGAAGAGGGGTGGGAATGTGACGTTACGGTTTGCAAGTTCGTCGTAAGCATCTACGATGCGTTTATAGTCGGCATCGGCGATGATGCCGGCCTTATGCTGTACTATCTCTACCCACTCGGTTTCTGGGCGCATGATGATACATGGACGTTCGAAGAAGAAAGCCTCTTTTTGTACGCCGCCGCTGTCGGTCATCACCAGCCGTGCGTTCTGCTCCATGAGTGTCATCTCAAGGAATGAGAAAGGCTCGAGGATACGTATCAGTGGTTCACCGGCGAGGATTTGGCGGTGTCGGGGAGTGAGTTTGTTGCGAGTGCGAGGATGCAGAGGCAGTATGACAGGGATGTTGTCCTTGCGAGCTATGTCGACGAGGGCACGGAGTATCTGCTCCAGACGCTGAGGATCGTCGGTGTTGTTGTCGCGGTGTATGGTGGCAAGGATGTATCCTTCTCGTTGCAAAGAAAGTTGTTGCATGATGTCGCAACTTGCGGCAGCCACCTTGGCGAAATGGATGCTATTGTCGTACATCACGTCGCCACAATTAATGACACGTCGGTGCAAAGTGGGGTGCTCTGCGAAAAAGCCTTCTTCGCGTAGGTTGTCCACAGCCGTCTGTGTAGGGGCGAAGAGTAGGGTGGAGAGCTGGTCGCAGACGATGCGGTTGATCTCTTCCGGCATCATGCGGTTATATGAGCGAAGACCAGCTTCTATGTGGAAGATTGGCACGTGCAACTTTGAAGCGGCTACGGCACCCGCAAGCGTACTGTTGGTGTCTCCATATAGTATGATGCCGTCAAACTGGCGTCTCATCAGCACCTCCTCAATGCCTGATATCATCTTTGCCGTTTGTTCGCCATGACGGCCAGAGCCCACACCGAGGTTGTATTCCGGCTGCGGTATGCCAAGCTCGTCGAAGAAGACCTGCGACATATTGGCATCATAATGTTGTCCAGTATGCAGAATATGCTCGGATACCTTGTCGGAATATCCATTACAGATGGCACGGCTGACAGCAGCGGCCTTGATAATCTGTGGACGAGCTCCTATGACGGTGAGCAAATGCATTGCATTAGTCTTTAGTATGCATGACGTAATCTATGAACTTCTCGGAGAGGGTATGGTATTCAAGGTTCTCGATAGCATACCTGCGGCCGTTATCTCCCATAGTTGCACGCTCTTCGGGCGACATGGCGGCAAGCTTCAATATGGCGTCGCGTACCTGTTCCACATTCTCAGCCTCCACCTGTATGCCACAGCCTGTCCGCTCGACCTCACTGTCAGGTTCATCGACCGATTTGATGATGGGCTTTGCGGCAAGCATGTAGTCAATTATTTTGTTGAAGGAAGTGCCGTATTTATGTAGGTCGCTGTGTATGCCGCCTGCATAGCATATGTCGAAATGTTGTAGCAGTTTGGGGATACTGTTTTTATTGATGGGTGGCAGGAAATACATATTGTTGAGATTGTATTTCCGAGCCAATGCTATAAGGTCAGCTTTTTGCGGCCCGTTGCCTACAAGAACAAAGGCCAGATTTGAGTGTTCTTTTAGTTTGTTGGCTGCTTCGACGAGGATGTCCATTGCGGTTGATTGCGTATGGCCTCCGGCAAAGCCTACGATAGTTTTTCCTTCTGCGTGTAGTCGGTTGAAAAGTTGTATATGTTCAGAAGGTAGCACAACGCTGTCCACGTTTTCCCATTCTTCTTTCGGGTATCCGTTGGGAATGCAACAAAAACGGTCTTTGGTGAGCCCATGGCGCTGCATGTGTGGAAAAGCCTTGTCGAGCATTGAAACCACCATGTCACAGTGTTTGTAGGCATAGTTCTCACAATGTTGTAGCATCATGATGAAAGGATGCCAGCGGGAATAGCCGCCGATGGTCATTACCGACAGAGGCCACAGGTCGTGCACCTCGTATACCAGCTTGGCGCCGGTGCGACGGGCTATATAATTGCAAGGATACAAGTCGAATGTATATACTGACGACGCGATAACCATGCCCGGCTTTAAGGCAATCAGTTCTTTGCGGTGTTTGTACACTTGGTGGCAGAACTGGAACATGGTGAGCACACGCTTCATGCCGTTCCCTTCATATTCTAAAGTGGGCAGCCAGAGGTAGTTGATTCCTTCCAGAGTTTCGCGTCCAACAGGCGGCTGTGTCTTACGGAGGTGCGAGAAGGCGGCGCCAACAACGGTCACGTTGTGTCCCATGCGAACCCACTCACGGGCCATATAGTAGGAGCGGAACTCCATGCCGTATTGCGGCGCACCGGCATAGTGGCTTATCATCAGGATATTCATTGCTCTTATTTGTAATGTATCATTCGTTTGACGTATGGTTTCAGCGTTTCTGCCAACGAACCGATTATGCCTTCTCGGTACACATCATAGTAGATGGTTTGCTCTCCTCCAAACTGTCGAAAAAAATGCTCTACACCCTCAATCATCGATCCTTCGAAGTCAAATGCTTGGCTGTGTTCTGCAGCAAATTTTATTCCTTCCCAAATCAGTAGACTGTTGGCTCCGCTGTTACGGAACTGTGGGTCGGTACCAGCAATAAGGTAGTAGCATACGTTTGAATCGTATAGATAGAACACTCCGGAATGGAGGTTGCCGTCTTTGTCATAGGCATATAATAGTTTGCCGCTGTTGTGAGTCATACTGGCTGCGCAAATGCGCTCCATGTATTCTCTGGTGTATGGAAACTTGCGTCCCTGAAGATGGAATGTTTTTTCCATCAGAGTATGAAGTGGGGAAATCTCATTGCTTTCTTCTATTGTAACCTTGTTTCTGGCCGACTTGATGTTTTTCTTGACGATAGAGCCAAAGTTTTGATATAATCGCTCGGTGTCGCTCAAGTCGTTTATGCGATAGGTGACGGAAGGACGTACAGTGAATCCCGCCCACAGGAACGGAAGGTAGTATTTGTTGACAGGCGAAAGGCTAATGTGGGTTTTCTTGGATAATGTCGCAATCTGTTGTGTTAATATGTTCTTCTGCTCGTTAAAGAATCGGTCATTGTTGAGTATTTGAGGATTGACCCAGCATCCGATAGTTTGGGTGAAATGGGGCATGCGGAAGTTCCCACGTTCCACGCTTATCCAGCGTGCTGCCACTTGGTCGTCCTTGTACAGTATGTTTTCTTTCCACGGCGTATCGGGAGCTACTGTATTGAGCCACCAAAGCTGCTCAAATGGACTGTTGGTGTATTCGCTCTGCTGCTCGTTGTGCATCTTCCAGCATTTTTATGGCTTGATGATATGATATGAAATGATGCCCGGCCTCTTCACATGCTGACACAAACCATTTATAGAACGCTATCCATTCTGGATAGGTCTTTTCGTTGAAGTATACATCATGGAATAAGAATGTGAAGAACAGGCTACCGCTCTGTTCGGCTTGTCTTAAAAGGGATGAAACTTTCTGTATGGCGTTTTTGACATCTTTTTCAAGTACATAGCTATCCATCAGGTGCAATGGGAATTCCCACATCCTGTTGCCGTTACTCGCAATTATCTGGTAGGGTTGTTTCAGGCTGAATGTTTCTTTTGAGAATTCAGTGGTATCGTAGAGATAGCCAGCTGTGGCCAGTCGTTGAAGTGTTATGTCGTCATAGCGGACATAATGTACACGAGTGCCGAATGTGTAATTGGGACATATCCGTTTGAAGTCGTTGTGCTCTTTCTGTATGCTCTCTGCTGATGTGATGTCTGCGGCATGCACCCCTGCGTAAAAGCCCGCTTCTCTGACTTTTTGAATCCATGGCAGTGCTTGTTCCTGCGTGTACGACATACCCAAAGTATTGCCCATCCCGAAAAAGAATGTGGAGGGTATTTGGTGTTTTGCGTCGAACTCCATTATTTCGGGTATACGGCAGTAACGATGCTGAAACACCGATGCGACGCGATATAGAAAGACTCTTGTATTGATATCTCCTCTAAGCACTTGAAGTCCACTCCTGACAAGGTGTTTCTCCATTATCAGGTCTTTCCTCCAGTGTTCGCAGGTGTATAGATGGTCTACGTCGTGCGATATAATTATATTCATCTCAGCAGCTTTTCGTATATGCCGTGTAGTATTGTTGATTGGGTGCTCCAGTTGTATTCTTTCTTTATTGCTTCGTGCCCCCTGTCTCCCATTTCTTTGGCTTCTGTCGGATGCGTCAATAGGAATTCGATTGCTTCCCTTATGGCTTTTGTGTCATGAGGATTGACATATATTCCGCATTGGTGTTTGTCTATCACTTCCCGCCACACGTCAAAGTCGGTGGCCACTACGGGTATGCCAGCCGACAGGTATTCAAAGAATTTGATGACTCCCAGCGAGCCTCGTTTGTAGCCTACATTTGGGATGTAGTCGAGAATGGCTATTCCGACCGTTGATTTTTGGATGAAGTCGTAAACTTGGTTGTACGGTATTTTCCCATAATAGGTGACATTCTTCCAACCCCTCTGCGCTTCTACTGTTTCACGATATCCTTCTTCAAAGGCGCCAGCAAGCCGATATTCGATATCTGTCTCTTCTATGCTTTTTAGTACCACCTCTTGAAGGTATCTCGGCGAAATGCCTCCAGCAAAACAAATGGATCGCCCCCATTGTCTGTGGTCTCCCTTCTCTTCATAGATGGGGTAGTTTGTGACTTGATATGTGTTTTCGTTATAGTTTCTCAGTCGCTCAACGATGGTTGGCGTGACGGAGATAAGCGCGTTGTATTGCATCAGTAACCGCTTCTCTATCCATGCGTATGTTTTTGAGAGCGGGTTCCGTAGTATCATGGGTATCCACACTTTCTGCAGTATCTGCATGGGCACGTCTTCGTGCGAGTCGAATACCACCTTCTTTCCTCGTTTCTGTATTCTCTTGCCAAGATGCATCAGCTCTGGGTCATGGAAGTGGTACAGGTCGGCATCGACCTCCACCATCGCTCGGTAGATGCGATTCAGTCTCAGTACTCTACTGATGCGATTTTCTGGCATTTCAACTCCTACTACGTGTACACCCTCTTTTTCCTGTGTCTCAATATTGCTCGCTATGAGGTATACGTCATATTGGTCTCTCAGTGACAGACATTCTTTGAAGAATATCCTGTCGTCGAAGGCTGGGTGTACACTTGTTACGTGGCAGACTTTCATCTATTTGAAGAAGTTTATCACTTGTTCGATAATATAGTCTTGTACCTCTTTTGTCAACTCCGTATGTATTGGGAGTGACAGCACTGTGTGGGCGCATTCTCTTGCGTTGTCCAGACCTTCGCCTGCACGTGTGATGGACATGAATGCCTCTTGCTCCTGTAATGGCAGAGGGTAGTATATCATGCTTGGTACTCCGTGGTCTGCAAGGTATTGTTTAAGCGCATCTCGCTTCCCGTCATTTACTCGCAATGTGTATTGGTGGTACACATGAGTACTGTTGCTGACTTCATGGGGTGTCAGTATGTGTTCTTCTTTCGGGTCAAAGGTTTTTAATCTCTCGCTATAGTATGCAGCAGCAGAATATCTTGCCTGACAGTATTCGTCAAGGTGTCTTAACTTTATCTCCAGCACGGCGGCCTGTAGGGTGTCCAACCTCGAGTTGCAGCCTATTACTTTGTGATGGTATTTCACCTCCTGTCCGTGGTTGGCTATCATGCGTACCCTTTCCCCAAGTTTTTCGTCGTTAGTGAATATCGCTCCACCGTCGCCATAACAGCCCAAATTCTTCGAAGGGAAGAAACTTGTGCAACCTATGGTGCCCATGGTGCCGGTCTTTGCTCGGTGTCCGTCGCTAAAGGTGTATTCTGCACCAATGGCTTGTGCGTTGTCTTCAATGACATATAACCCATTCTTTTTGGCAAACTCGAGTATGGGCTCCATATCGCAACTCTGTCCGAAGAGATGGACGGGTATGATGGCTTTGGTCTTGTTGGACAGCCCCTTCTTGATGTTTTCCACTGTGACATTAAATGTACGCGGGTCAACGTCAACCATTACTGGAGTTAGTCCTAGCAAGCCAATCACCTCAGCCGATGCTACATATGTGAATGCGGGAACAATGACCTCATCGCCAGGTTTCAAATCCAGCGCCATTAGGGCTATTTGCAGAGCATCGGTTCCATTTCCACATGTTACCACGTGACAGCCACCCATATACTTGCTCAATTGCTCGGTAAATGTCTTCACCGCAGGCCCGTTGATAAAAGCACTACTATCTATAACAGCCTGTATGCTTTTATCTACATCTTCCTTAATTTTGAGATATTGACCCTTGAGGTCGACCATCTGTATCTTGTCCATTTTCAGCCTAAGATTTAGTATTTCATGTCATCCCATCCGAATGGGTGTGGTGCCAGCGGCATCTTGGCCAGCGGATGGTAGTCGCCTTTCAAACCAATTGGTGTCGAATGGCGTATGTCGCTCACTATCTGTATGCAATTGCGTGCCTCACTGATACGGAAGCCTCTGCCGGCAAGTATCTCTTGGTAGCTCTTGGTGTGCAACTCAGTGAATCCTTGGCTGAACTCAAACTCGTCACCGTCAATCATGATGGTACGGTAGGTACGCTTTTCACCTTGAACGGCATTTGGAGGCAGGCAGGCAGCATTGATGCTTAAGAAGTAGCGTACTCTTGCATTCTTCAGACGCAGGAAGCCGGCCACGCGGTCGTGACTCATTACGTGTACAATATTCTCTTCCACTGGGCCGAATATCCATTGCAGCATGTCATAGAAGTGCACTCCAATGTTGGTGGCCACGCCGCCGCTCTTGTGCACATCACCTTTCCACGACGAATAGTACCACTTGCCGCGCGAGGTGATATAGGTCAAGTCAACATCATAGACCTTGTCCTTGGGGCCTTCGTCGACCTTTTTCTTCAATGCCACAATGGAATCGTGCAGACGCAGCTGCAGAATGGTGTAGGCTTGATGTCCGGTCTCTTTCTCCAGCTCTATGAGATTGTCAATGTTGTAGGGGTTCAGCACAAGCGGCTTCTCACAAATGACATTGCAGCCTAGCCGCAGGCCGTATCTAATAAATGCATCGTGTGTATAGTTCGGTGTGCAGATGCTGAGCCACTGTAGCGGATTGTCGGTGCGCTGCTGTTTCGAGCAGTAGCGGTCAAACTGCTCTTGTTCTGTGAAGAAACAGCAATCGGGGAATGAGCTGTCCAGTCGTCCCACACTGTCGAATTTGTCGTATGCTGCCAGCAGGTCGTTGCCGGTATCGGCAATGGCTTTCAAATGTCGTGGGGCAATATATCCTGCTGCCCCTATAAGTGCAAAGTTTGCCATAAATCTATTGACTTTTAATCATTCTACAGTCTTCCGTCCACCAGCTCTCTAGGCATGATGGCTTTCACGTCGAAGATGACGTGGCTCTTCTCCAGCAGCTTATCGAAGTCTATCTCCATCTCGCGGAACTGACGGTGGGCCACTGCCACTATGGCGGCGCTATACTTGTCCTTAGGTAGTTCGTTGACGATATCTATGCCGTATTCATGCTTCACCTTCTCCGGCGATGCCCATGGGTCAAACACCGTGATGTCGGCATTATACTCCTGCAGGGCACGGTAGATGTCTATTACACGGGTGTTGCGCACATCGGGGCAGTTCTCCTTAAAGGTGAAGCCCATGATGATTATCTTCGAGCCCAGCACCTGTATGCCTTTCTTCAGCATCAGCTTTATGGTTTGGTCGGCCACGTAAGCGCCCATGCCGTCGTTCATGCGGCGCCCGGCAAGGATAATCTCGGGGTTGTACCCCAATCGCTGTGCGCATTGGGCTAGGTAGTAGGGGTCCACCGATATGCAGTGGCCACCAACAAGGCCTGGGTTCATCTTTATGAAGTTCCACTTGGTGCCAGCGGCTTCCAGCACGTCATAGGTGTCTATGCCCATCAGGGTGAAAATCTTCGACAGTTCGTTGACAAAGGCAATGTTGATGTCTCTCTGGCTGTTCTCGATAACTTTGGCAGCTTCGGCCACCTTGATGCTCGGTGCCTTGTGGGTACCGTTGATGAGCACGGCGTTGTACACTTTGTCTATCAGTTCCGCCACTTCGGGAGTGGAACCGGATGTAATCTTCAGTATCTTCTCCACGGTATGTACCTTGTCGCCCGGATTGATGCGCTCAGGGCTGTAGCCAGCAAAGAAGTCTGTGTTATATTTCAGCCCTGACACTTTCTCCACCACCGGCAGGCACTCGTCTTCGGTCACACCTGGATACACTGTCGACTCATATACCACGATGTCACCTTTCGAAATCACTTTGCCAACCACCTCGCTGGCGCCGTACAGTGGCGTCAAGTCGGGGTTGTTGTTGCGGTCTACGGGTGTTGGCACTGCCACGACGTAGAAGTTACAACTCTTGATGTCCTCCAGGTTTGCGGTGCAACGGAAGCCATGCTTGTTTATGGCTTCCTGCAGCAACTCGTCGCTCACCTCCAGTGTGGCGTCGTGTCCGCCCATTAGAGCCTTGACGCGCGCAGCGTTCATGTCGTAACCTACCGTGGGGAATTTTGTGGAAAACAATCTGGCCAAAGGCAGGCCCACATAGCCCAGTCCAATGACGGCAATACGAATGTCTTTTGTATCCATATAGTGTGATGTTATGTCTTTATTTGGCAGTTTGTCAATGTGTTGGGCGATATTGCCCTTTGTAATATATATTTTATTTCCTCTGCAAAAATACAAAAAAATCTGTGCATACAAAAAAAAGTTGTACTTTTGCATCACAAAACATTAAAAATGTTGACTATGTATTACATTATTGCTACAGTCGCAATCATAGCCCTTGAGCTGCTTTATTTCTTTGTGGCCAAGAAGTTCCATATTGTAGACCGCCCCAACGAGCGTAGCTCCCACCACAAGGTGGTTCTCCTCGGTGCCGGCGTAATATTCTACCTTGCTATACTGTTCTACTCGTTAACCAACGGTATACCATACCCTAATTTCCTAATTGGACTCAGTGCCGTGGCCATCATCAGTTATATTGATGACTTGCGTCAGCTGCCTGCATGGCTGCGTCTTTTTGCCCAGCTTTTTGCAGTGTTTTTCAGTTTTTGGACTGACGTTAACACCATTGAAATATGGCAGATAGTGCTTCTGGTCATCGTTTTCTCAGGTATCCTGAATATCTATAATTTTATGGATGGCATCAACGGGATGCTCGCCGCCTATTCACTCGTTGTCGTTGGTACATTGGGCTATATTGATCTCTTCGAGCACCGCTTCATTGAACTTGAGCTCATTGCAACAGTCATCATCGCCATACTCGTCTTCGCATTCTTCAACTTCCGCACCAAGGCACGCTGCTTTTCCGGTGACGTGGGAAGCATCTCCATGGGCCTCATCATCCTTTTCCTCATTGTGCGCTATGTTCAGGCTTTGCCGGATAACGGAGAGAATGTCAGCCGCCTCTGCTTCATCATCGTATTCCTCGCCGACGGTGGCCTTACCATCGCTAAGCGCTTCCTCTCCGGCCGTAACATCCTTGCTGCCCATCGTGAGCATGCCTACGAGACTATGGTCAACGACCTCAAAGTGCCGCACCTCTATGTCTCTGGGGGATATGCTTTGCTTCAGCTAATCATCAATATAGGCTATATTATGGTGGCCGACAAAAACCTCTACACCCTTATCGTCGCCTTCCTCCTGGTTGTTGCCTACGGACTCTTCTTCTTCTTCGGCAACCGCAGCGGCAAGGTGCACCCCATAGTGTGATGCGGTGCGTGATATGTACAAAAAGAAAAGAAGGCCATTCGGTCTTCTTTTTTCTTGGTGCCCGGAACAGGACTTGAACCTGCACATCTTTCGATACACGCACCTGAAACGTGCGCGTCTACCAATTCCGCCATCCGGGCGTCGTTTTGCTTTTTTTTCGTTTCAGGTTTGTGCCCAGGACAAGACTTGAACTTGCACCGCCTATGGCGACTACCCCCTCAAAGTAGCGTGTCTACCAATTCCACCACCTGGGCAAAAAAGCAGCTTCTGTCTCTCAAAAGCGGGTGCAAAAGTACACACATTTTCCGAACCGGCAAAATATTTTTTCAATATTTTATGCAACAGTCTGGTATATAGTCTTATATTTTTCTATAACCCCCATATTTGCCAGCTCAATTCTGCCTGTTTGCGGAGCATCTCAAGGCCGTTTTTGACCCTCGCGCCATGGACTTCTGCCTGCCTCATCAGCAGTGTCGTTGAGGGGTTGTAGATTAGGTCATAAACAAGGCAAGGTGAGGGGAGCGATGCGAGGGGCGAAATGTCTATAGGTGTGTTGTTTACCTCTGGATACATCCCCACGGGAGTGGCATTGATTATTACGCTGTAATCTGCCGTAATGTCATCGTAACCAATGACAGGTTTCACGGTAGCTGTTTCTGGATGACGGCTCACAAATACATAATCTGTTCCTAACTGTCTGAGAGCGTGTGCTGCCGCCCTGGCGGCGCCACCTGTGCCCAGTATCAGGGCCGGACCGTGGAATGGTTCTGCAAGCGTGGACATGAATGCTGGTGCGTCGGTGTTGTGGCCTATAAGGCGCCCATCTTCTACGCTCACGCAGTTCACCGCACCGATCTCCGCTGCGGTGTTGTCCAGGGCTTCCAGCAGCGGCAGAATCTCTCGTTTGTATGGTATCGTGACGTTGAAGCCACAGATGTGCTCATCCCTTACCCACTGCCGAAGCCCCTCGAGCGTCGCCATCTCATACAGCCCGTAGCAGGCGTCCTCGAACCCTTGTGCCTCAAACAGCTCCTGCGACAGCGAATGCCCCAGTTTCCGCCCTATCAGCCCGTATCTTTTCAATGCTTCGTAACGCGTAATCTGTAACCTTTATCCCACGCTCGCCTTCAGCTTCTCGGCGTTCTCGGCCAGCTGCAGCGCCTCGATGCAATCTTCAATGTCTCCGTCCATGAATGCCGGCAGGTTATGCATGCTCCACCCTATGCGGTGGTCGGTGACACGGCTCTGCGGGTAGTTGTACGTGCGCACTTTTTCGCTGCGGTCGCCCGTGGCCACCATGGTCTTGCGCTTGCTCGACAGCTCCTCCATGTACTTGTTGTACTCTCGTTCATAGAGCCTTGTGCGCAGGATGCTTATGGCTTTTTCCTTGTTTTTTATCTGGCTCTTCTGGTCCTGCATCGAAACTACAATACCCGTAGGAATATGCGTCAAGCGCACTGCCGAGTATGTGGTGTTGACGCACTGGCCACCAGGGCCGCTGGCGCAGAAGGTGTCGATGCGCACATCGCTCATGTTCAGCTCCACGTCGAACTCCTCGGCTTCCGGCAGAACCACCACGCCGGCGGCGCTTGTGTGGATGCGCCCCTGTGTCTCAGTGGCCGGCACGCGCTGCACGCGGTGCACGCCGCTTTCGTATTTCAGCAGGCCGTAGACACCGTCACCGGTCACCGTAAAGGTGATGTCCTTGTATCCGCCCGAGGTGCCTTCGTTGAAGTCCGTTACCTCAACCTTCCAGTGCTTCTTCTCGCAGTAGCGCGTGTACATACGGAACAGGTCTCCGGCAAAGATGCAGGCTTCATCTCCGCCCGTACCGCCGCGTATCTCCACCACAGCGTTCTTCGAATCCTGCGGGTCGGCGGGTATGAGCAGCAGGCGTATGTCGTTCTCCATAGGTTCTTTACGCTCCTGTGCCGCCACAAGCTCCTCTTTGGCCATCTCGCGCAATTCGGGATCTTTCTCACTATCCAGCAGCTCCTTGCATTCGCTGATGGTGTCCAGCAGCGCCTTGTATTCGTGGTAGGCTTTCACCACGGGCTGCAGGTCCTTGTAGTCCTTCGACAGTTTTACGTACCGTTTCATGTCCGCAGTCACCTGCGGGTCGTTCATCTGTTCTTCAATCTCTTTGTAGCGTGTGTAAATCGCTTCCAGTTTGTCTAACATATCTTGTTGTTTTTTTAGTTTCTATCTTTAATCCGTAACCTATACCGGTAACCGTTACCTTATCAGTGTCACCGTGCCTGTGCCTTCATGGTATGGTCCATCATTTTCTGTGGCGTATCGGTAGTGGTACACGTAAGCGCCTTGCGGACATGGTGTGCCATATCGGTTGTTGCCGTCCCAGCTCTCGGCTGGGTCAGTCGATGCATACACCAGCAGCCCTTGCCGGTTGTATATCCATATCTCGTAGTGCGCCAGCGTGCTGTTGCTCACCATAGCGAAGCGGTTGTTGCTCTCGAGGGTGGGCGTGAAGGCGTTGGGATACCAGATGTTGAAGGTGTGTACCGGTATGCAGAACGACGTGTCTGAGCAGCATGCCGGTCCGTTGCAACTCTCCATGCCCACGCATACGCTGTCGATGTCTGCCAGGTAGCCGAATGTGTGTGCATGGTGCTCGCCTTGCGCCGTGCTTCCGTCTTCGAATGTCCATGTGGTGCGCGTGTGGTCGGGCGATATGTCGGTGAGGACTATGGTGTTGTTGTCTACCGACACCACTGGACGGTTGTACATCACCTGCGGCACAGGGTGTTTCCTTACGTTTATCACTATCGACGGGTCTTCTGTGTAGCATGGGTCGTACGACGTCGGCAATAGGGTATAGGTGGTTCTTTCCATAGGACTTACCGTGACCGTCGTCCCCTCATAGCCCTCCGGCAGGCTGGTGTCACGCGGCGATGAAACCCATCGGTAGTCCCCGTCTATATCCACATTCAGCACTGTGCTGTCGCCAATGCATATCGAAGTGTTGTGCGAGCTTATGTGAGGTATCTGTCTGGGCATCACCAACACTGTAGTGTCTTTCCGCAGCGTGCAACCCGTTTCGCTCACCGCCTCGAGTGTTACCGTGTGCCGCCCCACCGGCAGCAACACATCCAGATTGTTGCCGGTGCTCTTCTCTTCACCGTCCACATACCACGTCATGTCGTTTGTACAGCCGGCAGTACATTTTGCCTTGACTCTGTCGCCATTGCACACGTGGGTCTTTATGCTGTAGTCTATGGCGTCGCCTTCCATGGGCTTGCAAATAAAGAGGTTCTCCGCCACACAATGGTTTTTGGCCGACATGCAATGGTGTCTGATGCCGTAGTAGCCCAGCTGCTGGAAGTGATAGAAGGTGTCGGTGCTGTAAAGCGTGTCCAGCACATCTGTGAAGGTGGTGTCGCTATAAATCACCCAATAGGTGCTGTCGATATCCAGTCCGCCTTCTGCCAGACACCGGCTTCTGTCGTGGAAGTACACCGTGGTGTCGCATGTCGACTCTGTGTAGTATTCCGCCAGCGGCCGATGCAGCACTACGTTGGCATATATCTTTGTCCGCATAGGCTTGGCAGGGTCGAGGGCCGAGGTCATCAAGCACATGAAGGTTTGTTTGTCAACCGTATCGCCCGCATGGGGCCCTTCTGTCAGCACAAAGTCCGACACTCGCGGCGTATAGTGGTTGTCGGTGTTCACACCTGTCAATATCCGGAACGACACACTGTCCATGTGCTGGCTGTCGTATATGTTGCTTTCTGCTCCCGAGGTGGTGACATACCACCGGTACGATATCATGTCCGAGGGCGCCGTCAGTGTGTCTATGATGTCCGATTCAGGGTCTGCGCATCCGGCAGCCTCCAGCGTCATCGACTGGTAGTCGCCGCAGATATAGGCATATATCGGGTCTACATTGTAGATGCACTCGCTGGTGTACATCTCTATGCGCACATTTTTGTAGAGGTAGTCGTTGAGGCTTATGGCTACCTTTGCCCACGGCTTGTAGGCATAGACGCATGGCGCCATGTACGGTTCTCCGGCGCCCGCAAGCCAACCAATAGGCATGTAGATGTTGGAGAACTGTGGCGCCGACACCTTGTACCACAGCGAATCGTTCAATGGCTCGTTTGACCATGTGCCGTCATCGTTCTGCGCCACCACGCGTATCAGGAACTCGCCGGCGTCGTAGGCTGTATGTGGGTGCCGCCGCGCCACCACAGCGTAGTTGATCAGCAGCAGCGCGTTCTCCGAGGTGACGAACATGGTGTAGAACAGCGCTTCGGCCCCTTTGTTCCCTGAGGCTTCGTTGTAGATGGGGTCTTGTGTGGCATTACCATTGTTGCACATGTCGCCGAGTTTTATGCTCGTCTCGTAGCCTGGGGGGATACGAGGCATCCCGGTGCCTTCGCCTCTCACTGTGAACGCGTCAAGTCCGGCATTCTCCTCTGTGATTATCTGAAATCGTTTCTTGCTGGCGTCGAAGCCTGTTAAATCGAAGCCGAACTGTGTGCATTGGTAAAGCAGGGTGTTGTTACTCGAATGGTATTCCGACGAGGTGATGTTGCTGCACGGTATGTCGGGTGCGTTGGTGCAGGTGCTCATTACGTGGTAGCCTGTCGTAGTGTCGTTGATGTTACCAGCGGTGTACACGCGTTCGCCAACACGGGCTGTCCAATAGTATTCGGGGTCATTGGTGCAGAAGCTCGTCGGGTTCTTGAAGCCCGGGCACGGGTCTGTCCGCTGCGCCGCTGCTGTCGTGGGATACAGCGCCACCCCCGCCGTCAAGGCAATCCATGTTATGAACCTCAGCCCCTGCATGTCATCTCCTTTTCGTCACTTTGGCTACAATGTCGTTCACCGTGGGCGACACCTTCCAGGCCAGCATCGCCCCTGCCGCCGCTGATGTCAGCACCACTGTTTTCAGTGTTGCGTCAACCAGCATCGGCAGTATGCTGTCCGTGCCTATCAAAGGTGATATCCACCGGCTCCACCCCCAGTTTAGGGCAAAGGCAGCCGCCATCACCGCCGCCGTCTTCAGCTGTGCCGCGCAGAAGAGGCTCACCCGCAGTCGCCACCAGATGAAGGCAAGAAGCAGCGCGAAGTAGATTGCATAGCTCAGCAGCGTGGCCATGGCCGCGCCGTTGATGCTCCACCGCCCTATCAGGGTGTTGTTGAAGACCAGCGCGCTCACCGTGAGCACCGCTATGAAGACAAGTCCGAATGCGTAGTGGCGCGAGTAGTTGAGGATGTCGGTGCCTATCGAAAGCGACGAGTTGAGGGCCTTGGCCAGCCCCAGTATCAGCACAACACCGGCGCCGCCGCGGTAGTCGGCCCCGTTGGGGATGAGCGCGAAGAGCGTGTCGAGGTTTATCCAGATGATGTAGAATATCATAAGGCTCACCATCATCTGGTGCAGGCTTACCTGCCGGCCCAGGCGGTTCACCTCCGCCCAGTTGCCTTCCTTCACTGCGGCGGATATCACGGGCCGCGAGATGGCCCCCAGCGAGCGGTAGGGCACCTCGACAACGTTGGCAATGAAGAAGGCTATGGTGTAGACGCCCGTCAGCGCCAGTCCCGCCTTGGCTCCGAGGAAGAGCGACCCCAGCAGGGGCACGTTGCCCGCCAGCACCGTGGCCGTCATGAACAGCGTGTAGCGCACCATGTCGCGCACCATGCCAGTGGAGCGCAGGTAGGCCCAGTCGATGCGGAAGATGCCGAGGCGGAAATGCTCGGTCTTCAGCAGGTAGAACAGGCCCAGCAGCATCGCCAGCCCGTAGCTGCCACAGAACATCCACACGAAGGCGTCGAGCGAAATGAGGCGGTAGCCGTAGAGTAGGTAGGCCGCGAGGTTGAACAGGCGTATGCCCACCTCGCGCACCATCTTGGGCACCGTGATGCGCATCAGTACCGACGAGCAGGTCTCGAACACCGTCAGGTACAGCGCGAAGAACACCAGCATCGGCAGCAAGCCGAAGTAGTCCGTCAGCAGGGGCGAGTTGACGCTGTATACAGCCGTCAGCTGCCCGCGGAAAGCCAGCAGCACGGCTCCCACCAGCGCGAAGCCCACCAGCGGCACCAGCATTGCCAGCCCGAAGAACCCGTGGTGCAAGTCCTCTTGCCGACCCGTGGCCCCTTCGGCCCCTTGCCCATTGAACCATGGGAAAAACCTAACAATCGATGCATTCGTTCCCAGCTGTGCTATGGCCGAGAACAGCATGGCGGCGTCGACCATCACCCGCGTGAGCCCCACCTCCTCGGTGGTCAACATGCGGGTGAGCACGAAGAACGTAATGACGAACCCTATCGCCACCCCAAGGTAGTTGGCCAACGCCCCCTTGATGCTCTGCCGTGCTATAACGCCCATAAACTTAAACCATAACGCCGCAGTGCCTCATTTATTGTGTTCGCCCGTGATTTTTATTTATTTGGGTCGCCAACGCCTTTTACCAGGGTCGTCATCGCTCCACGGTTGCGCCGTCGCCTCTCCGTCGCCTCTCCGTCTGTTCTACGGTTGTTCACCGGTTGTTCTACGATAAAAACCGGTAAACAACCGGTGAACAACCGGTGAACAGACGGAGAAGATACGGAGAGGGTAGGCAGATGGTAGGTGTGAAGATTGAAGCAAGTGTAAAAAAAATTTGTAATTTAAAAAAAGCTTTCGTATGTTTGCAATGGTGATATTCAAGTGTATTTGTGTGTAATATGTTGTTAAATAATTGTTTAAAATATTGAAGGTATGAAAAAAACTACTATGCTTTTCGCGATGCTTATAGCTGCTGTGGTGGCTATGGCATCTCCCGTGTCGCAGCAGGTGGCGCGTCAGGTGGCGCAGACCTGGATGCAGGCGCAAGGGATGAAGAATGTCGCTGCTTTGCAGGATATTACGGCGCAGACCCCTTTCACGGAGTTCTATGTCTTTGCCGCCCCCGAGGGAGGCTTTGTCTTGGTCAGCGCCGACGACTGCGTGCAGCCCATCCTGGGCTACAGTGTCAGCGGCCATTTCGAGACCAAGGACATGCCGCAGCATGTGCGTGGCTTCTTGACCGGTTATGAGGAGGAGATACGCTGGTGGAAGAACAACGGCAAGCGAGACTTGCCGCTTGGGGAGACGCCTGTGATGGCGGCCCAGGGCGGCAATGGCGACGTACAGCATCCGGCCGTGTGGCAGGAGTTGCTCGGTGGCGCTGTGCCGGCACCGCCGCTGACCACGGCAGTGTCGCCATTGCTGACTACTACATGGAACCAGAGCCCTTACTACAACAGCATGTGCCCCAGCGACAGCCGCGGGCAGTCGGTGACGGGTTGCGTGGCCACGGCCACGGCCCAGGTGATGAAATACCACAACCATCCGCAGCAGGGCTATGGCAGCCACACCTACACAAGCACGAAGACTGTTGAAGGCGAGACCTACACGTACAGCAACCTGTCGGCCAACTTCGGCACCACTACCTACCAGTGGAGCAGCATGCCCAACGAACTTACCTCGGGCAGCAGCAGTGCACAGGTCAACGCCGTGGCCCAGCTGATGTACCATGTAGGCGTGGCCGACGAGATGTATTACAGCCCTGTGGAGAGCGGTGCGCAGAACTATTATGCCGGCGAGATAGCCTCGCGCAGAGCTTCCTCGCAGGAGTCGTTGGCACGCTATTTCAAGTACCGTCCCGACATGGCCGCCGTGGAGCGCGGCTTTTACGACGATGCCACCTTTTGCGCCCTGCTGCGCAATGAGCTTGACCAGCAGCGCCCGATACTCTATTCAGGCAGCGATGTTGTCGGGGGACATAGTTTTGTGATTTGCGGCTACGACAACAACGGCCTGTTTTATGTCAACTGGGGCTGGGGCGGATATCAGGATGGCCACTACGCCATGGGGTCGCTGAACCCCGGCGAGGGCGGCACCGGCGGCAACGCTACCTATACGTTCAACTTTGACAACGTTGCTCTCATGGGCATACGCCCAAATACATCGTGGAGCACCAGCGGTACTACCACTGTCACCGCATCGTTGCAGGGTGTCGCCGGCGGCAGCGTGTCGGTTTATGACCGTACCAGCGGCAATGCCGGTAGCAGCTATAGTTTTGGCGACACTGTCGTTCTCAGGGCCTCGCTGCCCGAAGGCTACCGCTTCAGTGGCTGGAGCGACGGAAGTACGTTCAACCCGCGCGAGATTCTCGCCACCGGTGGCACCTATAGTTTCACGGCCAATGCTGTGGCTATCGGCGGCGGCGACACTGTTGGATACTGCACCGGCAGTTCTATACAGAGTTACTCTTCCTATGCCGGCGGTGTCAAACTTCCGGCAGATGCACTTGACGTGTCAAAGCAGCTGACGGAAGTTTTGTTCTACGCTTATAACCCTGGTGTTTATGACATCACGGTGTACACCGGCGCCAGCTACGAGACCGTGGCGGCCACAGCCTCGCTCAGTGTGACGAACGACATGGCTGGTGCCTGGCAGAGCGTGACGCTGCCGACACCGGTGGCGACTATGAGCGACATATGGATTATCATAAGCAGCACCGATAGCGGCGTGTGGCCTGTGTGCCTGACCACCTATAGCGGTGTGCCCAGCAGTCTGCTCCTGTACGTTAATGACGTGATTTACGAGTATGGTGAATATTGGGGCAGGACGGCTATGGTCAAGGGTGTATTCCACGGCGATGTGGAAGTTAGCGGCGACACCGTGAGCTACTGTGGCAACAACGATTATGCCAGTGCCGTGGGCAATGGCAATGGCGGCACTTTCCAGTGGGGTATTATGCTGCCTTCAGGCTCCATGAACAACAACTACTTGAAGAGTGTCATGCTTTATGTGAACCCTGGCCAGACGGGCAACTACACGCTGAACATCTATCGTGGCGGCGACACCGTGCCCGGCGCTCTGGCGCATACGCAGACGGTGAACTTCATCGCCGAAGGATGGCAGGAAGCCCAGCTCGACGCTGCATTTGCCATTGACAACCAGAACCTGTGGATTACTTTCACAGCCACTGGTACCTACATGATGACGGGGTGCGGTTACACAGGGGCTCTCAACAGCAACTGGCTGAACAACGGAGGCACGTGGGTTCACGTCACTGACTTTGGCCTCAACTATTCGTGGCTCATCAAGGCTGTCCTTTCGGCCACGCCCCCGAGCAGCTACCCGCCGCCTACAATTGCCATCAACGGACAGACGCGCCTGGGTACCGGCATGGCCTATACCTACACTGCCACCGCCACATCCGGCTCCACTGTCAGCTGGTCGTTCCTAGGCGCCACCCCTGCCTCGGCCACCGGCGCCACGGCAACAGCCACATGGAGCACTCCCGGTTACTATCAGGTAATTGCCACCGCCACCAACAGCTATGGCACAGGGCGCGACACCCTGTGGGTGCAGGTGGTTGACTACACTGTGGGCGACACCCTC
>CADAWR010000011.1 GCA_902791695.1 uncultured Bacteroidota bacterium
ACATACAAAAGCGTCACAAAAGTGATTTTGTGACGCTTTTTTGTTTGCCATATTAAATATTATTCGTATCTTTGCATTTTGAAATGAGTACAAAAGAGATATCTCAATCCCTCGCCGAATACTTCGCCACACAACCTGTGACGAAAGCATGGCTTTTTGGCTCCTATGCACACGGCGAGCAACGGGAGGACAGCGACGTGGATATACTTGTCGAGTTCGACCGCAAGAATGCGAAAGTGGGATTGCTTAAATATGCGGCCATCATTGTCGACCTTGAAAAAATCCTCAACTGCAATGTCGATTTGGTAGAAAACGGGGCCCTGATGCCCTGGGCAGAGGAAACTGCCAACCACGATAAAAAACTAATCTATGAGAGAGCCGGCGCGTGACCCCAGTCGTATCCTCTTTGATTAATCCAACTGAAAGCAAAAACATTATTTATGAAACGCACAAGCAAAATTATCGGCGGCATCGCCCTCCTGGCCTTCGGCATCGTGTGGGCCCTGGAACTCCTCGGCGTCATCAGCATCAGCCTCGACGGCTGGTGGGCGCTCTTCGTCATCGTCCCCTGCTTCGTCAATATCTTCAGCGACCGCCACAAGGCCGGCGCCATCATCGGCTGCGGCATCGGCGTGCTGCTGCTCCTCGCCGCCCGCGGCATCATCCCGTGGAACGACATCTGGAAGTATATGCTATGCCTCGCCGCCGTCGTGTGGGGCGTGTCGCTGCTATTCTTCAACAAGAAAAGCTACGGCCACTGCCACAACGGTGAGCCGTCCACCCCTGTCGTCCTCGACGGCAGCAAGCTGCACAAGATCGACGTCACCTTCGGCAAGCAGGACTACAGCTATGACGGCCAGCCCTTCGAGGGTGCCGACGTGCATGTCAGCTTCGGCTTCGTGGGCCTCGACCTGCGCGATGCCGACATCCGCGACGGTGCCGTCATCAGCGTCGACTGCAGCTTCGGCGGCATGGAAATCCGAGTCCCCAAGGGCGTCTGCGTCAACAACGGCATCGACACCGCCTTCGCCGGCGTCGACTGCGACTGCTGCACCCAGCCCACCGACGGCTGTAAGACTCTCCACCTCAAAGGCCACTGTAACTTCGGCGGCATCGAGATAAAGTAACGTCGCAACCGCTTTCTTCATATCCATCCAACATCAGAATGGAGCGTTCAACCCAACCTTGCCACCCCCACAAGTACCCCCATAAGTACGCTTGCAAACAACTTTAATCCAAATAGTAAATTTTATACAAGCAACAACGCTATTATTGAACTTGTTCAGGTGATATGTGCCGAGGAGTTGAGTATAAAACAGATGATGGAAATCAAGGGACTCAAAGATCGCAAGAACTTCATTAATTATCACCTTGAGCCTGCTTTACGGGAGAAAATCATGCGTCGCAAATACCCGGACCGCCCACCCACCCAAGACAGAAATACTTGTTGACAGCAAAGGGTGTGGCTCTCTATAACGAATTAACGAAAGGAGGGATGTAATTTAGCGTCGAAAAACATGACTTTTTTGGAATCAATTCCGAAAAAGTTGTATTTTTGCATCATAAAATACATTTTCATGAAGAAGACAACACTTATCATCCTTCTTACTATCACAACTTTATCAGGCTTCGCACAAGAGAAACATCTTTTTGACGGTGGCATGATGCTCCATGCCGGCTACCTGAACGGGAATATCAAAGCTCTCGATTATAACACCAAGGGGATGACCTACGGTATCGGGGGAGTGTTGCGTTTCCACATCGGCAACCATCTACGTGTGGGCGGCGAGGGTTATGTCTCCAACCTCAGTCAGATGGGCAACGGAAGCTATGTGCGTATGGGCTGGGGTGGTATTGTGGCCGATGGGTGCTGGGAACTGGGGCGCTGGATGCCTTACGCAGGCTTTTGTATCGGCGGTGGCAGAGCATCGACGCTACAGATGTTCGTAGGCGATGACAAAGACTGGGTCGCCGAGCCCAACGCGGTGTTACACAACGAGATGTTTATGCTTATCAACCCTTATGTCGGTGTGGAATACTCTTTGACCGACGCCGTGCATCTCACACTAAAGGCCGACCGCCTCACACCACTCACCGGCGAGGCTATACCCACCGGTGGGCGCCTATACCTCGGCTTTATCTTTACACATTGAGAGAATGACCACCTGATATGGAAGACATTAAGGGATATAACGCTCTAGTTACCGGCGGCACATCGGGCATGGGATGGGTATTCTGCCAGCAGCTGGCTGCACTAGGGTGCAATGTGCTGATGGTGTCCATCCAACAAGAGCAGCTTGCAACTCTCCCACAGCGGCTTGCAGAGCAGTATGATGTGCTGTCATGGGGCTTGTATATAGATCTTTCGAAAGAGTCGGCAGCAGACGAGGTATGGGCCTTCTGCCGGGAGCAGCGACTCCAAATTGACATATTGGTAAACAACGCCGGCATGTATTTCTTTCACGAGATTGACGAGGCGACACAAGGCAAAGCCCTCGCTATGCTGCGTCTACATACGTTCGCACCCACACGGCTGACAATGCTTTTCGGAGAGGCCATGAAGGCGCGCCACAGAGGGTATATCATCAATATGTCATCGATGACGGCCAACCTGCCAGCGCCGGGAATAACCGTATATGCAGCCACGAAAGCCTACCTTGAGAGCTATTCTAAGTCGATGTATTTTGAAATGGCCCCCTACGGCGTCGGCGTTACCACCGTGCTGCCAGCGGCTGTAGCGACGCCGCTCTACCAAATGAAACCTGGGATGATGAAGCTCGGGGTAACCGTGGGCCTTATCCGCACGCCGCAATGGCTTGTAAAGCGGGCTCTGCGCGGTATGCTGCGCCGTCGCCGTGTGGTGAAGCCAGGCGTGGTGAATTACATACTGCCGTTGCTGATAAAACTGCTGCCCAACGGCCTTGAGCAGAAGATTTGGAACAACTTGAATGTAAAGAAATAACTATGGAGTACATTACTGAGAAAAACAGGATATATGTCGAGGAAAACGGCAAAGAAGTGGGGGAAGTGACGTTCCCAGAGCGCGACGACGTGTATGTCATCAACCACACTTATGTGGACGACCGTTACCGCGGACAGGGTATCGCCTCGGAACTGGTAAGGAGAGCGGTAGAGGAGATTGAACGCCGCGGCAGCAAATGCAAGGCTACCTGTTCGTATGCGGCATTGTGGCTGGCACGCAACCGCGGATGCGAACTGACAAGCCCACTGAGTTGCCCTATCAACTAATAACAAGTGATTATGGCTCTAATCAAATCATATAAAGGGCTTTCGCCCAAATGGGGCAAAGACTGCTACTTCAGCGAGAATGCCACCCTGGTGGGCGACGTGACACTCGGCGACCAGTGCTCGGTGTGGTTCAACGCTGTGGTGCGCGGCGATGTGGCGCCCATAACCATAGGCGACCGTTCCAACGTACAGGACGGCAGTTGCATACATGTGACACACGATACCGGTCCCACGCATATAGGAAACGACGTGACCATAGGCCACAATGTCACGGTACATGCCTGCACCATCCACGATGGCGCCCTCATAGGTATGGGAGCCACGCTGCTCGACGACTGCGAGGTAGGAGAAGGCTCCATAGTGGCCGCCGGCGCACTGGTGCTGCAAGGCACAAAAATTCCGCCCCACGAGATTTGGGGCGGCGTACCAGCAAAATATATAAAAAACACGCGTCCAGGCCAAACCGACAACGCAGCCCACTATGTGGAATACGCAAAAGAATACATGAAGGATTAGCGGTTTACCATAGGCCAAGTTGAAAAAAGGTCCTTCCGGTCAGAAGGGCCTTATATTATATGTGTCCGGTCATCCACAGAGGATGACCGGGCGCAAATGTTCTTTGAAATGGTAAACTACTTGCGGACGATGACGCTGCCGCTGCCCTGATGGGTGGCGAGGATGAGCACCTCGGCGACCTGCACGTGCTCGGGGGCGTTGGCGGCATAGACGGCTACGTCGGCGATGTCGTCACCGGTGAGGGGCTTGATGCCCTTGTAGACATTGGCAGCGCGTTCGGTGTCGCCGTGGAAGCGTGTGTTGCTGAAGTTGGTCTCAACAAGTCCGGGCTTGAGGTTGGTGACACGAATGGCGGTATTGGCCACATCAAGGCGCAGACCGTCGGTGATGGTCTTCACGGCAGCCTTGGTGGCGCAATATACGTTGCCGTTAGCATAGGCGGCGTCACCAGCGACAGAACCGATATTGATGATATGGCCACGGTTGCGCTTCACCATGCCGGGCACCACGAGACGCGTCATGGTGAGCAGTCCCTTGATGTTGGTATCGACCATGGTGTCCCAGTCGTCGTAGGAGCCTTCATACTCGGGCTCGAGGCCAAGGGCGAGGCCGGCATTGTTGACGAGCACGTCGATGTCTTTCCACTCGGCGGTGAGGTTCTCGATGCACTCGGTGGCTTTCTCGCGATCACGCACGTCGAAAACCAGCGTAAGCACTTCTGTACCTTTAGCGGTAAGTTCTTTACGTATTTCCTCGAGTCGCTGGGCGTTGCGGCCGGTGAGGATGAGTCTGTCGCCGTTGGCGGCGAACTTGCGGGCGCAGCCGAGACCGATGCCACTCGTTGCGCCAGTTATCAACACAGTCTTGTTCATCTGTTCTATTGTTTTATATATTATAAATAACGCCAATCTACAGGCATTATTGTACAGAAACATAATAATTAACCGTCACATCACGTTATTTATTACGACAATGCCGACACTGCACATAAAAGACATAAAAGCCATTGCCCAAAAGGCTCACGATAGCGCCACTTACCGTGAGGGGCTCTTCGAGGCCATGCTCGGCGACGACCGCGACGAAGCTGTGCATGCAGCTTGGGCGTTGACACATCTTCCCAAGACAGACAACACGCATATCGCAAAACACCGCGAGGAGCTAACGGGTTTGGCTACCACGACACCCGACACCTCGCTGCGCCGCATCACCCTCTCGCTCCTCGAGCGCATCGACTGGAGTGTTGCCGACCCCGAAGATGTGCCGGAATACTATGTGACGCTGCTGGACTTCTGCATGGAGCACATGATGATGCCTGACGAGCCATACGGCGTGCGTTCGCTGTGCATGAAACTGAGCTACACGCTGAGCCTACCCTACCCCGAGCTGCTCGAGGAGGTGCGCCAAAGCCTGTTGCTGATAGAGCCTTCGGAGCTCGGCTCAGGGGTGCGGCATACACGCAACAAGATACTCAAAAGCCTATGACAATAAAGGATCATCTTTTTGCACTGCAAGACACAAAATACCGTGATTTCCACCGCAGCTTGGTGCCAGGCATGCCTGAGGATTACATCATAGGCGTACGTATGCCTGCACTACGGCAGTTGGCCAAAGATATTGATGCTGAAGGTCTCATAGCAGAACTACCACACCATTACTACGAAGAGAACCAGCTGCACGCCATTGTACTAAGCGGGATGAAGGACTACGGCCAATGCTTGGCCGAAGTGGAGCGCTTCCTGCCCTACGTCAACAACTGGGCCACATGCGACGGACTTCGCCCGCGATGCTTCACCAAGCATACCGAAGAGTTGCTGCCGCATGTCAAGCGCTGGCTGGCGGCGGAGCATGAATACACTGTGCGCTTCGGCATCGGCATACTGGAAGCCTTCTATCTTGACAATGCCTTCCGCGAAGAGCAACTGCTATGGGTGGCAAACATCAACCGCGAGGAATACTACATACGCATGATGCAGGCCTGGTACTTCGCTACGGCGCTGGCCAAGCAATGGGACGCCACTCTGCCGGTCATCTCCACCCTACCCGACTGGATTCGACGGAAAACAATACATAAAGCCGGCGAGAGCTTCCGCGTAAGCGATGAACACAAGGAAATACTGAGAAACATCAAATAATCATGAAACAATATAATTTTGACGAGATTATTGACCGCAAAGGTACAGACTGTTTCAAATGGGACGCCCTGCAGGCCATGTACGGACGCGGAGACGTAACCCCAATGTGGGTGGCGGACATGGACTTCCGCTCGCCGGACTTCGTGATGGAGGCCCTGCGTAGACGCTGCGACCATGAGGTGCTGGGCTACACCATGCCCTCTGAGGGCTACTGGCGGGCGATGACCAAATGGCTACAGAAACGTTACAGCATACATACCACCAAGGAATGTCTGCATTTCATCCCCGGCATCGTGGCGGGCATCGCATACGCCCTATTGGCACTTACGGAGCCCGGCGACAAGATATTGGTGACAACGCCCGTCTACCCTCCATTCCTCAACCTGCCGAAGAACAGCGGCCGCGAGCTGGTGTGCAGCCCGTTGAAAATAGCCAACGTCTCAAATGGAGACTTGGCTCCGCTTCGGTCGCCAAGCCGCTTTTCCATTGACTTCGACGACTTTGAGCGGCGCATTGAGGGCTGCAAGGTCTTCATCATGAGCAACCCTCACAACCCTGCGGGTACAGTGTGGGGCGAAGAGGTTCTGCTCAGGGTGGCCGACATTTGCGAGCGACACCACGTCATCGTCATCAGCGACGAGATACATGCCGACCTCACGCTCCCCGGTCACAAGCATGTGAGCTACAGCACCGTCAGCGACACAGCCGCCGGGCACAGCCTCACCTTCATGGCACCCAGCAAGACCTTCAACATCGCAGGCCTCGGGAGCTCGGTGTGCTATGTCGCCGACGCCGACCTGCGCCAACGCTTCTTCGGCTGGCTCAACTCGCTGGAGGTGGCAAACGGCAACATCTTCGCCTTCACAGCCGCTGAGTCTGCCTTCCGCGACGGCGAAGAGTGGCTGCGGCAAATGCTGGAGTACCTGCTCGAGAACGTGCGGACATTGGAGCAATTCTTGCAAGAACGCATGCCGCAGGTAAAAGCCGTTCTCCCAGAGGCCTCCTACTTAGCTTGGCTCGATTTCAGCAACTACGGCATGTCTCACGAAGAGATCAAAGACAAACTGCTCAATGAGGCCAAAGTGGCCTTGAACGATGGAACCACCTTTGGAGGTAAAATGTATGAGCACTGTTTCCGCTTAAACATAGGCTGTCCGAGGCAAATGCTACTCGACGCCCTAAACAGAATAGCCGACGCAATGGCATAAAAAAAGAGCAGTACCATTCTGATACTGCTCAATCTTTTAATCAGCGCAACCGTAAGGTATCCTGTATCTCGTGGACGACTGTCCAAAGTTGTGGATATAACCCACCGTGACTGACGGTATGCCGAAACCATAGATATTGCCAGACGGCACATTTCCACCACCAATACGCGGTGCTGCCATGATATACTTCACGTCAACAAAAAGGTCGCCTTCGTGGCTTATATAACGACGGAAGAATAGGCCAAAATCAGCAGCCATGTCAAACCGAACATTGTCATATCGCCAGATGACACCTGCACCAAGGTACGGCATTATGCTCCAATGTGCGCCACGCTTGAAGTCAAGCGCATGGCTAAGATTCATCATAACATCGGCATGTATCATAGTAAAGGTAAAGGCATCGCCCGCTTCCCTCAGAACTGTGTCATAAGCCTCATGTCCCGTTAATCCAGTAGCCTCGAAACGGATGGTCCAGAAATTGCTGAAGTTGCGACCAAACATCACCTCGGGAGCAACGCCGACCATTGCCAAGCCACCATGATGCGGGTTGGAGAAGAGGTCAAAGGCCGAATAGTTGGGGCCAATACCAACGCCCACGAACCAGTCTTCTGAGGTATTGCGGGACTCATGTTCCGTGCGACGGTGGAACGGTGACTCGGTGAAGTTGTGGGTTACACCAGCCGTCAACGAATGCATATATACAGGCTTTCCATTACTGCCGTCATAATGCGACGGGAGAAAATAGCACTTATACTCCAGAAAAGCATCCCAGCCACCACTTATACGCACCGGCAGATTGAAACCAAGCAAGCCATGTACCTCACGGTCGGTACCGTGCGAATGTCCTTCGTCATAGTAGGAAGAGCGGAAAAAGACACCAAGACCAATCATCGGGTAGAAGTTGACACGCCAATGCTTGATACGCGTGAACGTTGAATTGAAATCCCAAAGAAACTCCGCGCTAGTGGAAGCAAAAGTGTAATTGAATTCTTCGTTGTTCTTCATCGGCACAGACTGGAAATCAAGAGCGATACGACCTGCCAACGGACTCAGTATCCACTTACCCACAGCAATACCACCCGAAAAACCAGGAGCAGCATCCCTGCTTTGATTCTGATAGTAGCTCACGCCGCCGCCCATCGTCATGAACATATTGACACCGAAATCAGTGCCAATCTGTGCATGTACACTGGCAAGGCCAAAAGCCAACATTACCGATATGATGATTTTCTTCATATTGTCTCTATTATTTTAAGCCTTAATCTGTGCAATGATTTACCGGCATACGATATCGCACTGTAGAGTGGCCAAAGTTGCAGATGTAGCCGACGGTGAAAGTCATAAAACCTGTACCAAAGATGCTGCCTGAAGGACCAGCGCCATTGCCGTAACCGTAACCACTTGCCACGCGCGGCGGCACCATCATGTACTTGGCATCGAAGAACAAGTCGCCCATGTTGTCAATATAGTAGCGTAACATTACACCAGCGTCGGCACCGACGGTGAACACAGGCTTCTTGTAAGTCCAAACGGGACCTGCACCGAGATATGGCAACACACTCAACCTCTCGCCGCGCTTGAAACTAATCAAGTGAGCCACATTGACCATAAAGTCTGTGTGAAGCATATTAAAAGGATACCATCTACCAGCCTGTTCTTTATCGACATTGTAGCGTCCGCGAGCAAAGAAACCGGAAAGCTCGAAGCGAATGGTCCACACATCGCTCCAGTTGCGGCCAAACATCATGTCACCGGTTATATTCCACAGTTTGGTCTTTGCATTATCAAGGCCGATACCCTCAAATTCGAACGAATTGAACAATGCACCGACACCAAAGCCTGTGAACCAGTCCTCACTGGTGTTGCGTGCCTCAAAGGCTGTCTTGCGGTGGAAAGGGTCATCACCCTGACGCCACATGAGGCCAAGAGTAACCATGTGCATGTTGTTAGGTCCATTGGAGCCATCGAACCCCTGCGGCAAGAAGAAGCATTTGTATTCCAAGTTAGCACTCCACTTGTTGGATATTCTTACAGGCAGCTGCAAGCCCAACATCGCTTGAAAGTCGTTATCGGTCTGATGTGTATTACCGTCGACAGTCACCGGGTTACGCATCAACAATCCAAGGCCTATCATTGGATAGAAAGGCATCGGATATTGGAACGTCTTGTTGTAGACATGGAAGAACGTGGCGTTGAAGTCCCATTTAAACTCTGCACTCACAAAAGAGAACAGCGGGTTGTTACCGGAACCATTCTGGTACGTGCTCGGGGCAAGAGCGCCTTCATACGCCAACTGGAAAGCAAGCGGCTTCATCAACCAGCTGCCCAGTTCAACACCGAATGCCGGGACACCGAAAGAGGTAGTGCCACTATGGCTGTAGGCGAAGACGCCGCCATTCAGGGATGCATACAACGAGCCCGGCTTCACAGCAGGCTGGGCATTGACACCCAGGCAGCTGAGGGCAAGCAGTAGCGTCGTCAGTATCTTCTTCATGTCTTTCAAATTATTGTTATTTATGCCTTTGCACGCTCGCCGAACTCCTTGGCGGAAACCTTCTCCACCTCGGGCTTAACCTGATCCTTGAAGAGCTTGGCCAGGTTGTCCGCATAAAGACGGTCGACGATTTGACGGGTATTCTGGCGATCGGCGGCAATACTACGAGCAGCTTGTTCGAGGCGTTCCTCGGCCTTCTCCTTAGTCTCACCTTCAACCTTCTGGTCGTTGCGGCGCAGGATATCCTTGATGTAGTCCACAATCTGGTTGCTGGTGGGCTCCACGGGGCTGATCTCTTCGAGTTTGGCTTCAATAAGCTCCCACTTCAGCGAGGGGACATACTTCTCTGCCCAGTCGGCCTCGATGCTCTCCGGAGTCATATCCTTCTCGCCACGGCTTGCGAACCAACGTTTCAGGAAGTCTTCGGGCAGCGGAGCGGTGAACTGGTCAAGCAGGGCTTTGCGCACCTGGTTCACGAATAGGTAGTCGCTCTGCTCACCATTGGCCTTTTCAATCTCTTTCTTCATGGCTTTGCTAAAAGCGTCGGCATCTTTGATCTTCTGGCCAGGGAACACTTTCTCGAAGAGTTCATCATTGATCTCGTGGGGTATGATGCGCGAAATGCCGCTGAGGGTCAGCTCCACATCGGCCTTGAACTTCTTGGCGGTAGCGTTGTCCATGTGCAGTGCGCGCTCGATGTCGGCCACGGGGAAGGCTTTGGCCATGTTGAAGACAATCTTCTCCTCGGCTTTCTTGCCCTCGAACAGGGGCATCAACTCCTCGTCCTTGAGGTTGAGCAGGTTCAGGCTCACAAAGGTCTCAACACCGCCTTCTTTAACAGCGCCTTTCTTGTCAAGCTCAACAAGTTTGCCGTACATGATGTCGCCTTTGCCGACGGTTTCGGGGGTCTCGAACTTGCCGTAACGGTTCACGCAGTTGTTAATCTCGGCCTCGACATCCTTTGCCGTGACCTTTATCTGGTTGTATTTAACATCCACCTTGCTCCAGTCTATGCTGAACTCGGGGGCGAGGGCGACGTTGAAGTAGAAAGTGAAGTCCTGCTGCTTGCCGAAATCTATCTCACCAGTCTTCTCGTCGTTGCTCATAGGCATGCCGAGGATGTGCAGTTTCTCATCGTCGATATATTTGAAGAGACTCTCGTTGAGCGTGTTCTGCACGGCGTCGCCGACGATGGCGGCCTTGTACATGCGCTGTATCAAGCCCATCGGGGCCATACCCTTGCGGAAACCGGGAACAGTGGCTTTCTTCTGGTAGTCTTTCAGCTGTTTTGTAACGTTCTCGTTGTAGTCTTTTTCCTCGATATCAACCTTGATACTGAGTTCCAAATCACTTAATTTCTCTCTTGTGATGTTCATCTGATTGATTTATTTTATTGATTTTTAATTATTTTATATTTCATACCGTTCTGCAAAGATACACATTTTTATTGAATCGGGGCATATTTTTTTATATATTAACACATATTTACGGAAAAACCGAAGGAGTAGTTACGATGGAAACGCTACGGAGCCGGAGCGAAGCCTCACCGTATCCGGTCCGACATTCCATCGACAAAAAACCGTTAAACAGTCGGAGCGGGTACGGAGCGGGTACGGAGAGGCTCCATACAGAAAAAGTGTGACCAGTGGCCTACACGGGGTTAGAAACCCACACCAAGTTGTTTAAGCTGGTAATATAGTCCAACTGGAGTACTTGCAAGGGAACTGTCGGCCGGATACCAGCGGTGAAGTTTGGTGCGCCGAGCGGCAAAGATACCACGGCCTCCCTCAATGTTAGAATACAATTCACGACTCTGGTCAAGGTTGCCAGCATCAGCGATATTGGCCATATATGCACTAAGATCTTCGCTACAGGCGGTAAGATAAAGGTCTACCTCCTTGAGATATGTCTTTGGAGCAGGATCATCCTCGAGTTGTTCTTTGACACTCGTGAGGAATCCGCTTGCCTGATAGAAGATGGTGTAGCGGTCTGTATTATTGGTTGACGATACCGATGGGGTGCGTACATCAATGTATCGACGTTCACCATTCTCCATGAAATAGAGGCGCACAAAAGGTTGATATAGGCGTGCATTCTTTAAGGCTGGCCACTCCATCTGACAAGTATTACCTGATGCCTTAAAAGCGAACATGCCTGTCTTTCGCGGATATGTAGTGAATGTAGGCTTGGTGAAAACACAATCCTCAGGGTTGCGTACTATGAGTTGTATTGGCTGCTTTGAGCGTGCAATAACCTGACCGTCGGCAATGCGACGCACCTGAATATCATACGTGCAAAATTCATCAAAATGGGCTTTGCCGGGCAAAAAATACATCGGCTGCTCGACACTTGCGAAATTACCACCTTGTCGATTCACTGTGGTGTCCAGGAATGTGTACTCGGCCACCGTTTCGCCATTGTATATCTTCAGCAGTTTGACTTCTATTGAACCTTTCGGATAGTTTATTGAATCACTCACAGAACTATAGTCGTAAATGCTGCCTTCGCCTAGATAGCAGCGCTCGACGCGTGCCCATGTGGTGTCATCATCCTGGTCAAGCAGACAATAGACCACTGGAATTTCTTTCCATGATTCATTGGGAGAGAACTCCACCTCACATGAGGTCAGCATAAACAAACTGAACAATACGGGTATTAGTTTTTTCATTTATCGTTGCTAATTTGTTCAGAAACTTCTATTTCGTCCATCAATAACCATGGCTTAAGTCCCTTGGCCCTATGCCAACCGGGTATCTTATCCATGGTTTCAGCCTCTATCTTTATGTAACCTATGCCTTTGCGCTCCACAGGGATACGCAACTCCACCAGCTGGTCAGCAGCGTTCTCCTGCGCAGCTGGGTCAAATGGAATGGTATAATGCACTGTATCGCCCCACTCATTACCGTTTGCGGAAAAAACAATAATCACTTCGCGAGGAGCAAAAGCCCATACTGCTGGACTATGAGCATACCGCAGCACAAGATAGTCAATATCAACAGCCTTCGCCAACTCCACATTCACAACAGGTGCCGTACCGGAAAAACCAAGCCAGCCACGCGAAAGGTCGTCTACAGAGCCTCGCTCGCCATCATAAAGTATGGTATCGACACCAACATTATAGGGAGTGTTGGCCTTGCGGGAAAAACCTGTACGTACTATGTAGTCGTAGTTGAACTTGCGCGTGGCAGTAAATGACGGCGGCATGCCCTTGACGAAAGCTCGGGCTTTGACCACCGTGGTAGACGTGATGGTCAAAGGTGCGGTGTAAAGAGCCGAGACCTCGGTTGGCTCACTGCCATCAAGCGTATACCTTATTGTTTGATTATCCGCCTTGGTGGAGAGTTTTACCGTCAGCGGCTGAGAAAAGCGAGTCGCAGAAGCATTGATTTGGGGTGGTTCAAGGATACCACTAGCCACAACCGGACACCTTACAGCATAGCATTCCTCTGGCGTACGATTCTGATTATAGGGAGCAATATGCAGACGGACATACCGCATAGGACGTTGTGGTTTTATCCGCAAAGCGCCATCATCAACAGAAAATACACACAGAGTGTCAACAAGTTGACAAAAAAGACCTTCACTACCGCCCACAGCACACCAACGCACCTCTCCGCGAGAACCACTGACGGCAGTTACCGGCTTTTCATATACCCCAACAACCGTGTTGCTGTGGCGGAAGAGTGTCTCACGGCCTGAGCCAAACCAACGCATGGTATCAGTATCGCCCAACGTAGGTATCACTATAAACTCAGGGACCATAGCGCCACGCACTCTGTCGGTAGGACTAATGATGTAGTCTGCCACAATGTCACCGGTACCATGGACTGTATATGACAGGCGAACATCACACATCGGGGCGCCTGTAGGCGCCGTATATTGCAACATCGCATCGACGCACAACGTATGGCTATCCGGCTGCCGACGTGCAACAGCCACCGTGTTCGCACGCCAATCGGTATGGCCTTCAAATGCCAGCACCGGCGCAATAAGCGTGCTGTCACACAGCAAGGTGCTGTCTATAGTAGTGCCACTGGAGTCAAGCAGACTGCGCGAAGCACCATGAGCCGGAAGCGAGAACACCACAGAGCCAACAGCAAGTTCGGATGGGCTGTTACCAACCCACTCCAGCTTGCGGTTGCGACGACGACTCACATCGAAGCGTATAAACAGTTCTTCTCCAGCCTGCAAGTCAAGGTCTGGAATACGCATACTAACCTTGTCACTTTCGCCTCCACCCATGGCAACGGGCAAGTCGCCGGCAACGACATTGGAGCGCAGGTTAGTATATATGGTATATTCTAACGAATAGACGCCAAATGAAGTAAAATCATTACTGTTGTGCACCACAAATTCCGCATCATCAGGCGTTATCTTTGAAAGAGCTACGGAAAATGGGCTATACAACTGCTTTAACTCTGCAAGCAGTACACCACCGATTGGCCACGAAGCCACGAATCCACCCTGCAGTTGGCGTTGAGACTGTACAATACCCCAGAGGTCACCAAGATCAGCAAAATTTGTCTTATTAACCGATGGCAGCATCAGGAACGGACGATCTCCGCTCTTTGACAGAGCCTGTTTCATTGTGTTGACTGAAGGTAAAGCTGGCGCTATAATGTCAGTCACCTCAGAAAAGTCCGCCCCAGGGAAAACAACCGGACGCTGCTTCTCAAGAGCCTTGAGGCGGCGGTATGCAGCAGCCATACAGACACCATTGTCGCGCGTGTCACCGAGACACCACGCAATAATGCTGGTATAGTTTCTATATTTACCATAAAGGTTTTCCACACGCCGTTCGAATAGCGGCGCATAAGTTTGGTCGGTAGCCACAGCCTGGTGCTGCGACGACACTGGCATAAGATTGGCATCGGCCACCACATAAAGTCCATAGCTGTCGCACAATTCATAAAAGAATGCATCCATGGGAGAGAAACGCGCCGTACGCACCGCATTGATATTATTGCGTTTCATGGCTATAATATCGCGACGCATCTGCTCTCGCGAGGCATAGCCTTCTGTATGCTCTATGCCATAGTTTACACCCTTGATGGTGATGGGCTTGTCATTAACAAGCAGCAAGCCATCCTTTATTTCCACACGGCGGAAGCCAACACGCGCACCAACGGTCTCTTCCTCCTCCATTTCTTCGTTACGCAGGCGAACAACAACAGTGTACAGTGAAGGACTTTCTGCACTCCATGGCTCAATATCGGACCATGTACGGCTTATGTCCACATGTTCTTCTGTACGCTTGTCAAAAACCACCCAACGCCCCATACGGTCAAGCTGGCGACCCTGTGGATCCCACACCTCAACCTCTACATAGTAACGCCCTTTATGTCGACTGTTAAAAACACTGGCGTCCACGGTTAGCGTGCCCGACAATGTGAGGGCATCGTAGTCGGCACTTAGCCCCATGTCGCACACGCCGGGGTCACTCTTAAATAATATGTACGGCTCACCGTTGAGTCCAACAGTTATTGCTGTATCTTCTAGCAACGCTCCTTGTGGATGCTTGAGGGCCTCAATGGCAAGAGTGTTGAACTTGCCGTACTTAAGGTACTTATTAAGCTGAAATTCATTCCAATTGCGCGAGTCTTCAGCATACCCCACCTCTTTGTCGTTGATGTACACACGGCATGCCCTTCCGCAGCGCACATTGAGGAAGACCAGATAGTCTTTCCACACACGGTCCACCTCAACCTGCCGGCTGTATACCACCGAGCTGTCCGTACGTCGTTGCTTCCAACTGCCTGTAAGTTCCATATAATACGGCGACTCACGGTAAGCGAGCTTCTCAACAGCACCGTCGTCATCATAGGCGACGACATTGCTCCGTGGCACTGCCACAGGCTGCGCCACAGACACTAACGGCACGGCAACCAACACAAAAAGCCACGCTACGACTCTGCGCATATTAGCTATAGGCTAAAAATGAAGGCTTATGCCGGCATCCAGCATATGCAGCGTGCGCGCGTCAGCAAGCAGCGGCTTGTGGTTGACATCGAAGCGCGACACCTCGGTCATGTTCAGCATCTTATAGCCAACATGCAGACCTATGGCAAAGCCTCGGTCAATGGCATAACGGCTACCGAACTGAGCGCCGAAATACACACCGCCTTTTTCAATCTTCGTCGTCGGGCTCGAAGCTCCCAATGGCAACGTATAGCCAAGCTGCAGCACAGCGAAGGGTGTCAACCGCGAGCGCATGAAATGGCTGCGGAGCTCCGCATAGACGGGCATCTGCGTGAATGCACCCGTGGGGTCGGCAATATAGGTAATACCAAGGCCCACACCGGCTTCCTTGCGGAACTGGAATCCGCCGGAAACGCCAAGGCCATAGCCCGACATAGTATCGGCTACAGAAATGCCGTTTGCTGTGTTAGGAGCGCGGTTAAGATTCATCACATACGAGCCGTCCACGACAACATAGACACCACGCCACTTGTACTCTATATGCCGCTGGGCGGCTGCTGTGCCGCAAAGGCACAGCAGCGCTACAGCAGCTATGATTATCTTCTTCATAATCGAATGTTATGCATTCATCTTCTTGAGGTCGGGGCTGATGATGAGGGTAGCCTCGGTGGCAGCCTGCACCTGCTCGACGGTGAACTCGGGGTTAATCTCCGTCAACACAATGCCCTTGGGGGTGATTTCCATGACACCCATCTCGGTGATAATCATGTTCACCTGACCCTTGGCGGTGAGCGGCAGGGTGCACTTCTTCAAAATCTTGGGGTTGCCCTTGGCGGTGTGCTCCATGGCAAGGATAACTTTCTTGGCACCCACCAGCAGGTCCATAGCGCCACCCATGCCGGGGGTCTTCTTGCCAGGGATCATCCAGTTGGCCAGGTCGCCTTCCTCATCCACCTGCATGGCGCCGAGGACACTGACGTCCACATGACCGCCACGGATGATGCCGAAGGAGGTGGCGCTGTCGAAGGTCGATGCACCTGGCACATGGGTTATATATCCACCACCGGCGTTGATGAACCAGGGGTCTTCCTTGCCCTCTTCGGGAGTGGGACCCATGCCAATCATACCGTTCTCACTCTGCAGGATGACGTGCACGCCTTCGGGCAGGAAGTTAGGAATCATGGTCGGCAGACCGATACCAAGGTTGACGACATCGCCGTCGTGCAGCTCCTGAGCCGCGCGCTTTGCGATAAAGGGTTTAATCTGTTCTTTTTCCATTTTTATAGTTATTTAGTTTGTTTACTTCCATCCTCTTGCCACCATCTCCTGAGCGATGTACGAAGCCTCGTCGTCGGCATAGGTGTTGGGGCCGAAGCCGGCGTCGTAGCCAAGCTCCTTGGCAAGCTCGTGGCTGATACGGGGACCGCCGCAGATAAGGATAACCTTGTCGCGCAAGCCCTCGGCCTCGAGCATCTCCACCAGCTCGGTGAGGTTCTTGATGTGCACGTCCTTCTGGGTCACAGTCTGACTGACAATGAGTGCGTCGGCGTGGAGCTCTATGCCCTTGGCGATGAACTCCTCGTTGGGCACCTGGCTGCCGAGGTTGTAGGCTTCGATCATGTCGTAGCGTTCCAGACCGTAGTGGCCGGCATAGCCCTTCATGTTCATGATGGCATCGATACCAACAGTGTGGGCGTCGGTACCCGTCGAGGCGCCGACAATGACAATCTTGCGGCCTATGTGCTCACGGATATACTCGTCGCACTCGTGCATATCCATGGTGGTGCTCTCCACCTTGGGCACATGGATGCTGGTATAGTCCACTGTGTGCGTCAGCGAACCGTAGCAGTTCATGAAGCAGAAGCCCTCGGTCAGCTCTTTCTGGTACACCACCAGCGGGTTCTCGAAGCCCATCTTCTTCAGCAGCTGCTTGGCAGCCTCTTCGGCCTCGGCACCTGCGGGCACCGGCAGGGTGAAGCTCAGCTGCACCTTGCCGTCGTTCATTGTGTCGCCGTATGGCTTTATCTTGGTGAGGTCAAGGGTTTTGTCGTAATCCTTTGCCTCCATCGAATACAATACAATCCTTCGCTCATCTTATTTTCCTTTCGTAAAATAGAAGGGTTGTCGGCAAAGCCGACACCCTATTTCTTTCCTTTCATTAGTTCAACAAACGGGTTAAAGTAGTGCTCGCCTTTCAGCGTCACACCGTCGAGGCCCTTGCCACCGGTCTTCGGGCGCTTCACGTTGGCGAAGATACCCTTCTCCAGTGCAGTGAAGAGGCCTTCGCTTTCCATTGTCTCGAGCAGTTTGGTGGCATTGTGCAGCACTTCCTGCGCACGGCTCTTGATGATGCCGCCTTCCTTGAACTCGACCTCTTCGCCGATATCCTTCATGTTGTTGAAGATATACTTGGCGTTCTCGATACTCAGGTAGCGGTCGCTCATGAAGGGCGTGTGGATAGCCTCGGTAGGCATGCCGAGCAGCTGCAGACCCTGGTGCGTCCACTGGCCGATGACATTGAACAGAGCGTCCTGTATGTGGCCGCGGAAGATGTTGCCGGTCATGAACTTCGTCGGGGGCATGTACTTCAGTGGAGCCTTGGGGAATATCTCGCGTATCATCTGTGCCTGCGCCAGCTCGTAGAGGAAGCCGTTCTCCAGCATGGGGTCCATCTCGAAGGCGTGGCCAAGACCCATCTGCTCCTCGGGCAGGCCGGCCATCAGAGCCAGCTGCTCGTTGATGAGGTCCGAAGCCAGCACCGTGTGAGCCTCCTCATAGGCGTCGGCGGTGGTCAGGTAGTTGTCCTCGCCGGTGTTGATGATAACGCCTGCGAAGCCGTTGATGATACGGCTCATATACTGGTCGATCAGCGTGCGCTGCATATTGATGTCGCGGAAAAGGATGCCGTACAATGCATCGTTCAGCATCACGTCGAGGCCCTCGAGGGCGCCCATGGCGGCAATCTCAGGCATGCAGAGGCCCGAGCAGTAGTTGCAGAGGCGTATGTAACGGCCAACCTCCTCGCCCACTTCGTCCAGGGCCTTGCGCATGATGCGGAAGTTCTCCTGGGTGGCGAAGGTGCCGCCGAAACCCTCGGTCGTGGCGCCGTAGGGCACATAGTCGAGCAGCGACTGTCCGGTGGTGCGGATAACGGCAATGATGTCGGCACCCTGGCGGGCACCAGCCTGTGCCTGGACGACATCCTCATAGATGTTACCCGTGGCGACGATGATGTAGAGGTAGGGCTTCGAGCCCTCGCCTATCGTCTCGATGTACTTCTCGCGGCGCAGACGGTTGCCACGCACTTTCTCAATGGTTGCGTTGATTACAGGCTCCAAGGCCTTGTCGATCTCAGCCTTGGTGTGGACGGGCAGCTTGGTGATGTCGAGCGTGCCGGCAGCGATGGCCTCGGCAATCTGCTGCGGGCTCTTGCCGGTCTCCACCATGGCGTTGCCGACATAGAACATCACACCCTCGCCGAGGACGCCTTTGCTCTTCAGCTCTTCGACCACCACATTGGGCATTGGCACATCGTTGGCGTCGATGCCGTCGATGCCTAGGAAGCGGCAAAGGGTGCGCTCCACAGCCACCGTGGTGTAGTCTTCAACGAAATCCTGCACCTGTCCGGCAATCCTGCGGGCCACATCGCGTGCATGCTCAACCTCCACAAAATCAAGTCCTACTTTACTCTTTTGCATTGTCTTTTATATTGTTTTATTAAATATTTTAGTATCTAAATCAAAATGCAAAGATACTAAAGTTTGCCGATATGGCAAAATTTTTTTTCTTACCGACATCAAAAAGCCGTTTCCCCTTCATCGCCGCCATGCCGGAGAGCCGGCGACGCTCCGTACCCCCTCCGTCTGTTCACCGGTTGTTCTACGATTGTTCACCGATTGTTCGACGGTTTTAAACGTAGAACAACCGGTGAACAACCGGCGAACAGACGGAGAGGGGACGGAGAGGGTATGGGGAGGATAGGGTTTGGCACGCTTTTTGATGTAAAAAAAAGTGCAACGAAGGCCGGATATAAATAAAATTGTGTATCTTTGCAAGTTGCACTGTGGTGCGGGACGCATCACAAACAATTGAATTGTATAATATTATATAGAGACATAAAATAGAGACATGGCTAATTTCCTGACCAAACTGTTCGGCGACAAGAGCCAGCGCGACCTGAAGACTGTGAAGCCTTTCCTCGACGCCACCCTCGCCGCCTACCCTGCCATCGCAGCCCTCGACAACGACGGTCTGCGCGCCAAAACCGTTGAATTCAAGGAGCGCATCAACAAAGCCCGCGAGGCCGAAGAGGCCGAGCTGAAGCAGTTGCGCGACCGCATAGACGCCGAATACGACATGCCCGTGGAGGAGAAGGAGAACCTCTACAAGCGCATCGACGAGCTGGAGAAACTGAGCTACGACAAGACCCAGAAGGTTCTGGACGAGATACTGCCCGAGGCCTTCTCGGTGGTGAAGGAGACTGCCAAGCGTTTCGCAGAGAACGAGACCGTCGTGGTCACTGCCACCGAGCACGACCGCGACTTGGCGGCCACGCATGCCAGCATCACCATAGAGGGCGACAAGGCCCTGTACAAGAACCACTGGGTGGCCGGCGGCAACGAGATTACGTGGGACATGGTGCACTACGACGTACAGATCATCGGCGGCGTGGTGCTGCATAGCGGCAAGATTGCCGAGATGGCCACCGGTGAGGGTAAGACCCTCGTGGCCACACTGCCGGTATACCTCAACGCACTGCCCGGCAAGGGTGTGCACGTGGTCACCGTGAACGACTATCTGGCCAAGCGTGACTCGGAGTGGATGGGCATGCTGTTCGAGTTCCACGGCCTCACCGTCGATTGCATCGACAAGCACGAGCCGCACAGCGACGAGCGCAAGCGCGCCTACAACTGCGACATCACCTACGGCACCAACAACGAGTTCGGCTTCGACTACCTGCGCGACAACATGAGCCGCAACCCCGAGGAACTGGTGCAGCGCGGCCACAACTACGCCATCGTCGACGAGGTCGACTCGGTGCTCATCGACGACGCCCGTACACCTCTCATCATCAGCGGCCCGACCGGCAAGAACGACGATGAGCAGGAGTTCTACCGCTTCAAGCCCACCATTGAGAAACTCTACAACGCACAGCGCCTGCTGGTGACGCAGTGCCTGGCGGATGCGAAGAAGGGCATCAGCGAGAAGCCCGACCCCAAGCCCGAAGACGAGTGCGCCAAGCAACTGCTCCGCGCCTACCGCGGCCTGCCCAAGAACAACGCCCTCATAAAATACCTCTCCGAGAGCGGCATCAAGAGCATACTGCTCAAGACGGAGAACTTCTACATGCAGGAGCAGAACAAGTACATGCACATCATCGACGACGAGCTGTACTTCGTGATTGACGAAAAGAACCGCCAGGTGGAGCTGACGGACAAGGGCATGGAATACCTCACCTCGCTGGGCGAAGACCCCAACTTCTACCAGCTGCCCGACATCGGCAGCGCCATCGCCGAGGTGGAGAACAACGCCAGCCTGACTCCGGAGCAGAAGACCGAGGCCAAGGACAAGATATACTCCGACTTCGCCGTGCAGAGCGAGCGCGTGCACACCGTGGACCAGCTGCTGAAAGCCTACACACTGTTCGTGCGCGACGTCGACTATATCCTCACCGAGGACAACCAGGTGAAGATTGTGGACGAGCAGACAGGCCGTATCATGGAGGGACGCCGCTGGAGCGACGGCCTGCACCAGGCCGTGGAAGCCAAGGAGAACGCCAAGGTGGAGGCTGCCACACAGACCTACGCCACCATCACGCTGCAGAACTACTTCCGCATGTACAAAAAGCTGGCCGGTATGACCGGTACCGCTTCGACTGAGGCCGGCGAGTTCTGGAACATCTACAAGCTCGACGTGGTGGAGATTCCGACCAACAAGCCTGTCGCCCGCAACGACATGGACGACATGATATACAAGACCAAGCGCGAGAAGTTCAAAGCCGTCATCGACGAGGTGGAGCGCCTCATCGGCGAAGGGCGCCCTGTGCTGGTGGGCACCACAAGTGTCGAGACCTCGGAGTTGCTGAGCAAGATGCTCAAGATGAAGAAGATTCCGCACAATGTCCTCAACGCCAAGTTGCACCAGAAGGAAGCCGACATCGTGGCACAGGCCGGTGAGCCGGGCCGCGTGACCATAGCCACCAACATGGCAGGTCGTGGTACCGATATCAAGCTGAAGGGCGACGTGAAGGAGAAGGGCGGTCTGGCCATCATAGGCACGGAGCGCCACGAGAGCCGCCGAGTGGACCGCCAGCTGCGCGGCCGTGCCGGCCGTCAGGGTGACCCGGGTTCGAGCCTCTTCTTTGTGTCGTTGGAAGACGACCTGATGCGCCTCTTCGGCAGCGAACGCATAGCCCAGGTGATGGACCGCATGGGCCTGCAGGAAGGCGAGGTTATCCAGCACTCGATGATTACCAAGCAGATTGAACGTGCGCAGAAGAAGGTCGAGGAGAACAACTTCGGCATGCGTAAGCGTCTGCTTGAATACGACGACGTGATGAACAACCAGCGCACCGTCATATACAACAAGCGCCGCAACGCCCTGTACGGTGACCGCCTGAGTATAGACATCAGCAACATGTTCTTCGACACCTGCGAGCTGCTCTACACCGAAGGCAGCGACTGGGAGGAGTTCAAGCTGGAGGTCATCCGCGTCTTTGCCCACGAAGTGCCGATGAGTGAGCGCGAATTCCTCTCGTTGCACCGCAAAGAGGCCATACAGCTGCTCTACGATCAGTGCTTCAACGCCTACAAGGAGCGCATGCAGAAGCTCTGCGAGAACGCTTGGCCCTTCATCAAGAACATAGCGGAGAACACCCGATACATCAATGTGGCATTCCCCATCACCGACGGAAAGAAGGTCCTCAACGTCGTGGTGCCTGTGAAGAAAGCCTACGAGACGCACGGCCGCGAGCTGCAGCTTAGCATCGAGAAGGGCATCACGCTGGCCATCATCGACGACCTGTGGAAAGAGCACCTGCGCCAACTCGACGACCTGCGCCAGAGTGTGCAGAATGCCGCCTACGAGCAGAAGGATCCGTTGCTGATATACAAGTTCGAGAGCTTCAAACTGTTTGAGCAGATGCTGCTCAACATCAACCGCGAGATTACAAGCTTCCTTAGCCGCGCTTCACTGCCGTTGCCCGACGAGAGCCAGGTGCGCGAGGCCCAGCGTCCGCAAGCACCGCAACGCGGACTGCGCGCCGGACGCGACAACCAGTTCGACCGTGCCGCCCAGCAGCAACAGCAGGCCATCGACAACAGCCGCCAGCAGCCCCAGAAAGTGATGCCGGTGCACGTGGAGAAGAAAGTCGGCCGCAACGACCCATGCCCCTGCGGAAGCGGAAAGAAATACAAAAACTGCCACGGCCGCGACGCCGAATAATCCACAAAGCAGCCAGTGTTTTACCAGACTGGAAAAAAATTTATTTTGCCAGTCTGTTTTTTTTATGTACTTTTGCACTTGATTCCGGAGAAGGAATCATGAAGCGTTATGCTCGATCTGCTGATGAGAACCTAGGAAACTTTCAACAGCAATAAACAGGGTCGGTATAATGGTTCGCGCGTATGGCGTGGACTGTCAATCCATCTTTGTTTATTATGGTTTTCCTAGGACCTTCATCAGCGAGAGGAACATACAGTGCCACGCTTTTGTTATTGATTGCCTGTTGCGGTACGGACAGGAGAATAAAAAACAAACAAACAAAATGTTCAAAAGCATCAAAACAATGACATTGCTGCTTGCAGCGACAACCCTGCTTGCTGTTTCTTGTGGCAAGGACAACACCGAACCGGAAGCTAATGGCGGTGGCTCTGCCGGGGGCACAGCCACACCAGCCATCACTGAATCCAGTATTATTGGAACATGGGGTTACAAAAGTACCCATGCGTTGACTGGCAATGAGTTGGTGATTAAGGGCGACCATACGGTTACATTCGATGGGAAGACCTACAACTGGACTCTCACAGACAATCAGTTTGTCGCCAATGCAGGAAACTATTTCAAGATTGAGTTTACTATTAACGCCATCAACGAGAAGAGCATGGATATAAGCGGAGGAGCCAAGCGCTATAACGGCAGCAGTCAAGAATGGTACACAGAAAAGAATATGACGGGAACAGTTGTCAAAACAGTGACGGAGGTTCTCTCAGGTTTGCCGGATGACCTTGTTGTAGGAGACTGGGTGTTTTCCGGCACTCTTGGAAGCGGATGGCCGTTGCAAGTGTCAGACGACCATACCTGCGTTTGGAATTACAACTATACCAGCAATTGGAATACCGTGGGACCGGTCTTTAAGGCTCGTGGTACAGGCAACTTTCCGCGTTTTAAGATGCAGTTCACTGTAGATAGTGTAACCACATCGGCGACAAAGGCTATAATGTATGTCACCGGAGAATACAGAGATAGCGTATACCGCATATCTGGTTGGGAGGAAACAGGCAATGAACTTGTCGGTATGTTTACCAAGAGTTTCTAACACACAAATAAGCAGAGGGCCACACATGTCATGTGTGGCCCTCTGCTATTAGTGAGTATTGGATTACTCGCCGATATATTTACCATCAACCTCCCAGCTGAGGACTTTCACATCGGTTTCTTTCTTCCAGAAGAGGAAGCCGCTTTTCTTGGCTATGCGGGCCTGATAGGTCATCTTGTTGCGTACCTTGCGAACCCAGATGTCGGTGACATCATAGCCGGCGAACAGGTGATTCACAGTGTCGCGCACGGCGGCAGGACAGTACTTGGTGTCGATGAAGTAGTGGGTCTCACTGCCCTTGCTGCTGAAGACCATAGCTTGACGACTCTTTTCGGCGTCCAAATAGATTACCTTGAAGGTATTCTCGTCCATCTTATACCATTCCACATTGGTGGCATCTTTCACCTGACGCTGGAAGTCTTTAACATAGCTCAGCTTGACGTCTTTCTCGGGCACAGACTTGTAATCCTGCGCAAAAGAAACTCCCTGAAGGAGCATAAGCGCTGCCACAAAAGCAAGTATCTTTTTCATATTGTGTTTATTGTTATATTTATACAGTTGTTATTAACAGGATGCAAATATACGAAAATTATTTGTATTACATATTTTGCATAAGATTTTGCACCACTTTCTCTCCATCGCGGATTGCCTGCATAGACCAGTGGAGCTTTAGGTCGAGGAGATCGTCGTCGCTGAGCTGCCAATGGAGAGATGGTTCGCGGCGCATACGCTCGGTGAGGGAGAAGAGAGAGAGGGCTGCGCAGACACTGATGTTAAAACTCTCGGTGAAGCCGTACATAGGTATCTTTACATAAGCGTCGGCACCGGCAATGGCTTCCTGTGTAAGACCGGTGAGTTCGGTACCGAAGACGAGTGCCGTTGGCTGACTGATGTCTAGGTCGCCAATCATGGTATCATTCTCATGGGGCAATGTGGCCACAATACGATAGCCCTTGGCGTGCAGGTTCTTATAAACCTCCTGTATGGAAGAATAGCGGTAGTAGTCAACCCATTTTGCCGAGCCCACGGCTACGTCGCCTGCCGGATTAAAGGGGTTGTTGGACTCAACCACATGCACATCCTGGACACCGAAGCAGTCGCACGAACGCAGCACGGCAGCGGCGTTGTGGCTTTGGTATATATCCTCGAGCACGACACTGATGTGTCGGGTACGCAATGGCGCAAGGCGGTCAAAAAGGGATCGTTTATTCTCGCTAAAGAGGTCTGCAGCACGCTCATACAGTGCAGCTTTCTGGTCGGTACTGAGGGTCGCGAAGGGCGATGGAGTGTTGGGGTGTCGTTCTGGCATATTGTTTACGTGAATTTTTTTGCAAAGATACGAAAAAATATTTGTATCTTTGCACCTGAATATGTATTACGTTGTATAAGTACAACTTGCAATATGTTAGTAGGATACGAGGCAAATAATGCATTGCGCAATAGTCACGAACTGGGCGATTTTGCGCGCAACTTGATAGAACGGCTCGCCACAGGGCGTGTCAACAGCTACCGCGCTCTGCTTTTTGCTACACGCATCAAGAAAGACTACCGCGGCTATTTCAGTGGATATTCCAATATTGGTACTTTTGTGCCCTTCGGATGGTCGCGCCTGATGCCGTCGTTATGGATGCGCTATCGCCTCAACCCATGGCTTAAACTAGAGAAAGTCAAGATATTCCACGGCCTCAACGAGGAGTTACCCTACCATATCGACCGAGACATCAAGACCATCATCACCTGCTACGGCGTTGGCGAACACCACCGTACATCGCTCATGGACTCGTTTACATGGAAGAAGCGCATGGAATACTCCTTCAGCGCAGCCAATGTCATTGTAGCCGTCAGCGCAGAGGTGAAACAGCAACTTATTGACGCCGGTGTAACGCCGGAGAAGATTGTAATCATCGGAGGCAAGACTCCATATGAGCTCACCGACCGTATGGTGGAGCAATACTTTGAGCTCTATTGTACGTTGGCAGGCAAGTGATTGAGCTCACGCAGCCCAGCATATTTCATAAACGTGTAGAATGCCGACATACGACAGATGACGTATCCGGCATGACCGTCCATAAAGCCTCCCTTTAATATATAGTTACGGAAGAATGTCCAGCCAGGGCGGAACCATACGCCAAAGGCCGACACTTTTTTTCCAGACTCATTGGCCTTGTGCGCCGCCAGCGATGCATAGTGAATCTGACGCCTTGCATAGTCGTCGAATGACTTGAACGAATAGTGTAGCAGATCGCCATTAATCTTCACCTGCCGCACCGCCTTGGCATAGCGTAACTCCTCATGCACAAGGCCGTCCCATGTAGCAACACCTTGATACCATAGGCGCACCCGTGCGTCAGGATACCAGCCGCAATGACGTATCCACTGTCCGCAGTAGTTGTTGAGACGGTTCACCGAGTACACCGTACCGCTGTCGAGTCCCTTCTCCTTAAGGGCAAGCAAGCTCTCGCGCAACTCTGGTGACAATGCCTCATCGGCGTCCATGCTCAGCAGCCATGGATGAGTGGCGAGACTGTTGGCATAGTTCTTCTGCTCCGAATAGCCAGCCCAGTCATGATGCACAAAACGCACACCGGCAGACTGGCAGATGGCTTCGGTGGAATCGGTGGAACCAGAATCAACCACCACCACCTCGTCTGCCACACCCTCCAGCGACTTTAAGCAGCGTCCAATGTTGCCCTCCTCGTCCTGTGTAATTATTACAGCGGTTATCTTCTCCATTTTCAATATGCTTTCGCGGTGCAAAGATACAAATATTTTTAGATATTGCAGAAAAAGTTGTACTTTTGCAGCACAAAATGAACGCCATGGTCATAGGATTCGACGCCAAGCGCGCAGCGCAGAACCGCACTGGACTGGGTAACTACAGCCGCTATATCGCACGTACCCTCAAGGAGTTCGCGCCAGACAACGAGTACCTGCTCTTCATTCCCAATCCCAAAAGAGCGTCGCAGCTCGGCGACCTGCCCGACATCGCGGAATACACCCAGGTGACTCCCCGCACCGCCTTGGGGCGCCTCCTCCCTGCCCTATGGCGCACTGTGGCAATCACACGTGAACTGCGCCGACGCAAGGTCGACATCTACCACGGCCTGAGCAACGAGCTTCCCCTTGGCATACGCCGCGCCGGCTGCCGCTCCGTGGTCACCCTCCACGACGTCATCTTCCTGCACCAGCCGGAATACTACAAGCCCATCGACCGCTTCATCTACCGCCTCAAGTTCCGCTACGCCGGCATGAAGGCCGACCGTGTAATCACCGTCAGCCATTTCTCCAAGCAGGAGCTCGTGCGCCTGCTGCATATCCCCGCCGACAAGATTTCGGTCGTCTATCCCGGCCTGTACCTCGACTTCTCGAAGGTCACCGAATCCGACCGCACCGCCGTGCATGCACGATACAGCCTGCCCGCACGATTCGTGCTCTACGTGGGCACTGTTGAAGAGCGCAAGAACATGATGCTCGTAGCCAAAGCCATGTACCTCATGCAGCAAGCCGAAACACTGCCCGACGACATGCGCATGGTGGTCATAGGGCGCCACACGCCCTATGCCGACACATTGCAGCGCTACCTCAACGCAAACGGCCTTGCCGGGCGGTTCCTGTTCCTTAACAACGTAACCTTTGCCGACCTGCCTGCCTGCTACCAGCTGGCCGACGTGTTCGTCTACCCCTCACGTATCGAGGGCTTCGGCAGCCCCATGCTCGAGGCCGCTGCCGCAGGCGTACCTGCCATAGGCTGCACCGGTTCCAGCCTCGAGGAGGCCGGGGGCAACGGTGCCTTCTATGTGGAGCCCAACGATGCCAAAACCATGGCCGACCACCTGCTGGCCCTATGGAACGACGAAGCCCTGAGAAAGGAACGCTCCGCCATGGGGCTTGCCCATGCGGAGCGTTTCTCTGAGCGCCGTCTTTTCGACGACCTGATGGAGGTTTACAACAGTCTTATTTAACAACCAGCTTGCGCACCACGCGCTCGCTGCCGTTGGAGAACACCACAGTGTACTGACCACTGGCCAGACGTGCGGCGTTGACGCTATACACTATCGTACCCTCAGCCTTCAGGCTGCTGCTGTGCACCTCGCGACCGCTGAGGTCGTAGATGCTCACGCTGTAGTTCTTACCGCCCTGCATGTCGATGACCATGCTGGCCTGCTCGGTGGCGGGGTTGGGGTAGAACTGTCCGAAGCACTGCTCAGCGCCCTCGGCGTCGGCAATGCTGGTCTGGCCGTTGGTGCCAAAGCTGAAGTAGGAGCCATTGCTGGCCGTGAAAGGCTTGGTGATGGTCTTGCCGCCATTGCTGGTAGCCGAGATGTAGTAGTCGACATTAACACCGTTGGTGCCGAAGGTGCTGGTGGGGATAGTGGCCGAGTACCTGTTGTCGGCACCGGCAGTCATATTCACCGTCTGCCAGTCGCCACCGTTAACACGGTACATAACCTTTGCATTAGCGATGCCTGTGTTGTTGGTGATGAAAGCCTCGATGCTTGCATCCTGACTATTGTAGGCTTCACCCTGCGGTCCAACAATGGGTCCGTGCAGTATGCGCACAGGACTGTCGGCGGGTATTTGCTTGGTGATGCAGTGGATGGCGCCGCCGGAACCGTCGAAGGAGCGCACGTCGATTGGATAAAGCGTGTAGCCCTTATAGGCTTCACGGATGCTGTCAAGGTTGGCGCGGTCCCATTCAGCGGAGGGTTGTCCGTTGACCACCGTCGAGAAGCACGGCTGTATGATAACATTGTTCACGAAAGTGTGGTTGGAATATGTACGGGTATACTGATTGTCGTACTGCTCCTGGGTAGAGAAGTTGCTGCCGTTATCCCTCTTGGGGAAGGGTATGTAGGTCTTGGTGAAGTTTCTTCCAAACGTGGAAGTCCACGAACAGATAGAGTCGATGTTATTGCCAGCGGTGGCGTAATCGTCCCAATTGCTGTAGGCATCAGGGAACTTACTGAAGACAAAGGCATTCTCGTCGTACATATCGGCATAGAGGTCTATGTGGCCTGTGCCGCCGTCATACTTGAAGGCCGGGAGTATCTTGGCGCCGCGCGGTCCCAACAGGTAGGCCAGACTGTCGCGCACCTGCTCATGGGTGAGCGAGGCTTTGTATTCGTAGTCATCGTACGTGGGCGAATGTTCGGTCCACACAATCTGGCCGTAGTTGTCGGCATTGTTCTCGTAGAGGGCATCGCTGGAGAGCACCAGGCCGTCGCCGTCGACAATGCAGTTGCCGCCCTCCCACTCTATAGAGGTAGTCCAGATGGGCAGGTTCTTCTGCAGATTGATAATCTGGGGCAGCGAATCATCGATGGCACGTCCGGGATAATACTGGAAGTCAAGCATACCCACGGTGTCACCTTCACCATAGTAGAAGCAGATGGGGCCGCAGTCGCGGAACCAGAACGAATTGCCGAAGCCTTCAATCCACTTGATGCCGGTGGTAGCAAGGCCGAGGTAGGCCATGTGCTGCTTGACGTACACCGAGTCGCTCAGGTGGGTCACACGCACCCAGGGCTCAGCACCGCCGGTACGGATAGCGTCGATGAGGTAGGCAAAGACATTGGTGAAGTCCATTTGGTTACTTGTAGGACTGAGGGTATAGTTGACGCAATTCGGCAACTGGTCGATTGGGCCGAAGCCCTGACTTGTCCAATTGCCGCCATTCCACTTGTATATATCACCATACCCCGAGAACACCGGGTCAGCGTCATAATAGCCAACCTGGTCGCCGAGCTCCTGCCAATTGGCGGGGACCGACCAATAAGGCCATGTCACGGTGATAGCCTTCACCTCTTCCCATTCGCCGGGGAACCAGCGGTCGGCGGGAAGCTGCGAAGCTGTGCTGTTGGGGCCAGTCATCTTGGCCGAGCCTTTGATGGTGCCGGCGGGCTTCATACTCTCCTTGAGCATGGGTATGCGAGCCTGATGTTCCTTGCGGAACTGGCTGTGGGCCGCACCGAGTTCAGGATTCATCAGCTGTGCGCTGGCGCCGAAAGCAAAGGCACAGGCAGCCACGAATAAAAAAATCTTCTTCATATTGGTACTGTTTCTTTTGTTATCGCTTCTTGAGGCTTAGGATTTCGCGGGCCTCGTCGCTGGTGGCCACCTGGCGGCCCAGCAGCTTGGCCATGCGGACCACCTTGTCGACCAGCTCGCCGTTGCTCTTGGCCAGCACGCCGCGCTCCAGGTACAGGTTGTCCTCGAAGCCCACACGCACATTGCCGCCCATGACGATGGCGGGGGCAGCCAGCGTAAAGGCGTGGCGGCCGATGCCGGTGGCGGTCCAGGTCGAACCGGCGGGAATCTTGTTCACCAGCCAGCAGAGGTTGTCGACGGTGGCGGGGGTGCAGCCGGGCACGCCGAGCACGAAGTTGAACTGCATCGGGGCACCGGGCACCTCGCCCTTGCGGGCCATGGTGAGGATGGTATCGAGGTGACCCATCTCGAAGCACTCGTACTCGGGCTTGATACCCTTCTCAATCATGCGTTTGCCAAAGGCGCGCATGGTGGGCATGGTGTTGTCGAAGATGTCGTCGCCGAAGTTGCAGGTACCACAGTCGAGGGTAGCCATTTCGGGCACAGGGGTGGTGTTGGTGCTGTCCAGACGCTCATCCGGGGTCATGCCCACGGCGCCGCCGGTCGAGGGGATAAGGATGACGTTGGGGCAAGCCTTGAGGATAGCCTCGGTGCACTCCTGGAAGCGCACATGGCTCTGGGTCGGCGTGCCGTCGTCCTCACGGACATGCAGGTGCACGATAGCGGCACCGGCGTCGACGGCGCTCTTGGCCTCGCGCACAATCTCCTCCACGGTGTAGGGCACATTGGGGTTCTGCTCCTTGGTGACTTCCGCGCCACAGATGGCAGCGGTGATTATCAGTTTCTCCATGTTACTTATTTTTTGATTATTATATATTGTTTCCTTTTAATAAGAAATGCAAAAATACAAAAAAAAATTGATACACGGCCGTTGATGCCACATTTTTTTCGCGTACCCAAGCCCTACCCTCTCCGTACCCGCTCCGTCTGTTCACCGGTTGTTCACCGGTTGTTTAACGGTTTAAACCGGTGAACAACCGTAGAACAACCGGTGAAGTATCGGAGCGACAACGGAGCAACAGCGGAGGGGAGGCTGCGAAAATTTGGCTCCAAAACGGTTGTTTTACTTTTTTTGTGTATATTTGCATCTTGTTTGGAGAGCACCTGAAATGCACTCAACGCGACATAAAGCAATAATATACAGCATAATGCTATTTCTCGCAGTTGCCACTGCCGCGCCTGCGACGGGACAGACCGGCCTGTATGTGCCGGCCAAAGGGCCTGTGCGCAACATGCAGAAGGCGCTGCACAACCCCGAGGTGTTCTACCTGTTGCTGAACTACAACGGTTCGTCGCCCACCTACAGCGTCAGCGACCTTGATATGCTCGACTCGGCCTACCGCATTGCATTCGACATCGACAACCCCATGTTCTACACCATGAACATAGAGGTCTACGGCAACAGTAACGAAAGCCTTGGACGGGAGCGTGCCGACGGCGTGTACCGCTACTTCGCCATGCGCGGCGGGGGCAAGTTCCCTGTGCGCGTGGCGCACAACAATATTCACTGCTCGTGCAAGGGCGACACGGTGGAGACGCTGCGCTTCGAGGTGCCGGTGACGACGGCGGTGTACAATGCCGCCGAGCTGCCGGAGAGCCGTCGACTGCTGAACAAGAGCATAGCGCTGGACAACTGCGTGCTCATCACCTTCCGCAACGACCCCGACGAGTGTGTCGGTGCCGCACGCGGCTGCTTTGTTCCGCAGGAGGACAGCATCGTGCGCGGCTACTATGCCTCGATAATGATGGCACGCGGGTCGGTGCGCGCAGTGGAGAATACCAAAGACACATGCCCGTCCAACCTCACGATAACCATCGAGGACCATCTGGACTACCGCAAAGTGGTTGAGCAATACAAGCTGATACCCCACCGCAAGCAGCTGCTGGTGCAGGCTGGGTATATCGTCATCAAGAGCAACTGGGCGCAGGAGATGGACAGCTGCACCGAAGCGCAGAAAGACAGCATCTTCATACGCATACCGGCCACCGAGGAGCAGATAGCCGCGAAGCTCAAGTTCTTCGCCAAGGTGAAGGGGGCACGCGGAGTGGAATACAAGCAGCTGCCCACGCGCAAGACCCCGGGTCGCGGCGAGCTGATGCTGCAGGCGCCCATCAATGTGACGCAGTTCGACACCATATATGTCGGCAAGCGCATACAAGAGAAGGAATTAGGCAAGTACTTCTACTCTGTCGACGGACCCATGGAGGCCGAAGCCTTCAAGGTGGCGGGGCGCTACTGGGTGGCCTACAGTGTGGGCAAGGGCGGCCAATACGAGCTTAAGAAGCCCCTGCGCGAGCTGTTCCGCATAATCCCCGACCAGGAGGAAGAGGAGATGCCCGCAAAGGAAAGCGGCGTGCCTAAGGGCGAAGAAATACTCGAGGAGTAAACATATAATTCATTATCCATTATCCATAATTACTTCAATGGCATACTTACAGACAGACGTGACCAAGGTCACGACACGTGTATTACAGAATATGAAGCTGCATGGCGAAAAGATAGCCATGCTGACGGCCTACGACTACTCGATGGCCTCGCTGCTGGAAAGCACCAAGATTGATGTGGTGCTGGTGGGCGATTCGGCGGCCAACGTCATGGAGGGACACAAGACCACCCTGCCCATCACCCTCGACGAGATGATTGTCTACGCCACCAGCGTGGTGCGCGCCATCAAGAGGGCCCTCGTGGTCGTCGACATGCCCTTCGGCACCTATCAGGGCAATTCGAAGCAGGCTCTGGCCAGCGCCATACGCATCATGAAGGAGACCGGCGCCGACGCCATAAAGATGGAGGGCGGCGAGGAGATTCTGGAGAGCATACAGCGCATCCTCTCGGCCGGCATACCCGTGATGGGACATCTAGGTCTCACGCCGCAGAGCATCAACAAGTTCGGCACCTATGCCGTGCGTGCCACCGAACAGGAGGAGGCCGAGCAGGTGAAGAAAGACGCCCTGCTGCTGCAGGAGACGGGCTGCTTCGCCATAGTGCTGGAGAAGATTCCGGCCAAGCTCGCCGGCGAGGTGACCGAGGAGCTCAAAATCCCCACCATTGGCATAGGCGCAGGCTCGCAAACCGACGGACAGGTGCTGGTGCTACAGGACATGCTGGGCATCACACGCCAGTTCCAGCCACGCTACCTGCGCACCTACGGCAACATCGGCGAGGATATCGCCAACGCCGTGCGTCACTACATAAGCGACGTGAAGAGCGGCGATTTCCCGAACGAGAAAGAACAATACTAAACAAAAAAGCCCCTGCGATTGCAGGGGCTTTTCTTTTTTCCTTACCTTATTTTTCAGTAGGCTTCTGCGCAGGCTTGGCACCGGCGGGACCGGCGATGCTGGCACGCATATCAGTATCAGCCTGGATGTTCTTCATACGGTAGTAGTCCATGATGCCGAGGTTGCCGCTGCGGAAAGCTTCGGCCATAGCCAGAGGCACTTCAGCCTCTGCCATGATAACCTTAGCGCGGGCCTCCTGGGCTTTTGCCTTCATCTCCTGCTCCTGGGCGACAGCCATTGCACGGCGCTCCTCGGCCTTGGCCTGGGCGATATTCTTGTCGGCGTTGGCCTGGTCCATCTGCAGCTGGGCACCGATGTTCTTACCAACGTCGATGTCAGCGATATCGATGGAGAGTATCTCGAAGGCGGTACCGCTGTCGAGGCCCTTGGTGAGGACGAGCTTCGAGATGCTGTCGGGGTTCTCTAGCACCTGCTTGTGGCTTGTGGCGGAACCGATGCTGGTGACGATACCTTCACCGACACGGGCAAGGATGGTCTCCTCGCCAGCACCGCCGACGAGCTGCTTGATGTTGGTGCGCACGGTGACACGGGCTTTGGCAATCAGCTGGATACCGTCCTTGGCGACGGCGGCCACGGGCGGAGTGTCGATAACCTTGGGGTTGACCGAGGTCTGCACGGCCTTGAGCACATCGCGGCCAGCCAGGTCGATGGCAGTGGCGGTCTTGAAGTCGAGGTTCATGTTGGCCTTGTCGGCGCTGATGAGGGCGTTTACAACGGAGCCCACGTGGCCACCGGCCAGATAGTGGGCCTCAAGGTCGTTCTGCTTGAGCTTCAAGCCGGCCTTGCTGGCGGAGATCATGTTGCCCACGATGACGGTGGGGGGCACCTTGCGGAAGCGCATGAATATGAGCTGCACGAGCGACACATAGACGCCGGAGACAAGTGCCTGGAACCATATTCCGACGGGCACGAAATAGAGGAAGAGTATCAGCGCAACGACACAGATACCGATGATAATAAATACGTTCATAATGTTATTGGTTTATTGATTATTGATTCTCCTTGAAACGGTCGTCCGAAGTCTCGACGACATCGATGCGGTAACCCTCAACGGCCACCACCTCGATGGGGCGGTCGGGGTCGATAAACTTGTTGACGGCATGAACTTCCATGGCCTGTCCATCGATGAGGGCTTTGCCAGTGGGTGCCAGGCGAGAGATGGTGGTACCACGGGTGCCGGTTTTCACTGTGCCCTCAATCTCATTGACGCGACTCGTCACCTCTTCATTGAGGCTGAAGCGTTGCCAAGTGCGCTTGCGGAGGAATAGCACCATCATGAGTGTGCAGAGGGCTATGGCGCAGAGGAGCACTATGGTGCCTGTGGTGTTGCCAAAAAGGGCGTAGGTCTGCCACACCCCGAAGCCTATGAGGGCTATGCCGAAAGCGCCGGCGATGCCGCCAGGGAGCGCCACAATCTCGAGTGCCAGCAGGATGATGCCGAGCACAAGGACAATGATTAAGAGGGTTGTATTCATAATTATTCCTGTATTTCAGAGGTCAGTTGCTTGTCAAGAAGAGCCTGGTGCATAGGCAAAAGGTCACCGTAGGAGCCATGCTTTATGGCGCATTTACCGTGGCAGTGGACAAGGATGGCGCATTGCTCCGCCTGCTCTACAGTATGGCGGCAGATATCCACAAGAGCCTTAATGACATAGTCGAAGGTATGGACGTCGTCGTTCCAAAGCACCAGAGTGCAGCCGCTGTCCTCCAGCGTATCCACATCTTCGCTCACATCGGGGCTTACATATGGTTGCTGTTCTTCCATGCTATACAAGTAGTGCTATTGCCTGAGCCGAGATGCCCTCCATACGGCCCTCGAAGCCAAGGTGCTCTGTAGTGGTGGCTTTGACGGACACTTGGTCAAGGCTGATGCCAAGAGTGTCGGCGATGTTCTGCCGCATCTGCGGTATGTATGGGGCCAACTTGGGGCGTTGCGCCGCCACGGTGCTGTCGATGTTGCCCACCTGGTAACCGTGCTCCTTGAGCAAGTTGCCCACATGAGCCAACAGTTTGAGGCTGCTGATGCCCTTGTACTGCGGGTCGGTATCGGGGAAATGCTTGCCGATATCGCCAAGCGCTGCCGCTCCGAGAATGGCGTCGCAGATGGCGTGCAACAGTACATCGGCATCGCTGTGGCCCACAAGCCCATGGGTATGCGGCACCAGCACGCCACCCAGCCAAAGGGGCAACCCTTCGGCCAACTGGTGTACGTCGTATCCGGTTCCTATACGCATGGTTACTTCTTCTCAGGAAGCATCTCGAAAGCCAGACCGATGCGGATGGTATGTGCCAGAGGATTGGTGGAGAGCTTGGTGGTGGGCACCAGGTAGGAGAGGTCTATCTTGACAACATTGTAGCGCAGACCCACGCCGAAGGTGGCGTACTGGCGACCGCCTTTGTTCTCGTGCTCAAAAAAGTAACCGGCGCGCACCGCAAAGGTATGGGCGTACCAGTACTCCAAACCGCCGGAAAGCTGTATTTCCTGCATCTCCTCTCTGAAGCCGCCAGGTGCATCGGCAAAACTCTGCATTGCACCGGCGACAACACCTATGTTGTTATACTCGGTCAAATCTTTGGCGTAGCGGGTAGGATAATTCACCCCGTCACGGGTATATGGGCGCGTCGGCACCAGCAGTTTGTTGGCATCCACAAGCACACTTATCTCATTGTAGTCGTCTATACGATTGGTATAACGTCCACCGATGCGCAAGTTGGCCGGCAGAAACTCCTTCTTGTTGTCGTCGTCTTCATAGGATAGTTTGGCGCCGAGGTTAGATATATGGAAACCAAGCGCAATATCCTGATTCGCATCCACCGAACCCTGGTAATACATACCGATGTCGGCGGCCAGAGAGTTGGCGGCATGGGTTGACATATGGTCACCGTCGGTACCTACCTGGGCGCCGTTTGTAAGGTCACTGCGTATGAAGCGACCGCTGGCACCGAGCGAGAGGTTATCGGTAATCTTCAACGCATAGGTGGCGTCAACGGCAAACTCGTTGGGGTGTATCACCTGAAGCACATCGCCGAACTCGTTGGTGTTGTCTATATCTCCAAGAGTAAAATAGGTTAGGCCTGCGGCAACGGTGCTACGGCTGTTGATACGGTAGTAGCCGCTGAGGTAGAATAGGTTCATGTCGCCCACCTTGAGGTTGCGGAGCCACGGGGTGTAGGTCAGTCCAACACCCATGTTGCCCTCTATGAAGGCAAACTTGGCGTTGTTCCAGTGCGCCGAATGGAGGTCTGGCGTAGATGCCACACCTACATCACCCATACCGCTGCTTGTAGCATCGGGGGCGATGAGCAATATGGGCATACCCGTGGAGATGTAGTTCTTGTTCTGGCCGGTCTCTTGCGCCTGCGCATTCATGCCAAAGGCGAGAATCGCGGCTGTGATTATTAAAGCAAGTCTTTTCATTCTCTTTATCAAATACGTGTGTCTATAACGCTATTGTGTTTCTTTTATTGTGTCAACGGACTATAACTTTTGCTGTCGACTGGTGCGTCGCGCCGTCGTCGGTGGTTATAAGCATGCGCGCCAGATACATACCGGAGCTCACCTGCGAGAGGTCCCAGCGCACGGGACCCACAACATAGCTGCCCGGCACAACCACCGGAGTGGTACTGTACATAAGGCCTCCTTGCGGCGAGTATATCTGCAGCACCGCCGACGTTATGCTGGCGGCGCCGTTGGTCTCGTAGCGGAACACAGCATAATCCTTGGCCGGATTGGGAGCCACGGTCATATTGCAGAACTCCAGCGTATCAGCAGTACGCACACGGAACGCTATCGTTGCAGTATTCGAGAAACCCCAGATATTCCATGCCTTGAGAGTCAGCGTATGGTTGCCGGGGGCAATGCCCTCCAACGGGTAGCGCACCGTGCCACGCCGCAGGTCGTTGAGGTCCGACTCGTAGAAGTCGTTGAGCACCGTCAGGCTGCCCGGCTTGCCGTCTATCACTGCCGTGATATCATGCCCCAAACCGGAGCCGAAGGCATTGATGCCCACCGAGTCGAACAAATGCGCCACCAACAGCGGCGACTGGTCGGTAAGGCCGCCGTTGCGGAAATTCTCATCGCCGAGGTAGAGCTCTATCTGCGGACGGGTCTCGCTTATAACAACCTCCTCGTTCAGGCCGCCGAAGTACAGCCGCTTGTAGCTGCCTGCGGCATGCTCATAGCCGCTCACGGCATAGTGGCTCAGCTTGCCTGGGGCATACTGATAGGCCACATCGCGTGGCACCATGAAGGTGTACTCAAAACGTCCCCCCACAACAGGGGCAACGCCGCGGTACAGCACATTCTTCTGCTGTACGAAAGCCACCTCCGAGCCGGGGTTGTCGTTGGCCAGCGTGTGGCATTGCATCTCGCGGTCATATACGGTGGGATACACCGTGCCGTCGAAGTCGGCCATAAGCTCGCCTTCGCTGTTGCGTATCTCACCTCGCACCGTCACCTGCGACAGCACTGTGGCGGTGTCGTTCTCTGTTTCCACCACATCGTGGCCGTCGATATTGGTCACTTCCACCACGTTGCGCGGCACGCTGAGGTGCAGCGCCGGGTCGCCGAGCAGGCTTATGCACGGCGACACCGCGGTGCGGTTCTTGGCCATGCGCAGCGCGTCACCTATGGTGTTGGCCGTGTCAAGGGCATAGAGGATAACATCTGTGTTGAAACGCTCTATATGGCTTATCGGGCGCGTAGCGCTGATGACGCCTATGGCACCGCCTTTGGCAAGCAGGAATGCCTCGGCGCCACACACCTCGTCAATGAGGTCGTGGAAGCCGTAGGAGCAGGTGCTGGTGACCAGCAGCGGCAAGCGGTCCACATTGGCATAGGCCGCAATATCGGTGGGCTCCACGTAGCGCTCGGTGCCTATATATTGCACCGAACCGTGGCCTATATAGTTGAGCAGCAGACAGCCATTGTTTATGCGGCGTGTCAGCGCATGCTTCAGTTCGGGATAGAACGAGCCTATGGCGTTGTTCTGCTGATGGTATGCGTCGGCATAGAGCCGCTCCACATTGATGTCGGGGTACCCGTCATTGATTTTCTTTGCCGTCATTTCCGACGAATGCGCGAAGATCGTGTCACCCACACGCGACGGGTCGGCGTCGTCGGCCAGCAGGGCCACAAAGCTGCGCCAGTTGCCGCTGACAGCATCGGCGCCCAAGTCGCGGCGCATCATATAGCCCTCTATCTTGTCCACCATGTGGTTGGCCTCGGTCTCGTCCTTGGCGGGCAGGCGCCCCACGCTGACGTCGAGGCTCTGCGACGCCGAGCCGCTCTCGTCGTCGTCCAGATAGCCCATCATGTCGTCACTGCTGTACGACACGCCGTCATCGTCGAACGAGAAGGCTGTCTCGTAGGTTGCCAGTGTCGGCATACTGTTGCCCAGCAGGTTGCGCGGATCATAGGTAGCCTTGCCGAAAAGCAGCATATAGCGCGGCGCATGGTCGGGATGCTGCTGGCGCAGATGGCGCAGCAGCGAGCGCATGGCCATGGGATCCTGCTTGCCGTACGAGAACTCGTTGTACACCTGCTGGTCGGTGACCACGAGGGTCTCCAGTCCGTCCAGCAGCTCGTGCAGCATAGCCAGACGCTGAGCCTGCGCCACAAAGCGCGGATGGCACACCACCACCAGGTCGGCGGCGGCGGCGCCATGCAGGTTCTGGTTGGCAATCTTGGCTATGGCGGCAGGCGTCAGATAGCCGCCGTCGAAGGCCACATACTGGCGCGCCACGTTGGTGTTGTCGGTCCACTGGCCGTCCGCGAGCGCCATCTCGCGCTCCTCGCCGGCCTTGGTCACGTCCCACACCCGCAGGCCGTTGCCGCCGCTGTAGCGGAAGGACGCCGTGGAGCCCAAATGGCGGCTGTTGCGCACCAGCGTCTGCCCGCTGCCGAGGGCGAGGGGCACGATGCCGGTCATCTCAATATAGTCCAGGTAGCCTTCGCCGGTGCTCTCGCCGGGAGTGTACTTCACGGTGAACGTCAGGCTCTGCGCGCTGCCGTGCACCGACTCCAGTATCGTGCTGTACACACTGCTGCTGCTCACCGCGTTGGTGCGGCTGAAACCCGTGGTGCTGACATTGAATTGGCCGGTGGCCGAACTCACGTTGGCCATGGCGTAGCGCAGCGTGATGCCTGTCGCCACGGCGGGCAGGCTCAGCGTGAAGCTGCGCGTAGTGCTGCTCACTGTGAACTTCTCCCCCACCCACACCTGTCCGGTGTGGAAGACATTGGTCAGGTCGTTGTTCACCGCGGCCACCGCCGTGTAATCGTTAATCACGGTATCCGCCGCCGCGGCCTCTGCCTTGGCAATGCGCAGCGGCTCGAGGGCAGTGGTGGTGAGGTAGTAGTGGTTCGACGAGGCGTAGGCGTGGCGCATGAGTTCCCAGCGCCGGTCGGCGGTGCTGTAGCGCCACACATCGGTGCCCTCGCCGAAGAAGAGCAGCCAGTCGCCGCTGCCGAAGCGGCCGTCGCCGTCGGCGTCGTGCACCTCGATGGCCACGGGCCGCAGGTCGTCCACAGGCGTCGCGGCGTTCTGCATGCTCAGCATCTCGCCGCTGCCGCCGTAGAGGCCTATCGTCTCCACGTCGGCCCCTTCGAGGCCCGGCACGTCGGCCACCGTCAGGCGGTAGATGCCGGTGCTCTGCACCGCCACGCGCCACCAGTCGCCACCGGCAAGCACCGACGGTCCCTGCCCGAAAGCGGCTGCCGCGCAAGCAAGCAGCATCGCCAATATGGTCGTTCTTCTCCTCACGTCAAACATTAACGCCTTTTATACTACATTATTGTATCAGCCTGCAAATTTTATGCCACGCGCTCACCTGTTCCATACCAGCACCTTCTTCGTCACGCGACGCCCGTCGTCAAGCACACAGCACACCATATATACGCCCTCCATGAGGTCGCCGACGTCCACTGTCATCTGGTTGCTTTTTATTCCCAAAGGGCCCTCCGCCACCGGCCGTCCCATCGTGTTGCATATCATCACCTCCTTTATCAAAGCCAGCCCCTCACTCTTAAGCAGCAACTTGCCGTTTCCCATATTACACACCCGCACACCGTCCATACTCTCTAAATTCTCCACCGTGCTCCTCTGGCCAACCTTTAACGGATAGTTTGGTATAGAGCATATTGCACTTCGCACTAATCGTACAGCCCCCTCATTTTTGCTTCCTAGATAATAATACAACTGACACCACGCATACAGGGTGCTATCCCCATGAACCACTTTCATCCCGATATAAGCGCTATCCAACCTTTCTATACTACCTCCCCAAACAGGAGACCATATTTCTGTATGAACACCCCATATCTTCTCCGACAGTACCTCTCCATAACTTGCCTTGTTAGTGAACCTGTTACTGCAATTACCTGTACTGACGACATGGTTACCTGTCCAGTGCGGTGGCTCATCACCAAGCGCACACATGTGGGCATAGAATTCCCCCCATTTGTCCTTTTGCATATATACGGAGAAGTCATCCTCACCATCCCCATCCAGATCGAAACTGATATTTCCATCTTCCATTTCATGCGAAGAATCCTTCATCCATCCATGGACCACAAAATCTGCACCATACTCCGTGTATACGATACCCTCGCCCTGCGGCCATGCATCAACTGCCACAAAGAGCGCCACAAGGAAACCAATAAACCTTTTCATATCTATATTTGTTTAATTATTCGTCATCCGAAGGACAGTCTTGTGTAATAAACGATACCGTGCACCCCAACGGAATTCTTATATCGCCGCTGAATCTGTATCCATTCACAGACCTGAATGTTTCCGCAAAACCTTGCGGGAACACAAGAGCCCGACTAAATTCTGCTGAATGTGAAAACCAAATAAAGCCCTTCACCGCATACTGGAAATTTATCAATTGCGACACATTCTGAATACGAGCCGCTCTTTCACAGTCTTTTTTCAAACGATAGACTTTCACATAATCAATACTCATAGTATCTTCTCCTGTCCATTGTTCCCAAAAAGCATACTTGTCAATGGAGTAATTAACCTTTATCCTTTTGGGCGCCTGAGGAATAGTGTCTTTCACACTGTATGAACTAATAAGCTTCCCGTCAAGGAACCATCGTATATAATTAGGCGACCAGTCGCAGCCGAACACATGCCAGTCTGACAATGGCGGCGCATCACTTTCCAATCTGTGTCCATGGGACTTGCAACGTTTCCAATCGTACGTGGTACTTGTGGGATTATACCAGAACGCCGTTGTGAACAGCCGTCCTGCCTCATAGTTATTGGGGTAAAAGGAGCCCCAAGAGTATTCAAAAATATCAATCTCCTCGTACGAATTACTCCCATTCCCAAAGAGCCAGAATGCAGGAAAGGCACCGGGATGAGTCGGCAATTTGCACCTTATTTCATAATAGCCAAAATGATACAGCTGGTCAGTCTCAATATGCCCCGAAAAGAAATGGAGGTTAGAAAGCGTTGGGTTACAAGAACATCCTGGATAATTTGGTATTACATAATCACCGCAATGCAACTCCTGACTTGTATATGACGATGTCAATTCCATCGTGCCATCATTATTGTTGAAATGACAGTTCCCCCATTGATAGACCTGAAATGTCGTATTATCCAACGTAACCTGCATTCTATCCAATGGAAACGCCCACCACTTATGATCCGGTTCGCAAAAGAAATTATACCAACTCCGCCCCGCCACGTCAAAATTATCCTCAAAAACCAAATTTACCGTATCCCAGTTGTGATCCGGACAAACCTGAGCTTTTGCTCCCTTATACAAGAGCAGAACCATGCAAAAGAAGACATATCTTGCCGCTTTTTTCATACCATCGGATATTATTCATCGTTTTCCATTAAACCATGCTCTATCAACACTTCCCTCATCCTGTCTATCTCCGACTGCTGTTGCTTCATAGCCTCAACCAATATTGCAATTATATCAGTATATGTCATCGATTTTTTGCCGTCAGGCATAGTCTTGACCACTTCCGGCAACACTTCCTCCACCTCCTGGGCCACAAAACCAAAACGGTATCCGTGCCCGGATATTGTGTCATATTCTTGTTGTTCTCTCTCTGAGGCCGGCCTAAACTGGTACCTTACACCATTCAAACCCTTTATAATATTCAAAGCAGACTCAATCGGTGTAATATTCTGTTTCATCGTTGAATCCGAACCGAAGTATCCACCCAAACGACAATATAAATATCCCGAAGCATGGAAAAAAGAGACATCTCCCAAACCAGGAGTCCACATTGTGAATGCATATGAGTCGCCCGTAGCAACTTTTGCACGTAGCGCTGACTCCCAATCTTGGGTCTGTGCAGCAATTGTCATCTTGCCATAACTGTCGATATCAACCTGACCATATACCAGTGTATAGGTAAAAAGGCAATGGATAGCCAACAATATGAAACATATAATTTTTTTCATGGTTCTAATTATTATTATTAATTTACTTTCGTTCAGCAGTGCATATAAAAACACCATTTTCACTGTCATAAATCATGGTGACAGCGTAGCCGTTATTGATCATATTGTCACACCATGCAACTGCGTCATCTTTGTTTGCCGTAGTATATGTGACAACCTCTTTGGCAACACCCTGCTGTGTTGTCCCATTGCCGGCAGATACTGTCACAGTGCACCCATGCTCTGCCATGTCCAACATGGAGCGCAGGAAATCATTCCATGCAGCGTCCCCCGTCAAGGTTACTTGGTAATTTACACCGTCAACAGTGTAACAAACAGTTCGTTTGGTCACATTGGCAAAACCATATCCAATGGCCTCGCTTTCTATCACTGGTGCTACTCTCTCTTTCTGGCAGCCTGCTGAAAGGCTTGCCAACAATGCCATAATGGCAACAGTCCTAAATTGTTTCCTCATATTTTACTGTTTTATGTTTTTAAAATAATCATTTATTTGATATTTGTATATCTCTCTAGTCTGCGCATGGGTGTTTGTGTGGCATATCATCACGGTGCGGAACCTCACGTATATCACCGCCAACTCAACATCTGTCATGCTGGAGTCAGCTCTCATCTCGGGATGACCTGCAGGATACTCATCGAAAGCGACCCCGTCGCCGAAAAGCAGGCCTTCCCTGTATTGCTCCGGCACTTCCTCAATATGCCTCACCTGTGGACAATACTCCCCATACAGTTTAATCCAACTGGCGGTGTCCGTTGCCCTTAGCAGCGTTATGTCCACCCTCATGCTGTCCGTGACCAGAAAGCCCTTGACAAAGGTGGCCTCGACACCAGGCACATCCTTGTACTTGAGGTAGATTTCACTCACCTCGTCGCCGTGGAATATGCTGTGGCAGTATTTCACCGTCACCGCAACCCCTGCGCACATCAGGGCGACCAATCCCGTTATCAGCAACCAGCGTTTCATTACATGTTCAATATCGTGCGTATGTCGGCACACACCGCCTGCGGATGGTCGGCATCGGCGCCTTCCATGTAGTAGTAGTTTTTTTCTGGCAGCAACGCCATTGTCACCACGAATACCGCCATGCAGACGAGAGCCGACAGGCCTCTTCGTACCACCCTCTCCCGATGGCGAGCTTCGGCGTACCAGCGCATGTCGCCTATCAGCGACGAGGCATCCACGGCGGCGGCACGGCGGTGCATGGCCTCCACCTCGCGCAGCACGTCAACGGTCTTCACTTTGTTTTTTCTACTGTGTTTCATTTTTTATGTTTAATCTTTAGTCTGTAATCTGTAACCTATAGCCTCTAACCCTTAACCTTTACCCTCCATCATTCCCATCGCTTCGGCACGCTGCCGCATGGCCTCCACCATGCTGGCACGCAGGCGCTTCACCGTCCTCATGCTCACGCCCATCCGTTCGGCTATCTCCTCGTAGCGGTAGCCCTGCCGCAGCAGTTCCAGCATCTGCCGCTCGCGCCCTTGCAGCTCCACGGCGAGTTCGTCCACGAGACTCTCACGCGCCGCCTGCACTTCGCCGTCGGCGGCCTCGGGCAGCAGCGCCTCCGGCTCGCGCAGGTGCCAGTCGCGCACAGCATGCGAGGCAAAATGACGCGTCTGCCAGTAGACCCAAGCCCTCTGCGCGCCGCCCCACACCTTCCACTCACGCTCGCTGTAGCGCAGCCACATGCCCACCGCGACCTCCTGCATCAGGTCACGACACAGCTGCTCGTCGCCCTCCGAGTATCTGACACACAGTCTGCGTATCAGGTACTTGTGGCGCTCCATCATCTCGGCGAACTGCTCAGAAGGCTCCATCGTTGGCGTGCATTGTTTATTCACTATATATAAACCCCATTTTTGCGCAAAAAGGGCCACGGCAAGTACATATTTAACAAACTTTAACTTTTAGCACATCCCCGTAGTCTTCCCAACCCTCGTTCCTAACCACCGGTACGCCCCCGCTCCGTACCCGCTCCGTACCCGCTCCGTCTGTTCACCGGTTGTTTAACGGTTTTTTGTCGGAGAGGGGACGGAGTGGATACGGACCGGATACGGAGGGTTGACGGGAAAAAAATATTTTCGGGGCGACACAATAATATATCATATACCAAAGTTATTATTGGGTTGAAATCAACGACGGCCCCGTAGTTCAGCTGAATAGAACGTCGGATTCCGGTTCCGAAAGTCGTGGGTTTGAATCCCGCCGGGGTCACAAAGTTATGAAAAAAAGCACCCACCCACTTCTTCAGTTGCTTGTCATGCTGGCGATGGCGCTCGGCATGCTTCTTATTGCCAGCACCCCCAGTGCAGTGCTTGCCATTGCCGGTGTCGACATCACGTCGCGTTCAGCCCTCATGTGGATTGAAACCATCACGCAGATACTCACCTTCCTGGTGCCCGTGGCACTGATGACGCTGATCTACTATCGCGGACAGCAGCGCGAATACTACCGGCTGGACTTCAGCGGCCGCAAGTGGTATTACGGACTGGCAGGCGTGGCAGTGATGCTGCTTTTCACACCGCTCTACGACTGGCTGACGACTTGGAACGACAGCTGGGAGCTGGGGCGCGTGGGCGAGATGATGCGCCAACTGCAGGATCAGACAGAGGGCATCATGAAATCCATGCTCGGCACAACCAGCGTCGGAGGCCTGATGGCCAACCTGGTGGTGGTGGCGCTGCTGCCTGCCGTCTGCGAGGAGGTCTTCTTCCGCGCCGGTATCCAGAACCTGCTGCAGCGGTGGCTGAAGAGCCCCCACGCGGCGATATGGATCACCGCCCTCATCTTCAGCCTCGCGCACGGCGAGGTCTTCGCTTTCATGCCGCGCTTCGCCATGGGGGCGGTGCTGGGATACCTATATGTATTTGGAGGGTCGCTGCTCCCCAACATGCTGGCCCATTTCGTGAACAACGCCATCGTGGTGGTGCTGTACTGGCTTGTTGCACGCGGTGTACTTGACATCGACCCGGATGCCCCCCTCAATCTTGGCTGGACCGTCGTGGCGGTATGCTCGCTGGCAGCCCTCACGCTCTTCTACGCCGTCTTCATGACGGCCAGGAAAAAGGAGGAATAAAGAGCTAAAAATTAGCCGATAGGCAACCCGCGAGGCCACTTTTGCCCCCGCAACACGACGGGGGAGAGAAAAAAAGACATAACACATACAGTATTGTTAATCAATGCCATATAATACCGCAAAATGTTAAAAAGAGAAAAAGTTTAGAAAAAAAGGCTCGGTATTAAAAAAAAGTAGTACTTTTGCACTCCAATTTGAGTTGAAAACCAAAAAAGTAATAACAAAAAAATCATCAAACAAAATGACAAAGGCAGAAATCGTAGCTGAAATAGCTCAGAAAACCGGTATCGAGAAAGTCGCCATTCAGGCCACCGTCGAAGAGTTTATGACCGTTATCAAAGAGAGCCTTTCCGAGGGCGAGAACGTGTATCTGCGTGGCTTCGGCAGCTTCATCGTGAAGAAACGCGCTGAGAAGACCGGCCGCAACATCAGCAAGAACACCACCATCATCATCCCGGCTCACAACATCCCCGCTTTCAAGCCCGCCAAGACTTTCATGCAGGATGTCAAAAAGAAAGTGAAATAACATAAAAGAGTAGTCACAATGCCTAACGGAAAAAAACACAAACGCCACAAAATGTCTACGCACAAGCGTAAAAAACGCCTGCGCAAGAACAGACATAAGAAGAAATAAGCGGCTGGCTGCCGGCAGATAGCAGCGAGCTGTATATTTCCAAAAATCCTAAAACAAATTACACACCGCCTGTTGTCAGGTTGGTATGTAATTTGTTTTATGCTATAACACACACTAACAGAACTACGACAATTTGGAAAAAGATTTAATAATATCGCGCACCCCCGAAGGAGTACAGATAGCGTTGCTCGAGGACAAGAAGCTGGTGGAGCTACACAAGGAGCAGCCCAGCGGCCAGTATGCCGTGGGCGACATCTACTTCGGCAAGGTACGCAAGATAATGCAGGGCCTCAATGCCGCCTTCATCGATGTGGGCGGCGACAAGGAGGGCTTCATGCACTACCTCGACCTGGGGCCTACCTACAACTCGGTGGACAAGTACCTGAAGCTGGCCATGAACGGCGACAAAGGAGCCGCGACGCTGGCCAACTTCAAGATAGAGCCCATACTGGAGAAGGTGGGCAACTTCGACAACATACTGAAGGTCGGGCAGCCGATACTGGTGCAGGTCACCAAGGAGCCCATCTCCACCAAGGGGCCGAAGGTGACGGGCGACATAAGCCTCGCGGGCCACTACCTGGTGCTGACGCCTTTCAGCAACAAGATATCGATATCGCAGAAAATCAAAGGCTCGGAAGAGCGCAACCGCCTGCGGCGCCTTATGCAGAGCATAAGGCCGCAGAACTTCGGCGTGATAGTGCGCACAGTGGCCGAGGGCAAGAGCGTGGCCGAACTGGACGCCGACCTGCGGCAACTGATGGCCAGCTGGGCCGACATGACAGACAAGCTGAAGCGCGTCTCTGCCCCTTGCAAGGTGCACGCCGAGCTCGACACCACGACGGCACTGCTGCGCGACGTGCTCACCGACGACTTCAACTCCATACAGGTTGACGACGCCGACCTATACGCCGAGGTGCGCAAGTTCGTGGCAACGATGACACCTGGCAAAGAGGACATCGTCAAGCAGTACAAGCTTGAGACCCCCATCTTCGAGCAGTTCGGCGTGCAGCGCGACATAAGGAGGGCCTTCGGCCGCATAGTGACCATACGCTCAGGCGTCTACCTATACGTGGAGCATACCGAGGCCATGCATGTCATCGACGTCAACAGCGGCAACCACATCAAGGCCGGCAGCGGCCAGGAGGACACGGCGCTGCAGGTGAACATAGAAAGCGGCATAGAGATTGCGCGCCAGCTGCGTCTGCGCGACATGGGCGGCATAGTGATCATCGACTTCATCGACATGGACAAAGCGGAGAACCGCAAGAAGCTGTTCGACGTGATGACGGAGGCCATGAAGCCCGACAAGGCACGTCACACCATACTGCCGCTGAGCAAGTTCGGCCTGATGCAGATAACGCGCCAGAGGGTACGCCCCGTGATGGAGGTGGACGTGCAGGAGAAGTGCCCCATGTGTGACGGCACTGGCCATATAAAGCAAAGCCTCGTGGTGGTGGATGAGATAGAGTCGAACCTCAAGTATCTGCGCACCTCGCTCAACGAGAGCCGCTTCACCATAGTGATGCACCCCTACATACATGCCTACCTCACCAAGGGTGGCCTGAAGAGCCTGCGCATGAAGTGGATGTGGCGGCACAAGGTGAGACTCACCATGAAGAGCTCGGAGCAGTACAGCCTGCTTGAGTACCACTTCTTTAACGCCAACGGAGATGAGATTCAGCTATAGGCTTCTGCTGCTGATATTGAGCCTGTGCGCTTTGGGTGCCCAGGCCCAGATACGCACACGCGGCATCGATGTGTCCAAGTTCCAAGGCAACATCAACTGGACGAAGGTGGCCAAGGACTCGACGATACAGTTTGTGTATGTGCGCGCCACCGAGGGCACCTCAATACAGGATGCCTACTACAAGACCAACATCAGCAAGGCCAAGAAAGCCGGCCTGCTGGTAGGCAGCTACCATGTATACAGCAGCAAGACAACGGCTTACCAGCAGATGGCCAACATGCGCAAAATGATAAAGAAGAAGGAGCAGGACCTGGCGCCGGTGCTCGACATAGAAGGGCACCACTCAGGGAGACTCTACATGCAACGCGTGGACAAACTGTTGGAACTCATGGAGAGCGAATACGGAGTGAAGCCAGTGATATACACCAGCGAGAAGGTGTACAAGGTGCACTTCAGCGGCAAGAAATACGCCAAGTACCACATCTTCATAGCCAACTACCGCAAATACCCCACCACACGATTCACCCTGTGGCAGTATACCGAAAGCGGCCACTGCCCCGGTATCAGTGGCGAAGTGGACTTCATACGGATACACCGCGACCACAGCCTGAGCGACATCAAGATGCCGAAACCCAAGCCTAAACCAAAAGAGGAAACGACGAAAGAAGAACCAAAGAAGGAAGAAGTGACGAAAGAGGCAGACAAATAATTTCCAGCTATATTTTAAAAATAATTATTATATTTGCACACACGCACAAAACTGCGTGTGTGTATTATTTTACTGTAATATAAAAAGATATGAAAACCGTCAGTTACGGCGACATCGAAAAAATGCTCTTCGGCGGAGCCGATATGCGCATCAGCGAAAAAGACCTTCGCGACGTGGAGGCCTGCCACGAGTTCCTGAAAAACTTTGCTTCCGAGAAAGTCATATACGGCATAAACACAGGCTTCGGCCCCATGGCACAGTGGCGCGTGGATGACCGCTACCTGAGCGACCTGCAGTACAACATTATCCGCAGCCACTCGACGGGCGCCGGCGAGCCGCTGGACGACCTGTATGTGAAAGCCGCCATGATAGCACGCACCACCAACCTGCTGCAGGCCCGCAGCGGTGTACATGTGAGCGTGGTGAAACTCCTCCAGGAGTTCATCAACCGCGGCATCTACCCCTACATACCGCAGCACGGCTCGGTGGGTGCCAGCGGCGACCTGGTACAGCTGGCGCACATAGCGCTGACGCTAATCGGCGAAGGCAAGGTGCACTACAAGGGCGAATGGCGTACCAGCGCCGAGGTGATGAAAGAATGCGGACTGGAGCCGCTTAAGATATACATACGCGAAGGACTGAGCATCACCAACGGCACGTCGGTGATGACGGGCATCTCGGCCGTGAACCAGCACTATGCCGAGCGACTGCTGGAGCTGAGCCTGCTGGCGGCGGTGTGGATGAACGAGGTGGCGGCAAGCTATGACGACTGGATGGCCGAGGAGCTCAACGGCGTGCGCCGTCAACGCGGACAGCAGTATGCCGCCCGACGTATGCGCGAACTGGCCGAGGGCAGCCAATGCCTTACCAAACGCGAGCACCACCTGTACAGCGAGGAGCAGAAAGGCAAGAGTTACTTTGAGCATAAGGTGCAGGCCTACTACTCGCTGCGCTGCACGCCCCAGATATTGGGACCGGTGTACGACACGCTGATGAACAGCCGCGAGGTAATAGAGAACGAGTACAACTCGGCCTGCGACAACCCCATCGTGGACCCCGTGGCCAAGAATGTCTTCCACGGAGGCAACTTCCATGGCGACTACATATCGCTGGAAGCCGACAAGGTGAAGATAGCCGTCACACGACTGGCGCAGACAGCAGAGCGGCAGATGAACTACCTGTTCCACGACCGCATCAACGGCATACTGCCGCCGTTCCTGAACATGGGCACCCTGGGGTTGAACTACGGCATGCAGGCCTGCCAGTTTACGGCCACGAGCACCACTGCCGAGTGCCAGACCCTGTCGATGCCCAACTACGTGCACACCATACCCAACAACAACGACAACCAAGACATAGTGAGCATGGGCACCAACAGCGCCCTGCTCTGCAAGCGGGTTATAGACAACGCCTACCAGGTGATGGCCATTCACATGATCGCCCTTCGCCAAGCTACGGACATATTGAAGAAGGCCGACAAGCTGGCTCCCGCCACACGGGCTATGTACGACAAGGTGAACGCCATAGTGCCAGCCTTCGTCGACGACACGCCGTTCTACGAGGAAATAGCCAACGTTGAACAAATGCTGAGAGGATAATGGAGTACGCTTTGATAACAGGAGCATCGCGCGGCATCGGAAAGGCTGTAGCAGAGAAGCTGGCGGCCGGTGGGATGCCGGTAATCATAAACTACAAGAGCAACACCGCAGCTGCCGAGGATACGAAAGCGGCCATTGAAGTTGCCGGTGGAATGGCAGAGCTGCTGCCATTCGACACTGCCGACCCGAAGGCCATTGAGGCCGCAATTGAGCAGTGGGAGACGCAGCATCAGGACGACTACATATCGGTGCTGGTGAACAATGCCGGCATACGGCAGGACAACATCATGGTCTTCATGACCGACGAACAGTGGCACTCGGTGCTCGACACTACCCTCAACGGCTTCTTCTACCTGACGCGCCGCGTGGTGAAGGGCATGATGACGCACCGCTATGGGCGCATTGTCAATGTGGTGTCGCTTAGCGGCATCAAAGGGATGCCCGGTCAGACCAACTACAGTGCCGCCAAAGCGGCGGTGATAGGTGCCACCAAAGCGCTGGCTCAAGAGGTGGCCCCGCGCAAGGTCACCGTCAACGCTGTGGCGCCAGGCTTCGTGGCTACAGACATGACCAAGGATCTTGACGAAGGCGAGCTGAAGAAGCTGATACCGGCGGGCCGCTTCGGGAAACCAGAAGAGGTGGCCGCACTGGTCGGCTTCCTCGCCTCGAAAGAAGCCGCTTATATCACCGGCGAGGTGGTGAACATCAACGGAGGACTGTACACATGAGAAGAGTTGTAGTAACAGGAATAGGCATTTGGTCGTGTCTCGGAAAGAATGTTGACGAGGTACGCCAGTCGCTATACGAAGGCCGCTCAGGAATTGGAATAGAGGCCGAACGCAAAGAGTACGGCTACCAGTCGCTGCTGACGGGCATTGTTGAGAAACCCGCGCTGAAAGGCCTGCTCGACCGCCGCATGCGTGCCGGCATGAGCGAAGAGGCAGAATATGCCTTCATGGCCGCCCGCGAGGCATTCCAGATGGCGGGCATTGACGACGACTACCTGATGGCAAACGAGGTTGGAGTGCTAATGGGAAACGACTCGTCGGCGAAAGCAGTGGTGGAGAGCCACACGCTGATGATGGAGAAGCGCGACTCGGCGCTGCTGGGGAGCGGCTGGATATTCCAGAGCATGAACTCGACCGTAAACATGAACCTGAGCACCATCTTCCATCTGAGAGGCATAAACTTCAGCGTTAGCGCGGCATGTGCCAGCGGCAGCCACTCGATAGGGCTGGGTGCCATGTTCATCCGGCAGGGCCTGCAAGACATGGTACTATGCGGCGGCGCACAGGAGACCAACCTCTACAGTATGGCCTCGTTCGATGCGCTGGGTGCTTTCAGCAAGCGCATGGACGAGCCGACGAAGGCTTCTCGTCCTTTTGACCGCGACCGTGACGGGCTGGTGCCCAGTGGCGGTGCAGCGGCGCTGGTGCTCGAGGATTATGACCACGCTGTAAAACGCGGAGCCAAGATACTGGCCGAAGTCTGTGGTTACGGCTTCAGCAGCAATGGAGGCGGCATATCGCAGGCCAGCGATGACGGCAGCGCATTGGCCATGCAGCGGGCATTGGACGATGCCGGCGTTACTGTGGATGACATAGACTACGTAAACGCCCACGCCACCAGTACGCAACAGGGCGACCTCTACGAGGCACGTGCACTGGGTCGCCTCTTCGGAGGCCACCGTGCTTGGATAAGTTCCACCAAGAGTATGACGGGACATGAGTGCTGGATGGCCGGTGCCAGCGAGGCCGTGTACAGCATACTGATGATGCATGGTGGCTTCGTGGCTCCCAACATCAACTTCGAGAACCCCGACGAGGCCAGCGCTCACCTAAAGCTGGCCACCAAAACCATAGAGACACGTGTGGACACCGTGCTGAGCAACAGCTTCGGCTTCGGCGGCACCAACTCGGCACTGATATTGAAAAAGATTTGATATGTACCTAAACCCGAAACTGAAAGAAGCCTATAGCAAAGAGCACCTGAGTGCCCGCGAGGCGCAGGAGAAGGCGGAATGGATTGCTTGGGGACCGATAGTGTTCCAGGTGAGCCGCCTGATGAAGAAGTTCGGCATACTGGAGATGCTGCGCAACAGCGACAACGGCATGACGGAGGCCGAGGTAGCCGAAGCCGCCGGCTTGAGCCGCTACGCAGCCAAGGTGATGCTCGAGGCCAGCCTATGCATAGGCACTGTGCTTATTGACCCTGACACCGACCGATACACGCTGAGCAAGACAGGCTGGTGCTTTATCACCGACCCCGCCACCAACGTGAACATAGACTTCAACCACGACGTGAACTACGAAGGATGGTTCCACCTAGAGGAGAGCCTCAAAGAAGGGCGCCCCGCCGGTCTGGAACACTTCGGCCCGTGGCCAACGGTGTATGAAGGTCTGTCGCAGCTGCCACCTCAGGTGCAGAAGAGCTGGTTTGGTTTTGACCACTTCTACAGCGACAGCTCGTTCAAGCAGGCGCTAGATATAGTGTTTGCAGCAAAGCCGAAGACGCTGCTCGACGTAGGCGGCAACACAGGCCGCTGGGCGCTGCAGTGTGTGGGACACGACAAGGATGTGAATGTCACCATTGTTGACCTGCCGCAACAGCTGGAGATGATGCGACGCGACACCAAGGGCAAACCCGGCGCCGAGCGCATCAACGGCTACGGCATGAACCTGCTCGACGACAAACAAGCATTCCCGACGGACAAGCACTACGACGCCATCTGGATGAGCCAGTTCCTCGACTGTTTCGGCGAGGATGAGATTGTGAGCATCGTGAGCCGCGCTGCGAAGATAATGGATGCCGACAGCCGCCTCTACATCATGGAGACCTTCTGGGACCGCCAGCGTTTCGAGCCTGCGGCCTTCTGCCTCACTATGACGAGTCTGTACTTCACCGCAATTGCCAACGGCAACAGCAAGATGTACCACAGCGAGGATATGGAGCGACTGGTGAACAAGGCCGGCCTCGTGGTAGAGACCATCCACGACAACCTGGGACAGGGACACAGCATAATGGTTTGCAACACAAAATAACACAACAATATGACTAGACAAGAAATTGAAGAGAAAGTAAAGGACTTCCTTGTGGAAGAACTTGAATTCGATGCCGAAAAGATTAAGCCAGAGGCTCGCTTGAAAGAGGACATTGGAGTTGACAGCCTAGACTTCGTCGACATCGTGGTGATTGTGGAGAAAACCTTCGGCTTCAAGATTGTGGCCGAAGACATGAAGACCATAAAGACCTACGGTCAATTTTGCGATTACATCGAGAGCAAGATATAATAAGTGCAGGAGCCGGAACATAGCGAGTGGAGCGGACGCACCGACGGAACGCCTTTCATGCAGAAAGCGTTGATAGTGCTGTTCAAGATGGTGCCATTGGAGGTCATCTATGCCATAATGGCACTGGTGGTGCCGTTCTACATGCTGTTCAACCACAGGGGCTACATCGCAATCTATCACTTCTTCCGCCTAAGGCTGGACAAGAAGCCACTGAGCGCATTCTGGCATGTATACCGCAACCATTACGCCTTCGGGCAGGTGGTGTTAGACCGCTTCGCCACCTACGCCGGCAAGCATTTTAAACTAACCATCGATGGCAACGAGCATTACCAGCGGCTAAACGAAGGCGAGCGTGGCTTCATGATGCTGTCGTCGCATGTGGGCAACTACGAGCAGGCTGGCTATGCGCTGGTGAGCGAACGCAAGCAGTTCTATGCTTTGGTCTATGCCGGCGAGTCGGCCACAGTGATGAGCGAACGCTGCAAGCAGTTTGTTGGTAGCAACATCCACATGATACCCGTGCAGGCCGATATGACGCACCTGTTCTGCATCAACAAGGCACTCGATGATGGCAACATCGTCAGCATGCCTGCCGACCGTTGTTTCGGGTCTGCCAAAAGCGTTGAGTGCCAATTCTTCGGGACTCCGGCGAAGTTTCCTTTGGGTCCTTTCGCCACTGCAGTGCAGAAAGATGTTCCGGTGCTGGCAGTGATGGTGATGAAGACCTCTCACCGCAGTTACACGGCATTTGTGCGGCCTGTAAAATGCGACAGGACACTGCCACGCAAGCAACAGATGGCAGCATTGGCACAGGCCTTTGCCAACTCACTTGAAAGCGTGGTGAGCCGCTATCCGCACCAATGGTATAACTACTATGAGTTTTGGAATGGAGAAAGAGTATGACATATTGGAACTGATACCGCAGAGGCCGCCGATGGTTATGGTAGACCGTCTGCTGCACTGTGATGCAGTAGTGACGGAAACCTCTTTCACGGTACGCCACGATTCCATCATGACAGAAGAAAGCCACCTCTCCCCCATCGGTATCATTGAGAATATCGCCCAAACCTGTGCGGCACGAATGGGCTACATCAACCTCAACAGCGGAAAAGAGGTGCGCATGGGGGTCATCGGTGCACTGCGCGAAGTAGAAATACACGCTTTGCCTAGTGTGGGCAGCACAATTAAGACACGTATAGAGGTGAGCGACGAGGTGTTCGGTATGACTTTGGCGCAGGCTGAAACATATTGCGGCGACACCTTGTTGGCTTCTGGAACAATAAAGATTGCTCTACTATGAATACTCTAAGCACTAAGAAAAAACTCGACGTACGCTTCAGCGAGGTAGACTCAATGGGTGTAGTGTGGCACGGCAGTTACATGCTCTATCTCGAGGATGCTCGCGAGGCTTTCGGCGAGAAGTACGACCTCGGATACCTGCGCTTCTTTGGCGAAGGCTACTATGCGCCTCTGGTCGACGTGCAACTCAAATACAAACAGCCGATCGTCTACGGCATGCATCCTGAGATAGAGATAACATACACGCCAACAGAAGCTGCAAAAATAGTGTTCGACTACCGCATTACCGACGGCGACACTCTGCTGGCCACAGCACATACAGTGCAGGTATTCATGGACAAACAATACAAACTGGTGCTCGGTAATCCGTCGTTCTTTGAAGAGTGGAAAAAGAAATGGTTATAAAACTGGCAGACAACATATATTCCCCCCTTGGGGCAACGACATGGGAAAACTATCAGGCTGTTATGGCCGGCAAGTGTGCTCTACAGCAATATTCACTCCCCGACGGTTCACTATATACCGCGTCACTGTTCCCTGAAGAGCGTAGACACGATGACGGTTATACCTTCTTCGAGCAACTATGCATAGGGTCCGCAAGCGACGCTATTGCACGTGCAGACATCGACCCAAAGTCGCCGCGAGTACAGTTCTTTCTCTCCACCACCAAGGGCAATGTTCACTTGTTGAGCCGAAGAGCCGAAGAGCCGAAGAGCCGAGTCCTGCTTGGCAGTTCGGCCAGTATCATCTGCCGTCATTTTGGCAACCCCAACCCACCTATCGTTGTCAGCAATGCATGTATCAGTGGACTAAGCGCACAGATTGTGGCTATGCGCAGCATCGAGGCTGGTCTTTGCGACACCGCCGTCGTCATCGGTTGCGACGTGCAAAGCGAGTTCATCATCAGCGGTTTCCAGTGCCTACATGCCCTATCGCCCGACGAATGCCGACCTTTCGACAAAGACCGGTGCGGACTAAATCTCGGCGAAGCGGCTGCAACAATAATCTACAGCAATGGTACCGAAGGATGGATTGCGGAATCTGGTGCCATGTGTAACGACGCCAATCACATCAGCGGCCCCTCGCGTACCGGCGAAGGGTCATTCCGCTGCCTTCAGGCTTTGGATATAGACAAAGAGAAGATAGCCTTTGTATCCGTACACGGCACATCAACCCTCTACAACGACGAGATGGAGAGCATCGCTATCGACCGCGCCGGATTGGTGGATGTCCCGGTGTTCAGCCTCAAAGGCATCTATGGACACACCATGGGTGCCGCAGGCGTGCTCGAGACTGTCCTTTCCATGCAAGCCGTAGAGCACGGCGTAATATTCGGCACACGTGGATATCATGAATTGGGCGTCAGTCGACAAGTGAACATCTGTGCCGACAAGCGCATCACCGACAAGCGGAGCTTCGTCAAGCTACTGTCCGGCTTCGGCGGCTGCAATGCAGCCATGAAATTTAGCTATAATACACGCACAGACCAACCAAAAACCAGCACATCAAAACCAACTGAGGGCACCATTCCGTCCATAAGAATAGCCCCCACAGCCGAAGAACTGGTAGAACTCTACCGCACCCATATTGGCGACTATCCCAAATTCTTCAAGATGGACCCTCTCTGCCGATTAGGCCTTGTTACCACAGAACTGCTGCTGAAGCAAAGTCCTAAAGCCGACTACGGAGTATTGCTCTTCAACCGCAGTTCCTCACTGGCCGACGACACCGCCTTCCAAGCCACTATACAAGACCGTGGCAATTGGTTCCCCTCCCCCGCCCTGTTCGTCTACACACTGCCCAACATAGTAACTGGCGAGATATCCATCCGCAACCACTTCCAGACCGAGACAAATTTCATGGTACTTGATGCCCCATGCGCCGAAGTCATGGCCGCACAAATAGCCATAGCCGCCGAGCATGGGCCACAGATATCAGGTTGGTGCGACGTCGACGCTGACGGCAACTACCTTGCCGCTCTCATAGCAGTGCCTCAGCACACATCCAAAGAAACAATCGAACAAGAATTAAACAAAATATTAAAATAAGCAGACAATGGAAGAACTTATCCTGAAACTCAAGAAAGAGATTATCGAAGTATTGAACCTCGAAGACGTCAAACCCGAAGACATTGATTCCAATGCACCCCTCTTCGGTGCCGAAGGTCTTGGTCTTGACAGCATTGACGCCCTCGAACTCATCGTGCTCATGGAAAAGAACTATGGCATCAAGCTGCAGGACCCCAACCAGGGCAAAGAGATATTCAAGTCCATCAACGTGATGGCCGACTACATTAGCAAGAATCGCACCAAGTGAAGATTGTCATCACAGGGGCAGGCATCGTGTCGGCCATAGGTGTAGGCAAGGCCGAGACTCTTGTGTCGTTGCGCGAACAGCGAAGCGGCATACGCCCATTATGCTACCTCAAGACAGACCACCATGAGTTCCCCGTGGGCGAAGTACAACTCTCCAACGGCGAGATGTGCGCAATGCTAGGCATAGACCCATCGAAGCAACCCACCACCCGAACCGCTCTCATGGGCATGGTGGCCCTAAAGGAAGCCTTGGAGCAAGCCCAACTAATCGACTCAAAAACCCAAAAACTCAAAGACCCAGAGACTTTTCCACTCATCTCCGGCACCACCGTCGGTGGTATGGACAAGAGCGAGCTCTACTACCTCGATTTCCTTGATAACGACAGTCGCAACGAGTACATTAGCACCCACGACTGCGGCGCCTGCACCGAGATGATTGCTGACCACTTCGGCCGTTTCAGCATGCTCTCCACACTCTCCACAGCCTGTTCGTCGGCAGCCAATGCCGTCATCCTTGGAGCCGAGATACTGCGTTCCGGACAAGTCGAATGCGTCGTGGTGGGCGGTAGCGAGTGCATAACCAAGTTCCACTTAAACGGCTTCGCATCCCTGATGATTCTCGATAAAGAGCCCTGCCGTCCTTTCGACGAGAGCCGCGCCGGTCTGAACCTCGGCGAGGGTGCCGCATGGCTTGTACTTGAGACAGAGGATCATGCTCGTCGGCGCAACGCCACACCGATAGCCCGCTTGGCAGGCTACGGCAACGCCTGCGACGCCTTCCACCAGACAGCCACCTCAGCCGACGGAGAAGGCCCCTATCTGGCCATGAAGCAGGCACTCAAAAGTGCCGGCATCACACCTGTACAGGTGGACTATATCAACGCCCACGGTACCGGTACCGGTAACAACGACATCAGCGAAAGCACCGCCATACGCCGACTCTTCGGCGAACAAGTGCCGCCAGTGTCATCTACCAAAGCCTTCACCGGTCACACCACCAGCGCATCCGGCACCATCGAGGCAGTCATCTGCCTGCTGGCCATGCAGCACAGCTTCCTGCCTGTCAACCTTCGCTTCAACAAAGCAGGCGACTGCCTGACACCTGTCCACGACAACACAACCAAGCCGTTGCGCTATGTGCTTAGCAATGCCTTCGGCTTTGGCGGCAACGACAGCGCGCTGCTATTCGAGAAAGTGGAAGAAAGGAAGAGTGGAAGAGTGGAGGATGAGAAGAAAAAAAAGGTATACCTGTTGTCTGCTGTGCAAATTTCGGCACAGGAGCCGCTGAGCGAAGCGTGGAAAGACAACCCGATACCACTCACCGAGCCATTGACACGCAGCCGAGAAGCCGACTACAAGCAATTCATTCCACCACTAGAAGCACGTCGCATGGGACGTATACTAAAGCGCGCCATTGCCACCGCACGCACTGCCACCGCACAAGCCGGCATCGATACACCGGAGGCCATAATCACTGGCACAGGTCTCGGCTGTATCGAGAACACCGAAATATTCCTCGACGCCCTCTGCCGTCAAGGTGAAGACCAGATGATGCCCACGCGCTTCATGCAGTCGACACACAACACCATCTCGTCCATCGTGGCCATCAACCTTAAAGCCCACGGCTACAACGCCACATACGCACACAATACCGTTTCATTCCAGAGTGCCTTGCTCGACGCCATGCTTCAGCTACGACGTGGAGCCATCTGCAACGCCCTCGTATGTGCCCATGACGAAATGACACCCTCCTATCACGCACTGCTCTGCAAGGGCGGCTACCTCAAGGACAAGCATGCCACCGAGTGTGCCGTCAGCATGATGCTTTCTACCAAAGACAATGGCCACGCCCTCTGCGAAGTTGCCGACATGCGCATACTCTACCGTCCCTCTGAAGCCGAGAAACAGAGAGCACGAAAAGAGCTTGGAGATGTGTCGTACTTCGGTTCTACAGAACCAATCTTCGGCACCAGCTACACCGCACCGTCGCTCGACCTCTATGCCGCAGCGCATACCATGAAAGACAAGCCCGTCGCAGTGGAATACAGCGATGACAAATATTACACATTGATACTATTACGCCCATGTTCCGTCTCCTGATACTCGTAGCCATCCAAACCGCTTTCCTCGCCGGAGGACAAGTGCTCCTGAAGCTCGCAATGGCCCAGTTACCCAAATTCAACTGGTCATGGGCATATTTCAAAGCAGTTGCCACCGACTGGTGGTTGCTGGCCTGTGGCATCAGTTTCGGTGCGGCCACAGTGCTATGGCTCTACATTCTCAAGCATTTCCCCTTCTCACAAGCCTATCCGTTGACAGCCCTTGGCTACATCTTCGGCATGATTGCCGCCATACTCGTCTTCGGCGAGAGCGTACCATTCACACGCTGGATTGGTGTCATATTGATTGTGGCGGGATGCATGTTCATAATGAAATAACAACATGATAAGAAAACTCACAATACTGCTATTCGCCTGCTGCCTTGCCTACCATGCCGCAGCACAGACACCTGTAGCCGACCGCAACGCCGTGCTGTCACGCATAGAGGCTTCACTGAATCCACAGGCCGGCAAGACAATAAAATACACCTTCACCCAAACCAAGCACAGCCCGTTACTGGCACAAGATGCCATCTCGCACGGCAACGTCACACTCACCGGTCAACGCTTCCTGCGGTGGCATTACACCGACCCGCGCAATCATGCCATCGTCGTTGACGGCGACAGTATCTATGCCGAAACTGACGGCAATAGACACCAACTCATCGGTCCTGCAAACGCCATCATGCGCAACATGACAAACACCATGATGTCGCTCACCAGCGCTGGCAGTCTCACTAGCGAAAAAGTATTCTCCGTAGAGCTCACCGAGGACGCCTCTGCATACCACGCCACGCTGACACCAAAACGTCGCGACCTGCGCCGCATGATGCAGCAGATGCTCGTCGACTTTGACAAGAAGAGCTGTCGCGTGCTGAAGGTAAAACTCATAGAGAGGCACAATAGCTATACCGTCATTGAATTCCATGCCAAATGAAAGTTCTTGAGGAGATAATCAACATTCAACGCTGTGCCTGGGAAACCTCGGACGATGGCCTTCGCGTGGCCGCCACTCTGGCGGCGCGACGCGACAGCGCCGTCTACAAAGGCCACTTCCCCGGCAAACCCATCACACCCGGAGTGTGTATGATAGGTGCCGTCATCGAACTGCTTTCGCAAGCCAGCGGCAGCAACTTGTCTCTCGCCAAGGTAAACAACATCAAGTACCTCTCAATGATGTCGCCCGACGACGTCGACGGTGCCACGCTTGCCGCCACCCTCAATGGCAACACCGCCACCGCCACCTACACCAAAGGCGACATCATCTACGCTAAAATGAAACTAACAGTACAGCCGTATCATGAAACGGCCCTACTATAGAATATGAAATATTGCGTCGTCATACCAACCTACAACAACGCCCGCACCGTAGCCGACATAGTGCGTCGCACCTTGGCGGTATGCATCGACGTGATAGTGGTCAACGACGGCAGCACCGACAGCACCCTTGAGGAATTGGGTAGTGTTAAGTGCAAAGTGGTAAGCTACAGCCGCAACCGCGGCAAAGGCTATGCCTTGCGCCGTGGCCTCGAAGCGGCACGAGCGGCAGGCTTCGACTACGCCGTCACCATCGACAGCGACGGCCAGCACGCTCCCGAAGAGATATCTCAACTCATTAAAGCCATTGACGAACAGCCGACACTTGTCGTAGGCAGCCGCAATTTGCAGGCCGACGGTATGCCCTCAGGCAACACCTTCGCCAACCGCTTCAGCAACTTCTGGTTCCTCATCCAGACAGGCCTCCGTCTGCCCGACACGCAAACAGGCTTCCGCGTCTACCCTCTTCATGATCTTCCCTGCCTCAATCTACTCACCTATCGTTACGAAAGCGAGCTCGAGCTACTCGTCTTCTCTGCCTGGCGAGGCGTAAACATAGTATCAGTACCTGTCAGCGTCAGCTATCCTGACGACCGCGTCAGCCACTTCCGCCCCTTCCGGGACTTCCTACGCATCTCGCTCCTCAACACCGTGCTCTGCTTGCTGGCTATCGTCTACGGCTATCCCAGCATGTTGCTTAACCGCATGAAAGGAGGGCGTCAATGACCAAGCTACTGCTTCGCCTGCACGACTACCTTGTGCGCCACCGCATCCTTGCCGTGATCCTGCTTTTCGTCATGCTTGCCGTAGGAGCGGTGCTGGCATTGCAGCTGCACTATCAGGAGAACATAGCCGACTTCCTGCCACGAACGGCTGAGAATGCCAGGCAAGCCTCCATCTACAATGCCCTCGGCGACCAAGGACAGATTACTGTCATCTTCCGTCCGTCGCAAGATGCCGGCGAAGAGGAGGTCATGGACGCCATCGACGCCTTCGCCGACACCTTCACCGAGTTGCCAGTGCAAGCCCACGCCGACGAGAGCGATGCCATGCAGGCCATCGAGGATGTGCGAAGCCACATAGCACTATACCTCACACCCGCCGACTATCGACGCATCGACTCGCTGCTGGCCGAGCCAGACTATATAGCCACACAACTCGCCTCAGTAAAGCAGACACTCTCTATGCCGCTGCCGCCTATGGCCACCGACATGATTGCCGCCGACCCGCTGGGCCTCTTCTCCCCCGCACTCAGCCGCCTGCAAGCACTCAGCCCCAGCAGCCGCTACCGCATGGTTGACGACTACATCTTCGACAACGACGGCAATGGATACGCATTCATCACCAGCCCCTATAGCAGCAGCGACACCCGCAACAATGAACGTCTGGCCAAAGCCATTGACGCTGCCATCGACAGCGTGCAACATGCCAACGGCGGCACAGTCACCATCTCAGCTGTCGGCGCCCCACTCATCGCTGTCACCAACGCCACCCAGATAAAACACGACAGCCTGCTGGCCATCATTCTTGCCGTAGTGTTGATAGCCATAATACTGTGGCGCACCATGGGGCGCAAGCGCAACGTGCTGTGGATGGGCTTCTCCGTGGCCGCAGGATGGCTCTTCGCTCTGGCGGTCATAGCCATCTTCAAGACCGAGATATCCATCATCGTTGTCGGCATCGGGTCGGTGCTCGTCGGCATCGCCGTCAACTATCCGCTGCACTACCTCGAGCACCTCAAGCACCACCCCGACCGTCGCGAAACCCTCCGCGAGATGGTCGAGCCGCTGGTTACCGGCAACATAACCACGGTGGCCGCTTTCGCATGCCTTGTCTTCGTCAAAGCCGAAGCCATGCGCGACCTTGGCCTATTCGCCTCGCTGATGCTTGTAGGCACCATCGGCTTCACGATGGTCTTCCTACCCCTTTGGGCTAAAACCGGAGCCTCACCGACTCCCCTCCGTAGTCCCTCCGACCAAAAACCGTTAAACAACCGTAGAACAGTCGGAGCGGGTACGGAGCGGGTACGGAGCGGGTACGTTGTTTTTGGCTTGATGGTGGCGGTAACCATCGTGCTGGGATATTTCAGCACCAAAGTGGAGTTTGATGCCGACCTGCACAACATCAACTATATGACGGCGCAGCAGCAGGAAGACCTCGACCTGCTGGCCGGCAGCATGGAAGAAGGGAACCTGACATACGTGGTGGCGGAGGGTTCGACCCTCGAAGAGGCGCTGCAACGCAATGACTCACTGCAGCTGGACGGCGTAGCATCGCTGATGCCGTCGCTCAGACGTCAGCAGGAAGCGCTGACAAATTGGGAGGCATTGATGGCGGCACACCCCACGCTGGCTACCGACGTGCAGCGCGAGGCACGCAAAGCGGGTTTCAGCGAGGGGGCTTTCACTCCTTTCACCGACCGCCTTGAGGCTGAATACACACCTGAAGAGTGCAGCCTCGACGGCCCACTGGGGCATTTGGCTGCAAACTACATATTGACATCGGATACAGGTGTCAGCGTTGTCAATTTCGTGCACGGCGCGAGCGAGGCGCCTACAGTAGGACACACTTTTGCCTTTACCCAGGCCGACGTGGGCAGCGGGTTGGTAAGCGCGCTCAACAACGACTTCAACTATATATTGTACGTCTGTTCCTTCGTGGTCTTCGCCTTCCTTTGGCTCGCCCTCGGACGGTTGGAGCTGGCCATTCTGGCCTTCCTCCCGATGGCCATGGGGTGGCTGTGGATACTGGGCATCATGGCCTTGCTGGGCATCAAGTTCAACATCGTCAACATAATACTGGCCACGTTTATCTTCGGCCAGGGCGACGACTACACGATATTCATCACCGAGGGGCTGCTGTACGAGTACCGGACAGGGCAGAAGCGGCTGAAGGAATACCGCCATAGCGTGATAATCTCGGCGGCGCTGATGTTTGTGGGCATAGGCACGCTGATAGTGGCCAAACACCCGGCGATGCGGTCGCTGGCCGAAGTGGCGATGATAGGCATGGGCTGCGTGGTACTGATGGCCTGTGTGGTGCCGCCGATAGTGTTCCGCTGGCTTACAACACGGCACGGTGTAAGGCGAGAGACTCCCTTAACCATCGGACGCATACTAATGACAGTGGTGCCGCTGACGGTGTTCATACTGTTTGCATTGGTGGTGGCCACACCGGTGACATTGCTGATGTGGATTGCCCCTGCAAAACGTCGAAAGAAGCGCGACGCCTACCACCGCTTCATCTGCGGTGTGGCACGCTTGGGGGCACGGCTGCTGCCAGAGGTGAAGTTCCGCACAGAGAACCCCCACGGCGAAGACTTCGGCAAACCGGCGGTCATAGTGGCCAACCACGCGTCGCACCTGGACCTGCTATGTATATTGATGCTTCACCCGAAGATTGTAATATTGACCAAGAACTGGGTGTGGCGCAACCCGATATATGCACATATAATAAGATACGCGGAGTTCCTGCCCGCCGAGGAGGGATACGAACAACTGCTACCAAGGCTGCGCGACCTGACGGGGCGCGGCTACTCGGTGATGGTGTTCCCCGAGGGCACACGTACACACGACGGACTGGTGGGACGCTTCCACAAAGGGGCTTTCCTGCTTGCCGACGAGCTGGGGCTGGAGGTGATGCCTGTATTTATCCGCGGTGCCTACAGCGTATGGCCCCGCAACGAGTCGCTGATGCGCAAGGGAGAGATTACAGTAACCATAGGCGAACGCTGCCACGCGGACAGCCACGAGGCACGGGCGTTATTCAGAAGGGAGCTGGAGGGATGAAGAGAGTGTGCATAATGGGAGGAGGACTCGGAGGCCTGATGACCGGCGCGCTGCTGGCCAAGGAGGGCTACCGCGTGACGGTGCTGGAGAAGAACCGTATAATAGGCGGCGGCTTGCAGAGCTTCCGGCGAGGAAAATACCTGTTCGATACCGGCATGCATATTTTCGGCGGCATGGGACCTGACGGTCAGATACGGCTCATCTGCCGCTATCTGGGCATCGAGGAGCGTGTGAAGACCGCGCCGAGGCGCGTTGTGGTGACAGATGCCTGCGATTCGTACCCCGAGGCATACACTGAGAAGATACATGCACTGACCGAACAGGAACCACTGTACAGACTGAAACCTAGCGAAGTGGAATACAGGCTGACGGACTTGAGCTTGACGGCCAAAGAGCTTGTTGAGCAGACAGCGCGCAGCGCAGAAGAGCTGAGACTGTTGGCTTATCCGTCGCTGCTGTATGGCGGTCGCGAAGACAGTCCCGCATTCCTGCACGCACTGATAAGCTGTGCGCATCAGCAGGGCACATACACCTTTACCGACGGCAGCGTGCATTTTGCCGAACTGTTGGCGGAAGTGATTGAGAACGCGGGCGGAGAAGTAAGGAGCGGCGAGACAGTAACCGGCATAGAGACCAGCGGCCGACAGGTGAGTGCTGTGCATACAGACAAGGGCACATACACGGCCGACCTCTACGTGAACGACATGCCTGTGAGCAAGCTACTGGAGCTGACGCCTGCGGGAGCTTTTACACCGGCATTCCGCAGCCGTATAGGAGCCGTGCCCTACACGATGTCGGCGATGAGCGTGTTCATTGGGCTTAAACCCCGCAGCATGCGATATGACGGAGAAGCATGGTTTGCGATGCAAGACAGCTGCGAGCTCTGGAGCATGGACGAATGCGCCGAAGAGGCATGGCCGCAAGCGATGTTCGCTCTACCCTCGGAAGACAGTGACAATCCCGGCTTTGCGGCCACCATAACCGCAGTGTGCCCCATGAATTACGACTACGTGAAGCGTTGGGAGCAAAGCGTGACAGGGCAAAGACCGAAGGAATACTACCGCTGGAAAGAGCGCATGATGCATCAGGCAATAGATGTGATATGTGAGAAGTTAGGCGCAAGTCGCGAAATGATGGCATACATGGATGCCGGAACACCGCTGACGATAAGGGACTACTACGGTACGCCGCGCGGAGCAATGTACGGAATGCACCGCAGCAGCAGCAACCCTCTGCAGTCGTCGCTCTCCACACGCACACGCCTGACGAACCTGTACCTCACTGGCCAGGACGTGAACTTCCACGGCTTGATAGGCACGTCGCTAACGGCCATTCTCACGGCCGAGGCCATTGTGGGGCACAATACCATTGTGAACAAAATAAACGATACGATATGAAAACAATAAAGATGAAGCTAATCTACCCGAAATGGAAGAAACTGCCGGGACAGACAACATTCAACCTGCCACCGCACGGTCCCGTGGCTTATGCCGCCACGTTGCCGGAATGGGTGGATATAGACTTTGTGGATGAGAATGTCGAGGAGATTAACTTCGACGACCCATGCGACATAGTGTCGCTCTCCACAATGCTATCGACGCAGGTGAAGCGGGCATGGGAGATTGCCGCCGAATACCATAAGCGAGGCAAGACTGTGCTCGCCGGAGGCATCAGTGCTATGCTACATGCCGAGGAGTTCGTCAACCATGTGGACAGCCTTTTCCTCGGCGAGAGCGAAGGCCGTTCGGAGCAGGTGTTGCTCGACTGGAAAGAAGGTAAGCTGAAGAAGGTGTACAACTTCCTTGGCAAACAGCCTCCGATAGAGAGCGTCGGCCCCTGCCGTCGCGACCTCTACAAGCGCGAGCTCTACAACCACAAGGGGGTGCAGATGGTCGACCTCTTCCACGCCTCACGCGGCTGCCGCTTCTCGTGCTACCCATGCGCGGTAAGCTACCTTGGAGGCCGCAAGTTCCGCCCACGGCCGATAGACAAGGTGGTCGAGGATATGGCGGCCATAGATAACAACCGGCTCTTCATCGTAGACAATTCGCTGGCACAGGACAAAGAGTGGGAGAAAGAGCTGTTCCGCGCCATTGCGCCGCTGAAGAAGAAATGGATAAGCCACACCATAGAGGACGACCCCGAGGTGCTGGACCTTGCCGGAAAGGCCGGCGCATGGTATGTGTACCAGGCGGTATATGATACTTCTGATTACATCAAGGAGCGCGTGAAGCGCTATCACGACAACGGCATCGGCGTGGAGGGCACCATACTGTTGGGGTTGGACAACCAGACAGTGGACGACTGCAAACGGCTGGTGGATTTCCTCGGAGAGATAGACCTTGATCTGGCCGAGTTCACTATCATGACGCCCTTCCCCCATACCAAAGCCTACGACGACTACCTGCGGCAGGGACGCATATTCGACTTCGACTGGAACCACTACAACGCCGGTCAGGTGGTCTTCAAACCCGCAAAGATGACGCCTGACGAACTGCAGGATGTCTACGACTACGCCTGGAAGAGCTTCTATGCCAGCGAGACGCAGGAGTCTAAGATGTTCCGCCTGTTCTGCAACGTAGCCTTGCGCGAGATGAACGAGGGCACCTACCGTCCCCGCAACCGCGCACTGGCCAACAAGAGCTTCGGCAAAGATGTGGACCGCAGCATAAAGACGCACCAAAACAGCTATTAGAGATGAAAGTATCGGAAACATATTATGACGAGCAGTTCCCTTTCCGCGGACAGTGGGACATGGAGTCGCTCTGCGGTCTAAAGATACGCAAGGTGGATGGCCGCACATATGTCATTGTCACGGAACTGTATCAGGAAAACCCCGGCACATCGGTAACCTATGCCGGACAGTCGCTCCGCGACCAGATATGCGAAGCGAAAGGACTCAAGCCTGAAGAAATTGTATATCTGGAATGCAACCCCAATACCAACTCGAAGCTGTCGTTCTACGACGAAGAGTACTTCGAGGTAGACTTCAACGCCGACCAGCAGCACCGCTACCGCCAGCTGACCACCGACGAGGTGAAACATATCATAGGCTGATGAAGCGAGTATTGACCATAATATGTGCGCTGCTGCTGTATGCTGGAATACAAGGGCAAACGATAGTGCACCTTTCAGGCACCACAGCCACGCTGGAATGCTACAATGCAGAGCACCCTGTAGCCGCTGTCGTTGTCTGTCCGGGAGGCAGCTACAGCTGGCTCGACTACAAGGTGGAAGGTGTAGAGGTGGCGCAGTGGCTTCAGGCACATGGCATCTCAGCCTATGTGCTACGCTACCGTGTGCAAGGCTGGTGGGCTTGGGCCACACATTACCGCCTCATATTCCGCGGTAACCGCTATCCCGATCCACTCCGCGACGCCGAAGCGGCCATCGACTGGCTCACCGCCAATGCCGACAGCCTAGGGATACCCACAGAAGGCATAGGCATCATGGGATTCTCTGCGGGTGGCCATCTGGCCATGTTGAGCACCTATACGCGCCAGCCCGCCTTCGTGGCACCAATATACCCCGTTGTCACCATGCGGCAGGAATGCTGTCACACGCGCTCGCGCCGTGCCCTACTGGGCGAATATGGCCGCTGCAACCAAGTGATGCGCGATTCCCTGTCGCTCGAAGAGCATGTGCGACCCGACTGTCCGCCGGTGTTCCTCGTCAACTGCGTCGACGACCCCATCGTAGACTACCGCAACTCCGTGATTCTCGACAGCGCCCTCACGGCGAACAACGTGCCGCACCGCTACATTCAGTACCAAACTGGCGGCCACGGCTTCGGCATGAGCGACACTCGCGGCAGCGCCGAATGCCGTCCTTGGAAAGAAGAATTCCTCAAATGGCTAAAAACAGTATTATGAAAGATATAGAATACAGCACCCCCGAAGAGATAAAAGCCTTTCAAGAACAAAAACTAAACGAGGCGCTAACGTACTTGGAGGCTCATTCGCCCTATTACCAGCGAATGTTCGCCTCCTATGCTATCGACATCAAAAAGATTCAACACTTGGAAGATCTGGTGAAGATTCCCTTCACCGAAAAGAAAGACCTGCAGCTCTTCAACGACGACTTCCTCTGCTGCCCGCGCGAGAAGGTTATCGATTACATCACCACAAGTGGTACACTCGGCGACCCCGTCACCTTCGGATGCACTGAAAAAGACCTGCAGCGACTGGCCTATAACGAGAAGAAGAGCTTCGAGTGCGCCGGTCTGAAGCCCGGCAACATCGTGCAGCTGATGACCACCATGGACAAGCGCTTCATGGCAGGACTGGCCTACTTCCTCGGTATCCGCGAGATGGGAGCATCCATAATCCGCGTCGGCAACGGAATTCCCGAACTGCAGTGGGACACCATCCGCCGCATCCACCCCGACACCATCATGTGCGTGCCGTCGTTTATCCTCAAACTCATAGACTACGCCGAGCAGCACGGAATCGACTACCGCAACTCGTCCATACGCCGCATCATAGGCATTGGCGAAGGCCTTCGCGAACAGGACTTCAGCCTCAACCTCCTCGGTCGCCGCATCAAGGAAAAATGGGATATCGATCTCTTTGCCACCTACTCCTCCACCGAGATGGGAGCCACCTTCAGCGAATGTCCCTACGGCTGTGGCGGCCACGTACACCCCGAGCTCATCATCGTCGAGATTATCGGTGACGACGACCTGCCCGTCCCCGACGGCCAGCCGGGCGAGATAGTGGTCACAACCCTCGGCGTCGAAGGAATGCCGCTGTTGCGTTTTCGCACAGGCGATATCGCCTCCAAGATTACCAACCGCTGCCAGTGCGGCCGCTACAGTTATCGTCTCACGCCACTCATCGGCCGAAAGAACAATATGATAAAACTCAAGGGCACTACCCTCTACCCTCCGGCCATCAACGACGTGCTCGACAACACCGACTATGTAGCCAACTACGTCATCGAGGTCTCCACCAACAATGCCGGTACCGACGACGTCAAAGTCAAGATTGGCCTCCGCAAAGGCTTCAACGACAGTGTCGTCAAGGAGCTCAAGGATTCTTTCCGCTCTCGTATCCGCGTAGCCCCGGAGGTAGAAGTGCTGCCTGTCGAGGAAATACAGCGCATCAACTTCCCCGCCAAAAGCCGCAAACCCATTAAATTCATCGACCTACGCAAAAAATAGTATGTACGACTCCATCCGCCCTTTGAACGACAGCGAGCTCCCCGAAGCAATACGTCAGATTACTGCTTCACCGCTGTTTGTCCCCATAGCCCATTTCCTATATCCCAATGAGGAACCAGCTGCCGTGGTCGAACGCCTATGTGCACTGAAGGACATTCACACCATGCAAGACACCGTGATGCGTGCCGCCATCGACCGCATTCTGTCGCAGACTGTGACCGACTTCACTCACAGCGGCACCGACATGCTGCTCCCCAGCCGCCCTTACCTCTTCATATCCAATCACCGTGACATAACTCTCGATGCATTCCTCCTGCAATACCTTCTCTTTGAATACAACGACCTCTACATTACCTTTGGTGCCAACCTCATGCAGGACCCAATCATCACCCTCATCGGACGAGCCAACCGCATGTTCCGTGTAGAGCGCGGCGGCACCCCCAAGGAGTTCTACCGCAACATGTTGCAGGTCTCGCAATACATCCGGCAGGTAATCATCGGCGACCAACATTCAGTATGGATTGCCCAGCGTAACGGGCGCACAAAAGATGGGCTCGACCGCACCGAGGTGTCACTCCTCAAAATGCTAGCCCTCAGTGGACGCGCCACACGCGAAGCTCCGCTTTCTCCTCTCAAGGCGCTCAACATAGTGCCTGTCTCCATCAGCTACGAATGGGAACCATGCGACCTGCTTAAAGCCCACGAACTGCACATGCGCTCACTCGGTCCATATCGCAAAGCCCATGGCGAAGATATGAACAGCGTGCTCACCGGCATTATGCAACCCAAAGGACATGTGCACCTCAGCGTCACCGCGCCCATCACCGACGAGGAGATTGACCGCTGCTCGGCTACCGACAGCCCCTTCGAGAACCTCGCCGCCCTCATCGACCGCCGCATCATAGGCGCCTACCGTCTGCACCCCACCAACTTCGCAGCCTACGATATCAAGCTACGCAGCACCCATTTCTCCGACCACTACTCACCCACCCTGCGCGAACAATTCCAAGCACGCCTTGCGAGTGTACCGCATGCCGAACAGGCTATCCTTCTGGACATCTATGCCCATCCCGTGAAACAAATATACAGATAAAAAAAGGAGCCACACAGGCTCCTTTTCTTAAGCGGAGAGACAGGGATTCGAACCCTGGGACCAGCAAGCTGGTCAACGGTTTTCGAGACCGCCCCGATCGACCACTCCGGCATCTCTCCTCGGGTTTTGAGGGTGCAAAAGTACTAACTTTTCGCGATATGGCCAAATTTATTTTCTAATCACCTCACTTCCACCCGCATCGAGTCCTCGGCCACCACAGTGTTGGGGAACTCGGACATGGCCTGCTGGAGTAATATCTCGGGTTCGCGGTAACGGGCACTGATATGCGTCAAGAGCAATTGTCCAACCTCCGCCAGACGCGCCAGACGCCCCGCCTGACTCGCGGTGAGGTGACATCGCGTCTCCGCCAGCTCGGCCAAATCATCTGCAAAAGTGCACTCCAGACACAGCAGGTCGGAACCTTTGATAAACGGCAGAATAGACTCAGTGTATGCCGTATCGCAGCAGTAGCTGTACACTTTCGGAGTGTTGCTGCCACGCGGAACCTCGGTGATACGAAAGCCGTAGGTGGGCACCGAATGCACCAGCGGGAAAGCATCCACGGTGAGGCGCTTGCCTTCGAACACACGCTGCATACCCTCCTCAAAGTCCATCTCACGCCACTCTATCGGGAACTCCACGTGATTGCCCGTCAGCTCGAAGGTAGTCTCAATCACCTCTTTGGCACCCTTAGGTGCCACGATGGTCATTGGCTCCGTACGCCCGCAGAGGTGCATGGTACTCAGCAGACCCGGCAATCCGAAGAAGTGGTCACCGTGCAGGTGCGAGATAATCACCGTACCGAGGCTCTGCAGCTTAAGATGGTTGTAGCGTATGCGGTCCTGCGTACCTTCGGCGCAGTCGATGAGCAGCTTAAAGCCCCCCACATTGAGCACCTGTGCCGCACAGCGCCGCACACCCGTAGGTAACGCCGCCCCCGACCCGAGTATTGTCACAAATACATTCATCTATCCACGTTTAGCGTTAATTGACGACAACCACAGCAGCCCGAATGTTATCAGGCCGTTGACCAACAGTATCTCGAAGCCAAAGCGGTAACCGAGCCACACCGGCGCATATAGTTTCAGCACGTAGCACACCACCGGCGACAACACCGCTATCACCGGCACCCAGCGGTCGCGCGCCTGCCGTTTGGTGAAGAGGCCGAAGGCGTAGAGACCCAGCAGCGGCCCGTAGGTGAAGCCCGCCACGTCGAACACCGTGTCGATAAGCGACTGGCGGTGGAATGGCCGGAAAGCCACTATCACCAGCAGATACAGTAGCGCAAAAGCCACATGCACCCAACGGCGAACCTTGACGTCACTGCCTTTCGCATCATTCTTGCCGAAGCCTAAAAAGTCGTAGCAGAAGGTCGTCGTCAGCGCCGTCAGCGTTCCATCGGCGCTGCTGTAGCCTGCTGCCACCATACCCAGCACAAAGACAACGGCTGTGAATCCGCTGAAGGAGAATGCCACCGATGGGAATATCTTGTCGGGCACCACAGCACCGGCTTCATTCACCGGCAACGCAAAGCCTGTCTCTGCCGAATAGGCCAGCAATGCCGCTCCAAGACTCAGGAACAGTATGTTGACCACAATGAACAGCAGGCTGGAGGTCATCACATTCTTCTGGGCGTCGCGCAAGCTCTTGCAGGTAAGGTTCTTCTGCATCATATCCTGATCCAAACCAGTCATAGTGATGGTGATGAACATACCCGCCAGCACTTGCTTCACCCAGAACTTCGGTGCCGTGGGGTCGGTGTCGAACATACGGGTGTAGCCCTTCTCCGACGACACTCTCATCAGCTCGCCGAAGCTCATGTCAAGATTGTTGAGTATAGCCACCACCGTGGCCACTGCCGCCGCCAGCAGGAAGGTCGTCTGCAGCGTGTCGGTCCACACCACCGTCTTGATGCCCCCGCGGAATGTGTAGAGCAGTATTATGGCTATGAACACCACCGCTGGCACCCAGAAGGGTATGCCCCAAGCGCGGAACACAAACTCATAGAGCACAAAGACCACCAGGTACATCCTCAGCGCAGAGCCCAGCAGTCGGCTCAGTATGAAGAACAGCGCTCCCGTCTTCTCGCTGCGCACACCGAAACGTTGCTCCAGATAGGTGTATATCGACGTGAGGTTGAGCCGGTAGTAGAGCGGCAGCAGCAGCAGCGCTATCACCGCATACCCAAGCACATAACCGAACACCAGCGGCATGTATGTCCATGCACCGCTGTATACGCCTCCGGGCACCGACATGAAGGTCACGCCACTCAGCGACGCCCCTATCATGCCGTAGGCCACCACGTACCACGGCGACCGCCGTCCGGCACGGAAGAAGGCCTCATTGCCCTTGGCACCGCGCCTGCCGGTGAGCCACATCACCGCGAACAGCAGCAGCGTGTAGACAGCAAAACACAATAGTATAGTAAGTTCCATGTATCGTATCCTATAATTAGCAACTGCAAAGATACGAAAAAATCCTCATCTCAGCACCTCGATGACTCCGTTTTGGCGCACAATGCCGTATTTGTTCCTGGCCATGAAGCGGAAGTAGTAGGTGCCGTCTGGACACGGCAGGTCGTTGGGATCCCAGAACTGGTCGCTGTCAGTGATGTCCTTGGCATGGAATACCCTGACACCCCATTGGTTGTATATCCACACCTCGTTTTGCGGGTAGAGCCCCATCTCGACAAGGTTGACCACCTCCCAACGGTCGTTGACGCCGTCGCCGTTGGGCGTGACGAGGCTGGGAAACTGCAGGAAGCATGTTACTATGGAAACTTGCCGCACAGCGGTGTCGGTACAGGTATGCGTGATGGTGTCGTGCCGCATGGTGAGCATGGCCTTGAGCGTCACCTCCACATCGCCAGGCGCCGTATATCCCTGCCAGCGGTAGTAGGGGGCAAAGGCCGTGAGGCTATCCTCGCCGATAAGCCACAGCCAGCTGCAGCTGTCCGGCACTGTGTTGTTCACAAGCTGCATCTGTGCATCGACGTCCATGGGATGCTCCGGCGTCCACTCGAAAGCGGCTTCCGGTGCGGGGAACACCACCACCGGCCACACCACGGTATCGTGGCAGCCGTAAGCGCTCACCACGTCGAGCGTCAGCTCAACAATTTCCACGCTGTCCTTGCGCACGAAGGTGAACGTAGCCGCCCTCGAATCGCTGCTGTCGCTGTCGCCCAGCACCCAGTGCCACGACTGCCCACCTTGCGTGGAGTCCACCACCAGCAGCTGCTCGTTCGAGCACAGCACCACGGGCACCGTGTCGGACCACAGCACGCCGTCGATGCTGTGCCAGGCTTGCGGGGCGAAAGCGCTGTCGCGCGGCATCAGCGTCACATGCACCAGCGAGTCGCAGCCGTCTACCGTTGTCAGCGCCACATCTATAGTCGTCGGCCCACCATAGTCGACACCGTCATATTCATACGGCCTCCACGGACATATCACCACTGTGTCGTTAATCTCATATGCCGGTGCCTCGACGGCAACGTAGGTCACCACGCTGTCGGCGCCGTGCATGTCGGTGTAGGTCACCTCGACGCTGTCGGGACCGTCGAAGGTATGCCCCTGCCACACCACAGGCCACTCGTCGGGACACACGCGGCGCTCCATGTGCACATGCCGGTTCTCCCACACATGCAGATGCAGCACCAGCGTGGTGTCGCATCCCGTCGCCGCCGGCAGCATCATGCTGGTATCGCCGCCAGCGGTGAACGTCACCCCGTGCCAAGCGTATGGCAGTTCGTTCTCCGTCACCGTGTCACGCAGCTCAACCAGCGGGCCGCCCAACGCGCGGCGGTGGATGGTGTGCGTGCAGTCTGGGTTGTGGGGGTCGACGAGGTGGCAGTGCCAGAGCGTGCCGTCGGTGGCCACGGTGATGCTCCGCGCAGTGTCGACCACGGCGTACATGCCGTCGCGCGTCCAGCTGTAGCGGAAGCCGAAGGGAGCCGTGAGGGTGACGCTGTCCAAATCGCAGCCGTCCACGACATCATGCTGCTTGATGCACTCGGTGTTGTAGTAGGCATAGCACCATCGGTTGTTGATAGCCCCGTCGGTGGCCGTGATGCGGAGCCGCACACGCTGCCCGTGGTAGGGACGGAGATCGAAACCCACTGCCGTGAAGTTTCGGCGGCTGTACGAGTTGTTGCGCTCGTCGAGGGCGTCCCACCCTTCGGCGGACATGCCGTCGAGGGCCACACGGTGGCAGTCGGCGGGGAGCAAAGTCCCGAGGGTGTCGTCGAGCAGCTCAATGCAGAAACGCGGAGGGTGCGTGCTGTCGGCATGCTCCATCGCGGGGCCGCCGCCAACATTCATCCAGATGCCGTCGTTCATGGCCACAGTATATTTCACCACCAGCAGGTCGCTCACGGCGGTATCTACGCTGATGGCGTAAAGCATCGATGCCGACTCCCAGTCGCCAAGGCGGTTGCCGAGCCGCATCACGGCATCGTCGCCCGGCGGTATGACGCACGGGAAAATCATCTGGCCGCTACCCACTTCGACATTGGGGTCGGTAGTGATGGTGTGCGAGCCGCGATAGATGCCCGTCACACCCGGCCGGTTAGTGCTGCGGGGGCCAAGCTCCAAGAATGGCTCCACTGGGGTGCCTACGTAGGGCAACGCCATCGACGAGTAGCTGTCGGTGACAGCCACACAAGGTCCTTCGCGGTAAGGCGGAACATTAAAATAGCCCCAAAATCCATCCATCCTGCATGGAAAAGGGGTTTGGATGCCATCGCACGAGTCTCTGAATATCAAGTGATAGTAAGGCGAAGCATAGGATGTCTCGGGGAAAAAGCGAGGCACGGTGATGCTGTTTCCTGTAGGGCTGTACGTGTTGCTGCCGATGCTCACACTGGGGCTGCCGGCGGCAATCCACTCCAGCCGCACCGAGTCGGCCCAGTTGCCCGTCACACGCAGGCTCATAGGCTCCACGTCACACGGTTCGGAGGTAACAAAAACATTGTCAAGCCAGAATATGCCGTCGCCGGCCATAATGTCACGCGAGCGGAAAGCCACCCTTGCCCCCATAGGCACCGACGTGAGGTCTACCAACGCGTAATTCCACACTTCGCCCCAATAGTGGACGGTTTTGAGGAGATGGAACGTCGACGTGTCGGTAGCATCGGTCAGGTAGCCCACCTCGATGCGTGTCGTGTTCATCGACAGGTAAAACCCGAAGCTCATCCACACGCCGTCGCCCGCATAGTCGATACCCTCGTCGGGCATAAGGGCGTAGCATACATTGCCCTTGACGTGGAGCGCATGAGGGGCGGAAAAAACCGTATTGTCGTACTCGAGCACACCCACATGGTTAAAGTCAAGGTTCGGCAGCGCCCCCCACCCCGCCGGACGGCTGTTGCCGACGCAATCGTCGAAGTTGTAACAGAAGTTCACCTGGCAGCGCACGCCTATCGGCGCAGCCAGCAGCATCAGCAGCGACAATATTATCCTCAACCGGTGGGTCATAACATCTTTATAAGATTATAGACGCAAAAAAGACGATTTTGTTACTCGCTTTACTTTTTTTAACATAAATTTTCCTACCCCACTCCCATTCTCTTCCGCCCCTCCTTCGGCATTTCAACCATAGTTCAACCATCGTTCGACCATCGTTTAACCATTATGTATGGTAGAAATATAGTTAAACGATAGTCGTACGAGAGTCGAAATGTCCTACCAACGCCCTATCAACTCCATACTGCAGGCCTGCTATCAGCGTCGTTTTCAAAAAAAAAATCACGGCACACACAATAATACAACGCCGCGCGCGTTATTGAAAGCATATAAAATAAAAAAGACCGAAAAAGATGAGAATTAGCAAAATACTCGCTTTTGTAGCCGCCATCGCCACCGTCGCCTGCGCCGCAGCGCAGACGGGACACGACCTGCAGGACGACGAAATGCACGGCGCTGTGAAGCGCGTCGACGCAGTGATGTACGAGGCCCAATACGACCTGAACGACAACCTCGAGAAGGGCGACCAGCTGGAGCACCTCATCACCGAGTACAACGCCAAGGGTCAGCGTCGCCAGCAGGTGTACCTGTCGGTTGCCGAGGACATTATCTTCCGCACCCGCTACAAGCACGACGGCTTCGGTCTCACCACCCTCGAGCACATCGTCGACAACCAGGATCAGGTCATCGGCCGCACCTACTACATCTACGACGCCGACCACACCCTCACGGAAACCTACGTCGAGGACGCCGAGCGCCAGATCGAGAGCCGCATGCTGATAGCCCACGACGGACAGGGCCGCATCACACAGCGCAGCTACAACGACCATCTGAACGACGTCTACAAGCGTGAAGTCTACGTATACAACCCCGACGGCACCATCAACAAGGCCGTGGTCTACGACCGCTCGAAGAAGAAGGTGCAGGAGAAGCGCTGGGAATACGACGAGCAGGGCTACCCCACCAGCTACACCCTCTACGACTACACCGAGGAGGAGCCCGAGATGTTCGTCACCCTATACAAGCGCGAATACGACTCGCACGGCAACTGGGTGAAGTGCACCGAATACGAGGTGCTCGGCGACCGCATGCTGCCAAGCTACACCACCGTCCGCACCATAGATTATTTCTAAGCCATGCACAAAGCAGGGTTTGTGAATATCATCGGCAACCCCAACGTGGGTAAATCGACGCTGATGAACGCCCTGGTGGGCGAGAAATTGAGCATCATCACCAGCAAGGCCCAGACAACGCGCAAGCGTGTGATGGGTATCGTCAACGGCGATGATTTCCAGATAGTATATACCGACACACCCGGCATCGTCAACCCGCACAACAAGCTGCACGAGCAGATGATGGGCTTCGTGGGCACAGCGCTGCAGGATGCCGACCTGTTCCTTCTGGTCACAGAGGTAGGCGAAACGCTCAAGAACCGCCATGTGCTGGAGAAGGTCATCGACAGCGACACACCGGTAATACTGGTCATCAACAAGATTGACCTCTCCGACCAGGCCACCATAAGCGAGAAGATAGCCTACTGGCAGGAGCAGATACCGCGCGCCGTCGTTGTACCCTGCTCGGCTACCGAGGGCTTCAATGTGGACAAGCTGTTCGACCTAATCCTCGAACGTCTGCCCGAACATCCCGCCTACTTCCCCAAGGACGAGCTGACCGACCGCACCATGCGCTTCTTCGTCAGCGAGATAGTGCGCGAGAAAATACTCCTCTACTACCAGAAGGAGATACCCTACAGCTGCGAGGTGGCGGTGGAGAGCTATGAGGAGCGCGACGGCATAGACAACATCTCGTGCCTCATCTATGTAGAGCGCGAGAGCCAGAAGGCGATACTCATCGGCCATCAAGGCAAGGCCATCAAGAAACTCGGCATCGAAGCACGCAAAGAGATAGAGGAGTTCACCGGCAAGCGCTGCTTCCTCAGCCTCCACATCAAGGTGCTCAAGGACTGGCGCAACAGCGAGCGAGCCCTCAAGAGCTTCGGCTACAGCCTCGAAGACTAATCGTTTTTTATATAATGACCAAGTTAAGTGTAAATATCAACAAGGTGGCCACCATACGCAATGCGCGCGGCGGCAACACCCCTAATGTGAAGCAGTTCGCCATTGACTGCGAGCGCTTCGGCGCACAAGGCATCACCGTACACCCCAGACCCGACGAGCGCCACATACGCTACAGCGATGTGTACGACATAAAGCCCATCGTGACCACGGAGTTTAACATCGAGGGGAATCCGAAAGGCATATCGAAAAGCAAGCCCTACGGCTTCATAGACCTGGTGAAGGAAACAGGCCCGACGCAGGTGACGCTGGTGCCCGACGCCGAAGGCGTGCTGACCTCCAACGCCGGTTGGGACACCGTGAAGAACCAGCAGTACCTGTGCGATGTTGTCAAGGAGTTCAAGGCTTGCGGCATTCGTGTCAGCATCTTCATCGACGCCAATCCGCAGATGATTGAGATGGCCGCCAAGACCGGCACCGACCGCGTGGAGCTCTACACCGAGAGCTACGCATCGCAGTATGCCGCCGGGCGTGAAGCCGCAATTGCCCCCTTCGTCGAGGCCGCAAAGGTGGCTCGCGACTGCGGGCTCGGCCTCAATGCCGGACACGACCTGTCACTCGAGAACCTCGCCTACTTCCACCAGCAGATACCTTGGGTGGACGAGGTAAGCATAGGACACGCACTCATTTCCGACGCCCTCTACCTCGGTATCGAGGAGACCATCCACCGCTACCTCCGCTGCCTCGAGTAAAGCCCTCTCACAGCTAACACAACACACTCAGCGGCCCTTGCAGGGCTGCTTTTTTTTCTGCCGACAGCTGATGAAAGAAAATAATTTTCGCCAATCAAAATATTTATCGTATCTTTGCAGTCGATTTCAGAAGGAAATCACGGAGCGTTATATATCAATTCTTATGAAAGGATAAAAAAATGAAAAAATTAATTTGCATCACACTAATGATGCTGTTGACAGCATCTATGGTGACAATTGTTTCCTGCAGCAAGGATAATGGTACCGCCAATAACACAAACACTGTCGTTAACAACGACAACAACAGTAGCAGTCTGGCTGGCACGGTTTGGAAATACAACTACAACGACCTACACAAGAAGGACGAAGGCGGTGGACTGAAATTCCTATCGCAAACTCAGGTCACTGTCATCGACTGGGAGAGCACTAATAGCGGGGTATACGAGGAGGACGTGGAGGAGAGCGGCACCTACGAGTATACTGCACCCGACGGGCAGCTACATCTCACAAGTGGGGACTACAACTTCTTCATCAACGATAATACCCTGCAGCTCTTCAATTACGACGGCTACACACAAATCATAATGACTCGCCAATTGTAGGCGCGGTCAGGTGCTGCTTTTAAGTCATAGACGTTGTGACGGTGCAATACAACTCGTCCCAGCCTATACTTGCACAACAGAACAATACAACAAAAAAAAAGGAGCCATAATTGACTCCCTTTAAAAGATTGGCGGCGACATTCTTTTCCACAACCGTTTCGGAAGTCGAGCGCAGAGCCATGCTTGCATGAGCTATGCCGAGATGAAGAAACGTGAACGAAGCTAATAAGTGCAGTATCATCGGCGATATGGGGTTTAGTTTCTCTGTTTTTGCGCTCTGGCAAGTACATGTGCGAGAATTGACTGATAGCGGCGCTCGGTGCGGACGTTGTGGTAGACAAACACGGTGTTCTCCGAAAGAGAGTAGCCTACAAGGCAACTGCGGCGTAGGTTCACCTTGCCGTCGCGTCGCGTCGGTGCAGGATTGGCCGGATTAGTGTTGTCGCGCAAGCTGAGAACCACAGAGCCGGCACGGCGCTCCTTTACCTGTGGCAATTTCAGTTCATCCATCACAGCCCGCATCGCCACGCTATCGCGAGCCCGGAGAAGGGTTATGTCGACGCGTGTGCCATCGTCAAGACGGCGGTTGGTGAGGCAGGCCACACGCTCCAGGTCGTCACGGTCGGTATACCGCTGGTAGATGTCGGTCTGCGCCTGAAGGGCGAAACCTGCCATCAGCATCAGAAATAGAGCGAGGTGTTTCATACAGCGGTCTCAAGGGTTTTATTATACCATTGCTCGACATAAGTAGAGGTAAACGACGGGTCGTTGCAATACGTGTGTGGTGTATTGGCGGCGTGTGCATAGATGCCACCACCAAGCATCAGCATAACAGCAATGCTTGCCGCTATACTCCATGTTTGATTTCTCTTTCGGCGATGTGCCATGCGAGCCAATGCCAACGGCACCAACACCCGACTTTCGTCGGGATATGACATACGAACATCCTCTTTGTCGAGGAACATTCTGCAAAGGTCATCCATCTCACCCTGAGAGATAATGCCAGAATAATAGTCACTAATCAGTTTATCAATCTTTTCCATATTTTCTCATTATTTTGTGTGCCAGAGCAAGTTGCTTGCGCACTGCCACGGGTGTACGTCCAAGTTTGAAAGCCACCTCAATGCACGAATAGCCCTCGATATCGTGTAGTTGCACCACGCTACGCTGCAGGTCGGTGAGTGGCTGCAGCAGATACTCCAATCCAAAAGGGTCTGAATTAATATGGAGCGGCATCACGTCAGCAAGAGTTTGATGAACCAGAATATGGCGACCACTATCGCGCAGACGGTGCATGCAGACATGCGATACCATGCCATATAGGTATCCGCCCACATTCTCCACGTCACTCATTGTCGTCCGTCGTTCCCACGCCTCCATGACCGCCTGCTGCACAGCGTCACGGGCATCCTCGCCATTCTGGAGGAGCGTCCATGCACGGTGCAGCAGAGCATCGTAGCTGGCCTCTATAACCTGAGTCAGCTCATGGTCGGTCATTGTCATTAAGATTACTTCTTGTTATGACGTTCGGATGTGAGAATGTAACTGTCATCCGTTTGTTCGAGATGCAGCGTCATCTCCTTGCACTCGCCGCGCTGCATGGCAGCCAGTTGTTCCTTGACAGCGGCTTCATAGGCGGCATTATCCTTTGCCATCGTTACGGTTTGTGTCTCAATGGCTGGCTTGTTGTAGGATTTCTCGCAACTCGCCATACCAAAGCTCACTGCCATCGTCATCACGGCCACTAGGCCGCACTTTGCTAAATTTGCTTTCATTGTGATTTTTTGTTTTAAAGTTATACATTTTCGACGCGTCTTTACCAAATAGTGCCCTAAGCATACAAAAATGCGAACTATCAAAACAAAAAAAAAGAGCATCCCTTATTGGAATGCTCTTAAAAAGATTGGCGGCGACCTACTTTTCCACAAACAAGTGCAGTATCATCGGCGATGTGAGGCTTAACTTCTCTGTTCGGAATGGGAAG
>CADAWR010000012.1 GCA_902791695.1 uncultured Bacteroidota bacterium
CATCTTCCGCAACCTCACCGACAACGCCATATCCTACGCGGGCGACGGCACCACGATAACCCTTACACATTCCGACGCCGACACCCATTGGCAGTTCACATTCTCCGACAATGGCGTTGGAATCCCAGCAGAACATCTGCCGCGTATCTTTGAGCGATTCTACCGTGTCGATAAAGGCAGAAGCCGCAAACTCGGAGGCACAGGTCTCGGTCTCGCCATCGTGAAAAACGCCGTTCAACTGCATGGTGGAATGATAGCAGCATTTCAAAACAAGGACGGTGGAGTTCGCTTTGTTTTCACTATACGCAAATGCGTAGGTCATCCGTAATCACAGTCTCGATAACATCGGAAATTCTTTTGTATTTAAACGTCAAGCAAAAAGACTTTGCTAAAAACGTTTAAGGGGCTGCCATTTTGCCCGATGTGCAAAGCCAAATGTTTATTTGACCTGATACGGTAGATAATAATAATCACCACTTTAACCTTTTATAAATTGATAAAAATGATAGTAGAATTACTTCTACTCGGGGTTTCTTTTGCTTGATTTAATTGTATGATTTGAAATTTTCAGATTGACAGTTCCCGGCCCATGGCCGATATGTTTAATTTAAATTTCAAATTTTATTACAAGTTCAAACAAGACCTCGCCATGGCCTATTTCGACGGCTGTAGCAAGAAGACCGCGAGCCGACGAGCTGACGAGCATGAACTTCACATACCTGATGTGCGGCTCCGGTACGGCACCTCTTGGACCTGTTCGCTGGTATGGGACCACATGCGAGCTGGCCTACATGGTGCGCACACAGCTGAATTCCAGATGGGAAGTGGCACTCACGGCCTTTAAAGACAAGAACGACAAGTCATTACCGAAAACCTTGAAAAATACGAAGGCTCCAAGCGCCGAAAACATGAAAAAAATCGACCTCATCTTCCGGAAAAAGGACTAAAGGGACTAACGAAAGGACTAACGATGACGTTACCCTGTGACTAAAAAAAGGACTAAAAGGACTAATTCTGCACCGACGGCGACGCCGGTGCTTTTTTTGCCCTACCTTTGCCGGTGATTTCAAACGGACAAGAAAAGCTGATTCGGAAAATTCGTGCAATTCGTGTTCAAAAAGGAAATCAAGAATAAAGTATCAACCGAGTCGAGGCGAGGAGGATGTTCTCGAGTAAATGGCCAAACAATCCGACCTTCCTCTCACCAAAAACTCAAACACAATGAAAACAAACAAATCCAACAGCAAGATGACAACAATGGTCGACGGCATGATGACCTTCGGCGAGACTGACAACGGACTCAAAATCATCGACTTCATGTGCACCGAATGCGTCGAGATGGAACCCTTCATGGCCAACTGCAAAGTGCAGGCCATGCGCGACGGCAACGTTTACATCACCGAACGCCCCAAGCAGAAACACAATACACCCCTGTTCCGCGAGGACAACAGCTCGCTGACCCTCGGCCGCGACGGCAAGTACTACTTCTGCTTCATCCTGCCCGAAGACCTCGTGAAGCAGCTGCCCGACCGCCTCGTCCACCAAGCCCTCTCCATCGCCCAGAAAGTGGACAAAATGATTGCTGGCCGCGTAGGGAAGAAAGACTCAAGAAAGACTAAGTAACCAATGGTCGAATCTATCAGCTATCAGTTCTATCAATTAAAAATGACACCCCTCAATTTCAAAAACCCCTCTTATAATACTTATAACTAATTAATAATAAGATATATATAAATAAGAAAAGGGATAAAATCAAGAAAATGACACCCCTCTAAAATAAACTGATAGAACTGATAGTTGATAGAAACCCCACACTAAATTTCACCTAAAAAGCAAACAAACAATGAAATACGACATCACAAAACCCAAGGCACCCAAGATGCCTAACCTTGGAAATGGTACAGAATGCATCAAAATTCTCCTCTCTCAGGCCTCAAAAGACATGTACGAAGCCTTAGTCCCCATGTTCTTCCCCGTACTTGGCGCTCACCTCAGCGGAGCAGAATTCCAATACCCCGACCTCTCCTGGAAGGAACCATGCGGCCAAATGGCCCATCTGGTAGCCGAAAGTGGTGGCAACAAGGGCCAACTGTCCAACCTTATCGAAGCCATCTGTCGCGACTTCCGCGCCCACGACGAAGAAGAGCTGAAGAAGCTCGTCGAGTGGCAGAAGCAGGTGAAAACCAAGAGCGCCAACAAGGAGAAGCCGGCACGCCCCGCGTAGCCGTCAACCACCTCATGGCACTCATCCGCCGCAACGACATGCTATCCGACGAACTCCTGTCGACCGGCTACAAAACCACCAACAAGGTCTTGAAATCAAAAGAGCATACCTCCATGGTGACTCCGTGGTGACTCCCTCTCAGGTTCGCGAAAAAAGTGCTCCATCGGCACTCTGCCTCAGGCAGGCTTCGGCAACGCCTCCTTCGCCGAGCCTCAGCGCGTCAGCGTCTCCTACAGCACTAGTGCCGACATGCCCGGTGCCGACGCTCAGGACAAGGAGTATCTCTTCATCTACCAGCCCGATACCAAGCAGGGTATCCTCTCGGCACCCGCTCTGCGTACCACTGGCCAGATTGAGGTACGTGTCCCCAGCACCTGGACTGGCCTCACCGTCCACGTCTACGGCTTCGGCCTCGGCGACGGCCGCGAAAACAAGGGCAAGAACAGCGACAGCTGCTACATCGGCACCGGCATCATCGGTTAAACTTTCCCTGTTCTTCCCCTTCTTCTACTCTCTACTATGTGTCTGGCCAGTCCCAACCGAGGCTGGCCACTTTTTTTCATCGGTGAACGGTGAACGGTGATTTTATGCACACCATGAAAATAAATCATCGCGCCCCGCAGCGATACCTTAGAAGTAATCTACGAGATCTCCCCGACCCGCACCCGGAAATCCCCGCCGCAGGCGGAAATAATTTATAAGATTTACAAGGTTTGTTTTTTTTCATGGCGTTTGTTCTGCGCCTGCGGCGCCGCCCGACAAGCGGGCGCAGGGTGCTCGCATTTGTACTGGCTCCAAGCGCCCATACTGGACGCGTCGCCGCCGCAGGCGCTGGTTGTTTAACGGTTTATATCGTAGAACAATCGGTAAACAATAGTAGGGAGGGCGGAGGAAGGGCGGAGAGGGGGCGAAGAAAGTGGGCTCTATACAATATTATATTTTGCCAGTTTGCAGAAATTATGTATCTTTGCAAATTGATAATTCGTGCGCAAAACAATTATAAAAACAAATAATACAATGAAAATTCGTACTTTAATCGTAACAATGGCCCTGGCTCTGATGCTGCCCACCGCAGCACGCGCCGACGAGGGCATGTGGCTTCTGTCACTAATCGGAAAAAATTACAACGACATGCAGAAACAGGGCTTCAAGCTGACGCCGGAGGACATCTACAGCGTCAACCAAAGCTGCCTGAAAGACGCTATCGTAGGTCTCGGCAACGCCGGCACCCCCTTCTGGCACTTCTGCACCGGTGAGATCATCAGCGACAAGGGTCTGGTGAGCACCAACCACCATTGCGGCTACGGCAAGCTGCAAGAGCACTCGACCGTGGAGCACGACTACCTGCGCGATGGCTTCTGGGCCTATTCTCTGGATCAGGAGCTGCCCAATCCGGGTCTCACGGCCTCGATATTGGTGCGCATGGAGGATGTCACCAAGCAGGTGCAGGAAGCCCTGAGCGACGACATGAGCGAGGGCGACCGCGCCGAAGCCATCAAGAAGGTGTGCGCCGAGATTGAGGAGGAGGCAGTGAAGGACACCAAATACGCCGCCAAGGTGAAGCCCATGTTCAATGGCAACCAGTTCTTCCTCTTCGTGCACATCATCTACAAGGACGTCCGCCTTGTTGGCGCACCCCCGTCGTCTATGGGTAAGTTCGGCGGCGACACCGACAACTGGTCGTGGCCCCGCCATACCTGCGACTTCTCGATGTTCCGCATCTACACCGACAAGGAGGGCAACCCCGCTGAATTCAGCAAGGAGAACATTCCCCTCTCCCCCAAGCACCATCTGCCCGTGAGCGCCGGCGAACTGAAGGACGGCGACTTTGCCATGGTGATGGGCTTCCCCGGCACCACCGACCACTTCCTTACCAGCTACGGCCTGGAAGAGACCATGAACATCATCAATAAGCTGCGCTACGAAATACGCACCGTGAAGATCAACATCCTGCGCGAAGAGATGGCCGCTTCACAGGCCACGCGCATCAAATACGCCTCGAAGTACGCCAGCTGCTCGAACTACTGGAAGTACAGCAACGAGCAGAACAAGGCCCTGAAGGCCCTGAACACCATGGGCCTGAAGAAGGAGCTCGAGAAAGAGTACAGCGAGTGGGCCCGCCACCACGCCCCGAAGTACGGCAAGGCCCTCGACCTTATCGAAAAGGGTTATGCCGACCGTGCCAAGAGCGAGGAGACCTTCATGTATGTGACGGAAGGCCTGATCACCGGCTCCGAGGCTTTGATGTTGGCCGTACGCCTGGGCAACAGCCTCAAGAGAGACCTGGAAAACGACAAGAACGCCGACCTGAGCCGCTATGAGAACTACGCTGCAGGCTTCTTCAAGGACTATGACGAGCAGGTGGACCGCCGCCTCACGGCAGCCCTCTTCGGATACGTCTACGCCCACATCAACCCCGACGTGTGCCCCGATTTTCTCAAGGCAGCACAGAAGAAATACAAAGGCGACTGGGAGCGCTACGCCAACGACCTCTACGACAAGAGCATCTTCGCCAACGAAGAGAAGGTGGGCCAGTTCATGCACAAGCCCAATCTCAAGCAGCTGCAGAAAGACCCCATGATGGCTGCCGGCAATGAAGTCTGGGAACTGTACTTCAACCTTGACGAAAACGTATCGCAGGAGAGCAGGGACGGCTTGCAGCGCGGCATACGCGACTTCACCGACGGTGTGCTTCAGATGAACAAGGGCAAGAAGCTCATGTCGCCGGACGCCAACTCGACCATAAGACTTACCTACGGCAACGTCAAGAGCTATGAGCCCAAGGACGGCGTGGACTACCGCTACTACACCACCATGAAGGGCATAATCGAGAAAGAGGACCCCGAGAACAGCGAGTTCAACGTACCGGAGCGCCTCAAGAAACTCTATTATGCCAAGGAGTTCGGCCCCTACGCCAACAAGAATGGTGAGATGCCCACCTGCTTCATCACCAACAACGACATCACAGGCGGCAACAGTGGCTCGCCGGTCATCAACGGCAAGGGCGTGCTCATCGGCCTGGCCTTCGACGGCAACAGCGAGGCTATGAGCGGCGACATAGACTTCGAGGAGAACCTGCAGCGCTGCATATGCCTCGACAGCCGCTACATGCTCTGGGTCATCGACATATATGCCGGTGCCAAGAACTTGATTGAAGAGATGGATATCGTAAGATAGTCCACAGCTTTCCGTATATGGACATTTAAGAAAAATGAAACAGGTCCAGCGACAGCAACTGCAGCAGAAACTATCGCCTCAGCAGATACAGCTGATGCGGCTGTTGCAGTTGCCTGTCACTGAACTGGAGCAAGCCATCAAAGAAGAGATAGAGAAGAACCCTCTGCTCGACGCCGAGGTGCAGGACGAGCTGCCGCTGCCACAGACCGACAATAGGTCGGACTGGGACACCGACGATGATGATGGGTTCGACTACGACTACCGCGAGCACCAGGAGAATGACCCCAACGAAGTGAGGCGCGAATTCGTGGTGAGCGATAGTTACTCGGCATCAGAGCGCCTGATGCAACAGCTTGCGCTACGCCCACTGACAGAACGTCAGCATAAGATTGCCGCCGAACTGGTAGGCACGCTTGACGATGCCGGCTACCTTGGACGCGACCTGGCGCTTGTGACCAACGACCTGGCATTCCGTCAAGGCATCGAGGCCTCACAAGACGAGGTGGAGGAGGTGCTGCATATCGTACAGAGTCTTGACCCGGCAGGCATTGGAGCGCGCAACCTGCGCGAATGCCTGCTGCTGCAACTGGAGCGCGACGGTGGCAACGACCTCGCCACAACAATAGTGCGCGATCATTTCGACGACTTTGCCAATCACCGCTACGACCATATCCGACAAACACTTGGCATCAACGAAGAGGAATTCGACAAGGCGGCAGAGACAATACGTGGCCTCAACCCCAAGCCCCTGGGGTCGGACAACGAAGACAATGACACTGCAGCATACGTAACACCCGACATAGTGCTCACGCAGCACGACGGACAGCTAAGCTTCTACCTCAACGACAGCCACCTGCCCAAGCTAAGCCTAAACACATACTACACCAACATGCTGGCGGCAATGGAGAAAGATGGCGGCGACAAAGAAACACTGCGTTTCCTTCGCAGCAAGCAGAGCGATGCCCAAGGCTTCATAGACCTGCTACAGCAGAGACACGACACAATAGTTCGTGTGATGCGCTACATAGTGAAGCACCAACGACAGTTCCTACTCACAGGCAACAGTGACCTGCTGGTACCGATGCGTCAGCGCGAGGTGGCCGAAGCCACGGGGCTGGACATAAGTACAGTGAGCCGTATGGCCAACAGCAAATACTTGCAAACCGACTTCGGCGCCATACCCCTCAAGGAATGCTTTTCGAAAGGCATGACCACGGAGGACGGCGAGGAAGTGGCCGTAGATACCATAAAGCAATGCCTCTCCGACGCCATAGCCAATGAAGACAAGCGAGCGCCACTATCGGATGACGCTCTGACCAAGATATTCAACGAGCGCGGCCTACCTATAGCACGTCGCACGGTAGCCAAATACCGCGAACAGTTGGGCATACCGGTGGCACGCCTTCGCCGCATAGTTATACTTCTACTTATAGTGCTCGGTGCAAACAACGTGTCGGCACAAATGTCGTACTACGACAGCATAATCGCCGCACGCCTCGCCAAGGCGGAGAAGATGCAGAAAGCAACAATTACGGCTGCGCCGAAGACACAACACAAAGGCAAAGAAGACAGGACCGTTACAGCGAAAGCAAAAGAGGATGCTAAGTCACAAATGCAGACACCTCGTACGGAAATGGCCACGCCATCAGTCATCACCGGAGCGGAATACATCGTTCCGTTATGGTACGACGCCTTTCCTGGCAACCGGGTGAACCCGCACGGCCGCACTGAGGTCGCCATGCTGCCCGACGAAATAAACATAGTGCTAATAAAGGACACTTCTGATTTCTGCTTCCCAGTGAAGGATTCCAAGACCAGCCCTTATGGATGGCGTTGGAAACGCGGGCATCATGGCGTGGACATCCGACTACGCACAGGAGAGCCCATACATGCTGCATTCGGCGGCACGGTGCGTATCGCCACACGCATGGGTGGGTACGGCAACTGCGTGGTAGTGCGCCACCCCAACGGTCTGGAGACTCTATATGGCCACTTATCAAAAATAAATGTCAAGCACGGACAGCAGGTAACAGCGGGCGAGGTGATAGGCCTCGGCGGAAGCACCGGCAACAGCACCGGGCCGCACCTGCACTTTGAGTGCCGTTTCCTATACCAACCGTTCGACCCGGAATGGATACTTGACTTCAGTAACTATACACTGCGCACCCGTCGACTACACCTCGACAAGAGCTACTTCGGCATACACAAGCCGAGCAAAGGCGAAGAGCTTGAATACAAGGCAGACGAAAGCAAGATACGCGAGAGCAAGAAGAACCGCAAGGCTCAGACCACAACAATAAATCCCAAAGACTTTTAGACATGACCGATAAGAAGACCAACCTGTCGGACTACGACCCCAAAGCCGTGCCCGACGCAAGCAAATACAGCATTGGTGTGATTGCCGCCGAATGGAACCCCGCAGTTACTGACGCCATGCTACAAGGCGCGGTAGACACCCTGCGAGAGAACGGTGTTAAAGAAGACAACCTCATAGTGAAGCGCGTTCCTGGCACCTACGAGCTGCCATATGCTGCCGAATGCATGCTGGCCAACAACAGCACACTTGACGCCGTCATCTGCATAGGCTGCGTAATACAGGGCGAGACCCGCCACTTCGAGTTCATATGCCAAGCAGTATCACAAGGTCTCGTCAATGTGTCGCTCAAGCAAGGCCGCCCCGTCATCTTCAGCGTTCTTACCACCAACAACATGGAGCAGGCACTTGACCGTGCCGGCGGGAAACACGGCAACAAAGGAGTAGAAGGTGCCGTGACAGCCATCAAGATGTGCCAATACACAGACGAATGCGCGTAATATTCTTTGGTACCCCCGATTTTGCGGTGGAGAGCCTCGACGCCATCATGCAGTCATGCCACGAGGTTGCCGCCGTAGTCACAGTGCCCGACCGGCAAGCAGGCCGTGGCCAGAAAGTGATATACAGCGCAGTAAAAGAGTATGCTTTGGAGCATCAACTACCACTGCTTCAGCCAGAGAAATTGCGCGACCCAGACTTTCTCTCGGCACTGGGAGCCTACCATGCCGACATGTTCGTGGTGGTGGCCTTCCGCATGCTTCCCGAAGCTGTATGGAACATGCCGCCACACGGCACTTTCAATCTGCATGCATCGCTTCTGCCACGCTATCGCGGTGCGGCACCCATCAACTGGGCAATAATCAACGGTGAACAAGAAACAGGCGTGACAACCTTCCTACTTAACCACAACATCGACGAAGGTGCCATACTGATGCAAGAAAAAACCCCAATAGCTGCCGACGAGACAGCAGAGAGCCTGCACGACCGCTTGGCCGCAATGGGCCGCAAACTCGTGGTACGCACCCTCGACAGTATGGCGGCTGGCACCATCACTCCCACGCCGCAACAAGGCACATCCTGCCCAGCTCCAAAAATCTTCAAGGAAGACTGTCGCATCGATTTCGGCCGCACCTCGGTAGAGGTCGATCGCTTCGTACGCGGGCTCGCCCCCTACCCTGCGGCAACCATGACACTCGTCAACCCCAAAGGAGAATCAGTACCTTTTAAAGTATACGCCGTGCACCCTCTTGCCGAACCCCACGGTACCCCCTGCGGCACACTGATTTGCGACGGAAAAAAGGTGCTAAAAATAGCAACAGCCGATGGTTTTGTGCATATTTTGGAACTCCAAATGGCTGGAAAAAAGAAAAATAACATTGAAGACTTCCTCAGAGGCAATTCGCTAATAGGCTGGAAATCAGCATAGGTTATTGCGTTGCGCAAAAAAAATTAAAAAAAACCAAAAAAAAATTTGCGCCATTTCAAAAATAATTCATACATTTGCAGCGAAAAACAAAAACCAATCATTATTAACATTTTAACACAAAACACCATGAACAAAACCGAACTTGTTAACGCAATGGCCGAGAAAACTGGCATGACCAAAGTCGCCGCCAAGGCCGCTATGAACGCCTGCTTCACCACCATCCAGGAGCAGCTGAGCAAGGGTCAGAAGGTAAGCCTCATTGGCTTCGGTACCTTCAGCGTGGTCGAGCGCAAAGCCCGCACCGCCAAGAACCCGCAGACCGGCGAGAAAGTGAAAGTGCCCGCCAAGAAGGTCGCCAAGTTCAAAGCTGGCAGCAACCTGCTCGCCAAGAAGGCCGCCAAGAAAGCCGCCAAGAAAAAATAAGGTTTTCTGATTGCGAAAAGAGAAGAGGATGTCCCGATATGGACATCCTCTCTTTTTTTTACCCTCGGAGGAACATGACAGGCATTTCATTAAGTGTTTTTAACAGAATATTGTTATAAAATGTGAAATAATATTACTATTTTTGCAAATCTTTACGTACGTGTCACAAACGTTACACGTAAAGATTATATAATGAAAGAGAGCAAAATAGGAATGATCGGCAGTGGCAGCTGGGCCACTGCGATAGTAAAAATACTGCTTGAGAGGGCTGGCCGCGAGGTCAATTGGTGGGTACGTAGTGATGAAACGCGCGCTAAAATCCTCGCCGAAGGTCACAATCCACACCACCTGCCGGAAGCGCGTCTCGATGCCACCCGCCTGCACGTAGACACCAACCTGCAGGCTGTGATAGACAACAGCACCTACCTGCTGCTAGCCGTACCGTCGGCCTATCTGCACGAAGTGCTCAAGACTCTGCCCCGCGAAGCCCTGCAAGGCAAAAAACTGGTTTCTGCCATCAAGGGCACTATCCCCGACTGCTGCCTTAGTGTATCGATGTATCTGAGGGAGTACTTCGGTGTGAGTCGCGACGCCATATGCGTGGTCAGCGGTCCTTCTCACGCCGAAGAGGTATGCCGCGAGATGCCCACATTCCTCACACTGGCCTCATCCAACATCGTCCTCGCCAACGAGATGGCCTGCATGCTGCGCTGCAACTACCTGCATACCACCACAACCACAGACATCGACGGCGTGGAACGCTGTGGCCTGGGCAAGAACATCTACGCCATTGCAGCCGGACTCTGCCAAGGGCTCGACTACGGCGACAACCTGAACGCCGTGCTCACCGCCGCCGCGATGCGCGAAATGCACAACATGCTGGACCACAGTATGCCTTGTCCCGACCGTAACATCTACGACAACTATTATATGGGCGACCTCGTTGTCACCTGCTGGTCGCATCACAGCCGCAACCGCGCCCTCGGCGAAGCGGTGGCACGCGGCGAGCGCCCCGAAGAAGTCTTTGCCCGCACTGGCTCTGTGGCCGAAGGCTACTACTCGGTAAAGAACCTGCACCAGTTAGCCTGCGAGTACGGAATACAACATGTGGTGCCCATTGCCGAGGCCGTATACAGCATCCTCTACGAGGGAGCCGACCCAAAGAGTACCGTCAAACACCTTATTGACACTGTATTCTAATGGATTCATTTGACGATATACGTCCCTATACCGATTCCGAGTTGCCCGACGCCATGCAGCGCATTGCCGACTGGGAACTATTCCCTCAGATAATGCGCTTTATCTATCCCGACATGGCCGTAGAAGAGGCTCGCCGCCGCCTGTTGGGCACACGCAGTGTACACCAGTTCCAGGCCACCTTCATGAACGATGCCATACGCCGCATCGTCAAGGAAACCACCGATGGCTTCTCATTCAGCGGCCTGCACCATTTGCGGAGAGGAGTGCCCTACCTCTTCATCTCCAACCACCGCGACATTACCCTCGACGCCTTCCTGCTGCAACACCTGCTAATGGAGCACCGCGGCACCACATCGCACATAGTCTTCGGCCAGAACCTACTCTCAATCCCCATAATGGAGGTGCTATTCCGCAGCAACAAGCTCATCCGCATGGAACGTGGAGGTACCCCCAGGGCTTTCTACAACAGCCTGCACCACCTGTCTGACTACCTCAACCACCTCGTCGCCGAAGAGCATCAGTCTGTATGGATAGCCCAGAAAAACGGCCGCGCCAAAGATGGCAACGATACCACAGCTCCGGCGATGATCAAGATGCTCACCCTCGGTGGCAAAGGAGACCCGATGCAGACCCTCGCCGGTCTTCACATAGTGCCGCTCTCGATAAGCTACGAGTGGGACCCGTGCGATGTAATGAAAGCCAACGAGCTCATGCAAAGCCAGCATGGCAGCTACACCAAAGCCCCTGACGAGGATCTTCGTTCGGTGGTCAGCGGCATCATAGGTCCCAAGGGACATGTGCACCTCACCATCGGGGCACCGCTGAAGCCTCGCGAACTGCAGCCGCCGGCAGGTGTGGACCTTGCCGACCATGTGGCAGCCCTGCTTGACCGCCGCATCCAGCACGGCTACAAACTGATGCCCACCAACTACGCCGCATATACCCTTGTGACGGGCCGCCGCCTGCCGGCACACTACACACAGCGCACCCTCGACCGGCTCAAGGCGCGTGCCGAAGGGCTACAGCCTGACGCCCAGCGTTTTCTGTACGAAGCCTACGCCAACCCCGTAATGGCCGTGCGGCGATAGGCACTCATTTCCAGAACTTTTCCGCATCCTCACCGTACCCGCTCCGTACCCGCTCCGACTGTTCACCGGTTGTTTAACGGTTTTTGGTCGGAGCGGGGTCGGAGCGGGTACGGAGCGGGTACGAAGAAATCACGCAAAGAAGCGTTCGTCGAAACCGAGCAGGTAGACCCTGCCGGTGGCGCGGGTAAAAGCCGTATAGAGCCAGCGCAGGTAGTCGCGCCCAAGCGGCTGGTCAGGCGGCAGGAAGCCCTGGTCGATGATTACCGTGTTCCACTGACCGCCCTGTGTCTTGTGACAGGTAAGAGCGTACGAGAACTTGACTTGCAAGGCATTATAGAATGGATTTTGGCGTAGTTCGCGCATACGGTCGGCCTTGTGCGGAAGGTCGGCATAGTCCTCCATGACGGCGCTGTAGAGCTGCTCCTGCTCGTCGGCGGTGAGCGACGGCGACTCGCTGTAAAGGGTGGAAAGCAGCAACTTGCAGTCACGCTCCTGCTCGTCAGGATAGTCCACGAAACGCAGTGTAGCGTCAGCAAAGCGGAAACCATATAGTTCTTGCACATTGCGCACGCCAAGCACCTCAACGATGTCGCCGTTGGCGATGAAGCCTATTGAGCTGTCGCCATCGAGCCAGAAGTAGTTGTTTTTCACCACCATCAGATAGTCGCCGGCGTTGACCTCCTGCTCACGGAAAAGGACACTGTTGCGCACACCCTGGTTGAAGAGGTTGGCGCGCTTGTTGCTGCGCGTGACGATGACGACCTCTTCCTGCCGTCGGTCGCCATATTCGCGGTAGAGGGTCTCCATGAGGTCGCTGCCGGCGAGGTTGACAACATCGTCGGCCACGGAGAAAAGCGGCAGGCTGACCTCGTCGGCATCCGACATATCGGCAATCTGTCCACGGAGAGCCGTTGCATTGGACAGGATGCCCGACAGGCTCTGCTGGCGCACCACCTCGGTAAGCTCATGAGGCGTCACGTTGAGTGCGAAGGCTGATGACAGATAACGCTCGTCAAGGGCCGGGCTTTCACTCTGGCCGACAGGGGGGAGCTGGGCGGTGTCCCCTATAAGCATCAGGCGGCAATGATTGCCGTCGTAGACATAGTCCACCAAGTCTTCCAGCAGACTGTGGCCGCGCGCCACGGGCTCGACGCCTATCATCGAAGCCTCATCAACGATGAATAGCGTGTGGCTGTGCTTGTTGACGGCACGGACGGTGCGGACAACACCCGAGGCGTCGGTTGCCGTCATGTATATTTTCTTATGTATGGTGAAGGCCTGGCGCCCGGAATAGCCCGAGAGCACCTTGGCGGCGCGTCCGGTCGGGGCCAACAGGACACTGCTGACACCCAGCTGCGGCAACGTCTGGATGAGGGCTGAAACAAGAGAGGTCTTGCCGGTGCCGGCATAGCCGCGCAACAGCATAGCCGAACGCGGGTCGGAATCATAAAGGAAACGCGACATAAGGGCACAAGCAACCCGCTGCCCGTCGGTAGGAATGTGCGGGAAGCGGGATAGTATGAGCTTTGTAACTGACTGCTCTACGTCGCGGAGAGCCACAGTATTATTCTGCAACAGGAGTCGCCACGGGAGCCTCGCTCTGCTGCACGGGGCTATAGTCGGAGGGGGCAGTGACCTCGGTCTTCATGGGGTCAGCGGCGCCGCTGCGCGACACTGAGATGGAAATCGTGGCAGCGAGGCAAAGGGCCACCAAGATACCGGCGAGCCACCATGTGGCTTTTTCTATGAAGTCGGCCGACTGGCGGGCGCCGAGCACCTGCGTGGGAGCCGAGAAGTTGGCAGCGAGACCGCCACCTTTGGAGTTCTGTACCAACACAACGAGTGCGAGAAGCACGCAGACGATGAGAATGAGGATTACGATAAACGTGTACATTTTACTTCTTTTAGATATATGTTATTTACCTTTTATTAACGTTTCCAAACGGGAAATTCGGGCTGCAAAATTACTACTTTTTTCGGGATTATGGGCTAATAAATTTTTATAAATGGCCAGAGCCTGCTCATAACGGCCTTGGTCTTCAAGGATAACAGCAAGTGTTTCAGTGCCTAATATCTCGTCAGGCTGTATGCTTTTTTTGTCGTCGTGCACCTCAGGCACAGGTGCTTCCTGAGCCTTTTGCACATCTTCGGCAGGACCTGCATTGAGGAAATTGGAGAGGATAACGCTCTTCGGTGCAGTCTTAAAAGAGACCTCCTGGAAGGTATTTATCTCGCTGAAGATATCGTATGAGGGTGCCTCATTGGCACTGGCAGCACGGTTAAGCATATCGTCGAGCTTCGCGCTGTCGCACATAGCCAGCATGGCAGCGCGACGCTGTTCGGGAGTATCGAAACCGTGGGCATGATCGGCCAGCAACGCCAGCACATTGATAATGGAAGAATGGGGGTAGCGGTCCAGCACAGCTCGCAGCCAGCCACGGTCCTGAGAACTGAACTTGGCGGGGTTGCCCAGCATCTCTATAAACTGCTTCTTGTCCATAAGGTTGCTCTTTGTGGTTAAAAAAGCTTTTTATTTCCGATTCAAGTTATGCTCAATTAACACTTTTTCACTCTCAAAATTGGAAATGCAAATGTACAAATTATTTTTTAAACAGCAAAACACGAATTTATTTTAACGCCATTACACACTATATTACAGTGTATTACGAAACAAAAAGTTTTTATGTAAAACATTTTTTGTTCACAATTCAAAAAATATTTGTACTTTTGCAAACTCAATTTCAAGGGGAATGACCCGCTAAATGCGGCATAAAAAAGAACAAAAAATATTGATGATATGAAGAGAACATTTCAACCCTCGCTGAGAAAAAGAGCCAACAAGCACGGTTTCCGCAAGAGAATGTCTACCGCCAACGGTAGAAAAGTGCTGGCCGCCCGCCGCAGAAAAGGCAGAAAAAGACTGACCGTCTCCGACGAGAGATAAGCGGTGAGCCACGCCCACAGGGCGCGAAAAGAGGCTTATGCCAAAGAACTAAAAGGAGTATCGCGCAGATACTCCTTTTATGTTATACAATCGATATCAACCATGGGAAGAAGAAATAGAGAATTGCCCCTACTGGAGCAGGTAACAATTGCCGACGCCGGCGCCGAAGGAATGGCGGTGGCCAAGGTCGACGGGCTGGTGGTATTCGTACCCTTTGTGGTGCCGGGCGACATCGTCGACATCCAATTATACAAAAAGAAGAAGAACTACGCCGAAGGGCGCGCGGTGAAATTCCATTGCATGTCGGACAAACGCGTGGAGCCGGTGTGTCCGCACTTCGGCATATGCGGAGGTTGCAAATGGCAGACCATGAGCTACGATGCCCAGTTGGAAGCCAAGCAACGCCAGGTGCGCGACAACCTTGAGAGACTAGGCAACGTGGACTGCTCCGGCATGAGACCCATTTGCGGCTCTGAAAACATCTACTACTACCGCAACAAATTAGAGTTCTCATTCTCCACAAAAGCGTGGCACACCAACCCCGCCGAGCGGGATGAGAACGAATGGGGCGCCTTGGGCTTCCATATTCCGCAACTGTTCGACAAGGTGCTTCCCATAGAGCAGTGCGCCCTGCAGGCCGAGCCTAGCAACGCCATACGTACAGCCGTGCGCGACTACGCCATGGAGCACAGCCTTGAATGCTACAACATACGCAACCACACAGGGTACCTGCGCAACCTGATAATCCGCAACACATCGCTGGGTCATTGGATGGTCATTGTGGTCATTGCCGATGACGATACCTCGCGTCTATTTCCCATGCTTGACATGTTGCGCGAGCGCTTCCCGCAGATAACGTCACTGCAATACATCATCAACACCAAGTTCAATGATTCCTATGGCGACCTTGAGGTGCACACATATGCCGGCGACAACCACATCGAAGAGGAGATGGCGGGCTGGAACGGCAGCAAACCCCTGCATTATATCATAAACCCCAAGTCATTCTACCAGACCAACTCGGCACAGGCGCAACGACTGTACAGTTTCGTGGCCGAACTGGCCGAACTGAAGTCCACCGACACGCTATACGACCTCTACACCGGCACTGGTACCATTGCACTCTTCCTTGCCTCGCAAGTGAAGAAGGTCGTTGGCATCGAATACGTGGAGGAAGCCATTGCCGACGCCCGTCTCAATGCCGCCCGCAATGGATTCAACAACACCGTCTTCTACGCCGGCGATATGGCCAAAGTGCTAACTGCTGACTTCATAGCCGCCAACGGCAGGCCCGACGTAGTAGTGACCGACCCGCCACGTGCCGGCATGCACGAAAAAGTGGTGGAGCAACTTCTCGAAGCCGCACCTCGCAAGATTGTATATGTCAGCTGCAACCCCGCCACACAGGCGCGCGACCTGCAAATGCTCGCCTCCCGATATGAAGTGCGACGCATACAGCCCGTCGACATGTTCCCCCATACACAGCACGTGGAGAACATAGTAGAGCTGCTGCTTAAGTGTTAAAAAACAAAAAAAGTTCCCTATTATAAAAAAAAAGTGTTATCTTTGCATGTTGTTCATATATGGGGGCAACAAGCTTGTTTTGGCCTCAACACCCTATACAACAACGCAATAAGTAAAGATAATAATAATAATAAATACAAACCAACAAGATGAAAAAAGCATTATTCAGTCTGTTTTTGGCCTTTATCTGCCTGCCCGTATTCGCTCAGACTAAATCTTCTGTCGTCGTCGAGCATATTAGCCTGACACGATGCACTCCCTACTATTGGAGCATCACCGACAGTACCTACGAAGAGAGTACCGTGGTCACAGTGACACACCCTGACACTGTGTATGTGCTTGACCTCTCCATCGACTCCAACAACATCGTGAGAATATATGACACCGTCGCCGCCAACTGCGTCTATATCTGGCGCGACAGCCTCGTGTGGAAGACCAACGGTGTGCACACCGCCACCGTTGTTGACCCCCACGGCTGTGACAGTGTGTTCAGCATCAACCTCACGCTCACCAGTGAGACTGATAGTGCAATGATAGGCAAAAAGACCGTCTGCGGTAAATACATGAGTCCGTGGGGCACACTGTTCACCCAAGATACCGTCATTGACACTTCATACGTCGACAGTGTCATCATTGACGGAAACACCGTTCGCACATGCACCCGCCGCGACAGTCTGATTCTTACAGTGAATCCTACCTACATCATGCCCACCGCCACTGCGGATGAAAGATGCAGCTATGTCTGGCGCGACCAGAACAACACACCCCGCATGACCATCACCGACACTCTCGTGCACAAACTCACCCTGAAGACCAAGAAAGGCCAGTGCGACAGTGTCATCAGCATCAAGGTCAACCTTACCTTCCACATTGACACAACCTATGACACCGTGGTCTGCGACAAGTTCACCGATCCGTGGGACAATACCCTGCCTGCCTACACCACATCGCAGGTCATTGTGCACCACGACACCACTGCCACCAAGTGCATATACACTGACACCATCAACCTCACTGTCAACAATAGCTTCACCGACACCGCTTGGGCCACCAACAATGTGCTCGACACCACCATCGGCTGCTACCTCCAGTGGGGCGACACCCTCATCAACACCGTCACCGCACCCAACTTCGTGCTGAGACTCCTTGATAACGCCACCATCAACAAATGCGACAGCGTCGCTGCCGTGCGCGTCATCGCCCTCAACAATATAGAGAACATCGACACCATGGTCACCCCCTGTGCCAGACCCTACAAGTGGAAACCCCTCACTACCGTCCACTCGCTCAGCACTGACACCATCTGCCACGACACCCTCACCGCTGGCTCCTGCACCACTTACTACACCCTCAACCTCCAGTTCGGCGACAGCACCGTGAACGTCGTTCGCCCCATGCGCTGCGACCACGACTCCGTCAAATACGGCGCCAACCCCAACCTCGTCCGCTACTCCTTCCATATCGACGATAATGGCGACACCATCGTCAAGAGATATTCCGGCTCCAACGTTGAGACCGCCGATATGGACAACGTCTACGAGTACAACAACAGCAAACAATGCACCACCTACTACAAGCTGAAGCTTAATATCTTCCCCATCTCCGACCGTAGCTCCTACGACACTGCCGTGGCCTGCAACAAATACACCTTCACCCGCTACAACAACATCGTGCTCACCCACAGTGTCGACACCGTATTCTCCTCCAGCTCCAGTCTCGTCGTTCCTCCTGCCAACCAGTATACCGGCAACTTCCCCCACGACTCCAACACCACCTGCTACCGTCAGGAATACCACCTCAAGCTCACCATCCTTAAAAGCGACACCATCCTTGACGTCGTCAACACCTGCGACCGCTACACCTGGCGCAACGACACCACCTATACCACCAGTGTCAACATCTCGCGCAGAACCAACGACACCAACGAAGTTGGATGCTACACCTATCGCACACTTAACCTCACCCTAAACAAGACCCCCGAATCCCACATCAGCGGCGAATGGATGCTTGAGCCCGGCGCCAGCACCACCCTCACCGCCGTCAGCGAAGTGAGTGGTCTTGTCTACACCTGGTATATGAACGGCATACAGCAGGCTGGCAATGAAGAGACCTTCACCGTCAGCGACGACGGCACCCACGAGAACGTCGACATCATGATGACCGCCTCCAACGGCAACGGTTGCCCCGACAGCAACTACACCACCGTAACCTTCACCAACATCGGCATCGAGGATGCCGAGGGTATCGACGTGAACATCTACCCCAACCCCGCCAGCCGCATCGTCAACCTGCGCACCACCGAGGCCATCGCCAGTGTTAGCGTCTACAACGCCATCGGCCAGCAGGTGATGCTCCGCGAAGGCAACGGCAACACCATGCAGCTCGACCTATACGGTCTTGCCAACGGTCATTACACCATGCGCATCGTCACCACCGACGGCCGCGTGGCAAACCGCAAATTCATTGTCAGCAAGTAAATGACCCTCTACGGAAAAACAACAAGCGTTCGGCACCGCCGTGCCGGACGCTTTTTTTTGTGCCTTGCAGCGCTCATCGCCAGCGGCTGCAGCCAACAGCCCATCCGCCTCTTCGGCGAGGCACAGGGCACCTACTACAGCATCCAGTACTATGACCGCCGCGGACGCGACCTGCAGCCGCAGGTAGACTCACTGCTCCATGCCTTCGACCTCACAGCTTCCCTGTGGGTCGACAGTTCATTGCTGCGGCGCCTCAACGCAGGCACCACCGACACCGTCGACGCCCTCTTCACCGACCTGCTGGAGCATTCACTCAGCATCACCGAGTACACCGACGGCGCCTTCGACCCGCGCATAGGACGCATTGTGCAGGCCTGGGGCTTCAGCTTCCGCCAACAGCAAGAGCCCGACAGCGCCGAGCTGGCCGTCATGCTCGCCGCAGCACGCGGCAGAGTGGCCGTCAGCGACGGACGCCTCATCAAAGAGTGCCCCGCCACAGAGCTCGACTTCAACGCCATCGCCCAAGGCTACGCCGTGGACCTCCTCGCCGCCATGCTTGAGCGGTACGGCATCACCAACTACCTCGTCGATGTGGGCGGCGAAGTGATAGCCCGCGGGGGCAAACCCGACGGCAGCCCATGGCGCGTCGGCATCGAACGCCCCGCCGCCGACAGCATCAGCGCCCCCGAGGTGCAAACTGCCGTACCTCTGCGCAACGCCGCCATCGTCACATCGGGCAGCTACCGCAAATACTACGAGCGCGACGGCATACGCTACTCGCACACCATCGACCCTGCCACCGGACGCCCCGTGCAGCACTCGCTCCTCAGCGCCTCGGTCATCGACAGCCTCTGCTGGCGCGCCGATGCCATGGCCACGGCCTATATGGTCATGGGCCTCGACAGCGCCCGCCGCTTCATCGCCGCCCACCCCGGCGGTCCCGGCACGGCAGCCGTCTTCTTCATCTACGACTCCTGCGGCACACTGTGCTCCTACGCCACACCATCCTTTGAACAAACAATAAAACAAAATAACCTATGAAGTCAATGACCGGATACGCCAAGGTGCAGAGCACCGTCGGCGACAAGAAACTGAACATTGAGATCAAGACCCTCAACAGCAAACAGCTCGACCTCATCGTCAAACTGCCCGCCGCCTATCGCAGCCGCGAGCTGGAGATACGCGCCCTGCTGGCCCCCCTCGAGCGCGGCAAGGTAGAGTTCACCATGAGCGAGGAGAGCGGCAGCAACATAGCCTCCCTCAACGAGGAGCTGCTGGCCTCACGCTACGAAGCCCTGTGCCGCATGGCCTCGCGCCTGGGCGCCGACAGCAGCCAGTTGCTGGCAAGCCTCGTGTGCAGCAACGACATCTGGAACGGCGACGCCGAGCAGTGCCTCGACGAAGCCGGCTGGGCGACACTGCAGGCCGACATCCAGCGCGCCGTGCAGCTCACCGACGAGTTCCGCAAACACGAGGGCAGCGTGCTGGAGCGCGACTTCCACGTCCATGTTGACCTAATCGAACAGCTCCTCGGGCAGATACCTCCCTATGAGGCAGAGCGCATCGAGACCGCCAAAGAGCGCATCCGCCGCTACATGGCCGACGCCGCCGTCAAGGAGGTCGACCAAAACCGCTTTGAGCAGGAGCTCATCTACTACCTCGAGAAACTCGACATCACCGAAGAGAAGGTGCGCCTGCAGAAACACATAGACTATTTCCGCCAGACCATGGCCGACGAACCCTCGTGCGGCAAAAAGCTCGGCTTCGTGGCCCAGGAAATGGGGCGCGAAATCAACACCACCGGCAGCAAGGCCAACCATGTGGAGATACAGCGCATCGTGGTAGCCATGAAAGACGAGCTCGAGAAGATAAAGGAGCAGTTGGGGAATGTACTGTGATTCTTAACCACAACAAAAAAAAGGCGTCCAATCGGACGCCTTTTTTTGTTATCGTGTCGCTATAACTTAGCGGACGATGAGCTTCTCAACCTTGCTGAAGCTGTCGTTGGTGACGCGCACAAAGTAGGCGCCGGCAGCGACGTTGCTCAGGTCGATGGTGTGGCTGCTCTCGGCATTGATGGCGCTGCTGTAGACAACGCGGCCGCTCATGTCGATGATGCTGCAGTTGACCATGCCGGTGACACCGGTCATGTTCAGGGTCACATTGTGGCTGGCGGGGTTCGGGCGCATGCCGAGGCTGACGCTGACGGCCTCACCCTCGATACCGATTTGCCAGGGATACAGGTGGCCAGTGGCGCTGACGGTGTGGTCGGTGGCAATCTGACCGAAGGTCACAATGTAGTAGGAACGGTTCAGCAGAACCTCGCCGGCGGCATTCTTCAGAGGCTCGATAGCCTCGGTGATGGTGTAATCCTCGCCATAGAAGTCGTCCTCGTTGTCAAGGTTGATGACATTGCCATCGATGGTGATACCGTCGACCAGACCGGGCTGAGCCCAGCTGCTGTCGCCAACACCGCAGACGATGACGGAGTAGTCACCACCTTCGTAACCGGTCGTGCTCTCGCCGCACATGTTCTCGTAGCTGTCGTTGAGGATCTCAATATTGTTGTCGCTGCACTGAGCGGTGATGGTGTGCGTGGGGATTGACTCACGCTGACCGACGATGAGGCGGATCATAGGCCAGTAGGGATGGTAGCTACCGGTGTACATCTGATTGGAAACCGGGTCGCGGACGATGACATCCCAGCGGTAGGGCTGGAACTGACGGGCATAGGGAGCCAGCTCGTCGTCGTTGGCGAAGGCAACAGCCTGGCCAGCGGCATTGAGGTAGGCGTTCTGCTGGATAGCGGCGGCGAAGTAACCGTCCTGCTCCATGTAGTAACCAACGTTGATGGCGGTGTTGGGCTCGAGCTCGGGCTGACCCAGAACGCGGATGTTGACAGCGTGGTAGTTGTCGTCACCGGCGGGGATGTAACCGGCACCAAGGTTGTTGATGGTGGAGTTGATGTCGTTATAACCGATCTCATAGGTATACTCGTTGGAGATACCGGTCTCCTCGGAGCTCATGCGCTCAATGTAGGTGTACTGGGTGGGCTCACCCTGAGCGTCGACAGAATCAAGATATCTGGTTCTCCAGATGAGGGGGCTGATGACGGAACCAACCATAGCGGTGTCGACAGTGTCGGTCTGGGGGACAATCTCGATACCCTTGATAACCCAAGGCTCGTTGTTGTCGTCGAGAGGAATCACATCGGGAGTGGTGAAGCGGACACCCACATAGTAACCGGCCATGTAGTAGTGACCATCGGTGGTGATGTAGGTCGTACCACCCTCAACATGATTACCATATTTGTAGATAGAGCTCGAGGCGATGACGCCGTTATCGTGGGCCCAGCGGTAACCGGAGACGGGAAGGTTCTCGGTGCCACCGGTCTCACCGACAACGCGGTAGCCGATAGTGTCGTACTTGATGGGGTCGAGACCGGCAGCAGTGGCGGTGACGGTGACCTTGTTCAGACCGGGCATGTCCGAAGGCAGACCCATGCGGGTATAACCAGCGGGGATGGCAGAAGCGGGCTGATCCCAAGCGGTGGCATAGCCAAACCAACCCATGGAGTAGATGCTGTCATAGAAGCCGCGCTCGTTGAGGGTGAGCAGCTGGGTGCCGCCGGTGATGGGGAGCAGAGTGTCACCCTGCTTGTTGGTGATCTCGGTAGCAGCGCCGTTGTAGATGTGGTAAGCGGTGGCGACGGGCGCATCGATGGTGCTGGAGCCGTCGTTGTAGATGTAGCCGTACCAAGCCAGGGGGACATTCATCTCATAGGGGAGGGTGCCATAGCCACCATCAAGGTAGCGCTGCTCGGCGTGGTGCCATGCTGCACTGGCGGCACGCACGATGGCCACATCGTCGATAGCCCAGATGTAACCGTAGGCATTGCTGCGCACACCGGTGGTACCATTGGTGGGAGGATTGTAGAGACGGAAGCGGAACTCGAGAGTAGCCTGCTGGCCGAACTCGGCGGGCATGGTGTAGGAACGGTAGCCGTCGCCCCAAGCGTTGATGTCGGCATCGACACCGTCGACGTTGATTTCGCGGGCATACCACTCGCTACCGACCTTGAAGTCGATGTACTCGCGGTCGTAGAACTTGCAGAAGTTCTGAACGAAGCGAATCTCATACATGTTGCCGACACCGGGGTTGGCGATGGCGGGCAGCTTGACGAAAGCGTTGTGGCGCTGAGTCTGGTTGACGGTGGTACCGGCGGGGTAGATAAGCATGAAGTTGGTGCTCACACGGTCCAAAATAACCCTGACAAGGGTGTTGATGGACCAGCCTCCGGAATACTCGGTGGAGTGGGCACGGATGTAGCTGGTGTCGGGAATACGCATGAAGAGGTTGGCGTTGCCGCTGAGGCTGTGAGGCTGCATGTCGACGCGTACCCAAGCATAGTCGCTGTCGGCATCCATCATTCTCACATACTCGCCGGCATTGATGACACCGTTGGTGTCCCACACCATACCGGTCATGTCGTCGAAGTTCCAGAAGGCGCCCTCGAGGGTATCGCCAACATTGTTGCCAAAGCTCTTGCTCTGGCTGAAGATGGAGGCCTTGTAGTCAACGGCGGGAGCCTTGACTTCCTGCATAGTGGCCTGTTTGCTGAACACCTTGTCCTTTTGGGAGGTGATCACTTTGGTCTGTGCGAAAGCCACGGAGGCAATCAGAGTCAGACCAAGAACCATTAATGTTTTTTTCATTGTTGTTTGAATTTTGGTGATTAAAATTTTCTATCTTTGTTTTTTGTCCAAATGCCATGCACACAATACGATGCAGCGACATTCGGGTACTATTTCACTATCCAATTCAAATGCAAATATAGGTATTTTTTTCCATACTGCAACTATTTTAGGTTTTTTTTTGATTTTTCTCCCCAAAGAGAAACAGTAATGTGTCGCCCCTACGGGGCTCGAAAAAGGGTATCGCCTGCATCCATCCCGTGGGCTCACGCCCACGGCTAACCACTGACGTCCCCTTCGGGGACTTATACTTCCCGCAAAGCCCTGCCAAGGGCGTCAGCCTTTAGCCGTGGGCGTGAGCCCACAGTCCCGCGGCGGGGTCTTCTGCCACCTACTAAGCCCTGCCAAGGGCGCCAGTCTTTAGCCGTGGGCGTGAGCCCACGGTCCCGCGGCGAGGTCTTCTGCCACCTGCTAAGCCCTGCCAAGGGCGCCAGTCGTTAGCCGTGGGCGTGAGCCCACGGTCCCGCGGCGGGGTCTTCTGCCACCTGATAAGCCCTGCCAAGGGCGCCAGTCGTTAGCCGTGGGCGTGAGCCCACGGTCCCGCGGCGGGGTCTTCTGCCACCTGCTAAGCCCTGCCAAGGGCGCCAGTCTTTAGCCGTGGGCGTGAGCCCACAGTCCCGCGGCGGGGTCTTTTATCACCGTATCCGGTCCGTACCCGCTCCGTACCCGCTCCGTCTGTTCACCGGTTGTTTAACGGTTTTTTGTCGGAGGGAGGTCGGAGCGGGTACGGACCGGATAGGGTGCCGCACAATAAAAAAACCAATCCGTCGTTATTAAGGCGTCATGAAAGGATATAAATATATAGTATACATACTGTTTTGTGCGGCGTTGTGCGGGTGCACGGGCAGCCGCAAGACGGCCGCCGTGGACGACAGCCGCTACCGGCGCATACCCATCCGCGAGGTCACCGAGGAGGCCCTGCGTACCGACGCGGCGCTCATCGACGCCGTGGCGCTGCAGGAGAGCGGACGCCTGGACGAGGCGCTGGCGGCCTACGCCGCGGTGACCGCCAAGGAGCCCCGCTGCGGAGCGGCATGGTACAGCATGAGCCGCCTGCTGCTGCGTCGCGGATGGACGGACAGCGCACAGGTGTGCATAGACCGCGCCGTGGCCACGGCCGACACCAACCGGTGGTACCTGCTGCTGCAGGCCGAGGTGCGCAAGCGCCGCGGCGACAGCAAGGGGCACATAGCCACGCTGGAGCGCCTGGTGCAGCTGCAGCCCGAGCGACTTGAATACTACTATGAGCTGAGCAACGCGCACATCGACGCCGGCGACATCGAGGGCGCCGTGGCGGCGCTGAACCGCGTGGAGAAGCGCATTGGCGTCACCGAAGAGATTTCGCTGCAGAAGCAGCGCCTGTGGAACGCCGCCGGCAAGAGCGACAAGGCCGAGAAGGAGATAGAAGCCCTGGCCGAGGCTATGCCGCAGGAGAAGCGCTTCCAGGCCATACTGGCCGAGATGAACATGAACCGCAAGCGCTATGCCAAGGCCAAGCAGTACTACGACCGCGTGCTCGCCGCCGACCCGGAGGACGAGTATATACACATACAGCTGGCCGAGTACTGGAAAGCCGTGGGCAAGCCCGCCGAGGCCGACCGCGAGCTGGCAGCGGCCTTCGCCAACGCGAAGCTCGACTGCCGCACCAAGGTGCAGCTGCTGACGTCGTTCTACTCGGCCGAGGAGTTCTACGGCGAGCGTAGCAAGGCGGCCTTCGGGCTGCTGGACAAGGTGATGGCCACTTGCGGCGACTCGACGGAGTACGCGCTGCTCTACGGCGACGTGCTGATGCGCCAACGCAAGTACGCCGAGGCTGCGCGGTGGCTGGAGCTGAGCCTGAAGAAGGACTCGAGCCGCTACGAGGTGTGGGAGGGGCTGCTGATATGCCTGACCGAGGTTCCGGAGCGCGAGGACGACATGGCGGCGCTGTCGGCAAGGGCGTCGCGCCTGTTCCCGATGCACACGCTGCCGCTATACCTGCAGGCCCTCTACGAGGTGAAGCACGAGCGATATGCCGAGGCCCTGCCGCACCTGGAGAAAGCCGAGAAATGGGGCTTCACCAAGGGTTACCTCGAGGCCGAGACCTACGGCCTGATGGCCGAGGCATACTACCGCACAAAGCAGTACGCCAAGGCGTGGAAATGCTTCGAGCGCTGCCTGGAGCTGCGGCCCGACGACTGGGGGACGCTGAACAACTATGCCTACTACCTGTCGGAACAGGGCACAGAGCTGGAGAAAGCCCTCGCCATGAGCCGCCGCACCATTGAGGCGGAGCCCGACAATGCCAACAGTCTGGACACCTACGCGTGGCTGCTGCACCTGCTGGGGCGCGACACGGAAGGGTTGCCCTACATGCGCAAGGCTGTGCGGCTCGACCCTGAGAGCGAGACGCTGCGCGAGCACCTGAAGGCAATGGAGAAATGAAATGAAACGGCATTCGTACATATTGGTTATCGCGGCGGTGGCGCTGCTGGCAGTGGGTTGCAGAAGCACACGGCAGGCAGCGACGGCACCGGTTGAGGTTGCGGCGCCTGCGGCGCCGCAACGACAGCTGAGCGTGATAACCTTCACGGCCATAGTGGAAGGCATCAGCGCCTCGGGGCAGATGCGCGTGGCTGAAGACAGCGTGATGTGGATTAGTGTCAACAAACTGATAGAGCTGGGGCGCGCTATGGCTACACCGGACTCGGTATGGGTCACCACCACCTTCGGCGACCATAACTTCGCAGGCAGCTACGACGACTTGCAGCGGCTTACAAAACGCCGCATTACCTTCGACGAGATGCAGGCTATGGCCTTGGCCGAAGACGGCGGCGAACAGATAAGCCGGCTGGCGGCCAGCCTCGGCTTCAACGCCACAGTGTACATCACAGGCCGCCGGAAGGTGGACCGGCTCACATTCCCCTTCAAGAAAGAATAAAAACAGAAACGATATGAAACACTCAGTCACCTTAGCCCTGCTGCTGGCACTGCTACCACTGGCCACAACGGCACAGAAGGCCGACACGGCGGCGACAATAGTGGACCGATACCTGGAGCTGCTGGGCGTAGACCGCCTGCCGCAGGACAAAATGCTGACGCTGGTGACCACCATCACCTCGCCGGGGTCACAGGACACCTTCATCATGAAGCGCTGGTACATTGCGCCGCGGATGATGCGCGTGGAGGTGTGGTATGGCGATACGCTTCAGACTGGCCTCTGCACCAACGGCAAGGACCGCTATCGCGTGTACAAGCCCATGCTGGGCTACTGGGAGGAGAAGCCCGACTACGCCTTCTACGAGGATATGGACGCCTACGACTTCCGTGGGCCGCTGTACAACTGGCGCACAAAAGGGCTGACACTAAGCTACAAGGGCATAACGCGCGCCAAGGGAGACCACGAACTGCAGACAGTGACTGTCGAGGGGCCGAAGTTGTTCAAGCGCCATTATATGTTCGAGCCCACGGGACTGCTGTCGGTGATAATAGAGACCGACGAGTATGACTCGACGGAGTACCACTACAACGGCGAGCCGCACACGGAGTGGAAGATTGAGCACGAATACATGCAAGTGGGGGAAGCAAGCATACTGCCCAAGGAAGAGAGCTTCATGCGCGACGGCGTGCTTACGATAATGCGCACAGAAGCCAAGCTTGAGCCCAAGCAGACGTTGCTGTTCAACAAAGACTGACGGGCGATGAGCATCTTCGACAACGACGACGAATTCTACATGCAGCAGGCGCTGCGCGAAGCCCGAGCGGCGGAGGCCGAGGGAGAGGTGCCCATAGGCGCCGTGGTGGTGCTGGGCGACAGCGTGATAGCCCGTGCCCACAACCAGACCGAGCGGCTGGGCGACGCCACAGCGCATGCCGAGATGCTGGCCTTTACCGCAGCAGCGGAGCACCTTGGCGGCAAGTATCTGCAGGAATGCACGCTCTACGTCACCGTGGAGCCCTGCCCCATGTGCGCCGGAGCGGCAGGATGGACACAGGTGGGCCGCATAGTCTACGGCGCCGCCGACCCCAAGCGGGGCTACAGCCTGCTGACAGGGCCCGTGCTGCACCCCAAGACAGAAGTGACCGCCGGCGTACTGGCCGACGAATGCGGGGCTCTGGTGAAGGAATTTTTCAGAAAGAAGCGGTAATTATTTCGGCTTTGGCTTCCATGGGGAGGCTGCCGTCAATCCACCGGATGGGGACGCCGTTGCGCTCCATGCGGCGGAACCACGTCATCTGGCGCTTGGCGAAGCGCCGTATGTCGGTGAAAAGGTCGCGGAACATTTCCTCCTGCGAGCACTGGCCGAGGAGGAAGCGTGTGACGTGGCGGTATTCGAGGCCAAAGCGCATGAGGCGTTCCGGCGCCACGCCGTCGTCGAGCAGACGCTGCACCTCGGCGGTCATGCCGTCGGCAAGCCTTTGCCTGAGGCGAGCCTCGATGCGGTCGATGATAATCTGCCGGGGAAAGCTGATGCCGAAGATGCGGTGCTCCATGGGCGGCAACTGCATGTAGGCGTCGGGGTGGCGTTGGGCGAACTCCTGTATTTCCAAGGCGCGGACAAGGCGTTCGCGCGTCTCGGTGTCGGTGTGGTTGTGCAGGCTTATATACGAGGCCAGACGCTCGGTGAGCTCCTCGTCGGAGAAGGGCTCGAGGGTGGCGCGGTAGGCGGGATCAACGGGGGCGTCGGGCAGGTGATAGCCTCGGATGACGGCGTCGAGGTAGAGGCCCGTGCCGCCACAGAGGATAGGCTGGCGGCCGCGCTCCACTATGTCGTTGAAGGCGGCCTTGAAGTCGCCCATGAAGCGGTAGGCATTGTACTCCTCGTGCGGTGAGCAGATGTCGATGAGGTGGTAAGGGATATGGGTGCCGTGGATGTCGTAGTCGGCGAGGTCCTTGCCGGTGCCGAGGTCCATGCCACGGAACACCTGGCGGGAGTCGGCGCTGATGACCTCTCCCCCACAACGATAGGCCACCTCGGCGGCGAGAGCCGTCTTGCCGGTGGCGGTGGGACCCAATATAGTAATGAGCAGGTTACTCATCAAAGAAGATGAGCTTGGAGCGCTGCTTGTCGAACTCGTACTCGCCGAACTGGCGCAGGCCGGTACGGTTGATGATGAACTTGTAGTCCACGTTCTTCACCACCACGACCTCGACGTTCTGGCGGCGCTGTTCGCCTATCTGCATCTCCTTGAAGATGACAATCTCCTTGTCAATGATGTTGCCCTCGGCATCGAAGGAGAGGTCGCGGCGCGGGAAGTCATCCTTGGTGATACGGCCTTGGTAGAGGAGGTTCATAGCTTCCTCCCAGGAGATAGCCACAGGCTCCATGAAGCGCTCGTCGATGAGCATGGGTATCTGCGAGCCGTTGACGATGCAAGGTATCTCGCCGCGGGTGGAGTTGACCATGGTGACGTTGACGACGCTCTCGTCATGCACTATGGTCGGCTTCACCTCGTCGATGTCATCGTCGACGGGGCGGTTGACAAGGTCTATAACTTTTCCGTCCTCAGTCTGCTGGGCCACAGGCGTGGCAGAGGCAATATTTTCAACGAGGCGGCGCGAGACGTAGTCGGTGCGTAGCACAAGGAACTCAAGGCGGCGGTTGAGGGAGTGGGCAGCCTGCTGACGCTCGGGGTCAAGGGTGGCAATGTAGTCGCACTCCATGACACTACCGGCGGAGAAGGTATACTTCTTGCCGTTATAGGTGACAACCACATCTTCGTCGAGGGTGCGCGGCACGCGGTCGGCATAGCCTTTGGCGACAAGGCGGTCACGCTCGATGCCACGGCTGACGAGGTAGTCAACCACCGTCTGTGCACGGCGCTGGCTGAGGGTGTCGTTGGTGAGGCCTATATAGGGCTGGCAGTCGGTGTGCGAGCGTATCTCAACCACAATGTTGGGGTTGTTCTCCATGACGAGATAGAGGTCCATGAGGGAGTCCATGAATTCGCCCTTAAGCTCGGTCTTGGCCAGGTCGAAGCGTATCTCGGGCAGTACGACGGGGCGCATCGGCACCGGCTCCATGCGGAAGTCGTGCACCAGCGTCTTGTCGGTGGTGTAGCCCTTGGTGCTCTCCGAGCCCTCTATGCTGAAGTAGTCTTTCTTGGAGAGATACATCTTGTAGACCACATCGCGGCGCACAAGCGTGCTATCGAACTTGTAGTGGCCTTTCTTATCGGTGCGGGTCTCGAACTCGCTGCCGTCGGAGCCCACAGCCTTAATGCGCACTCCCTCGAGGAGCTGCATGGACTTCTCGCTACGTACAGTGCCCTCTATGGCATAGTTGAGGCCGGGCAGCACAAAGTAGAAGATATTGTTGTTGATGGGTGGTGTCTGCTGCTTGGCCTGGTTGGCGAGCTTACGGTTATGCGGGTCGGCGAATGGGCGGTTGGACGAGAAGTAGCCGCGCTCCACGATGGTGGAGGGCGTCACCTCTTCGGGATAAAACACTATTGACATCTCGTCATACGACGAGTTGATAGGGATGCCGAGGTTCTCCGGCTGGCTCCACTTGCCGTTGCCTTGCAGACGGCTCTTGAAGAGGTCGTAGCCGCCGACACCGGGATGACCATCGGATGAGAAGTATAGCATTGAGTCATTGCGCAGGACGGGGAACACTTCGCGACCACGCGTGTTTATGATAGAGGTGAGATTCACCGGACGCCCGAAGTCGTCGGCCGTGCTCTTGCGTGTAGCCTTCCAAAGGTCGTAGTCACCGAAGCCACCCGGCATGTCGCTGGAGAAGTAGAGCGTCAGGCCATCACTGCTGATGTAGGGATAGAGATAGTTGTATGCTGTGTCGCCGAGAATGAGCGGTATAGGGTCGTTCCATTCGCCAGGGGCAGCCTTCGGTGCCGACTCTTCAGCTTCCGGCTCCTCATCTGCTTCAGCGCCCTTCTTACCTTTCTTGGACTTTTTCTTGCTCTTGGCGGGGGTGCTCTTCTTGCCCTTGCCCTTCTTGTCTATGGTGGCGGGAGTGCGCGACGACATATAGATGCGGCAACCCTGTGTTTCATTGTCATATATGTCGCAACGCGAGAAATATACCGTATTGCCGTCGGGCGAGAAGACCGCCTCACCTTCATTGACGTCGGTATTAATCTTGCCACTCACATCCCAAAGCTCCGGGGTGGAGTTCCAGTTGCCGTTGCGGTCCTGGAAGACGTAGTAGAGCTCGGAGTAAGCCTGATTGGTCCAGGGGTCACTGTCTAAGGAATATTCGCCAAAACGTGAAGAAGTGAACACCAGTTTGGTGGTATCACTACCGATGAAACGCGGCGCCCAATCATTGTAGTCGGTGCACCAGTCGCTCATCTTGGTAATCTCGTGGCGCGTACGGTCGTTGGAGAGCTGGTTGGCGTATATCAGCGACTGTTTGCGCTTGGCGGCATAGCTGTCGTTGGGCTCCATCTCCAGATACTTCTGGTAGTAGTCGTCGGCCTCGTCGAACTTCTCCTCAAAGCGGCACATCTCGGCCAGGTTGAAGTACAGTTTGCGCTCACTGTTCTGGTAGCCATCGTTGGCCAGGCGCTTATAGATGCGCTCGGCGCGGGGATAGTCGTACATCAGGCGGTAGCATTCAGCCAGTTGAAAGTACACGCGGTTCTTCTCGGCTTTGTTGTCCTTGATCTTTTCATAGGCCTTCTCGTACTCCTGAGCGGCATCGTAGAAACGGTACTGGTCAAACAGGTCGTCGGCCTTCTTGGCGATGCTCTTCTGGGCATAGGCACCTGAGGCCACAAACAATGCAGAAATGAGCAGTAAAAGACCTTTTTTGAGCGTTTTCATATATATATTTCTATTTATTCTAACAGTGTATCAATATCACAATCAACTCATTGTACGGCTTTTCACCACCGTCGCAATGCGTCTGTTCAATGTGCTAAATTACTACTTTTTTTGATACTGGCAAAAAAAAGTTTTCACCGCAGTCTCTTCCTCACCTCTTCGGCGGTGAGCGTATAGCTGGTATCGGCCTTCCTCTGGGGCAGGTCGAACATCAGGTCGGTCATGATGCCCTCCATGATGCCACGCAGTCCGCGGGCACCGAGCTTGTACTCCACCGCACGGTCTACCACCATATCGAGCGCCGCTGGCTCAAAGTCCAGCGCCACACCGTCCATCTTGAACAGCTCCACATACTGCTTCACCAAAGCATTCTTGGGCTCGGTAAGTATGCGCCGCAATGCCTCACGGTCGAGGGGCTCCAGATAGGTAAGCACCGGGAATCGGCCCACAAGCTCGGGTATCAGGCCGAACTTCTTGAGGTCCATGGGCTGCACATACTGCAGCATGTTGTCACGATCCAGCTCCTGACGTTTCTCGTCGCCCTTGAAGCCTATGACATTGCTGTTAAGGCGGGCAGCAATGGCGCGCTCGATGCCGTCGAAGGCACCGCCACAGATGAACAGTATGTTGCGTGTGTTTATCTTGATGAGCTTCTGTTCGGGGTGCTTGCGGCCTCCTTCGGGCGGCACATTGACATCGGCGCCCTCGAGGAGCTTCAGCAGAGCCTGCTGCACACCCTCGCCGCTGACGTCGCGCGTAATGCTGGTATTCTCGCTCTTGCGGGCTATCTTGTCAATCTCGTCGATGAACACTATGCCGCGCTCGCAAGCCTCAACGTCGTAGTCGGCGGCCTGCAGCAGGCGTACCAGCACATTCTCCACGTCGTCGCCCACATATCCCGCCTCGGTCAGCGTGGTGGCGTCGGCTATGCAAAAGGGCACATTCAGCAGCTTCGCAATGGTGCGCGCCAGCAGCGTCTTGCCGGTGCCGGTCTCACCCACCATTACGATATTGCTCTTCTCTATCTCCACCTCATTCTTGTCACCGTTCAGCGCATTGTAGCGTAGGCGCTTGTAGTGGTTGTACACTGCCACCGCCAGCACCTTCTTGGCTGCATCCTGGCCTATGACATACTGGTCCAGGAAGGTCTTTATCTCCGTCGGCGTCGGTATCGGCGCCTGCGGGTCATAGCCCTTGCGGGAAGAGTCATTGACCTGCTCCTTGAATATCCTCATTGCCTGCTCGGCGCAGTCGTGGCATATCAGTCCGTGCAGGCCGCTAAGCAGCACACCGGCCTGCGAGGCCGGACGCCCGCAGAACGAGCAGTATTCTTCGTTAGTTGGTTTCTTAGGCATTTATAACAGTTGGTTTTTTGACGCATCTTGGCGTATGAATATGAACAGCAGTATGGTGAAAGCTATCAGCGACGAACCGCCGTAGCTGAAGAAGGGCAGCGGGATGCCTATCACGGGCACCAGCCCGAGCACCATGCCCACATTGACAAACAGGTGTATGAACAGTATGCTGGCCACCGAATAGCCGTAGAACCGCGCGAAACGGCTGCGTTGCCGCTCGGCCATGTTCACCAGCCTCACCAGCAGCCACACGTAAGCCGCCACCAGTATGCTGCTCCCGAACCAACCCCACTCCTCACCCACGGTGCAGAAGATGAAGTCGGTGTGCTGCTCCGGCACAAAGTCGGCCTTGGTGACGGTGCCCTTCAGGAAGCCCTTGCCGAAGAAGCCGCCGCTGCCGATGGCTATCTTCGACTGGTGCACGTTGTAGCCTGCCCCTTGAAGGTCCTCGCTCTTGCCGAGCAGCACGTTGATGCGCTCGCTCTGGTGGGCTTCAAGCACATGGTTGAAGACAAAGTCGACCGAGAAGACGAAGGCCGCGCAGCAGACCAGCACCGCCAGCGTGCGCCACCAGTCGCGCGAGGAGCGCTTGTTGAGCCACACAAAAAGGTATCCCGCCGCCAGCAGCACCAGCACGCCTATCAGTATGTATTTGTTCACCAGCAGCGCCAGCACAAATAGCGCTATGGCCGCCAGCCCTATGACAAGCACGGCTCCCGACAGCCCTTCGCGGAAGAGCGGCAGCACAAAAGCCAGGAACACCAGCGCCGAGCCCGTGTCGTGCTGCAGGAACACCAGCGCCATGGGCACCAGCACGATGAACGCCGACACCACCTTGGTATGCATATCCGACCACTTCACATCGATGGCGCTCATGTATTTGGCCAACGCCAATGCCGTGGCAAACTTGGCAAACTCCGACGGCTGCAGCCTGAAGAAACCCAGGTCTATCCACGACTTGCCGCCGTGCGAAGTGACGGCTATAAAGAGCGTCACTACCAGCAGCGCCAGCACAACGCCATAGATAATATACGCCGTATTGGAGAATACACGCGGCTCGGTGAACATCACCACCACGGCTATCAGCGCCGCTCCGGCAATCCACAGCATCTGCTTGCCGTGGAAGGTGGCCAGGTCGAACACCCCGGCATGTTCACCGTTGTAGGTGGCAGCGTAGATGTTGAGCCACCCGAACACCACCAGGAAGCCCCACAGCGCCACCGTCCACCAGTCTATTTTCAGTTTCTCTTGATACATTTCACTCAAGCATTAACGCATTCTCACATTCTCGCAGCTTATTTCTTTTTCTTCTTCACCCTGCGTGTCAGCGGCAGCTTCTGGCAAGGCTCCACCTCACGGTACATCTTCTCCACGTCCTTGCGCTTCACCTCGCCGTTGAGGTACTTCTCTACCAGCAGGCCCGCTATGGGGGCCGCCCACGTGCCGCCGCCGCCCTGCGCGTTCTCCACATACACGGCCATGGCTATCTTGGGATCGTTCTTCGGCGCGAAGCAGATGAACACCGAGTGGTCGTTGCCATAGTTCTCCGCCGTGCCGGTCTTGCCGCACACGTCGAGCCCGTCTACGCGCGCACGGCGCGCCGTACCGCCGGCCACATGCACCACGTCATACATACCGTCGGCCGCTATGTCGAAATACTCGCGCTTGACGCCCGTCTCGTGGCGCACCGTGTACTCCTCGTTGCGCAACGAGTCGGGCCCATAGAAGCGCACCATGTGCGGCGTGATGTACCAGCCGTGGTTGGCCACTATGGCCGCCAGGTTGGCCATCTGTATCGGCACCACGGTGACCTCGCCCTGGCCTATACTGTTCGAGTATATCGTCGAGAAGGCCCACCGTTCCTTGCCGTACCAGCGGTTGTAGTAGGCCGTGTCCGGTATGTTGCCTTTCTGCACACCGCTCATGGGCAGGTCTATCGGCAGCTTCTGCCCGAATCCGAAGCGCAGCATGTACTCGCGCCACACCGTCAGGCCGTACTGCGAGTCCTTGTATATGTTCTTGTACTTGCCCTGCTGTATCACACGGCGGTAGACCTGGTAGAAGTAGGGGTTGCAGCTCATCTTGATGGCCTCGCGCACACAGGTGGCCGACGGATGGTTGTGGCAGCCCACGAGGCTCTTGTCGCAGGCGAAGCCGCTGCCCGGCGTGATGACGCCGAGGTCGAGCGCCACCATGCTCTGCGCCACCTTGAAGATAGAGCCCGGCGGATACTGTCCCATCAAGGCGCGGTTCAGCATCGGCTTGGCAATGTCGGCATTCAGCTTCTTGTAGTTCTCGCCACGTATGCGGCCCACCAGCAGGTTGGGGTCGTAGCACGGCGCGCTGACCATGGCCAGCACCTCGCCGGTGCTCGGCTCCAGAGCCACCACGCAGCCTCGCTTGTTGGCCATCAGCTCCTCGGCATACTGCTGCAGGTCGGCGTCGATGGTGGTGTGCAGGTTCCACCCCTCCACGGGCAGCGTGTCGTACATGCCGTTGGCATAGGGGCCTATCTCGCGGTTGTGCACATCCACGTGCATCAATCGCTGGCCCTTGACGCCGCGTAGCACCTCCTCGTAGCTCTTCTCCAGGCCACTCTTGCCTATGTAATCACCCCGCTTGTAGTACGGGTCGCGGTCCAGGTCGCCTTGGTCCACCTCGCCCACATAACCCAGCACCTGCGCCGCTATCGGGCGGTCGTAGATGCGCAGCGTGCGCTGCGAGATATAGAACCCTTTGAAGCGGAACATCTTGTTCTCGAACTTGGCGTACTCCTGCTTCGAAATCTGCTTCATGAATATCGACGCCGAATAGGGCGAATACTTGCGTGCCTTCTGCATGCGCTGCTCGAAGTCCTCGAGGTCGATGCCGAGGCTACGGCAGAAATAGGCGGTATCGAGGTCCTTCACCATGCGCGGTATGACCATCAGGTCGTACACTGCCTCGTTGTGCACCAGCAGCTCGCCGTGGCGGTCGTAGATAAAGCCGCGCGCCGGATATTGCGTCACATTGCGCAGCGACTGCCGCCGCGCCAGGTCACGGTATTCAGGGTCGAACAGCTGCAGCATCGCCAGCCGCCCTATGAACAGGACGCCCACGATGATGAAGATGGTCTTGACCACCCGTCCGCGATCCGAATACTTGTCCGACATAATTGTGTTTCTAACGCCACCGCCCCACTTTTATTGTGTGCGCCCTATATTTTTATTTAAACGCCGCAATCCCACGCCGCACCCCCTACCCCACCGCGCCGTCGCCTCTCCGTACCCACTCCGTCCGTTCACCGGTTGTTCTACGACTGTTCACCGGTTTAAACCGGTAAACAACCGGTGAACAACCGTAGAACAGACGGAGAGGATACGGAGAGGGTGCGTAGAGGCGACGCGGCGACAATGGCCAAATTATTGCAAAAGAAGACAAAAAATTTGCAAAATCAATTTATTATCCATACCTTTGCAAAATCAAAACAAAACACCCATCGCACATGAAGAAAACCATATTTATATTATTTTCAGCCATTTGCTTAGTTTCTCTCTATAACAATGTTAATGCGCAAGAATACGAGTATGACAATATAAATCCACAAAAAGTAATCGTACGAACATATCACGACAGTTGCCAAATACTCTATGCCGAACAAAATAATAGCACAAACGTTTTGATTCTGCGAACACCAACAGTGAACAAAATCTTCAAACTACCGTATGGCATGAAAATAAATGACATGGAAGTCTACTCAAGCGCCGTTGGATTCTGCGGCTCATTCAACGGCAAAGGTACTGCAGGACTTTTCCATGCATTAGATGTCTTTGATGGCACCGACGGCCTCCTATATTTTACATGCACCTCCCCATACATATTTCACCAACAATACTACAATGACACCTACATAAAAATAAAAGAGTTCCTAAAAGTGGACATCAACTATACCTCCACCAATGGTTATTACTTAGCCTTAATCGCCTCGGCATACCTTGACACAAACGACCACTATTTAACCAATATCGTTGCATCTGCACATTTTATCAGTAGCAACCAATGGCGCATCGAATGTCTATATGAAGAAGGCCAGCCAATAATATATTCCGATATAAAATGTCTTGACAACATAATTGTTGCATCCGGCACAACCAAGGATTCCGGGAACCTGGCAATAAAGACATTCCAAAAGACAACAGAGTTTCTACAGTACCCACTTACGCCTGGGTTCTCGCAGAAAGTCTGTGAATATTTCGGGCCGTCACCATCAACATTGACAACACAGATAAAAGACAACATTGCTGCCTTTGCAATACATACTTATAAAGGTACCCATATACACAGATTAAGTATAAACCCGACAACTGGTGCCGTTACGCCTTTCAGGCCCTCCGTTTCCATAAAACCGGATGAACTTTTAGGAGTTGATCCTATCAACTGGCGGCTATACGATTTACGGCGTCGTGCCTTATACCCATTGACCGACACCACTCCACAGGTTGTTTTTCTTTTGGAAAATGCCGCACACAAAAACAATATTTATGAGCGCAATATCATACGTGTGTTCACCCATAGTTCACCATCAACACTTGTTGCATTTCGAGACCACATATACGACATGCAGTCAATAGACTCCAAACTTATGCCTTCAGAAGTTTTCCGCGCCGGTGTATCAACTAACGGGTACCTTTCATTATCCAATAACACTATATACGAAAACCCAAACGCTTGTGCCGAGGGCTGGGAGTTACCTGCAGAATATCTTAATCCCATAATTGGACAAATGAAATACAGCAGCCATGCTACAATTAAAGACGAATCAGTGATACCTTTTTATCCGCAGATCAGTACAATACCAGTAAACCAAATATGCCCGCAAGAATGAAAAGGAAATATGTTTTAACCATACTATTGCTCGCAGCGATGTGCAAGCCTATGGCGGCACAATACGGCGACCTGTACTACCATCGCACAGGAGACACCATAGAGGGGAGGCCGAACAATGGATACTTCGAATGGTGGGATTGGGATTATTTCATAGAGAACAATAAGCCTGTGTGGTTCTGGTATATGACATGTCAACCGATAAATCTTATGCGTTACTATACGCAGTCGCCCTTGAGAATAGTCGGAATAGCCGGCTTGCCGATATCGTATGTCGACTCAACTGGTAGACAGACGGTGGAGACTTGCAGTCCGGAGTACTTTGTCGTTTACGAAGCGTGCGCCGACAGTGTTTACAAGGTCGGGGAACTGGAGTGGAACCTTGCCGACCCTCACCGCTATGTTCATATTGTAAGTAATGACCTCATGATTAACGAGTATCACAACTATGATGCCACATATTGCTGTACGGACAACCACGATGAGGTTGTCGCTTCGTTGTACGAGTACTATTTTGACACTCCGATAACAGTGACGGATTCCTTCTATGTCGGTGGCACATGCAACTGCAGGTTTGTATACAGCTTCGATCCAATTATCACAGAATATGCAAGGTCTACCCAGATGAACTATCCGTACGGCTGCAAAACCGAATACGGCGAAGACACTTCCGAATTCCGGTGCATGCAGCCGACAACTGTACACCTGCTTACATATACACAATTGAGAGACGACTTGTTCGAATGGCGGCATGTTGACAACCGGGTGCCACTGCTTATATATCCAATAGTGGAGGTTGACACGACGGTGCCACCAGGAATTCACGACACCATTCCCAACGACACCATTGTGCCGCCAGACACAAACCATGTGGGGTTTACGTATATGCTTCCCAATGCATACAACAATATAACACTGTCGCCCAATCCGGCACAGAAAAGTGTGACGGTGACAAGCCAACAGAACCTTAAGGATATTGACATCTACAACACTGCAGGCATACTGGTGCATAGCGATCACTATACAGGCCACCGCACAACCATAGACCTGACGGGGCTGCCGCGAGGGATGTACGTGATGCATGTGCGGACATATGCAGGGGTGACGAAACTGAAACTGGCGGTAGAATAGCCTCCCTGCGGGAGGGCATCTCCAATTTATCAACCTGCCAACCGCCGAGCCTGTCAAGAGTTTAGGCCCGGCGGTTGGTTTTTTGTTGAAAACTTGTTGGGCACAGGTCGGATTTTCTGGCTAATTTAGCAAAAGAATTTTGAGCCCCCCTATTGGGGCAGGCAACAGAGAATGTGTAACTTAAAATAATTGTTAAGCCATGCAGGGCGACTTGTTTTCGGGAATTGAACCCGTAGAGAAAAAGAAAGAGGAGAAGACGATGAAGACCTACACTCCGGAGGAGATTATGCGCTCCTCGGTGGAGTATTTCCACGGCGACGAACTGGCCGCGAACGTGTGGATGAACAAGTACGCTTTGCGCAACGACGACGGCGTCTACGAGCTCAACCCCGACATGATGCACCGCCGTCTGGCCCGCGAGTATGCACGCATAGAGAACAAGTACCCCAACCCGCTGGGCGAGGAGGAGATATACCAATTACTTAAGGATTTCAAATATATAGTGCCGCAGGGAAGCCCGATGAGCGGCATTGGCAACAACTTCCAGGTGGTGAGCCTGAGCAACTGCTTCGTCATCGGCAACCAGGGCAACAGCGACAGCTACGGCGGCATCATGAAGATTGACCAGGAGCAGGTGCAGCTGATGAAGCGCCGCGGCGGCGTGGGCCACGACTTGAGCCACATACGCCCGGGCGGCAGCCCCGTGAAGAACGCGGCCCTCACCTCCACCGGCATCGTGCCGTTCATGGAACGCTACAGCAACACCACGCGCGAGGTGGCGCAGGGCGGCCGTCGCGGTGCCTTGATGCTCAGCATCAGCATCAAGCACCCCGACTCGGAGAATTTCATCGACGCCAAGATGGAGCAGGGCAAGGTGACAGGCGCCAACGTGAGCGTGAAGATTACAGACGAGTTCATGCGCTGCGCCATGGAGGGCAAACCCTTCGTGCAGCAGTACCCCATAGACTCGCCCAACCCCACCTACACCAAGACCATCGACGCCCGCGCCCTGTGGAACAAGATTATAGCCAACGCATGGCAGAGCGCCGAGCCCGGCGTGCTCTTCTGGGACACCATACTGCGCGAGAGCGTGCCCGACTGCTACGCCGACTTCGGCTACCGCACCGTGAGCACCAACCCCTGCGGCGAGATACCGTTGTGCCCCTACGACAGCTGCCGCCTGCAGGCCATCAACCTCTACTCCTACGTCGAGAAACCCTTCACCAAGGAGGCTTACTTCAACTTCGACCTCTTCAAGGAGCATGTGCGCAAAGGCCAGCGCCTGATGGACGACCTGATTGACCTTGAGCTGGAGAAGGTGGACCAGATACTGAAGAAGATAGAGGCCGACCCCGAGAGCGAGGAAATCAAGAGCGTGGAGCACAACCTGTGGCTGAACATCAAGATGAAGTGCCTCGAAGGGCGCCGCAGCGGCTTCGGCATCACCGCCGAAGGCGACATGCTGGCTGCCTTGGGCCTCCAGTACGGCTCCGACGAGGCCACGGCCTTTGCCGTCAAGGTGCAGCAGACACTGTGCTGCGCAGCCTACGGCTCGAGCGTGGAGATGGCTAAGGAGCGCGGCTCATTCCCCATCTACAACGCCAAGCGCGAGGAGAACAACCCCCTCATCCAGCGCATACGCGAGGCCGACCCGCAGCTCTACGAGGAGATGACCAAGCACGGCCGCCGCAACATCGCCCTGCTAACCATAGCACCCACGGGCACCGTGAGCATCTGCACACAGACCACCAGCGGCATAGAGCCGGTGTTCCTCGTCAGCTACAAACGCCGCAAAAAGATAAACCGCCCCGACTCCGGCGAGCAGGTCAACCAGGCATCGGGCAACCACAATATCATCAAGGACGAGAACGGCGACTACTTCGAGGAGTACAATGTGTTCCACCCGAAGTTCCTCGACTGGGCCCGCATCAACGGCTACGATGTGGAGGAGGTGAAGAACATGGACGACGCCACACTGCAGAAGCTCATTGAGCAGAGCCCCTACTTCCATGCCACCAGCGCAGACATCGACTGGGTGGCCAAGGTGAAGATGCAGGGCGCCATACAGAAGTGGGTGGACCACAGCATCTCGGTGACCGTCAACATACCGAAGGAGACCACCAAGGAGGTGGTGAGCAAGATATATGAGACGGCATGGGAGAGTGGTTGCAAGGGCTGCACCATCTACCGCGACGGCTCACGCACCGGCGTGCTGGTGAGCAACAACGAGAACAAGAAGGAGAACCCCTGTTTCGGCGAGAGCAAAGCCCCCAAACGCCCCAAGAAACTGGAGGCCGAGGTGGTGCGCTTCAAGAACGAGAAGGAGGACTGGATTGCCGTGGTGGGCATGTACGAAGGCCGCCCCTACGAGATATTCACCGGTCGAGCCGAGAACTTCCTGCTGCCCAAGAACGTGGAGCGTGGCTGGGTGATCCGCGTCAAGGAGAAAGGTCAGGAACACGCACGCTATGACTTCCAGTTCACCGACCCGGACGGCTACCATATCACCATCGAGGGCCTCTCGCGCATGTTCCGCAAGGAGTATTGGAACTACGCCAAGCTCATCTCCGGCATCCTGCGCCACGGCATGCCCATACCCAACGTGGTGGAGCTCATAGGCAAACTGACCTTCGACACCGACAGCATCACCACATGGAGCAACGGCGTGGCACGCGCCCTGAAACGCTACATAAAGGATGGCACCGAGACCGGCGAGGTATGCCCCGACTGTGGCAGCAAACTAGTGTACACCGGCGGCTGCAAGAGCTGCCCGCAGTGTGGTTGGAGCAAATGCAGTTAAACAAGCAAATCTTTTTCTTAGCAAGCACATATCACCCAGAAGGGGAGTCGCACCAGGCTCCCCTTTTGATTAAAGAGACAAGAAATGAGTGAACTACTGGGACAACTGAACGAACCACAGCGCGAGGCGGCGCAGTGCACCGAAGGGCCGGTGATGATTATCGCCGGTGCCGGCAGTGGCAAGACACGCACGCTGACCTACCGCATAGCACACCTGATAGAGAAAGGAGTAGACCCCTACCGCATACTGGCACTGACCTTCACCAACAAGGCCGCAGGCGAGATGAAGGAGCGTATCATAAAACTGGTGGGCTCGGAGGCCCGCAATATATGGATGGGCACCTTCCACTCGGTGTTCGCACGCGTGCTGCGCGCCGACGGCGACAAGCTGGGCTACACCAACAGCTTCACCATCTACGACACCGACGACCAGAAGGCGGCCATCAAGCAGATAGTGAAGCAACTGAACCTCGACCCCAAGGCCTACAAACCCAGCTATGTGCTGGGGCGCATATCCATGGCCAAGAGCAACCTGATAGGGCCCAAGGACTACATGGAGAACCCCGAGATATACCAGACCGACCAAGACGCCAAACGCCCTGCCGTGGGGCAGATATACCAGATGTACGACCAGCGCCTGCACAACTCGAACGCCATGGACTTCGACGACCTGCTGTTCAACATGAACATACTGCTGCGCGACTTCCCCGACGTACTGCTGAAGTACCAGCAGAGGTTCAACTACATCATGGTGGACGAGTACCAGGACACCAACTACGCGCAGTACCTCATCGTCAAGAAACTGGCGGCACGCCACCAGAACATCTGCGTGGTGGGCGACGACGCTCAGAGCATCTACGCCTTCCGTGGGGCCAACATACAGAACATCTTCAACTTCAAGCGCGATTACCCGCAGATGAAGCTCTTCAAGCTGGAACAGAACTACCGCTCCACGAAGACCATCGTGAACGCCGCCAACAGCATCATAGGGCACAACCGCGACCAGATACAGAAAGAGTTGTGGAGCGACAATGCCGAGGGTAACCGCATACGTCTGATACGATGTGCCGACGAGCGCGACGAAGGCAATCGCGTGGCCGACGCCATACAGGACACGCGCATAGGGCAGGATGCCGAATACCGCGACTTCGCCATACTCTACCGCCAGAACTCGCTGTCGCGAGCCGTGGAGGACTCGCTGCGCCGCAGCAACATACCGTACCGTATCTACCAGGGCATCTCGTTCTATGGCCGCAAGGAGGTCAAGGACGCGCTGTGCTACATGCGCTTGGCGGTAAACCCCCACGACGACGAAAGTCTGGTGCGCATCATCAACTACCCCGCCCGCGGCATCGGACAGACAACGATGGACAAGATACGCGTGGCGGCATCGGACAACGACATCAGCATATGGACAGTGCTGGAGAACATACAGGACTTCGGTCTTGGGCTCAATAGCGGTCTGATGCAGAAAATACAAGAGTTCGTATTCATGATTAAGCGCTTTGAGGCGCAGGTGCCGACGGTGGATGCCTTTACGCTGGCCAAACAGATTGTCTACGCCAGCGGCATCATCAAGGCACTGCGCGAAGCCGACGAGCCCGACATGGCGGAGCGCATCGATAACATCGAAGAGCTGCTCAACGGCGTGCAGGAGTTCTGCGAGAGCGAGGAGGAGATACCGGAAGGCACCGAAACGGCGCCTTCGGGCATCCGAACCCTCGACGAATTCCTGCAGCAGGTGCTGCTATACACCAGCGAGGACAAAGACAAGGACAAGGATGCCGACAAGGTGAGCCTTATGACCATCCATGCCGCCAAGGGTCTGGAGTTCCCATATGTATTCGTGGTGGGCATGGAGGAGCAACTGTTCCCGTCGTTCCTGGCGTCGTCGCGAGCCGAGATGGAGGAGGAGCGCAGATTGTTCTACGTGGCGGTAACACGCGCAGAGAAACAGGTGACGCTGAGCTATGCCCAGACGCGCTTCAACAACGGCCAGCGTACAGGCGGCGAGGTGAGCCGCTTCGTGGAGGAGATAGACTCACAGTATATTGAAACGCCACGCCGTCAGCAACCCACCATGCCAAGTAGTCTATGGAACATCGGCAAACCGCAGCCATCGGTGAAGAAGAAACCACAGCCGACATTCGTGCAGCGCGGTCCCGCTGTACCCAACAATCCGGCACAGATAGGCGCCATTATGCCCGGCATGAAGGTACAGCACGAGAAGTTCGGCATAGGCAAGGTGCTGGCCATAGAGGGCACCGCCGACTCGCGCAAGGCCACGGTGTTCTTCGAAGGCGGCGTGGGCAACAAGCAGCTGATGCTCAAGTTTGCCCGCCTCACGATAATTGACGATTAAACAAAGGTAAACGTGAATAGCCTTTTTTTGATGTGAATGGTCTTTTTAATTTAACGCGTATTATCGTAAATTGGTTCGTTAATTATCGTAAATGTCATGGTCAACTTTACTCGATACGAGGATTTAGTATATGAAATCATAGGTGCCGCAATGGCCGTGCACCGCACTCTTGGGAGTGGTTTGTTGGAAGCCGTTTATGCCGAGTCTTTGCACTTGGAGCTTCTAGACAACGGCATTGACAACACATTGGAGAAAGAAGTGAATTGCTATTACAAAGATCACTTATTGGAGAAGAAATACCGATTAGATATGGTAGTAGGTGATATTTGTGTGGAATTAAAGTCCGTAGAAGAACTTGCAGCAGTACATCGGGCTCAACTCTTCAATTACCTGAGGCTTACCAGAATGCCTGTAGGATTATTGATAAATTTTGGCGGCGAGAGTCTTGAAGGGGAGCGGTATGCTTTCATTGAAGAGAGGAACCTCTGTTGCCGATTAGACAAAAACATGCAACTTGTGCAATAAAGAGATTTACGATAATTAACGGATTAATTCACGGTAATTAACGTAAAAAAAGCAATTCACGTAAACCAAGAATATTTACGTAAAATGAGACTGGTAATTCAACGTGTAAGTGAAGCTTCCGTCAGCATAGGAGGCACATTAAAGTCGTCCATCGGCGAGGGAATGATGATTCTTGTGGGCGTCTGCGACGAGGACACAGACGAGGATATAGAGTACTTGTGCCAGAAAGTGGTGAAGCTGCGCATATTCGACGACAGCGTGGGGGTGATGAACCTGCCCGTCACCGAGGTACCCGGCAGCGGCATCCTCGTGGTGAGCCAGTTCACGCTAATGGCTTCCACCAAGAAGGGCAACCGTCCCAGCTACATACACGCCTCGCGGCCGGAGTTCGCGGTGCCGATGTACGAGAAGTTCGTGACCAAGCTGCAGTCACTCTTCGGCCATGAAATACAGACCGGCACCTTCGGCGCCGACATGCAGGTGTCGTTGATTAACGACGGCCCAGTAACCATCATCATGGACTCCCACCAGCGGGAGAGGTTTTAGCCCCGTCCAAGTATAGGACATCTATACTTACAGTATACTTACCCTATACTTAGGATATTGAAAGAGTATACAAACAGTATTTAAAGAGTATACAAACAGTATTGAAAGAGTATACAAACAGTATAGAAACAGTATACAAAGAGTATTGGATGCCTATACAAAACGTGCCGATATCCAGCGAGACTTATCACGGAAGTCAGCATGCACCTTGGGCGTGAAGCCTTGTGCCTTGAATACGGCGCAGGTCTCCTCGGCCAAAGCCTCATTGATTTCTACCACCACCTGGCCGTTCTCGGCCAGGTGATTTTGGGCAACGGTGGCGATGGCACGGTAGAACCGTAGCGGCTCGTCGTCGGGCACGAAGAGGGCCAGCGCTGGGTCATAGTCGAGCACGTTGGCAGCCATCTGTGCCCGCTCACTGTCGCGGACGTATGGCGGGTTGCTGACAATAAGCCCATAAGACCCATTCAACCCATCAACCCCATTAAGCACATCCCTTTCCATGAAGCGCACCTCCACGCCGTTGTTTTTGGCGTTCTGCCGCGCAATCTCCAAGGCCTCGGGTGAGACATCCACCGCCGTCACGTCGGCCGCAGGAAAGGCCTTTTTTAGTGCAATGGCAATACACCCACTGCCGGTGCACAAGTCAAGAATGGTGAATGGTGAAAGGTGAAAGGTGAAATTATGGAGTATCCATTCAACTATCTCCTCTGTCTCAGGCCTCGGTATCAGCACATCGGGGCTCACGGCAATGCGGCAGCCGCAGAACCCCACAAAGCCGATTATATGCTGTATGGGTCGGCTTTGTTTAAGGTCTTCGAGCGCCCAGTGGAAGCGCAGCAAGTCGCTCTGGTCGATGGTCTGCTCCCGCGAGGTCAGCAGCCGCACCTTGTCCCAGCCGAGGAAGGCCTCGAAGAGCATGTCGAGGAACACGCCCACCTCGCCGCTGCCGTACATGCCGTCCAGCTCCTCGTGGTAGAGGCTGATGATGTCGCGCACGCGATTAGACTTGAAGCGGAGGTTGCGGGTATTCATTTTTACGTTAATTATCGTGAATTCACTTCGTTAATTGCCGCAAATTATTTTGTCATCATTATTGACGATAATTAACGAATTAATTTACGTTAATTAACGTTCACATAAACTCATTTGCGTCCAAAGTCCGCCGGTATCTCGCCCCAGTTGTCGGTGTCCCACTTGCGTATCTCGGTGGTGTAGCTGTTGGTGCGGAGCCAGTTCTCGGCGCGGTGGATGTAGTCCCACAGCTCGGCGGTCGAGGCGTCCTCCGGCAGCTTGCTCTTGCACACCTTCTGCCGCACCCAGCTGATGGCGTTGACACTGTCGCTGTATATTATCTGGTTGAGGCGGTGCTTCTTGAGGTAGCTCAGGCCGTGCACTATGGCCAGGAACTCGCCGATATTGTTGGTGCCCTTCTCTGCGCGGTAGTGGAAGACGCGCGTCCGCGTGGGGATGTAGATGCCCTGGTACTCCATCACGCCGGGGTTGCCGCTGCAGGCGGCATCGACGGCCAGCGCGTCGAGCACGGGCGGATTGTCGGTGCCGGGCTTCACGGCGGTCATGCCGTTCTCGTCGATGACGAGACACCCACTCTGCCCAGTTGACCCATTATGCCCATTCGCCCCACTCGACTGCACCACGCTGCTGTACGGCAGCTTGATTGCCGCCTCGGCCTCGGCCATGCTGTCGAAACCCTTGTACTGCGCCCCCTGCACGCCCATGACCTGCTCCTTGCACGCGTCCCAGTCGCTGTAGATGCCCGGCTTTTTGCCCTGCCACACCACGTAGTATTTCTGTTTCTTCGCCATAGTTTTCCGCGTGCAAAGATACAAAAATTTTGCCACATGGAGAAAATGTCGTATCTTTGCATCCGATTTCAATAGGAAATCGTCGAAGCGTTATGCTCTGACTCTTGCTAGTAGAAACGTGAGAAGTTTTTAACCGCTATTGATTATCAATAAATTACAAAATCGTTCTTAAAAAGTGTTCTTTTCTTTGTTTCTTATTATCAGAGGCAAAGATACGACTCTTTTCCCATTCTGTCATTTTTTTCTGTCGTCCACGCTGGTATCACACGCGACGAATCGAGGATTTGGCCACTTCTGACAAGACCAGAAACACCACGACGCCAATCCAAGAACCTGATTATGTGTTAGGTGTGTGTCTATGGCGCAATTTTGGGGTACTGAAACCAATCCATAACTTCCACAGGTTTAGTTATTTGTTGGATTTTTGGGTATACTGTGGCAAACCAGGTTGAGGTAGTCAGGATTGAGTCCGAGACAAATAAGAAAGAGGTGACAGAACGGTTAAGCTCAGTCACCTCTCGAAAAAAGAAAGATTCACTGACATTGTGTTATTTTGATTTGGCTTTTCCAAGCACAACGGCACCGATTACCTCAGCACCCACGTCGTTTCGCAGCTTCGCCGCAGTTTCTCGGATGCTCCTGCCCGTCGTAACTATGTCATCCAAAAGGATGGCAATCGGCTTCTCGTTGCCCTCAGGAAAGAAGCTTTTTCGGTCAAAGTGTCCTTCAGGGATACCTTTTTCCCCTCCCTTGTGTGACGGCCTCTTCTCTTCTTCTTGGGCATATATGTACGAACACAAATGCCCCATATAGCAGCCGTCTGTTTTGTTCACTATGCCTAGCATAGGCTCCCACCACCTATTGAGATGGTCAATTTTGTTGTGCGCTGGCACGGGAACCAGCATTATGTCGTACTTATAATCGAAATGCAGTCCTTTAAGCATCCTGTTTATTTCGCGAGCGTACAGACATTCGGCAATTTGTTTGTAATACTGGTATTCACTATCGGAGTAGCGCAACCAAGCTTCCCGATTGTTCTTGAAAGCCCACACCAGATTTCTCACAAATTCGCTATTCCTATCTTTTCCGCGATATTCGGGTGTATAGTCGAAGATGTAGCCGATGGGGATGTCATCAACCTGGTGGTCACAACGGTCTTGAATTGCAGATATCAAATCTTTGGTGCTGTCGCTCTTTTCGGTCTTGTTTTGTCTGTGTTCTGAGAGGTTGCTCTCCACATACCTATCGACGATTTCGTCAAGTTTAGTCTGGATGAATCTGTTTGTCATTTCTTTCCTTTTCTTCATAATTAGTTCGTTGGAGGAAATTGGATTTTTTTTCCAACCATTTTTCTGAAATTCTCTGAATTGTTGTATATTTGCAACAACAAGGGAACACTATCACGGACACAAAGTATAAAAAAGTGTTAATGAAGACAATGAAAATAGTGGACGAGGCCGACTTTATGCTGACGGAGGAAACCAGGAACGACAAGGCTTTGAAGCCCATCGACTTGGATGTCCTGGCTGTGTGCCAGTACGTCGCGAACTATAAGCAGTTGGATTATGACCGTAACGGTTGGTTCATTCTGCCCTTGGCGAGGAACGCAAAGATAAAAAGCACATCACTTCAAGAATTCCTGAAACAGTGGGGGGTGTCTGTCAGCGATGACACTGTTCGCCGAAGTGTAAATAAGCTGCGTTACCTTGGCTACTTGGAGTATAAGAAAGGCTATTACCACGGACATTCAGATAGCCAATTGGCTGAGATTAAGATACTTAAAGGAACCGTTTCCAACCTTATCCAATCAGAAGTCAACCTAACTACCGTTGTATCACCGAAATATGAGGATATTGCGGTTGCTACATATACAAACACAGAATCAGAACCAGAAACAAAAAAAGAGTCCTTCAATATAGGTACTTATAGGGAAGACGATGATACGTGTTCTTCTTCTACTTATGAAGAAGAACAATTCCCTGATACTTCAAGTACCTTGGCAGAAGAGCCTATCGATGACCTTCAAGAGTATATTTCTGACCCTGGCCAAAGAAGCAGTGTTAGGAGTTGGGTTCGAGCCTGTGGCAAGCAAGGATGCACAGTTCTAGACCAACTACTAATCGGGTATCGCTGGGGGGCTATCGATGTTTTACCTCTTCTCGTTTATCTTGGAGAAAACCCAACCGATGAGGTGTACACGGCCATATCCCAAGAGTGCAGGAACAATGACAAGGATTTAGAAGACATCGCTCGGTTATGTAAGAGCGTTGGATTTACACCAACGCCAGAGAGCGACAAAAACCAACTCCAACTGTTCTATACCAAACTACGCGCCTTTGAGATGGGTGACGGTTCCGACATTCCTATCCCAAGGCCATAGGTAGGAGACCAGGATGCGGCTGACTTCCCCGTCGCCCAAGTGTCCAAACCGTCCACCCAATTTTTGGATGGACTTTTTTTTTGTAATTTTTTTTCGCCAGGAGTACCTACGGCCAGAACAAGCCCCCCCTCTCTTTTTTTAGCCGATTTTTGATTCTGAAATTTTTGGAGCTGACAGATGGCGCACGGTTCGCTTGCCTCAATAGGATGAAAATCACTGTCATTCAAAGGGATACCTGGCTAGCCAGCCCGACAAAGGGAGGGGTACATACCCACCCCCTCGGAAAGGGGTATGGGGGAAGTGGTCGAAGAGGGGTGAAGGATGGTTGTCAAATAACAAATTATCAGGAAAATGTGAATAATTATTCGTTGATTTAGGAAAAAGTTGTACTTTTGCAAAATGGAGATAACCAATCCACCGAGCGTATTGCGGTTCCAGTCCGAAGCTCAACAAAGGGGGAATACCATTGTGTACCCCCTTTTGTTTTATGGTACTTTTCGTGCATTTGTCCTCCTGTTTTTAACCAGCCAGTTCCGTAGGGATAATAGGGTATAGATGGAGCTGGATGCGGACTCTGAATCTTCAGGCGGATTCTGGGATAATAGGGTAATATGAGCAACCAGCCCTCGAGATGAGGCTTCAGGGATAATAGGGTATACTTGAACTGTGGCGCAATCGATGGAAAATGAAGGAGTTGCTTGTAATAAAACGCTCGGCTTTCCGTTATATGAGTGCAGGAACGAAACGAAAAACACATACACCAATGGACAAGCTAATCACCAAGTATGCACACACCGAAGTCTACCACAATGGCAGCGCAGAGTACGATGAAATAAACGGATTGACGGAAGAAGAGTGGATTGAGTTATGGAAAGGTCTCTCACGTCTCGGCTATTATCTCTCCTACAACAGCGAAGACGATTGCTTCTGCATTTCTTAACAAATGGCAGCTATGGACTATTCCGATTTCAACAAGGTCAGAAGGCAGGTGGTCAAGTGCTGTCAAAAGCACTGCCTATACTCAAAATGGGACGTAAACGACGGCTACTTGGAGTTTGATTTCATTAGGGAATTGAACGAGGAAGCCACCGATAGGGAAACTCTCGAAATTCCCACTTGCATTGAACCAAGCGCATACATTCTCGTTAAGCTGCCATCACCACAGAGTATGGGGGAATACTGGTTCGATGAATACGAAAAGAACGTGGCCAAATACAAAGAGGTGACAAGGGAACTTGTCGGCATTGAGCCGCCCGATTATCTGATAGGAGTTGAAAATGGCTACGTGTCGCATCTGATGTGGTGTGCGTGGGACTAACACGCCAAAGCAATGATTAGAATAGGCATCCGAGAGGGTGCCTTTTTTAGTGCCTTGGAGTTGGTATTGTCCAAAGTGTCCATACTTGAATTGGATGGACAACACAATATTCAGTCAAACAAGAAACAGATTATATAACCGACTCATTAGATGGAAATTAAATTATATTTCTTGTAATAAAAACGCTGCTTTTCCGTTATATGAGTGAACGAAGAGAACGATACTTAACCCTGAAAAAATACAGATTATGACAAACATCTTGACAGCCCCCATCAACAGCAGTGTTACAATCCTCAGTGAGGCCACAGCTAAACGCGCCTCGGTCATTGCAGAGCGCACCAAGTCACCAGTTGTTGGCATTGCCAAGGCTATGCTAATCGACACACTCAAAGAGAAGCTTCACAATGGCGTTGCTCACTTCCTCTTCACCAAGGTAGACGGAACCTTGCGCGAGGCTTGGGGTACGACCAAGGAACAGCTTGTAGACAACCACATCAACGGACGTGGAAAGAACCGCGAGAACTACGGCTGCTGTGCCTACTGGGATGTGGAGAAGGGCGCGTGGCGCAGTTTCCGTTGGGAAAGTTTGGTGCAAGTCCTCTGACTTGCACCTTCAAGGAAATGTCGGACTAATAACACACGCGAATAATGAAAACAAACGGCTCACAGATAATCGACATCGAGACCTCGATGAACATTCTCCGATTGCTGTATTCAGCACCCACAAAGTTGATGAGTTGGGGCTTTGACAACTCTCGCCCTACTCCCAATGGCGTGGCCTTCGAAGTAAACGGCTTCAAGCACAAGGGTTGGTGTGAAGTGGTCTACGATGAGGGGAGTGATACCTACACCTTCCGCACCTTTGATGATAATGGAAAAATCAAGAATGAGATTGAAGACTGCTACTGTGACAACCTGGTTTCGGTCATTGATGCGGAGGTTGAGACGAACAATGACCAATCGGAAGAGTACAAGAAGAGGTTTCAAGAATGGCTTAACTTCGTATTTGGGGAGAAGGATAGCTGACAATTTCCGATGGTTATGTATACTCAAATGATGGAAGATAATATGCGTATAATCCAAGTTGTCGGTTCCGTACATTTCTCACCTCATATTAAGACTACCAAGGATGGGAGGCAGTACGTTCACTTCACAATCGCTTCCAACTCTGCACAAGAGACCCCAAGGCCACAGTTCCACATTCGCGTTTTCGACAAGGAGATGATGTTGATGGCAATGAAGCTGAAAAGCGGAACCAAACTATGTGTGACGGGTGAATATTTAGACTCGATTGCGATAGTCGCAGGATGCCTACTGATAAGCCAACAAATTATAGCGTCAAGTATAGAGTTTGTACAAATCAAAATCAACACGTAAAAAGTTAGTCAATTTACAGGGTTAGTCAAAAAAGTCAAAAAATTGGGACAACAATCAACCAGGTTTCAGATTGCGTATACCGAAATAATACAAAGAGAAAAATGAATAACAATACAGCTGCCATATATGCCAGGGTCTCTTCAACGAATGACCGTCAGAACACCGAGAGACAAGTTATCGACCTAACCAGGTATGCCGAGCATAACGCCATCAACATTGTCAAGGTGTACGAGGAACATATCAGCGGAGCGAAGAAAAACGATGAACGGCCAGTTCTCATAGATTGCCTTAATTATTGTTTTGAGAACGGAGTCGCTATGTTGCTACTGAGCGAACTAAGTCGCCTTGGACGTAATGTTGATGAAGTTCTCGCGAATGTGCGCCTGTGCAAAGAGAAGCACCTGAACCTGTATTTCCAAAAGGAGAACATTAGTATCTTTCAGGCCGACGGGAGCGAGAACCCCTATCTTACCATTATGATTGCAGTGCTTGGCACGTGCGCCCAAATAGAGCGAGACTCAATTAAATTCAGGCTGAACAGCGGCAAGCTCCGAGCCATTGAGAGGGGGGTGAGAATGGGGCGCAAGCCAGGTTCCGTGAAGACCAGGGAACAAAAGGAAATCGAATACAAGGACGTTATCCTATATCTCCGTAAAGGTTACTCAATCAAAGCAACGGCCAAGCTATGCGACAAAAGCGCAAGTACCGTTCAAAGGGTCAAGAGAGAGTTTCTGAGTGCATACTATAGACAAGTAAACGTATAGAGCTATGATTTCGTTACGCCAAGCAAAGAAGATACTCAACAAGGGAGAACGCAAGTACACTGACGAGGAAGTCAAGCATATTACCGAAACCTTGGAAATGATGGCCGAGCTGCAAATTGAAACTGAAAAATATCGGGCAAGCAAGGGGAAAGTGCAGGACGAAATACAACAGGAATTCGATAATTTAGATTGGTCAGAGGAAGAACGCCACCAATAGGGTAAAGTGTCAATGCGTGGGCATCAAACCAAACAAGAGGGGAAAACACCAAGTGTCCCCTCTAATTAGTGATGCTATTACTATGGCCAGACTTATATTTTCTTGAACTTAATGAAATATGCAGTGGAAACATCCCTGTTTTCATAAGCACTTAATACTTCTGGATATGTGTCCCGATATGTATCCCAATTTACATAACCCCGATTGTATGTAACATCAAATATTATGCACGTTCTTAAATTTGGTTTAGTGCCACAATACTCTATATTCCTATAAGAATCCTTGTATATTTGGTCAACACCCTTGTATACAGGAATATCTACAATTCCCTGAAACTCTTTGCCTAAAGGAGATTCGCCACCAATAACGAATGCGTTTTGATTTAATACGACCATCTCCCCAAGAAGTTGTTTGGTGTTGTTGCCAGAATACTCAACAACCCTACCGTCGGGAAGAACCTCAAAGACCGTCTCGTGGCCACCGTATTCATTAATAATTTTGTATTTGCCAATGAATTTATTTTTTAGTGCTTTTTCCCAAGTAGTTTCTTGCGATTGTTCATTCTGAGTATTTTCCTCATTTGGTAGTTTCCCATCTCTCTTCAGGGCGGCAATGTACTCATCAATGTACCCATCCTCTTGCGGCTTGTCTTGCGGCTTGTCATTTGTTTGAAAATTACACGATGTTACGAACACGCCCAGAAGCAGTGAGTACATCACGACAGATACTTTTTTCCCCATTTTTTTTCTACCCTGATACGTGACGGGCGCAACTTCTGTGCTTCAGGCTCGTTGGCGGTTTGAAACTAAATTAACCCGTGCGAAAAAAGTGGAGCCATCCATTTGTCCCTATCCCTGACGGTAGGGCTTCGACTCCCTTTATTAAACAAGCAGATAAGGATTTTGGGTACACTCCACTTGTCGTATGTCGTGTAATACGAATACAATACAAGTGAGCAATCTCCATTATTCCTGCTTGTTTTCTGTGAAGTTGTCGAAGTTTCACCGTCAGCAGAATAGCGAAAAAATGCACTCTTTTCGACAAGCGGTTTTTTCCCCGTTTGCAAGTGCAAAAATACGACTATTTTTTGGAATGACAAAAATAATTTGCAACAACGCGAAAAAAAACGGAACCGAGACTGTGGTGTTGGCAGCGCAGCAGTACAGGCAGAAGGGCGAGAATGGTAAGGCCGAGGTGTTCGCCAACGCCATCAAACACGACTTCAAGAGCAAGAACCCGACCACCCGATGGAGCGACATAATCAGGCTAAAACGACCGCCCAACAGTCGCACTCAACAGCGTTCCCGTCACTGGGAACAAACATATATCAGCAAAAGGTGAGATGGGCTTTGGGGAGGAGGAGCAAGTAGTGACTACTTGAACTTCTTGTTCTTACGCTCTTCTTCATATTCAGCAGCAATCCTCTCCCACTCCTCGATATTCTCATCAGTAGGTTCGTTAGGCCATTCGCCTTCGGGTCGCTCACCACATTCTACACATTCCCACTTCAATGGGTCTGACATAAGAAAGTCTATCATATCAAAGTCGCCACGTTTCGCAGCTTCTTTGATAGCCTTGTTTCTATATTGTTCCCATTGTTCTTTTGTCATTCGGGTTCGTTTGACATATTCGAGCTGTTCTTTTGTCTGAGCCGTCTCTTTTATCTGTGCTGTGTAGCTGTCTAATACGACACTGGTATCATTGGCTGATTGTAGAGGTGCTTGGTAAGTTAATGATGGTTTTTCACGATATGCCTCTGTGAATTTCAGTACCAGTTCAGGATGTTTTCGTTTCAAACTATCAAAGTCTGAATAGTCGGACGGTTCCAGTTTACAGTAGTGTTCAACCATCGCCCTATCCTTATGTCCCGAAAATTTCATAACCTTGATATCATCCCAATCACGCAGTTTCAAGAGTGTTATGAATGTCCGTCTCTCCGTGTGGGTTCTGATTAACTCCCAGCGTTCCATCTCGTGTATGGTAGGCTGGGTCTCTCCTCCACGTTGTTCCGATACCAGTTCCGTCCCCTGTATTCCCGCTTCTCTCGCAATACGTGGCATATTGTTTGCAATTAACGTGTCGGCTCGTTTCTTCAATGGCAACTCGCCTTTGTATTTGTTTATCAGAATGTCGTATGCCAGCTGGAAAACAATATCAAACTTGACCTTCGTCCCTGTCTTCTTCTGATACAGCATTATTCGTTTCGCTCCGCTGTCGGGGTCCGTGTACGGCTCTATTTTGTCAATATCCGATATTCTCTGTCCTGTTAGGCAGTTGATAATGAAGGTATCCTTGATACGTTCATCCTGTTCTGTCTTTGCCTTGTAGTTGTAGAGCTTGTAAATCTCATCGTCGCGTAGGGCTATCTCGTTGTCACGCTTATCAACCTTTGTTGGGAGAAGTATCTTATTGAAGATGTCATCGACCACGGCAGAGGAAATGTGGTCAGGCACTGCATAGGACTTCAACAGGGTTTTCATCTCACTGAGAAGTGCGTTAATGTGGCTGACCTTATTCTTCTGTCCCTTGGGATTGATGTACTCTTTTTGTAGATAGGTGCGGTATTCGAGCATTAGTTTACGGTCTATCTTGTCGAAACAATCCAACTTTATATTGTGTGCCTCCAAGAACTGTTCAAACGGCTTCATTCGGGAAATATGCTGCTGTTTTGTGCTGTCCTTGACGGTGGTATTATTGATTATGCCGTTTTTGATAACAGCCAAAGGCGATTGTGTATGCTTATTGTTAGCCATAGGTGATATGAGTTTTATTGCCAATTCTTTTGCCTTATGTAGTTCATCAGGATGGTCACATAAATAATCAACATAACGTAGAAAGCTCATTTTTATTGCTTTGATGGCAGAAAGAACTATCGCATTGTTCTGGTTGTCGAGTTCAGACAATGCAGAACTGATTAACGGCTGCTGTTTGTTCCTGTTCCAGTGGTGGGGATATATTCGTACACCTGTCGGGATTTTGATTTGTTTGCCTCCGATATTAACGACAAAATAAATATTTGTAGGACGGTCAGATTTGGGTCTCCTCAGGTTAAAATGTCCGCTAATTTCCTGTGCAAAAAACTGTTTTTCCATTGCCGAAAATCGGTTCTTAAAAATGGTTCTTAAATCCACTTCATTTTGAACGATTTGGCAATCTGATAATTTTAATGATGATTGTATCTACTTGTTTTTCAGTAATGCTCAAAAACTTCGAGAGGCATCAACGAAAAGTGAGAAATTTCAACTAGTCAGCAGGGGTGGGTGTAAGGGTTCGCGTATATAGCGTGGGCTGTTTTCACATCTGCTGACTTAGGTAATTCTCACGACCTCTACTAGAAGAAGTGGCATACGGCACCACGCTTTCGTTTTATATGGTTTGCTCGACGGGGTGCGGGAGAGAATGAACTAAAAAAAACACAACATGTTCAAACAAATCAAAAAACTGACCGCGCTGTTCTTCGTGGCAGCCACAATGTTCACCTTCGCGTCCTGCAACAAGGACAACACCGACGACGACAACCCCTCCGGCGGCTCGTCCTCAATCTCCGAGGCCAACCTTGTTGGCGAATGGGGATGGCCGAGCAGCCACGAGATGAAGAACAAGACCATCGTCATCAAGGCCGATCACACAGGCGCTGGCAACTTGATGGCAGGCGGTTTCGAATGGACACTTAACGGCAATAAATTTGTCGCCAAAAACGGTTTCAAACAACTGGAGATGACCATCAAATCAATCAACGGCGACAAGATGGAGGTCGAAGGCAAGTACCAGCAGCTTGACGGTGACGGCAATGTCACCAATGTCTTGAACAACGCCACGGGCACGCTGATAAAGACTGTCACCACCCAGTCGCCGACGCTGACAGAAAGCCTTATGGTCGGGACTTGGAAGTTTAGGGATTCCCAGACGTACCGCACGTATGATGTTATCATCAATAGCGACCACACATTTACACACAACAAATACTATCTTGATGAAGGCACATGGGAAATAGAGGGTTCCAAGTTCATTGGAAGAACAGGGAGCTATGGCACTGAATATTCTTTCATCGTGGAGTCAATTACAAGCTCTGCCATGAGTGTGGTCCTGAATACTGTCGATGGCATAGACGGCAACCTTACTTCCATCACAGGCACCTACACCAAGAACATATAAAGCACCACGAATGTGGCCACAAACCGAAAACCGAGGCTGAATGGCCTCGGTTTTTGTTGCGGCGGTGCCGCAATGTACGCGAAAGGGGGCGGCGGGGCATTGGAGGGCGTGAAAGTGCACCGCGCTCATGTGCGGGATGTTGAAACAGTCCATACAATACACCTCGCTCATGTGCGAGGTCTGTTTTTTGCCGGAAAGTGCTCCCCGCACATGTGCGAGGTCGATTTTCGGCCGGGAAGTGCTCCCCGCACGTGAGCGCGGTCTGTTTTCAATGAAAAAGCGCTGCCCGCTCATGAGCGCGGTGCCATTGACCAAAAACGACGAAAGCACGCCCCTGTGCGGGGCGCGCTTTCTGCGGTAAATCTTGCTTCTGCGGTGGGCTTAGGCGCCGAGTTCGAGGCGCTTGAAGCCGGTGCACTTCAGATCCTTGTCGGCCTTGGCGATGAAGTCTTTCACCTTCACCTTGGCTTCCATGATGTACTCCTGCTCCATGAGGGTG
>CADAWR010000013.1 GCA_902791695.1 uncultured Bacteroidota bacterium
CTGCGGGGCACCGAATTTCTTGTCGATAACCACATTGCGGCCTTTGGGGCCGAGGGTCACCTTTACTGCATTTGCCAACTCGTCGACGCCTTTGCGAAGTTGCTCGCGAGCGTCATTATTGAAAACTATCTGCTTTGCCATGATATTTGTTCCTTTCTAATTTAGTTTGTCTTTAAGGTTCTTAAAGTCCTTAGGGACCTTAAGGTCTTTGTTCATTTTTAGATGATAGCGTAGATGTCGCTTTCTTTCATGATCATCAGCTTCTCGCCGTCGATCTCAATCTCGGTGCCGCTGTACTTGCCGTAGAGGACTTGGTCGCCCACCTTCACGGTCATCTCATGGTCTTTGGTGCCCTTGCCCACGGCGAGGACTTCGCCGCGCTGCGGTTTCTCCTTGGCGGTGTCGGGGATGATGATGCCGCTGGCGGTCTTCTGTTCAGCCTCGGCGGGACGCACGAGGACTCTGTCTGCTAAAGGTTGAATGTTCATAGTCGTATGTTTTTTTGTTATTTTTTCTGTTCTTCCTATATGATAGGACGACTAAAACCTATCAACAAGCATGCCAAACCGTAAAATTCTGCCATTCTCTGCCATCGACTGACATTTTGTCAGCACTGGATCTTCACGACTCATAACCCCTACAGCGACTCTGTCTACCTGCCGTCTACCAGCCTCCTATAAGGATATAAAAAACAACTGCCACGTGCTGACAAAACGCCAGCCATATGGCAGTAGACTTTTTTTAGTTATTGATTTAATATGGTCTTTCAATCATGTGGAACACATAGTTATCAAGACATCCGTCAGGCTCGCCAATGACTGTAATATCATCATCCAACTCATTCAACATAATACTGTGCTCGGTTGCTTCATAGGTTATGCTAGAACCATAACGTTCAAAATAACCAGAAAACAGGCCAATTTCGAAAGGTGTGGTGCAGTTCGCATAGAATGGCGATGAAGAATATCCGTGTGGTGGATATTTTATTAGTGGCATAGCATCATAGTGAATAACAATATTGAAGCCCATAGTATCGCATACCCAAGTACGCCAACAGGAAGTAAAACTGACATTAAGCCATAATTGGCCGGGTGTGCCGTTGTTTGGCATGTTTGTCCCGTCTAAATCATGTAAAATAATTGCGCCATTGCTACGGTGCTCTATAGAGAATCGTACTCCCGGAGCTTGTGTGGCATCGTTATACACTATTATTATCGGATTGCCAAGGTTGTCCTCCATCCCGATTTCTGCATAACTGAAAACACCGCCCCCGAGGCTACCTTGCCACGTTATGTCATTGTGGGTTGAGGTGCAGTATAGCTTGTGGTTGTCATCGTCAACGGTAATCATAAGCAATCCTTCATTACTCTCGTTGAAATATACTGCGTAAGGTCTCCATAGCCGATCCTCCCTTGGAGAGCTGGAAAAATAGTAATTTATCTGGGTATAATCATAGTTATACATGGCGTATACGTAGCCGCAAATTGTAACGGTATCGCCCTTTTGATAAACTTCGTCGCCGATGGTAAAAGGTGTGTTGGTTCTTTTTGATGTGAGGATTGTAGTGTCTTCGTTGATTTTTAGAGCCCAGAATGGGTATGGTGGTTCTCCATAGCCCCACCAATACTCATCACTTATAGATACCAAAACACCAGTGTAGCATGGCCTTTGTGTCTGCGGCTGCTGGGCCGTGGTGTAGGCTTCGCCGTGCCAGGTGTGGGTGTTCGGGTCGTAGTTGACGGTGACGGTCTTGCCCTCGTCCTCCATCTGTGCCATCCAGCGTTTCATCTCCTCGCGGTCGGTGGTGCTGAAGTTTACAGTCTCCTTTGTCTGTTGTGAGGCCGTAGTGTGAATGTTGTGGAACGTCACCGTGTCGCCGCCCTGCGCGTAGTCGCAGAAACGGTCCAGCAGGGCATCCCATTCAGCCTCGGTCTTGAGGTGCACCGTCGTGGTCTGTCCGCCCACGGTGTAGGTGATGTCACGCACACGCTCGTTTTGCTGTACTTTGGCTTCAATCTCCTTTTCCTTGTTGCAGGCCGTCAGTGCCACCACGGCGGTCAATAGGATGAAAATTCTTGCGATGTTTTTCATAAAATTTATAACGTTGTGTTTGTCATTTTATTGTCCAGTTGATAATCCAGCAGGGCTTTATACTGTATCGAGTCCTCCACGCGGTAGAAGGCCACGGTGCGGTCGGCGTGGATGGCCATGGCGCGCCATGCGGGGCGCACGTCGCGCTTCACACGGCAGGCGGGCTCGTTGATGGCTCCCATCCAGCTGGTGACGCCCTCCGACGCGCGGATGTCCATCTCCTCTTTCAGCCGCTGCCATGCCGCACTGTCGTCGGCCACGAGGAAGACAACGTCCACCGTCACCGTGTCGTTCAGGCGGAAGCCGTTGACCTGCGCTGCCGTGAGGTCCTGCCGCCCGGCATACTGCCGGTACAGCGGCAGCTCTTCCTGCTTGTGCGAGCAGGCGGCCAACACCATCAGTGGCAGCAGCAGTATGAGCACCAGCCGTTTCATATCATTGCGCGTGTTAGCGTCTTTCCGGCCAGCGCAACCCACTGTGCATCGGTGGTGCCGGCACGGTTGCAGTATACGGACTCATAGTCCTTCGTCGTCAGCGTGTTGTTGTACAGCGCCACGGCGGCGAACAGGGCTATGGCCGCCACCGTTGCCAGCCCGCCGGCTGTGCGGCGTTTCTGGCGGCGGCGACGCAGCCATGCGGGGTAGTCCTGCCGCAGCCGCCGCTGCAGGCCCTGCCGCTCCTCCTGTTCCCAGATGCTCTCGAATGTCATATTGTGTCCCATTGTTGTTTCAGTCGTTCTTTTATCCGCATCAGCCGCACCCCCACATGATCCTTCGTCATGCCCGTCGCGCGGCCTATCTCCTTGTACTCGTAGCCCTCGAGGTGCATCGTCACTATGGTACGGTCGGGCTCCGGCAGCTGGGCTATCAGCTCATGCAGCGCGTCGTGCAGCGAGGTGTCCTCGGCCGGGCTGTCGTACCCCTCGGGCACGGGCTCGGGTGGGGGAGTGCGCCGCCCGATGTCGATGCAGGTGCTTCGCGCCACGCGCCATATCCATACGGCCTGTTTCGGGGCCACGGTGATGCTGAAGAGCTTTTCGCGAAGGTTCCACAGCGCCAGCGTAGTCTCCTGCAGCAGGTCGTCGACCTCCAGGCCGTCGCGGCTGTAGCGGCGGCAGACCGAGAAGAGTAGCCCGCGGTAGCGGAGCATCAGCTCACTGAACGTTTCTGTATCCTTCACACTATAATAACGTATTTCGTGAGTGATAAATTACAATGTCCCGAAATAAACAGAAGACGCCTGCCAACCGGCAGGCGCCTTCCACACTTTTGTTTATATTAACCTTTATTAAATTAGTTTCGGGCGAAGTTGAGGGTGAGGGTGACGGGGGTCTCGTCCTCGGCGTAGAAGAGGTTCAGTACGAAGGTGATGACGTCGGTGGCATCGTCGTAGGTGAACTGCAGCTGGCCGGGATTCTCCTCCTCGTCGTCGGCAACGCCGTCGAGGTAGCCGGTATGGGTGGTGCCGTCGTAGCTGTACTCATAGCTCACGCCGGTAATCTGCTCCAGCACGCCTTCTTCTCCACCAAAGGCCATGATGTTGCTGGGGAAGCTGAAGTGGGCATATTCGCCGTCGAAGTTCAGGTTGAAGCTCATGGTGTCGTCCTCGATACCGCTCATGCAGGTTGTGTCGATACCCAGGTTGCCGAGGAACTCGCTATAGGTCATGGTGTAGGTCCAGTCGGTGTTGTGAAGGTCAGCGGTGGTCTGTACCTTGGCGGTGTTACCACCATTACCGGGGGTCACGTTGTTGCTGGGGGTCACATTGTTGCCGGGAACGATGTTCTCTTTCTGGCAGGCGGTCATGCTGAGCAGAGCTGCAGCGGCGATGAGGATGATGCTTTTTTTCATTGTTGTTTGTTTTTTTGTTTTGTTATTGATTTTGTTCTATGTTTTGTTTTCTTTGGTTTTTGCTTTGTTTTGGCCTCCCTTGTCGGAAGTTGTCTTCGCCTATAAGAACGAAACGAAACAGACAAAAACTACAGAGGGGGTGAGATTTTTTTTATACTCTCTCAAATACAATCTGTTGCGGTCCGTTGGAAATAATCATCATGGTGGCGCTGATCCAGTGTATCATCCAGCATCCGCCGCCGGGGAGCAGCTCGCAGCACAGCGTGCCTTCGTCGCCGATGCTCCATGTGGCGCTCTGCGTGGTGCCGTCGGCCTGAGTCAGCGTCGCGTTGCCGTCGTCGGCTAAGGTGTAGACTGCGCCGTCGTCCATGCGCCAGCTACCCACGATGAACTCGGGGCGTGTCTCGCTGATGTCGAGCACGAGGTAGTCGTTGCCGGCCATGTCCTGGCATATGGTCAGGGTGCCGCAGAGGGCTATCTCCATGCCGTCGTCGTCTATCTGGCCGCCGCACATCATTATGTAGCCGTCTTTCTTGAGTATCATCACTGCGCTGTCGGCGGTGACCAGGGCGGGCACCAATGCGCCGTCCATCATCGGGTCGCCGGTGGCCGGCATCTCGACGCAGGTGATGTAGCCCGCATAGCAGTCGACGAGGTCCTGCCTGATGGCAGCGCTCGCGTGGGCCACGCCGCTCCACTGGCCGGTCTTGTCGTCGTAGCTGATGCTGACGGTCATGCCCTCTTTCTCGCGCTCTTTCATCCACTCCTTCATCTCCTGGCGGTCGCCAGTGGTGAAGCGCACCTCCTCCTTTGTGACGCCTTTGGCGTTGGCGCGTGCGCCCATATTATAGAAGGTCACGGTATTGCCCTCGGCGGCCATGGTGCACATGCGGTCGAGCATGGCGTCCCATTCGCTGTCGGTCTTCAGCGTGGTGCGTCCCTCGTTGTGGCCCACGGCGTACACTATGGTGCGCTCGTTCTGCACCTCGGGCACCCCTGTAGGCGTGGGGCGCACATCGTCGTTCTTGTTGCAGGCCGCAAAGGCAACCACGGCGGCCATCAGTGCAAATAGTCTTATCTTAGTTTTCATGGGTTTATCTGTCATTTGTCGTTAGTCATTTTGTTAAGCTGGTAGTCTACCAGTGCGTCGTACTGCTCCTCGCTGTCGAGGCGGTAGAGTCCTATGGCTTGCTTGTCGTGCGAGGCTATGATGCGCAGCAGCGGCTGGCCCTCCCATTTCACACGGGTGGCAGGCTCCTCGGTGTCGGCCAGCCAGCTGGTGACGCCAATGGAGTCCACTATGGCAAACTCGTTCTTCATGCGCTGCCAGGCCTCGTCGCTTTCGGCCTGCAGCAGCACCACGTCGACGCTCACCGTGTCGCACAGCTGGAAGCCGCATACCTGTGCCACGCTGGTCTCGGGCAGCGAGGCATAGCGCACGTAGAGCGCCCCCTCGGCCGGAGTCTCCGTCTTGTGCTTGCACCCGACGGCCAGCATCAGCGGCAGCAGCATTATTATCAATATTCTTCTCATATAGTAATTATTGTTCTATTATATCTGTAAGATTTCACCGTTCACCTTTCTCAGCCTTCCATCAGCAGCTCGTCGGCCAGGTTGACCCACTGCTGGTCTTGGATGCCTGCACGGTTGCAGTATACCTTGTTATAGTTGCCGGTTGCCGAGGGCGACATGGCTATCGGTGTGGCCACTGCCAGCACCAGCGCCACCCCCGCCGCCATGCTCAGCGTGCGGCGTGTCTTCTGACGCCATACGGGATACTCTGCCGCCAACTTCTCGGCATGACTTTCTGCCTCGGCCTTCACCCACAGTTCTTCAAATTGTTTCTCGTTCATTATATCCATTCCTTTCTTATTTTTTCTTTTATTCTTACCAGTCGCACGCTCACGTTCTTCTCGGTCATCCCCAGCTCGGCGCCAATCTCCTCATAGCTGTAGCCTTCCAGCTGCATGTGCACTATCGTGCGGTCGGGCTCAGGCAGCAGGGCTATGCGCTCGTGCAGCTCGTGTATCAGGCTGCGGTCCTCGGCCGCTGTGTCGTGTCCCTCGGGCAACGCTTCGGTATCCTCGGTGCGTCGCAGGGCGTCGATGACGGCATTGCGGGCTATCCTCCATGTCAGCGCCGCCTGCTGCACGCTGCCCAGCGACAGCAGCCTTTCGCGGTCGCGCCACAGCGCTATTGTGGCCTCTTGGATAAGGTCGTCCCTCTCCAGCCCTCTGTGTGTAAAACTGTTGCAGAGGGTGAAGAGCAGTCCGCGGTAGCGGTGGAGCAACGCGTCGAATGGGTCTTCCGTTCTCACATCTATAATAACGTAAAAAAAGCCGTGAAAACTACATCACGGCTATATTTTTTGTGGAAAAAACGAACATTGGGTACGTCTTAGAAGGGTATAAACCCTATACCAACCTTCAACGTGAGGATGTTGGACAGTATCGCGTCGGCATAGTGCATGTACTGCTTGTTCTTGCCGCTGAAGTCACGGTCTATGGTTTTGAATAAGCCATAGGTGTAGGCGTAGTCTACCTGCCAGTTGAGCAACAGCCGGTGGAAGAACGTGTAGTTACGGCCTATGCCCAGATGCAGGCCAAATGTGTTGCCGGCATTCGAGCCCGACGTCAACTCGCTGAAGTGCACCAGATGTGCGCCACCGTCGAAGTAGAAGCCGTGCGGCGCAAAGTCGCTGCGTAGATATTTGCGAACCTCAAGGCCGATTGTTAGCATGTTCTTGGAACTCTGCACGTTCTTTGTGACACTGTGCCACACATAGCTTGAGCCAATAACTTCTTCGTACGATGCATCCACCTGCTGTGTCACATCGTCGTATCCCTTGTGGTAGCGCACTGTGGCGGCAAGTGATACGTTACGGGCCAAAGCCACCTCCAGCGACACCCATGGCGTCATGGCGAGATAGTGGCCTGCCTTGAAGGTCTGGTAACCGGCAAAGCCAAGGTTGAAGCCACCGGCAATAGCCACATGGTGTCCACAAAAGCCGATAGGCTCACCACTCTTCGGCTTCATGGCACGCACATAGGTGTCGTAAATCATGGCGTCAACAAGGTCGCTGTGGTCGGCCACATTGTAGCTGTACGACTCGCGTGCCAGCAGTTTGCCCTCGCGCACGTCCACTATCACCGATGCCATGGCTGTGCGCTCAAGGCCTGTCAGGCTCAGCGGTATCACTATCGGAGCCAGCGGCAGCACCAATGCGTAGCCGATACCCATCTCGGGTTCTGCGCCTTCGATGTTGAGCACCACTGTCATGTTGATGGTTCGCGCATTGTGGCGGTCCATCATCTCTTCCATGTCGGGTTGCATCATGCGGTGCATGGGGTAATATCCCTTCGTGAGCCAGAACTCGTTAATCCATTCGCATGTCGTCAGGAAATCATTGTACTGGGTGTCGCTCACCATATTGTGCAATCCGCCGTCAGAGAAGTCTATGCTTTCACAGCCGAACCGCTCGCCCATCTTCACCAGACGCTTCGTGAGGTCGTCCTCACGGCTGGCACTTTCGGCATATTTCATCTCGTTCTTGCTGTTGGCTACCCAATACGTCGCATCGAACACCAGCATACCGTTGGCTTCGCTCTTTTCAACCGTGGGTTTCACTGCATTGTTGTTCAGGTGGCTGCGTAGTTCGCTGCAGAATTCTGCGTCGCCTGCGGCAATGTCGGTCAGCGCGTACGACGTCGGGTTGCGCTTCGTCTGGCTTTCTCGCTTCTGCTTGATGCGCTCGTACTTTGTCTTCGGCTTGTCACTCTCAGTCTCTTCCGCATTCTGGCTCTTCGGCTCGTCGACACCTTCCTTCGGTACCTCTAACATGAAGTCTATCACGCTCTTCTTGTTCGATGTGCGCAGCTCCTCCATCAGGTCTGCCGCCATCGCTGTAAATGCTTCGTTGGCGGGGAAACGGCGGTGCATCTCCCACACTTTGTGCAGCGCTGCCAGCGTGGCCTGCTCGCCGCTCATCTTCTTCATGGCGTAGTGCACCTGCTGGCTCTCGCCTTCAATCTCCTTGTAGTCGCCCACCGCCACGTTCTCGTTGTCGTGGTTCTTGAACTTGGCTATCCCGTAGAGCTCCTGAGCCATGTACTCGTTCAGTTGCTCGTCGTTACCATTGTCCTTGAGCATCAGCCATGTGTTGTAGAAGGCGCGGGCGTATTCGCCGTGGATTATCTCCTGCCGTATGCACTCTTTGCGGGACATTTCGCGCAGAGCTTCAAACTCTGCTTTGGTTGTCACCACATATTTCTCGCCGCCATAGTATCCGTCCAGCGCTGCCGCGCAGTTGCGACGGCGTGTGATGATGTTGGGGTGTGTGCTGTGGCTGTCGTCGTAGTTGTCGCGGCTCGTGATGTTGGCCACGCTGTCGAGCCAGCAGCCGGTGAGTTTGTAGTACGGGGTGTTGAACCATGTGGTGTCGAACGGTATCTCGTCGAATGGCAGTTCGCTGTACTGCAGCACGTCGAACACTCCCTCCGTCACCTGCTTGTTGTAGGGACTGCCGAGGTAGAACATCGCTATGCCCAGCGAGTCGGCTTCGTTCTCCATCTCGCGGCTGCGGTGGTGGCGGCGCATGAAACTGCTCATCTCGTCGCTGTTCTCCTCTACGTCGGCCTTACGTTTCTTGTCCTTGCCTACCAGTTCCTCCAGCGAGTGGCTCCGGTAATAGTGTATTATCTCATGGCCTATAATGAAGGCCAGCTGGGCTTCGTCTTCCACCTGTGCCACAAGGCCGGTGTTGACAAACACCATGCCCTGTCCTGTCGTGAAGGCGTTGACCTCCGGACTGGTGACGGTGTAGAAGCGCAGCTCCGAGCGCAGCTCTGGATAGTCCTTCAGCAGTGTGTCGGCTATGCGTTCCACCATCCGGCTTATAGGGTCGCCGTAGACGATGTGGCCACCGGCCAGCATCTTGTTGATGCGGTACGATGCCTCCATCACCTGCGCCTTGTTCTTCACGCGGCCGCCGGCATACTTCTTCGCCCTCTGCATGTCGGCCTCGTAGAGCTCGTCCACGCTCATCTTCATGTCCTGCGGCACAGGCCCCACGCTGCGCAGTTGCGCCGTGACCCCTGCTGCCATTAGCATGGCCGCTGCCAGTATGACAACCTTCTTCATCCCTGCTTATTTTAGTTCCAAGTGTGCAAACTGTCCTTTGCGTCTGCCGCTGAGCAGCAGCAGGTACTTGTCGCTACCCATGGGGTGCGCGCTGCCGATGATGCCCTGGTCGTCGATGTTGAAGTTCTCGCGGTTGCCACTGCCGTCGGCTTTCAGGCGTATCACGCTCAACAGGGCGTCATGCTTTGTGGGCTTGAAGGGTTTCACACTCTTCTCTTCCGGCGTATCGGCATTTTTCACGTGTGTCGCAACAGCCAGCATGATGCCCTCGCTGTAGGGCTGCCAGCGGTAGCTCATTATACCTTTGAGGTTGGGGTGGCAGTTGTTCTCCATGCGCCATACGCGCGACCACTGCACCTGGCCGTCGGCATTCACGCGCATCACCATCATGCCGACACGGTTGAAATCACTGGGGAAACCGTCGGTGTATATGGTCCACATCTGGTCCACCATCACGTAGGCACCTGTGGCGTCGGCTATGCTCTGCTGGATGTTGCCGAAGGGTACCCAGTGGTGCTTCATGCCGCTCTTGTCCTTTTCGTTGCACAGACGGGCAGTCTCCTGATCGGTGAAGGTGTGCTTCACCACATTGGTCTTGCCGCTCTCGATGTTGTAGCAGTAGATGTCAATGCGGTCTATGTTGGGGCCGCCTTCCTTGGCGGGCATTATGGTGCGCTTCTCCTCCTGCAATGCCGAGGCCAGCAGTATCTTGCCGTCGCCGTAGCGTATCATGCGCGTCTCGTTGACTCTGCCTTCATCCAGCAGGCGGAAGCCGTAGTGGTTCTCGTTCTCGCCGTCCACCACCGTGAAGCTGCACAGCCCCTTGTCGCTCACATACGACAGCACCACCTCGCCGCTGTCGGTCACATACACCTGGCTGCAGGGCGTGGGCGTTATCTTCATCTTCCAGTATTCGTTCAGCTCGCGGCTGTACAGGCCAACCCACATCTCAGGCTCCTGTGTCTTGCGCGAGGCCACGAAGACCCCTGCCAGCAGCTGCTGGTCGTTCGACGTGCCCATGGCGAAGAAGAACTCGTCACCCTTCTGCCCCTTGAAGTCGGCAAGCACCAGCTGCTCACCCTTCTCCTTCAGCGACATATCGCGGCGCTCGCGCCACACGCGCATGCCGTTGTCGTTCTCCGTCATCATCAGCAAGTCTACGTTATTGTCGTTCAAGAAGCCACCGTAGCAGTTCACCTCCTTTGTCTTGCCCATATCCACGCGCGCCAGCTCGTTCTGCGCATAGTCGTAGCACACCAGCGCCTGGTTGGTGCGGAGGTAGCCGAAGCCGCTGTACTCCAGCAGCACCACACCCTGGCTGTTGGCACCGATGAACTTCTGGCTGTAGTCGTCGGCCAACGGCTTGCCGAGGGGTTCTGTCTTGAGGGTAGCATTCTGTGCAAAGGCCATCATGCCTCCCATGAGCAGCATAACGGCAACAGTTACAATCTTTTTCATCATATTAGTTTTTATAGATATTTTGTGCAAATATACTAATATTTTCTAAATAATTAGCGCTTGCGCACAAAAAAGACGGATTTATTCCCGTGTGGCAATACTCCGTACCCCCTCCGTACCCCCTCCGTCTGTTCACCGGTTGTTCACCGGTTGTTCACCGGTTGTTCGACGGTTTAAACCGTCGAACAACCGGTGAACAACCGGTGAACAACCGGAGAGGGTACGGAGGGGTGGCGTGGAGCCTCCGGCGCTGCAAAGATGAGGCTGCGAAGCAAATTCATAAATTTCTGATTCCTAATTCCTAATTTTTGTGTATTTTTGCAGCATGAAAACAGGCGAAGTTATCAAGTGGCTGGATGCTACGTTCCATCCTGAATACCAGGAAGATTATGACAATGCCGGGTTCCTTCTCGGCAACTCGGCGAGCGACTACAGGGGCGCCTTGGTGGCGCTGGACCTCACTCCAGCAGTGGTCGACGAGGCGGTGCGGCTCGGCTTGAGCCTCATCGTGACGCACCATCCGTTCATCTTCACGGGCGTCAAGCGCCTGACCGACGGCACCGAGACCGGCCGCATGGTGATGACGCTGGCCAAGAACGACATCAGCGTCTATGCCGCTCACACAAACCTCGACAATCTCTCGTGGGGCGTCAGCGGCGTTTTGGCACAGAAGTTGGGCTTGCGGAACTGCCATATCCTGAAAGGGATGGACGGTGCGCAGGACGATAGCATAGGCGCCGGCATGGTGGGTGACTTGGACGAGCCTGTGGGCGTCGAGGTCTTCCTCACGAGGGTCAAGGAGGTGATAGGCATACCCTTTGTCCGCGTGTCGCAGCAGACGCACCGCGGTCCCGCAGCACTAGTCCGGCGCGTGGCCCTCTGCGGCGGCAGCGGCGCCGAGTTCATAGGCGACGCCCTCCGGGCTGGGGCCGACATCTACCTGACGGCAGACCTCAAATACCACGACTTCCAGCGCACAGATGGCCGTATGCTGCTCGCAGACATCGGGCACTACGAGAGCGAACAATTTGCAAAAGATATTATTTTCCGCGCAATATCAGAAAAATTTTGTACTTTTGCATGCCGAATTTCCGAGACCCAACAGGGTATCGTGAACTATATTTGATTATAAGACAATAATATATATTATAAAATGACAAAGAAAGTCAGCACCAAAAAAGCCGAAACCGAGGCCCAGGAGGCCTCCGTCGTACTGCGTCCGGACGCCGATGTGGCTGTCGAGAAACGCCTTGTCGCTCTCTACACCCTCCAGAGCGTCGACAGCGAGATTGACAAAATCCGCATCATCCGCGGCGAACTCCCTCAGGCCGTCCAAGACCTCGAGGACGAAATCGCCGGTCTGCACACCCGCATCGAAAACTTCAACAACGAAATCAAAGAGACAGAAGCCGCCAACAAGGCTCGCCTCACCGAGATCGACGAGCACAACGAGCAGATCAAAAAGTACCAGAAGCAGCAGGACAACGTGCGCAACAACCGCGAGTTCGAAAGTCTCAACAAGGAGATTGAGTTCCAAAACCTCGAAATTCAGCTCTGTGAGCGCAAGAACAAAGAGGGCAAGGCCCACGTCAGCGAGCTCAAACAGCACATCGAGGCCGCCAAGGTGCTGCTCGAAAACCGCGAGAAGGACCTCGACGCCAAGCGCGAGGAGCTGACCTCCATCACCGCCGAGACCGAGAAGGACGAGGAGCGCCTGCGCAAGATGTCCGCCGAACAGGAGCAGTTCATCGACGAGCGCTACCTGACGGCCTACAAGCGTATCCGCAACGCCGCCCGCAACGGCCTCGCCGTGGTGCAGATCGACCGCGACTCCTGCGGCGGCTGCTTCAGCAACATCCCCCCGCAGCGCCAGATGGAGATAAAGATGCACAAGAAGGTTATCGTCTGCGAGAACTGCGGACGTATACTCGTGGACGGCGACATAGCCGCCAAAGCCAAAGCTAACTTGGAAAAATAAGCTATTATGACCTACCAATTCAACCCCGAAGAAAAGCTCACCCTGGACAAGATTCAGGAGATTATAGACAAGAAGATGACCCTCGCCCTCAGCGACGAGGCCAAGCGCCGCATCGAGAAATGCCGCAACTACCTCAACAAGAAGATGGAAAACCAGAAGGTGCCCATCTACGGTGTCACAACCGGCTTCGGCAGCCTCTGCAACATCAGCATCAGCAAAGAGCAGCTCAGCCAGCTGCAGAAGAACCTGGTGATGAGCCACGCCTGCGGCGTCGGCGACGAGGTGCCCGCCGAGGTGGTGCGCCTCATGCTGCTGCTCAAGGCCCAGAACTTCTGCTTCGGCTACAGCGGCGCCCAGCTGCAGACTGTGCAACGCCTCATCGACTGCTACAACGAGGACGTGCTGCCCGTGGTCTACCAGCAGGGTTCCCTCGGCGCCAGCGGCGACCTCTGCCCCCTGGCCAACCTGATGCTCCCCGCCATCCTCGGCATGGGCGACGTGTACTGGAAAGGCCGCCGCTGCGACGTGCAGGAGGTCTACGCCGCCAAAGGCTGGCAGCCCATCGAGCTGCAGAGCAAGGAGGGTCTCGCCCTGCTTAACGGCACCCAGTTCATGAGCTCCTTCGCCGTGTGGTCGCTCCTCAAGGCCCGCCGCCTGAGCCGTCAGGCCGACATGGTGCTGAGCCTCTCGCTCGACGCTTTCGACGGCCGCATAGAGCCCTTCTACGAGAGCCTCCACATGGTGCGCCCCCACAAGGGCCAGCTCGAGACTGCCGCCGCTGTGCGCGAGATGCTCGACGGCAGCGAGATAATCAAGCGCCACAAGGAGCATGTGCAGGACCCCTACAGCTTCCGCTGCGCCCCGCAGGTGCACGGTGCCGCCAAGGACACCATCCGCTATGTTGCCTCTGTCGTTGAGACTGAGATCAACTCCACCACCGACAACCCCATAGTGCTGCCCGACGAGGACATGGTCATCAGTGGCGGTCACTTCCACGGCGAGCCCCTCGCCATGGTGCTCGACTTCCTGGCCATCGCCGTCGCCGAGCTCGGTGCCATCAGCGAACGCCGCACCTACCAGCTCATCGACGCCAAGCGCGGTCTGCCCAGCTTCCTCGTGGCCAAACCCGGCCTCAACAGCGGCTTCATGATTCCGCAGTATGCCGCCGCCAGCATCGTCAGCCAGAGCAAGCAGCTCTGCACCCCATGCAGCGTCGACAGCATCACCAGCAGCCAGAACCAGGAAGACCTCGTCAGCATGGGTGGCAACGCCGCCACCAAGTGCTACAAGGTGTGCGAGAACACCGAGCGCGTGCTTGCCATCGAGCTCTTCAACGCCGCCCAGGCCCTCGACTTCCGTCACCAGGAAGGCCTCAATAGCAGCCCCGCTATCGAGAAGATGGTTGCCGAATACCGCAAGGTTGTCAACTTCGTCGACATTGACGAGATCATGTACAAGCACATCCACAGCAGCGTGAAGTTCCTGCAGGGAATGGCGCTGTAATCGTTTGTGTAGCATTAGCCCCGTAAGGGGCGCAGGCATACAGGCAGGGGTGGAAGCCAACGGCTGAAATCCCTGCTTCGCGTATATATATTTTCAAGCCCCGGAGGGACGTAGGATTACAGGCAGGGAATTCATTCCCTGCTGACGGCGGCAAAAAGGAACCCCGTAGGGGTGACAGGTGTTTGTGTCCTGCCGCCCCTACGGGGCTCGGTATATGGTGGGATACTGGTTAAACCCCTGCCTGTAAGCCTGCGCCCCTTCGGGGGCTTTTACAACAACCGTTTTAATCTTCAGAATATTTATTATAGATACTTTTGCCCGTACCAGTTATAAATCCTATTGTTGAAAGTATAGTTGCCGTCCACCAAAAGAAATTATAACCCCCCGCACAGTGTTGAGCTTTGACTAAAGAACCCATAAAAATGCTGCGAATAAGATTCGGTAGAAAATTCATTCCATGCCATAATCCGCCCAACCAATGATATGTTTTATCGGGATTGATGTTGCACCATAACCAGCTTAATAATACTGCAACGATGATAAATGTCAATATGCGTTGTATCATAATTATATTTGGTCTATTATGGGGTTGGCATTTTCAAAATAAGACAGCAAACCGCTCGCCTTTTTCATGTCAGTATCATTGCGATTGGCGAGATAAAGAATGCATTGATATACTTGCGTATGATCAAATCCCATACGATTGGCAATTTGATGTAATACCCTTATTTCTTCTTCTGTACTCTCTCCATCGGCAATCATCATGGAAATAATCAATAAAAGGTACCGATATCTCTTTTCTTCGGACTTCGGATATGGTGTATTTTCCCATTCTTTTGGAAGTTTTTGTAGCCATGAAGTAGCACTTTTAAAGCCATTAGCTGAACCCATTAATAGTTCTTCCATAGTTATATCATCTTGATGTAACTCGTTACCTAATTGGGTGTAGAAAACATCAGATCCGACAGTACTACAAATAGCGCTTATTAGTTTGTTCTCATCTTCAGACAATTCACCATCGGCAAATGCCATTTGCAGCAAATCGGCATAAAGGCGCTGTTTCTCTTTGATGTCTTTTTCTTTTCTGATGTTTTGTAATAAGCTTATCAGTCCCATGGTTGTTCGTTTTGTATGCTCTCCCGCGCCCCGTTGAGCAATCATAAAAGAAGCGTGGCGCCGTATGCCGCTTCCTGTAAAGAGGTCCTGAGAATTACCTTGTGCTGAGAAGATGCAATAAGCCCACGCTAAATGCGAAAGCCATTACACTAATTCTGTTGCACTATGGAGTTTCTCAGGTTCCTTTACACAGAACGCGTATAACGCTTCATGATTTCTCTGTTGAAATCGACTGCAAAGATACGACATTTCTGCGATGTGGCAAAATTTATTTTATGACACGCCCTCGAAACGGCTTCCGAGAGAGAACACCTATGGTGTAGAAAAGAAATTCATGATAATTCGCGGCCATTTACGGTAATTCACGTAAAAAGAAAACAGCCACGAGTTTGACGAATCAAACAGATTATTCGTCTCATTCGTGTTCGAAAATAAAACATTAACGATAAAATAACGCCCCTATTAACGTATTGATTAACGTTAAAGTTTAGTTAAAAAAGCATTGTCCGGGCAAATGGGCCTTATATTATATATGCGCCGCCTCTCCCGATGGTGGGGGAGAGGCGGCGCGAGTGTTCTTTGACATGTTGTTGTTAGCTGAGGGCAGCTATCTGTGCCTTGAGGGCGGCTATCTTGGTCTCGGCGTCGCGCTGTTTGTTGCGCTCCTTCTCGATGACGGCGGCGGGGGCGCCGCCCACGAACTTCTCGTTGGAGAGCTTCTTGAGCACGCTGTTGAGGAAGCCTTCGGCATACTTCAACTCGTCCTGCAGTTTCTTGAGCTCCTCGTCTTTGTTGACGTTCTCAGGCATCGGCACAAAGCACTCCATGGTGCCTACCATGAAGGAGATGGCGCCGGCGGGCTTCTCCTTGACCTCGTTGATGGCGCTGACGTTGGCCAGCTTTTGCACTATGCCGTTGAAGTTGGCGAAACGATAGCGGTCGTCGACAGCGATGAACGATACCTCGAGTGCCTCCTTGGGCGAGAGGTTGCGGGTGTTGCGGATGTTGCGGACACCGGCGATGACCTCGCGGGCGGTGTCGAACTCGTCGAGCATGCGCTGGTCGTAGAAGACGCTGGTGGGCATGTGCTGGTTCATGATGCTGAAGTTGGCATTGATGAAGGCGGCTTTCTCGTCATCCTTGCCGATGGTCTGCAGCGCGTGCCATATCTCTTCGGTGACGAAGGGCATGAAGGGATGCAGCAGGAGCATGAGGCGGCTGAAGATGCTGATAGTTGCGTCGTAGGTCTCGCGGTCGATGGGGGTGCCGTAGGCGGGCTTGACCATCTCGAGGTACCAGGAGCAGAAGTCGTCCCATGCGAGTTTGTAGCTGGCCATGAGAGCCTCGCTGAGTCGGTACTGGTCGAAGTCTTTCTCAATCTCCTCGATGACCTGTGCCATACGTTGCTCCATCCACTGGACGGCGACGGCGTTCTCGGCGCTCTGCTGAGCGTCGCCAATCTGCCAGCCACTGACGAGACGCAGGGCGTTCCAGAGCTTGTTGCTGAAGTTGCGGCCTTGTTCGCAGATGGCTTCGTCGAAGGGCAGGTCGTTGCCGGCAGGGGCGGTGAGGAGCATGCCCATACGCACGCCGTCGGCGCCGTATTTCTCCATCAGCTCGATGGGGTCGGGACTGTTGCCGAGCTGCTTGCTCATCTTGCGGCCAAGTTTGTCGCGCACGATACCGGTGAAGTAGACGTTCTTGAAGGGTACATCCTTGCGGTACTCCTCGCCAGCCATAATCATGCGGGCCACCCAGAAGAAGATGATGTCGGGGGCGGTGATGAGGTCGGCAGTGGGGTAGTAGTAGTTTATCTCGGGGTTGTCGGGATTGCGGATACCGTCGAAGAGCGAGATGGGCCACAGCCAGGAGCTGAACCACGTGTCGAGCACGTCTTCATCCTGACGCAGAGCGCCGGTGTAGTTGTATTTCTCGGTGGCAATCTTCTTGGCTTCATCCTCGTTGTGAGCCACGATAGTCTCCACGCGGCCATTGACGTCGAGGTACCAGGCCGGTATGCGGTGTCCCCACCACAGTTGGCGGCTGATGCACCAGTCCTTGATGTTCTCGAGCCAGTGGCGGTAGGTGTTCTTGAATTTGGCGGGGTGGAAGCGGATGGTGTCGTCCTCGACCACTTCGAGGGCTTTCTTGGCGAGACCTTCCATCTTGAGGAACCACTGGGCGCTGAGCTTGGGTTCGATGACGGCGTCGGTGCGCTCACTGTGGCCCACCTTGTTGGTGTAGTCCTCAGTTTTCTCAACGAGACCGGCCTCCTCGAGGTCTTTCATGATGGCCTTGCGGCAGGCGAAGCGGTCCATACCGGCATACTTGCCGCCGTGTTCATTGAGGGTGCCGTTGTCGTTGAAGATGTCGATGCTCTCGAGGCCGTACTTCATGCCGAGGTTGTAGTCATTGATGTCGTGGGCAGGGGTAATCTTCAAGGCACCGGTACCGAACTCGCGGTCTACGTATTCGTCCATAATGATAGGTACAACACGACCGACGCCGGGCACTATGACCTTCTTGCCTCTGAGCCACTGGTAGCGCTCGTCCTCGGGGTGCACACACACGGCGGTGTCGCCCATGATGGTCTCGGGACGTGTGGTGGCGACGACGATGTATTTTTGAGACTTCGAGACTTCGAGACTTCGAGCCGTCTCGCTGTCTTGATGACTTGATGTCTCGTTGTCTGCTACGTAGTAGCGCAGGTAGAACAGCTTACCGTGACTCTCTTTGTAGACAACCTCCTCGTCGCTGACGGCGGTGAGGGCCTGGGGATCCCAGTTGACCATACGGACACCGCGGTATATGAGCCCCTTGTTGTAGAGGTCCACGAAGACGCGTATGACACTCTCATAGCGTACATCGTCCATCGTGAAGGCGGTGCGGTCCCAGTCGCACGAGGCACCGAGCTTACGCAACTGCTTCAGGATGATGCCGCCGTACTGCTCTTTCCATTCCCATGCGTATTTAAGGAATTCGTCGCGGCTCAGCGAACGCTTGTCAATGCCCTTCTCGGCGAGCATCTTCACCACCTTGGCCTCGGTGGCGATACTGGCGTGGTCGGTACCGGGAACCCAGCAGGCGTTCTTACCCTGCATGCGGGCGCGACGTACTAGCACATCCTGTATGGTGTTGTTAAGCATGTGTCCCATATGCAGCACGCCGGTGACGTTGGGTGGCGGAATGACTATCGTGTAGGGCACACGGTTGTCAGGTTCCGAGTGGAAGAGTTTCTTGTCAAGCCAGAACTGATACCATTTCTCCTCGATGGCGCGAGGATCGTACTTTGATGCTAATTCCATTGTATGTTGTTGTTTATTCGTTGCTATTAGAAAGCCCAACCGATTCGGGTGGTGAATAGGGTGTTCAGCGGGTCAATCTGACCTAACGGACTATTGTAGTCGATGCTGTAGTTTACGCGTGCTCCGAAAGCGCTCTCTATTGTCAGGCCGAAGGGTATATTCACTTTCAAGCCGATGGTGAAGAATGGGCGCAGCACTTCATCGCGCTTTGTGTAGCGTTCGGTAACAATGTCCCATCCGTCGTTGCGCACAAACATGTTGAAGTGTTCCCACGCGTTTGTGTAGTGTATACCCACGCCCAGGAAAGGCATTAAGCTGCGGCGCCCCTGCTTGACGATGTAAAAGCGGTAGTGCGCGTCGGCGAAATAATAGTGCGGGGTCATGTCTTTGTCGAATGACTTGAATATCGTACCGCCGCAATCCACCTGCACGGCAGAATGGTTCGCAATGCGGAACTCATAGCTTATCGATGGGCTCCCGACGAAAGGCGACAGTATATTGACCTTCACGGCATGACGCGCCACGCCGTCCTCCGGCTGTTGTGCCCGCAGCAGGGTGGGGCAGAGCAACAGTACGCTTACTATGATAAGAATGGTGTTCTTCATTTTATCACTCCGTTTCTTGTTGTTGAATCAGATATGTTTGTATTGTTTCTCCAGCAGCCAGGATAAAGCGTTAGGGTTCCTATGTCTGGTCTGCCGGTATACATGGTGTCGCGTCCATGCATGATGATGACATATGGGTAATAGCTTCTTGTCCCAGTCTCGTTTTGGTACGGGTTTTCTATATCCTCTATGTATTGGAATGCCCAGCGTCCTTGTGCATCGGTTATCGCCTGCCCCAGGTACCTGTCATATTCATAACGTGTGCCTGCGCGGAAAACCAGTGTGTCGCCCGCTGCCGCTATTGTCTTCGCGCTGTCGGCATAGAGCGTCCCTTTAAGCACATGCTCCTTATGGCCGAAGCACGACATGCACAGCAACGTTGCACAAGCCATCAGTGGTATGAGTCCTCTTTTTTTCATAATCGTTTAGAAGTATTTTGAGAACGGATGTTTCCTCCAGTAAAGTATAAGCAGCAGCCCTATCAGCATGCCGCCGAGGTGGGCAAAGTGGGCTATGCCGTCATAGCTGCGGAAGATGCCCTCGAAGAGCTCCAGCGCAATCATGCCTATGATAAACCACTTGGTCTTTATGGGCACAAGGAAGTAAAGGTATATGTATTCGTTGGGGAACAGCATGCCGAAAGCCAGCAGCAGTGCATAGACGGCTCCCGAAGCGCCCACACTCAAATGTATGCCGGGCACCAGCAGGTTCAGCAGTCCGGCGCCGATGCCGCACACCAGGTAGTAGAACAGGAACCGCCTCGTGCCCCAGTAGCGCTCCAGCACTGTACCGAACATCCATAGCGAGAACATGTTGAAGAACAGGTGGTCGAAGCTCCCATGCATGAACATGTAGGTCAGCGGTTGCCAGATGCGGAAATTCCCGCTGGCGGGAGTCCATATGCCGCACACTGCGTTGAGGTCTATTATCTGCTGCATCCTGAGCACGTAGTACAGCAGGTAGCACAGCACATTGATGATGAGCAGGTGCTTCACTGCCGGTGGCAGAAACCGGTATCCTTGGGGCTGGTATTGTGTCATTTCAGTATCTCTTCGGGTTTCACTATAGTTATTGTTTTCTTTCCGCTGGGCGACATCTCGGCCATGGGGCAGGCGAAGAGGTCCGCCACCAGCTGCTGCATCTCTTCCTGCGTCAGCTGCTGTCCGGCTTTTATGGCCATCTGGCGCGCCAGACTTGCGCAGAGGCTCTGACTCCGTGAGGAGTGTTTCTGCATCGATGCGCCTTTGTACTCCATCAGCATCTGGTTGAACAGCTCCTGCATGTCGCTCTCTTTCACACCGGTGGGTGTGGCGGTGACGACAAAGGTGCATCCTCCCATTGCGGCAATCTCGAAGCCATAACCCCTCAGATCCGGCAGCAGCTCGCCGAAGAGTTCGGCGTCGGCGGCCGAAAAAGAGCACTGCACCGGGAAGAGCAGCATCTGGGCCGAGGCTGCCGTCTGTGCCGCCATCAGCCTGTCGTAAAGCACTCTCTCGTGTGCCCTCTGCTGGTCTATCAAGGCCAGCCCCGACGACAGCGGCGTCACTATGTACCGCCCCTGCACCTGCATGCATGCTGGCTGGCTGGCGCTTGGTGGTGCTGCCGCATTGGGTACTTCCGTAAGTTCAGGGAGTTCAAGTGTTTCAGGACAATGCCTGTTATCGGGTATCTGTCTTGGAGCACTTGAACTCCCTTTTGTTTTAAATGGGTTGTAGTCGGGATTGTAACTAATCTTCGGCTCAGGCGGCATGTAGCCTTTCGGCGCGGGGGCTATGTTGAACTCCTCCGGCGTGTCGAAGCTCAGCTCCGTGGCCAGCGAGAACTGCCCCAGCGTCTTCTTCACCGCCGACCGCAGTATCGCAAACAGCGCGTGGTCGTCCACAAACTTCACCTCCGTCTTCGTGGGGTGTATGTTCACATCTATTCTCGACGGATCCACCTGCAGTCCTATGAAGTAGCTCGGGTAGCTCCTCTCCGGCAGCAGGTCTGTGTAGGCTTTCTCCACCGCCGCACTCAGCATCGGGTGCTTTATGTAGCGCCCGTTGACGAACAGGTACTGCTCGCCCCTCGTCTTTCTGCTGAACTCCGGCCGGCTCGCAAAGCCTTTTATCTTCACTATGTCCGTCTGCTCCTCCACACTGTACATGCGCTCTTTGTACTGCTGGCCGAACAGGCCGCAGATTCTCTGCAGCAGCCCTCCCGCGGCCAGGTCGTACATCTTCTTGCCGTTATGGGTGAACGAGAAAGCAATGTCCGGATGTATCAGCGTTATCCTGCGGAAGGTCTCCTCTATATGACTCAGCTCCACGGCATCTTTCTTCAGGAAGTTGCGCCGCGCCGGCACATTGAAGAACAAGTTCTTCACCGTCATGGTCGTGCCGGTCGGACATGCCGTCGGGTGCTGGTCCACAATGTGCGCACCCTCTATCAGCACCAGTGTGCCGCAGTCGGCATCGGTCTGGCGTGTCTTCAGCTCTACCTGCGCAATGGCGGCTATCGAGGCCAGTGCTTCACCGCGGAAGCCCATGGTATGTATTGCGAAGAGATCGTCGGCTTTGTGTATCTTGCTCGTTGCGTGCCGCTCGAAGCACAGGCGCGCGTCGCTGTCGCTCATCCCGCAGCCGTTGTCGGTCACCTGTATCAACGTCCGCCCGGCATCTTTCAACACCAGGTCTATCTGCGTGGCACCGGCGTCCATGGCGTTCTCCAGCAGCTCCTTCACGGCTCCCGCCGGACGGTCCACCACCTCGCCGGCCGCTATCTGGTTGGCTACGCTGTCGGGCAGTATGTTGATGATATCCATTTTATTTCTGTCTCTTCTCGTAGTTGTCCAGGAACTGTAGCAGGCTCTTCGCCGGCAGCACCTTGTTCATGATGATGTCGCGCTTCTCGTTCAGTATTATCATCGTCGGCGCACCGTGCACGTTGTACGCCTCCTGGTAGTCGATGTTGACGTTCGTGCCGCCCACGTTCACCCAGTTGAACTTGTGCTCCCTCACATATTTCTTCCATTTATCAACGTCACTCTCGAAGCCTACGGCATACACCTCGAAGCGCTTGTCCGGAGCCGTCATCAGCGAGTCGTACAGCACCTTCAGCGCCGCACTCTGCTCCTGGCAGTGGTGACAGTCGGGGTCCCAGAACCACAGTATCACGTATTTCGTCGGGAACCTGTGGCTGCTTATCCACGTGTTGGGGTCGTTGCTCTGGTTCGTGTCGGCCATCCACAGCTCCTGGCCGTGGGCGCCTATCAGGCTCTGCCGTATGCGGTTGTAGTTGTAGCGCATGTTGTGCAGCGTCCCCTCGGTGGCCCACGGGCACCTCCCCTTCAGATAGTATTCGCTCGCCAGGTGGCACCACACAGCGTCCCACCCCACGTTCTTCGTCGAGCGGAAATACTTCGGCTCTATGTGGTCGAACACATAGCGCAGCAGCGCCGTGTCGCCGCCGATCTTCGCCGCCAGGCGGTCTATGTCGGTCTTTATCGTGTCGCTGTCGGCATAGTACAGTATGCCGTAGAAGAAGTAGTTCATCTTGCTGAACAGCTGCGGACTGTGCATCAGCGTCGACCACTCGGCTTTCGTTCTCTTCCCATCAAACAGGTTGTCCCAGTAGTGCATCCTGTACCACGTGTTCTTGTCTTTCACCGTGTCCGGCATCTCCGGCGGCGCACAACGGCTCTGCAGCTCGAAGAATATGTTGGCATTCTTCGGGTGCTGAGCCTTCTCCTCGTAGGCCAGCATCCTTTCCGTCAGGGCTTTCTCTCCAGCTTCCGCCGCAGCCTTGTCCGTCTTCTTCAATTCGCGCAGGCTGTCCATCTCCTTCTTCGCGGCATCCTCCGTGGCTATGTACTCGAACATCTGGGTGTTCACCGGGCAGCCCTTCACCTTCACCGTCGACGCCGTCAGCTTCGTGTCACCGCTGATGCTGAACTTCAGGCTGCCGTCCACGCAGAAATCGCTCACAGCCTTCTTGCCGTCCTGTCCCACCAGGGCGTACATGCCGCGCTCCCATTTGCGGTTGCCTTTGAACACATAGGTGCCGTTCTTCGCCTTCGCCGTGTCCACCAGCGTCAACGCGTCGCGGTAGTAGCGCCCTATGTACATCACCGTGTCGGTCCTCCCGTCAAGTTTGAAAGTGAAGCTGTACTGCTGTCCCTGCGCGCTCAGCGCCAGCACAGTAAGCAACAATATGGTCAGTATGCGTCTCATCGGTTTATGCTTTTTTTATTTTATTAGTTTTATATAACGCCATATCCTTGCATATTATTGCACATCCCCGCCAAATTTTTTTTCATCTTCCCTCTTCGCCCTCCGCGTCCCCTCTCTCCCCACCCTGTACCCTCTCCGTCTCTTCTCCGTCTGTTCTACGGTTGTTTACCGGTTGTTCGACGGTTTAAACCGTTAAACAACCGGTGAACAGTCGGAGCGGGTACGGAGCGCCGACGGCGTTACGGTGGACAGAAGAGGCGATGGAATTGGTGTCAGAGGGTGAGCAGTGCGGTGACCATCAGCGACAGGTTGTTGCTTGCTTTCCTGAAGCGGTATGGGGCGCCATAAGGCACTATGCGCCAGGCTACAGAAAGGCCCCAGTCGACGGCGCCCCAGCGCAGGAGTCCGTTGACACCCAGCACGGGTTCGACGATGCCCAGGTGCGGCGCCTGCAGCGTGAGGTCGTCGTGCACCAGCATTCCGTTGTCGTCCATGTCGCGCAGCAGGCCCCAGGCGGCGTTGACGCCGACGAAGGGCACCGGCCTGCTGCCGATGGCTACGTAGTTGTTCCACAGGTCAAAGAGTGGCTTCGCGAGCTCCACGCGCACCGAGGCAAGGCCGTAGAGGTCGGCGGTGAACTCCACCGGCCGCGCCGTCAGCAGGGTGCCCTCGAAGAGTAGGGGAGAGCCCCAGGTGCCGCCGAGGTCGAACATGAAGGTGTAGGGGGCGCTGCGTGAGACGATGCCGCCTTGTGCGAAGAGGTGTGTCTTGACGATGTTGCCGCGGAAGGTCTGCCGGTATTGTGCCGTGAGGCGCATGAAACGGTGCGTGCCGGGCATGGTGGCGCCGCCTTGCAGCGTCAGTATGTATCGGCCTGCGTATGCCGAAAGGGTCGCGCCGGCGGCGATGCCGTCCTCGCGTGGCAGCGTGACGCTGTCGCGGCGGTATAGGAGGCCACCGGCGTCGTACAGGCGCCATCCGCGCCACCCCTGCAGCTCGACGCCGAAGTCTATTGCGCCGCGCTCGATGCCGTAGCCTGCGGTGGCCTGCCAGCGTTCGTTGAGCCTGCGCGCCATGAACGACGACAGCGACGAGGGCTCCCTGAGGGTCGCCGTCGCTGTGTGGCGGATGCCTGCGGCGGCAAGGTCGTGGCTCAGCGCCAGGCTGAAGCGCTGACGGTCGCCGGTTTGCCATGTGCCGCCAATGCCGCCGGTGAAGAGCTCGGCATAGGGACTGTAGCCGAGGTAGAGGTTCAGGGTGCCGTGCGGCGTGCCGCGGAGCTCGGCCACTCGGTTGTTGAGGGTGAGCCCCACGCCCCAGCGCGAACGCTCGTAGAGGTTGTAGCTCCACAGGCGGTCGGCGTCGAGGTAGAGGGCCGTCCGGTCGATGTCGCCGGCTATCCGTATCAGCTGTCCCAACGCACTTGGCACCAGCATGATGCATGCCGCTATAATAATGGCTGCCTTTTTCATTTGGAATGCAAAAATAGCAATTTATTTTCAAAGTATCACTTTTATTTGTATATTTGCAAAATATTGTACAACAAAAATAATTAAACAACAAACAGATATGCAGAGAGATAACGAGATTTTCGGCCTCATCCAGAAAGAGCGTGAGCGCCAGACCAAAGGCATCGAGCTGATTGCCTCGGAGAACTTCGTCAGCGACCAGGTGATGGAAGCCATGGGCAGCGTGATGACCAACAAGTATGCTGAGGGCTACCCCGGCAAGCGCTACTACGGCGGCTGCCAGGTGGTCGACCAGAGCGAGACCATCGCCATAGAGCGCGCCAAGAAGCTCTACGGCGCCTGCTGGGCCAACGTGCAGCCCCACAGCGGTGCACAGGCCAACATGGCTGTGTTCCTGGCATGCCTCAACGCCGGCGACACCTTCATGGGCATGGACCTCAACCACGGCGGTCACCTCTCGCACGGCAGCCCCGTGAACTTCAGCGGCCTGATGTACAAGGTCGTCGGCTACCAGGTGAAGGAAGAGACCGGCATGGTTGACTACGATGACATGGAGAAGAAGGCCCTCGAGCATCACCCGAAGCTCATCATCGGCGGCGGCTCGGCCTACAGCCGTGACTGGGATTGGGCCCGTATGCGCGAGATTGCCGACAAGATCGGCGCCATCCTCATGGGCGACATCAGCCACCCCTCCGGCCTCATCGCCAAGGGCTACCTGAACAATGCCATCAAGTATTGCCACATCGTCACCACCACCACCCACAAGACCCTCCGCGGACCTCGCGGCGGTATGATCCTGATGGGTCAGGACTTCGACAATCCTTGGGGCAAGACCACCCCGAAGGGTGAGATCAAGAAGATGAGCGCCCTGCTTGACAGCGCCGTGTTCCCCGGCACCCAGGGCGGTCCTCTCGAGCATGTCATCGCCGCCAAGGCCGTCGCCTTCGGCGAGGCTCTCACCGACAGCTACGACCAGTACATCCAGCAGGTGATGAAGAACGCCAAGGTGATGTGCGAAGCCTTCGTCAACAAGGGCTACAAGGTCATCAGCGGCGGTACTGCGCGTCGGAACGCCCGCCATCACCACCCGTGGCCTGAAGGAGGCCGACATGCCCGTCATCGTGGACATGATCGACACCGTGCTCTGCAACCCGACCGACGAGGCCGTTCGCGCCAAGATTACCGGCCAGGTCAACGAGATGATGCAGAACCGTCCTCTCTTTGCCTGGTAAGATTATTAGAAAACAGGTCCTTATGGTCCTTAAAGTCCGTGGTGACCTTAAGGACCTTTTTTTTCTTTGAGATGGCACTAATCAAATCATACAAAGGCAAGTCGCCCCGTTGGGGCAAAGACTGCTACTTCAGCGAGAACGCCACGCTGGTGGGCGACGTGACGTTGGGCGACGAGTGCACGGTGTGGTTCAATGCTGTGGTGCGCGGCGACGTGGCGCCCATCACCATTGGCGACCGCACCAACGTGCAGGACGGCAGCTGCATACACGTGACCCACGACATCGGCCCCACGCATATAGGCAGCGACGTCACCATCGGCCACAACGTCACCCTTCATGCCTGCACCATCCACGACGGCGCCCTCATAGGCATGGGTGCCACCGTCCTCGACGACAGCGAGGTGGGGGAGGGCTCCATCGTCGCCGCCGGCGCCCTGGTGCTGCAAGGCACCAAGATACCGCCTCACGAGATCTGGGGCGGCGTCCCTGCCAAGTATATCAAGCCCACCCGCCCCGGCCAGACGGATAATGCGGTGCACTATGTGGAGTACGCAAAGGAATATATTAAAGCACAATAACCGGCATACAGCCTGCTTTAAATCAAAAAAAAACAATTCTGAAACACACAAAAAGAGGGGAATAAAACGCTACAGATTTTGCTCCCCTTTTCTTCCCCTTCACTTCCCCTTCTGCCTCAGTATATGCTAACAATAAGGTGACAATAAGGTTTCTTTGGTTGTTCTATAACAAATTTTTATCCCCATTGCCTATATATTCTACGGTAGACTGTTTTTAATGCTTTTGACAGTGATTGGACAATGCTGTATGGCGTTGTAATGACTCGTTTTGGCCGTTTCCAAAATCACTTGTTGCTGCATTCAATGTAGAACACAAAGGACTTAACTCTTTTTACCTTCTCCGCCAACGAAAGTGTTGCTATTGTGTTGTTGGCAGGGAATTTGATGTTCAGTCCTGCACTCTCGATGAGCATTTTGAGATAGGAGGTTTTGATTGCATAGCCTACATTCTCCGCTCCAGGTACTCCTGCAACCACAATGCCTATCACATTGCCATTGTTGTCAAACATCGGGCCACCGCTATTGCCTGGTTGCACAGGTGCCGATATTTGATAAGTAGAAATGTCTCCTTGGTATCCTGTGCGAGAACTTACGATTCCATTGGTTAGTTTGATTTCGTTGCCTAGTGCTTGTGTCAGTGGGTAGCCCAACACGAAAACATCCTCGCCAACATCGGCCATTTTCTGTTGAATTGCATAAGGAATTGTTCCGAATCCTTTGAAGTTAGGGTCTGTTATTTTAAGAATGGCAATATCATTAATTTTGTCTGTGGCCACAACTTCGGCATTATAACCAGTGTTCAGATTACCACCAATACCTTTTATGGATATTATCCGTGCACCTTCTATCACATGATTGTTAGTTACTATGTATCCAGATCCGAGTGCCCAACCTGTGCCAGATTTTCTTGTCGGTGTATTTGACGTGGATTGTTGTGGATACATCTTTATATATGTTGTGTTTCCAGAGGGTAGTGACACTGTCATTTTTACTCCGTCAAAAACCACTATACAATTATCATTTGCGGAGAAATTATATGACTGATACCAAGTTGCCTTGAATAATCCCATGGTCGCACTTGGGCGTAATTCTGCTTTTACATGCCCGAATTCCCAGCATTTACTGCTCTCTCCTGACATATAAATAATCCGATAAGAGTTGCCGTATTTTATTACTCCGAATCTGTATCCATTGGAGTATACTGATTCATAAATTCCCACAATACCATCGTCTTCCATGTTTATGCGTTCCTTTAAGGTATTTTCATTATATATACCTGCTTTAATATGGCTTGGACATGGAGAGCTTATTGTTGTTGTGGTACGTTGAGGGGAATAATACGAAGAATACGACTTAGCCTCCTCTTTTTCTTTTTCTTCACGATAGGTCCAATATTTTTTAGAACGAAAGTTGTAGCCGACGCCGAGTACTACTGGTACTACGGGGCTCACTGCATAACCCATAAAAAAATCCCAATTTTTATAGGACACAACAATGGATGCTGTAAAGAAAACAAAAGTCTCCGTATGTTCGTCAAGTCCATCAATAGTATATGAGAAATGTTTTTGATCACCTACTCCGAGCCTGAGGTCAATCGCCCCACCCCACTTCGTACCGAAATCAAGTCCGAATCTTGTCCCCAAAGAGAATCTTCTATCACTATTAAAACCATCCAGAATACCAGAAAGGCCGAATCCCGCGGTAAGAAAAATCTGTGTGGTTCCTCCGTACCCTATTGATAATGTTTGATCAGATCCCAATTCTGCTCGCAAAAAAAACATTCCTTGTTTTTTTACCGTATTCTTCAAACAATTGGCTTTAGAGTTCAGCTCACCAATTGAATTTTCCGATAAAAAAAATGTTCTTCCGTCTTGTTCCAATAGAGGAAGGCTGTCGGCAGTGCTTACATTGGCTGCAAAAACATTGACACAGACAAATGACACCAATAATAGAATAATCTTTTTCATAATAGGTGTCATTTAACGATTAGTTTAAATTTATAATTTTTTGGCGAAATATCATCAGGGAGAACAAGACTCCAACCTTCCTCAAAGAAAGCAGAGGGATAAAGACTGTCAATAGCGTTAATGTCCACACTCTGGCCAAAGGATGTGTATAGAGCTTGTTTCACAGAGTCATTAGTATAAAGACTGTATTCTTCTGGAGAATTGGAAACGGAAAATTTGTTCCCCTGACAATAGACGTAATTGCTATCTTCAACGTCTTCAACGTAGTTTGTCATATAAACCAGAGTGTACTCGCCATCTTCAAGTTTAATAATTCTATCATAATAGTGGCCCATACTGCCATCTTCGTTGTTAATCAATCCGCTCTTTGGAATGTAAGATACGCCACACCGCCATGAATTCCATTCTGACACTTTCCCATCGTAGATGGTTAGCACCTTGCAGCCAGTAGCCTCGCAGCCGTATAGTATCATTTCGGGTATCGTGTCGTTGTCGATATAGGCAAGTCCCCAACGTTGCCATGTGTCCATTATTCTTTCGTCGGTGTAGAAAGCATCTCTGCCTCTGGCATACTCGACATATTTTTGCATCCAGTCGGTCGTCCATTGACCGTTCTTCCATACACTGACCTCGGTAGAATAATCTTGTTCTACATTATTTGTGTTTCCACATCCCGCAACAATCAAGACGAACAAGGCTGTTAATGCTTTTTTTCTGGGTGTTCTCATGTCTTCTTATTTAAAGAGATTAAATAGTTCGTTAATTGCTTTTCCCGATGTGATGGGGAAGAATGTATTGGCGCCTTTTGAGTAGTATATGGCATCCAGCGTTTTTTTTACTTGGGCGAAACCTGTGCAATGAACACATTGGTTATAGCCAAAGCAGGCATCGATGCGATTGCCGTTCAGTTCTATCTCGCTTACGCATACCACGCTGTCTCCAATTTCACCATCTGCATAGGTGCATTTTAGGCTGTCGAGCGTCAAACCGTAGTTGTCAACCTCGCTTGTGTCAACAAATATCTCCGCATTGAGGCTATAACTGGCTATCTCTGTAAATATACCATTCTTCATTTCGTAGATTATTCCCCAAATATCATCACCGTGCATCCACCGCGAATGCAACAGACCTCCAGCACCTTTTATGTACGAAAAGTAGCCTCTGGGCGAAGCGTAGACTTCATCGCCATATTGCGTGAGGATGACTGTCCCCGAAGCCCAGCATCCGCCGTAGAGAAGCAATTCGGGTATGGTATCATCGTCAACGTATGCCATCGTCCATTTTTCGCAATCAAACGGGACTCCGTCGATATCACCGAACAACAAACCTTCCCCCACTCCCCCAAATTCAAAATTCTGTTCAATGTATTGGACATATCGCTGCATCCAGTCTGTGGAATAGGCGTAATCGGGGATGGTCGTGGTGGTGTCGTTTTCCCCATTCAAGAGAACATTGTAGTACCATTCATGCAATTCTTCTTGACTTTCGGTAACGTTTTGATGTCCTTTATTGGTGCATGAAATAAAAGCAAGAGCGCAGAGTCCAATGATAAGTAATCGTTTCATGGTAATACATTGTTTTTTTATTAGAACCATAAAAAAGCCGTGAACTTATTTTGTTCCTATGGAGGTTCGGCAAAACCCTAACTGCAACAAGAAAGCTCACGGTGCTCGTGAGCGTTTCTCCTTTCTTTAGCAGTTAGTTTAAAATTTGCCGATTTCCACAGGCTCAAAGAAAAGCGAATACGCTTTAATATGTCTTTATTTTTCTACTATTCTTTTTGTCCTTATGCTATATATTGTCATTATTGTTTGTCGGTGCAAAATTACGACATTTATTTCATTCAGCAAAATTTATTCTCTACAATGTTTTGTGGATGGCTTCAATTTGTCCGATGGATGTGGCGTGGTTGTATCGGCAGCGCTATCCACCCCATGCTATCACTATATGTACACTATAGTTAGAATGGCATTACACTATGGTTACCATAGAGTCAGGCAAAAGGGGAACGGTAGGTGAGCAAAAGGGGAGCAAAACCAATAGACTTGTTGTTGGTAAAAATCTTTTGGCTATGTCGCGGAAATTTCGTATCTTTGCAAAAGATTTGATGACCAAGGAATCAGCAGAAATAAGTACACATAAAAACACTGAATACACAGAAACCGGAATTGGGTTCGGAGAATATGTTGTATGGTTCGGAGAAAAGGCAGAAAAGTTCGGAGATGAAGGTCGTAATTTGTAAGTTGATATAAAATAGATGAATAATAACGAGATATAATGAAGCATCTGTTTTTATTTTTGGCTATGTTGATGGGCCTGACATACGGAATACAGGCACAGGCACCGAAGGTATACGACGAGGATATCGATGCCATGGAGCAGATACAGAAGGCTGTCGAGGAGGCACGTGGAACGGGCCGTTATGTGATGTGCCAGGTGGGTGGCAACTGGTGTCCGTGGTGCCTGCGCTTCGCCGAGTTCGCCGCTAAGGACAGCGTCATAGCACCGTTGATGGAGGAGAACTACGTATATATTCACGTGAACTACTCCAAGGGCAACAAAAACCTCGAGGCCATGAAGTTCCTCGGCAACCCCGGCCGCTTCGGCTACCCTGTGTTCGTGGTGCTGAATGAAAAAGGGGAGCCCATCCATATACAGGAGAGCGAGAGCCTCGAAGAAGGCAAGGGCTACAGCCGCAAACGTGTGGAGAAGTTCCTCCGCCTGTGGAATCGAAAAGCGGTTGAGGCAGAAGTTAAATAAAGAGTTTTTTTCATACTTTAATATTATAAATATGAGAAGGATAATAGTTGCATTGTTGGTGCTTCTGGCGGTTGGAGTGAACGCCAATGGTCAGACGGCGCGTGAATCGTTGAAGAGTCCTGACGGACGTCTGGAGGTACGCTTTGAATTGAAGGACAGCGTGCCTTATTACAGCCTCTACCGCGACGGCAAGGCCGTGGTGCTCGACTCTCGGATGGGATTTACGCTGGAGTGGCGCAAGAGCGACCTTGCCTCGGGGTTCAAAATAGGCCGTGTGGAGCGCAGCAGCTTCGACGAGGTCTGGCAGCCCGTGTGGGGCGAGGAGGCCAACATCCGCAACCACTACAACGAGTTGGCGGTGACTCTGGTGCAGGATTCCTACCTCGACCACGAGGGCCGCCGCGTGGACAAGCCCACGGTGATGATTGTCCGCTTCCGGATGTACAACGACGGCCTCGGATTCCGCTACGAGTTCCCTTCCGATATCAACGCACTCACGCATTCAAACAATCAAATATTCAACTCGCTGGTCACCTTCTGGCTCACCGACGAGCTGACGGAGTTCCGCCTGCCTGGCGACCCCATGGCATGGTGGATACCGGGCGACTACGACACCCAGGAGTTCAACTACACCCAGAGCCGCCTCAGCCAGGTGCGCGAGCTGCACGACAGCCCGCATATCAGCGGCGGCTGGCCTTGGAAGAGTTTTTCCGACACGGGATTGCAGACGGCTTTGCAGATGAAGACCGACGATGGCCTGTATGTCAATATCCATGAGGCCGCGGTACTGGATTTCCCCACCATGAATCTGGACTTGACTTACAACGAGGAAGTGTATAGATTAAAAGTACATCTCACGCCCGATGCCACCGGCTATGTCGGTCGCCTCACCTCGCCCTGCTACTCCCCCTGGCGCACCGTACAGGTGTGCGACAAGGCCACCGACGTGCTGCGCTCACGCCTCATCCTCAACCTCAACGAACCCTGCGCGCTGGAAGACGTTGGCTGGATACACCCTGTGAAGTACATGGGCGTGTGGTGGGAGATGATCAGCGACCACAGCACCTGGGGCTACACCAACGACTTTCCGTCGGTGCGCCTGCCAGGCGATCCGTCGCTGCCGCCGTCGCTCCAGGGGGCCATCACCGACTACACAAAAGCCAAACCCCACGGCCGTCACGGCGCCAACAACGCCAACGTGCGCCGCTATATCGACTTTGCCGCCCAGCACGGCTTCGACGCCCTCCTTATAGAGGGCTGGAACATCGGCTGGGAGGACTGGTACGGCAAGGACAAGGACTATGTCTTCGACTTCCTCACCCCTTACCCCGACTTCGACCTGCCGGCGCTGAACAAATACGCTCACGAGAAGGGCATCCGTCTCATCATGCACCACGAGAGCAGCTCATCGGTAACCAACTACGAGCGTTTTATGGAGCGGGCCTACAACTTGATGAACGAGTATGGCTACGATGCCGTGAAGAGCGGCTATGTGGGCCATATCGTGCCCCACGGCGAGCATCACTACAGCCAGCCTATCATCAACCACTACCACCGCGCCATCGTCGAGGCCGCCAAGCACCACATCATGGTCAACGCCCACGAGGCCGTGCGCCCCACGGGCCTCTGCCGCACCTGGCCCAACATGATAGGCAACGAGAGTGCCATGGGCACCGAGTTCCGCGGCCGCATCAACCCCGGCCACACCACCATCCTGCCTTTCACACGCCTGCAGGGTGGCCCCATGGACTACACCCCCGGCATCTTCGAGACCGACATGGAGCGCAACGCCCCCTGGAACTGCGACCTCATGCGCCACACCATCTGCAACCAGCTGGGGCTCTACGTCACCTTCTACTCGCCCCTGCAGATGGCCGCCGACTTCCCGGAGCATTATGAGCCTTATATGGATGCCTTCCAGTTCATCAAAGATGTGGCGGTGGACTGGGACACCAGCATCTACCTCTACGCCGAGCCCGGCGACTATATCGTCACCGCCCGCAAGCCCAAGGTGTCAACGCTCAACCAGGCCGCCGACGGAGTGAGCACACTGCCCGACGGCAAGAAAGGTGTCATCAGCAACGCCGCCCGCTTCGTCTATGCCCTCCCCGACACCGTGCAACCTATCAACTTATCAACTTATCAACCTAAAGACACATGGTACATCGGTGGCGTCACCGACGAGAACGCCCGCGAGTTCTCTGTCAAGCTCGACTTCCTCAAGCCCGGCGTCAAGTACGAAGCCATCATATATGCCGACGCCAAGGACGCCAGCGGCTATGTGTCGGACGTCAAGATAGGCTGGGACGCCGCCCAAAAGGAAGGCTACAACCCCAAGGCCTACACCGTCACCAAGCAGAAGGTCACCAGCAAGAGCAAGCTCAAACTCCGCATGGCCCCCTGCGGCGGCTTCGCCGTTTCAATCCGAGAGATTAAATAATTCCCCGCACATGAAACCAATGAAGTCCATTCCGCTATTCCTCTTGCTTCTGCTAACGCTTCCGCTATCCGCCAAGCCGGAATTCTATAACCTTGTGTCGCCCAATGGGCGGCTGGTGGCCACGGTGCAGGTGGAGCAGGGGGGAATGTCGTATGCGGTGGAGTACGACAACCGCTTCCTCTCGCCCACCACGGTCATTGGACTGAGATACGAGCAGGGAGGGAAGGTGTACGACAAGATGACGGTGCGGAAGGTATCGCGAAAAACCATCGACGAAACCATCGCTTCGCCTTTCAGCCGGCAGGCCACTATGCGCAACCACTGCAACGAGATGACCCTTTCGCTCCGCGAAGGACTCTCCGTCGTCTTCCGGGCATACGACGACGGAGTGGCCTACCGATACGTGTGGGAAGGAAAGCCGGGCAAGGTGTTCAACGAGGTGGCGCAATGCTATTACAATGCTGATACGGCCACGGTGCCCTATGTCTCGCAATTTGACTCCACGGCCTTCGGCAGCGAGCCTTTCGAACTCAGCAACGTCTGGACGCCACAGTCGGAGAAGTGGAAGAGGTTCTATCCGCAGTACAGCTCCTCCTTCGAGAACCAGTACCAGACCTTGCCGCTACGCAAAATGGACTCGCGGCGCCTCTGTTTCCTGCCGCTGCTCCTGCACGGCGAAGAGGGCATGAAGATATGCATCACCGAGTCGGCGCTGCTGGACTACCCCGGCATGTACATGCGCCACTTCGTCAACGGCATACTGGAATGCCAGCACGCCCCGCTGCCGCGGAGAGTGGAGCAGGGAGGCCACAACAACCTGCAGTTGCTGGTGCGGGAGCGAGAGGACTACATTGCCGAGATGGACCGCAGCAAGGTCTTCCCTTGGCGCATTATGATGGTGGGCAGCGACACGGAGATAGCGATGAACAACATGAGCTATCTCCTCGCGGAGCCGTCGCGGGTGGAGGACATCTCCTGGATAGAGCCCGGGAAGGTGGCGTGGGACTGGTGGAATAACTGGAACATTAGTGGAGTGCCGTTTGAGGCGGGCATCAACAACGATACCTACAAGCACTATATCGACTTCGCATCGCGCTACGGTATCGAATATGTCATACTCGACGAGGGCTGGGCGGTGAACGGTAAGGCCGACCTCTTCCAGGTGGTGCCTGAGATAGACCTGCCCATGCTTGTAAATTACGCCAAGGAACGCAATGTGGGCCTCATCCTGTGGGCAGGATACTACGCCTTCGACCGCGACATGGAGCGCGTCTGCCAGCACTACAGCGCGATGGGCGTCAAGGGCTTCAAGGTCGATTTCATGGACCGCGACGACCAGATGGTCACCGACTTCTACCGCCGCACGGCCGAGACCTGCGCCCGATACCACCTGGTAGTCGACTTTCACGGTGCCTTCAAGCCAGCAGGACTGAACCGCACCTATCCCAACGTGCTCAACTTCGAGGGTGTTTTCGGCCTCGAACAGATGCGGTGGGCAGGGCTGGAATGGGACCAGATGCGCTACGACTGCGAGATACCTTTCATTCGTCAAGCCGCAGGGCCGATGGACTACACACAGGGCGCCATGCTCAACGGCTGCCGCAACAGCTTCCATCCCACCTGGAACGAGCCTATGAGCCAGGGCACTCGCTGCCACCAGCTGGCGCTGTACGTGGTGCTGGAATCGCCGCTGAACATGCTCTGCGACTCGCCGACGAACTACGAAAAGGAGCCTGACTACACGCGCTTCGTGGCCGAGATACCCACGGTGTGGGACGAGACACGGGTGCTGGAGGGAAAGGTGGGCGAATACATCGTCACCGCGCGGCGTAAGGGAGAGTGTTGGTACATTGGAGGCATCACCAACTGGAACGAGCGGGACATAGAGCTGGACCTTGCGGGACTTTGCAAAGCCGCTGCCGACCGTAAAATGCCTGTCTGCGGATCAGATGTCATGGACAGCGTGACGATATATACCGACGGCAAAAATGCTCACCGCAAGGGAAGCGACTACCGGGAGGAAACCTTCCTACCGACGGACACCAAATACACTATCCACCTTGCGCCAGGAGGGGGATTCCTAATGAAGATAAAACCCTTTAACCATTGAAATGAAACAGATTGCCCCACTCTTCCTATGCATCCTGTTGCTCTGCTCGTGCGCGAGCAAGGTAACGATGGTGAATCTCTCTGTCGAGATGCAGGGACGGCAGATTGGCGAACGCGACCGAAGCGGAGCGACGGAAATCTTTCTGGCTACCGCCGAGCCTCGCTTCTGCTGGCAGTATGAGGCTGGGGTGAACAACGTAGTTCAGACGGATTACCGCATCATCGTGGCCTCCACGGAAGAGAATGCGAGGAAGGGCATCAGCGACCTGTGGGATTCAAGAAAGGTAGACACAAACCAGATGCTTTACATCCCCTACGGGGGCAGTCCGTTGAAGAGCCGCGACCGCTGCTGGTGGAAGGTGTACACCACCGTGACCTACGGCAAGCATAATAGAAAAAAGACCCTGGAGAGCGAGGTGCAGCACTTCGAGATAAGCCTGCTCTCACCCGACGACTGGAAGGCACACTGGATTGGGCGCGACTACGCGGATGACCAATTGGAAGGCCACACCGTCATCGCCGCCCGCTACCTGCGCAAAGAATTTGCTTTGCGTAAAGATATCGCCCAAGCGCGATTATACATCAGCGGATTGGGACAATACCAAGTATTCTTCAATGGAAAAGAAGTGGCACCAGACGAACTGCTGAAACCTACACTGAGCGACTACACGCAGCGCATCTATTTTAATGCCTACGATGTTACGTCTGGCCTTCGCGAAGGCGGCAACGCCGTGGGTGTGATACTCGAAGGCGGCCGTTTCACCACCGTGCGCCACGACACCAACTACTTGGAGTGGTGCGGAATCAACCACGCGGCCCACTACGGCCTTCCACAGTTGCTGCTGCAGCTGGAGGTGTTCTACAAGGACGGCACCGCCGACACCTTCGTAAGTGACAACAGTTGGAAGATTACCAATCGCGGTCCGATACGCAAGAGCAACGAGTTCGACGGCGAGACCTACGATGCGCGGCTTGACCTCGGCGCGTGGACACTGCCGAACTATGACGACAGTGAGTGGGACGACGTTGTGGTCGATTACGACCAGCAGAACATGTACCGCGAGGATATTTATAACCCCCGCCACCGTGTCACTCGCGAATACCCCGTCGTTACCGGCAGTCCATTGCCCCAGGACTACCAGCGTCCCCTCCCAATGCAACTACTCGCGCCGCAACCCAATCCTAACATCAAAGTTCAGCATCTTATAAAGCCTCAGTCCGTCTTTCCAATGGGAGATAAATGGATTGTAGACATGGGCCAAAATATGGTAGGAGTTATAGCCGTCGAGCTTGACAACATGCATTATGGCGACACCATAACCTTTCGCTATGCCGAGCTGCTCAATGCCGACGGTAGACTCTACACAGACAACCTCCGTAGTGCAGAATGTACCGACCGCTACATTGCCGCCGAAAGCAGCGACTACTGGTACCCCAAGTTTACCTATCACGGCTTCCGATATGTCGAGATTTCTGGCATTCGCTATCAACCCATTCCAGAATCCTTCACTGGACTTGTGCTGTACGATGAAATGCCCATCACCGGCAGCTTCGAGACCTCCGACAGCGTCATCAACGCTGTCTACCGCAACGCCACATGGGGCATACGCGGCAACTACCGCTCCATGCCCACCGACTGCCCCCAGCGCGACGAACGCATGGGCTGGACCGGCGACCGCACCACCGGCTGCTACGGCGAGAGCTTAATCTTCGACAACCACCGCCTCTACGCCAAGTGGCTGCAGGACCTCGCAGACAGCCAGTGGGAGAACGGCGCACTACCGGATGTGGCACCCGCCTATTGGCGAAACTACACCGACAACATGACCTGGCCGGGAGCGTTCATCACCGTCGCCGATATGCTCCTCCAGCGCTATGGTGACATTCGTCCCGTCGAGCAGCACTACGACGCTATGAAACGCTGGATGCTCCACATGAAGAAATACTACCTTAAGGATGGCATACTGATACGCGACACTTATGGCGACTGGTGCGTGCCGCCCGAGAGTCCCGAACTGATACATACCCGCGACACCAACCGCATGACATGGCCTGCCAACCTCTCCACCCCCTACTACTATCAATACTGCAAGATAATGAAAGGCTTTGCGGCCAAGACTGGCAAATATGCCGACACAGCATATTTCCGGGATGAGATGGACTTCGTCATAAGCGCCTATAACGCTCGCTACCTCGATACCGTTCGCGGCTGCTACAGCAACAACACCGTCACTGCCAACCTTCTACCGCTGGCCTTCGGCATGGTCCCCTCGGATAGACTCGAACGCAAGGTCTTTGGCAACATCGTCGACAAAATAGAGAACGACTTCGGCGGCCACGTCGCCACCGGCGTGGTGGGCATCCAGCACCTTATGCGCACCCTCACTGAACATTGCCGCGGAGACCTTGCACTGAAGCTGGCCACCGACACTACCTACCCCTCCTGGGGCTATATGGTAAAGAAGGGAGCCTCCACCATCTGGGAGCTGTGGAACGGCGACACTGGCGACCCGGCAATGAACTCTGGCAACCACGTGATGCTCTTAGGCGACCTTATCATCTGGTACTACTCTTACCTCGGCGGCCTCCGCAGCACATCGGGCAACAATTCCTTCTTGCTACAACCTAATCCTATCGAGGGTCTAGACTACGTCAACTGCTCATATAACTCTGTATATGGGCGGATAGAAAGCAACTGGCACCGCAATGGCGACCGCTTCGAGTGGGACATCGTCATTCCGCCCAACACCTCGGCCACCGTGATGCTGCCCACCAGCCATTGCGGCTGGGAGACACATCCCCTCGGCAGCGGCCGTCACCACCTCATATCGATACTGAAATGAGATCAAGATTTTTATTAGGTCTATTGCTATGGGTGGCGGTGTCTGCCAATGGACAGCAGTTCATCGGCTGCCGCCAGGGCGACAGCTGGGCCGAGACGCCCATGCTACGAACCACGTTCCATATCGACCACGGCGAATTGCGACACTCTGATTTGCAGACCGTTGTCTTTCAGGTGTCTGTTGTATCGTTGGGGTACCACGAGGTGTATGTCAATGATACCAAGGTGGGTGACTATGTAATGCAGCCTGCCGTGTCGCAGCTCGACAAACGGGCGCTGTGGGTTAAATACGACATCACACCGTACATTCACGAAGGCGACAACGAGCTGATGCTTTGGCTGGGCCAAGGGTGGGGGCGCATCTATGGCACTCCGGCAGTGGTAAAAGCGACGGTGGAGAAAACCGTCTCCGACGGCGAATGTGGACTGATATATGAAATCCTTAAGACCGACAGCACCTGGGAGGCCTCGCCATCACCCTACAGCTATACCGGCAGCTGGCAGCCTATGCAGTTCGGCGGCGAACGCTACGACGCGCGAGTAAAGGAGCGTTGGCGCCCGGCATCAATATATGACGCAAAAGATATTTCCAGCTCACGGCAGGAGTTTGCGGGCAACCAAATCGTCGACACCCTGGATCCCGTAGGGCAATCGACGTTGCCCGATGGCTCGACGCTGATTGACTTCGGCCGCGTGGTGACTGGATGGTTCTATGCCGTATATGGCCTGATGGATTCTGGGCAGGCGGTGACAATGGAGTACCTCGACCACTTGGAGGCCAAGCCTCCTTTCATCGAGACCGACGTCTTTGTCTCCGACCGCGCCCCGTATAATATCTTCCGCAACCGCTTCCACATGCACGCTTTCCGCTATGTGCGAGTGAAAGGGGCCGGTGTGGGACATGCCCGCGCCTTGCAGATCAGCGCTGTCGACCCCTATGGCGGTGCCACCTTCGAGTGCTCTGACCCGCGACTCAACGCTATCCACGACATAGTGAAGTACACCTTCAGCTGCCTCACCTTCAGCGGCTATATGGTCGACTGTCCGCACATAGAGCGCATGGGCTACGGTGGCGACGGCAACTCGTCGACCAACACCCTCCAGATCCTATGGGATGTTCGCAGCACCTATGCCAACTGGATGCAGGCCTGGCACGACGCCATGCAGCCCGACGGCGACTTGCCCTACGTGGCTCCCACCTTCCGCACCGGCGGCGGCCCCTACTGGCAGGGCTTCGTGGTCAAAGCCCCGTGGCGCACCTACCTCAACTACGGCGACCGCTTGCTCATCTACCGCCACTATAACGACATGAAGCGTTGGCTTGGATACATCGAGCGCCACAGCGTGGACTATATCCTGCAACCCTGGCCCGACAACGAGCACCACAGTTGGTTTCTCGGCGACTGGGCTGTTCCAGAAGGGGTCGACAAGGGCGGTGAGAGCGTGCTACACGTAAGCAGCTGTTTCATCAGCGACTGTCTCGCCGATATGGTGCAGATGGCCCGCATGACAGGACATCCCGACGACGCACAGCACTACGCCGCATGGAGACGAAACCTTAACGTCTCTATCCACCGCCATTTCTACCACCCTGAGACGCATACCTACGCCAACGGTACACCCCTCGACCAATGCTACGCCCTGTTGATTGGCGTACCGCCCGACAGCGCCACCGCTGCTGCGGTGAAGGCCCAACTCATCAAAGACTGCCACGGGAAGTACCGCGACCACATCGCCGCCGGCCTCATGGGTGTGCCCATCTTCACCGAGTGGTGCATCAGCGAACGGCAGACCGACCTCATGGCCACCATCCTGCGGCAAGAAGACTATCCCGGCTACCTCTACATGATAAATCATGGAGCCACCACCACATGGGAATCGTGGGACTGCGGCCGCCCCGGTAAGGAGGACCGCAGCCGCGTGCACAACTGCTACAACGGCATAGGCGTTTGGTTCTACCAAGCTGTGGCCGGCATACGCCCCGACCCAGAACAGCCGGGCTACCGCCACTTCTTCGTCGACCCGCAACCGGTCGATGGTGTCTCTTGGGTCAAAGCCGCCAAGCCTACCCCATATGGCACCATCGGTATTGAAATCACAGGCAGCAAGCTGAAACTCACCGTGCCGGAAAACACCACCGCCACCGTCTTCCCAAACACCTCCCACGAGCGTACGTTGTCCGCTGGAGAATGGACCTTGTCGCTATGATCAAGAATCTCGGACTCTTCGGCCTATTCTTGGCATGTATGCTTTCGGCTACCGTCGTACCATTCTCGTCCGAGGCGGTCGTCGCCGCCGCCGCACTGCTCGACTATCCCCGTTGGCTCATCGTGCTAGTGGCCTCACTCGGCAACACCGCCGGTGGAATGGTGAGTTTCCTCATGGGCTGGCTCTGCCGGTGGGAGTGGTTTGAGCGTTTCTTCAAGGTGAAGCGTGAGAAACTCGAGCGTCTGCGTGACAAGATCAAGCGCTACGGTCTCTCTGCGGCCCTTCTCACTTGGCTGCCTTTCGTCGGTGACCCTATAGCCATTGCCATGGGTCTCATGCGGCTCAACCCTTGGTGGACTCTGCTGCTTATGTTCATCGGCAAGGGCATGCGCTATGCTGTCACCCTTGGACTGTTAAGCCTCACCGGATGGGGCGCCTAAATAAAGAACAGGCAGACACCGCAGACGCTTATCACCGCACCTATAATCTCCCTCACGGTGACTTTCTGGTGGAATATCCACGCTGCCGGTGCTATGATAAGTATCGGCGTCAGCGCAAACAGCGTCTGTGCGATACCCGTCGAGGTATACTGCGTGGCTAGCAGCGACGCGCTCACACCTACAAACGGTCCAAAGATGGTGGCTCCGAAGACGCACCACATGGCCTTGCGGTCGTGTACCGCGTGGCTCAGCTTCCCTTTCCAGTCTTTGTTGAACACCACCAGCAGCAGGAAGAATCCTGCCAGCCCTATGGTGGCGCGTATCATCGTGGCGGCGAAGGGTATGCTCAAAAACAGCGGCAGCGGCAGCAACGCCCCGTCGGGCATCGCCTGTTGGCTCACTCCGGCGGCAGCAACCGCCGCGTCGTAGTGCTGCAGCCCAATCTTGCTCAGCACCAAGCCGAACCCCTGGCAGATGCCAGCCATTGCGGCGAAGAATACTCCCTTGGCAGGAAGGCCTAAGCTTACGGTATTGTCTTTCTTTGACAGAATGGAGAGTGCTATGCCGCTCAGCGTCACCACCATGCCCACTATGGCCAGCGGCCTCATCTGCTCACCCAGCAGCAGGCGTCCCGTCAGTGCCGCCGTCGGCGCCGAGAGGGTCATGAAAAGCTGTCCGAAGCGCGAGCCAATGAATATGTATCCCTGCATCAGGCAGTAGTCTCCTATCACGTAGCCCACCACGCCGCTCAACAGCAGCCACAACCATGTGCCGCCGTCGGCGAAGCGAGGGTAGGGGACTCCCATCGTGAGCCACAAGGTGACGAACAGCAGCGTTAGCGACATCGTCATCCTCACCGTATTCAGCGGCAACGAGCCCATGCGTTTCGAGCCCACCTCGGCAAACATCGCCGTCGCCGTCCACGCCACAGCCACTCCCAGTGCTATTGTCTCACCTATAAACATAACCCTCCAATAACGCCATTTCCACTGCTTTATTTTTCATTGTACAATATTTATTTGCGTATGCCGTTATAATGCTAAATATAAACATATCGGCATGAACATTCTCGTCACCGGCGGCGCTGGATTCATCGGCACCCACACATTGATTGAGCTCTATAAGGCAGGCCACACCGCCGTAGTCATCGACAACCTCAGCAACTCCAACCCCGAGTCCCTCCGCCGCGTGGCGGAGATTATCGGCTTGCCTGAGATACCTTTCTATAAAGTAGATATCCGCGACCGCGAGGGTCTGGAAGCGGTCTTCTCCAAACACAAATGCGACGCCTGCATCCATTTCGCAGGCCTCAAGGCTGTCGGCGAGAGTGTCGAGAAGCCGTGGGAGTACTACGAGAACAACATCAATGGCACACTGGTGCTCGTCGACGTCATGCGCCACCATGGCTGCAAGAACATCATCTTCTCCTCCAGCGCCACCATCTATGGCGACCCCGCCGAAATCCCTATAACCGAGAACTGCCCCAAGGGCCAGTGCACCAACCCCTACGGCTGGACGAAAAGCATGCTTGAGCAGGTGCTCATGGACATACAGAAAGCCGACCCCGAGTGGAACGTCGTCCTGTTGCGCTACTTCAACCCCGTCGGTGCGCATCCCAGCGGACGCATAGGCGAGAACCCCAACGGCATCCCCAACAACCTCATGCCATACATCACCCAGGTGGCTGTCGGCAAGCGCAAGGAGCTCGGCGTCTTCGGCAACGACTACCCCACACCCGACGGCACCGGCGTCCGCGACTACATACATGTCTGCGACCTCGCCGCCGCCCACGTCTGCGCACTCCATGCTATCGACCGCAAATGCGGCATCGGCATCTACAACATCGGCACCGGCCACGGCTACAGTGTCCTCGACATGGTCAATGCTTTCATCCGCGTCAACCATGTCGACGTCCCCTACAGCATCAAGCCCCGCCGCGCCGGCGACATAGCCACCTGCTACTGCAACCCCGCAAAGGCCGCCGCTGAACTCGGCTGGCGCGCCCAATACGGCATCGACGACATGGTCCGCGACTCATGGCACTGGCAAAGAAACAACCCTGACGGCTATTGATCATTTGGCCACACGATTGGTAATACTCGATTTCGACGGCACGCTGGCCGACACCCAGCCGCTGATCATCGACTCGCTCCAGGGCACCATCCGCGAGCTCGGGCTTCCGGCGCGCACCGACGACCAGTGCAAAGCCATAATAGGGCTGCCGCTGAAGGAATGCTTCCTGCGGCTGCTGCCTGTCGACGACGCCACCGCCGACCGCTGCGCCGACGTCTACCGCCGCATTTTCGACGAGAAGAACCACTCCGGCGTCGTCACCCTCTTCCCCCATGTGCTTGATACCTTGCAGAAGCTGCACGCAAAGGGTCACATGCTGGCCATCTGCAGCAGCCGCGGTCGGCCAACCCTCGAGGGCTTCGTCCGCACCTTCCGGCTGCAGCCTTACGTCTCTATGGTCGTCAGCGCCAACGATGTGCAGCACGGCAAACCCCATCCCGAGCCCGTGCAGCTGATACTCCGCACCCTCGGCATCCCAGCCAGCGAAGCCCTCGTCGTGGGCGACGCCAGCTACGACATCCTCATGGGGCGCGCCGCCGGTTGCCGCACCTGCGGCGTCACCTACGGCAACCAGCCCGCCGACGAGCTCCTCGCCGCAGGCGCCGACAGCCTGGTCGACGACTTCGCCGACCTGCTGCCCCTGCTATCGCTTTAAGCAATCTGGCAATCAAGCAATCTGGCAATCACTCAGTCCTCGAGGGCCAGGCCGCCCAGCGAGGTCTCCTTGTACAGGCTCGGCAGATCCTTGCCCGTAAGTTTCATCGTCTTCACCACCTTGTCGAAGCTTATGATGTGGCGCCCGTCGCTCATCATGGCGTAGATGTTTATATCCAGCGCACGCAGCGCAGCCATAGCGTTGCGCTCTATGCAGGGTATCTGCACCAGTCCGCACAGCGGGTCGCAGGTCAGCCCAAGGTTGTGCTCCATGGCCATCTCGGCGGCATACTCTATCTGCTTCGGGCTGCCGCCGAAAAGCTGGTTGCTCGCCACTGCCGCCATCACGCACGCACTGCCCACCTCTCCCTGGCAGCCCACCTCGGCACCGCTGATGCTCGCGTTGGTCTTTATAACGTTGGCAAAGAGCCCCGCGGTGGCCATAGCCCGCAGTATCTCGCGGTCCGTGAAACCGTGGTTCTTCTTCAGGTGGTAGAGCACCGCCGGCAGCACACCGCTCGACCCACACGTGGGGGCGGTGACTATGCGGCCGCCACAGGCGTTCTGCTCGCTCGTGGCCAGCGCATAGGCTATCACCAGCGCACGGCTCTGCAGCGACGGCTTGAAGGCCGATGCACGTATGTAGTACTGGTGAGCCTTCGAGCGCAAGTGCAGCCCGCCGGCAATCACGCGGTCGTCCTGCAGCCCCTCCTCGATGGTCTGTTGCATTTGCTTCCACATCTCCTCAAGGTAGAACCACAGGCTCCCGCTCTGCCGACAACCACCCAAGCATTCGCACTGCTCCACATACTCCCAGAAGCTCAAACCCTCCTTGTCAATATACTCCATTATCTCCGTCATCGTCTTGTGCGGATACACCTCGCCCTCAGGCGTTATGCCCATCGGCACCTCACCCTCCTCGGTGGACAGGTAGCCGCCGCCGACGCTGTACACAAGCCATTGGTCTACCGTCTGTCCGCCGCCGTCCAACGCCTCGAAGAGCATCCCGTTGGGGTGGAACGGCTTCACCACGTCGGCCCGCCAAACAATCTCCACCTCCTTGGGTGCCAGCCCGCGGCCAATGGCCACGTCGGTGTGGTGCCCCTTGCCTGTGGCGGCAAGCGAGCCATACAGCGTCACGCGGTAGCGTGCTGCCCCCTTGGTGCGCGCGGCGAACAGCTCCGCCGCACGGTTCGGCCCCATAGTGTGACTGCTGCTGGGACCGTAGCCTGCTTTATATATCTTCTTGATGGTTTCCATAACTGCCATATATAACGTGAACCCCACGTTTTTATTGCCCCACTATTGCCTCTGCGCCGTTTCTACAGTCCCTCTCCGTACCCTCTCAGTCTGTTCTACGGTTGTTCACCGGTTGTTCGACGGTTTAAACCGGTAAACAACCGGTGAACAACCGTAAAACGGTCGGACCGGAGCCGGAGGGGATAGGTATAAGGGGCATGGGGTAAAGGCGTGCGGGTTGCCCGTTTGCAAGACTGACACCGCGACTGTCAATTTGTCAGTCCGTCGGCGTTTGGTATCCATTTTGCGTGTAGGTGGTCAGAAATTAAAAACCAAATAACTATGACTCTAGACAAGTTCACAATCAAAGCGCAGGAGGCCGTGCAGAAGGCTCAGGAGGTTGCCGTAGGAGGGCAGCATCCGGCCATCGAGACGGCGCACCTGCTGAAAGGGCTCCTCTCGGAAGACGAGAATGTGACGCCCTACCTCCTCAAGAAGATGGAGGTCAACATCCCCCGCCTGACGCAGCAGGTGGATGAAATCCTTAACAGCATGCCGCGCGTCAGCGGCGGTCAGGTGTACCTGAGCAGCGACGCCAACCAGGCGCTGGTGGCCGCCAGCCAGCGCGCCACCAAGATGAACGACGAGTTCGTCAGCGTGGAGCACCTGCTGCTGGGCATCCTCAGCGGTCGCGACCGTGTGTCGCAGCTCCTCAAGGACGCCGGCGTCAGCGAGAAGGCATTGCTCGCCGCCATCGCCGACCTCCGCAAAGGCAGCAAGGTGACCAGCCAGAACCAGGAGCAGACGATGAATGCCCTGAACAAGTACGCCAAGAACCTCAACCAACTGGCTCAGGCTGGCAAGCTCGACCCCGTCATCGGGCGTGACGAGGAGATACGCCGTGTGCTGCAGATCCTCTCGCGCCGTACCAAGAACAACCCCATCCTCATCGGTGAACCCGGTGTGGGTAAGACCGCTATTGCCGAGGGCCTTGCGCAGCGTATCGTCAGCGGAGACGTGGCCGAGAACCTGAAGAGCAAGACCATCTATTCGCTCGACATGGGTGCCCTTATCGCAGGCGCTAAGTACAAGGGCGAGTTCGAGGAGCGGCTGAAGAGCGTCATCCGGGAGATCAACGAGGCCGACGGCGAGATCATCCTCTTCATCGACGAGATACACACTCTCGTTGGTGCCGGTGGCGGTGAAGGGGCCATGGACGCCGCCAACATCCTCAAGCCCGCACTGGCGCGTGGCGAGCTGCGCGCCATAGGTGCCACCACGCTTGCCGAGTACCAGAAATACTTCGAGAAGGACAAGGCCCTGGAGCGTCGTTTCCAGAGCGTGCTCATCGATGAGCCGTCGGTGCCGGACACCATCAGCATCCTGCGTGGCCTGAAGGAGCGCTACGAGGTGCACCACCGCGTGCGTATCAAGGACGAGGCCATCATCGCCGCCGCCGAGCTCTCGCACCGCTACATCAGCGACCGTTTCCTGCCCGACAAGGCCATAGACCTTATCGACGAGGCCGCCGCCAAGTTGAGGCTCGAGATTGACTCGGTGCCCGAGGAACTCGATGAGATTGAGCGCCGTATACGTCAGCTGGAGATTGAGCGCGAAGCTATCAAGCGCGAGAACGACCAGGACAAGATAGCCCAGATAGACAAGGAACTGGGCTCCCTGCGCGAGCAGCGCGACCAGATGAAGGCCCGCTGGCAGAACGAGAAGAGCGTCGTTGAGGAGATACAGGCCGAGGTGAAGAACATCGAGAGCTACAAGTTCGACGCCGAGCAGGCCGAGCGTGCCGGCGACTACGCCAAGGTGGCCGAGCTGCGCTACGGCCGCATCCGCGAGGCCGAGAAGAAGGTCACCGACCTCAAGGAGCAGCTCAAGCAGATGCAGGCCGACAACGCCATGATAAACGAAGAGGTGGACAGCGAGCAGATTGCCGAGGTGGTCAGCAAGTGGACCGGCATCCCCGTGACGCGTATGCTGCAGAGCGAGCGCGAGCGTCTGCTGCACCTCGAGGACGAGCTGCACAAGCGTGTGGTGGGTCAGGATGAGGCTATCAGTGTCATCGCCAATGCTGTGCGCCGCTCGCGTGCAGGCCTCAGCGATGGCAAGCGTCCTATAGGCAGCTTCATCTTCCTCGGCACCACGGGCGTCGGCAAGACGGAGCTGGCAAAGGCGTTGGCCGAGGTGCTCTTCGACGATGAGAATATGATGGTGCGTATCGATATGAGTGAGTATCAGGAGCGCCACAGCGTCAGTAGGCTCATCGGTGCACCCCCAGGGTACGTCGGCTACGATGAGAGTGGCCAGCTGACTGAGGCTGTGCGTCGTAAACCCTACAGCATCGTGCTCTTCGACGAGATTGAGAAGGCTCATCCCGATGTGTTCAACATCCTGCTGCAGGTGCTCGAAGATGGTCGACTCACCGACAACAAGGGCCGCACGTGCGACTTCAAGAACACCATCATCATCATGACCTCCAATATGGGCAGCGACATCATCCGCGAGAAGTTGGAGAACGGCGTGCCCTCGCAGTACGACCTCGACGAGACCAAGAATGCCGTCATGGAGATGCTCAAGCAGCGCATACGTCCGGAGTTCCTCAACCGTATCGACGAGATCATTATGTTCCAGCCGCTGACGCAGAACCAGATCAAGGACATCGTCCGCATACAGCTGCGCATGGTGGCCAAGATGCTTGAGCAGAACGAGATCACCATCTCCGCCACCGAGGAGGCCGTCAGCCGTCTGGCCGAAGTGGGCTACGACCCCGCCATGGGTGCCCGACCGGTGAAGCGTGTCATCCAGCGCGAGATACTCAACGAGATGAGCCGCCAGCTCCTCGAAGGCAAAATCCACTCCAACGAGACCATCATCATCGACGTCATCGACGGCCAGTTCGTGTTCTACAACCCGAAGGACAAGAACGGCTAATTACTCAACTTGAGCGAATTGTTTTGTGGCGGCCGCAGGCAAAATGCCTGCGGCCGCTAACTTTTTTTTGCCGTATGTGGAAAAAGTCATATCTTTGCAGCGAGAAATAAATACAACAACAATATGAAAAAGACTTTTAGAACAATGCTCGTGGCCTTTGTTGCCGTATCGATAGTGGCCTTCGCCGGCTGCAGCAAAGACGACATCAACAACAATAACGCCAACAACGGCGGTGACGGCGGTGGCAATGTTCCTGCCGGCTGGGTTGACCTAGGTCTACCGAGCGGCCTGTTATGGGCCGAATGCAACGTGGGCGCCACGGCTCCCGAGGAGTATGGAGACTATTTCGCCTGGGCAGAGACGGAGCCGAAGGAGGTGTACAATTGGAACACCTACCGCTACTGCACGGTGGACGCTGGGGGTATGTTGTCTACGCTGACAAAGTACAACTCCTTTACGGGCTTAGGTGCGGTGGACAACCTGACCACGCTGGAATCCGTTGACGATGCCGCGACGGCCCGTATGGACAGCTGTGCCCGCACCCCGACCAAAGAGGAGTGGGAGGAACTTATCAACAACACCACGGCGGAATGGACGACAGTGAACAATGTCCACGGCCGAAAATTCACCGCCTCCACTGGCAACAGCATCTTTCTGCCCGCCGCTGGATGGCGCGAAGAAGCGACGCTCATCGAGGCAGGTAGCGGCGGCTATTACTGGTCCGCCTCAGCCGACACAGGCGACTACCTGGTCAATGCGTGGGGCTTCGGCTTCCGTTCGGACTACCAGAGTATGGGACCTGGCGCCAGCCGCAACTTCGGTATGTCCGTCCGCGCTGTGCGTTCCAAATAAAACTAATAATATGAAACAGACGTTTAGGATGATGCTTGTGGCCGCGATGGCTATGCTGGCTGTAGCCAATGTCGGCTGCAGCAAAGACGACAGCAACAACAATAACGCCAACAGCGGCGGTAACGGCGGTTGCGATGTCCCTGCCGGCTGGGTTGACCTCGGTTTGCCATCGGGTTTGCTGTGGGCTCAATGCAACGTGGGCGCTACTACTCCCGAAGGTTACGGTAACTACTTCGCCTGGGGCGAAACCACGACCAAGGATTCATGCAACTGGAGCACCTACCGTTACTGCACGGTGAACGGGGAAGGAAGCCTCGCTTCGCTGACTAAGTATAATACCAGGACTCCCTTCGGCACGGTGGACAACCTTACCACCCTCGAGCCGGGCGACGATGCCGCCACGGTCAATATGGGCAACGGCGCACGCACCCCGACCATGGACGAGTGGAACGAACTCCTCAACAACACCACCGTAGAGTGGACGACCCTCAATGATGTCTTAGGCAGAAAGTTCACAGCCCCTAATGGTGAGTCAATTATCCTGCCCGCCGCCGGGCACTACAACGACTCGGATTTCCTCGACATAGGCAGCAGCGGCCGATACTGGTCTTCGTCGCTCCGCGCGGATGCGGGCGGCGCTTGGCGCTTCTACCTCAATTCGGACTACCAACGCATGGAAGGCGCCAGCCGCTGCCACGGTCAAAGTGTCCGTGCTGTGCGTGACAGATAATAAAAACAACAGACAGATGAAAAGAGGATTCGGTAGCGACAACCATTCGGGTGTGAGCCCCGAGGTGATAGAGGCCATCGTGAAGGCCAACAGCGATCATGCGCTGGCTTATGGTGACGATGAATATACCAAGCGCCTTGAAGAGCTCTTCAAGGAGACCTTCGGGCCGCAGACGAGGGTGTACCTGGTGTTCAACGGCACTGGTGCCAATGTGCTGAGTATCGACGCTATGTGCCGCTCGCATGAGGCGGTGGTGTGCGCCGAGACGGCGCATATCAACGTCGACGAGTGCGGCGCTCCGCAGCGCGTCGTGGGCTGCCGTCTGCTGACGGTAGATACCCCCGACGGCAAGCTGACACCCGCCTTGGTGAAGACGCGTCTGCATGGCTTCGGCTTCGAGCACCACTCGCAGCCCAAAGCCATCAGCATCAGCCAGCCCACCGAGCTCGGCACCCTCTATACCAAGGAGGAAATCAAAGCTTTGGCCGACCTGGCGCATTCATATAATATGTACCTGCATGTCGACGGTGCGCGTCTGGCCAATGCCGCCGTTGCCCTCGGTTGCTCGTTCAAAGAGATGACCACCGACCTCGGCGTCGACGCCCTCAGCTTTGGCGGCACCAAGAACGGTCTGCTGATGGGGGAGAGTTGCGTGCTGCTCAATCCGGCACTTGACGTCGACATGAAATACCGCCGCAAGCAGATGACGCAGCTGGCCAGCAAGATGCGCTTCATGGCGGCGCAGATGATCTGCTATCTCGAGAGCGGCATCTGGCGCCGCAACGCCGAGCATAGCAACGCGATGGCGCAGCTGCTGCGTCGGGAGGTGGAGAAGGTCGAGGGGGTGAAGATCATGTACCCCGTGCAGGTCAACAGCGTCTTCGCTCAGCTGCCCACCGCCGTGTGGCACCGTCTGCAGGAGCGCTACTTCTTCTACGACTGGGACGAGGCCGCCGACGTGGTGCGCTGGATGTGCTCGTTCGACACAACAGAAGAGGACATTCACGCCTTCGTGAATGCCCTCAAGGAAGAACTGTCGCGGTAGCAGCGAACTATTCGTCTTTAAATCCTGCGGCGATGCGGGCGCGCTTGCGCTCTATCTCGTCGAGGATAATCTTGCGTATGCGGAGATTGTGGGGTGTAATCTCGAGGTATTCGTCCTCGCGGATGTACTCCATGGCCTCCTCCAGACTCATCTTTATGGCTGGAGCACAGGTGCTCTTGTCGTCGGCGCTCTTGGAACGCATGTTGGTGAGGTTCTTGGCCGTCACCACATTGATGACTATGTCGTTACCCGGTCGCAGGCTCTCGCCGATGACCTCGCCGGCATAGACGTGGTCGCCAGGCTCGATGAAGAAGGGGCCACGGTCCTGCAGCTTGCTGATGCTGTAGGCCGTTGCCTCGCCGGTCTCCTTGGCGATGAGTGCGCCGTACTTGTGGTCGTCCATGTCGCCTTTCCACGGCTGGAATTCCAGGAAGCGGTGGGCTATGATGGCCTCGCCGTTGGTGGCGGTGAGCAGCGTGTTGCGCAGACCTATGATGCCGCGTGAGGGGATGGTGAAGTCGAGCTGCACACGGTCGCCTTTGGTGTCGATGGTGCCCACCTCGCCCTTGCGGCGTGTGACGACGTCGATGACCTTCGACGAGAACTCCTCGGGCACCAGCACGGTGAGCTGCTCGATAGGTTCGCACTTCTGGCCGTCTATCTCCCTGATAATCACCTTGGGCTGACCCACCTGCAGCTCGTAGCCCTCGCGGCGCATGGTCTCGATAAGCACAGAGAGGTGCATGATGCCGCGGCCGTATACCAGCAGGGCGTCGGGCGAGCCGGTCTCCTCGATGCGCATGGCCAGATTCTTCTCCAGCTCGGCGAAGAGTCGGTCGCGCAGGTGGCGGCTGGTGACGTACTTGCCCTCCTTGCCGAAGAAGGGTGAGTTGTTGATAGTGAAGAGCATAGACATCGTAGGCTCGTCGACCTTGATGGGGGGCAATGCCTCTGGTTTTTCGGCGTCGCAGATGGTGTCGCCAATCTCGAACGCCACGTTCTTGTCGAGGTCCATAAGCACGGCGCATATCTCGCCGGCCTCCACGGGCGTCTTTATTCTTTCCTTACCAAGTCCCTCGAAGACATAGAGTTCCTTGATCTTGGTCTTTATCATCGAGCCGTCGCGTTTGGCGAGGGTGATGCTCTGACCGGCCTGCAGGGTACCGCGATGCAGACGGCCCACGGCGATGCGTCCGAGGTAGCTGCTGTAGTCGAGCGACGAGATCATCATCTGGGTGTTGCCCTCGTCGGTCTTTGGGGCGGGTATGTGCTCGATAATCAGGTCCATAAGGTAGCTGATGTCCTCGGTCGGGGTGTTCCAGTCTTCGCCCATCCATCCGTTTTTGGCTGAGCCGTATGCTGTTGGAAACTCCAGCTGGTCGTTGTTGGCGCCAAGGTTGAACATCAGGTCGAACACCGCCTCCTGCGTCAGCTCGGGGTCACAGTTGGGCTTGTCGACCTTGTTGACTACCACTATAGGCTTGAGACCCAGCTCGATGGCCTTCTGCAACACGAAGCGTGTCTGCGGCATGGGGCCTTCGAAAGCGTCGACCACCAGCAGCACGCCGTCGGCCATGTTGAGCACGCGCTCCACCTCGCCGCCGAAGTCGCTGTGGCCCGGAGTATCGATGATGTTGATTTTGTAGCCTTTATAGCGCACCGAGACGTTCTTGGAGAGGATGGTGATACCGCGCTCGCGCTCAAGGTCGTTGTTGTCGAGGATGAGTTCGCCTGTCTCCTGATTGTCGCGGAACAGCTTGGCCTGATGAAGCATGCGGTCGACCAAGGTGGTCTTGCCATGGTCGACGTGAGCTATAATTGCAATATTACGAATATTTTGCATGAATATTATGTGTTAAAAACAAGATGCAAAGATACATAAAAAATATAAAATAGAAATTAGAATTTATAAAATAAGAATTCGCTCCGCGACCTCCACGCACCCGCTCCGTACCCGCTCCGACTGTTTAACGGTTGTTCACCGGTTGTTCTACGGTTTAAACCGTTAAACAACCGGTGAACAGTGGTAGAAATGTCGGAGAGGGTACGTAGAGGGGACGAATGGGGCAGGGTAGGGTGGAGGTGATGGCGGAAATGAAATTTCGACGCTAAGCGACTTTCTCGCCAATCTGTGAAGCGGAGGCGGTGAAGGGGTGAGAACGTCGATTAGGAGCGAAATTCCAGTGTGTACTTTTGTAAGTATAAATGGCCTCAAAATATGTATGACAAATGTAATTATGGACGTAAATATGCGTTTATACAAATGTAAATCTAAAACAGGTGTATTTTTAGTTAAAATATTTAATAAATACGCCAAGTATAAATGATAAATATTAAAAGCCAATGCTTTAATATATGCTATATGATGTTGTAGTTTAATATATTTGCCGCTTTTTAGGGTAGGTTTAAGTGATATGTATTTGCATATATACTTACTTGTATATTAGTTATATATGATATTTGGTTAATGTTTTAAATGAATAACGGTGTTTGGATACATATGTAAATATATAAATTTTATTTTGTAGTTTTGAAAAGTATGTGTACTTTTGTAATCGCAACAATGTATAATATACAAATGTAAGATTATGATAAACAGGATAAATCTGATTTTACGGGCCAAAAATATCACCGCAAGACAGTTTGCGGAGGAGATCGGTATCCAGCCGTCGGGCATGTCGCACATTCTGGGTGGTCGCAACAACCCGAGTCTCGACTTCGCCGTTAAGGTGCTGAAGCGCTACCCCGAGATCGATGCCAACTGGTTGCTCCTCGGCAAGGGGGCCATGTATGGGGGCGGCGAGCCCATGGCCGTTGGCGGGCAGCAGCTTGCTGACGCCGGACATCCGTCGGACGATGACAGCACTCCGCAAAAGGAGATGGACTTTGGAACGGACGACAGTGAGCCGGAACCAATATCCAAGGTAGATGACTATCAGGCTACTTATGTCGCCGTTCCGCCCAGTGAGGTTGAGGATGGGAGGCCGGGAAAGGCGCTCGATGAGGCTGTCGTGGAGAGTGGAGAGCGAGTGGCGCGTATATTGTTCATCTACAACGACAACACCTACGAGGAACTGACGCCGCGACGGTAATTAACGTGAATTAGATTTACTTATTGACGTGAATTGCCGTGAATTGACCGTGAATTATCATGAATTTAGTTTACGATAATTTACGGTAATTCTTGATAAAATAATTTTTTTATTTCGTAATATATATAAATATTTCGTATTTTTGCAATCTCCTGCCGTATGTGCGGTGGGTTGTAATATATTGAATGAAAATGGACTACAACTTCAGTGAACTCGAACCGCGGTGGCAGAACTGGTGGCGCGAGCATGGTGTGTACCATGTCGACAACCACAGCGACAAGCCGCATTACTATGTTTTGGACATGTTTCCCTACCCGTCGGGCGCCGGCCTCCATGTGGGGCACCCGCTGGGCTATATAGCGAGCGACATCTACGCGCGCTACAAGCGCTTGCGTGGCTATAACGTGCTGCACCCCATGGGCTACGATGCCTACGGTCTGCCAGCGGAGCAGTATGCCATACAGACTGGTCAGCACCCCGCAGTGACCACGGAGAAGAACATAGCGCGCTACCGCGAGCAGCTGGACAAGATAGGCTTCAGTTTCGATTGGGACCGCGAGGTGCGTACCTGCGAGCCGAAGTACTACAAGTGGACGCAGTGGACCTTCCTGCAGCTTTTCAAGCACTACTACGACAACACGTTGCAGAAGGCTGTGCCCATCAGCAAGCTCGAAGAGCGCTTTGCCAAGCAGGGCACTGAAGAGCTCGACGCCGCCTGCACCGAGGTGCTGGACTTCACGGCCGAGGAGTGGAACAGCTGGGACGAGTCCAAGCGCAGTCAGGTGCTGATGAACTACCGCCTGGCTTACCTCGCCGACATACCGGTCAACTGGTGTGCCGAGCTGGGCACCGTCCTCGCCAACGACGAGGTCGTTGGGGGGCTGAGCGTGCGCGGCGGTTACCCCGTTGAGCGCAAGCTGATGCGCCAGTGGAGCCTGCGCGTGTCGGCCTACGCCCAGCGACTGGTCGACGGACTGGAGCAGGTGGACTGGACCGACTCGCTGAAAGAGATACAGCGCAACTGGATAGGCCGTTCGGAAGGCGCCGCCGTGTGGTTCCCTCTCGATGTGCCGAGCAACGCCAACGTGCTGCCCGGTGCTCAGGCCTACATGCCTCAGTTTGACCCGCAGCCAGTGCCGAGCTTTGAGATATTCACCACGCGTCCCGACACCATCTACGGCGTGACGTTCATGGTGCTGTGTCCTGAGCACGAGCTTATCGACAGCATCACCACCCACGCGCAGCGCCAGCAGGTGCAGGACTATGTCACCTGGGCCAAGAACCGTTCGGAGCGCGAGCGTCAGGCCGAGGTGAAGAAGGTGAGCGGTGTCTTCACCGGCGCCTATGCCGTCAACCCCCTCACCGAAGAGAAGATACCGATATGGGTGAGCGACTATGTACTGGCGGGATACGGCACCGGAGCCATCATGGCTGTGCCGGCCCACGACAGCCGCGACTTCGCCTTTGCAAAACATTTCGGTCTGCCGATACGCCAGGTGGTGGCCATAGAGAAAGACGCCGTGAGCGACCCCGCCACATGGAGCGAGAGCATGGACGCCAAGAGCGGTTACTCTGTGAACAGTGGGGAGTTCAGCGGCATGAAAGTGAAAGAGGCAATGGCTGCCGTGATAAACAAGATAGAAGAGATGGGTATCGGTCACCGGACGGTGAACTTCCGTCTGAGAGACGCCATCTTCAGTCGCCAGCGCTACTGGGGCGAGCCCTTCCCGATATACTACAAGCCTTACGCCACCCCCATTCCCGAGGAGTGCCTGCCGCTGGAGCTGCCGGAGGTGAGTGAGTTCAAGCCCACCGCCACCGGTGAGCCGCCGCTGGGACACGCCACCAAGTGGGCTTGGGACACCAAGAGCAACACTGTGGTCGATTGTTCTGCAATCGACAATGATACTGTTTTCCCTCTGGAGCTGAGCACAATGCCGGGCTTTGCGGGAAGCAGCGGATACTACCTGCGCTATATGGATCCTACCAACGACGAGGCCTATTTCTCGAAAGAAGCGGTTGGATACTGGCAGAACGTCGATCTCTATGTGGGTGGTGCCGAGCACGGTACAGGTCACCTCATCTATGCCCGCTTCTGGAACAAGTTCCTCTTCGACATCGGTATGGCCGTTAAGGAAGAGCCCTTCCAGAAGCTCATCAACCAAGGCATGATACAGGGGCGTAGCAACTTCGTCTACCGCAGCAAGTCAGACAACGGGCTGTTCATCTCGAAAGGCCTGATAAAGGACATGGACGACGTGACGCCGATACATGTGGACATCAACATAGTGGACAACGACGTGCTCGACATCGAGAAGTTCCGCCAGTGGCGTCCCGAATTTGCCGACGCCAGATTTGAGTTGGAAGACGGCAAATATGTGTGTGGCTGGGAAGTGGAGAAGATGAGCAAGAGCATGTACAACGTGCAGAACCCCGACGACTTGGTGGCGCGCTACGGTGCCGACACCTTGCGCCTGTACGAGATGTTCCTCGGCCCTGTGGAGCAGGCCAAACCGTGGGACACCAACGGCATCGAGGGTGTGCACCGCTTCCTCAAGAAATTCTGGCGCCTGTTCGACGGTCAGACCGACAAGCCCGCCACGAAGGAAGAGCAAAAGGTGTTGCACCAGACCATCAAGAAAATCACCGACGATATCGAGCGCTTCTCGTTCAACACCTGCGTCTCCACCTTCATGATATGTGCCAACCAGCTGGCCGACATGAAGTGCTGCAGCCGCGAGGTGCTCGAGCCGCTGACGGTGCTGATAGCACCTTTTGCGCCGCATATAGCCGAAGAACTATGGCACCAACTGGGTCACGAAAGTTCGGTGTGCGATGCCGACTGGCCGCAGTACGACGAGAAGATGCTGGTGGAGGACACCGTGAAATATCCGGTGCAGTTCAACGGCAAGATGCGCTTCACCGTGGAGCTGCCGGCAGCCTGCACGCAGGACGAAGCTGTAGCCGCCATCAAAGGTATGCCGGAAGGGCAGAAATGGATGGAAGGCAAAGAGCCCAAGAAGGTGATATTTGTTCCCAAGAAGATTATTAACATTGTACTATAAATGCTAAGCAGACATTTCTTAAGAAGCAAAGTTCTACAGGAGCTATACTCCTGCCAGATAGAAGAAAAAGATGCCATAGAGGCTCGCAAAGACTTCGAGTACCATGTAGGCCGCCTCAACGAGCTGGGTGTGCTGCAGGTGTCGCTGATGACTAAGGTGCTGGAGATGGCCGAAGTTGTTATCGAGGAAGGACGCCGCAAGTTCCGTCCCACCGATGCCGAGAAGTCGCCCAACCGCAAGTTCCTCACTAACGAGTTCCTTCGCCGTATGGCCGACAACTTCGAGCTGCGTCAGCTCACCGAGAAATGGAGCGGCTGTTGGGAGACCCATAGCGATCTGGTGCGCGAAGCCTTCATCGAGTTCCGCAAGACCGACACCTACTGTGAGTATCTGTCGCATCCCGACACCGACTTTGCACAGGACAAAGAGCTGGCCATCATGCTCTTCCGCTTCCTGATGAACCGCGAGGCTCTCGTGGCTGCCATTGCGGAGCGGAGTTTGCTGTGGGAAGACGACTTCGAACAGATTGCACAGTACAACTACATGATGCTCAAAACCCTAGATGAGCAAAACTTCGACGAAGCGATGCGATGGCCAGTGATGTATGATAAGCGTGAGGAGAAAGACGAAGCAGACATGGAGTTCGCACGGCATCTGCTAACCGAGACCATCGCCCATCGTGCAGAGAGCGAAGAAATGATAAAGTCGCGTCTGCAGGGCTGGGAGTTCGAACGTGTGGCACTGATGGATATCCTGCTGATAGACATGGCTGTGGCTGAGTTTGTCGCCTGTCCGTCGATACCCGAGAAGGTGACCATCGACGAGTACATCGAGCTCAGCAAGGAATTCAGTTCGGAGCGCAGCAAGCTATTCATCAACGGTATTCTAGACAAGCTGGTGCTCGAACTGCGCTCACAGGGCAAGATAAAGAAATCGGGACGCGGACTATTGAGCGAGGAGGAATAAAAATGGGAAATAGACGTAAGACCATTATCCTTATTGCGTTGTCCATGCTGATGCTGACGGGCTGCAAAGGAAAGACGATACAGGATGCCGACGTTGACCTGATTCGAAATCCGCGGAGTGCGCAGGGTTACGATGAGAGCGAGAAGATGCCTGTTCTGACCTTCGACAGTGACTTGCACGACTTCGGACGTCTGTCGGCAGGCGAGAACATCAGCTATAGCTTCCACTTTCGCAATACCGGCACCGCTGACCTCATCATCAGCAACACTTCGGCCACATGCGGCTGCACCGTTGCCGACTATCCTAAGGGACGTATCGCTCCAGGCGGCGAGGGTTATGTAACGGTGACCTTCAAGAGTGCCGGTAAAGCAGGTCAGCAGTATCAGGAGGTGACCATTGTCAGCAACGCACAGCCCGCCACATGCCGCCTAAAGATATTGGCGCAGGTGGGAAGATAAACACAACGGTAAAGACGTACCATGATACGTCTCATCAAAATGAATAAAAACAATCAAGCATTATGACAGATATGATTTTATTACAGGCACAGGGCGCCCAGGGTGGCAACTCTATGTGGATTTGGATGATTGTTATCCTCATCATTATGTGGATTCTCATGCTGCGTCCGCAGCGCAAGAAGGAGAAGGAGGAGCGCAAGTTCCGCGAAGCTCTGAAGAAGGGCGACCGCGTCGTCTTCTCCGGCGGCATCTACGGCAAGGTCCACGAGGTCGGTGAGCACACCGTCGAGGTGGAAGTTGGTGGCGGCACAGTCCTCACCGTCGAGAAGAGCATGATCCAGCCCGCTCCCGAAGCCAAAGTGGAAGAAAAGAAATAAGTGAGGCGCTTCCTGATCATATTGGGACTCACGGCCATCGTCTGGCTCGGTGTCTCCATGTCTGAACCTATGGAGTATCCGCTGCAGGTGCGTGTCAGCTATACCGGCTACGACACTGTCCGCTATGCTATGCAGTCGGCTGACACGTCGCTTACCATCCGCATCACCTCTGACGGCTACACGGCATTCCTTATCGGTATGCTTGATGAGGTGCCCCCGATGGAAGTCACTGTCAGCGGCAGCGGTATGCAGCGCGCTGTCGGTATAGATGTCCTCTATGCTGCCGTGTATGAGAGTTTTGTGGGCATCAAGGGTGTCAGCTGCGCTATGGATTCGCTGCGGGTCACCCTCGGGGAACGCTGCCACAAGTCTTTCCGCCCCAGTATAGAGCATGTGAACTTTGAGTTTGCAGAGCAGTATGCACTCTACGGTCAGCCCTTCATCACCCCATCTGAGGTGACTCTATACGGCACCGAGGAGGCTCTGGCCTCGATATCTTCGCTGCCGGTGGCAAAGACCACTGTGAAAGGCATCCGCGAATCGGGCAGCTACACCATGAAGCTCGAACCCGTCTGGCGTGAGGCTGGCGACGTGCATCCGTCGTGCACCGAGGTGACCGTCTATGTGCCAGTTGAGGCTTATGTGGAGCGCGAGTACAAGGTGCCGGTACAGGTGGCTGGTGCCGACTCTTCGGTGTCGGTGCACGTCTATCCCCCCGAGGTCAACTTGCATGTCTGGGTCGCTCAGCGTGACCTTCACCGTGAGCCGGAGTTCACCGTGAAGGTCGACTATGCCGATATCCTCCGTGGTGGCAGCCACATCGTGCCGCAACTCACCGAGTTCCCAGGCTATGTGCGTCCACGTGGCATCGAGCCCAGTGAGGTTCAGTGTGTAATCATCAAGTGAATGAAACGCGTAGGGATAACAGGCGGCATCGGCTGCGGCAAAAGCACCGTGGTAGCCGAGTTCAAGAAACTCGGCATCAATGCTTTCGTAGCTGACAACGTGGCCGCCGCCTACTATCGTGCCCCATCCTTCCTCGCCGAAATCCGCCGTCTCTTCGGCCTTGAGGTGTTCCTCCCCGACGGTAGCGTTGACAAGCGTCTCATTGCGGCCCGCGTCTTTGCCGACAGCAACCTTCTGGCAGCCCTCAACGCCCTTGTGCACCCCCGCGTGATGACCGACTTCGACTCTTTCTGCTCCCAACACGCCAACGAGCCTTATGTACTTTTCGAGAGCGCTATACTCTTCGACTACGGCTTCGACGCCCTAATGGACAAAACCGTCTGCGTATATCTCGACCTGCCGGAACGTATAAATCGGTTGCGCACTCGCGACGGTTCCTCAGTGGAGCAGATTATGGCCCGCGTGGCTAACCAGATGCCCGCCGATGAAATGATGCGGCGCGCCGACTATGTGATTTTGAACTATGAGGGCAACCCTCGCCAGCGTCAGGTTGCCATCATCGATAATCTGTTAAGACAATGAGAAAGAATCTTGCTGCCGTCCTTACGGCATTGTTGCTTACCGCTTTCGGCGGTAATGTCGCGGCCCAACGTTTCGACGCCCGTGGTCTCACTTTCCGCGATCCCGAGACCAACTGGATCGACTCCGTGATGGCCACCCTCAACCTCGACCAGCGCATCGCTCAGCTTATGATGGTCCGTGTGCCGCTCGATATGGACGACAAGCAGGCCGCCGCTTTCTCCGAGGTGATGAACGGCTACGGTGTCGGCGGCGTCTGTTTCTTCGCCGGTACCGCCGACCGTCAGGTTTCTATGACTCGCCGCTTCCAGCGCGACGCCACTGTGCCGCTCTTGGTGGCCATCGACGGTGAATGGGGTCTCGGTATGCGTCTCAAGGATATGTATTCGTTCCCGCGTGCAGCGCGTTTCGGCGAGGTTTCTCCCGATGCCGACAGCATCGTCTACCGTCTCGGTGCCGAGATTGGCAGCCAGTGCCGAGAGATGGGCATCCATATCAACTTCGCTCCCGTGGCCGACATCAACTCCAACCCAAAGAACCCCGTCATCGGCACCCGCTCTTTCGGCACCGACCCTCAGCGTGTGGCTCAGCTCGCCAGTCTATACGCCCGCGGTCAGCAGAGCCAGGGGGTTATGGCTGTAGCCAAACATTTCCCTGGCCACGGTGACACCGACAAGGACAGCCACCTCGAGCTGCCGGTTATAAACCATACGCGTGCCTATATTGATACTGTGGATCTGGTACCATTCCGCCGTCTCATCGCCGACAGTGTTGGAGGCGTCATGATTGCTCATCTGCAGGTCAACGCCTACGACAGCCTCCGTCCCTCCTCCCTCAGCCCCGTCATTGTCAACGGTCTGCTGAAGGCCTCCATGGGCTTCGACGGACTCGTCATCACCGACGGCATCGACATGAAGGGTATCACCAACAGCTACCGCTCCGGCAATGCTGAGCTTATGGCTCTCCTTGCAGGCAACGATCTCATCCTCCTGCCCCCCAACGTTCCAGAGGCCATCGAGGCTATCAAGACAGCCGCCGTCCAGCAAGACTCCGTCCGCCGCCTCGTCGACTACCACTGCCGCCGCGTGCTCAAGGCTAAATATCACTATGTCCGCCCCTATCTCCACAACGACATCCGTGTTCCGGATGAGGAGCACCGCTATATCTGCAACGACATCGTCTCCGACCTCAATCTCAACGTCGACCGCCGCATCGATAGTGTCGTCAACCGCGCCATTGCCGCACAGGCTATGCCCGGCTGCCAGATTGTGGTGATGCATCGTGGCCGCGTCGTCGTCGACCGCTGTTACGGCAGCCTCACTTACGATAGCGCCGCTGCCCCCGTCACACCGGAAACCCTCTACGACCTCGCCTCGGTCACCAAGGTCTGCGCCACCACGCTGGCCGTCATGAAGCTCGTCGACAAGGGCAATGTGAGCATCAACGACAAGCTCAGCCGCTACCTGCCTTATCTTAAGAGCACCGAGAAGACCAACATCACCGTCAAACAGGCCCTCAGCCACTGCGCCGGCTTCAAAGCTTTCGACGCCCTGTGGCAGCAGACCTCAGTGCGCGACAGCATTCCCCTGCTCGTGGCCAAAACCCCGCTCACTGGCAACAACGACTACCTCTACAGCGACTTCGGCTTCATCCTTCTCGCCGACATGGTCGAGCGCGTCAGCGGTCAGACTCTCGACGAGTTCGTCGCCGAGAACTTCTACGACCCCATGGGCTTCACCTCTACGATGTTCAACCCTCTCGCTGCTGACATCCCCGCCGACGAGATTGCTCCCACCGAGCTCGATTCCCTCCGCGGCCTCATCCGCGGCACCGTCCACGACCCCAACGCCTACGCTATGGACGGCGTCAGCGGCCACGCCGGCCTCTTCTCCAACGCCCGCGAGGTCGCTCTCATCATGCAGATGCTCCTCAACGGCGGCGAGCTCGACGGCCATCGTTACCTCAAGCAGAAAACCGTCGAAACCTTCACTCGCCGCCACTTCGAAAAGCAGGGCAACCGGCGCGCCCTCGGTTTCGACAAGCAGCTCTTCAACCCAAGCACCAACGGTCAGGTATGCCCCGAGGCATCACAGGCATCCTTCGGCCACACCGGCTTCACCGGCACCATGGTCTGGGCCGACCCCGACTACCAGCTCGTCTACGTCTTCCTCTCAAACCGCGTCCACCCCTCGGCTACCCCCAACCGTCTCGCCCAACTTAACGTCCGCACCGACATCCAGTCACTCCTCTACAACGACCTAAGAAAATAAATCACCATTCAAGCAATCAAGCAATCACTAAACAATGTCCTCTTTCACCAAATGGCTCTTCGCCGGCCTCGGCTGGGCTGTCGGTGGCCCCATAGGCGCCATCCTCGGCTACTTCCTTGGCAAAAGCATCTCCGGCTCCTCCGACAGAGTGTATACTGATACTTCCTCGCAGGGGCACCGCGGCCCCTATCGTAACACGGGCACGCAGCAGGACATCAATGCAGCCTTGATGGTACTCATAGCCGCCGTCATGAAAGCCGACGGCGAGGTGAAGCGTAGCGAGCTCGACTACGTCAAGCGCTTCCTCCTGAAGAACTACGGCGAAGCCCGCGGCAAGGAAGTGCTGCAGGTACTGAAGCAGATGGTTGAGCAGGATATCCCCGTCGACCAGGTGTGCGCCCAGATCAAGGTCAACACCGACTACAGCACCCGCTACCATATGGTCGACTTCCTCTTCGGCATCGGCGGTGCCGACGGCGAGTTCCACCAGTCCGAACTCAGCATGCTGCGCCTCATTGCGCAGTATCTTGGTATTTCGCAGTACGACTACACCTCTATCCATGAGCGCCATGTAGGCCACTCAAGCAATCAGGCTTTCGGACATTCAAACAATCAAAAAGACCCATACAAGGTCTTGGGCATCACCGAGGTCGCCACCGACGACGAGGTGCGCCGCGCCTACCGCCGCATGGCCATGAAGTACCATCCCGACCGCGTCGCCGGCATGAGCGAGGAGCTCCAGCGCAACGCCGCCGAGCAGATGAAGGAAATCAACAGTGCCTACGAAGCAATAAAACAGCAACGGCCATCACTGAAGTAAACCAAAAGAGGCTGACATCACGTCAGCCTCTTTTCTTTATTTCAGCCTCTCCACCACTGTGCCGACCAGTTGGCGCATCGGCTCGTGGTAGTCGTTCAGGAAAGTCCCCTTCGGACGGTTGGCTATTATCAGGCACACCGTCAGCGCTTCGTGGCCCAGCATGTGGCTGAAGCCGTAGATGGCCGACGTCTCCATCTCGAGATTTGTTACCCGCAGGCTCCTTATCTCCTTGAGGTTGCGTACCTCGCGCGGTTTGCGGCAGGTCCTGAACGGGCGGTAGTAGTCACCCCACTCGAACGATGCCAGCTTCTCGTTGAGATCGTCCATGACGGGATGCAGCCTCACCGTGCGGCCCTGCGGACCGTAGAAGCCCGGTGCCGTAGCTGTGATGCCATGGTACATGTCGTGGGCCACGAGCTCCAGCAGCGTGGCGCTACCCTGCACATAGTAGGGGCGTGCTGTACCGGCCGGAAGCTCCATGTGCTCGGCGAAAGCCGCCTCCATCTCGGGCAGCGGTGTGCGCCACTCCTTGTAGTAGTTCATCAGTCCGTCGAAGCCAATGGCGCATACCGACGCCACACGGCTGCCGCAGTCTATCTCTTCCTGCAGCGAGCCGCTGGTGCCTATGCGCACTATCTGCAGCTTGCGCCCGTCGGCGGCCACGTCGAGCTCCGTCATCACTATGTCGATGTTGTCGCACCCCATGCCTGTCGACAGGGCCGTCATGCGGGTACCGTGGTAGCGGCCCGTGACGGCGTGCAGCTCGCGGTTCAGGCTCTCATGCTCCACGCTGTCGAAGATACCCTTGAACATGTCGACTCTCGAGGGGTCGCCAACGAGCAACACCTTGTCGGCCAAGGTATCGCTCGTCAGGTGTATGTGATATAGACTGCCGTCGGCGGCCAGCGGCAGTTCGCTGGGTTTTATCATCTCTTTATACTTTTATTTATAACCTGTTACCCTTACCTGCGCGTGGGGTTGGCGTTCGAGCCGCTGCCGCTGCGCGTCGGGGTCGACGTGCTCTTGCTGTCGCTCTGTTTCTCGCTGCGGCTCGGCGTAGTGGTGGTCTTTCCGCTGCGGCTCGGTGTTGTCGTAGTCGTGGTGTTGCTGCGGCTCGGCGTTGCGGTAGCGGGCTTGCTGCTGCGTGATGGCGTGGTGGTAGCAGGCTTGCTGCTGCGTGATGGCGTGGTGGTAGCAGGCTTGCTGCTGCGTGATGGCGTTGTGGTAGCGGGCTTGCTGCTGCGTGATGGCGTGGTGGTAGTGGTATTGCTGCTGCGGCTCGGCGTCGTGGTGGTAGTGGTGTTGCCGCTACGTGTAGGCGTAGTCGAGGTGGTGCTGCCGCTATGGCTCGGCGTCGTCGTGGTAGTGCTGCCGCTGCGCGTAGGTACAGTGGAGGTGGTTGACCCCTGCTCCTTGCTGCTGCGCGTAGGCGTGGCGGGTGTAGTGCTGCGCGTCGGTGTGGCGCCTGTCGAGGGCGACGTGGCGGCACCGCTCTGCGTCGGTGTCGGACGCACACCCGACGAGCTGCGCGACGGTATCGGCGTCTCCATCTGCGGACGGTCTACGCCGGGGGTCCATGTGCCATGCGGCTTCGGTGCCGGTGTGTGCGGCGCACGCATATAGTAGGGATGCAGGGGGTGCACGGCGGGACCGCTGTGGTGCGGTGCAGGGGGTGCCGGCGGCATCCAGCCGTAACAGTGCACGTTATAGTGGTAGGTGCGCACGTAACCCGGGCGGTGCATTACACGCGTGTAAGGGTGGTATGCCGGTATCGTCCACACCATCGCCGGGCGGTGCAGTGTGCTCGACGTGCGGAAGCGCAGCGCCTGTGCCGCGTTGTACATGTTGCCTGCCCTGTAGAGCCAGATGCACTGCAGGTCTATCGGCATGTAGATCTCCTCGCCCGTGTATGCATCCCAGCCGTAGATCCACAGCTCGTAGTAAGCCGAGTTCACCTTCTCGGCCCACACCTCGTTCAGCAGAACGTAGGTCTCAATCTCGTATTCGTAGCCGCAGTATATCATCAGCTCGCTCTGGCGGTTCAGGTAGCTCACCGCGCGGTCGGCCTGGCTGCGCGTGAAGTAGAGCACCGACGTGGCGCTCGCCGTGATGGCCCATGCCATCATAACTGCTAAGAATGCAATGCGTTTCATAATGTGTAATTTGTTAGTTTTCATTCTGCTTTTCACCCTTCATCCCTCACCTCTCACTATATTTAGTGCTGCAAAGATACGAAATATTTCGCAAATGGCCTTCTTGGCGTCAAAATATTTTTGTCTCCCAGCCGCCGCCTCTCCGTACCTTCGCCGTAGCCACTCCGTCCCCGCTCCATCTGTTCACCGGTTGTTCACCGATTGTTTAACGGTTTAAATCGTAGAACAACCGGTGAACAACCGGTGAACAGATGGAGCGGGTACGGGGAGGCGGCGGTGCAGCTGTGGAGCGTGCGCGGAGTGGCGGGGTGTCAGCAACGGGGACGGGGTGGCAGGGATGCGTCGGAATGGGGCTTTGCGGCCGTAGTTATCTGCTTTTTTTATTAAAAAGTTGCCGTATGTATTTTTTTTTGTATATTTGCACTTTGAAACAGTATGTAAAAATGTACAGAATGAAACGTATATTTGTTGCATTGATGGCTGTGGCACTGATGTTTGGCGCCGCTGGCGACCTTCAGGCACAGAACAAGAAAAAGAAGTCGGGCAAGGCCAAGACCACCCAGACGACCAAGAAGAAGAAGGCTGCGGCACCCGCTGCGCCGGTGGTCACGGACGTCGAGTTGCCCTACAACAGCAGTGACTGTCTCTTCGCCATTCCGCTGCAGATGGACCAGGCCTACGGTCCGACGACGGCTCCCGACGGTGGCGGCCGTGTGCAGGAGGTGGTGGCCGACAAGGCTCACCCGAACCTCTTCGAGCGCGAGCACAATTCGGTGTGGTACAAGATCAAGGTGCCGTACAACGGAATGCTGGAGATCAGCATAGCCCAGCGCAACGTGTGGGACGACTATGATTTTCTGGTGTATAGGAACACGGGTGTTTATTTTTCCAACCAGGTGCTGCTCAACAAGGTGACTCCTGTGGCCGTGAACCTCGGCGCTGTGGACAGCAACAGTCTGGCCGCCGCCGCGCTGAAGGCCAACGAGCGCCAGCCCAAGAGCAAGACCGAGGCCAAGCCCAAGAAGAAGAAGGAGGAGGCGGAGCCTGACTTTGCGCTGCCCGTTGAGCCGAAAGCCACAATCGGCATGAATGTGGACGCTACCGATAAGATGTTGACCAAGAAACAGTTCGGCGGCTTCATCAAGTCGATACCTGTGCGCATGGGCGAGGAGTACTACATTGTGCTCGACAACCGCTCGGAAGGCGGTCAGGGTCATACCATCACCTGCAGCGTGCATGCCGACGCCTACGAGCCCTTGGTGCTCTTCTACGACCGCAAGGGCAAGCGCTATGTGGACGTGGACCTGATGATTCTTGAGAGAGGCGGCCAGGGCGGCGAGCGCCCCATAGTGAAGGACGCCCACTACCGCGGTGGCAAGGTGAAGTTCATACCCGGTTTCAGCTATACGCTGTATGCCAAGCGTGACGGCTACTTCTCCATCTACCGCGAGTTCAACGCCAGCGACCTGATGCTGCACGACACCATCATGATGAGCTACATGGAGCGCACGGAGCGGGGTGCTTCGTTCCAGATCAAGAATGTGTATTTCGAGGATGGCGAGGCTACCTTTATCGAGGGTACCGACACGGCGCTGATGCAGTATGTGGCCATGTTCCTGAACCACCCCGACATCACGTTCCTGGTGAAGGGCTACGTGCAGAGCTACGGTGTGAACGCCGAGGCCGACATGCTGCTCTCGCTTGAGAGGGCCAAGGCTGTGAAGCAGTATTTCGTGGACCACGGCATCGCCGCCGACCGTATCACCACGGCAGGCATGACGAAGAACGAGATCAAGCGCGCGGCCGCCGCAGCACTCGACAATGGGGCAGGCTTCAGCGGCATCAAGGTCGAGCTGATCATCACTGGCAAGAAGGAATAGCATATATTATGAAACGACAGATAATAACGCTGCTGGCGCTCTGCGCGGCAGCGTTTTCCTTACCCGCCCAGACCGACTGGGCACAGGTGGAGCGCCTCATCGGCGACGGTTCCTACAAGACGGCCTACGGCAAGGCCGAGGCTGTGTACAACAACAAGAGCGCTGCCAGCCGCCAACGGCTGACGGCGGCCTACTATATGGCGCAGGCTGCGGCCTGCTACCAGGAGGAGGCCTACGACAGCGCTGTGGCGCACTACCGCGCGCTGCTGCCTGTGCTCGACGGAGTCGACAAGGCTCTGTGCTACATGTTCCTTGGCGAGTACGACTCGGCTCTGGCCTTCGCCGACGTGCTGAAGCGGACGCCCGTGGAGCAGATAAAGATGTTCTGCAACGCCGAGAAGAGCGTGGGGATGACACCCACGGCCTACGACGTGGTGGTGTTGCGTATATTGGGCGACTATGACAAGACCACCGTCCAGCGGCGCGTTGAGCTGCAACGCATGCTGGCGGAGTTCCACGCAAAGGACGGCGACGACATACGCATCTTCTACGAGAATCGCCTGCTCGACTATCTCTCCAATGTGCCCAACCACCCACTGACGCTCGGGCGCATCAATGAGTCGATAGCTAAGTTCCGCGGCACCAAGAGCCCCTATTATACATTGCTTTACCAGCGTGCCGCCGAATGGTACAGAGGCAATGGCGACTATCTGGCGGCGTTGCGCTACTGCGACACGGCTGTCGCGCTGGCACCTAAGAGCGAAGGCGGCATCGAGTGCGCCAACCTCGCCAACGAGATTAAGCAGAAGCGCGTAGATATGGAGAGGGGCAGCCTGTGGGTCGTCCCCGGACAGCACAGCCTGCAACGGGTGCGCCACCGCAATGTCGACAAGTTGTACTACCGCATCGTCAAATACACCGAAGGTAAGGACGGCAACGAGGACTACTCTTGGAGCGACAAGGCCAAGGGCAAGCTGCTGGCGGCCAAGGAGGTGGCGAGTGGCGAGTGGAAGGTGGATAGCGGCAAGGAGCACAAGTATGCCGAGAGCTATGTGTCGCTGCCGGCGCTGCCTGCGGGCCGCTGGCTGCTGATGGTGTCGCCGAGCGAGGACTTCAAGTCCGACGGCTTCATGGTCTATGCTGTGAACAGCACGGAGATGCTGCTGGTGCAGAATGGATGCGAGGGCATGCTGCTTGACCGCCGCACGGGCCGCCCGATAGCAGGGCAGGAGATGCGCGTGGAGCGCAAAGAACATAACAATAAGGTCACCGTGATGGCTACGGCCGTTACCGACCGCTACGGCCGCTACCGGTTGACTTTTGAGAAGCCTCGGTGGGGCGACCAGATTGCCGTCGAGCGCAACGGCTACCGCCTTACGGCACGCTACAACAGCAACGACAGCAAGCTCGACACGGCGATGCGCCTGCATGCCGAGGTGCGCACCGACCGCCCCATCTACAAGCCCGGCGACACGGTGCAGGTGGCCATAGTGGTTTACCGCACCGACGGCTTGGAGGCCGAGGTTGCCAATGGCGAACGGCTGAAACTGACATTCTCTGACCCTAACGGCCAAGAGGTCGACACGGTCGACCTGACGACCGACGATTTTGGCATTGCTAATACCAGTTTCGTAGTCCCCACCGACCGCATCGCCGGCACATACTTTATTAGGAACGTCGACGACGGCAAAGTAAACATCTGGGAGAACGTCCGTGTGGAGGAGTATAAGCAGCCGAAGTTTATGGTGCAGCTGGGAGAGCAAGGAGTGCAGGAGTCTCCGAGTTTCGGCGTCCCGTATACGGTGAAGGGTTTTGCGGCGAGTTACAGTGCAGTGCCGGTGAGTGGCGCCCGTGTGCAGTACCGTGTGGTGCGGCGCCAGCTCCACCGCTGCTGGTGGTTTTATAACGATTTCTACAACGAGAGCGAGGTGGCCAGCGGCGAGACTTCCACCGCCGCCGACGGCAGCTTCAGCATTACCTTCACCCCTGAACCCGACAGCAACATTGAGCTCTCCACGAAGCCTTCGTTTGAATATGTGGTGCATGTGGATGTCACCGACCTCAACGGCGAGAGCCACAATGCCGTCAGCAGCCTGCGTGTGGGCTACACTAGCGCTTTCGTGTACCTCGAGAGCGGCAGCACGCCCGGCAACCTCAAGGTGAAGCATGTCGACATCAACGGCAACCCGCTCCCCAGCGAGGTGATGACCACGGTTGAGCTGTTACGTCAGCCCGCCGAGCCGCAGCTCGACCATCCGTTGCTCTTCAAGGGTGTGCACCATACGATGACCGAGGCTGAGTGGCACAAGGCTTTCCCGCTTCTGGCTTATGGAATAGAGTATAACGACCCTGCCAGCTGGCCTGTGGCCTCGAAGGGGTGGAATGGAGAGAGCGGCATTTATAGGGTTACCGTTAGTGCCGAAGGGGCCGACACGCTTACTGAACACCTCACCTATATAGCCCCCGACGCCCGCAAAGTGCCGTCGCAGCGGCTGCTGTGGGCCGAGGTGGAGAAGACCAAGGTCGAGGTGGGCGAGACGGCGCGTCTGCGCTTCGGCTCGCGCTTCAAGGATGTGGAGGTGTACTATATGCTGCGCATCGGCAACGAGGTGCGCGATTTCAGCATCGTTCGCCTATCCGACGAGATACGTAGCATCGAGATACCTGTCGACAGCACTATGCTCGGCGGCTTCCAGATCGACCTCTTCAGCGTGCGCGAAGGCGTCGAGTGCCAGTGGCAGCAGCGCGTCGATGTGCCGTTCAGCCACAAGCAGCTGAAGGTCGACATTGCCACCTTCCGCGACAAGCTGTTGCCCGGCGAACAGGAAGAATGGACTGTCTCAGTTAAGAGTTATGAGTCAGGAGTTAAGAGTGCGTTGATGATGACAATGTACGACGATGCGCTGAACTCGTATGGCAGCGCGCGGCAGTGGGGCTTCTCGCCGTGGAGGACGAACTACTCCTCCGGCATCAGTCCGCTGCATGTCACTGGCGGCGCAGGCCGTTGGCTTAACGAATACCGTCGCCTCTACTATCAGGGCGGCTATCCCTCGGTGTGGACCCTCAAGGAGGCGCTGCCGTACTATAGTTCATGGCGCGGTGGCCGCATCATGTACAAGACCGCCGCAGCGCGTAACAGCGCCGTCGTAGAGCTGTCAGTGATGGAGGACGATGCTGTCGTCGAAGAGATTGCAACGGCGCGTGGCGAGAGCGGCATGGTGACCATGCAGGGCAATGTGAGAAAGGGCTTCGTGAACAACGAGGAAGTGGTGATTCAAACCGCCCAGGAGGAAGCTGTCACCGTAGGCGGTGTTGGCTACAGTGACGGCGGCGCACAGCCCAAGGTGCAGGTGCGACAGAACCTCAACACGCTGGCTTTCTTTGCCCCCAAGCTGCGCACCGGCGCCGACGGCACGGTGACCTACCGATTCACTGTGCCCGAACTGCTCACGCGCTGGAATGTCAAAGGTCTGGCCGTAAGTAAGGACCTCAAAATAGGCACCCTCGACAAGACCCTCATAACACAGAAACCGCTCATGGTACAGCCCAATATGCCGCGCTTCCTGCGTAGCGGCGACTCGCTGGCGCTGATGGCGAAAATAGTGGCCAGTGAGCAGTGGCAGGTGGCCAAAGAGGTGGAGGTGAGCCTGCTGCTCACCGATGCCGCCACGGGTGACACACTGTGCCACCACACGGAGTATGTTGGCGTGAAGGATGCCGCGCAGGTGACATTCCCTTTGGAGGTACCGCAGGGTGTATACGTGGCCACCTACCGCATCGTGGCCGTCTGCCACGCACCCGAGGGCACCCTCAGCGACGGTGAGCAGGGTCAGGTGCCTGTGGTCACCAACCGCCAGGCCGTGACCATCAGTCAGGCCATGTATATCAACGGGGCAGGGGAGAAGCGCTACTCGATGCCCGAATGGCTGGTCAATAATGGTACGCGCGAGCCGCAGCTGGTGGTTGCCGAGGCGGTGAGCAACCCCGTGTGGCTCGCCGTCAAAAGCATGCCGTACCTGAAGAGCTTCGAGAACCCCTCGACGCTGTACCTTGCCGAGCAGCTCTATGTTGGTGCTCTCGGACGTCGTATAGCAGGCCGCGTGGACCTTGCGGCGCTGGTCAAAGACAGCGTGGTCAGCCGTCTGAAGATGAACGACGACGTGAAGCAGACGGCCTTGCAGGCAACGCCGTGGCTGCGTGACGCCGAGAGCGAGGAGGAGCAGATGCGCGCCGTGGCCAAATACCTGGATACCGCTGCCATGCGTGCTCAGCACGACAAGCTGCTGACAGACCTCGCCGGGCGGCAGAACGCCGATGGCGGCTGGGCCTGGATGCCCGACGGCAAGAGCAGCCTTTGGGTCACGCAGGCCGTGCTGCAGAAGGTGAAAGGGGAGGAGAAACTCGATACCAAGAAAGCCCTGCGATATGTAGACAACGAGCAGCAGCGCTACTTTGATCGCTGGGTGAAGCCTTATATAAAGAAGTACAAATGGCAGCCCACCGACATCGACTACCTCTACATGCGCTCCCTGTACGGCAAGGCCAACACCGGGGCCTACCGCTTCTATTACGCCAACGCTTTGAAACGCTACAAGGAGTATGAGAACCTCTACACGCAGGCGCAGCTGGCGCTCATCTTCCACCGTCATGGCGACCGCAAGGCGGCCCTCGACCTGCTGCGACGGCTCAAGGAAAAGTCGCTCACCAACGACGAGATGGGCCTCTACTGGCGCGACAACACCAGCGGTTGGTTCTGGTACCAGCGCCCCATCGAGACGCAGGCGCTGCTGATACAAGCCTTCGCAGAAATAACGCCCAAGGACACCGTCACCATAGGCCTTATGCAGCAATGGCTCCTCAAGCAGAAGCAGACCACCCATTGGGGCAACAGTCGCGCCACCGCCGAAGCCATACAGGCGTTGATGGTTGAGAATGATGAGTTGAAGGTTAAGAGTGGGGCTGATGCGGTGGGCATAACGGTCTTCGGCAGTGAGATGACCTCAGAGAGTAATGGTGCGGAGGGATACCGTTCGCAGCGGTGGTCAGGCGCAGACCTCGACGCGCTTCACGCCAACGGTAGCAGCGACATCGTCATCAGCAAACAAGGCGGAGGCATTGCCTGGGGCGCCGTCTACTACCAGTTCACCGACGACCTCGACAAGATACCCGCCTCCGAGAGCGGCATCACGCTCAGACGTAGCTACAAGCACGAAGGCCCCCTGAAGGTCGGCGACCGTGTCAAGGTGCGTATAGACATCACCTGCGACCGCGCCATGGATTACCTCGAACTCATCGACGGCCGTCCGTCGTGCATGGAGCCCTTGAGCACCCGTGCCGGATGGCGCTGGACGGATGGCTTAAGCTATTATGTGACAGTCAACAATACCGACACGCGCTGCTATGTGGAGCATATTGACAAAGGCAAGTACTACTTCGAGTATGAGGTGTATGTCACTAATCCTGGCAACTTTATGACGGGTGTGGCCACCATGCAATGCATGTATGCCCCCGAATTTAGGGCAACAGCACCTGCACAGACCATTGTTGTAGAGCCTTAAGCGGTGGTGTGTGGTAAAAATATCATGCTGACAATCATTGCGATATAAGATATTTGCAAAAAATATTTTGTCAGTATGAAAAAAGTGTGTACTTTTGCACTCGCTTTTAAGAGATAAAGCACCACACACATGCCGCATTCGTCTAGTGGTCCAGGACATCTGCCTCTCACGCAGAAGATCATCAGTTCGACTCTGATATGCGGTACCAAAGCGACAAACCCACAAGGTTTGTCGCTTTTCTTTTTCTCCAGTTTTTGTCTCTTTGGTTTGTTGCCCATGACTTCTTTGTGCCTTCTATGGTGGTTCGGCGATCCTTCGGCGATCTTTCGGCGGTGTACCCTGTCGGATATGGCGAAAAAAGTTCATATTCCCATCAGAAACACATGATTACAAGAATGCTTACCCATGTATGTTCCTTCGCAATGAGCTGATTTGCTCGTTTTTATAAAGAATTTTATCCCGCAAAGGCTCAGTATCAAAAATAATTATGTATATTTGCACCTGAATTAGACGCGAGAAAGTCTAATCATTGCAAAAAGCATTTGTTATAGGTCGTCCTTGAAATTGCCCATTTCAAAATAACTAGTCGACTTGATACTGATGCCTTTGCTTATTTGGTATGTTTTCGCCCTATGGCGTTTGCATATTCAACAGCATGGGATAAAGTTCAAAGTTTCAAACTAGTTAGGTCGGGCAAAACCTCAAGGATTGAAACGGGCAACATTGATTCCATGCTTTTTTAATTGATGTTTAACCGCCAATCCGGGAATCAGAGCGGCACAAAAAAAGAGGAAGCGAGAATGGACTATATCTCGGAGGCTGAAAGAATGAAACTCTACTACAAGGGTTTCTCAGAAGCTGGCAATGCTGACCAGCTTGCCTCTCTCTATCCCGACGTGTTGTCAGACGTTGACAACCCCGATAGCAGCCCTGCATTACGGGATGGCAGTATCTTTCTCTTCCATGCGTTTTATCCTCTATATCACAAACTTTCCTACGTCAACAACAACCGATTTATTCACGAGGATATTACTCTTTTCGAACCGACACCACAGCGAGTGTATACGGCTGAAGAACTATACACCACGCTCCAATCCCTCGCCCCTTTCGCAGTTCCGGAACTGATTCGCACTATTGGTTGTTCCTCTGCCACAATGACACTGTTGCAGAAGGCATTTGCCGAACAGGACATAGATGCGTTTGCAAGAGCCATCGACAACAAAGACTGCGACCTTTCTTTGGTCAGTACCATCTGCGAATATATATGGCCTGTCAATATCCATCGTGCCAACCCATCGGAAGAGGATATTGTTACCGCCCTAGACGTGGTGGCAAGCATATTGCATGACGAGGAGCATTCCATCAGTCAGTCTGCAACAGGACTTGGCGAAGCCGTTGAACCTTACCTTGACGGTGGCGACGAGGAGACCTATTTGCAGAAATTCAACCAATATAACCGAGACGCTTTCGATTATCTTTGCTCCTTCTACACCGACAACTACGACCGTTTCAAACCCAAGGAACGCAAGCAAATCGAACCTCTCATTCTGAAAGGTGGTGGCAGCATTGAAACGGACTTCCATCTGCCCGAAGACTATTTCTCGTTCCGCAATGAGTCCAGCGACAGCAGTGAGTACTTTGGGTTACATCCTGACGTGATAAAGGCTGGCGCAAATCTGTTCGAAGAGCCGATTGCGTCCTGCCAAGGTGGAACCTATCGAATGGCATGGCAAAGGTGGCAATTCTTACGAGCTGATTTATCTGGTACGCAATATGACGGAGCACAACAAAGGCAAGTACGACAAGATGCGCTGTTTCTTTACGGGTCCTGACTGGCCGAAAGACCGTCATAGCAGCTATGCCAAAGGTGCCGACTACCATCTAAAAGAGACGCTTCACAAACTCTACCCCACACTGCCCGACCAATTGTAGTTTTTCTTCTATAATTGTCTATAAACGAAAACCGAAAACAAAGAAACAGTAATTTTGCAGAAATATACAAACCAATAAAAACATAGAATTATGGTATACAGAGTAACCGTCAAGAGCAGCAAGCTCACCAGTGGCATCCGCGTCGAGCGTGGAATGAGCGTGGATGTGGTAACGAACAACATCACCAACCCCGTCACCACAAACGGTGGTCAAGCCGTGGCCGATGCCTTTATGCGTATTTATGGCATCGACATCCGCAAAGCCGGAGCATTGAGTATGGCATATTTGGACGTTCAAAGAATAGGATAAGTTATGAGCAATACTTTTTAATGCTTTTACGAGAAATCCACATAAACCTTAAAATACAAACAAAAAGAGGGATGTAATTATTTCATTTACACTATCAAATATGAATGCCTCAACAAAAACACGGCTGATTGGATTATTACGTAATAATAGTAACGGATTATGCGAACCAGATATTCCTCAATCTGTTTACATTACTTACGGATTGGCAGGAGATGAAAAGCTTTTTTTTGCCCATTGCAATGATGGATTATTCCTATGTAATAGCAAGGCGTTTCTTATCTCAAACACGGGAATTCATTATGCTTCTTATTTTGCAAGATGGGAGAACATTTCTTCTTTTGCTATGGTAGAAGACAAAATTGGAATAACGTTGCAGAGTGGTCGGAGACAAGCAATAAACCCATCAATACATGGCGTTTTCCAAAGAGGACTTTCTGACGTAATAGACGCTTTAAACCAATGCATGATAGAGGAAAAATCATATGATGTCAGGCTGTCAAAAAACATGGTTATTATGGATAGTAAAGAACCATCGTTATTTATCAAGTGTCAGCATTGTGGTGAAATATATATGGTTGACAATAACGACTATGGTGACCATAATGTGTGTTGGAGTTGTGAAAGATGTGGCAACGAAATTGGTGTTCGTTTTTTCGGATTTTGTAAGTACTGCAAGAAAAACATAGGTTTTACTGATGCCCCTGATGATTCCACACTAAAATTATTGGCCAAAGGAGCATTGACAGGCATTCTTAGACCAGACAAGGTCTTTGATGTAATAGGAAAGTATGCTGACAATATACCCAATGCAAAAGCATATGGTATTTGTATGAATTGTGGCCGTCAGCATATTGAGTGTCCTGAGTGTGGAACGGCCATTCATGTGCCAAAAGATGCTGACTTATTAAGTGATGTATTTACTTGTCCAAAATGTGGAACAAAAATGAGACATCCTTAACATAATCTATTATTTCAATGATACTCAATATACAATCCGAGTGGATGGATGCT
>CADAWR010000014.1 GCA_902791695.1 uncultured Bacteroidota bacterium
CTATCTCCTGTTGAGATATTTTCATTATATTTGCACCAACAATTCAATCAGTCAATTACACCCAATGTGTTGCATTTATGACTTGAATTCAGCTTTTTCCATATCCGACATTAAATCACAATTGATTTTTCGCACCACTTTCTATTATATATAAACCCCAAAAATCGAAAAAAAGGCTCACGGAGGGTGTATTTTTGACAAACTTTAACACTCCGGATACGATAACCGCCAAAGAAACTATCATTTGATGACCGACACAACCAACTATTACACAACATAATAATAAACTAATTACTCTAATCGGTATATGGTTTGTATATGTTTTGTATATGCTGAGGTATATGTTTTGTATATGGTATATGGTAAGTATATCCTAACAATAGCCGATGTATATGCAGGGTGGGGCGGGATGGGGCATGCCGCCATTGGTGCTATTGAAAGGAAGCGCTCGGGGCTACCTTTTTAACATTTCGGCTCGTAGGTCTGGAAGAGGATGAGGGGGGCGGAGGAGGAGATGGTGAACACGTAGCCGAGGGCTTCGTTTAATGTAGCCTGCCACCAACGGCGGGCGTGAAAGCCGTCAAGCTCCCATTTCAATCCTTTACTGGCGATTGGCACATCAGGCGTCATCGTAAACAGACTCACCTGCTGGCGCGGAAAACTGGAGAAAGTGCGCTCGCCCCTGATAGCCACAAAACGGCCGTAATCGGTGAGCATCTCAATGTCGGCACCTGGATATTCCTCGGCGAACGTCACCAGATAACTGATGTTGCCGAGTGTATGGTCCTCACGCTTGCCGGTGGCACCCACAATCGTGAAGCGAGTATCGGTAAGAGGGAAATGCGCTGTTGCATACGCCATGGCCTTGTGAAGGTCGTTGTAGTCCTGCTCGTCGACCTCAAGCCAGCGGTCGCCAAGCTGTTGCCTGTCGCTCTCGGTCAATGAATCCCCATCACCAACCACAACATAAGGGACCTCCATAGAACACGCCGACCACTGTTCGTAGGCGCTGTCGCAGCACACGACAAAGTCCGCCTCGCGTAGAGCCTGCACGGGCACATGGTGCGTGGGGAAGTCGCCCGCCGCCAGTATCACGATATGCTTTCTTTCCTCCATCTGATCAGTCCCAGTATGCAGAACACCTCGAACACAGCGTAGAGCACCGCCGAGGCATAGTTTCCGGTGAGGATGAATATCACTATCATCATCGGCTCGACAATCATCCAGCAGAACCACTGCTGCCACCATTTGTGTGCCAACATAAGCATGCCCACTATTGTCAGCGCCGACGATACGCCATCGAGCACCGAGAGATGGATGATGCGCCCGCTGGGCAGAGTGTAAGTGCTTTGGTTGAAGTAACCCAGCAGCCATGTCAGCACCACGCTGAGCAGCACCGTGAGGGTGACAATCTGCCACCAATAGTTGCGCGGGCACGAGGAGATATGGCGTTCGCCGCCGTGGTCCTCCTTGCGTTTCTGTATCACACCGCGCCACACAAGGATGCCATAGACCGACATCACGAAATTATAGACGCAGATGGCGCCGTTGGCGTAGATAGCGCTACTGAAGTCAATCACAGCGTAGAACGCCGACATAAGCAGGCTGAGCGGCCAAAACCAGCGGTCCGCCCTATATTCGCTGACGATATAGAACAGACCGATGGTTGCGCCGATTATTTCAAAAACATCCATTAGAAGCGGTATATCACGCGGCCCATGAAGTTGATGCCGGGCTGTTGGAACCAGCCGCGATAGCATTCGAAACTCCCGTTGACTGGGTCATAGGTGGAGCTGACCCAGGCGCTGAGGCGGTATTTGTGGTTGAACACATTGTTGACCAACACCTGTGCTTCAATCTCGTTGGTGCCTTTGAGGTGCCAGGTATACGACGCGCGCATGTTGAGCAGGAAATAATCGTCCACCTTCATATCCTTGCGGCCTGTGTTGTCGCCGTACTGTTCACCGACGTATTTGCCAATAATCTGTAACTTGGCGTTGTCGATGGGGCGGAATGTGGCGATGGCAGCACCTATGATAGAGGGTGACAGGGCGATGTCGGTAGTGCCGAAGGAGACTGGATGCTGGTTGTAGGAAGCGTCGTAGGCGTTATATGTATAGTCGACAATCTTGTTCATCGAGAGTGTCAGGTTGCCGTCGAGGCTGAACCAGCGAGCCACATTGTAGCCGCCCACAAGCTCAATGCCCATGCGGTAACTCTTGTCAACATTCTCCATCAAAGCATAGCCACTGTTCGACACAAGGCCCGAGGCCACGAGCTGGTCTTTGTACAGCATGGCATAGAGGTTGGCCTCAATGTGATACTTGGCTTGACGTATCTGATAGCCAAACTCTATGTCAACCATCGTCTCTGGCTTGATGGTGTCGCCCATGTGCATGGCATCCTTGATGTCGGCACGTGTAGGCTCACGGTTTGACATGCCTGCCACCAAATAGAGGCGCTGGTTTTCGGAGATGCAATAGTTGACACCCACCTTGGGGTTGAAGAACAGATAGTTGGTGTCGTAGTCTAGATTGTCGTAGTCGTCGTCGGAACCGCGCAGCGAGTATTTGAGAGTGCGCACCTGAAGGTCGGCATAGAGGTTGAGGTCGTCGGAGAAGTCATAGTTCAGCTTGGCGAAGACCACAGCATCGCTTTTCTTACCGGTGTTGGTGTACCAGTCGTTGAACGGATGTTCGCGCGATATTCTTTCGTTGGTGTCGTTCTGTGCCCAGATGACTGAGCCCACGTGTTTGCTGTCGTGGTACTGGAAACTGCCTCCCAGCACAACAGACAGAGCCTCTTTGCCATAACGCAGCGACAGGTTGCCCGTGTAGGCACTGTTGCCCATATCCTTGTAGAGGATAAAGTCGCCGATGCCTATGCCGAGACCGGAGGGTATGTTGTATTTAGACGGTTTCTTGTCATCCTTGTAGCGCTCGTCCCATCCATAGCCGTGCGTGTAGTCGAAGGCGGCGTTGAGCGACCAGTTCTCGCCCAACAGGCGCGAATAATAGAGCTGGTAGTGCTGCTGCTGATAGTTGTCGCTCTCGTTCTCGTAGTAGTGCACATTGCCGAACTCATCATAATATGCACCTGTACCATTATAGTGGGGGTCACGGTTAAGGTCGGCGCTGTCGGCACCGTCCCATGTGATGCCGGTGCTCTGCTTGCCAAATATCATCACTGCCTTGAGGAGGGAGACGTCCGTGTAGTGGCTTGCCGACAAGAAGACGCTCTGCTGGTCGGCGAATCCTCCGCGCACGAAGCCGTCGCTCGTGAGGCCGTTGTAGGCCACGTCGAACGAGAAACCATGCTTGGTGAGACCTGTTCCGGCCAGGATGCCATACTGGCGCGTGTTCCACGATCCCAGCGAGAGGTCGGCTTGTCCATAGGGCTTGTCGGCAGCGTTGAAGGTCTGTATGTTCACCGCTCCGCCGAAAGCGGCCGAACCGCCGTTCGAGGCACCAACACCGCGCTGTATCTGTATGCTCTGCGCCATGCCACCGAGGTTCGGTATGTTAATCCAATAGACTGACTGGCTCTCGGCATCGTTGAGTGGCAGTCCGTTGATGTTCACGTTGATACGCGTGGCGTCGACACCGCGGATGCGGAACGACGAGGCTCCGACAATGCCGTTCTCGGCGGTGACCACCACCGAGGGCTCAAGCTCCACAACATCGGGCAGGGCGGGGGAGAACTTGTTCTCCTGCAGTTGCTCGCGGTTCATGGTGCTCGTGGTCAGCGGCGTCTTGTTGCTCACGCGAACGTCCTGGATCATCACCTCGTCGAGTTTGCGCACAGTGTCCTGGGCGTTGGCAGTAAACTGAAAACTAAAACTGAAAACTAAGGCTGCACAACAGGCTATCATCTGCCGGCGGCTGATGCGGGTGGCCTCAAAAAAGCGATAGCGACCACAATCAGTATTGTGTTTTACCATATTCATTTTCCTTACGCGGGCATTATCCCGATCAAGTTTTGAGGGTGTATTCTCAGCAGTTTATGCATCTACTGTGCTGTAGACGTGCATCATAAACGCACCCCTTTGTGAACTCTTCACGCCGCAAAGATACAAAGAAATTGGAAATAGGAGGTTAAAAAACAGAAATTTTCATTTGTCTTGGACGCCACCCCACCCTACCCGCTCCGTACCCTCTCCGTCTGTTCTACGGTTGTTCACCGGTTGTTTACCGGTTTAAACCGTAGAACAATCGGTGAACAACCGTAGAACAGACGGAGAGGATACGGAGGGGATGCGGAGAGAGGGAGGAGGGGCGGCGGAGGGGGTGCAGGCAATGCGCTATACGACAAGGTATTGGGGGCGATTAACAGAAAATAACTTTGCCATGTCATTTCTTTTTGCTATCTTTGCAACGCTTTTTATAACTAAAACACGAAACAACTTGATGCGTAATATAAGACATATCATTGTGATACTTGGGCTGTTGGCTGTGCCGGCCATGGCGATGGCGCAGAACGACGACCCGCAGAAGAAATCGGAAATCAGGGTAGGCAAGCTTGACGTCATCTACGAGGAGGAAGAGTTCAAGGGTCTGCAGATAGACCAGCTAGATGAAGAGGAACCCGACGACTACATGTACCAGGCGCCCTACCTGGTGAAGCCCGAGGAGGACGATGACGACGAGGGGACGCTGCAGCCCTTCACCCTCGACGACGAGGGTGTGGACAGCGAGGAGGACATCATCTGGGAGGCTTTCGACACCATGGCCATCCATCTGCCGAAGCTGAACCCCGCAAGCATCACGGAGCCCATCATGATAGACCTGCCGAAGTTCTCGTGGCCGACGCCGACCACGGCGCGCGTGTCGAGCCATTTCGGGCGCCGTCGCCGCCGCTGGCACTACGGCCTTGACTTGGCGCAGCCCACCGGTGAGCCCATATATGCCGCCTTCGACGGTGTGGTGCGCATCTCGAAGCGCAACAAGAGCTACGGCAACCTGGTCATCATACACCATGCCAACGGCCTGGAGACTTACTACGCACACATGTCGCACCGCGACGTTGCGGTGGGCGACCACGTGAAGAGCGGCGACCAGATAGGGCTCTGCGGCAACACGGGCCGTTCGTTCGGCAGCCACCTGCATTTCGAGATACGCTATATGGGCAATGCCATGAATCCCGAGGACGTGCTGGATTGCAGTACCCACGGCTTGATAAACCAGCAGCTGACGCTCACCTCCGACTCGTTCCGCAAGGTGGGCAACAGCCGCGTGGGCGGCAAGGGCTCGGGCAGTGGCAGCGGTGCCGCCTCGTCGAGCGGCTGGTACCGCGTGCGCAGCGGCGACACGCTGGAGAAGATAGCGCGCCGCAACGGCACCACCGTGAAGCGCCTCTGCCAGCTCAACGGCATCAGCGCCACCTCGACGTTGCGTGTAGGACAGAAGCTGAAGGTGAGCGGCAGCGCTTCCTCGGCAGGGAAGTCAAGCGCATCAGCGAAATCGGGCAATGGCAGCAAAGCCTCGGGCGGCGCAGGCACCTACACCGTCAAGAGCGGCGATACCCTCTACAGCATTGCCAAGCGCAACGGCACCACGGTGAAGAAGCTCTGCCAACTGAACGGCATCGGCGAGAACGCCAAGCTGCGTGTGGGACAGAAACTGAGGGTGAAGTGAAAGACAAAGGTTATGAGGATTGATATACTGACGCTGTTTCCGAACATGATGACCATGTTCTTTGAGGAGAGCATCCTCAAGCGGGCCCAGAAGAAAGGCCTGGTTGAGGTGGTATTCCACGACCTGCACGACTATTCGCTGACGAAGTACGGGTCGGTGGACGACTACCCCTACGGCGGCGCTGCAGGCATGGTGATGGCGGTGGAGCCGCTGGCCAACTGCATCGAGGGGCTGCAGAAAGAGCGCCACTACGACGAAGTGATATATACAGCGCCCGACGGCGAGATGCTGAGCCAGCCGATGGCCAACCAGCTGTCGTTGGCACAGAATTTGATGGTGCTGTGTGGGCACTACAAGGGAGTGGACGAGCGGGTGAGGGAGCATTTCATCACCAAGGAGATAAGCATCGGCGACTATGTGCTCACGGGCGGCGAGCTGGCCACGGCGGTGATATGCGACGCCGTGATAAGGCTGGTGCCGGGAGTGATAGGCGACGAGCAGTCGGCCCTTGGCGACTCGTTCCAGGACGGCCTTGTGGCTCCGCCCGAATACACGCGGCCGCCGGAGTTCCGCGGATGGAAGGTGCCCGACGTGCTCCTCAGCGGCAACCACGCCAAGATAGAGCAATGGCGCATGGAACAGGCCATACAGCGCACCAAAGAACGTAGACCCGAATTACTAAAAAACACCAAGATATGACAGAATTTGAGAAATACGCCACCAAGCACCGTGGTATCAGCAGCACGACCTACGCCAAGTATACGTCGGCCATAAACAATTCGCTGACCCCGTATATAGTTGAGGAGCGCCAGCTGAACGTGGCCCAGATGGATGTCTTCAGCCGCCTGATGATGGACCGCATCATCTTCCTCGGCACCGCCATCGACGACTACACCGCCAATGTCATCCAGGCCCAGCTGCTCTTCCTCGAGAGCGTGGACCCCACCAAGGACATACAGATCTACCTCAACTCGCCCGGAGGCTCGGTCTATGCAGGCCTCGGCATCTATGACACCATGCAGTACATCCAGCCCAAGGTGAGTACCATCTGCACCGGCCTGGCCGCCTCGATGGCCAGCGTGCTGCTTTGCGCCGGCGAGAAAGGCCGCCGCTGCGCCCTGCCGCATGCCCGCGTGATGATACACCAGCCCATGGGTGGCGCCGACGGTCAGGCCACCGACATGGAGATCACCGTGCGCGAGATACTGAAGCTCAAGAAGGAGCTCTACGAGATCATCGCCAAGCACAGCGGCCAGCCCTTCGAGCAGGTGGAGAAAGACAGCGACCGCGACCACTGGTTCACCGCCGAAGAGGCCCTGAAGTACGGCATGATTGACGAGGTGCTGACGAAGAAGTAAACACTATTCTTGCTAAAGCAAAAGCCTAAACCGGGCTCCTATAAGAAACCATGCTCATGATTGGAGATAATCATGAGCATGGTTTTATTGGTACTTACTGGTTCCGGCGCTATTGTATCACCACAACCTTGCGGGCTGGATGGTTGCCTATCTTTATCATGTAGGTTCCTGCGACGGGGATGTAGAAGCGTAGGGGGATGTCATAGTCCTGCTTAGTGGCAAGAACGCGACCATTGATGTCGAAGAGTGTCACTGGATTACCCTCTGCCCCCTCGACCACTATCTGCCCTTGGCTTGCGTATATGTTGGCATTCAAAACCTCCATACCGCCTATGCCCTCATGGGGAATATAAATGGTGTCGTGGATGACGATGGTGTCATAGATATATTGTGGCAAGTAAATGGTGTCATGAAGCCAAAGTGTATCAGTCTCAGGAATCAACAGAGTATCAGTCACAGTTATGGTGTCGTATAGTATCAACGTTAGCGTGTCTGTAATTGTGATAAAAGTGGTATCGTGAACGGGAACATATACATAAAGTGTATCATGAAGTACCAGCGTGTCCTGGTAGGGAGTACCATTTTCATAGAAGTATGCCGTTAGTTGAACATCACCGACGACGGCAAAAGTATATGGATTGAATGTTGAGCCATCGCTCCAATGCGAAAATATGTAGCCGCTGTAAGGAACAGCCACAACCGATGCGGCCGAGCCGTAAGCATAATTGCCGAAACCAGTACACGTACCGTGAGTAATGCTGTCGACTTGAAGGCTTACGGCGAATGTGTCAATGCCGAAGATTGCGGTACGGTAAGCGTTTGCTGTGACAACAAATGGCCGCGGGTTCTGTGTATTGCCATCGCTCCACCGGACAAAATGATATGGTGATACCGCTGTTGCTGTCAGCATCGTGGTATCAAGATATTCAAACACGCCGCCACCACTGACTGAACCAATTGTTGGGTCGGAACTCTGCACTTCAACCGTGTATTGGTTCTTGGCAAAACCTGCCGTCAGCGTACTGTCTCTATCAATCATAAGAGTGTCGGGATTCGCCATGCTGCCGTTGCTCCATCCAGTAAAATGGTAGCCATAGTTCGGGATTGCTTGTATCACAGCACTTGAGTCACATCTCACGTCATGTAGGTCCTCGTCTTGAACAACCTGTGCTGTGCCCCAATCGGGTGCCGTAGAAGATACCGACATAGAGAGATTCACCGATGGCACAAGATATGTATGGTTTGCACCGAACTTTGGATAATACGAGTGGTATGAGCCACAGGGGATGTCTATGACAAGGTGAAGTGTGTCGGTATAGAAAATGTCGCCGATCCATGGGGCAACATTAGAGAGAAAGATAAGAGAGTCCAAGTGCTTACCGTGTGATAAAGCTCCGCTGGCTATACTATTCACCGAACGGCCGAATGTTACAGACCGAAGGCTGTAACACTGCGAAAGGGCGCCAGCTCCTATTGTAGTTACTGCGTCGGGAATGACTATTGAAACAAGTGATGTGTCGGCATCAAAAGTTTGACTTGCTATCGCAGTTATTGAATCCGGCAGAGTCACGGATGCTATATTATGGCAGCCACCGAAGGCCCCTTGGCCTATCTCTGTTACTGAATTTGGAATGACAACCTCCGTCAAATACTGGCATGGACCGAACGCCCACATGCCGATAGTACGCACCGTATTGGGGATGACTACATGTTGCATCTCTGCATACGCAAACGCTTGGTAGCCGATTGCGGTCACGGGATACGTAATGTTGTCGTACACGATGCTGTCGGGAATTATCAAGGTGCTGTCTATCAAACTGCCATAGTTTGGGTAATTGTAACTTTTAAAGGTTACTTCTGCCTCACCGTTAGCAATATTGTAGTACAAAACATGACCTGACGGGGTTGTGTCCGGGTAGTTGTACACTTGAGCAGCCACACCGATTGTGAAAATGCAACCGATAAGAAATACCAATGTCTTTTTCATCATGTCCTTATAATTATTTTTGCAAAAATACAAACAAATAGCCAACTGGCAAAAAATAATTTCATCATGTCGCGGAAAATGTGTAATTTTGCATCTTGAAAAAGCATATATAAAATATGGGGAATAAACAGCAAGATATAGCCTATTTCCTGTCGTTCTGTACAGAACAGTACAAGAACGAGAAACACCTGTCTGGCGGTGAGGCTGTTGAAGTGTTAGGTAAATATGGGGTGTTGGATTATCTTGCAGAACATTACGAGATGCTGCATACCCAAGGTCGTCAATGGCTGATGGAAGACATTGACGAATATATTGCATTACGTAGAAAGGAGGCTTAATGAAACTGTATCACGGAAGCTTGGAAATTGTGCATAAGCCTGAAATACGCAAGGCAAACCGCACTCTCGACTATGGTAGTGGCTTTTACACGACGACCTCGTACGAACAGGCAGAAGCTTGGGTAAGACGCCGTATGGATGAGACCAAACGTGGTAAGGGCTTTGTGAATATATACACAATTCCGGAGTCTTTGCCGTCATTCTTGCAGCAATTGATATTCCAATCGCCCACAGAAGAATGGGTGGACTTTGTGATGCGCAACCGTACAGAAAAAGGTTTTGTGCACGACTATGATATAGTATATGGCCCGGTGGCCAACGATCGCGTATATGCTGCCTTTGCCCTTTATGAAGGAGGTCTTTTGAACAAGCAAGACCTTATAAAGGAGCTTAAGGCCTACAGTCTGGTGGACCAATACTTGTTCCACACGGAGGCGGCTCTCCAGGTACTAACATTTGTAGAAGCAAAGGAGGTGGCGCTATGAATCTCGACATCACACAAGGCAATCTTTACCTCATCCTGCCATCGAAGGTAAGCCGTATGGCAGAGATGCTTGCCGCCGACACCGGGAAGGACATCGTCCAGGCGGTGAAAGAGATATACATGTCAGACGTGTATAAGCAACTGGAGCAGGAATCAACCAAGCAGTGGCACCTTGGGCCAGTGGCGCTTTATCAAGAAATGTTAGCAAGTAAATAGACAGCTACGTATATGGAGATAAAAATTAAGAATACCAGTCACCACCCGCTGCCGAAGTATGAGACAGCGCAGTCGGCGGGGATGGATTTGAGGGCTTATTTGCCGGATGGGCCGGTGACGCTGAGGCCTATGGAACGCGGGCTTGTGAAGACGGGGCTCTTCATGGAGCTGCCGGCGGGCTACGAGGCGCAGGTGCGTCCGCGCAGCGGTCTGGCGCTGAAGAAGGGCATCACGGTGCTCAACTCGCCCGGCACCATCGACGCCGACTACCGCGGCGAGATATGCGTGATATTGATTAACCTCTCGCAGGAGGACTTCGTCATCAACGACGGCGAGCGCATCGCCCAGATGATAATCGCACGCCACGAGCAGGCCGAAATCGTACAGGTGGAAGAGCTGACCGACACAGAACGCGGTGCCGGCGGATTCGGACACACCGGCAAGGCATAAACGTGAATTATCGTAAATTGGCCGTGAATTGCCGTAATTTGATATTCTCGCTTTTAGCATTGCTGACCTTCAACGCATGCCATGCGCAACCCTCTGTTGTGCCACAAGGAGCTACTTTCCTGACGGGTGCCGAAGTGCTGATGAAACAGCAGTTGCCAGCGGGACACGTGGCTGTAGTTGGTAACCAAACCTCCATCGTTGGAAACACACATCTGGTGGACACCTTGATTGCCAGTGGTGTGAACGTCGCCAAAATCTTCTGTCCCGAGCATGGCTTCCGTGGCACTGCGGCGGCGGGCGCCCACGTCAGCAACAGCACCGACCCCAAGACGGGACGGCCTATCATATCTTTATATGGCAAGAACAAGAAGCCCACGCCGGAGCAGTTGAAGGATGTGGATTGTGTGGTCTTCGACCTGCAGGACGTAGGCTGCCGTTTCTATACCTATATCTCCACGCTGCACTATGTGATGGAGGCCTGCGCGGAAGCGGGCATACCGCTCGTTGTCCTCGACCGCCCCAACCCCAACGGCCACTATGTCGACGGGCCGGTGCTGGATACCGCTCACTACCGCTCGTTTGTGGGCATGCACCCTGTGCCGGTGGTCTATGGTATGACCATCGGCGAGTATGCGCAGATGATCAACGGCGAACACTGGCTGGCTGGCGGCAAGGAGTGCCGCCTCACAGTAGTCCCCATGCAGGGTTACCGGCGCGACTCGGTGGGCTATGAGCTGCCCGTGCCGCCGTCGCCCAATCTGCGCACGGCGCATGCTGTGGCCCTCTACCCAAGCCTCTGCCTCTTCGAGGGCACCAACTGCGGTGTCGGGCGAGGCACCGACTACCCCTTCGAGTGGGTCACCTACAAGAAAGACACCCTCGACTTGCGGCAGGAGGATGCTCCGACGGCTTTCAGCCTCAAGTACCTGATGTATATGTACCGCCGCGTGCCCAAAGGAAAATTCTTCCTCATGAACAACTTCTTCGAGAAGCTGGACGGCAACGGCGACCTGCGCCGCCAGATAGAGGCCGGCATGAGCGAGGAGGAGATACGTGCCACGTGGCAACCTGCGCTGGACGAGTTCAAGAAGGTTAGAGAAAAGTATTTAATTTATAAATAACATGAAGAAAGTAATCGTTATGATGGCAGCTGCCGCCATGTTGTTTGGCGCCTGCTGCACGAAACAATGTGACACCCCCAGCATTTCGGGAGTGGTGATGGAGAACATTCTCGCCCGCAAGAGCGTGCGCTCCTACAACGGCGACAGCATCCCTGCCGACGTGATGGAGAATCTGCTGCGCGCCGCCATGGCCGCCCCCAGCGGACGCGACCTGCGCCCCTGGCAGATTGTGGTGATGACCGACAAGAGCCAGTATGAGACCGTCTTCGAGGGCAACTTCAACATGCAGAAGTTCATGGAGAGCGGCGCTGTGATTATCCTCTGTGCCGACACCGTCTTCACCGCCCCCACGCGCGAAGACCCCGACGGCCCTGCTGTGACCCAGGTGAACCACCTGTGGCGCGACGACATGGGTGCCGTCACCGAGAACCTGCTGCTGGCTGTGGAAGCCTACGGCCTCGGCGCCTGCTGGACGGCCTGCTATCCATATCCCGACCGCATGGATCCCATCAAGAAAGCCCTGCAGCTGCCTGCCACGGTGGTACCCTACGCTGTGGTGCCCATCGGATACCACGACGGTACGACGCAGCCCAAGGACAAATGGGACGAGAGCCGCATACACTACAACCGCTGGTAGAGGAACAATGGTAAAAGAAAAAAGGTGCCACCCTGAAGGATGGCACCTTTTTGATTAGTGACCATAATCGGCCATGAACTTGATGCGCATGAGGCGTATCTCCTCTTCTGTGTAGTCGGGATCATCGCTGAACTCCTCGTAGGCATCCTCAAGGGAGTCGCTTTCGGAGTTGCGCCAGTAGTCGAGCAGAACCTCTTGATGATCCTCCTCGATATTGTCGTTAATATAATAGTCTATGTTGAGCTTGGCCCCGCTGGCAATGATGTGCTCCATCTCCGTCAGAAGTTCCGACATGTTGATCCCCTTGCCCGCAGCGATATCTTCGAGACTCTTGCGGCGGTCTATAGACTGTATGATGTATACCTTGAGGCCCGATTTGTTGACAGCGGAGCGCACTACGATGTCCTGCGGACGCTCGATGTCGTTGTCGTCGACGTACTGCTTGATGAGCTCAATGAATGGTGCACCATGTTTCTGTGCCTTTGCGATACCTACACCGGAGCAATGCGCCAGTTCTTCGATGGTGCATGGGTACTGCAGCGTCATGTCCTTCAGCGAAGTATCCTCGAAGATTACGTATGCCGGTAGTTTCTCGCGTGCGGCGATACTACGTCGCAGACTCTTCAGCTGCACATAAAGAGCCTCGTCGCCAGCGGCGGAAGCGCCACCAGCGTTGGCAGCTATTTCCTCCTCGTCTTCTTCTGCGGCAGCTGAGTAGTCGTGGTCGCAAGCCACCATTATACTATATGGCTTCTTAATGAACTTCTGGCCAGCAGGTGTGACCTTAAGCACGCCGTACTGTTCAATCTCCTTCTGCAGCAAGCCTTCAAACTGTGCCTGACGCAGCACAGCCTTCCAGAAGAGATCGTTCTTGTCGGCACCAGCCCCAAACTGGTCGAGATCGTCGAGGTGATAGTTCTTGGTGTTGGCATTGCGGCGACCCATAAGCACATCTACAATATCCTTGGGTTTGAAAGCCTGCTTCATGGCAAAGATAGTCTCCAAAGCCAACGCCACTTCCTCCTTAGCCTCTTCTTGAGGCTTCGGGTGCAAGCAGTTGTCGCAATTGCCACAATAGGGCTCGGAGTAATCCTCACCGAAGTAGCGCAATATATTCAGGCGACGGCAGGCGGAGCTCTCGGCATATGAGACCATTTCCTGTACCAGCTGACGAGCCATCTCCTGCTCGGTGACGTTCTTCTCGGTGAAGAATTTGTAAAGCTTCTCAACGTCCTGCTCGCTATAGAAAGCTATGCAGCGGCCCTCGCCACCATCGCGGCCAGCGCGGCCAGTCTCCTGATAGTAGCCCTCGATACTCTTGGGAATATCATAGTGTATAACAAAACGCACGTCGGGCTTGTCGATACCCATGCCGAATGCAATGGTGGCCACTATGACATCCACCTCTTCCATAAGGAACTTGTCTTGGTTCTCCGCACGGACCTTGTTGTCGAGACCCGCATGGTAAGGTAGTGCCTTGATGCCATTGATGACCAGCAACTCGGCTAAATCCTCGACCTTTTTGCGTGTCAGGCAATAAATGATACCGCTCTTGTTGGGATTCTCTTTTATGAAACGGATAATCTCCTTGTGCAACATCATGGGGTCGGCAGGCTTGGGGCGCACCTCATAGTACAGGTTGGGCCGGTTGAACGACGACACAAAGGTCTTTGCCTTCTCCATGCCGAGGTTTTTGATGATATCCTGCTGCACCTTAGGCGTTGCCGAAGCGGTGAGGGTGAGTATCGGCACATTGGGCTGTATGGCTTTGATGGCCTCGCGCAGACGGCGATATTCAGGGCGGAAATCGTGGCCCCACTCTGATATACAGTGAGCCTCGTCAATAGCAAAGAATGTAATCTTTATCTGCTTAAGTAGTTCTATTGTATCCTCTTTGGAGAGGGTTTCTGGAGCCACATAAAGGAGTTTTGTGTCACCTTTCAGCAGATCGTCCTTCACTTCATTCACCTGCTGGCGGGAGAGCGATGAGTTGAGGAAGTGGGCCACATAGTCGCTGCCTGACGTATAACGCACAGCGTCCACCTGATTTTTCATAAGCGCTATCAGTGGCGACACCACAACTGCAGTACCCTTAAGAATCATGGCTGGCAGCTGATAGCATAGGCTCTTGCCGCCGCCAGTAGGCATTATGACGAAAGTGTCATTACCGTCCAGCAGACTCTGTATAATGGCCTCCTGGTCGCCTTTGAACTTGTCAAAGCCAAAGATTTCTTTAAGATATGTATGTAAATCTTTCATCTCTTACAACAATATTTAACACAAAGTTGCGTTATTCAAAGTAAATTAACGAACAGCGTGTTTAAACGTTTACAAAGATACAAAAAAACGTTGAACTGACCAAATAAAAAATGCAGTGAAGAGCCGTGAAGAAATAAAACAAATTGCCGCTCAGGTAATTACTGACGAAAAAAAAGCAGTAGAAAACCTGCTCAACCACATAGATGATGCCTTTGCCGAAGCTGTCGAAACCCTGTTTTCAACCTCCGGACGCGTTGTTGTAACCGGTATCGGCAAGAGTGCCAACATTGCTACCAAGATTGTCTCAACCATGAACTCCACCGGTACGCCGGCCCTCTTCCTGCATGCCGCCGATGCCATCCACGGCGACCTGGGCATGGTGCGCCCCGACGACGTGGTGATATGTATCTCCAAAAGCGGCAACACACCAGAGATAAAGGTACTCGTGCCCCTTATCAAGAACTTCGGCAACCGCATTATCGCCATTGTCGGCAACCGAGATTCGTTCCTCGCCCACGAGGCAGACATAGTGCTCGACACAACCGTGGAGCACGAGGCATGCCCCAACAATCTGGCACCTACCAGCAGTACCACGGCCCAGCTGGTCATGGGCGATGCCCTCGCTGTGGCACTCATTGAGTGCCGCAACTTCTCCGCACGCGACTTTGCTCGCTTCCACCCCGGCGGAGCCCTCGGCAAGCAGCTCTATCTGCGTGTAGCCGACCTATACATACAAAACGAGCGCCCGGCAGTACCGCCAACGGCAACCATCGATGAGACTATCCTAGAGATGACATCCAAACGCCTCGGATGCACCGTGGTCATGGAGAACGACACCATACGCGGCATCATAACCGACGGCGACCTGCGCCGCATGATGCAAACATTCCATTCACCGCAGACCGCTGCCGATATCATGCATCCTAACCCCCGCACCATCCTCGACAGCGAATATGCTGTCAACGCACTGCAGCTCATGCGCAACAATTCCATCACGCAACTCATCGTCGTCGATGCCGACAACCACTATCTCGGCATCATCCACATACATGATATATTAAGAGAAGGCATAATATGAAGCTCTACACCGACAAAGTCGTAAAAATATACCGCTCGCGCACTGTCGTGAAAGAGGTGTCAGTAAGCGTAAGCCAGGGTGAGATTGTTGGTCTGCTCGGCCCCAACGGCGCCGGTAAGACCACAACGTTCTACATGGTCGTGGGCATCATAAAGGCTAACAGTGGCAGGGTGTTCTTCGAGAGCACCTGCGAGGCCGATAAGAACAATCCTATGTTCGAACACAAGCATGCCGAACGCCCCGAAGGCAATGCACCGTGGCGCCTCGAGATTACCGACTTACCAATGTACCGCCGCTCACAGATGGGCGTGGGCTATTTAGCCCAGGAAGCCTCTGTCTTCCGCCAGATGTCGGTAGAAGACAATATAGCATCCATCCTTGAGTTCCGCAAGGACCTCACCAAGGAGCAGCAGCAGGAGAAGCTGGAGTCGCTCCTCGACGAGTTCCGCCTTCAGCACATACGCAAGAGCAAGGGCATACAGCTCAGCGGTGGCGAACGACGCCGTACTGAAATTGCCCGCGCTCTGGCCAACGACCCAATGTTCCTGCTGCTCGACGAGCCCTTCGCCGGTGTCGACCCCATAGCCGTGCAGGACATCCAGGACATCGTGGCGCACCTCAAGGAACGCAACATCGGCATCCTCATCACCGACCACAACGTGCGCGAGACCCTCGCCATCACAGACCGCGCCTACCTCCTCTATGAGGGCAACGTGCTGCACCACGGCACCCCCGAAGAGATGGCCGCAGACCCCGATGTAAGAGAAAAATACCTCGGCCGCGACTTCGAACTGCGCCGAGCCAAAACACAACAGATATGAGCCGCTACTGTGTCATCATGGCCGGCGGCATCGGCAGCCGCTTCTGGCCCCTCAGCAAAAACAACTATCCAAAACAGTTCCTCGACATACTTGGAACCGGCAAGAGTTTCATCCGTGCCACATATGAACGCTTCCTACCTTTGGTACCGCCGGAGAACTTCATTGTCGTCACCAATGCCGCTTACAAGGACCTCGTCCTGCAGCAACTCCCCGAAATCAAGAAAGGAAACGTGCTCTGCGAGCCCATGCGCCGCAACACCGCGCCATGCATCGCCTACGCCGTATATCACATCCTCAGCCAGTGCCCCGAAGCCTCCATTGCCGTCACTCCTGCCGACCACCTCGTCACCAATGAGGTAGAATTCCAGCGCATCATAGGCCGTGGCCTCGACTTTGTGGAACAGCACCGCGACGCCCTCATGACCATCGGCATCAGGCCCTCACGCCCAGAGACGGGTTACGGCTACATCGAGGTTGCCACCAAACCAGGCGACGACATCGTCCCCGTGGCCTCCTTCAAAGAGAAGCCCAACCTCGAGACTGCCAAACAGTTCCTCGCGGCAGGCAACTTCTTCTGGAACTCCGGCATCTTCCTCTGGAGTACAGATGCTATCATGGACGCCTTCCGACAGTACCTGCCCGACCTTGTGCGCCTCTTCGACGAAGGCAAGGACAAGTTCGGCACCTCGCAGGAACAGGCCTTCATCAACACACAGTTCGAGCGCTGCGAGAACATCAGCATCGACTACGGCGTCATGGAGCGAAGCCAGAGCCGCTACACCGTCGCTGCCGACTTCGGCTGGAGCGACATCGGCACATGGGGTTCGCTCTACACACACGCTACCCACGACGAAGCGCAGAATGCCGTCAGCGGTCACGCCGTGGTGGTTGACACGCGCGACAGTGTCGTCAACATCGAAGACGGCTACGAGGCCATAGTCCAAGGCCTGGACCACTGCCTGGTGGCCTTGCGTGACCACTCGCTGCTGGTATGCCGCCTCGACGACGAGCAGCAGATAAAACACTGGGTTGAGAAACTCTGAAAACACAAATGCGGGCCGCTCGATGAGCGGCCCGCATTCTTTTCTACCTCTTAGTTCAAGAAGAGGTCAACCGGCATGCCCTCTATCTCCACAGTCCTGTAGCTGCGGGCGAAACTCATGATGTTTTGCACCACTTGCTCCGAGGGGCGTATGTCTGTGCTTGCAGGCGAAAATGTGTCAATGCTCGTAAAATCGTATTCCTGCATCATACGCGCCGTATTTTGGTTATTATTAAATTCACTAATAATAACACCATTGTTGCACTTTTATTGTGCAAAGCCAAAAATTTAACATTTTTCCTTTACTACAGGAAAAGCTTAATATATAAACAGCGTGGTGCCGTCCGGGCTGGCATGGTACTGGTGCAACGGACACACCGTCGAGGAGCCCTCGAGCGGCGAGCCGCTAGAGACCACCTCGAAGCGAGAGCCGCACGAGGGGCATTTCAACGTCACCGCGTTGTGGTCATCGTCGGGCAGCATGCGCACGTCGTGGTCCTGCGGACAGGCACACTCGAAAGCCATGTACTCGCCAAAGCCGGAACAGCGCACCAAAATGCCGCGATGACCCTTGTTGAGTACCACTGTGCCGCCCACGTTGTTGTAGATATCCGGAAAGTCGGGCAAATATATAGCACCGGTCTCCCCTATCGGCACATCGCACCGGTCACGCTTGCAGGCTGTCAGCGCAAGCACACTGGCAACAATATATAGCCAACGTCTCACTTGCTGCAAGGATAGTCGCCGTAAATGGTTTTCATAGTGACCACAGCCACCGTGCGCATAGCCTCTGCGCTGAGGTTGTCCAGATTGTCAGTGGTTGTGTGCCAGTGCGTGAAGAAACTGGTGGTACCGCTGTTCTGCACGATATCAACCATCGGTATGCCGGCAATCTGGTTAACATACATGTGGTCGTCGAGTATGGGATCCGTGTTCTGCGCCACAAAGATATGGCCATAACCCAGCGCAGCGGCCACACTCCATATCTTGTCAGTCAATCCCGGCGCATAGTAGCGGCTCACCTGCTCCTTGGTATAGCGGGGCTGCATGGTGCCCACCATGTCGAACAACACACCGTAGACGGCATTGTAGGCCGGCACATGGCGGTTCTGCGCCCAATATTGTGAGCCCTTGCACCAAGTGTTGTCTTCATAGCCGTCGGCCCACTCGGGCTGGCCCTGGTCCTCAACATCGAAGAATATAAAGTCCACGCCCACGCTCGGCACCATCTGGCTCATGGCGCGAGCCATCTCCATCAGCACCGCCGACCCCGAGGCGCCGTCGTTGGCGCCAGGCACCGGCTTGCGGTGGTTGCCCTCGTCGGGGTCATGGTCGGCCCACATGCGGCTGTCCCAGTGCGCCGCCAGCAGCACACGCTTGGCGGCCTGCGGATTCAGCGAAGCTATGATGTTTTTGCCCGGCACCGTACTGCCATCCCAGAGGGTGGCCTTGAAAGGCTGCACCACCACGGTGTCGCACCAGCGGCTCATCTGCGCCGCAATGTATTCGGCACACTGCTCCCAGGCCTTCGAGCCCGGTATACGGTTGCCCAACGACACCTGTGCGGCAGCATAGCTGTAGGCCGAATCGACATTGAACTCAGGCACGGCAACCTGAGTGTAGTCCGTCGACGGTGCCGACGGACGCTCTGTCGGTTTATGCTTGCAGCCTGCCAGCACAAGCAAGCAGGCTGCAATTATTGCAAGTCGTTTCAAATCTCAATCTTATTTAAGACGTTCTGCATACTCGCAGGTGCGGGTGTCGACCTTGATGCGCTCGCCCTCCTTGATGAAGAGGGGCACGCGGACCTGCACGCCGGGCTCCACGGTGGCGTCCTTCATGGCGTTGGTGGCGGTGTTGCCGGCAAAGCCGGGCTCGGTATAGGTCACGACGGTCTCGATGAACGGCGGCAGCTCGCATGTCAGCGGGGTCTCGGTGTCGGCCTCGACGGTAATCTCAACATACTGGCCGTCCTTCAGGAACTGCGGGGCATTGATGATGGTCTCGGGGATATATATCTGCTCGTAGGTCTCGGTGTGCATGAACACATGCATGTCGCCCTCCTTGTAGAGATAGGTGTAGGGGCGGCGCTCCACGCGCACGATGTCAATCTTGGCACCGCTGGGGAAAGTGTTCTCCAGCATGCGGCCGGTCTTCACGTTGCGCATCTTGGTGCGCACAAAGGCGGCGCCCTTGCCGGGTTTCACGTGGAGGAACTCAACGATGGTGTAGATGTCGTTGTTGAAATTGATGCAGAGTCCGTTCTTGATGTCGGTGGTTGTTGCCATAAATTACTGAATGTTTATTTGTTATTATTGTTTTTCTTCTTCTCTTCGGCCAGAAGCAGCGTCAGGCGCCGCAGGTCGTCGTGCAGCTGGTCAATCTCCTCCTCGGCGGCCTTGAAGCGGCGGCGCTCCATAAGCCATCGCATGGCTATGGCCAGTGCCACAAGTATCATCGTCAGCGACAGGCGCATCGGGTTATCCTTCATCAAGAAGAATATCGCCGTGGCAACCAAAATCAGCACGTATGATGCTATCTCATATATCTTTATAACAGTCTTGTGGCTCATTTTCACGTTAGATTTGAAAGTGCAAATATACACATTTTTTTATAAATGGAAATATTTTTTCATCCCCGCACCTGCGCACCCGCTCCGTACCCGCTCCGTACCCGCTCCGACTGTTCACCGGTTGTTTAACGGTTTTTGGTCGGAGGGGGGACGGAGCGGGTACGGAAGTGCTTGGGATGGGCATGAGGCGGACTGGAGATGGCGGGAATTATTTTGGCGGCGGCATACTTTTTCGGCCGGGACGGCGTTAATGGGGGAAAACAACAACATCATGGAACTGAAAGAGACTCTAAAGGATTTGGTATTCAGCAAGAGCGAGTTGAAGAAGACCGTCTTCGACATCACCAAGGAGACCTTCGAGCTGTTCCGCTCGACAACGCGCGAGCTCATAGGCCTCTTCCACGAGCAGTGCATCAAAGAGGGCAAGAACGTGGCCTTCGAGTTCACCGACCGCGGCGACTTCGAGTTCGAGGTGAAGTTTGCGGGCGACATACTGCTGTTCATGATGCACACCAATGTCTTCGAGATTCCGCGCGACCACCAAGTGATGAAGTCGCCCTACATACGCGAGGACACGACGCGCTCCTACTGCGGTGCGATACACATCTACAATTTCCTTGCCGACTCGTTCGCCTACCAACGTGACAATGACTTGGGCTATATGATTGGCCGCGTGTTCGTTAACAAGGAGAAACACTACTTCATCGAGGGCAAGCGCGAGCTGGGCATGCTGTACACGAATTTCAACACATCCGTTGTAAATCAGGACACTGTGCAAGGTATAGTGGAATCGGCCATCGAGTACACCACCAATTTTGACCTTTTGACCCCTCCGTTCGACGAAGTCAAGGTGGTCTCGGTGGGTGAGATGAAAAACAATTTCGACAAAAAATCGCTTGTCACCGGCAAACGTTTAGGCTTTAGGTTTCAAGCAGATAACGAGTAGACGGCAGAGGTTTTCAACCGATGGAGTTGAAAAAAATTTTGCCATGTCGAAAATAGTTAGTAATTTTGCACCCGCTTTTTGCGGAAAAAGTACCCTTTAGGGTAGCCCCAAAAGCACTGCGCCGCGTTCGTCTAGTAGGCCCAGGACGTGAGATTTTCATTCTCAAAATCGCGGGTTCGAATCCCGCACGCGGTACGAGAGAACAAGAAAAACAAAGAATAAGAACAACAAGAATTTATGGCACACCACAAGTCTGCAAAGAAAAGAATCCGCTCCACTGAGAAAAAGAGAGTCGAGAACCGCTACTATGCCAAGACCATGCGCAACGCCCTGCGTGACTTCCGCGCCCTGACCGACAAGGCCGTAGCCACCGAGCGCCTGCCCAAGATGGTCTCCATCATCGACAAGCTGGCCAAGCGTTCTGTCATCCACAAGAACAAAGCCGCCAACCTCAAGTCGAAGTGCATGCGTCAGGTCAACGCCATGTAAGCGGCGACCGCGCAACAGCGAGCAGAAAGACAATAGCCGACCGCCGCAAGGGGTTGGCTTTTTTCTGTTCAAGACGAGCGCACAAACACATTAAAATATAATATCAATAATTAACAAACATAGAACTATGAGCCAGATTATAGGAATCAAGGGCCGTCAGATACTTGACAGCCGCGGTAATCCCACAGTAGAAGTTGATGTCTATACCGACCAGGGCGCCATTGGGCGCGCCGCAGTCCCCAGCGGAGCTTCCACCGGCGTGCACGAAGCCTGCGAGCTGCGCGACGGCGACAAGAGCATCTTCCTCGGCAAGAGCGTGCTCAACGCTGTGAACAACGTCAACACCGTGCTCAACGACGAGCTGCAGGGCATGTTCGTCAGCGAGCAGAAGGCCATCGACGACAAAATGATTGAGCTGGACGGCACAGAGAACAAGAGCCGTCTGGGTGCCAACGCCATACTGGGCGTGAGTCTCGCTTGCGCCAAGGCGGCAGCCCAGGAGACCGGCCAGGAGCTCTACCGCTACCTTGGCGGCGTGGGCGGCCACACCCTGCCCATACCCATGATGAACATCCTCAACGGTGGTTCGCATGCCGACAACAGCATCGACTTCCAGGAGTTCATGATTATGCCCGTCGGAGCCCCCACATTCAGCGAGGCCCTGCGCATGGGCGCCGAGGTGTTCCACAACCTGAAGAGCGTGCTCAAGAGCAAAGGCCTTAGCACCAACGTGGGCGACGAGGGTGGCTTTGCCCCCAACCTGGGCAGCAACGACGAGGCCGTCATCTGCATACTGCAGGCCATCGAGAAGGCTGGCTACCGCCCCGGCGAGGACGTATACATTGCCCTCGATGCCGCCACCAGCGAGTTCTACCTGGCCGACGAGAACATGTACCACCTTAAGTGGAGCACCGGCGACAAACTGACGCCAGCCCAGATGAGCGACTTCTGGAAAGACTGGGTGAACAAGTACCCCATCATCAGCATCGAGGACGGCATGGCCGAAGACGACTGGGACGGCTGGAAGATGCACACCGACGCCATCGGCGACCGCTGCCAGCTGGTTGGCGACGACCTGTTCGTCACCAACGTGGAGCGCCTGAAGATGGGCTTGGAGAAGAAGGTTGCCAACAGCATCCTCATCAAGCTCAACCAGATTGGCACCCTCACCGAAACCATAGAGGCTGTGAACCTGGCCATGCGCAACAACATGACCGCCATCATCAGCCACCGCAGCGGTGAGACCGAGGACACAACAATTGCCGACCTCGTGGTTGCCATGAATGCTGGTCTCATCAAGACCGGCAGCGCCAGCCGTACCGACCGCATCTGCAAGTACAACCAGCTGATGCGTATCGAAGAAGGCCTTGGCGACCAAGCCTACTACCTCGGCAAGGACTTCAAGTTCCTGAAGAAGTAAAGGAAAGTAAATAATAAAAGGAAGGGCAGGCTTTCGCCTGCCTTTTTTTGTTTATCCATGGAAGACCGCCATGATGTTGCCGACAAAGAGCTTGACGGCCATGGCGAGAAGGATAACACCGAAGAACTTGCGCAGCACGTAGATGATGTCGGCACCCAGCCAGTGGGTTATCTTGTCTAGGTAGCGCAGCACGAAGTAGTCGATAATGATGTTGAGTGCGAGGCCAATCATGATGTTGATGGTCTCGTACTCGGCGTGCAGCGAGATGAAAGCGGTGATGGCCCCCGGGCCTGCTATCAACGGGAATGCGATTGGTACAATGCTGGCACCGGACGAGGCGGGCTCGTTCTTTATGATGTCGCGCCCCAGTATCATCTCGAAGGCGAGGATAAACAGGACCACAGAGCCGGCGACGGCGAACGACGGCATGTCGATGCCGAAAAGCTTGAGCAACTGGTCGCCGACGATGAAGAAGCCGACGAAGAGCAGCAGTGCAGCGCCGGTGGCCTGGAACGGCTTGATTTTCGTACCCTTGTCGCGCATAGACACAAAGATGGGTATCGACCCCGTGATGTCGATGATGGCGAACATCACCAAGAATGAGCTGAAGATTTCCTTAAAGCTTAATACTTGTAACATATATTATTGCGGTTTTACTGTATCTTCAATGATAGACAGATAGTTGCGGTAGCGTTCGGCGCTGATGCGGCCTTCTTCGACGGCCTCCTTGACGGCGCAGTGGGGCTCGTGGCGGTGAGTGCAGTTGGCGAAGTAGCAGTCGTGCAGCACAGCGCGCATCTCGGGGAAGAAATGGGATAACTCCTGCGGCGTGAAGTCCACCATGCCGAACTCCTTGATGCCGGGGGTGTCGATCAGGTAGCTGAGTGGCTGAGTGGCCGAGAGGCTGAGTTCAACGGGGTGGATTTCCGCGAAGGTTGTCGTGTGCTTGCCCTTGAGGCTCCAGTCAGAAATGGCGCCCATCTTGAGGGCCAGGCCGGGACAGATAGCGTTGAGAAGGGCGCTTTTGCCAACGCCACTGTGGCCACTGAAGAGAACTGTCTTGCCTGCAATGAGAGTCTTGAGGTCATCAATACCGGTACCTTTTAGGGCAGAGACCTCGAGCACAGGATAACCAACGGAACGGTAGAGTTCCGAGAGCTCGTTCTGCATGGCACACAACTCGTCGTCGACAAGCAGGTCGCACTTGTTGAAGACTATACATGCCGGTATGTGGTAGGCCTCGGCAGTGACAAGCAGGCGGTCGATAAAGCCCGTGGAGGTGCGCGGCAAGCCGAGGGTGGCGACGATGCACAGCAGGTCTATGTTGGCGGCAATGACGTGGGTCTGCTTGCTGAGCTTGGTGGCGCGGCGCACTATGTAATTGTTGCGGTCGCACACCTCGTGTATCACGCCTGTACCGTCGGCTTCCATAGCGAATAGCACATGGTCGCCCACGGCAACAGGGTTGGTCTGCTTGTTGCCACGCAGACGGTAGTTGCCACGCAGGCGGCATTCGACAATATTGCTATCCACCAATACCCGGTACCAGTTGCCGGTAGTTCTTATGACCAAACCTTCCTGCATTGTTTTCAGGCTGCAAAAATACGACTTTTTTTTCACATGGATTATTTTTGCTATATTTGCAGCAATAATCTTGAGCTAAAATGACAGAGAAATCACTGACAATCAAATATAAGGAGTACGTTAATATCGACTCTTTGGACAAAGCCGACAAGGAGTTGATGCTACGCGCAATAGCTGCTACCGACGGGGCCTATGCGCCCTACTCGGGCTTCCATGTAGGTGCCGCTCTGCGGCTGGCTGACGGCAGCATTGTTGTGGGTAACAACCAGGAGAATGTCGCCTATCCATCGGGGCTCTGCGCCGAGCGCACGGCTCTCTTTGCGGCCTCGGCCCAGCGGCCCGATATGCGCAACTACACCGCACTTGCAATAGCAGGGCGCAACGCTGCCGGTGAACTCTGTGAGGCGTCGCCATGCGGTGCTTGCCGTCAGGTAATGTTGGAATACGAGCAGCAGCAAGGTCATGCGTTACGTGTCCTATGTCTACAGCGAGGTGGTTCGGTGCGTGAAGTGAGCAGTGTGGCCGACCTGATGCCGTTCAGTTTCGGCATGTGAGCAGCGCATAAAAAAAGTAAAATAATTAAGCGCGGAATAAAAATTATTTTGTATTTTTGTAAGCGTCAACCGTAATGGCAACATTACACAACAATGTGTGCCATTGCGTTTTATGGGTATAAATAACTAAATAACAGATAATATAAAAATAAAATAACGATGAAAAAGATTCTTATCGTCGGTGCAGGCGGACAGATTGGTTCCGAGCTCACCCGTAATCTGAGAGACATCTATGGCGACACTAACGTTGTGTGCAGCGACCTGCGTCCCCTGAAGGGCGACCCCTACGAGCGTGGCCCCGTGGAGCGCATCGACAGCACACAGATTATGCAGATAGCCGCTGCGGTGAAGCAGTACAACATTGACACCATCTACAACCTGGCGGCCATCCTCAGCGCCACCGCCGAGTTGAACCCCATGCTGGGTTGGAATGTAGGTATCGGTAGCTTGGTCAACTGCCTAGAGGTGGCCCGCCTCTTCGGCTGCGCCGTCTTCACTCCCTCCAGTATCGGTGCTTTCGGCCCCTCGACGCCGCATGTCAACACCCCGCAGGACACCATCCAGCGCCCCAACACCATCTACGGCGTCACCAAGGTCACCGGCGAGCTGCTGAGCGACTACTACTTCACCCGCTTCGGCGTCGACACCCGCTCGGTCCGCTTCCCCGGCCTCATCAGCTACCAGACCCTCCCCGGCGGCGGTACCACAGACTACGCTGTGGAGATCTACTATGCCGCCGTCAAGGGCGAGAAGTTCGTCTGCCCACTGAAGAAAGGCACCCTCATGGACATGATGTACATGCCCGACGCCCAGAAGGCCATGATCGACATCATGGAGGCCGACCCCAGCAAGCTGGTGCACCGCAACAGCTTCAACGTCACAGCCATGAGCTTTGGTCCCGAAACCATCTACGAGGTCATCAAAAAGCGCTACCCGCAGTTCGAGATGGTCTACGAGCCCGAGCCCATCAAGCAGGCCATCGCCGACTCCTGGCCCGACAACATGGACGACTCCTGCGCCCGCAAGGAGTGGGGCTGGAACCCGCAGTACGACCTGGAGAGGATGACCGACGACATGATCCTCAACCTCAAGAAGAAGCTGCTGTAATTTTTTAGTAGTTAAGTAGATAGTAGATAAGGCAATACTGATACAAACCCCAAGCGAAGGCTACCGACCGAAAAGATTGGTAGCCTTCTTTTTCGTAAAAAATGTTAAAACCAACCCTCGCCGCCGCTCCATTTATAATGTCAGGGTTATTATATTTGTAGAGAGGCACAAAACGATGACTCAAAAGGACACGGACCGATTCGACGACTTCGACTCTCTGGTGGCACGCCACCGGAAGTTGATTCGTGGCCTCTGCTGGTGGAAGGCCGGCGGAAAGGCGTGGCTCATGTCCGAACTGATACAGGAGGTGACGACACAGCTGTGGCACTACCGCCACAAGCTGCGCCCCGATGCCACCCCCGGCGAGGAGCGCAAGTGGGTGCGGTTCCATTGCCGCAGCGTCTTTGCCCACAGCATACGCAAAGGGGAGCGTGAGGTAGAGGTGGTGCCACTGGAGGAGGCCGCACATGTAGCTGTCGACGAAGGGCGTCATACCGAGCTTATCGACCGACTGGCCGCCAACTCACCCATCAGGAACACCGTGTGCTGGAGCTAATTCTCGACGACTATACCGACGGCGAGATAGCCTCCCTGCTGCGCATTGGCGAGAATGAGGCCAAGCATCTCCATGCCCAAGTGATTGAAAAGATGAAACGTAATGCCAATATAATATGAATATGGACGGATGCTGAGCATGTGCGCAGGTTGTCGCGCGAGGTAGGTGGCGATGCGGAGGCTTTCTGCGCACATCGTCGCCTGCAGCTGCGCGTGGCCGCCACGGTGCTGATCATCCTGCTGCCGGGTGTCTATGCCATGCTGCTGCCCCAGCGGGTCGACGACCGGCATGTGCTCTGCAACCAGCGGGGCGAGGAGCAGCTGGTGCTCAACCGCGCCTGCAGCGCCTTGAACACATGCGACGACCCGAATGTGGTAAGATTTAAAATGGAAAGGTAACAAAAACAGACAATGAAGCGCAACGCGATCATATATATAGGTGTCTTGCTACTGCTAATGGCGGCGGTGACAGCATGGAAGATGCATCCCGAGCCGGTGGAAGGCAGCGAGCTGTACCAGCGGTATAAGGACCTGCCTGGTGTGCGCGTGGGCTTCGTCAAGGACTTCCCGATTAACGACTCGCTCACCTGCGACGTCACCACCTTCGAGGCCCTGACCGACGAAGGCTGGGAGTGGATGCTGGACAGCTTGGGAGTGAGGAGTATGGCTGAGATGTATGCCTTCTTCGACTCCATCTATCTCGCATCGGGAATGTCAGAGGAGGATTACGCTAATACAATCGACTTATGGCAGAGCAAGCGCTTCCACCCCGAGGTGCAGGGAGACTCGAATATGCTGGGCAACAGCGTGGACTGCAACCTGGCCTCGCCCCACTACCGCTGGTTGGCGGTATACCATGCGACTTCTAACGAAGAATTGGATGCAGTCATCAACTTCCATATAAAATATCAGATGGAGCATCCGATGTCGATGATGCCGACAAAGGACAAAACAATAAAACCAATATAAACGCGTTATTATTTTTTATAACTATAAATTGATGAAAAAAGTATTCTTTGCATTAGTGGCCCTGATGGGGCTGATGTGTCATCAGGCACAGGCGCAGAGCGTCGGTTGCGACGACACAGTGCATTGGGGCACACCCCTCTCGTTCGAAGCCAACAAGTGTTGCTGGACAGTGCTGGAAGGACCTACCGACTGTTTCTATGCCAGTACCAACCAGATTGACTGCAACTACGACACCCTCGCCGACCATCGTTTCCTGTCGCCGTGGGTAGAGATCCCCTCGTTTGCCGCCACCGACTCGCTGGTATTGATATATGCCACCCAGGTGAGCTGTACGGCCGACTATAGCGTGGCCATCACCACCGACGGGGTAAACTACGACACCTTGCGCCGGCGGATGGTCGACAACTACGAGCACGACACCATACTGCTGGGTGCCTATGCGGGCCAGGTGGTGCGCATAGAGTTCTGCCACTACGGTTTGAACAGCCGCTTCTACCCTTACGCTGGCGACTGCTCCTATGCGGCGGACTATCACTGGCAGCTACTGTTCCAGTCTATGCAATGGCGCAGCCTCGTCTACCCGGTGGCGACCTGGTGGGTGCCCACAAAGGCTTATGTGGGCGAGACCACCTGGCTGCGGGCCTCGCTCACCAACGGCTCACACACGGGGCTGACCTACACATGGCACTCGTCGCTGACGGGGCAGACCCTGACGGGCGACAGCGTGGGATTGGCCTACACGGCGGCCGGCCTGGACACCCTCACCCTAGTGGTCAGCAACGCCTTTGGCAGCGACACGCTGACGCAGACGGTGACGGTGGTAGATTGCGGCGATGTCATCACCGCCCATCCGTGGAAGGTCGACTTTGTGAATGAATACGACTGTTGGCGCACAGTAGGCACAGTAGGCTGGAGCTATGCAAGCAGAAACATCTCGGGCAATACCTACTATGGTATTTCAGCATTACACAACAGTGGCGGCGCCAATATCATCTCTTCGCCGGCGGTAGTGCTGCCTACCGACTCGACAGGGCTGCGCCTATACTGGAAAGACTGCCGACTTGGCAGTGGTACTTCAACATACTATGTGCTGGTTTCCACCACCAGCCGCTTCGACATCGCGGAATACGACACCATCTTTACCTGCACCTCGCAGACCAGCAACCTGACACAGCGCAGCGTTTCACTGGCCAACTATGCCGGCGACACCGTGTATATAGCCTTCTGCAAGATGCTTCAGAACGGCCGTCAAGTCTTCTTCACCGACGTGCAAATGTACAACGCACTGGCACCGATAGGTGTAATAGATGCTCCCAACTATGTACTTGTAGGCGAAGCGGCGAACTACACCGTAACCTTGTCGCAGGGCGATACCCTGGGACTTACCGTCACCCTGCACAGCGCGCTGAAGGATTCGTCGTGGGCGATGAACGCGGATGGTTCGGGCAACGGCTCCTGGGGACTCGACTTGGTATATGACACGCCGGGCGAAGAGACTGTGACAGTAACCGCCAGCAACGCCCAAGGCACCCTGATGTTGAATGCGAATCTGGGCGTCTTTGTCTGCAACACTGTCAGCACCTTCCCCTGGGAGGAGGACTTCAGCAATGCCGCCGGCAGCTACAATGCCTGCTGGACCATCAACGGCTACAGCCACAAGAACAGCAACTACTCCTCCTACGATGAGGAGACCGGCGAGTACTGGACGTTGACCAACTACATGAGACCTTCCGCCGCCGGCAACTATATGATTACACCGCCGATTGCCATCCCCGCCAATGAGACCAACATGACATTCATGGTCGAGTATGTAAGGGGAGCCTTGGACATTCGTGTGTCGCCCACTGCCTCGACCGACACAGCATTGTTCACCGACTTGCTGTTTACCGAACCGACAAGCAACTATATCAAACGCCGCTGGATCAATCTGGGCGCATACGCCGGGCAAACCATACGTGTGGCACTTGTCACCACCAATCCAAACAACCAGTGTATAAACCGCGTATGGGTGGGTGTCGACACCCTGCCCTACATCGGTACCAAGGTCTCGATGCCTGCCAAGATACATTGTGACTCGACGGCCCTCTGCACCGTAGCCCTGTTCCGCGGCTCCACCGACGGGCTGCACTACAGCTGGACATCGGCCGTGGGTGGCATATTCACCACCAATGCCTTGGGAGACAGCGCCTGGGTGAACTACGGCGCTGGCTTCAGCAGCACTGAGGACACTATCACCGTCATTACCACCAACGCCTACGGCGCCGATACGGTGACCAAGCCGCTGCATATCATCGACTGCACGCCGGCACTCACATTGCCGTGGAGGGAGACCTTCGACGACGGCTTGGCCTGCTGGTATAAGCCTGAAGGCAGCAACTTCGGATATTGGAATAACAACTGTATGCATTCCTACTGTAACAGCGACACTATCGACAGCTGGATTATGTCGAAGGCCGTCGCCATCCCTGCCGACACCAACAAAGAGGTGATATTGGAATGGACGGCGGCTTCGAGCGACAACACCTTTGTACATACCTACTATGTGTTGGCCACCACCAGCGCCAACTATACAGACACTGCAAACTACATACCCCTCTACTACGACAGCTCGGCACATCCCACCTATTCTACTTTCGACAAGCGCAGCGTGAGTCTGCGCCAGTTTGCCGGCCAGACCATCCATGTGGCTTTCCGCAACAGGCCGGTGAATGCGACAGGCAGCAATTACCGCCTCATCATTGACGACGTCGCTATTCGCTCGGCACAGTTGCCGGTGGTGAGCCTGTCGGCCCCCACCACAGTCAACAGCCACGAGGATGTGACCTACACGGCCACCTACGTCGAGGGCTCGACCAACGGGCTCAGCCTCACGTGGCATAGTGCGCTGCTCGACAGCACTTGGACAGGTCTTCTGCCTTCGGCCGCAAACTGGGCGCTTGTCTATCCGGTGGGCGGTTATGACACCATCACTGTTATCGCCACCAACATCTACGGCGCCGACTCCACCACGAGAGTAGTCATGGTCAACAGTTGCCTCATCGACAACCTGCCTTATGAAGAGACCTTTATTGGCGTGACCGCCACGACCTACAACCACTCGTCGGGTGGCAAAGTACCCAACTGCTGGCATCGCTACTGGGCGGGCAACACCAACTATATGCCGCATGTCATCAACAGTTACCTCAGCTCAACGGCCATCAACACCTACGTCCAGTCCAACCCCGCCTTCTTGCTGATGGCAGGTTCCGGTAGCGGCTTTGACAGCGTGGCCACGGTGGAGAGTCCTATTTTCGATGCTCCGCTGAACGAGCAGTTACTGTCATTCTACTATATGTACGAGGGTGCCAACCATGGCCAGCTGAGCGTGGGCTATATGCAGAACGGTGCTTTTGTGGAAGTAAAATCCATGGAGCGGCAGGTCACAGGGCGCACCGATACGGTGAGCCTCAGCGCCTTCCCTGCCGACGTGCATCGCTTCGCCCTGCGATGGGTGAGGAGCGATGTTTGGTATGGTGTTATCGTCGACAACATCCGTGTCTTTGCTCCCGACACCCTGCCTCATGTGCACCTGACCGTCCCAATGTTCATTACCTATGTGGGCGACACCACCACCTACAACGCCTACCTGACCGACGGCATGGCCGAAGGCTTGACCTACACTTGGCACAGCACACTGCTAGGCACCACTGTGGTGGCCGGTAGCCAGTGGTCGGTGGTCTATAATACCTCCGGCTATGACACCGTCACTGTCATTGCCACCAACGCCTACGGCAGCGACACAGCCTGGGGAGTACATTATGTGGACACTTACCCGCTGCCGCAGGTCACCATCGTCGGTCCCGCCTCGATGACGCTGCAAGGCAGCATCGACAGCCGCACGGCCAACTTTATCCCCACCCTCAACAACTGCTCACCCAACGGTCTGACCTACATGTGGCACAGCACACTGTTGAACCAGTGGTCAACAACCAGTGGCCAGTGGTCGGTGGTTTATAACACGGGTGGCATCGACACGGTCACCCTCATCGTCAGCAACGTCGATGGTGCCGATACCGCCACTAAGATTGTGAACATCTACGACTGCCGCGGCCTCGCGGCGCCTTACTTCGAGGACTTCGAGAGCGTGACACCCGAATATTGGAGCAGTGCCTACGGCAACTTGCCTGATTGCTGGGGCAATATTGCTATTGGCGCATCACATAGGCCCAAAGTCGTCAGCAGTTATCTGTACATAAGCAACCTGCCCGACCAGGCGTTGCTGATAATGGCTGGCAACGGTTCTGGGTACGCCGATGCAGCATACGCTCTGTTGCCAATCTTCAGTGACTCGCTACAGCAACTCTCGGTGGCGTTCGACTACCGTTGTGAGTCGGCCAGCTATGGCAACCTCACGGTAGGCTACTGGAACGACAGCCTGCTGACCTTCCATCCGGTGCAGAACCTCGCGTCTCATACAGGCAACTATCTCCGTGACACCGTCAGCTTTGCCGCCGTCACCGCTTCGGACAACCACACGCATATCGCTCTGAAGTGGTATTGCAGTGGTTCGTTCTACGGTGTTGTGATTGACAACATCGAGGTGTTCCGCGACAACGGCATCTTGGCTCCCGAAATGCTGACGGTGGAGAATGTCACTGCCTATTGTGCCACCCTCCGCTGGTCGGAAGTTGATACCGCCACAGCCTACCGCGTTACCCTCGGTGGAGCCATGAGTTTGGACACCGTGGTGACAGACACCACCATCACCCTGTGCAACCTAGAGGAGGATGCCGACTATAACGTCATGGTGGTGCCCTTGGTGGGCAGCGAGACCGGCCGTGCTGCTTCCACCGCTTTCCACACCAGAATGCTCTGCGCTCCACTGGCCAATGTGAGCATAAGCCCCGATGGCATCATCAGCTGGCAGTACGACACCATCGGCGAAGAAACACCCACTGGTGTAATAATTGAGATAACCGAGACGGCAAGCGGTGCACCAGTGTCGGTCGACACAGCCTATACATCGCCCTACTTCCCTGCCTCTACCATGCCCGGACGGACTTACACCTTCGCGATAAGAACTCTTTGCGGCAGCATCACCTCGAACACTGTCATTGAAACCACAATCACACGTGCAATGCCAGTGCCTAACACCTGCGCCGAGGTTGCAAGCACCACTACTGTCACCAACAACCGCTTCCTTGACAACCTTATCCACCGTAAGAACTACAGCCAGATACTGTATCCAGCCGACTTTGCCGCCAGCACCGATACCCTATATGGTATCTCTCTCCGTGTGGCGCAGATCATACAGCACTACTCCAATGCAGCCCAATGCTATTACGACATTTACATAGGCCAGACTTTAGCCAGCACCATAAGCGCACCCGTGACGGCCGACAGCCTCACAATGGTGGCCGAGAACACATACATCTCTATGCCCCAAAACTACACTGGGTGGAAGGATATAGTGTTTGACATTCCCTATGTCATTGATGCTACGCGCAATCTGATAGTCACCATCGTCGAGCACTCATACCCCAGCTGTATACCCCTCTACGGTGTGCACACCGACAGCAACTGCGTCCATTTCGTGCAGACTGCCGACCACCAATCCGACTACACCAACCCCTACACCCTTAACTTCAACTGGGAGGTCAACACATACATCCCCGACATCCGCCTGCTGGGCGGCTGCGCATCAAATGTATGCATAGCACCCGACGTTACGGTTACAGCACAAGATACCCACAACGTGAGCCTCAGTTGGCAACAACTCGGAGCTGAGAGCATGTGGCTGGTGGAGTATCGCACCATGACCGACAGCTTATGGACGGCCTTCGGCACCGTATCCACTCCCTCTTGCACCGTTACCGGACTGCATCCATCCACCATATACGAATTGCGCGTGGCATCACTCTGTGCCGACACCCTCTACAGCGAGCCGGACACCGTGCTGACCACTTGCGGCTTGCTTGAGCCACCCTATACCATAAACTTCCTCTTCGACGGCGAAGTGCCTTGTTGGACGCTTAGCAGCGGTGTATCCCACTACTACTGGCGTGGCCTAGTATTCTATCACTTCGACGACAGGCCTGAGCGTTACATTGTCACCCCACAGGTGGCCGTAGACATCAGAAACTTGCGTGCCGTGATTACCGCCAAGAATGGCGGCGTTTCCCACCTGATTGACAGCTATGCAGTGGGAATATGCAACAGCAGCGATGGAAACGGTGCGGTGTGGATTGACACCGTTGAGGTGGGAAGCACATCACAACAGAATGAAATCTACTTCAACCTCTACAATCCCCCCGCTGGAGAGTCCGCAACCGGACGCTATGTAATTCTCCAGTCGGTAGCCGGAGATGTCGCTATCGAAGAGTTCACTCTCGAGGTTTTCACCGACTGTGTGCCAGTGCGCAGCATAACGGCCAGCCAAATCACCGAGAACACAGCCATGCTGCAATGGGAGGGCAACAATGCCAGCCACTCCTTTGCCGTCTACCTCGACAACTCGCTCATAGCTACACAGACAAACAACACCATATCACTGACCTCGCTTACGCCTAACACAGAGTACACCGCCGCCGTGCGTAAGATATGCGGAACAGGCGACACCGCCGCTGCCGTCACCATCACCTTCCGCACCACATGCACCCACATCGGCCTGCCCTATTTCGACAATTTCGATTATGACACCGTCAACGAGTTGGTATCTGAATGCTGGACATTCCACCTCTCCACCGACAGAGCACGGATTCAATTAGTCAACGTTGGCAATGTCAAGGCCCTATCGCTGTACGACTACGAAGGCGACAGACCTAACTACATCTGTTCGCCGCGTCTGATGGTGGGAACCACGGGCGCCGTGGTGCGGTTCAAGGGGCAGACCACCTTCAACAGTAGCATCGAGGCTGGTGTGATGATTGACGTCGACGACACATCCACCTTCATTCCCCTGACCACTGTGGCTGTAAACAATGGTGGCATGGCATGGTATGAGTTCTCGACCGACAGCGTGGCCGCATGTGCCGCTGCCGGCACCTACACCATCGCTTTCCGTTGGGAATACAATGACGAGGCTCTCATTGACTCACTCAGCGTTACTGCGGTGCCAGTCACTACCCTCACTATCACCCTCGCTGTCAACGATACCACCATGGGCACCGTCAGCGGCGCCGGTACCTACAATGCTGGATCTACGGTCACCATCACCGCCACACCCAACGAAGGCTACCGCTTCGTCACCTGGAGCGACAGCGTCACCTCGCCGACCCGCGTATTTGTCGTCACCTCCGACCTTTCGCTCACCGCCTATTTCGCTCCCTCAGGTGTGGGTATCGACGGCACAGAAGGCTCTGCGCAAAATGTTGCCATCCATCCCAACCCCACCACAGGCGATGCACACATCAGCGTAAGCATGCCATCGGTTGTCACCGTGACCGACCTGCAGGGCCGCACCGTGATACAGCCGACGCAGGTCGACTCCACGCTCCGCATTGCAGAAGGCACCTTGCCCAAAGGCATCTACTTCGTCAGTGTGGGCAACAGCGCCGGCACTGTGGTGAAGAAGCTTGTGATACAATAGTTAGCCGACACGCTATCAATGTAATATGCGCCACCCCCAACGGTGGCGCATTTCTTTTTGCGCGTATATGGAAAAATGTTCGTATCTTTGCACCCAGAAATAATTGATAAAATAACAAACAATATGAAACTCAACCGTATCATTGCAGCAGGCTTCCTAGGCATTGCCCTATTTGCGGCCAGCACCGCCGACGCCTGCACCAATTTCCTGTTCACCAAGGGTGCCACCAAGGACGGCAGCACCATGATTACCTATGCCGCCGACAGCCACACGCTCTACGGCGAGCTGTACTACCGCAAGGCTGCCTCCTACCCCGCCGGCACCATGTTCCAAGTCATCGACTGGGATAGCGGCAAACCCCTCATGATGATTCCCCAGGTGGCGCAGACCTACAGCGTCGTGGGCAACATGAACGAGCACCAGCTGGCCATCGGCGAGACCACCTACGGCGGCCGCGAGGAGTTGGCCAACGAGATTGAAGGCGGCATCGACTACGGCTCGCTCATCTACCTCACCCTGCAGCGCGCCAAGAACGCCCGTGAGGCCATCCAGGTGCTCGCCGGCTTCATGAAGGACTACCCCTACCACAGCGAGGGCGAGAGCTTCAGCATCTGCGACCCCAACGAGGTGTGGATCCTCGAGCTCATCGGCAAACGCCCCAACACCGTCAAGCCCGAGCTTGCCAAGAAGCTCAAATACAAATACACCGACGGCGCCGTGTGGGTAGCCCGCCGTATCCCCGACGGCTACGTCAGCGGCCACGCCAACCAGGCCCGCATCACACAGTTCCCGCAGGAAGGCAAGAAATTCCAGAAAGCCAAAGGCAAAGGCCTCCACACCGTCATCAGCAGCAAGCACCTCGATTACCTCTTCGAGCCCGAGGTGGAATGCGTCTACAGCGATGAAGTCATCACCTACGCCCGCGCCTGCGGTTGGTACGACGGCAAGGACGAGGACTTCTCGTTCTGCGACACCTACGCCCCGCTGACCTTCAGCGGCATGCGCGGCTGCGACGCCCGTGTCTACGCCATGTTCAACCGCGTGGCCAAAGGCATGCAGCGCTACGAGAAATACGCCATGGGCAATGCCAAGGCCGAGCGCCTGCCCCTCTGGATCAAACCAGACCATCAGGTCGACGTCCACGAGGTGATGAACCTCATGCGCGACCACTACGAAGGCACCTCGATGGACATGACCAAGGACCTTGGTGCAGGTCCCTTCAACTGCCCCTACCGCTGGCGTCCTATGGGCTTTGAGCTCGACGGTCACACCTACGTCCACGAGCGCGCCACAAGCACCCAGCAGACTGGCTTCTCGTTTGTGGCCCAGTGCCGCAGCTGGCTGCCCGCCAAGGTCGGCGGCATACTCTGGTTCGGCGTCGACGACACCTACAGCACCGTCTACTGCCCCATGTACTGCGGCATAACCGAAATCCCCGAGTGCTTCCGTCAGGGCAACGGCGACATGCTGACCTACAGCGAGACCGCCGCCTTCTGGCTCTTCAACCGCGTCACCAACTTCCTCTACAGCCGCTACAGCGACATGATTGTCGACGTGCAGAAAGTGCAGGAGAACCTTGAAATGAGCTTCATCAAAGACGTTGAGAAATTCGACAAGCGCGCCGCCCAGAGCGAAGGCGAGGCCCTCACCAAGCAACTCAACGACTTCAGCGGCCGCGCTGCCGGACGCATGATGAAGGAGTGGGACCGTCTGGACAAATACCTCCTCGTCAAGTACATGGACGGCAACATCAAGAAGGAGAAGGACGGCAAGTTCGAGCGCACCGCCACCGGCCAGGCCGCCTTCCCCAGCCAGCCCCACTACCGCAAGGAGTGGCAGCAGATGATTGTCAAGGACCACGGCGACATAATCCGCGAGAAATAAGCGGCAACGCCCTTATCATTCCCCATACAAGCCCCCCCGCAGCGGGGGCTTTTTTTTTGCCCCGCTGTGCCGGTGCCGCTCCGAGGGCGGTACGTACCCGCTCCGTCCGTTCTACGGTTGTTCACCGACTGTTTAACGGTTTAAACCGTCGAACAACCGGTGAACAACCGGTGAACAGATGGAGCGGAGACGAAGAGGCAACGGTGAGACAGCGGTTTACGTATAAAAAAATTTCGCTGTTTATAAAAAACTTTGTACCTTTGCATTTTTGACGAGGAGCGCACAAAGCCCCCGAGAGGGCTAGTAACGCACTAACCGACAAAACAATAGATAATAATAAAACAAATAAAAATAACTAACAAAATGGGAATTATTGGATCTATTAGGAAGCATTCCGGCTGGGCCGTTGCCATAGTCGGTATTGCCATTCTGGCATTCATTCTGGGCGACCTGACGAAAAACAACGGCGGTATCCCCGACGTTGGCAAGGTGAACGGCGAGACGATGACCTCGCAGCGTTTCAACGAGATGGTTGCCGAGATGGAGAACAACTACAAGATGCAGCAGCAGACCACCCAGGTGCCCGCCGAGATGGAGCAACAGATTCGCGAGCAGGTGTGGCAGCAGTTTGTTGACGAGACCCTCATGGAGGAGCAGACCGCCAAACTGGGCCTGCGCGTGAGCCCCGCCGAGGTGAACGACATGTTTACCGGCACGTTCATCCATCCCTATGTGCGCCAGAGCTTCACCGACCCGCAGACGGGCCAGTTCGACGTGCGCTACGTCAACCAGTTTATCGAGAACTTCGATCAGCTTGACACCACCCGCCGCATGCAGTGGGTCGAGTTGGAGAAATATGTGAAGACCGACCGCGAGCAGCAGAAGTACACCACGCTGATCAATGCCGGTTTCTACATGCCCAAGGCTCTTGCCGCCAAGGTGGCAGAGTACAGCAACACGGTGGCCAACGTGCGTGCCGTGGCACTGCCTTTCTCGTCGGTGACCGACGAGGAGGCTGCCATTGCCGACGCCGACTACCAGAATTACTACAACAAGCACAAGGCCGAGTTCCGTGTGCGCGAGGAGCTGCGCGACCTGGAGTTCATCGCTTTCCCGGTGAATCCCACTCCGCAGGACCTTGCCGACATACAGGAGCAGGTGAACAAGACCTGGGCTGAGTTCCAGACGGTGCCTGCCGACGAGGTGGCTTTCTTTGTGAACGCCGAGAGCGACCGCAGCTATGACTCGACCTACAAACGCGCCAGCGAGTTCAAGGCCCCCTTCGACGAGCAGATTGCCGCCGCCAAGGAAGGCGATTTCCTGGCTCCCGTGCTGGCAGGCAACGAGTGGATGATGGCCAAGGTCATCAGCAGCGCCGTGCGCCCCGACTCGTTGCGCGCCTCGGTCATCTATATCCTCAACCAGAATGCCGGCGGCAACATCATGCGCAGCGACGCCCAGGCCAAGAGCCTTGCCGACAGCGTGCTTGCCTTGCTGAACGGCAACAAGATGAGTTTCGAGCAGGCTGTGGAGCAGTACAGCGACGACCCGCAGAAGGCTGAGACCAAGGGCGATATGAACTGGCAGCTCGACGGTGGCTACGGCTTCCTGAACGAGGAGCTGGTGAGCCGCGCCGTGGGCAGCTGCTTCATCTATGAGCATCCGCAGGGCGTGGGCTATTTTGTGGTGAAGGTTACCGACAAGACCCCCGCCGCCAAGAAGTACCGCGTGGCCCTCATCAGCCGCGAGATTGTGCCCTCGAACGCCACCAACCGTGCCGTGTACAACGAGGCCAACCGCTTCGCCGGCCAGAACCGCAACTATACCGACTTCAGCGCCGCCGCCCAGCAGGATAACATGCAGGTGCGCAGTGCCCGTGTGACCATGATGATGGACAACATGGCCGGCATCAACAACGCCCGCAGCATAGTGCAGTGGGCTTTCAATGAGGACACCAAGGTGGGCGACGTGGCCGACCAGGTGTACGAGTGCGACGGCATGTTCGTGGTTGTGGCCCTGAAGGATGTCTTAAAGAAAGGCTATGCCACCCTGGAGCAGGTGCGCCCGATGATTGAGCAGCCTGTGCGCATCGAGAAAAAGGCCGAGGTGCTGCTGGCCCGCGCCAGCGAAGCCGTCAAGGCCGCCCAGGACATCAACTCGATAGCCATGAAGCTTAACGCCACCGTCGACACTATCGACAGCGTGTCGTTCAACGACTACTACCTGGCCCGCTACGGCATGGAGCCCAAGGTGCAAGCCGCCATCGCCGCCAGCAAGGGCGGTATGGTGGGTCCCGTGAAGGGCGCCAGCGGCGTGTACGTGGTGCAGGTGGACAGCAAGGCCCCCGCTACCATCGACGAGTCGATGGTGAAGATGCGCATGGAGCAGGGTTACCGCAGCAAGGCCCGCATGGCCTCGCAGGTGCTCCGCGACAAGGCCAAGATAGAAGACCAGCGCAACAAGTTCTTCTAAGATTAGGTGACAAAGTAACTGAGTGGCTGAGTGACTGAAAGGGAGAATAAATCCGGTTGCTCAGCCACTCGGTCGCTTAGTCAGTCAACGACTTAATATAAGACATGGGCATCAAGGACTGGTGGCTGAAAATTAAGAACTCGCAGGTCAGCGACGTCATCAAGCACAAGCATCGCTTTGTGGTGATGGACACCGATACCTTCAAGGAGAAGTTCTCCTTCCAGTTGTCGGGCATCAACCTGTTTGTCACCGTGGGCATCACGGTGATAGTTCTCATTGTGCTCACCACAGTGCTCATAGCCTTCACACCGCTGCGCGAATACATACCGGGCTACACAGACACGGAGATGATAGAGCAGACCTACGCCAACGCCAAGAAGATAGACTCGCTGGAGCACGCCGTGGCCGACCAAGAGTGGGTGCTGGCCACAATGCAGGCACTGATGCGCGGCGAGGCACTCGGAGCCCAGGCCGACAGCATGATGGCCGACAGCACGTCGACGTTGGCTGTGGTGGCGGGCGCATACCGGCGCTCACGCGAGGACAGCCTGCTGCGCCTCGAGGTGGAAAGCGAGGACAGCCGCTACCAGGTGAAAGACGCTGTGAGACAAGCGGCAGGTACAGCCACCGCCGTCGACATGCAGCCCACGGTGACGCATCTCTTCTTCGCCCCCGTGAAAGGCAACATTGTCAGGCCCTACAGCAACGCCATGCGGCATTATGGCGTTGACATTGCCGCCGCCAGCGAGAGCCCCGTCAACGCTGCCTACAGCGGCACGGTGGTCTCGGCAGGCTTCACCGCCGAAGACGGCCACGTGATAGCCCTGCAGCATCCCGCAGGTGTCATCACCGTTTACCGCAACAACAGCGCCCTGCTCAAGCATCAGGGCGACGCGGTGCGCGCCGGCGAACCCATAGCATTCGTGGGCACCGGCACCACAACAGAGCTGGGGCCACATCTGCACCTTGAGGTATGGGTTAACGGAACGCCTGTAAATCCAGAAGAGTATATTTCATTTTAAATAAAATGAAGAGAATAGCCATACTCGGTTCCACCGGCTCGATAGGCACACAGGCGCTTAATGTCATACGGCGTCACCGCGACCTTTTCTGCGCCGAGGTGCTGTGCGCAGGCAGCAACGCCGACCTGCTGATAGCGCAGGCGCGTGAATTCGAGCCCAACGCTGTAGCCATTGCCGACGAGAGTCGCTACGAGCAGGTGCGCGACGCACTGGGCGACACCGACATCAAGGTGTATGCCGGCACCGACGCCATCGTCAGTCTCATGGAGATGGAGAGCATCGACATGGTGCTGGCGGCCATAGTGGGCGTGGCGGGCCTGAGGCCTACGCTGCATGCCATAGAGCACGGCAAACCTATCGCCCTGGCCAACAAAGAAACCATGGTGGTGGCCGGAGCCATTGTCACCGAAGCTGCACGACGCCACCGCGTGCCGATACTGCCCGTGGACAGCGAGCATTCGGCCATATTCCAGTGCATTGTCGGTGAGGTGAGCCCCGTGGAGAAGATACTGCTCACCGCCAGTGGCGGTCCTTTCCGCTGCAAAAAGCGCGACGAGCTGGCCACGGTGACGCTAGAGCAAGCCCTGAAGCACCCCAACTGGAGCATGGGGCGCAAAGTGACTATAGACAGCGCGACGCTGATGAACAAAGGTCTCGAAGTCATTGAGGCCAAGTGGCTCTTCGGCGTCGACGCCAAAGACATAGTGGTACATGTGCACCCGCAATCGGTGGTGCACTCCATGGTGCAGTTCGCCGACGGCAGCGTGAAGGCGCAGCTCGGCATTCCCACCATGGAGACTCCGATACAGTACGCCTTTAGCTTCCCCGAGCGCATAGAGAGCTTCCTGCCACGCCTCGACCTCTTCAGCCAGCATACGCTGACATTCGAGCGACCCGACACGGAGACCTTCCGCTGCCTTTCGCTCGCATACAAAGCCATAGAACGCGGCGGCAACATGCCCTGCGTGATGAACGCCGCCAACGAGGTAGCCGTGCAGCAGTTCCTCGACGGCCGTATTGGCTTCCTTGACATTGCCGACCATGTGGAACGCGCCATGCAGGAGGCACATTACATTGCAAATCCGACATTAGACGACTTGATAGAAACTGACAAAACCGTAAGACAAAAATGAACTGGTTAGCACTTATACTGAGCCTCACGCTGCTCGTTGCCACGCATGAGCTAGGGCACCTGCTGTTCGCCAAACTGTTCCACACGCGCGTGCGCCGGTATTACATATTCTTCAACCCCTACTTCTCCATCATCAAAGCCAAGAAGTTCGGCGGCAAGTGGCACTTCCTGTTCTTCAACAGCAAGACCCCCGACAGCTGGGATGAAAAGAACCTTGCCCCAGAAGACCAGGACAACACCTTGTGGGGCCTCGGCTGGGTGCCGCTGGGCGGTTATTGCGACATAGCCGGAATGGTTGATGAGACAAAGAGTGCAGACGACCTCGAGGCAGAACCGCAACCTTGGGAGTACCGCACCAAACCAGCATGGCAGCGCCTGCTCATCATCAGTGGCGGCGTGTTGGTAAACTTCATCTCTGCACTACTTATCTACGGCATGATGTTCGCCCATTGGGGCAAGGACGAGCTGCCGCTGCGCGCCGCCACATTGGGCTATGACTACCATGAGGTGATGCTCGACGAAGGCTTCCAGAACGGCGACATCATCTACGCCATAGACGACAAAGACTGCTACGAGTTCACCGACGCCACCAGCGCCCTGCTTCTCGACAACCCAAAGAGTGTCACCGTGCTGCGCGGCGATTCGCTGGTGGAACTCACCATGAGCGGCCACCTGCTGGAGAAGGTCAACAATATGGGTGCCAAACAACTGATGGGTTACCGCATCCCCTTTGTGGTACGCAGCGTGGTGGATGGCGGCAACGCCGACAAGGCAGGCCTGATGGCCGGCGACAGCATCGTCAGTGTCAACGACAGCATGCTGACCGCCTTCTCCGACATCACAGCGGCACTGGGTAAACACACCGACGACACAGTGAGCATAGGTTTCTACCGCGGCGGTGAGCTTATGGCGCTACCCGTAGCCGTCAATGACGCCGGAAAGATTGGCGTGCAGGCCGAGACCAACATTGCACGCCTTTTCAGTGGCTACCGCCATGTGGACTACACCTTCTTCGAAGCAATCCCAGCCGGCATCAGCCACGGATGGGAGACCCTCACCACCTACATCTCCTCGCTCAAGGTGCTTTTCTCGCCCGGCGGTACAAAGCAACTCGGCGGCTTCAAGGCCATGGCCGACCTCTTCCCCGACCATTGGGTGTGGCAGGCCTTCTGGGAGCTCACCGCCCTGCTGGCACTGGTGCTGGCCTTCATGAACATCATACCCATCCCTGGCCTTGACGGCGGACATATACTCTTCACCCTGTGGGAGATTGTAACACGCCGCAAACCCTCCGACAAATTCCTCACCGTTGCTCAGAATGTCGGCATGTTCCTACTGCTGGCACTTATGATTCTGGCCAACGGCAACGACATACTACGCTGGTTAGGCCTTATGTGATGAAGAAACTCGACCGGCTCATACTACGCTCATTCCTCGGCCCACTGGCGCTCACCTTCACGCTGTCGGTCTTCGTGCTTCTGATGCAGTTCGTATGGAAGTACATCGACGACATGGTGGGCAAGGGTCTCGAATTTAGCGTCATTGCCGAGCTGCTGCTCTATGCCTCCGCCACCTTTGTGCCCATGGCATTGCCCATAGCGGTGCTCTTCGCCTCCATAATGACTATGGGCAACTTCGGCGAGAAATACGAGCTGGTGGCCATGAAGGCCGGCGGCGTCAGCGTCAGCCGCGTCATGCTGCCCATGACCATCGTCGTGATGCTGCTCACCGGAGTAGCCTTCTATTTCGCCAACAATGTGATGCCGGAGGCCATGGTCAGCTACCGCAAGACCCTCTACGACGTCACCCGCAAGAAGCCTGCCATCAACATACGCCCCGGCGAATACTACAAGGACATCGAAGGCTACGTCATACGCATCGGCAGCAAGTCGCAGGACGGCCGCACCCTTGAGGATGTAATCATCTACGACCACACCAAGGGCAACTCCGAGACCGCCGTCATCGTGGCCAAGCGCGGCACCATGCAGTCCACCATCGACAACCGATACCTCATCTTCTCGCTCGACGATGGTTACACCTACACCGAATCCGCTACCGGCGAACACCGCGACACGCGCCCCATGACCTCGGTGAGCTTCAGCCACCAGACCCTCTCCTTCGACATCTCCTCCTTCGCCTACAACAAGAGCGGCGAAGACCTCTTCAAGGGCAGCTACCAGACCCTCAACGTTGCCGAACTGGGCATAGCCATCGACTCGCTGGAGCACAACCTCGAGCAGCGCCGCGACGCTTATCGCCGCGACGCCGAAATCAACATGCGCACCTGGCACCGCTACCTGGCCGAAAGCCCAAAGCAACACCACGTCGAGGCTTTCAACCTCCATACCCGCATCGATACCCTCGACGCCGATACCCGCACCAAGGTATTAAACCGCGCACGTTATGTGGCAACCACCGCACGCACCGACAGCCGGAACTACGGCGAGACACTCTATTCCGAACGCGAATACATGAACCGTCACGAGATCGAACGCCAGCGCAAATTCACCCTCTCCATAGCCTGCTTGCTCCTCTTCCTCATCGGCGCCCCCTTCGGCTCCATCGTGCGCAAGGGCGGTCTCGGACTGCCGCTGGTGGCATCGGTGGGCTTCTTCGTACTCTACTACGTCGTGGGCATGATTGCCGAGAAATCGGTGCGCGAATCCGTCATGGGTCCCGAAGGCATGTGGGTATCATCCTTCGTCATGCTGCCCATAGGCCTCTTCCTCACCCTCCAGGCCACCACCGACTCGTCGCTCTTCGACGGCGCGACATGGAAAAAACAATTCAGGCGAATCTTCAAGCCAAAGCATATATGAAAGAGATACATGATTTCCGCATAGCGGAACGCCAACAGCTGGGCGACCAATACTTCCGTCTGGTGCTTAAGCACGACGGCACGATGCAGCCCGTCGTCCCCGGCCAGTTCGTCGAGGTGCTCGTCGAGGGCTCGCGCGACGTCATGCTGCGCCGCCCCATATCGGTGCACGACGTCAGCGACAGCACGCTGACCCTCCTCATCCAGATTGTCGGCAACGGCACCCGCCGTCTTGCCGAGCTCTCCGTCGGCAACCGCCTCAACGTCGTCTACCCCCTCGGCCACGGCTTCACCACCGCCCTGCCCTCAGGCAGCAAAGCCCTCCTCGTGGGCGGCGGTGCCGGCACAGCACCCCTGCTGCACCTGAGCAAGGTGCTCAAGGCAAGCGGCGTGCATTGCACCATACTCCTCGGCGGCCGCACCGCCAGCCTCATCCCCGTGCAGGACGACTTCCGCCCCTACGGCGACCTGCTGCTGGCCACCGACGACGGCTCCCTCGGCCACCACGGCATCGTCACCACGCACCCAGCCTTCGCCAACGCCTACGACATGATATACACCTGCGGCCCCACGCCCATGATGAAGGCCGTGGCCCGCAGCGCCGCCCAGCGCGGCATACGCTGCGAGGTGAGCCTCGAGAACATGATGGCCTGCGGCGTAGGCGCCTGCCTCTGCTGCGTCACCGACACCGACCAGGGCCACCGCTGCGTCTGCAAAGACGGCCCCGTGTTCGACATAAGTACAATGCATAAATGGTTCGAGCAATGTTAGCAGTCAAAGTCCATAACCTCACGCTGAAGAACCCCGTGATGACCGCCAGCGGCACCTTCGGCTACGGCGAAGAGTTCGCCGACTTCATAGACCTCAACCGCCTCGGCGGCTTCATCGTCAAGGGCACCACCGGCACCCACCGCGAGGGCAACCCCTACCCCCGCATGGTGGAGACCCCCTCGGGCATGCTCAACTCCGTGGGCCTCCAGAACGGCGGCGTCGAGAAGTTCTGCACAGAGGTTTATCCCCGCATCCAGCACCTCGACACAAACATCATAGTCAACGTCAGCGGCTCCTCCATCGAAGAGTACTGCGACGTAGCCTCGCAGGTCGACGCCCTCGACCGCATACCCGCCATCGAGCTCAACATCAGCTGCCCCAACGTCAAGTGCGGCGGCATGGGCTTCGGCACCAGCCCCGACATGGCAGCCCAAGTCGTCTCCGCCGTGCGCAAAGTGTACCACAAGACACTGATAGTGAAGCTCTCGCCCAACGTCACCAACATCGCCGAGATTGCCAAGGCTGTCGAAGGCGCCGGTGCCGACAGCGTAAGCCTCATCAATACCCTGCTGGGCATGGCCATCGACATCGAACGCCGCCGCCCCTTCATGGCCAACGTCACCGGAGGCCTCAGCGGCCCCGCCGTCAAGCCCGTGGCCGTGCGCATGGTGTGGCAGGTGGCCCATGCCGTCAAGATTCCCGTCGTGGGCCTGGGCGGCATCTGCACCGCCGAGGACGCCATAGAGTTCCTCATGGCCGGTGCCACAGCCATCGAGGTGGGCACCGCCAACTTCATCGACCCCGCCGTCACCGTCAAGATCATCGACGGCATGGAGGCCTGGTGCCAGCGCCACGGCGTCAACGACATCAATGAGATTATCGGCATAATATGATACTCATAGCCGACAGCGGCAGCACCAAGACCACCTGGATGGAGGTGGAGACCGGCAAAACGGTACTCACCGAAGGCCTCAACCCCCATTTCTCCGCCGACGAGCGCTTCCATGCCGCCTGCACCGTTGTCCGCCAGCAAATTCCCACTGCCGACTACCCACCGCAAACCATCTTCTTCTACGGTGCCGGCTGCGGCAACGTCACACAGCGCGAGCGCGTGGCCCGACTGCTCGCTAAAGCCTTTGGAACAAGCGACATACAGGTAGAGACCGACATGCTGGGAGCCTGCCACGCCACCTGTGGCCATGAGGCCGGCCTCGTGGGCATCCTCGGCACCGGCAGCAACGCCTGCTACTACGACGGCACCGCCATCCTTTACCAGCCCTTCAGCACCGGCTACATCCTCGGCGACCACGGCTCGGCCAACCACGTGGGGCGGCGCCTGCTGCAGGACTACCTGTCCGGCATCATGCCACAGCACATAAGCACCATGTTCCATGACACTTACCCCCTTACACAGGAGCAGTTCATCGACCGTGTGTACCACCAGCCCAATGCCAACCGTTTCCTTGCCTCGCTGGCCCCTCTCGCCGTGCAGCACCTCGACGACGACTACTGCTTTCAGGTCATCTACAACAGCCTCGCCGACTGGTACCGCTACCAGCTGGGCCCCATCGTCGACCGCAGCGGCTGCCGCACCCTCTCGCTCGTCGGCAGCTACGCAGCACACATAGAACCAGCGCTTTGCCGCCTTGCCGCCGACCACGGCCTCACCCTCTGCGGCGTCCCCGCCGACCCCATCGACGGCCTCCGCCGCTACCACCGTAAATAAAACGTTTTTTTACGCCGGAGGCTTCCCCATCAATAGAGCACAGTTCTCCTGCCAGAGCCGCCCATCTCCTCCTCCACCAGGTTAGGTGAGGGCCCACCAGGGCAGAGGAGTGTGTCGCACCCCTACCTACCCCCTACGTACCCTCTCCGTCTGTTTTACGGTTGTTCACCGGTTGTTTAACGGTTTAAACCGTCGAACAACCGGTGAACAACCGTAGAACAGACGGACCGGAGTCGTAGGGGCGTCGAAAGGGGAGCGACTGAGTGGGGGAGTTTTTATAAAAAAAGTATGTGATTTGAAAAATATTCGTATCTTTGCAGCCGGAAACCATAAAACAACACGATTATGTTAATCAGTATTCCTGTACAAAGACATTCAATGTGCCTTTTTTGTCTGTTCCGACGGACGCTGGTGTGTGTTACCCTGATTACCCCTATGGAGTAACCAGTTTAGCAATTTATTCTTATACCGACCGTATCTATCAGAGTGTATTAACTACAATTTGCGATGAATAAGATGAAAAGAGTTTTGTTATTGTTCCTCAGTTTTGCATTATGCTTAATACCCACGGTGGTGAATGCCCAGACTGACACATTATATGGTCGTGTGCCATATTTCCACTATAACTATTATGACAGCAACTGGTGCAAATCGCAAGTGAATCAAGGAATATTGTATTACACGTTGCCTAGGAATGTTATAATAAATTCTTTAGGTGTCGAGAAAAATAGTAATGTGCGCTATGGATATGGAATGTGTGTGTATGGCACTGAAGTGCCTGCTTCGGAAATTGCAATTCAAATGGATATGGACAGCGCAATGGAAATGAAAGGTATTGCATTTGGATACAACTATGTAGTACCAGAATGTTGTCATCCGGTGGGGGGGCTACAATTTCCTAATAGTAATATATACAATACCATAAACTACATTTTCAATATATATGATATTGGTATGAATGTTTTGTGGACGGATACTATCGCTACACAAGACCTGCGAATAGACCATTATATGGAAGCTGGGTTTCATTTAACATCGGAAACATGGGAGACTGCATACCGTCAATGGTACAGCAACACTGGTGAATTTCAAGGTTATGAGGCACCGGAGTACATTGGCCTATGTTATGTCATGTTCGACACTTCAATTTATGTTCCAGAAACATTTTACATCGGCATCACGTCGTCTACGCCTATTAATATACAATATGACACGTCATTGGTAATAACTACATTTATTGAATGTTATCCATATGGCATGAGTGGTTATGACTCCATATGGTGTATGCCGTATGAGACACGACGGTATCGTGTATCACAGGGTAGCGGGGAGGCAATAAATGACTGGGAGGATGAGGAGTGCCACTACGGGGTACAGACCTGCCTGTATCCGATATTGGATTTGCCGTGCGATGACATCAGTGGGTTGCGCTGCGAGTCGGTCGGCAGTGCGGGGACAGTGGCATTTGTGCAGTGGGATGCGAACCCGAGGCATGCGGCCTATGAGGTGAGCTACGGCCCCAAAGGTACGCCTGCAGGGGCGGGCACAGTGGTGACCACCACGGTGCCGCGCTTCATGCTTACTCTCGACCGCAACACGCACTATGACTTCTATGTGCGTGCACGGTGCGATTACGACACCACGAAGTGGAGCGCCTGGAGCGACACGCTGCATGTGCATCTGGCGACGCTTGATATACAAGGCGCAGAATCTGTTGAATGTAGCATTATGCCGAACCCGGCGCACGGGAGCGTTACGGTGCAGTGCAGCGAAGGGATAAAAAAGGTGGAGCTGTTCACGGTGAAGGGGGAAAGAGTTAATGTGACACACGCCCCCGCCCTTGGCAGAAGTTCACAGGACTTCTGCCCCCCATCTAACTTAGAGGGGGAGCTGAGAAGCTGCAGCCTTGACCTCACGGGGTTGGCCAAGGGCGTTTACATCGTGCAAATAACTACGGCACAGGGCACTGCGGCCCGCAAGCTGGCGGTGGAGTGAGCGGCAGGAGTGTTAAAGTATAGTTAAAAAAGGCTCTTCCGGTCGGGAGGGCCTTATATTATATATGCGAAAACATTTTTTCGTCGGGCACAATAATGGGGGCAATAATGCGTTAAAGTAGACTGATAACTATAAAAAGAGAAACTAAAAATGGATTTATCTAACATTCTCGTGATTGCCGGCAAGCCGGATTTGAGTGAACTGGTGTCGCAGACCAAGGGCGGCGCCGTGGTGAAGAACCTCGTGACAGGTCAGAAATACCCTGTGTTCAAGAATGACAGAATAAGCTCGCTGGGCGAGATACGTCTCTTCACGGAGACCGACGAGCGCCCGCTGGAGGAGGTGATGCAGGCCATCCACAAGGTGCTGGAGGGCAAGCCGACCCCATTCGAGCCCAAGAAGGCTGAAGGCAAGGAGCTCTTCGCCCTGCTGGAGAAAGCACTGCCCGACTACGACCGCGAGCGCGTGCATACGTCGGACGCCAAGAAGCTCTTCGCCTGGTACAACGTGCTGCTGGGCGCCGAGAAGATAACCTTCGACGAGCCTGAGGCCGCCGAGGAAAAGGCAGAATAATAACCAATAAAAAAATACAAAAGCCATGAAAAAGATACTTGTGGCGCTATGCGCAGTAACTCTCATCGGCCTGACGGCCTGCCAGAAAGACAAGGTGACCCCCGACGAGCCCACCACACAGGACAGCGGCCAGACCCCCACCCCACAGCCGCAACCCGGCCAGTCCACATGGGCCGACATTGCCGGCGTCTACAGTCCGGCGGCCAAGATTGTGGCTGTGAGCGAGAACGGCGCGGCAAGCGAGACGTGGACATGGGAGAACGACCTGCTGAAGGTTGTTGCCAACGCTAACGGCAGCGAAAAAGTGAGCTTCACGCACGACGGCCAAGGCCGCGTGGCCACCATGACCGTCAACGGCGACGGCATGCTGAGCGGCACGGTGAACGTAACTTACACTGGCGAAGATATGACGCAGCTGAGCCTTGCAGGCACAAGCAATGTATCGGCACAGCTGACGAACAGCAACCACAAACTGATGAGTGCAGACCTCAACATGGACGGCATGGATAACAGCACGTTAATCTCACTGTTCAATACCGCTGTGGCCCAGTTCATAGGCAACAACAGTGCCGACAATATTATATCGGGCATCGACAGCGTGAGCGGCAGCATTACCTTCACGTGGGATGGTAACAACGTCAGCACAAGCACTTCCACCATCAGCGCACGCCTGAAGACCACCATAGGACAGATAGCCGCACTGCTCAACAACGACTTCAGCATGTTTGGCCAATACGGGGATCTGATCGCCAGCTACGCTCAGGCATCGCCCAACACGCCGTTGTATATCAATGCCACGCTGAACGACGAGAGTGACTACACGTACGACAACAACCCCAACCCTCTGCGCCGCTATATGGGCGACATGATACGGTTCGAGGACAACATGCCGAGCTTCAGTGTGACGACCTTCTCGGACAACAATATCATCGAGGAAGGACATATCGGTGTTGCAAGCATTAACATCTATACCGTCATAAACATTCCCTTCTTAGGGGAAAATACCTACCCGCTCTACAACACCGACTATAACCTGTACAACAAGGTGGTGCCCTACACCTACAGCTACCGTGCCGACGGCTATCCTGTGAGCGTCGAGAGCAACAGCGGCACCAAGACTTACACATATCAAGAGTAAACACAATGACCTACACAGAGAAAGACAAGAGATACAAGCGCTATACTGTCACTTCGGCGCTGCCCTATGCCAACGGTCCCGTGCACATAGGACACCTGGCCGGTGTCTATGTGCCTGCCGACGTCTACGTGCGTTACCTGCGCGCCCAAGGCGAGGAGGTGATGTTCATAGGCGGAAGCGACGAGCACGGCGTGCCCATAACCATCAAGGCCCGCAAGGAGGGCGTCACGCCACAGGACATCGTGGACCGCTACCACAAGATAATCAAGGACAGCTTCGCCGAGCTGGGCATAAGCTTCGACATCTACAGCCGCACCAGCAGCAAGGAGCACCACGAGACGGCAGCGGCATACTTCAAGAAGCTCTACGACGAGGGCAAGTTCGTGGAGAAAGTGTCGCAGCAGTACTACGACGAGGAGGCGGGCTGCTTCCTGGCCGACCGCTACATCACCGGCACATGCCCCCACTGCGGCAACGAGCGCGCCTATGGCGACCAATGCGAAGCCTGCGGTACGTCGCTCAATGCCACCGACCTCATCAACCCCAAGAGCGCCCTCAGCGGCTCGAAGCCCGTGCTGAAGGAGACCAAGCATTGGTTCCTCCCGCTGGACCAGGACGAGCCGTGGCTGCGCGAATGGATACTGGAGAGCCACAAAGGCGACTGGAAGACAAACGTATACGGCCAGTGCAAGTCGTGGATTGACGCCGGCCTGCAACCGCGCGCCGTCACGCGCGACCTCGACTGGGGCGTGAAGGTGCCCATTGAGGGTGCCGACGGCAAGGTGCTGTACGTATGGTTCGACGCCCCCATCGGATATATCAGCTTCACCAAGCAGCTCAAAGGCGCCGACTGGGAGAAGTGGTGGAAAGACCAGGACACCAAGCTGGTGCACTTCATCGGCAAGGACAACATAGTGTTCCACTGCATCATCTTCCCCTCGATGCTGCACGCCGACGGCAGTTACATCCTGCCCGCCAACGTGCCGGCCAATGAGTTCCTCAACCTCGAAGGCGACAAGATAAGCACCTCGCGCAACTGGGCAGTGTGGCTGCACGAGTACCTGCAGGAATTCCCCGGCAAGCAGGATGTGCTGCGCTACACGCTGTGCAGCAATGCGCCGGAGACCAAGGACAACGACTTCACCTGGAAGGACTTCCAACTGAAGAACAACAGCGAGCTGGTGGCCATCCTTGGCAACTTCGTCAACCGCACGCTTGTACTGACGCACAAGTTCTACGGCGGACGCGTGCCCGCGCTGGGCAATATATCCGCACAGGACGAAGAGGTAATCAAGGAACTTGCTACCTTCCCGGAACGCATAGGCCGCAGCATTGAGACCTACCGCTTCCGCGAGGCTTTGGCAGAAATGATGAACCTGGCCCGCCTGGGCAACAAATACCTGACGGACACCGAACCGTGGAAGCTCATCAAGACTGACCCCGAGCGCACCGCCACGGTGATGAACCTATCGCTGCAGATATGCGCCAACCTGGCAGTGCTCTGCGCCCCCTTCCTGCCCTTCACGGCAGACAAAATGCACCGCATCATGAATCTGCAGGCACTGGGTTGGAAAGACGCAGGTCGCGCCGACATCCTGATGGAGGGCCATCAGATAGACCAGCCAGAGCTGCTGTTTGAACAAATTAGCGACGAGACCATACAGGCTCAAGTAGACAAGCTGCAGGCCACCAAGGCCCAGAACGAGCTTAACGCCTGGAAGCCCGCCGAGGTGAAGGCACCGGTGACCATCGACGACTTCGGCAAGATGGACATTCGTGTGGGTACCATATTGGAATGCCAGAAGGTTCCCAAGGCCGACAAGCTGCTGCAGTTCAAGATTGAGGATGGCATGGGCACACGCACCATCGTCAGCGGCATTGCCAAGTTCTACCCCGACCCACAGGCCCTAGTAGGCAGGCAAGTTTGCTTCATCGCCAACTTCCCGCCTCGCAAACTCAAGGGCGTGGAGAGCCAGGGCATGATCCTCAGCGCCGAAGACAAGGACGGCCGTCTGGTGCTGCTAACGCCCTCTGACATAGTTACTCCCGGCTGCAACGTGGGTTGAGCTGGGAAAAATAGGTGACGGTTTCGGAATTTCCCTCATGGAAAGGCAGTAATTTTGCAACCAGAAAACGAAACCAAAAAAGAAAGGAGTAACATCATGAAAACCGCAAAAGCAATAATCCTCGCAGTGACGGCCATAGCGTTGGCGATGCCCGTAGTGGCGCAACCCTCGCGCAGCGGCGGTGGCGGTGGTGGCAGCCGTAGTCATTCAAGTGCCCCTTCGCGCAGTAGTTCGAGCTACAGCTCATCGAGCCGCAGCAGCGCTCCCTCGCGCAGCTACAGTGCACCGAGCTCAAGCAGCAGAAGCAGCTATAATACCCCGAGCCGCAGCAACTCGAGCACGCCGAGCCGCAGTTACAACGCGCCCTCGCGCAGTAACAGTACCTCACCTGCAAGCAGCCGCAGCATGGGCCAGAGCGCTCCAAGCCGCAGCATGGGTCAGAGTGCTCCGAGCCGTAGCATGGGCAGTGCTGCGAGAACCAGCAGCATGGCTCCCACGCGCAGCGATATGGGCCGTCAGGCACCTGCCGTAAGCGGAGCCAAACCAGCCGGCACGACGCCGACGCGTTCAGAAGCGAACCCCGTACGCGTCCCTTCAACAGGTGAAGGACATCACGTTGACTATGCACGTCCGGGGCACCCCGGTGGCCACCTGCCCCCTTCGGCACGCCCGATACACCCCGCCCCCTACTTCCACCACCCGTGGCATCACCACTATGTGCACTGCCATCCCATCTACTGGGATCCGCTGCCCCCTCGCCACTGGTACTGGCCCGGCTTCTGGATGTACTGCAACAGCTACTGGTATGACTACCATGTGACCGACGTGGTTGTGGTGCGCGAGTACGTGAAAGACACCTACAAGGTCGACATAGTGACCTACGGCATCAGCGGTGACATCATGTACGCCATAGTTAAAGACGGCGGCGACACCTACCTGCAAGTTTACGACAAGGATGACCACCTGCTGGCTGAGCAGAAGATTCACAGGAAATACTGCAACATGGTCATCGATGCCGACAACGGCGGCTGCTGGATCAGCAAGAAAGGCGACAAAGACCCGTTGCTCTTCATCTGGGCCGATGGCAAGCTGCTGATATACGAAGAAGACTAAATGAAAGGCACATACGTTTACGAATACCCCCGCCCGATGCTTACGGCCGACTGTGTGGTCGTCCGCCATCGGGCGGAGGTGCTTTTGGTGAGGCGCGGCAACGAGCCATACAAAGGGTGCTGGGCACTGCCTGGCGGCTTCATGGAGATGGACGAGACCATAGAGCACTGTGCCGTGCGCGAACTGCAGGAGGAGACCGGCATTAGCGTAGGTGAGGAGAGCCTGGCTCTCATAGGCGTCTACAGCATGCCGGGACGCGACCCGCGAGGACGCACAGTGACGGCGGCATACCGTGTGGATGTGGCTGATGATGCCAAGACTAAGGCCGGCGACGATGCTGCCGAGGTGCGATGGTGGCCACTCGAAGCCTTGCCGCCGCTGGCATTCGACCACAACGAGATAATTACCGCAGCCAAAAACATTTAACGCTGCGGTAATTTTTTTTATTTGCCACAATAATATAAAAGGCGCTTCGCCGTTATAAAAAGTATGGATTCCGACAAGGCAAAACAGAACGGCAACTTCATATTGGTACTCGTGGCAATGGTGCTAGGAGTGCTGATAGGCTTGATGTTTGCCTCGCACAACAACCAGAAAGCCGACGGTACGCTGGATGGGAAAGTGAGCGAGGTGATGAGACTTGTGGAAAGCGAGTATGTCGATGAGGTGGATGCCGACTCAGTAAGCGAGCGCATACTGGCGGCGATACTCAGCGAGTTAGACCCGCACAGCACCTATCTGTCAGCCCGCGAGACCGAACGCACCGGCGAGATGATGCGCGGCAACTTCGAGGGCGTAGGCATAGTGCTGCATTATGAAGGCGACACTGCTTACGTTGGGCAGGTATTGGCCGACGGTCCTTCGGCGAATGTGGGGCTGCTGCCGGGCGATATGATTGTAACCGTTGACGACGATACCGTGAGCGGTGTGGGGATGGCACGCGACAGCGTGGTAGCGCGTCTGCGGGGACCTCGCGGAACGAAAGTGGAGGTGCATGTGCAGCGTTTGGGTAAAGAGTTTGCATATACGATACGCCGGGGTGTTGTCAGACATGAGACGGTGACCTGCGCCAAGATGATTAACGACACCACAGGTTACATCCTGTTATCGTCGTTCTCGTCGACGAGTCACAATGAGTTCCACAACGCCCTTGTGACACTGAAAGGTAAAGGCATGAAGAGGCTTATCTTCGACCTGCGCGGCAATGGAGGTGGCTCGCTGACGAGCGCCGTGGGCATTACAGGCGAACTGCTGCCGACAGGCAGCTTGATAGTGTACACGCAGGGAGCCCACAGCCGCCGGCGCGACGTGAAGGCCCCGATGGGTGGTCTCTTCACCAAAGGCACTGTGGTGGTAATGGTCGACGAGAACTCGGCCTCGGCCAGCGAGGTGGTCAGCGGTGCGTTGCAAGACAATGACCGCGCCACTATAGTGGGACGCCGTACCTTTGGCAAAGGACTGGTGCAGACGGACTTCTCGCTTAGCGATGGCTCTTCGGTTCTGCTCACTACAGCCCGTTATTACACGCCTTCGGGGCGCTCGATACAAAGACCTTATTCCGACGGCACGAACGAATACTACCGTTCGTACCTCGAACAGTTGCTGGACGAGTCTTATGCTGACAGCATGACGGTGCATATCAACGACTCGACGCCCTACTACACCCATGGCGGCCGCGTGGTATACGGCGGCGGCGGCATAGTGCCCGACCGGCTGCTGGCATACCATAAGGACGAGTCATTTGTGTATTACAACGCATTGGCCAACAAAGGCTTGATTAACAATGTAGCGTTCCATTATGTGCTGTATCACGCCGCCGAACTGCTGAAACAATATTCTGATGCCAAGAGCTTCGGCAAAAACTTCAAGATATCAGAATCCATGCTTGAGGAACTTATCAGGGAAGGCGAAAGCAAAGGGGTGGAAAAAAACGACAAGAGCATAGCAACACAGCGGCCGTTAATGATGGCCATGCTTAAAGCATACATAGGTTTGGCCCTGTTCGGCAACGACGCCTTCTACGACGCCTACCTGCCGATGGACGAAGACCTAAGAGAAGTAATAAATATGAAGATATGAGAAAGCTATTGACAATACTGGCGGTATTATTGCCGCTTACAGGAATTGTGGCGCAGAAGAGTACCTTAAACTGCACATTCACCGGCATAGGTGACGGCACCAAGGTAATGGTGTGCGAGCCACAGGGCAACCGGCTTGTGCCAACAGACACACTGACACTGGATGCCAAGGGACGTGTCAAGCTCGAGCGCTACAGCACCGACGGCGGTGCACAGTTCTTCGCGCTGGCGCTGACTCGCGCGCAGAGCCCACTGCTGCACGTGTTGTTGCTGCCGAAAGAGAAAGTGACCATGGACATCAACTACGACGAGGCACATAATGTGATGCAGATAACAAAAGTCAGAGGTTCTGAGAACATGGAAATGTACCGGCGCTACACCGACATAATGGCAGGTGTCGCCGCCGACCCCAGTCTGCAGAGCGCTATGCCACAAGCCATGGAGGCCCTGATCCGCAACAATAGCCGCCAACTGATGAGCGCTTTCCTTGTCACCTACTTTGAGAGTGCTTTCGACGAATACTACGACCTGTACAAGACTGTACGCGACAGCACCATAGCCAACTACGGCAACAACGACTTCGTGAAGCATGTCGACTCCAAAGTGAGGTCGGTGATAGCCAACGGAACCGAGGCTCCTGACATAGTGATGGCCGACCGCGATGGCCAGCTGCGCCGCCTAAGCGACCTGCGTGGCAAGGTGGTGCTGATAGACTTCTGGGCCTCGTGGTGCCGTCCCTGCAGAGCCGAGAACCCCAATGTGGTGCGTCTCTACCACCGCTTCCACGACAAGGGCTTCGAAGTGTTCAGCGTGTCGCTCGACAACAACCGCGAAGCATGGCTCAAAGCCATTGATGCCGACGGGCTGGTGTGGCTGAACCATGTGAGCGACCTGCGTGGCTGGAGCTCAGCAGGCGGACGCCTATACGGCATTAGCTCAATACCGGCCACAGTACTTGTTGACCGCGACGGCAAAGTGTTGGCACGTAACTTGCGAGGACCCCAATTGGAACATAAACTAATCGAAATATTTGGACAATGATAACCACAACACAAATAGAGATGGCCTTAGGCCATGTGAACGACCCCGACTTAGGGCGCAGCCTGACAGAGCTGGGAATGATAGAAAACATCAAGGTCGAAGGCAAGAAAGTGAGCTTCGATCTAGTGCTCACAACACCTGCCTGCCCTATGAAGAAAAAGATGAGCGACGACTGCATCAACGCCATCCATGAGATGGTGGACCGTGAGGCCGAGGTGGAGATTAACCTCACCAGCCGTCCGCAGCCCGACCCCAAAGAGGAGTTCAAGGAAGTCTTCAAGAACATCAGAAACACCATCGTGGTGGCCTCCGGAAAGGGCGGTGTGGGCAAGAGCACCGTGGCAGTCAACCTGGCCATCTCGCTGGCAAAAACTGGTGCCAAAGTAGGTCTTGTGGACGCCGACATATACGGCCCCTCCATCCCCATCATGCTCGGCGTGGAAGGAGAAGAGATTTATGGCCACCGTGTGGGTGACAAGACTTACATGCTGCCGATAGAGAAATACGGCATCAAGCTTATGAGCGTGGGCTTCTTCGTGGACGCCAACAAAGCATTGGCCTGGCGCGGTCCGATGGCCAGCGGCGCCTTGAAGCAACTGCTCGGCGAGACTTGGTGGGACGAGATAGACTACCTGGTTGTCGACATGCCCCCGGGAACGGGCGACATACAGCTCACTTTGGCACAGAGCATCCCCGTCAGCGGTGCCATTATTGTCAGCACCCCGCAGCAGGTGGCTCTAGCCGACGTGATACGCGGCGTGGAGCTCTTCCGCAACGAGGCCGTCAACATACCAGTGCTGGGCTTCGTGGAGAACATGGCCTACTTTACCCCTGCCGAGCTTCCACAGAACAAGTACTACATCTTCGGCCACGGCGGTTGCCGCAAACTGGCCGAGGAGATGAACATACCTTTGCTTGGCGAGATACCGCTGGTGCAAAGTATTGCCGAGAGCGGTGACAGCGGCAAGCCCGCAGCCCTCTTCACGCCCGACAAGACCGATGACCCCGTGCGCGACGCCTTCGACGCACTGGCGCAAAATACCATAAAAGAGATTTGCAAACTTAGCATCAAATAAGCCATGACCGATCAAGAAAAACCGGCCGTAGAGCAAAAAGTGAAGAACGCTCTGGCACAGATACGCCCCTACCTGCAGCAGGACGGCGGCGATGTGGAATATGTCGACATGACCGCCGAAGGCGTCGTCATAGTTCGCCTTAAAGGACACTGCGGCAGCTGTCCGCACGCCATGCAGACCCTCAAGCAGGGTATCGAACAGGCGCTGAAGCGCGTCATTCCCGAAGTAAAAACCGTGGAGAAGATATGATATACACCAAGACCGGCGACAAGGGCACCACATCGCTTGTGGGCGGCACACGTGTGCGCAAAGACGACATGCGCGTGGAAGCCTACGGCACCGTCGACGAGCTCAACTCGCACATAGGCCTGCTGGCTGAAATGCTGCGCTCGAAGCATGAGAAGCATTACGCAGAGCTCAAGGTAATACAGAACAAGCTGTTCGACATACAGACCCTTCTGGCCACCGAGGACGCCGACATCTACGCCCGCCTGCCACAGCTGGAAGACAAGGAGGTGGAGGCTCTCGAGCGGCAGATTGACGCCATCACCGCACAACTGCCGCAGCTGCACAGCTTTGTCATCGCCGGCGGCAATGCAGCTGGAGCCCAAGCACATGTGTGCCGCACAGTCTGCCGCCGCGCCGAGCGCCGCGTGGTGACACTCGCACAAAGTGCCGAAATAGACGACACAATCATGCGTTTTCTGAACCGCCTTTCCGACTATCTGTTCGTGCTCGCACGCCTCGCAGTGGTAGCCGATGGGACGACAGAAGATTTGTATACCAACTGATTGTAAATTTTATTTGTCAGTATTGGAAAAAGGTGTACTTTTGCAAAAATTTTTGAGCAACAGAGTATGTATTGGACACTTGAATTAGCATCGAAACTGGAGGACGCACCCTGGCCCGCCACCAAAGAAGAACTTATTGACTATGCGCAACGTACGGGTGCCCCTATGGAGGTAATAGAAAACCTGCAGGAGATTGAGGATGAGGGAGACCAGTATGAAAGCATAGAGGATATCTGGCCCGACTACCCCACCAAGGAGGACTTTTTCTTTGAGGAAGACGAGTACTAATGAACACACGGTTCGCGCGACAAAACCGCGAACCATATCCGTCGTCGGCTCCGGAAACGTAGCCACCCACCTTGCCATAGCTCTTCACAACGCCGGCTGTACAGTGCGGCAAGTTCTTTCACGTTCATACGACCATGCGCAGCGCCTCGCCATGCGCGTCGACGCCGTTCCCATTGACAACCCGCTGCGACTCGACGAAGACGTAGACGTCTGCCTGCTCTGTGTGGGCGACGATTCGCTCTACGACCTAGCTCTCGACCTGCGCCTTCGCGACTCCATCGTCATACACACTTCCGGCACCACGTCGGCATCCATTCTCAAACATATTTCGCCACGCTACGGCGTGGTGTGGTCGCCCCAGACCTTTGTGCGCGACATCGCCATGGACTACAGCCGCCTGCCGCTCTGCATAGAGGGCAGCTCGCCCGATGTGGAGATGGAGATAGAAGACCTGATGAGGCTTGTGAGCCCCTGTATCTATCACCTCGACGGCGAACAGAGGCTCCACGCACACCTCGCCGCCGTGATGGTCAGCAACTTCGTCTGCGCCCTCAACGCCACCGCACAGGATTATATGCAGAGCCACAACCTCGACTTTGAGATGCTGCGCCCTCTCGCCGAGCAAACCCTTCGCAAGTGGGACTACGGCAACCTCTGGCACCAGATGACAGGGCCCGCCGTGCGACGCGACGAAAAGACCATTGCAACTCAGCGCAGGTTGCTGGCCGACAAGCCAGAAATATTGCGCCTCTACGACCTCATGACCGAGATAATCCAGGCGAAATGACATTCGTAGACACACACTGTCACCTCTACGACGAGGCTTTCGACGCCGACCGCCCACAGGCGGTGCAACGCGCCATCGACGCCGGTGTGACGACCATGCTGCTGCCCGACATCGACAGCATGTCGACCGAACGCCTGGACACCCTCTACAATCAGTATCCCAACCATTTCCGCCGCATGGCCGGACTGCACCCGACATCCGTCAAGGAGGACTTCGAAGCGGAGCTGGCACATGTGCGCAAGCGCCTCGAAACAGGGTCGCTGGTGGCCGTCGGCGAGATTGGCATGGACCTCTACTGGGACCGCACCTACGAGGAGCAGCAGCGCGAAGTGCTCCGCCGCCAGATGAGCTGGGCCGAGGAGTTCGGCCTGCCGGTGGCACTGCATATCCGCAAGGCTCACAACGAGGTTTTCGGCCTGCTCCGCGACCTCAACCGCAGCAGCTACCGCGGTGTGATGCACTGCTTCGGCGGCAGCCTGCAAGAGGCATGGCGCGCTGTCGAGATGGGCTTTATGCTGGGCATCGGCGGTGTCGTCACCTTCAAGAACGCCACCATGGCCGAGGTGGCCAAGGCGGTACCTCTCGACCGCCTGCTACTCGAAACCGACGCCCCCTACCTGAGTCCCGTCCCACACCGCGGCGAGCGTAACGAGAGCAGCTATATCCCACTGATAGCACAGAAGATAGCCGACCTGCGCGGCATAAGCGTCGACGCGGTTGCCGAGCAGACCACCGCCAACGCCAGCCAGCTATTCGGTCTTGATTGACAGCATCTACACCACAACCCCTTCGTCCCCGGTACGTACCAAAAGCGTACTCTCTCCGTATTTTTACTACAAAAAACCGTCGAACAGTCGGAGCGGGTACGGAGCGGGTACGGAGGGGGGACGGAGAGAGTACCCACAGGCAACACATTATCAGCCGTTTGCGTGACGCACAATATTTTTCAGGCATCTACGTTACTGGTTTATAGACAAAAACGCATTCAGAAATGCACATCGCAATAGTAAAAGACGCCGTGCTGCCGGCACGTCTGTACGGTGGCACCGAACGGGTGGCCTACTCGCTGGGGAGGGCTCTTAGCCACCTCGGTCACGAGGTGACATTCCTCTGCCGTGCCGGCTCGGAAGCCCCTTTCGCACACGTGCAGGCGATCGACCCATCGCGCAGCATAGCCGCACAGATACCTGCCGGCGTGGACATCGTGCATTTCAACGACGCGGTGCCCGGGGACATCGGCGAACGGCCATACATTGTGACCATCAACGGCAACCTCGGCGACGGTGCCGTGGCTCCACCGATGGCGGTGTTCGTGTCGCGCAACCATGCGCAACGGCATGGTTCCGAACACTTTGTGTACAACGGTCTCGACTGGGACGACTACCCCAAGGCCGACCTCATGCTGCAGCGCGACAGCTACCACTTCCTGGGCAAGGCGGCGTGGAGGGTCAAGAATGTGCGCGGCGCCATCCGCATCATCCGCCAGGTGCCTGGGGCACAGCTGCATGTGCTCGGCGGCACACGCCTGAACTTCAAGATGGGCTTCCGCTTCACGCCGAGCCCGCGCATACACTTCCACGGCATGGTGGACAACGACGCCAAATGCCAATATATCAGTCGCTCGCTGGGGCTGGTGTTCCCCGTGCTGTGGGACGAGCCGTTCGGTCTCTGCCTAACCGAGTCGCTATACTTTGGCGCTCCCGTGTTCGGCACGCATAGGGGCTCGCTACCCGAGATTGTGGCGCCGGAGGTGGGTTTCCTCTCCAACGACGAGGATGAATTGGCGCGACACATCGCCGAGGGGCATGAGTACTCGCCGAAACGCTGCCACGAGTATGCCGCCGACCTCTTCGGTGCCGAACCTATGGCAAAAGCATATCTTGACGTGTACCAGTCAGTCCTCGACGGCCAACGCTGGTAAACAACGCACTATTATTATGGCAGACAAGGGAATAAAGAAGACCAACGCGGCACGGCTGCTCGACCAGCTGAAGATTGCCTACGAACTCATACCATACGAAGTGGACGAGGAGCACTTGGGCGCCGAGCATACAGCCGCAGTGCTAGGAGAGCCCATAGAGCGGATATTCAAGACGTTGGTGCTGCGTGGCGACCGGACAGGGCACTTCGTATGCGTCATCCCGGGAGCCGAGGAGGTGGACTTGAAGAAAGCCGCCAAGGTGACTGGCAACAAGAAGGTGGAAATGATACACGTCAAGGAGCTGCTGCCCTTGACGGGCTACATTCGCGGCGGGTGCTCGCCCATAGGCATGAAGAAACCGTTGCCGACATGGTTCCACCAAAGCCTTATGGACCACAAAAGCATCTATTGCAGCGCAGGCCAACGAGGCCTGCAGTTCCACCTCGCCCCCGTCGACATTCTGCGTGCCGCACATGGCACACTGGCCGACCTCACCGTCTGATACTATGGCAGATATCGAGCGACATCCACTGCAACCCTTCCTGCCGCCCAACGCGCGTCTGCTTATGCTCGGCAGCTTCCCGCCGCCGCGCAAGCGCTGGTGCATGGATTTCTTCTACCCCAACCGCACCAACATGATGTGGGAGATTTTCGGGCTGGTGTTCTTCGGCGACAGCCAGCGACTGGTGGACGCCGGGCACAAAACGTTCCGCATGGAGGATATCAAGGCCTTATTGGAAGAGCGCGGGATAGCCATCTACGACACCGCCAGCGCCGTGCGGCGCCTAAGCGGCAACGCTTCGGACAAAGACCTTGAGATAGTGGAGAAGACCGACATACCTATCCTGCTGGAGCAGATACCACAGTGCCACGACATCGTCTGTACCGGCCAGAAAAGCTTCTCTGTTTTGACAGAGGATTATGGTGTCCCCGTGCCCACGATGGGCACCTACAACGCCTTCACAATCGCCGGCCGCGAGATGCGACTCTGGCGCATGCCTTCTTCATCCCGCGCCTATCCAATGAAACTTGACGAGAAAGCCAAGTATTACCAAGAAATGATGAAAACCATCGGAATCATATGACACTAAAGGAAGCCATCGTCGCACGTCATTCGGTGCGGCAGTATCAGGAGAAGGCCATCGAGGCGGAGATTATTAAGCGCCTTAATGAAGAGATTGCTTTGTGCAATCAGGAGGGCGGGTTGCATATACAGCTTGTTCTCGACGAGCCGCATGCCTTCACCGGCGGCATGGTCAAATACGGCAACTTCAAGGGAGTGCGCAACTACCTGGCCATGGTGGCCCCCAAAGGTGCCGACGAGAAGGTGGGCTACTACGGCGAGCGACTGGTGCTGCTGGCACAGACGCTGGGTCTTAACAGCTGCTGGGTAGGCATGTTGGTAGGCAAGCAACCCGACCGCTACACAATTGCCGACGGCGAAAAGCTACACTGTGTCATAGCCCTCGGCTACGGAGCCAACCAAGGTGTGCAGCATCCCCTGCGGCCTATGGAAAAGTTCATCAAGGCCTCGATACCGCTGCCCGACTGGTTCCGCCGCGGCATGGAAGCCGCCATTCTGGCGCCCACGGCAGTGCACCAGCAGAAGTTCGAGCTTGAGTTGCTGGACGACCACACCTTAGCCGCCCGTGCACGCTTCTCATTGGTAGGTTGGGCAAAGCTCGACCTCGGCATCGTCAAGTATAACTTCGAGGTAGCCGCCGGCAAAGAAAACTTCAGCTGGCAATGACCAACCGCCTACTGCTATATTATCTTCTTACCGCCAACCTGCTGACTTTCGTCACCTATGGCATCGACAAGCACAAGGCGCGCCATAACCGCTGGCGGGTGCGAGAAGCATCGCTTCTGTTGCTCGCCGCCCTCGGCGGCAGTATAGGCGCATTGATGGCAATGCACCTCTTTCACCACAAGACCCAGCACAAGAAGTTCCGCTACGGGGTGCCGGCCATATTGATTATCCAGCTGGCTATTACGGCGTTTTGTTACTATCGGTACACCTCGATGGTGTAGGTGAAGGTATACTTCTCCTTCGGTGCCAGACGGTGGATATACTGGCGCTTAGAGATGTCGCCGGTAAAGCCCTTGGTGTCGCAGATACCGCACCAAGGCTCAAGGCAAACGAACGGACAGCCTTCCCTGTGTGGAGCCCAGATGCCGTAGGCTTCAGCCTGCGGGCAACTGACGGCAATTACCTCTTTGCCATTCTTGTCGCAAAGCACAGCCTTAGCCACCTGGCCATCCTCAAACATCAGCGCATCATGGGCGAAGGTGTCGGCCCCTATCGGCATCTCGACAGGAATACGTCGTGGTTCCGGCAACGGCACACGGTTGCCGTCCTCAAGTCCGTTTACGATGACAGGCGATACACTCCTCCCTTCGCGGTCGTAATAACGGATATGACCATGCAGAGCGTCTTCAGCCCTATACTCTGGCAGCATAAAGCCCGGATGGGCACCTATCTGGAACCAAGCATCCCTCTCGTCGAGGTTTTCCACCGTCCACATCACTTCCACAGCGCTGCCATGCAGCCGATAGCATACCTCCAAACCCAGCTTATATGGGTAGCTTTCGCTGAGAGAACCCGGCAGCAACCGCAGCTGTCCGTTACCAATAATCGCAAACTCACTGTCTCTCGCATAGCCATGCTGCTTCATGGTGTAGGCCTGTCCACCAACATGGAGCTCGTTGTTATACGGCTTCCCCACGGCGGGAAATAGTATCGGCGCATGGCGGTTCCAATAGGCAGCGTCACCGTTCCACAGGTACTCGTGACCCCCTTTCTTGAGGCTCACCAGCTCGGCGCCATGCTCGTTCACCTCTATGGTGATCATGTCGTTACTTAGCTTCATACGGCTTTCAGTTCTGGTACTATGGCGAAGAATATCAATGGCTCAGTGGAGCTTGCATTGATGAGCGAGTGCGAGTGCCCCACGGGGCAGTAGTGGCACTGGCCGGGAACAAGGCGCTCTTCGCCGTCGTCATACAAGCATCGGGCCTCGCCGCTGAGGATGAATATTATCTCGCTGTTGGTCTCGTGTTTGTGGAAGCCGATGGAGCAGCCCACCTCAAGCCGTCCTCGCATAATCTTGTTCTGTCCGTCATTAAAGGTACGGAACATCGTGTTGCCCTCGCCGCCTTTGAACTGCGGATTGGCAACTTCCTCGAGTTTATTGAAATCTATTACCATATTTCTTTCGCCGGCCAGCCGTAATCTTGATAGTAGTGGACATTGAGGTTATTGTGCTTCACATATTCTTTCAGCTGCTCCTGACGGACGGCCTCGCGCACCTGCTCGCTTGAGTGCACGTTCTCATAGATGTCGTAGTAGCTGCCGAAGATGCGCTTGGCGCTGGCCATATTGCCGGCACCGTCGACGGCCTGCTCGAATCCTGTCACCTTGTATTTGCCGTTCTCTTTGCTCATGGTTATCGCGCCTGCATGGTTGCCACCGGAGACGCACTTCAGCGTGTCGCCCACGACGTTGTACCACATCACCCAGAAGTCGCCCATAAAGAGCCCGTCCTCCTCATGTATCATCTGCAGCGTCGGGATGCAGAGCTCGCCCTTCAGGTAATGCTCGCCAATCTCGCGCACCAGGTAGTCGCTGATGGCCGCTCTTACGGCCTGTTCCTCACGGTTGATTGCTATGTGACGTATACAGTCGGCCTTGTGCCCGTCAAAGTCAGACATCAGCCACACGCCGTCGACATTCTCCATATAGAGCTTGTGCTCCTCAATGTCGGTAGACTCGTCGAACGAGCCATCTTCCCACTTCTGACGCACGCTGATAGTAGCCACAGCATGGGTATTGTCGGTCAGCTCAACGCCAGTCACCGTGTAGTCGGCTATCGTGCCGCCGTTGCCGGTGACGAAGTAGTAGAGCCATTCGTGGTCCATAGCCTCATGTTCCGGCAGGCGGTTGAACATCGTGTCGAGCACATTGTAGAAGTCCTCGGTCATATACTCGCGCGACTCTTCCCGCAGCTCGTGGTCGGGGATGTACTTGCACAGTTCCGCAGCCCTTTCCTTCAGCTTCTCTTCTTGGTTTCCACAAGCCGTCAGCAGCAGGGCGGCCGCCAACAATAACAATATCTTCTTCATGCCAAGTATGTGTTTCATGATTCCTGTTTTTTTAGCTTCGGCAGCAGCTTGCCGATGCGGTCTTCCCTTACGACCTTCGGCGCCGCCTTCCCGGCCAGTACCAGCACTTTCTTACCGTTGCGGTAGATATGCAGCTGGCGCGAGCGCACCACAGCCGTCAGCTCCTCATCCTCCTGCATAGCCTGCCACAGCCGGTGGTATTCTCCGCCCTCGGCGAACAGCTTCCGCTGCAGGTGCGAGCACATGTCGGTTGTATCAATGAGTATCATCTTTTCCAAGCGCCTATTACCTCTCCGATGTATACCGTGTGGATGCCGGCCTCGAAGCCGTCGTACCACTCCTTGGGCGTCGCGTTGCGGAAGTCCTGCTCCGTCTGGTGCCATGCGGTCATCGTCTCGCATTCTATCACCGTCTTGGCCTCCTCATAGTAGGGCGTGCCGTGCTCGGTATATGCCACGTGAAGGCCCAGCGCCGCAGCCTTGTCGCCGTCGCGGCCGCTGTTCTTGCCCATATACTTCCATACTTCCGGGTCGTCGAACTCCATGACGGTGAAGCGCGGATGCCGCTCCATGAACTCGTAGGTGTAGCGTGCCGGCGCCACATACACCGTCACCGCCGCACGCTCGTGCCCCAGGTAGTTGCCGATGCCGCCCCAGCCGATGGTCATGGCGTTGCTCTCCGTGCTGTCACCGCAGCAGAGGATGAGGTTCTTAGTGAAGAAGGTGAAGCCGTTGTCCGTAAAATCCTTCTGCACGTCGAAAGCTTTCAATTCGCTGTTCATAGCCGCTTCCTGTTTGTCGTTATGCTTCTGATTATTGCCGCAGCCGGCCAGCATGGCCAGCGTCAACACTGCGGCAAACAATGTGTGTATCGTCTTTTTCATTGGTTTTATTTTTTTTGCAAAGATACACATTATTGCTGGAACTGCCAAAAAAAACACCACGACACACACCGTTTGCCCCTCCTATCGCACCTCGGGAGTCAGTCCGCCATAGCTCTCGGCGGCCTTAAGGAGGGCCTCCTCGGTGGTGAAAGGCAGGTAGTAGGTGCACCGCGTGACCACCTGCTGACTGCTGCACTTCTCCGCGCGGATATGCACCAGCGCCCAACCGGTCATGTCGTCGGCGAAGCCCTCGTCCACCAAGGCCAGCCGCCCGTCGACCTCCCGGAAAGCGTCCACCTGTAGGTCCTCTGCGCTGATGCGCACCATCGGCCGACGGCTCTCCAAGGTCTGGCGCAGGGTGTAGAGCCGCAGCTTGTCGCCACGCCGCAGGTCGGCGGCGGCAAGTGAGGTGAGCAAGGCGGCAGTGCCGTCCACCTCGCCCAGCCGCTGCTCCACCACCGGCAGCACACCGTCGCTCACCGGCATGCCGGGCAGCAGCAGGCTGGCGCCGTACATCGGTCCGAGGCACGGTGTGTAGACCACCGGCGTGCGACGCATCAGTGTGCGGAAACGGGCGTAGGCCGTGGGCGTCTTCTCGAACAGCGGCTCGCCGGCCCAGCAGAGCATCTTCCACAGGCGACAGCTGTGCGTCAGCTGCTGCCGCGCGACGAACTGCGCCCGCGTGCGCCGCTTGGGCTGTTCACTGTGTGCCGTCCGCATAATCGTCTGTTCTCCACGGAGGTAGAATGTCACTCCGCTCTTCTTAAGGCTGCCGTTCAAGAACAGTCCCATAGACTTCTGTTTACCCATAAATATATCCTCCTTATTTGTTTAACTTCTTATACCAACACCTGCAATCCACTATCTGCAAGTATCTTAAACGATATTTCAACGATACTTCAACGATAATACAACGATAGATATTGTTGAAATATTGTAATACTAACGTTAAATTATCGTTAAAATAATGGATTACCCAACTTGCCAACACAATGTACGCCCATGAAAGGCCATTCCGGGGATAGATACAAATTGCAATAAACTGCAAAATAATTTTTCCTCATTCCATTTTATTTTAGTATCTTTGTAAAATCACGTATTGTATTATACGTGATGTATTGTTGTCGTTATTAGACTATTACAGAAAGAACGCCAAACAAAATGGCCGCAGATATTGCCATAAAGGAAACAGCTGACATCGAAGTCATCAAGCATTGCATCCACGAGGTGCGGGGCATGCAAGTTATGCTTGACCGCGACTTGGCGGAGTTGTATGGGGTGGAGACTAAAGTCTTGAACCAAGCGGTCAAACGCAATATTGAGCGGTTCCCAGAAGACTTTATGTTTAAACTTAATAGAAAAGATGTATTCTTTTTGAAATCACAGCAAATAACTGTGAATGAGCATAATGTAGACTTGAGGTCACAAATTGTGACCTCAAGTCCAGAAGATATTGATGCAGAGAGCGATACGCATTTGAAATCGCAAATCGCGACTTCAAATTGGGGCGGTGGACGTTATCTACCCTATGCTTTTACTGAATTGGGTATTGCTATGTTGAGTTCGGTGTTGCGGTCGGAGACAGCCATACAGGTCAACATCAATATTATGCGGGCGTTTGTGGCCATTCGTCACGCGATAGTTGCCTGGCAGGGTGTAAACTTGAAGGTGGAGCAACTGTCGCACAAGGTCGACAATCTCAACGCCCGTGTGGACGAGATTCTCCACGAGCAAAACGAGAACAATATGGAGGTGGCCGTGCAGATAAGCGCCCTCAACGACGCCCTCGACCAACTGCGCGAGAAGCCATCAACGCCCCGGAAACGGATAGGGTTCAAACAGAAGAAATAAAAAGATTATGGCAAAGGCACATGAAATAAACGTCAAAGACACTACCATCAGGACGATGAAGGTGGGAGAGACGGATTATATCTGTATCACGGATATTGCGAGGCAGAAGAATCCGTTGGAGCCTACTGCTGTTGTGGGTAATTGGATGCGAAACAGGAACACCATAGAGTATCTTGGTATTTGGGAATATTTGAATAATCCCAATTTTAACCCCATCGAATTCGAGGGGTTTATTAACGAGGGCTTCCATCAACGTGACCGCCTGCACAAACTCAACAAGATAGCCATCCAGCAAATGACCGTGCTGGAAGAAGTGGAAAATAGGAAACTGCTGAAATAGAAACATTGAAATGAATGAGGAAATAATCATAAAGGCAAATACAGACATTGAAGTCATCAAACACCGCATATACGAGGTTCGGGGACAGCGTGTGATGCTTGACCGCGACTTGGCAGAGTTGTATGGTGTTGAAACGCGTGTACTAAATCAGGCTGTGAAACGTAATATTGAACGTTTCCCCGAGGACTTTATGTTCCAACTGACAGCAGAAGAAAGGGATAGTATGTCATCACAAATTGTGATGACATACGGTCAAGAAGGCGATATGTCGTCACAAATTGTGATGACATCACCAAGCAAGCGTCCTAAAGTAGCCCTGCCGTATGCTTTTACCGAACATGGAGCACTGATGCTGGCTTCCGTATTGAAAAGTCCTTCTGCAATCCAAATGAGTGTGATGGTCACTCGCGCATTTATAGCGATGCGTGAAGCCCTTAGTGGTATGATGTCTGTAAACTACAAGGTGGAACAACTGTCGCACAAGGTGGATTCGCTCAATGCCCGTGTGGACGAGATTCTCCACGAGCAGAATGAGAACAACATGGAGATGGCCGTGCAGATAAGCGCCCTCAACGACGCCCTCGACCAGCTGCGCGAGAAACCAACAACGCCACGGAAACGGATAGGGTTTAAACAAGAGAACAAATGATTGTGCTGAAAGAGATTTGGGATATAGTTAATAAATACTAATGACGTAGGAAGACAGTCATGGATATTTACTATATAAAAAAGCAGGATTTGTTTTATTCCTACTGCATGAATTTAAAATTGCCAGAAGGGAATTGGGAGAGATATAGATTTGTAAATAACCAACTTGTCCAGCATGATAATTCAGGGGCGCTAATGTCCGCACTTTATTCAGTAGGTATTTTATACCAGCAACCATATAATCGGAGGAAGGGGAGGGCAGCATTTTTTCCACTATTCAGCAATTACATGCAGGTCAAGGAACTCAATGCATGTTTGAGTAGAATTGATAAAATTGATTATTTGAGAGTATTATTTGTAATTGAAACTATAAAGGATACATATCCAAATGTTGCTGTATATTTCCCAAGAAAACAAATAAATGGGTGGAAAAAATACAAAACGTTCCACTTGCAACCATTTTCAGAAAAGCTTGATGCATTTAACATTATGAATTCATTTGAACCGACTGCTTTTTTAAATACAAATGCCGATACCATTGTGATTTTTGAAGTGTCGTCTGATCCAAAATCAATAGACAATAATATTAACGAGATAGTCAAAGTATACAACCAACAGCCCCCAAATCTAATTTACTTATCTCTTTTTACAGAGGTTGATAAGGAGGGGAAGATTCTATACTATAAAAATGAAGAAATTGGAAAAATGTTTAGGCGATAAGAGGTTAAACTAATATACAAATTCATTAATCATGGCCATATTAAGATGTTCTAGTTGCGGACAAGAATACAATTCTGTTCTTCCAGTATGCCCATCATGTGGAATAGATGTGTCAATGGCTGTTACAATTAATGAACAAGGTTCACTACACGACGGCACAGGAGGAAAGGATTTTAAGATAATTCATAGGTTGAGCACCACATTTGGAAACGATGTGACTATATTCAAGAAAGACTCTTATACTTATGGTGTAGCACAATCCATTCGTGATATTGTTTTACCAAGAATGAATTATGCGTGTTATTCATATATTGACGAGACGGTTACAAAAGGTTTCCTTCGGGTTAACATAAAAACCAATGGGACAAAAAGATGGGGGATAATTGACGTGAACGGAAGGATGATTCTTCCAGTAGTGTATGACAACATCTGGCCTCTCAAACCCCAATTCATCGATAATACACTAATTGAAAAGGATGGAAAATACTATTATATTAATCTTGAAAAAACTGCCAATACTGGAACACTAAAACTTATGCATGCTAGTAAAATGAATGCCCTCTTTTCTGCTGGGCTGTCAAATTTTGATGACAAACATGAAGATAGTAAATTTGTTGATGAAATATGCAGAGTATTTAACAGTGGATTATACAATGATGCCTTAGATATTGACCAACAATCACCAGAGTTTTGGAATAGTATATAATAATTCACCAAAATAATTAATCCTTAAACGTTGCTCATTACGTCAAGTTTGATTATTAGGTATTCGCGGCCTTCGGCATAAGCAATGATAGCAAAAGACAATGAAGAAATGACACAGAAACAGGCGATACAACTCTTTGAGGAGAAGCGGGTGCGTACCGCTTGGGATACTGATGCCGAGAAATGGTGGTTTTCGGTGGTTGATGTGGTGTCGGTCCTGACCGACAGCGACTACCAGACGGCCCGCAAGTACTGGAAGGTGCTGAAAGGCAGACTTATAAAGGAAGGCAATCAGTCGGTAACAAATTGTTACCAACTGAAAATGGAGTCGACCGATGGCAAACGGTATCTTACCGATGTGGCTGATACCGAACAGCTTTTCAGGCTTATACAATCCATACCGTCGCCGAAGGCCGAGCCCTTCAAGCAATGGATGGCTCAGGTGGCGGCACAACGTATCGACCAGATGCAAGACCCCGAGCTCTCCATAGAACAGGCGGTAGCCGACTATCGCCGACTGGGATACTCGGAGGCTTGGATCAACCAGCGTATGCGCTCCATCGAGGTACGCAAACACCTGACCGACGAATGGAAACGCGCCGGATTGGAGGAAGGGCAGCAGTTCGCCTCGCTGACGGACATCATCTATCGCGGATGGAGCGGCCTCTCGGCAAAGGAATACAAGCAGTTGAAGGGCCTGAAGAAAGAGAACCTGCGCGACAACATGACCGACCTTGAGATTGCCATCAACATGCTTGCCGAAGCCACCACAACACAGATATCCAAGAACGAGAGCCCCAAGGGTATGGTGGAGAGCGCCAAAGTGGCCCGTCGTGGTGGAGCGACCGCACGTGTGGCTCGCGAAGCCGCCGAGAAAGAAATAGGGCAACCGGTAGTCTCCTCGATGAACGCCAAACAGATAGCACAACAAGAACAAATACAGATAGAAGACAACAATAAAACAAAATAATTCACTAAAATAATTAATCCTTAAACGTTTAAGCAATTATGGCAAAAGAAAAAAAGTTTATGACATGTGACGGCGTTATGGGTTTGTTAATTGTTTGATAGAGAGGAGAGAGGAAAGGGCGAGGGGGCGGCGCCAGCCGCCCACGAGAGCACGAGGGAGAGAGAGGCGGCGCAGCCGCCGAAGAAGCGGAAGAGAAGCGGAGGAGAAGCGGAAGGGGTAGGGCGGCGCAGCCGCCCGAAAGAAGCGCGAGAGGAGAAGCAAAGAGGAGGGGCGGCGCAGCCGCCCACAAGAGGAGAGA
>CADAWR010000015.1 GCA_902791695.1 uncultured Bacteroidota bacterium
GGCCCCCGGCTTCGGCGACCGCCGCAAGGAGATGCTCGAGGACATCGCCATCCTCACCGGTGGCACCGTCATCAGCGAGGAGAAGGGCTACAAGCTCGAAGATGCCGACCTCAGCATGCTCGGCCAGAGCGAGAAGATCAGCATTGACAAGGACAACACCACCATCGTCAGCGGCAAGGGCGACAGCGAAGCCATCAAGGCCCGCGTGGGTCAGATCAAAGCCCAGATCGAGAAGACCACCAGCGACTACGACCGTGAGAAGTTGCAGGAGCGCCTGGCCAAGCTGGCCGGCGGCGTGGCAGTCATCTACGTCGGCGCAGCCTCCGAGGTGGAGATGAAGGAGAAGAAAGACCGCTTCGACGACGCCCTGCACGCCACCCGCGCAGCTGTCGAAGAGGGTATCATCCCCGGTGGCGGCACCGCCCTCATCCGCCGCCCAGAGCCTCAGCAACGTCAAGCCCGAGAACGAGGACGAGAAGCTCGGCATCGAGATTATCCGTCGCGCCGTCGAGGAGCCTCTGCGCATGATTGTTGAGAACGCCGGCCTTGAGGGCAGCGTCGTCGTCAACGAGGTGAAGAATGGCAAGGGTGACTACGGCTACAATGCCCGCACCGAGCAGTACGAGAACCTGTTCAAGAGCGGCGTCATCGACCCCGCTAAGGTGACCCGCGTGGCTCTGGAGAACGCCGCCAGCATCGCCGGCATGCTCCTCACCACCGAGTGCGTGCTCTGCGACATCAAGGAACCCGAACCCCCGATGCCCGCCGGCAATCCCGGTATGGGTGGCATGGGCGGCATGTACTAAGCCGCCGCGTGCTCGCGGAGAGCAATAAAAAGAAAGGCACCCGATTGGGTGCCTTTCTTTATTCTTCTAATTTAAACCGCATGCGCCACACCTTGGTGTCTGCATTATAATCGTGGGAGATGATTCTGAAGCGGCCGATTTCTGAGGTGTTCTGCACGTGGGTGCCGACACATGCACAGAGGTCATAGTCGCCAATGCGCACCAGACGGAGGGTCTCGCTGGCGTCGTCGGGCAGTTTCCAGAGGTCCACCTCGGGCGGCACCTCTCCCCTCTTCACAAACTCGTAGCTGACAGGCAGATGCTGTGCTATCACCTCGTTCACGCGGCGCTCTATCTCCGCCACATGCTCCTCGGTGGGGCATGCGTCGAGCAGATAGTCGCACTTGCTCTTCTTCCGTTCGATATGCGCGTTGCGCGACCGCGGGCAGCCAAACATGCGCACCATGGTCTGGTTCAATATATGCTCCGCCGTATGCATCGGCGGGTACTCCTGCTTATTATGCTCATTCAATATAGGTTGTTCCATATTGATATAACGCAAGATAAGTATTTCTATTTTGTAGTTTGACAGAAAAATCGTATTTTTGCAGTCTAAACTGACAATACGCTAATATGAAAGCCAAACCGATATACGCACTTCTGTTTTTTGTGCTTGTGGTGATATGCTACCGATTGTCAGGCTACACGGGACATTACGGCTATGACGACATGCAGTATGCCGAGATTGCGGCAAATCTGCTGAACGGGAATGTGGATTTTGACGACCATTTCACATTCAGGTTTACTATTATAGCCGCCACAGCCCTTTGCTATAGACTGTTTGGCATCAATGACTTTGCATCATCATTACCAGCGATGGTACTGACCATAATGATGCTCGTGACCATATATGTGATATTGCGCAGACGAGGCTTTTGGACGACAGCCATAGGTCTGGCCCTCACGGTGACGACAGAAGCCATACTATTTTATTCGAACAAACTGATGCCCGACATATATGTAGCGTTTTTCACCGTATTGGCGGCATATACATACTATCGTCAACGGTATGAAACACAGAAGCACACGGGACTGTATGCCGTAATGTTTGCCGTATCGCTATGGCTCGCATTCATGTCGAAAGGCACGGTGGTGTTGCTGCTGCCGTGGTTGCTGTATCTATTTGTCAGTGACTGCATACAGAAGAAAGCCGGGAAGTTCTGGATATGGGCGATAGTGTCGGGAGCGGTATGCCTAGTTATCTATTTTGCAAGCATCAGGCTGATGACGGGAGAGTTTTTCTACAGGTTCAAGTCGATTGCACAAAACAGCTACCTGAACAAATGCAGCTACGATCAGCAACCCCTTGCAATCCTGCTTAAGCGCATATATTTCGACTATTTCGATATGACGGTCACGAGCGGGATGGCCGTTCCGATGATTTGTGTTGCTGCGGCGTTTGTTTCCAAGGAATGGCGGAAGATGCTTAAGGTGGCCGATACGACATCCTTTTTTGTCGTATCGGCGATGCTGATGTTCCTCTCGGGCAATTTCATGACCATCTCGGCCACATCGTACATACCCATGTGCATAGACCCGCGACACTACCTATTCATTATCCCTATTGGTGCTATTGGTTCAGCGCTCATGCTGCAGAAACGGCCAAGCCGCATACAGACTTTGGTCATTGCCACACTAACTGTACTTGCAACCGCCTATACGTTCTTCTGGAATAGAAATATCTGCTATTATTGCTATCTACCCGTAACCATTGTAGCTATCGCAGCAGCCATCAAACAATACAGCAAAAAACCGTGCAGATACATTCATACTGCGCTGTTTGTGGCATTGATGGTTATGCCCATAAAACTAATGGCGGACCAGTCTTACAAATACAAAGAACGTCGCGAAATGCTGATTGACAACATCGTCAACAATAGCGAGTACAGCCATATCTTCTCAGATGAAGCTTGCGTACGCATGTTACGCTACTACAATGGATTCCGTGCCAACGACCGTTATATTCATTTCGAAGAAATGTACAAAGAGACAGATAGCAACTACAACGGGAGAGCAGCAGTAGTCCTCAACTATCACACAATGGCGTTAGACGGCATATCATACAACGACATTCCCGATTTCGCATTCAATGCATACCAAAACACCACGCCCATTTTGGACCAATTCGGCGTCAAAATATACAGATTAGAAAATGTATACAGCACAATACCGCAATACGACACCATAATACGTATCACAAAAAACAATGGTAACGAGAGTGTTGGCACATATTCTACAACCATCACATACCCCCTCGACACGCTGCGCGCATTATGTTGCGACACCATCATCGTAAAAGCCACTGCCATGTGCAACAGCTACGCATACACAAACTGTGCAATGGTTATTTCCGTCGAGAAAGCAGACAGCACCATCAGTTGGAATTCTTCACCGATAGACGGTAGCATTCGTGCCTATTCGCACTGGTTCCCATTCGAATATAAGCAGGAGCTGCATCTGGACGAACTACCATCCGGTGCAGAAGTACGCGTATACTTATTCAAGACCGACAACACACTAGTCCTCATCAATGACCTTTCCGTCAGTATATACAAAAAATCTACTATGTCAGGCAATTCTTTTGCCAAAGAGAATAATATAGACGAGCAGTCACAGAAACGAATATGGAAACCAACCCTCAGATAGAACTAGCGCGGCGCTATGTAGAGCAGACGGGTGTGTCGGTGTTCCTAACCGGCAAGGCAGGCACCGGCAAGACGACTTTCCTGCGCGAAGTGGCGGCACAATGTCCCAAACGCCACGCTATTGTGGCACCGACAGGCGTGGCGGCCATCAATGCTGGTGGTGTCACCATCCACTCGTTCTTCCAGCTGCCATTTGACCCCTACCTGCCAGACGTCAAGGAGCTCGTGACTGAGTACCAGATGCCGGAGACCCGCAAGTCGCTCAGCAAAAACAAGCTCAACATAATACGCACACTTGAGTTGCTCATCATCGACGAGATATCAATGGTACGTGCAGACCTCCTCGACGCCATTGATATGACGCTGCGGCGATACCGCCGCTCGAGCCGTCCTTTTGGCGGCGTACAACTGCTAATGATTGGCGACGTGCACCAACTATCGCCAGTCGTCACTGATGCCGAGAAGTCATACATGCAACAGGTCTATCCTACCCCTTACTTCTTTGCCAGCAAGGCGTTACAAAGAACGCCCTATATCACAATTGAACTCACCACCGTATACCGTCAGCAAGACGCTGCTTTTGTGGACCTACTGAACCACGTGCGCGACAACAACATCGACGACGCCACCCTCCAGACCCTCAACGCAAGAGTCAATGCAACAAAGCAGAAAGACGCTATCACACTGACGACCCACAACCGACAGGCCGATGCCATAAATAGACGACATATGGAAGCCTTGACTGGTGAACGTCGCGTGTTCGAGGCCTTCATCAGAGGTAACTATCCAGAGCAGGCGCTCCCATGCGACCGGAGCCTTGAAGTAAAGGTAGGCGAACGCGTGATGTTCGTCAAAAACGACACCTCCGGCGGACATCGCTACTACAACGGCATGTTAGGTACCGTGACACGCTTCCTTTATGATGACGAGGAAAAGAAGGATTTTATCGAGGTCATTAGTGACGACGGCGATGTCATCATTGTGAGCCACGAAACATGGGAGAGCCTTAAATACAAGCTAAACTCCAAAACCAACGAGATTGAGCAGGAAGTGGAAGGTACATTCAGGCAATATCCCTTGCAGGCCGCATGGGCCGTAACCATCCACAAAGCCCAGGGGCTCACCTTCGACCACGTGGTCATCGATGCCGCCGATGCCTTCGCCTTCGGGCAGGTCTACGTAGCCCTCAGTCGATGTCGTACCCTTGAAGGCCTCACACTATCGACGCCACTCTCACCTAAAGTAGCCTTCGAAGACTTAAACGTAAGCCAGTTCATATCGGCCCAGCCAAGTTTCGAGCAAACCGAGGAAGCCGCAAGCAAATACGAACGGCAATACCGCATGGACAAACTAATGGAACTCTTCGGCATGGACGACCTGGTACGTCTCAGCGAGCGGCTGCAGGAGCATTACGGCAAACTGAAGAACATTTACCCCGAGAACGTGGAACGTCTGCGCAACGCCAGCAACACAATTGTCGACTTGTATGGTGTTAGCGAGAAGTTCAAAGCACAGCTTATACGGCTTGACGAAAGCTGCCAGAACGAGCGAGCCGATAAGGGGGCAGAATACTACCTCTCGCAACTATCGCCATTCCTTGCCGTTGTCAAGGTACTCCTTGACGTCGACATTGACAATAAAGAGACCGCAAAGAGCTTGGAGGAGGCCGGTAAACAACTTACCGAGGCCCTAAACATTAAGATAGCCTGCCTCGAAGCCGTCAAGAAAAAAGGATTCAACGTGCTGGCTGTACAGCATGCCAAGATTGGCTTCCTTGTCGAGAAAGATGATAAGAAAGGGCACTCCAAAGCCGTCAAAAAACGTGGCAGCGAGAAGATAAGCAACGATCTCTTCACCGCCCTGCGCAACTGGCGCGCAATGAAGGCAAAAGACGAGGAGGTGCCTGTATACATGGTACTACAGCAGAAAGCGCTCCATGCCATTGCCACCAACAAGCCCGTAAACGTTGCCGAACTGAAGCAGCAGCTCGGCGTGGGTGAAAAGACGGTGGAACGATACGGTGCAGAAATACTTGATATTGTTAAAGATTACTTAGATAATTAAACATAACCACTATGACCAAATACATAGGCGCACATGTGAGCGCATCGGGAGGCGTAGGAAACGCCATACTGAACGCTGAGGCCATCGGAGCCAACGCGTTTGCTTTGTTTACACGTAACCAAAGAAGCTGGGTGAGCAAGCCGCTGCCGCAGCTGGAAATTGACGGCTTCAGGGCGTTGCTCGTCGACAGAGGCTTCAAGCCCGAGATGGTGCTACCGCACGACAGCTACCTCATCAACCTCGGCTCGCCCGACGAGGAGACTCTTCAAAAATCCCGCGCTGCCTTCCTCGACGAGATGCAGCGCGCCCAACAGCTGGGACTCACCATGCTGAACTTCCATCCCGGCAGCCACCTCAACAAGATAAGTGAGGAGGAATGCCTCGACCAGATTGCCCGCGAGGTGAACCTCGCACTCAGCAAGACCGAAGGCGTGACGGCCGTCATTGAGAACACCGCCGGACAGGGCACCAACCTCGGCTGGAAGTTCGAGCAAATCGCACGAATTATTGAAGGCATCGACGACAAGAGCCGCGTGGGCGTCTGCATCGACACCTGTCACACGCTGGCCGCCGGATACGACCTCTCGACGGAGATGGGCTACATGTTCTGCTTCGAGGAATTCGACCGGTTGATAGGCCCGCAGTATCTCCGCGCCATCCACCTCAACGACAGCAAGAAGAACTCCGGCAGCCATGTTGACCGTCACGAGGTGCTGGGTGAGGGCTTCCTCGGCAAAGCATTCTTCAGCCGCTTCATGCACGACCCCCGATTCGACGACATGCCCATCATCCTCGAGACCCCCGACCCGATGCGCTGGGCCGAGGAAATCAAGTGGCTGCGAAATCTGTAGAGATAAGAGATGATTGATAATACAATACTAGCCGTCAACGGTCCCAAGAAATGTCCAATTTGGGAGAAGATTCTTGACTCTCTTCCCCCATTTCTCATGCTGTTTGTTGTCATTATGATGATATTTGTTATTGTTACAACGGCAAAACAAAATGACGTAGACTTGATTATATGGACTTTTTACACGGCAGCCTTCCTATTTTGTACATACATGTTCTTCTTCGTATTAGACAATCAAATACGTCTATTCCACGCCCAAGAGACCATATCAATACAAGGTGATAACATTGTCATTAACTGTACAAACAGCTTTATGCGGCGACATAAAAGTATTCCATTGTCTTCAATACGCCGTGTAGAGCATTACGATGGCAGCAGAGGTAGCAGCCTCACCGTACCCGACACCTTGCGGGTATATTATGGTCGCCACAGCCGCTACCGCTTTGCCATTAATATGACATACAGCGACAGTAGCCAATTGGCAAAAGAAATAATGAAATTTGTCCACAAATAAAATCATTAATATCAAAATGACACCCCAACTACACCCCGACACCCTGCCCTTCCTGCAGGAACTGACTGTCAACAACAACCGCCCGTGGTTCAACGACCACAAGGACCGCTGGCTGGCCATTAAGGCCGACTTCGAGGCCTTCACGCAGGCCCTCATCGACGAGATGGTGAAATACGACGACACCCTTGTGGGCCTCACGGCCAAGAACTCGGTCTACCGCATCTACCGCGATACACGCTTCTCGGCCGACAAGACGCCCTACAAGACACACATCGCCTGCTTTCTCAGCAGCTGGGGTCCGAAGAACAGCGGCGTGCCGGGCTACTACTTCCAGATAGGCACCGAGGAAGCCTACGGCCTCAAGGGCACCTGCAACCTCGGCGGCGGCATCTTCATGCCCACACCCGAAGCATTAAACGCCATCCGTCAGGAGATATTCTACTGCACCGACGAGTTCCTCGCCATCATGAACGAGAAGAGCTACAAGCACTATTTTGGCAGTGAGTTCTTCACACTGAAGAAACTACAGCGCGTCCCAAAGGGCTACCCCGCCGACTGGGAGCATGCCTACCTGCTGCAATACAAAGATTACACCACCAGTTACACCATGCCGGACAAGTTCATCGGCAACGACTGCCTCTTCGATGAGGTGCTGAAGGTGTGGCGAGCCAGTGTTCCATTAAATCGCTTCGTGCAACGAGCCATGGAAGACATAAGACAATAAAAAAGAGCGACCCAATCGGGTCGCTCTTTTTAGCTATTGATACCGGTAGTTATTAAGCCTTGATGTTGGGCTGTTCCAGACCGTAGCCTTTCTTCTTGTCAACGGCACGGAGGTATACCGAGATAAGCAGAGCAGCGATACCGAGGGCAGCCAACATGACCAGTGCCCAAGTATAGTCGAGCTCATGAGCGGCAGTACCTTCGGGGTTGGTGTTGTTCAACACCATACCTATAAGGGCGGGGAACAAGCCGAGGCCGATGTTCTGAATCCAGAAGATAGCGGCATAGGCGGAACCGATGATCTTCTCGTCAACCAGCTTGGGAACGCTGGGCCACAAGGCGGCAGGCACCAAAGAGAAACTTGCGCCAAGCACGAGGATGGTGACGTAAGCAACGATGGTGCCACCAACGGCATTGCCCTTGAAGGCGGGCAGGATGAAGGCAAATGTGAGATGGCATATAACCAGCAGAATGGAGCCAAGCATAAGCATCGAAGCAGCTTTACCCTTGTGGTCGACATAGTTGCCAAGTATGGGGGTGATGGCCACAGCCAGCAGCGGGAACACTGCGAAGATAGTCTCAGCGGTACCGCGCATGTAGCCCATGTAGCAGTATACAACCAGTGCCACCACAGCAAAGCCCATCAAGCCATACTTCAGACCCTTGTTAGTCTTGATGAAGTTGCTAGAAAACGAGGCAGCGGCAACGACGAGCATCAGCAGGTACTGCACCCATGTCACAGAACTGCCTGCCCAGAAGGTACCCTCTTCGGCGGGGTTGAGTGTCAGGTTGCACTGCAGCATGTTGACGGCATATTTCTGGAAGGGGAAGATGGCGCTGTAGTAGAGCACGCACAGCAGAGCCACAAGCCAGAAACCAAGGCTGGTGAATATCTTGCCAAGGTCGCTGATCTTGAAGGGGTCGTCCTTCTCTTCGGCCTCGCCAGTCTGGCTGTCGAGTTTCTTGTCCATGAAGAAGTAGGTGATGAACATAATGAGGGCGATGCAGAGCAGCACCACGCCGAACTTCACGGCATTGTCCACGTGAACCTCGCCGCCGAGCTTGGCAAAGTAGGGGCTGAAAATCATGCAGGTGGCCACACCCAGACGGGCGAGGGCCATCTCGCTGCCCATGGCCAAAGCCGTCTCACGACCCTTGAACCACTTGACGATACCGCGGCTCACCGTGATACCGGCCATCTCACAGCCGCAGCCGAAGAACATGAAGCCCAAAGCGGCTAGCTTGGCCGAAGCTGGCATACCTGCCGCGAAGGGCAGTATGGCACCGATGATTGGCAACTCACCGTTCCAGTTCAGATTGTTGGAGAACCAAGCCTCAATGCTGCTGCCGATAAAAGCCTCGCTGCAAGCGTAGAACTTAATCAGGCCGCCAAAAAGCATCACGGCACCCGAAAGCACAGCAGTGAAACGCACACCCATCTTGTCAAGGATGATACCTGCGAAGATGAGGAAGAACACATAGACGTTGAGGAACACCTCAGCGCCCTGCATGCGGCCGAACGAAGCACTGTCCCAGCCACGGGTTTCCTGCATCAGGTCCTTGATAGGTGACAGGATGTCCATGAAAACATAGCTGCAGAACATGGCCAAAGCCAAGAGCAGCAACGCTGTCCAGCGCATTCCGGCACTGTCGCGCAATGTCTTGATAGTTGTTTGTGTCATATTGTTTTGTTTTTTGTTTATATTTCAGATTGAAAGTGCAAAGATACGAATAAAAAACGAATACACAATACTTTTTTATTCAACGTTCAATATATAGTAGTTCTTCTTGCCTTTCTGCACAAGGATACATCCGCTATTGAGGATGTCTGCGGCACCGAGGGTGCAATCCTCCCCGACCTTTTGTTTGTTTACACTTATGCTGTTCTGTTTCAGCTCGCGGCGGATAGCGCCCTTGCTCTCAAACATGCCCACCTCAGCAGCGAGGTCGACCAGAGAAGCACCGGCCTCGATGGCGGCGCGGTTCACCGTAAATTGCGGCACACCGTCGAATACGCTCAGCAGTGTGGCACGGTCAAGCGCGTTCAGTTGCTCGGTGGTAGCCTTGCCAAAGAGCAGTTCACTGGCAGCAATGGCTGTGTTATAGGCTTCCTCACCATGCACACGGATGGTGATGTCCTTGGCCAGGGCTTTCTGCAGTATTCGCTGCTCGGGGGCTTCGGCATGCTGTTTCTCCATAACCTCTATCTCCTCGCGGCTGAAGAGGGTAAATATACGGATATACTTGGCGGTATCCACGTCCGAGCAGTTGAGCCAGAACTGGTAGAACTTATAGGGGCTGGTCTTCTCGGGGTCGAGCCACACGTTGCCGCCCTCAGTCTTGCCAAACTTGGTGCCGTCGGCTTTGGTGATGAGCGGGCAAGTGAGTGCGAATGCCTCACCACCTTCCATACGGCGGATGAGCTCGGTGCCAGTGGTAATATTGCCCCATTGGTCGCTGCCGCCCATCTGCAACTTGCAGCCCTTGGTGCGGTAGAGGGTGAGGAAGTCGTAGCCCTGCAGCAGCTGGTAGCTGAACTCAGTGAACGAGATGCCGGTCTCCATACGCATCTTCACACTGTCCTTGGTCATCATGTAGTTTACCGTGATATGCTTGCCCACGTCACGGATGAAGTCCAGAAACAGATAATCCTTCATCCAGTCATAGTTGTTGCATATCTCGGCCCCATTGACGGGATTGTTGAAGTCGAGGAAGCGCTCCAACTGTTTGCGAATGCACTGCACGTTGTGCTGTATCTCCTCGACGGTAAGCAGTTTACGCTCCTGTGCCTTGAAGCTGGGGTCACCTATCATGCCTGTGGCTCCGCCAACGACGGCCAACGGCTTGTGACCTGCCATCTGCAGATGCTTTAGCAGCATGATGCTCACCAGATGGCCTATATGCAGCGAATCTGCTGTGGGGTCGATGCCCACGTATGCGGTAGTGACTTCTTTCTTCAGCTGTTCTTCTGTTCCGGGCATGATATCATGAATCATCCCGCGCCATTTCAGTTCTTCTACGAGATTGGTGTTCATTTATTATATTATTTTGTATTCCTTTTTATATACGAAGAGGTGCTGCTCTGTCGGGCGGCACCTCTTCGTGTTTATTGTAATGCCCGATTAGCGAACCATCATCTTTGTAGCGGAGGTGTGACCGCCCATGATGACATTCACAAGGTACATGCCCTTAGCCATACCCTCGGTGCTGATGCTGTACACCTGCTCGCCCTCGGCAACATGGCCAAGGTTGCGGACACTCACGCAGCGACCGTTGAGGTCGTAGATGCGCAGCTGGGCATCGCCAGCCTCGGTGGCGCTGATGGAGAGGTTAGCCTCACCAACAACCGGGTTCGGGAAGATGCTGACAGAGGTGTTGCTGTTACCCTTGACCGTGGGGATACCGAAGGTGTAGTCGCCCTCGTCGAGGATAGCATTGCTACGGTCGGTAACATAGGTCATATCCATGAAGATACCGCGGCCATAAGTGCCGAAGTAAATGGCGCCCGGCCATTTGGTCTTCGGATACAGGTAGTACTCGGCGTTAATACCGTTGTGTCCGATATGGCGGCGGGCAGGCAGATTGGCCTTCTGCTGCATCATGGTCGGCACGGCGATACCGCGCAGATGCTCATACTGGTGCCAGGCGTTGTTTTCATTAATCCACACACCGTCGGCGGTACCGACATAGATGTTACCGGTGGAAACCTCGACAAATGCGCAGTAGGCGGGCAGCTCTTTATGGCCGGTGATTTCCATCTGCGTGAGGGTCTGGTTTCCTGTCCAGTCACCCTGTGCGTTGTCCAGCGTAGCCACATTGGCAAAGTTTGTGCTGTAGTCCTCGAAGGTCATGATGAGACGCTCGGTACCAAGCGAGTTGTCGGCAACCAGCGAACTCACCGCACGAGGCAGCCACACACTGTTGTTCACCTTCAGTGTGTCGAAGCTCAGACGCGAACGGTTCGAATACTGCGAGCAGCTGATCTGCTCCCACGTGGTCTTGGAGTCGCCACCGAAGTTCACGTTATCAAATCCCTTGACGCGCACAATCATAGTGGTGTGCTCACCACGGTCCTCGACGGCGATGTAAGCCATACGGCCATCGGCGCTCATCACGGCCAGGCGGGGGATACGGTTCTTGTTACCGCTGATAGTAGTGTCAACATAATAGATACCGGCCCACTCCTGCCAGGTCTCGCGGGAAGCGTCGACATCCCAAACCTTCGAGAAGTCGGTGGCACGCCACGACAGCCATACAGTCCACATCGACTTACGGGTAGCATCGCTACCGATGATGAGCATACGCGACTGCATGGGGTTCTTAAGCTTAAGAGTATTGGCGTGGCCGTTGCCGTCGCCAGCGGTCATTGCCTTGGTGAAGGTGTAGTCAATGGGATAATAGGCCTGAGCGCGGCTCATCACAGTCATCACGTCACCGCTTTCTATCTGGAACTTGCCATTGCGCATCCAGATGGTGTCCAGACGACCGGTGCCCGTAGTATCGCGACGCACATAACCCAAGGTGTCGATAGTCACGGTGATGGAATCGTTGAAGATATTGTCGTTGGCGGTCTCCCAGAACGACATGAACGAAACCTGCTGGCCACTGATCATGGAGTTGCTGAGGAAGCGCTCTCCAATAGTCCAGGTCTGGGTCTGCGTGTAGTTCATATAGTCGGCGTACGAGCGGCCGAACTGGTTGTCGCGCGACGAGACGAAGATGGTGCGGCGCAATGTGGGAGCATACTGCTGGAACATCGAAGCAGCCACCATGCCACCGTTGTCCTTCCAGGTGATGAGGGCGTCGTGGTTGATATTGCCATGAGTGCCATCGTCGTACCATTCCACCTCAGGCTGGCCGCCGTCGTGGTCTGTACGGGCCTCGATAAGGGGACAAGCGCCATTGTGGGCACCACTGACAACAGTGCCGTCGGGCGAGACAGCCACGCCATTGGTCTGCATAACGTTCAGACCGCGGTTGAGATCCTCATAGCTACGGAATTCATTGTAGGTGCGGAACACACCGCCATCGGTGGCGATATAGTAGACATAACGCATTTCGCCGTAGATCTCACGCGGGGCACAGAGAATGTGATGGATGCCGGAGTGCACATACGAAGGATTGCCAAAAACCGATGCCATATAGTCGCCATAGTTCAACTCCTGCTCACAGTAGGACATCATGGTCCACTGGTAGTACGAACCCGGGACATAGCTGCGGCCGCTCCAGATAGTGGAACCGGCGATAACAACATGCTGGGGATCACGCGGGTCGACATAGATGGTACCGCTGTGGCGGCCGTCGCCGTTGACGACGGGCTTGCCGTTGACAGCCGACATAGAGAACACACGCACAGTGCTGGTGGTCAGGATCTGCCAGGTCTGCAAGTCGCGGGTCAAATAGAGGCCCTTCATAATGCCGTTGGAGTTGATGACCATCAAGTAGAGGTAACTAGGATCGGACGGAGCGACGGCAATCTTCAGCGCCGAATTCTCACCGCCAAGAGTATAGTCGGCATTCATCACACGCACCGTGGAGGCCTGCATGGCAGAAGCGGTGGCATTCAGGTTACCGATCTTGTACAGCTCGTTACCCACGGTGAAGTAGGCCATGCGGAGCGAACGCACAATGATAAACTGGTCGATGCTCCCGTTGGCACCGCTGAACACCAGCTCGGGGGCCTGCCAGGCGCCACCGATGCGGTTGATGCGATAGATATTGTTCTTGGCGACGGCGAAAAGATGCACATCACCGTTGGCATCCTCGACAAAGTCAACCTTGCGAACCGAAGCCCAGTCGCTGTTCCACGAGGCAGGCTCCGTACCGGGGATGACAGAATAGCCAAACATATTGGTGTTGAACACAAAGATACCGCGGCCGACGGCAGACATGGGAGCGAAGGTGCTGCCGACAGAGAACTCGTCGCTACCAGTACCGATAACAATACTGTTGTCGGCAAGCTGCACCATGCTGCTGATCGGAAGGATAACCTCCTTGCCGTCCTCGAAATACGGCACATAGTGCCACAAATCCCTGTTGGCGGCAAGCGACGTGCTCATTCCGCGATAAGTGTAGACATCGTTGAGTGTCTGCTGTTTGTCCGAACGGACAAAAAGGCCGCCGGTGGCCGAACCCGCATAGATGGTTGTGGCGTCGTTACGGTCAGCCACAAGACAGGTGACATGTCCGCCAACGTTGACTGGTCCAATCTCCACGAAATTGGTGTCCTGGGCACTCGCGTTGCCTCCAACCAAAGCCATTACGCCTGCAAACAAGCCGAGAAGTACTTTGTTAATTTTCATAAGTTATTATTGATTAGTTAATTATTCTATTCTATCATAAATCTTTTAATGCACAAAGATACATTTTTTTTTATATATACAATATATTTTTTTGTTTTTTTTATCCACACTCCATCTTTTTACCCCATTTCCGCTCCACATATCAGCCTTCATCAGCGCCCTTTTTCCGCCCCGAAACACCGATTCAGCACCGTATCCTCTCCGTCTGTTCTACGATTGTTCACAGGTTGTTTAACGGTTGTTTAACGGTTTATATCGTAGAACAATCGGAGAACAATCGTAGAACAGACGGAGCGGGTACGGAGAGGCATCGGTGAGGCGACAATGTAAAAAATGTTAAAGAGGCAATATTTGTTTTGGTTTGTTGTTTTTATAACCAAAATATATAATAAGGAAACAAAAACAATAATAGACAATGGAATCGGTAAACATTCAAGAACTGAACGAGCGCATCAACCGCGAGAGTGCTTTCGTCGATGTGCTGCGCATGGAGATGGGCAAACAGATTGTGGGCCAAAAACACATGGTCGACGGGCTGCTGATAGGTCTGCTGAGCGGCGGCCATGTGCTGCTCGAGGGTGTGCCCGGACTGGCCAAGACGCTGACCATCACCACGCTGGCCAAGGCTATCGACGCCAAATTCAGCCGCATACAGTTCACGCCCGACCTGCTGCCGGCCGACCTTATCGGCACATTGATATACAGCCAGAAGAACGAGAGCTTCCAGGTGAAAAAGGGACCTATTTTCAGCCACTTCATCCTGGCCGATGAAATAAACCGTGCCCCCGCCAAGGTGCAGAGCGCCCTGCTCGAAGCCATGCAGGAGCGCCAGGTGACCATAGGCGAGCAGACCTACCGCCTCGAGGAGCCGTTCCTGGTTATGGCCACGCAGAACCCCATAGAGCAGGAAGGCACCTATCCCCTGCCCGAGGCTCAGGTGGACCGCTTCATGCTGAAGGTGGTCATCAGCTACCCCAAGAGGGACGAGGAGCGTGCGATACTGCACCAGCAGGTAAATGAGGGCAGAACAGAAAATGAGCCCAAAGGCCCGAAAGCCATATTGAAGCCCGAGGACATCCTCAAGGCGCGCGAGGTGGTGAAGGAGGTCTACATGGACGAGAAGATTGAGAACTACATCACCGACATTATCTTTGCCACCCGCTTCCCTGGCCAATACGGTCTGGAGAAGATGGAGGGCCTGATAAGCTATGGCGCTTCGCCGCGCGGCAGCATCAACCTGGCGGCAGCGTCGAAAGCCTACGCCTTCATGAAGCGCCGCGGATACGTCATTCCCGAGGATGTGCGTGCCGTGGCCATGGATGTGCTGCGCCACCGCATTGGCCTCACCTACGAGGCCGAGGCCGAGAACGTCACCAGCGAAGAGGTGGTCAGCGAAGTGCTCAACCGCGTTGATGTGCCCTGATTATGGATGAAGAGATAATAAAGAAAGTCCGCAAGATAGAGATAAAGGCGCGAGGGCTGAGCCAGCAGATGTTCAGCGGCGAGTACCACTCGGCCTTCAAGGGGCGCGGTATGGCCTTCAGCGAGGTGCGCGAGTACCAGTACGGCGACGACGTGCGCAACATCGACTGGAACGTCACCGCGCGTCTGGCGCATCCCTACGTGAAGATATTCGAGGAGGAGCGCGAGATGACGGTGATGCTGCTGGTGGACGTTAGCGGTAGCGGCCGTTTCGGCACCCAGGGCCAGTTCAAGGAAGAGCTGGCGGCCGAGGTGGCGGCAACACTGGCCTTCAGCGCCATAGCCAACAACGACAAGGTTGGCGTGATACTCTTCAGCGACCGCATCGAGAAGTTCATACCACCCAAGAAAGGACGGCAGCATATACTACGTATCATACGAGAACTGATAACATTCAGACCTGAGAGCAACGGCACCGACATTGCGCAGGCGCTGCAGTATTTCAGCAACGTCATCAAACGGCGCTGCACGGCATTCCTGCTCAGCGACTTCTTCTCTCCCAAGCCCTATTCGGACGCTCTGAAGATAGCCGCCGGCAAGCACGACATTGTGGCGTTGAGGCTGGTGGACCGTCGCGAAGAGCACCTGGCCGACCTGGGACTGATGAAGCTCTACGACCCCGAAAGCACCGAGACGCTGTGGGTGGACACCGGCAGCGAGGCGGTGCGCATGGTGGTCGACGCCCGTGCGGCGCAACAGGCCGAAGAAACAGCGCGCACCATGCGGCGCTACGGCATCGACATGGCGACACTGCACACGGGCGAAGATTTCGTGAAACCGCTGCTGACACTGATGAAAAAGAGAAGCTAAATGAAGAAGACAATCATCATAGGTTTAATTGGTTTATTGGGCTTGATGGGGCTTATGGGCGAAGCGAGGGGGCAGGCTGTGGCCACACTTGCAAGCGACACCATAGCCCTCGGAGACCAGACGACGCTGACTGTACGCAATGCGCTGACCTTCCCGTCGACGGACCTGCTGAGCCAGAACGGCGTTGTGGCCCTCAGGCAGGACTTCGACACCGCCGCACGGTCGCAGACGACAGTGATTACCAGCTTCGAGCCTGGCGAGCATTACATAAAGCTCAGCGACGAGGACTCGCTGCTGCTGGTGGTTACCGACGTGGAGATTGACAGTGCCACGGCCGAGCTGCGCGACATTGCGCCTATAGAGCGCGTGCCCTACACCTTCTGGGAGGTGTTCCGCTGGGTGCTGCTTGGTCTGGCGTTGGCGGCAGCGGCTTTCGGCATCTGGTGGCTGCTGACGCACCGCATGCAGGTGCAGGCAGCCCTGACCAAAAGCGAGCCCGTCGACAACCGCACACCCGAAGAGCGCGCCCTGCAGACACTGGAGGCTCTGCGCGTGGAACGCCTGTGGCAGAGCGGGCGCGTGAAGGAATACCACACGCGGCTCACCGATGCCGTGCGCCAGTTCATCGAGGAAAGCACCGGCATACGCGCCACCGACATGACGAGCGACGAATGCGTGGATGCGCTGACGGGCAAAAACATCAATGTCAGCGCGCTGCGTGACATATTCAATACCGCCGACATGGTGAAGTTCGCCAAGAGCGAACCGTCGCCGCACGAGCACGAACGCTCGATGGACGAGGCAGTAGGGTTCGTGGGCGAGATGTGGCAGGTTGTGAAACCAGCCGAAAACAAGGAGGAGGTGAAGAATGCATAACATAAGCTTCGCACAACCGTGGATGTTGCTGGGCCTGGTGCTGGTGCCGCTGATGGCGGCCTACTATATCTGGCGCTACCGCAAGCAGGAAGCGGCGGTGCAGCATTCGGACATAGCGGTGTTCGCCGGCGTGAAGAAAACGTTGCGCGTGCGCCTGCGCTGGCTGCCCTTTGCACTGATGACACTTGCCGTCGGAGCCATGGTGGTGGCGCTGGCGCGTCCGCAGAGCCGCCTGAGCCGTCAGGAGATGAAGGTGGAAGGAATAGACATTGTGCTGGCCATGGACATCAGCGGCAGTATGCTGGCCGAGGACTTCCGCCCCAACCGACTGGAAGCCGCCAAGAAGGTGGCCGCCGATTTCATCGATGGGCGCAAGAGCGACCGCATGGGACTGGTGGTGTTCTCGGGAGAGGCATTCACACAGGTACCGCTGACGGTGGACCACCATGTGCTATTGAAGCAGCTGGGTGCCCTAAAGAGCGGAATAATACGTGACGGCACGGCTCTGGGCGACGGATTGGCAACAGCCATCAACCGCATAAAGGACAGCGAGGCCAAGAGCAAGGTGATAATACTGCTTACCGACGGTGTGAACAACCAGGGAAGCGTCGACCCGCAGAGTGCCGCCGAGATAGCGGCTATGTACGGCATACGCCTCTACACCATCGGCGTGGGCTCGCTGGGCAAAGCCCCCTACCCTTTCCGCGACCAGTTTGGGCGGGTGCACTACCAGAACATCGACGTGGAAATCGACGAGCCGTTGATGCAGCAGATGGCAGCGTCGACAGAAGACGGGCGCTATTTCCGCGCTACCAACAAGAAAGCTCTGGAAGAGATATTCTCGCAGATTGACGAGATGGAGAAAAGCAAGATAGATGTAACCCAATATGCGCAGACCAAAGACGAGCAGGGCCGGTGGCTGTGGGCAGCCTTCGCCGCACTCCTGCTGGCATTGCTGATGCGCTGGGGATGGATGAGATGGTGATAAAGGTTACAGGTTAAAGGTTAACGGTTAAAGATTAAAGGTTACAGGTTAAAGGATTCTGAAAGATGGTTCATTTTGAGCATATAGAATATTTGTGGCTGCTGCTTGTGGTGGCGGCATGTGGATTGTTATGGATATTTGCCGAGTGGCGCAACCGGCGCAAGTTGGAGGCGTGGGCCGACAGGCAAATGTTCGGCCGACTGATACCCGACAGGTCACGTTGGCGTCCGACGGTGAAGGTGGTGCTGGCTCTCATAGGCTTCGCTCTGCTGGTGGTCGCACTCGCCAATCCCCAGATGGGAACAAAGATTGAGAAGGGCAAACGCGCCGGTAGCGATGTGGCGATATGCCTCGACCTCTCGAACAGCATGATGGCCGAGGACATACAGCCCAACCGTCTGGAGCGCAGCAAGCGTGTGGTGAACAACATCATGTCCACGCTGGCGGGCGACCGCATAAGCCTGGTGGTGTTCGCCGGTGCAAGCTACATACAGATGCCGCTCACCAACGACTACAGCGCCGCCAAGCTCTTTCTCGACCAGGTGAGCTGCGACATGATTGCCTCGCAGGGTACAGCCATAGGCGACGCCATAGAGAAAGCCATGCAGACCTTTGGCTATGACGACCCCGACCGCGAATGGGAGAAGAACAAAGGGCGCGCTATTATCGTCATAAGCGACGGAGAGAACCATGAAGACGACGCCGTAGGAGCTGCCCGTAAAGCCGCCAAAGAAGGTGTGCGCGTCTGCACCATAGGCATGGGTCTGCCCGACGGGGCACCCATACCGGAATACGACCCACGTGGGCGAAAGAACAGCTATAAGCGCGAACGCGGCGGCACGATAATAATGACCAAACTGAACGAAGAGATGATGCGGCAGATTGCCGATGCCGGCAATGGCGTGTATGTACGTGCCAGCAATGCCGGCAGCGGATTGGGCGAAATCACCAAAGTCATCGAAGGGTTGGAAAAAGAGGACTACGGCGAGGCGGTCTTCAGCGCCTACGAAAGCCGTTATCAGTACCCGCTGGCGGCAGCCATAGTTTGCCTGATGGCATCGGTGCTACTGTTTGAGCGCAAAAACCGCAAGTGGTCGCTCAGCAGCCTTACCGGTGCTGCAATACTCTTCTTGCTGATTATGCCCACTGACGCTTCGGCTCAGGCCAACCGCAAGCAGATGCGTGAGGGCAACAGGCACTACAACAAAGAGAAATACGACCAAGCAGAGGTTACATATCGCCGTGCATTGGAGAGCGACACTACAGACTTCCGAGGACAATACAACCTTGCATCGAGCCTATACCGCCAGAAGAAATACGACGAAGCGGCCATGCACTACCTGCAGGCTCTCGCGGCACCGGACGTCAGCGACAGCCGTCGTGCAAAAGCATTGCATAACGCCGGCAACAGCATGGTAAAGGCAGGGCTGGAGAGCGAGCAACAAGGCATGCAATACTTCCAGCAAGCAGTGAAATCGTACCAAGAAGCCCTGAAGTTGGACCCAAAGAACGACGACACACGCTACAACCTCGCCTATGCACGTCGCTTATTGCAGCAAGCCCAGCAGCAACAGCAGCAACAAGGCGGCGGTGGCAACGACCAGCAAAACAAGGACCAGCAACAGCAGAACCAGCAACAGCAACAAGGCGATAACCAGAACAAAGACCAACAGCAGCAGAACCAGCAGCAACAAGGCAACCAGCAGGACCAGCAACAGCAGCAAGGCAAGGAGCAGCAAAAGCAGCAGCAAGCAAAACCGCAGGAGCAGCGCAAGCAGGATGCCGAGCGCATGTTGGAAGCTGTGAAAAACAACGAGCGTCAGACGTTGAAAGAACAAGCACGCAAAGAACAAGTGAGCACCAACCGTCATACCGACAAAGACTGGTAGAAACATGAAAAAGAAAATCATAATAGGGATAATAGGCTTAATAGGCTTAATTGGCATAGCGTATGCACAAGAGATAACTGTGCAGGCGCCGGAAGAGGTGTACATGGGAGACCACTTCACCGTAAAGTTCAGCGTCAACGAACAAGCCAAAGACTTCCACGGGCCTTCATTCAAGGGTTTCAGCCTGATTGCCGGCCCCAGCACGTCGTCGCAGACCTCTATGAGTTTTATCAACGGACAGATGTCGCGCTCGGTGAGCACCTCTTTCTCCTACACCCTGATGGCCGATGTCGAGGGCACCTTCACCGTAGAACCTGCATCATGCGTCGCCGACGGCAAGAAGATTAGCTCAAAACGCTTCACCATAAAGGTCATCAAGATGAGCGCCGCACAGCAGCAACAGCGTCAGCAACAACGCCAGCAACGCAGTGCCTACGACCCCTGGGCACAGCAGCCACAACCGGCGACGCAGATTGACGAGAAGACCCTCTTCGCGCGAGCCTCCATAAGCAAGAGCAACCCTTATCAAGGCGAGCAAATCATCATCACCTACAAGATATACACCCAGGTGCCCATCAGCCAGTTCGCCATAGACAAACTGCCAGGCAACCGTGGATTCTGGGCCGAAGACCTTAGCGTAGGACAGCAGATAAAGCAATACGAGGAAACTGTAGGCGACCGCCGCTACCAGGTGGCCGAGATACGCCGCGGGGCGCTCTTCGCACAAGAGAGCGGCAAACTGGATATTGATCCCCTAGATCTCAATGTCCTCGCAATGGTGCAGCAGCAGCGTCGACGCACCGGCAGCATCTGGGACCTCTTCGACGACCCATTTTTCAACTCTCGGCAAGCTGTCGAACGACCGCTACACACCAACCGCATATCTGTCAATGTCCGTCCTTTACCAACGGCCCCGGACAACTTCACCGGCGCTGTCGGCAGTTTCGATGTACAGGGGGGGCTTACCGGCAACAAGGTGAAAGCCAACGAAGCCATATCATACCGCATAACAGTCAGTGGCCGCGGCAATCTTATGCTCATCAATGCCCCGCAGCCAGAGTTCCCATCGGCTTTCGAAGTCTACGACCCACAGATTGACGACAATATTCGCAAGAGCAGCGACGGTATCAGCGGCAGCCGCACCTACGAGTGGATTCTCATTCCGCGCAACAAGGGCCGCTACACCATACCGGAGTTCTGCTTCGTATACTTCGACCCCGCAAGTGGACAGTACGTCACCAAACGCATTCCCAAACAGGAGATTGTCGTCGACAAAAACGATGCTGCAGCATACGACAACGGGGTTTCCTCCAACCGTCCCACGACCCTCAACAACATACATCCCATAACCAAACTGCACCCCGCCAAGGACAACGATACTGCGGGTGCCGCCTTCTACATCATCATCGCGCTTATCGCCACTGCCACAGTATGCACCATTGCAGTGTTCCGCAAGCGGAGAGCTGCTGAGCAGGATGTTGCCGGCATGCGTATGAAACGCGCCGTAAGAATGGCCCGTAAACGTCTGAAGAAAGCTGAAGGGCACCTCAAAGGTGGCGACACTGGACGCTTCTACGAGGAGATTTACCGCGCCATATGGGGCTGTTTGGCTGACAAATACAACATACCGCTCGCCGATCTCAACCGCGACACCGTTAGTGCCTGCCTGCTAGGCAAGGATGTACCGCAAGATCAGCATAATCACATCATGCAGGTATTGCATGATGTCGATATGGCACGTTTTGCACCAATAGACCCCGAAGCACAAAAGCAGAAAATATACGACGAAGCACTCCAAATGATTGCAAGCATATGAACAAAGGAATATTCATAGCCATTCTGGCTTTCACCTTACACCTCGCACCTTTCACCTCGGTCGCACAAAGCGGTGACGACTTCTATCGCATGGGTGACTACCAAGCTGCAGCCGAAGCCTATGAGACTACGCTGGCCGAAGGGCTCACGTCACCCGAGTTGCACTACAACCTCGGCGGTGCTTACTATCATGAGGGCCAGATGGGTAAAGCCATACTCAACTACGAGCGTGCTCTCAGACTCGACCCTTCGTTCAAGGACGCCAAAGAGAACCTTGCTCTCGCCAACAGCCACACCACCGACCATATAGCGGTGCTTCCCAAACCTCTCTTCGTGCGCTGGTGGAACAACCTCTGCACCTCCATGCTTCCTGGCGGCTGGCGTGTCGTGTGGCTTGCGCTGTTCGCTCTTCTGGGCGCTGCAATCGTCATGATCCGTATCGGCAACACGGTCACCATACGCAAAACGTCACTGGCGGCGGCAGCGGCCACCCTGTTTCTCCTTATCGTGACCACGGCGCTCCTCATCGGCTCCACCCGTCGCTTCAACGCCCACAGCGAGGCCATTGTCACTCAGCAGGCAGTGACTCTGAAGGCGTCACCCGACAACAAGAGTGCCGACAAGATGACCATTCATGAAGGCACCAAAGCCACCATCACCGACCATCTGCCCGGATGGTACAAGATTACACTCTCGGACGGCACTGTCGCTTGGTGCACACAAGAAGCTATTGAACGCATATGAAACATCTCGGGTTATTGTTTTTATTGACATTATTGTCCGCCGGCATTCAAGCCCAGCAGGTGGAATATGTTGACGACGAGGCGTGCGGCTGCGAGCTGGTCTTCGTTGACGGCATCCAAACCACCACCGACGGCTCTCTCTTCGGCTTCAAGCGTGCCGACGGCACCATCATCACACCCAACCGCTATCGCTTTGTCGACAAGTTCCACGGCGACTACTGCAAGGTCTATCTAGATTACAACAAGTGCGGACTCATCGACCGCGACGGCAACGAGGTGCTCCCTTGCATCTACAACGAGCTCGACTACCCTGCCGAAGGACGCATTCTCGTGGTTCGCGACGGGCATTACGGCTACACCGACCTCAAAGGTAACATCGTCATCGAGCCGCAATATCTCCTTGCCGGTACCTTCCACGATGGTCTCGCTCCAATACAGATAATCATCGACACCTACTTCACCGCCTGCTCTTTCATCGATACTCTCGGACACCAGATTCTTCCGGCCATCTACGAGACCGTGCAGCCTTTCAACGAAGGCTATGCACCGGTGATGCGATACCAGCGCTGGGGACTCATCGACCAGTCAGGCAAAGAGGTGCTCACCATACGCTACGAACAGATAACCAACAACGCCGACGGCATCTTCTTCGCCGGCGACACCGCCGGAATGGCCCTCTTCGACTATTCGTTCAAACCGCTCACACCATTCGTCTACACTTGGACCACAGGCCTCTGCGAAGGTCGCATCGGAGTGCGCAAGGGTGGCAAATACGGTTTCCTCGATGTCCACGGACACGAGGTGATACCCTGCATCTACGACGAAGCAGGCATGTTCTGCAACGGACGCACCGTTGTCGCCATCGACGGCCACTACGGCATCATCGACACCAACGGCAGCATCATCCTCCCGCTTGAATACGACGACCGGACGCCCCACGGCGACAAATACGTCTACCACGACGGCCTCGCCCTCGTCGAGAAGAACGGAAAGCTCGGGTATGTAGACCTCGCAGGCAAGCTCGTCATCCCCATGTACTTCGACCAGGCCTTCCACTTTACCGAAGGGCTCGCCTGCACCCGCTTCAATGGCCGCTGGGGTTACATCGACACCACGGGCGCCATCTTCGTGCCGCACATCTTCGACCACGCCTCGCCCTTCGAATGGGGACGCGCAGAAGTCATATACAACGGCAACGTCAGCAAGATGGACCGCCGCGGAAAATGCGTAAAAAACTGCAAAGACATCATAGCATGGAGAAACTGGAAAGAGTAGCCCGTCACGACGGCATTGTCACCGCTGTGAATGACGGTAGCGTCACAGTGCAGATCAAGAGCGTAAGCGCCTGTGCCTCCTGTGCGGCCCACGCCAAGTGCGGCTTCGCCGAGTCGAAAGACAAGGAGCTGGAGATACCCACACAGCAGCGCTACAACGTAGGCGACCACGTCACCGTATGCATCGACACCTCGAGCGGCATGCGTGCCGTTTGGATAGCCTACCTGCTTCCGGCCATTCTCATCATCGCCGTCGTCATCGCCCTCTCCGCAGCTTCTGTACCCGAAGGCTTTGTGGCCCTCGCCGCCTTCGGAGTCCTCGCCCTTCACATCCTCGTGCTCTTCATCCTGCGCCGCAAGATAGACAGCCGCTTCCAAATAACCCTTGCCCCCAACGACTAACTCCTAACTGAGAAATGCTCATCCTCGGCATCGACCCCGGCAGCCAGATACTCGGCTACAGTCTCCTCAGAGTCAGCGAGGCATCCGACCTCACGATAGAGGAGATGGACGTCCTCTACCTCAAGCGCACACCTGATTTCGACGAACGCATCAAGCAGATTTTCCACTCCGTCAACGACATCATAGCCGCCAACCGACCCGACCACCTCGCCATCGAGGCCCCCTTCCTCGGCAAGAGCGCCCAGTCGATGCTCAAGCTCGGCCGCGCTCAGGGCATTGCCATTGCCGCCGCCCTCGCCCACGACATACCATACACCGAATACGAGCCATCGCTCATCAAGCAAACCGTCACCGGCAACGGCAATGCATCCAAGGAACAAGTGGCCGACCTTCTGCGCTCAATTCTGCGCTTCGACCAGCACCCCCACTACCTTGACGCCACCGACGCCCTCGCCGTCGCCTACACCCACTACGCCCAGACCTCCTCTCCCCTATCCACCGCCAACCTACGACTCCACAGCCCCAAGAAACACAAATCATCCAAAAAACAATGGTCAGACTTCGTCAACAGCAACCCCGACAGGTTAGCATAGCCCTCCTCATCCTCACCTGTCTCCTGATAGCCTCATGCGGCAGCAAGAGCAACAAGCTCTACGACCCCGCCAAGGTCAACTTCAACGTCGCCTACAACCCCATCTTCGACAACCAGTTCTACCCCTCGCTGATACTCGCCACCGAATCCGTACAGTCACTCACCAACACCGCCGAGCAGGGGCTCATCCCCTTCACCTTCAGCGTCACAGCACCTAGCGACGGCTGCGTGCTGCGCGTCGTCATCGACTCGTCGGTGCTCAACTACGTCACCATCCTGCAGGAAGTCCTACCCCACCGCGGCGAGCAGTACACCATCCAGGGCACCGCCAAGTGGAAATACGACAACCTGCGCCGCACACGGCAGGGCTACCCCGTCGACCTCACCTTCACCTGCTACATCAACGACGAGGAAGTAGACATAGAGAACCTGCGCATCAACTGCCGCTCCATCAACGAATGCCCCCTCTCCCTCGCCGGAGGCAACCGTCGCGAAGACACGCGCTGGCTCTTCGCCGCATACGTCAATGAGGACCATCCACAGATTGAGAACATACTCTCCGACATCCTCGACCAAGGCATTGTCAACTCCTTCAACGGCTACCAGAACGGGCCCGAGAGCGTGCGCCGCCAGGTCCTCGCAGTGTGGCACTACGTCCTGCGGCGCGGCATAGCCTACTCATCCATCTCCTGCACCTCCAACCCCTCCACCTCGGCCAACGTCCAGCACATACGCCTCTTCGACGAAGTGTGGAACACCCGGCAGGCCAACTGCATAGACGCCTGCGTTTTCCTCGCCTCCATCCTGCGCAAGATAGGCATCCGCACCGTCATCTTCGTCGAACCCTGCCACGCCTACCTCGGCTACTACACCGACAAAGGGCGCCGCAAACTTGAGCTCATCGAGACCACCATCACCTCGTGGGTCAACATACCCGAACTGCAGCGAAGCCTCGATGCCGACGGGCGCCTGCCACAGGAACAGTTCGACAAAATATCCAAGTTCCTCTCGCAGAAAGACATCCAGCTTTGGAACGAAGGCCGCATGACCTTCGACCAACTTACGCAAGCCCTTGCCAAGAGCCTGCTCGAGAAAGCCAAAGTCTACAACGACGACACCTACCAGGCCAATCGCAACAACTTCGCCGACACAACCAACATCACCTACCAGCAGCTCGACATCGAGCAGCTGCGCTCCAAGATCCAGCCCATCCGTTAAGCGCCTCCGCAACAACGCCGCAACGACGCCCCTCCGAATCCGGCCCGACCGTTTTACGGTTGTTCACCGGTTGTTTAACGGTTTAAACCGTTAAACAACCGGTGAACAACCGTAGAACAGACGGAGAGGGTACGGAGAGAGTACGGTGGGGGGATGATGGGGGTAAAAGGTTATGGGGTTGTGGTTTGGTTTAGGGGGAAAAGATTACGGGGCTGAAGCAACAAAGGTTGCTACGGCCCCGTAAGCTGCAAGGTGCGTGTATGTGTTATCGGATGTGGAGGTGCTGCCAGTCGGCGGCGTATTTGCCGTCGACGAAGCCGGAGATGACCTGCCACTTGCCCTGGAGGGCTGACTCTTTGTTGAGTTTGCGCTCGACGGCCTCGTAGATGTCCTGATAGGTGTAGGAGTCGAAGTCGGAGGTGGCAGCAAGGCCTTTAATTTCCTTGAGGAGGAAATAGGTGAGGAAGCCGTGGTGCTGGGCGTCGAAGGAGAAGGCCGTCTTGTCGGTGGCGGCGGCGAGGAGGACTATGGCGTCTGACGCCTTGTTGGCTTTGCGCTTGGCCTTCTTACCTTTTGCGTCTGGGGTGACTTTGCGGTCGGAGCGGAGCATGGGGGCGCCGTTGCGCTGGTTGCCGTCGAAGGAGGCGTCGACGATGACGGTGAGGCGGTTGACGGGGTAGGTCTCGCGCTTGCCCTTGCCCTTGAGGGCGGAGCAGAGGGAGTCGAGGGAGATGCACTGGCGGGCGAAGAGCGCGGCGTCCTTGCGCGAGAGGGCTATGTCGTAGGCTGTGGGCTCGACGATGGTTTTGCGCTTCTTGCCACAGCCTTTCTTGCCGCCGAGGGCTTTGATGCCGTCGAGGCGGAGGTTGTTGGGGATGAGGTAGGCGTTGCCGTCGAAGTCGAGGAAGCCGTGCCCTGCGTAGTAGACGAAGAGGTTGGCCTGGGGCACTGGCTGGCCGCCGGATTGCGTGGCCACGGCCTGAGAGAGGTCGGTGAGCCAGTGGATACCTTCATAGATGGCTGCGCGTGATGCGTTGTTGACGACCTTGACCTGGCGCTCGGGGACGCCGAGGGCGCGGACGAAGTACTGGCGGACGATGTCGCCGTCGTTGGAGGCGAAGGGGACTGAGGGCAGGAAGGCGTGGTCGTAGTCTTCGTTGGCGATGATGAGGACATAGGCGTTCTCATAGGGGGTTGAGCTCTGGGGGATGTTGAAGTCGACGTAGTCGTCCTGAATCTTGTCGGCAGTCATGAGGTCGATGGCCTCGCGGAAGGCGTCGTGGACGGTGATTTCAATGGAGGAGCGGCGGTAGAAGGAGCCGGTGTCGGTGTAGGAGCGGGTGACATAGGAGAAGTCGTTGACGGTGCGGGAGAGGTTGCGGACGTTGTTCTGGAGGAAGTGGCGCACGGATTGGGCACGGATGTAGGCGAGCTGGCAGTTGTTGTTGATGCCGGCAGTGTCGACGGAGATGCGGAGGCGCTCGTTGTTGAAGACGACGGGCATGTAGCGGAAGTTGCCGTAGCGGCCGTCGTAGGGGATGACGCGAGAGAGCTCGACGCCGTCGGTGGTGGAGTAGATTTTGACGGAGACGGCTTTACCGGGGCGGAAGATGTCGTCTAGGATGCCTTCGACGAAGGTTTTGGTGAGGTTGCAGATGGCGCGGACGGAGTTGGAGGAGTCGCAGTCGAAGACGCCGAGGGGGTAGTCGTCGGTGTAGCCTTCGAGGTGGCGGCAGTTGTAGGAGATGTCGAAGAGGTAGTTGAGCTCGGGGGAGCCGTCGTCGCGGGTACCGTCGACGAGCGCGGTGCGGATGGAGATATAGGTCTCGTCGTAGAGCTTCTCGCTGTTGGGGAGGCTGAGGAGAATCTGCTCGGCGCGGCGCTGCATGGTGCGCTGGCGGTTGGCAATGTCCTGCGAGAGGAACTCGCGGATGGCTGACTGGTACTCGGAGTTGAGTTGCTGTTCGCCGGATTGTGCTTGCGAGGTGAGAGGTGATAGGAGAAGGGTGAAGGGTAACAAGAATGCGGCAATAAATAATGTCTTTTTCATATCTGCGGGGTTATTGTTTATTCAACAGTGATTTGATAATCTGGTCGGGAGTGACGCCGTCGGCTTCGGCATAATAGCTGGTGACGATGCGGTGGCGCAGGACCGAGAGGGCGACGGCGTCGACATCCTCTGAGTCGGGGGAATACTTGCCGCGGATGGCGGCGTGGCTCTTGGCACCGATGACAAGATACTGTGAAGCACGGGGGCCGGCGCCGTAGGAGATGTATTTGTTCTCCTGACGGGTGCTGGCGACGAGGCGGACGGCATACTCTACCACATTGTCGGGCACAGGCATACGGCGAATGGCTTGCTGGAAGGCAAGGATCTGCTGGGCGTCGAGCACCTGGGCCACGTTGTGGGAAGAGTCGGCGGTAGTCTGCTTGACGATCTGCACCTCGTCGTCGAAAGAGGGGTAGTCGAGCCTGACGTTGAACATGAAGCGGTCGAGCTGAGCCTCGGGCAGGGGGTAGGTACCCTCCTGTTCGATGGGGTTCTGGGTGGCGAGCACAAAGAAAGGCGACGGCAGGGGCCATGTGGTGCCTGAGACAGTGACTGAGCGCTCCTGCATAGCCTCGAGGAGAGCGGCCTGAGTCTTGGGAGGGGTGCGGTTGATCTCGTCGGCGAGGACGACGCCAGCGAAGACGGGGCCTTTGACGAAACGCAGTTGGCGGTCGCGGTCGATGATCTCGCTGCCAGTGATATCGGAAGGCATGAGGTCGGGGGTGAACTGAATGCGGCTGAAGGTGAGGCCGAGGGTGCGAGCGAGGGTGCTGACCATAAGTGTTTTGGCCAATCCCGGCACACCGAGGAGTAGGCAGTGCCCGCCAGAGAAGAGGGTTAGCAGGAGGCTGTCGACAGCCTCGGATTGGCCCACAATCACCTTGGCAATCTCGGAGCGGAGCTCGGCATAGCGCTCAACCAAAGTATCGAGTTGTTCTTTGTCTTGCATCATTTGAGGTTTTTGAAAACACAGTCCTTGAAGTCGTCGGAGAGACGGATATAGATATTGTCCATATAGCGCTTGGCCCAGAGGCGCAGCTTGTTCTGCTTGGCGGCGGCGAGAGCGGCGTTCTGGATATTGTCGTAGTCGTCGACAAGGTTGGCCCTGTGGGCGGCATGCTTGCGGTCGAGGCGGACGATGCGGTAGGCGTCGCGCTGGCGGTCGGAGGTTTTGAAGGCGGTAGCGTTGCTGATATCGCCAACATCCATACCGGGGATGCCGACAGAGTAGTATAGCTGGTCGATTGCATCGCGGTCGAAACGGGGTGTGCCGTCGGCAGGGTTGGTAGCCACACCGCCCGTCTGTGCATTAGCAGCAGTGCTGTAGAGACGGGCAGCCTCGTCGAAAGCAAGGTGGCCGGAGCGGATTTCGACAGCGACACTATCGAGCTTCATGCGAGCCTTGAGGAGATCCTCGGCCGACACCTGGGGGATGATTAGGATATGGCGCGCGTTGATGGTGTTGCCGCGTCGCTCGATGAGCTGGATGATGTGGAAACCATACTGGGTCTCGATGACGGGAGAGACCTCGCCGGGCTTGAGGGCGAAAGCAGCGGACTCGAACTCGCCCACCATATCGCCGCGGGAGAAAAAGCCCAGTTCGCCGCCCTTCTTGGCAGAGCCTGGGTCCTGCGAATAGAGCGTGGCGAGCATTGAGAATTTCTCACCTTTGATGACACGCTCGCGGAGCTCGGCGAGCTGGGTGCGCACACGGTCACGCTCGGCTTCGGAAATCTGGGGCTCGATAACAATCTCGGAGAGCTCGAAGCGTTCTGGCATCATAGGCAGGCTGTCGGCAGGCAGGCTATTGAAGAACTCGGTTACTTGACGGGGCGTCACGGTGACGTCCTCGGTGAGTTGATACTCGACACGGCGGCTGAGGAGATTGTTTCGCATCATGCGCTGATACTGCTCCTTAAGCTCATCGTAGGTGAAGCCGGTAGCCTCACGGAGGGCCTCGCGGGAGCCGTAGTTGCGCATATCGGCCTTGAGGTAATAATCGACATACTGGTTGACCTCTTCGTCGGAGACCTCGACGCTGTCGATTTCGCCCTTATGGACGAGGAGTTGTGCGAGGATAAGATTCTCGAGCACAGCGCAGCGGTTGTTGAAAGCGTCGGCGGCGCCCTGTTTGAGGCGAATCTGAGCGTAGGAACGCTCAACGTCAGAGTACTTGATGATATTGCGGCCCACAACGGCGGCGACACCATCGACGAGGTCACCCTGCGCATGCACGGTGAGCGGTAGTAGTAAGGCAAAAGCCAACAATATTTTCTTCATATTCTTCTATCTCTTTATATGTCCGCCATCTTGAGCTTCCTTGAGGAGGTCGGCCTGCAGACGGCTCAGTATATCAAGCTTGCGGTGGTTTAGTATGATAGCGCGGATATTATCCTTCTGTAGTTCGAGGGGTGCGATATCATCGGAGATTTTATAGTCGAGAATCCTAACGTACCAAGAGAGCGAATCGTCGGAGAGGACAATGGACCGGTTCTGTTTCAGGAAAAGACCCTCGTTGTATGTAGTGACAGGCACCAGCGACTGGAGAGAGTAGAACGGCATCCAAGTATCGGCGTCGTAGCTGCCGGAGAAGCCGGCGCGGGAGGCAATAGCCTGCATTTCCACGATATCCTCGTCACGGAACTGATGTTTGTTGATGATGCTCTTGAGCCTGCTGTCGGCAATGTTGCGTTTAGGGGCAGAGACATAGACAGCCTTCACGATAGTGTTCTTAAGGTGGAACTGCTCGTTGTTGGCCTCATAATACTCCTCTATCTCACTATCGGACACGCTGGTATCCATCAACTGCGACACAATCTGCTGCTCATAGGCATAGATAAGGAGGCTGTTGCGGTACTCGTTCATCTGACGGCTAAAGTCGTCTTTGACGTTCTTCTCAGCCTTTGCAAGAATAACTTTCTGGCGTACCCACTGGTCGACATAATTGTCCACGATAGCGGTGCTATCCTCAGCGCTGACGCCCTCACCGACAAGTCCGGCGAGGTCGTCCATACGTAGCTCATAGTCATAGACCTTGGCCACCAATGGCGAGAGTTCTTCGCCACGGTGACAAGCCACAGACAACAGGCAGCAAAGTGCGGCCAGCAGGCTAGTACTTAATCTGTTTGACAACATCGTAGTTTATCTTGACGTTGTATTTCCTGCGGAGTTCCGCGTTATGCTGCTGCTCCATCTCATTCTGGTATGCGTTGAGGTAGTAACCGCGGGCTGCCATCTGCTCCTTGAGCATCGGAGGCAGCACTTCTTCAACCACCACAGCGCGGTAACCCTTCGCCTTGGGACTCAGATACACACCCTTGGCCCACTGGTTGTCGGCCAGCATTTTCTGGCGCCCATGTTCAATGATGTCAGGCTCCACGGAGACCATCGACGGCACACGTGCCACCATGGCGGAGAGCAGCATCTCCTTCATTTCCATGCTCCCCTTGTTCTTTTTGAGAGCCTTGTTGAGGATCTTGGCCGCTTTGGCCGGCGCGAGACAAGCGCTGTCGACAACATCTATCTTGACAATGCGGGCGCGCTTGTGCCAAAAATAGACCGAATCCTCGGGGCGGTCCATCCGCTTGGTGAGGCTTTCACGGGCATAGAAGGCAGCAAAACCAGCACTATCGTGCAGTGTCTTCTTCCACACCATGTCGTTGTTGTAGTTGAATATCATCAATCCGCGACGGTATTCGTCTACGACAGCTGCAAAATCGGGATGCTCTGCTTCGAGGCGGCTGTCGGCATACACCATAACAACGCTGTCTATGAATTCACCGTAACGAAGGTTGACAAAATACTCCGACTTCAGCGCACGTCCGGCTCTCTGATGGACAGAGATATAGCGTGCCAGGTCAAGTGTAGTGTAGGTGCGGTCGCCCACAATGAGAATAGGATGTACGTCGGTAACCATAGTGTCGTTGTATTTCCACTGGTTACGTGTAGCCTCAACGGGCACTATTTCATAGAGTTGCTGGAGCGAAGCCTGCATCTTGACAGGCTCGTTTTTCTTGCGCTTCTTGCCCTTGGGCTGCTCGACGGGAGTCTTGGTAAGGTCTACCACATTGTAGCGCTCGCGGCAGGTGCGCACGAACGACTTGCGGCTGTTCTCGCCACGCTGGTCGCGCGACATGCGCTGCTTGTAGTAGGGCACCATGTTCTCATAGGGTGCCAGCGTATCGTGACGTATCAGTTTGATGATATGCCAGCCATACTGGGTAAAGAAAGGCTTGGAGAACTCGCCGTCCTTGAGGTTCTGTGCAACTTTAACGTATTCCGGCGGCAGGTTGTTCAGAGGAGCGTCATTCATCAGGCCTCCGTTGTCGCGTGTGGTGCGGTCGTCGCTGCGGAGAGCCACGGTGGCGAAATCCTCACCGTTCACGAGGCGATTGTAGCATATGTCTATCTCGTTGCGACGCAGGTTGCTGTCCTGCGAACTAAGCCAGATATGCGCCATATCGCACTTGCCGGTCATCTGCACCTTGTCCAGCAACTTGATGAGATGGTATCCGAAGCGGGTACGCACAGGCATACTCACCTCGCCCACCTTCAGCCCGTAGGCAGCATTCTCGAATGGGTAAACCATATCGAATGCCGTGAAAAAGCCCAGGTCGCCCTCATAGGGACGCACCTGTGCGTTGGGGTTCTGCTTCAGCACCTCCTCGGCAGAGACGGCAAAGAAATCCTCACCGTTCACAATACGGTTGCGGAGCTCCATGATGCGGTTGTAGGTCTTCGCGCTATCCTCGGCCGAAGCGTCAGGAGCCAGATAGAGCAGTATGTGGGCGGCATGCAGCGAGTAGTGGTTGCGCTCGTAGGCCTCGTGCAGTATGCGCTCCAGCTCCACACTGTCTATCAGGTAGGGGGCAGCAAGCTCGGCGCGGTAGGTCTTCAGTTCTTGGCGCAGAGCCTCTGTGGTATCGAAACCGAGGGCATAGGCGTCGGCGAGCTTGGCGCGGAAGTTGGCAAACAGCTCCACATACTCCTCCAGTGCCTGACGCTTCTCCGCTGCCGGAGTCTGGGGATTCTTGGCGAGCCGGTCACCAACCGACGTCATAAACTCCTTCATGAACTCCGACTTCTTTATCTGACGGCCTGCAACCTCCATAACCACCGGGTCGCTATTCTGCGCTCCGGCAGCCACCATCAGCAGCAACGCCGCAATAGTAAGCAAAACTTTCTTCATTTGTCTTGTCTTCTTAAACTTCTCAACTCCTATCTCGAATAGTTGGGTGCCTCACGGGTGATGGCGATATCGTGCGGATGGCTCTCGGTGCGGCCGGCGGCGGTGATGCGTATGAACTTGGCCAGCTGCAGGTCGCCAATAGTGCGGCTGCCGGTGTAGCCCATACCGGCCTTCAGGCCACCCACCATCTGGTAGAGTATCTCGCTGAGGGTGCCTTTGTACGGCACGCGGCCAACCACGCCTTCCGGCACCAGCTTCTTGGCGTCGGTCTCCTTGTCCTGGAAATAGCGGTCCTTGCTGCCAGCCTGCATAGCCTCGAGCGAGCCCATGCCGCGGTAGCTCTTGAATTTACGGCCTTCGTAGATGATGGTCTCTCCCGGAGCCTCGTCGGTGCCTGCCACCAGGCTGCCCACCATGACGGTGCTGGCGCCAGCGGCCAGAGCCTTGACGATGTCGCCGCTGTAGCGTATGCCGCCGTCGGCGATGACGGGCACGTCGTAGCCCTTCTGCTTCAGGGCGCCGACCACCTCGCACACAGCCGTCAACTGCGGCACGCCGATGCCGGCGATGATACGCGTCGAGCAGATGCTGCCGGGGCCGATGCCCACCTTGATGGCGTCAGCGCCTGCTTCGGCAAGCATCAGCGCAGCCTCGCCGGTGGCTATGTTACCAACCACGACGTCGATGTCGCTGTATTTGGCTTTGACACTCTTCAGAGCCTTCACCACATTGGCACTGTGGCCGTGGGCAGTGTCGATAACGATGGCGTCGGCACCGGCCTTCACCAGGGCGTCGACACGATCCATCATGTCGGGCGTGATGCCCACACCGGCAGCCACGCGCAGACGACCGTTGGCGTCCTTGCAAGCCATCGGGCGTTCCTTGGTCTTCATGATATCACGATAGGTGATGAGGCCCATAAACTGGCCCTTCTCGTTGACCACAGGCAGCTTCTCTATCTTGTGCTGCTGCAATATATCGGTAGCCTCGGCAAAGGTGGTGCCGACATGGGTGGTGATGAGCTTGGTAATCATTATTTCGCTCAGCGGACGCTCCATGTCGCGCTCGAAGCGCAGGTCGCGGTTGGTGACCATACCTATGAGCATGCGGTTCTCGTCGACAATGGGAATGCCGCCGATGCCGTATTCTTCCATCAAATGCAGGGCATCCTTCACCTTGGCCTCCTTGTTCAGAGTCACGGGGTCGATAATCATGCCGTTCTCGGCGCGCTTCACCTTGCGCACCTCGTTGGCCTGGCGTTCGATGCTCATGTTCTTGTGTAGCACACCGATGCCGCCCTCCTGCGCCATGCCGATAGCCATGGCGGCCTCGGTCACCGTGTCCATGGCGGCCGACACGAGGGGCATGTTGAGAGCGATGTGGCGCGAGAAACGCGTCGCCACTGATACTTCGCGGGGAATGATTTCGGAATAGGACGGCACAAGGAGCACATCATCGTAAGTGAGGCCTTCGCCGATGAATTTTGTGGTGTCTGTATACATACTTTTTAGATATTATTCACTATAAAATAATTTGCAAAGATACTACTTTTTTTCCAAACGGTGGCATTTTTTTTCACAACCAATCCCACAACCCGCATAACCACCTGACGCACAACGCAACCCACCACCAGCCAAATCGCGCCGCCATTTGCCAAACCATCTTTTTCCGCCATCCCGCATTTTGTTTTTAGCCCCACCGTACCCTCTCCGTCTGTTCACCGGTTGTTCTACGATTGTTCGACGGTTTAAATCGGTGAACAACCGGTGAACAACCGGTGAACAGACGGAGAAGAGACGGAGCGGGTAGGCAGAGGCATCTGTGTGCAGGTGCCACAAGCTTGTATGCAATTCGCTATTTATAATTCACGGCATCCGTTTTTTTTCGTATTTTTGCAGCGGAAACCTAATATATAAAATGATGAAAAAGACAATGCAATTCTTTTGCGCTGTGGTTCTTATGGCAATATTTGCCAGCTGCGGCGGTGGTAAAATGTACAAAGTGGACGGCATGCTTGACGACGCACAGTTCGAAGGCAAGATGGTGTATCTGGTTTGCGACCGTGAGGCAGTGGACAGCGCTGTGGTCAAAGACGGTGCTTTCACCTTCGAGGGCAAGGCCGACGAGGCTTGGATAGGCACGCTATACGCCATGGGCGAGACCACACAGGTGCAGCAGGACCTTATCGTGGAGCCGGGCAACATCATCGTGGACCTCCTGACTGAGCATATCGGTGGCACCGCCTTGAACGACAGCCTGCAGATGTTCCTCGAGGAGGATGCCGAGGGTGAGTTTGAGGCGGAGATGGAGATGTATATTGAACAATACTATATGGCACAGAATGCTGAGGAGCGCAGTGTTGCCGAGCACATGTATGACTCGCTGGAGGCCATTGCGACGACGCGCGTCTACGACCGAGCCATGGCTTTCTACAATGACAACCGCGACAATATCCTGGGCGCCTACGCAATGGCTGTGCTCTGTGGCACCGACCGCCTGACCTACAACCAGCTGAATGAGTTACTGAGCGACGCCGCCGACGTGGTGAAGAACCACAAGCCTGTGAGCGACAAGCTGGCCCAGCTCAAGGCCGTCGAAGAGACATCGGCAGGCAAGCACTACACCGACATAGAGGGTGTCGACGGCAAGTTGAGCGACATCATCGAGGGCAAGCTGGCCCTGGTCGACTTCTACGCCAGCTGGTGCGGCCCTTGCCGCGCCGAGATACGCGACAACCTGGTGCCGCTGTGGGCTAAATACCAGAACAAAGGCCTGGTGGTAGTAGGTCTGAACGTGTGGGAGCGCGGCGACGCCGAGGCCCGCAAGGCGGCTCACGAGAATGTCATGGCCGACCTGGGCATCACCTATCCGCAGTTGGTCGACAGCACCCGCACGGCCACCGACACCTATGGTGTGCGCGGCATACCGCAGATTATGCTTATCGGCCCCGACGGCACAATACTGGCTCGCGACCTGCGTGGCGCCGCCATCGAAGAGGCTGTCATCAACGCTCTGGGCAAATAATGAAGAAGCTGTTGGGTTTAATGTGGCTGATGGGTTTAATGGGCTTGCTGCCCATTGAACCCGTAGTGCCCATCAACCCCGTAACGGCACAGGACACCAGCCGACTGGAGCTGTGCGTGGAGACAAGGCAGTTCTTCCAAGACAATGAGTTCTTCGGGCTGCATGCCGTGGGCTACACGCTGCCGGGCTTCTACCTTAGGCCTATGGTTGCCTGGCATGTGTCGCCGACGGTGACACTCGAAGCCGGTGTGCACTGGTTGCACTTCTGGGGGGCACGCAACTACCCGTCGGGCGAGGCCCTGGGAGTATGGCAACGCGAGAGCGACACGGCCACGGCGGCGCACGTGCTACCGTGGGTGAGGGCGGAATGGAAGTGGACGGGCGGACGTGTGACTATGGGATGCCTGAGGGCACATGAACTGCCGTTGCCACTGTACAATCCGGAGAGGCTCTATGCCGCCGACCCGGAGGCAGGTGTGCAGCTGCAGCTCGACTACAAGCACTTCGACATGGACGTATGGGTCGACTGGCGCGAATATATTTGGCAGCACAGCAGCCGTCAGGAGCGCTTCACGGCGGGCCTGAGCGGTGTGCTGGACTTTGGCGACGGCGACTGGGGAATAAAAGTGCCGCTGCACGTCATCGGCCAGCATGTGGGTGGGCAGGGGCTCGCCGAGCACACAATGGTGCAGAACCATTTCAACGGCGCCATAGGCCTGCTGGGAAACCATAAAAAGATGCAGGCAGGCTGCTATGTCATGGGCTACACACAGAAGAACGCACCCGGCATACCGTTCAAGCGCGGTTGGGGCGTGTACCCTGTGGTCAGTGGCCAGTGGTCAATGGCCAGAACAGCCCTCACCGTGGATGCAGGCTACTGGCAGGGGCACGGCTTCGTACCGCTGCTGGGGAGCATGCTGTTCAGCAACGTGGCATACGTTGACGGCGTCACATACTTCGGCATGAACCGCATGGCGAATATCGGCGCAAGCTGCCGGTGGGACATGGGCGGCGGCGAGTTGAGAGTCGAGGGCCGGTGGTACTACTATCTGGAGAAAGAGAATCCGTCACAATACTCAATTGGAGTGTTCATAGACTTGGCACCGAAGATTACAATTGCAAAATGAACATTGAGATATATAGCAAAGAAGGGCGCGTGGAGCAAATAGGCGAAGAGACAGCCGTAACGGTAGGAGTCTTCGACGGGGTGCACCGCGGGCACCAGCAGCTTCTGAAACAACTGGCATCAGTCAGCAGAGAGCAGTCTGCGGCCAGTTTGGCAGTAACGTTGACGGCGCATCCGTCATTTGTGCTTGGTAACAGAGAGAGCGAATACTGGCTCGACGACCCCGACGAGCACCTACAGCTGATGTTCGACGCAGGGATAAAATACGTGGCAATGCTGCCGTTCACCAAAGAGGTGGCACATATGACGGCCTGCGAGATGGTGAGGTGGATGTATGAGGAACTGGGGATGCGCACGCTGCTGGTAGGATACGACAGCCGTTTTGGCAGCAAAGAGAACGATGACTTCAGGGACCTGCCGATGTTTTCCATTGAACTGGGCTTCACGCTTCTGAGAGGACATCCATTTAACGTGGATAGTGAGCCAATAAGTTCGAGCCGCATAAGGCAGACGCTGATTGACGGGCGCGTGGAGGATACAGCAGCTCTTCTGGGGCGTAACTATAGCCTCAGCGGTGAGGTGATGCACGGTCGCGGAGTGGGTCACACAATGGGATTTCCCACAGCCAACATAGACATAGCGCATACACGGAAGATGTTGCCCAAAGAGGGCGTATACGCTGTGATAATGGGCGGTGGCAAGTGCGAAGGGAAAAGAGGTATCGCCAACCTTGGTGCTGCGCCCACCTTTGGGGTGGACAGCACAATGCTGGAGGTACACATGATTGACTATAATGGTGATATATACGGGGAAACGGTGACAGTGGAATTCCTGCACCGCATAAGAGACATACAGCGCTTCGACAGTGCCAGCGAATTGCAAAAGCAATTGAAAGAAGACATTGAGGAGGCACATAGATGGTAATAACGCTGTATCAACAAGACATACGATGGCACGAGCCTGAAGAAAACAGGCGCCGTGTCGAAGCCGCACTGGCTGCGGCTCAGGAAAGCGACATATTCGTGGTGCCGGAGACATTCACCACAGGCTTTGGCGAAGGAATGGCCGACCTGGCCGAGGAACCCGACGGGCCGACGCTGCAGTGGGCACGCCGCATGGCGGCACAGTACAACAGGCTGATAGTCGGCACATGGATTGTACGCGAAGACGACAGATGCTACAACCGCATGCACTGGGTGAGGCCCGACGACAGCTACGGCACGTACGACAAAGGGCATACATTCCGCGTCAGCGGGGAATACGACGTGATAGCACGAGGCAGGAAACGCGAGGTGTTCGAGTGGCGCGGATGGCGCATAAAGCCTGCCGTGTGCTACGACTTGCGCTTCCCCAAATGGCTGCGCAACGACAATATGGATTACGACCTGCTGCTGGTATGCGCCAACTGGCCCGGCAGTCGCCACGAGGCATGGACCACGCTACTTAAGGCGCGGGCCATAGAGAATCTATGCTACACCGTGGGGTGCAACCGATGCGGCTTGGACGGTGTCGGTGGCAGCTACAGCGGCAACAGTGCTGCAATAGACTACAGAGGACTACCATTGGCAGAATGCACCGGCGAGGAAACGCTAACCGTCACACTCGACAAAGAGCGGCTAAAGACCTTCCGCCAGCATTGGCCTCTCTATCTTGACTTTGACTAAATGGACAATATAGAACAGAAACTGGGCTTCGACCGCATAAGGCAGATGGTGGTGGAGCAGTGCACTAACGCCCTCGCCACTCGCATGGCCGAAGAGATGCAATTCTCATCCGACTTCGAAAAGGTGCAGTACGAGTTGCAGCTCACCGAAGAGATGCGCCAGATTGTGCTCATGGAGAGCGAGTTTCCGCAGCAGGACTTCATAGATCTGACGCCGATACTGACGCACTTGCGCGTAGGTAACACAGTGATACCTCTCGAGAACCTATTTGACCTTAAGCTCTCGCTGCGCACCATACGAGAATGCTATTATTTCCTAACTGCGGAGGAGCATATGCAGTACGAGGCGCTGCGCAACATGGCCATAGAGGTTGAGCTGGGTTACGGCGGCAAAAGTTCGCAGCTGAATGTGATAAACTCGCTCTTGGGAAAACTCATCGACGACCACGGGGAACTATACGACAACGCCTCCCCTGCCCTAGCCGAGATACGACGCACCAAGGCCCGCAAAGCCGCCGAAGTGGACGCACAGGTGAGTAGCACACTGGCGCGTGCCAAACGCGAAGGATGGGCACCCGAAGGAGCCGAAGTAACAATACGCGACGGCAGGCCTGTGATACCGTTGCTGACCACGCACCGCCGAAAGATAAAAGGACTGATACAAGACGAGAGTGCCACAAGACTGACGGCCTTCGTGGAGCCTGCCGAGGTGGTGGAACTGGGCAACGACCTGCGCGAACTTGACTTCGATGAGCGTCATGAGATACAGCGCATACTGCTGGTATTCAGTGACAAGATGCGTCCTTTGTTGCCGCAGCTTGACGAGGCATACCGCTTTCTGGCAAGAATAGACTTCCTGCGGGCGAAGGCACATGTGGCTGTGGGGCTCAACGCCAGCGTCCCGGTTCTGCACAAAGAGCCGCACATCGAATGGATGGATGCACGGCACCCGATACTATACCTGCAGAAAAAAGACGGGGTGGTGCCGTTTAACCTCAACATGTCCAACAGCTCTCGCATTCTCATAATCTCAGGACCGAATGCCGGTGGCAAGTCGGTATGCCTGAAAGCTGTGGGCCTGATACAATACATGCTGCAGTGCGGTATGCCTGTGCCGCTTAGGCCTACATCCGAATGCGGCATCTTCGGCAGCATCTTCATAGACATAGGCGACCAGCAAAGCATCGACAACGACCTTAGTACATACACGTCGCACCTTCAGAACATGAAGGCGCTCATTGGTTCAGCCAACGAGAAGACACTCTTCCTACTCGACGAGCTTGGCGGCGGTACCGAACCGAGAAGCGGCTGCGCAATAGCAGAAGCGGTGCTGGAAGAGTTGTACAGCAAGGGTGCTTTCGGTGTGGTAACGACCCACTTCGCCGACCTCAAGTTGCTGGCCGATCGTCTCCCAGGTATCGTCAACGGGGCTATGCTCTTCGACACTGACGCCATGCGGCCGCTATACCGGCTGGCCGTAGGACATCCCGGCTCAAGCTTCGCCTTCGAAATTGCCGAAAGCATCGGTTTCCCGAAGGAGATACTCGATAAGGCAGGTGAGTTGGTGGGGCGCGAACAGCTGAACTTCGAGCACCAGCTGCAGCAGTTGGAGCTCGACAAGCAGGAAATTGCACGGCAGAAAGAGGAGCTGCGCGTGGCTGACGACTTCCTCAATGAGGTGACACAGAAGTATCAACGGCTGAACGACAACCTGCAAGCACGCCGCCACGAGATTATCAGCGGCGCCCGACGCGAAGCGCAGCAGATACTCACCGACGCCAACCGTACCGTGGAGCGCACCATAAGCGACATCAAGAGTGCCAAAGCAGAGAAAGAGGCCACACAAGCCGCCCGTGCCAAACTGATCGAAGCCACAGAGCAGGTGGAGAAAGAGATAAAGAAAGCCGAAGAGAAGCGTAACAAAAAAACAGAGCTGGTAGATAAAACAGGCATATCTGAACTGCTACCAGTAAATGTGGGAAGCATCGTGCGCATCGACGGCGAAGAGACCTATGGGCAAGTGGTGGAGATAAAAGGCAAGAAGGCCGTGGTGGAGAGCAACAGCGTACGCATGACCATACCGCTAAGCCGACTAACAGGTACCGCCAAGCAAAAAATACCCACCGAAAGAAAGCCCGTCAGTGTAAGCCGCTCGATATACGACGAGATGAACGACAAACGCAAAAGCTTCAACCCCACTCTCGACCTCCGCGGCCATCGCGCTGAGGAAGCGATAGATTTGCTGCACCGCTTCCTTGACGACGCATTGCTGCTCAGCGAGAAAGAGGTGCGCATCCTGCACGGGAAAGGCTACGGCATTCTGATGCAGATAATCCAGCAAGAACTGAAGTCCATGCGCGAAGTTCGCACCTTCCACCCAGAGAAGGTGGAGCTCGGCGGTGTGGGCGTGACAATAGTAGAACTGAGATGAAAGGAAATGAACTGAAGCCCAGAATAGGCTTCTTTGGCCGCAGGAATGTTGGCAAGAGCACGATGATAAATTGGCTCACAGGCCAGCAGATAGCTATCGTCAGCGATACCGCCGGAACGACCACCGACCCTGTGCGCAAGAGCATGGAGATTGGCGGCATCGGACCCGTGGTGCTCATCGACACCGCCGGCATTGACGACGAGGGCGAGCTGGGCCTGCAACGCGTGGAGAAAAGCATGGCAGCGCTGACCGAAGTAGATCTCGCACTACTACTATATACCGAAGGCTGCTACGGAGAGCCAGAGGAACGCGTGGAGCGCTGGTGCATGGATCATGGCACACCGATAATAAAGATTCTTACCAAGACGTCGCCCATTGATAAAGAACAACTGATTGAACAGATAAAGAAGGCGCTGCCCGAAAGTGCATACCGTGGACGCTCGCTGCTGGGCGATGTTGTCTCACAGGGCGATACTGTAGTGTTGGTTACGCCTATCGATTCGTCGGCTCCCGAAGGTCGCATGATACTGCCGCAGGTACAGGTACTGCGTGACCTTATGGATATTCATGCCCAGGCTTTCTTCTGCCAGCCGGAAGAACTACCGTCAACTCTGGCGGCGCTGAAAGAACCACCCTCTCTGGTAGTTACAGACAGCCAAGCATTCAAACAGGTAGCAGCTATAGTCCCCGAGGATGTGTGTCTGACAAGCTTCAGCGTGGTACTGGCACGCCAGAAAGGTCTCTTCAAAGAGTATCTTGATGGTACCCGCAAGATTGGCGATCTAAAAGACGGCGACCGCGTGCTGCTGCTGGAGAGCTGCACGCACAACGTCACCTGCGAGGACATCGGGCGCGTAAAACTGCCGGCCGCATTGAAGAAAGCCACAGGCATAGAGTTGCTCTGCGAGGTTATCGGCGGGCAGTCGCCCCTACCATCCGATTTGTCGCAGTATGCGTTGGTCATTCAATGCGGCGGCTGCGTAATCACAGCCCAGCAAGTCAAGGCACGCCTGCTACCAGCCATCGAGGCTGGCGTACCTGTAAGCAACTACGGCCTTGCATTAGCTTGGTGCAATGGTATATTTGAACGTGCAACAAAGATATTCCAACAATGATAGACTTAAACAAGAAACCAAAACTAAGCATCATCGTGGCACAGGCCGAGAACCGCGCCATTGGACTGAACGGCGATATGCCGTGGCATCTCAGCGGCGACCTCAAACGTTTCAAGGCACTGACAATGGGACACCCCGTGGTGATGGGGCGCCGCACATGGGAAAGCCTGCCGAAGCGCCCACTAGTAGGGCGCCGCAACATCGTCTTCTCGCAAAGCGAGGATTTCACCCCCGAAGGGGCTGAAGTGGTGCATAGCGTCAACGGACTGTTCGACCTGCTGCGAGACTGCGACGACGAGGTGTTCATCATAGGTGGCGGCCGCATCTACAATATGCTCATGCCGTGGGCAAACCGCCTTTACATCACCTGGGTTCACAAGGAATTCCCCGAGGCAGATACCTTCTTCCCCGTCATCGATCTCTCGGAGTTTACCAAGGTCAACGAGACCGAGCGTATGGTGGACGAGAAGTGTGGCCTGGAATTCAGCTACGCAGAATACGATAGAAAGTTTAGGATATGCAAGTAACAATCATTAACATAGGCGACGAGCTGCTGATTGGTCAGGTCGTCAACACGAACGCATCAACTATGAGTCGTTTGCTCACCGCAGCGGGCATGGATGTGCTAAAGACCATGGTGGTTGGTGACGAACGGCAAGCAATATGGAATGCTGTAGACGAGGCCATGCGCGAGAGCGACGCGGTGCTTGTCACAGGCGGCCTCGGTCCTACCAAGGACGACATAACCAAGAAGCTGCTCTGCGAGTATTTCGGCAGTGAGCTGGTTGAGAGCCCGATGGCACTCGACAACGTGAAACGCATCTTCGAAAGCCGTGGTTACGAACTCACACCCGTCAACCGTGCACAAGCATTGGTGCCTAAGTGCTGCGAGGTACTCAACAACGACCTCGGCACCGCGCCGTGCATGTGGTTCCCTGGTAAGACCGTTTTGGTGTCGCTACCAGGAGTGCCGTTCGAAATGGAGTGGTTGATGCGCAACCGCGTCATTCCAAAGCTGCAGGAGACTTTTCATACAGACATCATCGTCACCAAGAACATTCTTGTTCAGGGCATAGGCGAGTCGTTCCTGAGCGACCTTATCGAGCCGTGGGAGCTTTCGCTGCCCGAACATATCAAACTGGCATACCTGCCTGTGGCCGGCCTAACCAAGCTGCGGCTGACCGTACATGGCAACTATGATCCGGCAATACTGAAGGGTTTGTATGACCTTGCTGGCAAATACATAGTCGGCGAAGACTGCGAAACACTTGACGAGCTGGTGCACACGACTCTTATCAAGCGCGGTCTGACGCTGGCCACCGCAGAGAGTTGTACCGGCGGCAACATAGCACGCCTGCTCACCGCACAAGCCGGCGCTTCGGCCTACTTCAAGGGCGGCATCGTCGCCTACAGCAACGAGGTGAAGGAGAGCGTACTCGGCGTGAAGCATAGCACGCTGGCGGCCCACGGTGCCGTGAGCGAGGCGACCGTCCGCGAAATGGCGGAGGGCGTGCGCCAAAGGCTGGGCACCGACCTGGCCATCGCCACCACCGGCATCGCCGGCCCCGACGGCGGCACCAAGGAGAAGCCCGTGGGCACCGTGTGGATTGCCGTCGCCAACGCCAACGGCACCGAAGCCAAGCTGCTGCAGTTTGGCGCCAATCGCCGCCAGCAGAACATCGACCGTAGCACCAACCAAGCCTTTGCAATGTTAATTAGAATGATATGCCAAAAGCACTAATCACCATCCTGCTGCTCATCGTCAGCAACATCTTCATGACCTTTGCCTGGTACGGCAACCTCAAGCTCACCGAGCTGAAGATCAACACCAGCTGGCCGCTGATACTCATCATCCTCACCTCGTGGGGCGTGGCATTCTTCGAGTACTCGTTCATGATACCCGCCAACCGCATAGGCAGTCAGATCAACGGCGGCCCCTTCTCGCTGATGCAGCTCAAGATACTGGCCGAGTGCATCTCGCTGACGGTCTTCACCGTCATCGTGGCCACCGTCTTCAAGAGCGAGCCCATCCGCTGGAACCACCTCGTCAGCTTCATCTTCATCCTGCT
>CADAWR010000016.1 GCA_902791695.1 uncultured Bacteroidota bacterium
GCATTTTTTTGCGCTTCTCCTTTGAAGTTTTTAAGGCTTACTCGCTCCCTTTTCTGTTTTTTACCAAAAGTGTTGCATTTATTAGTTGAACCTAAGAAACGTTAAAGTTTAGTTAAATAATGGCCTGTCGCATCGGCAGGCCTTATATTATATATGCGCCGCTTTTCTTGTGGGGAGGAGAAGCGGCGCGAAGGTTCTTTGACGTATTGGGATGTTGGTCAGCGGACGTTGTAGCCGTCGGCGGCAAGGAGCTGGCGCACTTTGTCGAGGTGTTCGCCCTGGATGATTATCTCGCCGTCCTTGGCGGCTCCACCGACGCCGCAGCGGCTCTTAAGAGTCTTGCCGAGGGCCTGGAGGTCGTCGTCGGTGCCTACGAAGCCTGTGACGAGGGTGACGGTCTTGCCGCCACGGTGGTGGCGGTCGAGGCTGACGCGCAGACGCTGCTTAGCAGGCGGCAGGGTCTCGGCCTCGGGTTCGTCGTCGTACTGGTACTGGTAATCGGGGTTGGTAGAGTAGACCACCCCTATGGCTTTGTTCTTGCTCATCGTATGCGTGGAAGGAGTAGTTGTTTCATGTCGCGGGCGTAGATTTTCACCGACTTGGGGTGCACCACGAAGTGGACACTCTTGCCGATGTTCTCGCCCTCGCCGTCGAGGTTGACCCAGCGGTCGGCGTTGCCCTCGATGAGGACGTCCTTGGCCTTGAACATCTCGACATGCTGCGAGAGGTCGAGGTGGTTGGTGAATGCCAAGGGGGCTGTGATGCCGAGGTGGTCGACGGGCACCTTGTCGAGGATGGAGATGTCCATGAGGCCGTCGTCGAGCTTGGCCTTGGGTGCCACGGCGAGGTTGTAGCCGAACTGGCGGCTGTTGGCGACGGCTATGAACCAGGCGTTGCGGTAGTACTCGCGGCCGTCGACAGTGATGTGGTAGTCGGAGTTCTTGTAGCGCGCGTATTCGCGGAGCACGAGGTTGGTGTAGGCTGCCATGCCGCGAGTTTTGGCCGAGCGCATGAGGCGTGCTATGTAGGCATCGAAGCCGCAGCCGGCAGCATTGACGACAATCCAGCTGTCGTTGTCGGCTTTGTCGCCACGTGTGACGACTATGGAGTCGATGGTCTGCTCGCACTGCTGGTTGAGGACGCGTATGGCGAGCCATGGCTGCAATGGGAGCTTGAGTGTGCGCGCCAAACCGTTGCCGGAGCCGCAGGGGATGATGCCGAGGCGTGTGTCGGTGTCTTTGATGCCTTGGACGACGTCGTTGACGGAGCCGTCGCCGCCCACGGCGATGACGCAATGGTAGCCTTTGTCGGCGGCCTCGCGGGCTATTTCGGTGCCGTGGTGTATGTGTTCGGTGTAGCGCACTGTGTAGTCGAAGAGGTCATGGTTGATGTTCTGCTTGAGCAGGGTCTCTATGCGGCGCTGTCGGCCGACGCCTGAGATGGGGTTGACGATTATGAGGGTCTTGGTTTTCATTAAGGAAGAAGGTTATCGTTTATTATATTGTGGTTGTACTGCTGTACGATGGCTTTCAGCAGGTTTAGGTTCTCGGGGGTGCCGCTCTCGTAGTCGCCCATGATGACTGTGATGTCGTGTTGTGCGGGGTCCTGCGGGTTGTTGCTGACGAGGCAGTGATAGCCGTTGGCGTAGTAGACGTAATGGCCTTGCGGCTGGCGCAGTGCGGAATTGCCGAAAGCGACGATGGTGTCGGACAGGCCGAGCATGTCCACGAGGGTGGGGTAGAGGTCGGTCTGCTGCATGATGCGGCTGCTGCGCACGGCAGTGTCGGCGGCGGGGTCGAAGAATATCATGGGTATGCGGTACCAGCCGTCGTAGTCGTTGTATTCGCGCGTGAGGCCGTGGCCGCTATGGTCGCCGCAGATAACGAAGAGTGTGTTGTTGTACCACGGCTGCTGCTTGGCGTAGGCGAAGAAGGTGCGCAAAGCGTTGTCGGTGTATTCTACGCATTTCAGTATCGGGTGGCGGCCTTCGGTGAAGGTGTCCTTGTATTGGTCGGGAACAGGGAAGGGGTGGTGCGAGGTGACGGTGAAGACGGTGGCGAGGAAAGGCTCGCGGTAGGAGCCAATGCGTTCGGCAGTGAACTGCAGGAATGGCTCGTCGAAGATGCCCCAGACGCCGTCGTAGTCGCTGTTGCCGGGCTTCCAGGCATTGTATTCATTCATGCCGAGGTAATCATCATAGCCCAGTTTGCTGCAGGTGACGTCGAAGTCCATGACGCCGTTGTAGGAGCCGTGTAAGAAGGCAGTGTGGTAGCCGTTGCGGCGTAGGGTCTCGGGTAGGCCTATATAGGTATTGTGCTGGCCGTAGGTCGAGCTGGCGAAAGGATGGCTCATGAGATTGGGAATACCGGCGTTGATGGCCATGATACCCTCGATGCTCTTCTTGCCGTTTGCGCGACCGTCGTAAAGGGTGCTGTGGTTGGCGAGGGAGTCGAGGAATGGCGTGCGCGTGTCGGCATCGGCATTGGTGTTGTAGCAGCTCATGAACTCTTGCCCGAAGCTTTCGAGAATGATGAGTACGACGTTCTTGCGGGTTGCAGAGTCGGTAGATGCAATGGGGTATTGCACTGTGGGGCAGATTGTCTGTGCCTCGTTTATCGGCATGTAGTTCTTCTCTTCAAGGTCGGGAGTGAAAAGGGTACGGAGAATGTTGTAGGCATCGTTGCTGACAAGGGCGGTGTTCTTGGGTTGCACGTAACGTGCGGCATCGACGGGTTGCAGAAAGTGTGTTACACCTCCGCGCAAGCAGAGGATGAAGAGCAGCACCGAAAGTGCCAGTCGCCAGTCGGCCTGAACCTTGGCCGGAGCTTCGTAGCGGCGTACACGGCTGTTGGCGAAAAGGAAGAGTAGCGCTATGGCCAGTGGGCAGGCCCATGCGAACCAGTAGTCGACAGCGAAGTGGGGCACCAGTGCTCCCATCTGGCCACTGATGCCAAGGTAGGAGAATATTTCATCGGAGAGCAGACGGTAGGTGTACTGGTAGTAGGCACTGTTGCATCCGCGTGGGATAATTATAAGTAGTACGGCTGCAACATAGAACACTTCGGAAAGTATGCGGTACCATCGGCGGTTGCGTGCCGGCAGTGGCAGGAGCAAAAGAATGATGAAGGGTAGGAGGAATGCTGCTATGGTGGCGAGGCCGAAATGCAAGTTGCCAAGCAGCAGACCTGCCCATTCGTGAGCGCCGTCGAGGTGGAAGATGCGCAGGTTGCAGACGTGGAATGCCACCTGTGAGGCGGCAAGGGCGCCGAAAGCCAGCATGACTTTCAGCAGCAGGTATGAGTATATGTTGGTTGTTTTGTTCTTCATTGGTCGTTAATCATGGGCGCCAACCGGAGGCGGTGAGTATGGCGCGGCTGTCAGTGTTGTCAAAGAGTTGCTGCATGGTAGCACCGCTTTTCTTCATGTATCGGTTCACTATCTGCAGGCCTATGTAGGCTGTGGTGCGCGGAGCCGACGCCTGTCCGAAGGCGTTGGTGTGTGGGGCGTCGTCGATGATGTTGTGGAACTGCCCGATGTCGGTGGAGTAGAGCAGTTTGTTTTGAATGAGCCATCCCCAGACTGGAGCCACGTTGTCCTTCATCCACGCCAGCTGGTCGGCGGTGTAGCGTAGGAGTATGGTATCAGCAATGCCTGGCATGGTTTGTTTCATAAAATAGAGTTTCTTGCCCTCGATGATGGCGTAATCAAGGAGGGAAAGCTCACCGTCATTGGTTTTGCATTGAAGGCCTCCAAGCACATACATGCAGTCGGGAACAATGTATTCATGTGAGAGGGAGCGAACAATGTATTGGGGCATGCCGAAATAATGATATTTTTCCATCGCTTCTAAAGCGTAGTTGTCCAGCCCAACGCATAAATCGCTACAGTTGCTGTATATGCGGAATTTGTAGTTGAAATCACCAGTAACCATGGTGTAGAATCGTTCAATGTGAGGCATATCAGGGCAGAGCTTGTATGCACGTGCAAGTGCACGTCCCAATTGGCGCTCTATATCGGAGATGTCATGGTAGAGGCTGTCGGTAATGTGGAAGATGTCGCGCGTAACAGGGTCAGATACAAACTCCTGTGTCATCTGCACAAACTCGGGCTCGTCGGGATAAAAGCTAATCAACTCGGTGTTATATTCTTCTTGGTGAGTCTTCATCACATCCGGCAATTGATTGGTTGGTGTGGTGAACAGTAGTTGCTCGAGGCGGTGGAACTTCACCGTTTCATCGCTGTTGCAGGAGGTGAGCAGCAGTACGGCGGTCAGCAATATGTACAGTTTGTTTCTCATTGTCCTGTCATTTTAAAGTATTTCTGCATCACCAGCAATGCTATGTATCGCTCGCGGCGACTGTCGCGGAACTGCTCCACGTAGCGGTTTGCGTTGGCTACAATGGTCTTCAGCTCGTCCAGGTGACTGCTGTAGTAGTCCATTTTCTCCTCGAGGTCGGCGAAGTCTGGCCTAATCTCTACATAGTGCACATTGGGTTGCAGGCGTCCCTCCATAAACCATGTCTCGCAGGTGGGTTTGGGCATCACTGCTGCCGAGTGCGACGACATTATCCACTTGAGGTTCGAGGCTACGTCGTTGCCCTCGAGGGCCATGATGTAGCGGTAGCGCAAGTGTTCATAGAAGGAGAGCATTGGTTTCATCTGGTTGGTATGCTTGTGTCCCTCTGTGGCGCCAGGGATAGTGTCGGCGGCGTCAACACGTGGGTTGTCGGCATACATACGGCAGAAGAGGGCGCGGTTCTCGCGGGTACCTATATGGCCACGGAATATGGCGCGATTGTCTTTCTGCTCTAGTTGTAGGTGGTCGTGGATGTAAACGAAGTGACGGCAGCGGTCGAGCTTAAGTATTACACTGTTGGTGTTGTCCACGCCTATGGCTCGGCTTTTCACCACGGTGGGTTCCTCAGGTATGTCGCGCACGTCGCCAAAGAGGTAGTGCCAGCGTAGCGCGGGGTTGAACCACTGCAGTGCCTCGCGGCTGTCGTAGTAATAGGTACTGGGGTTGCCTTTGCGTTGTAGCCTGCCTATTGGTTCGGCGTTGGCACCGAGAGTGACATGTTCGCGCAATTGGCAGTAGTAGTCGACGCGGTCGGCTATGTAGTCGGCGTCGTAAATGGCGGCGCAGCGGCGCAACTCGTCCTCCAGCCTGCCGCGAAAATAGCTGTCGGGCAACAAGTCCCTAAGGCCGACCACCATATAGTAGCCGGCCTTAGAGTTCTTGCCGCTGTGCAGCTTGTATTGCAGTGTTGTGTTCAATACTTACTGTTGTTCTTCTTTCTTTCCGGCGTCTTTATCTTTCTCGGCTTCGTTGAGGATACGAAGTTTGGCCTGCAGCAATGCAATCTGCTGACGGGCACCTTGCATTTTCTTTTCAAACTCTGCTTTCAGCAGGTCTGCTTGCTTGCTCGAGGCGAGGAAGCCAAGGTTGTTCTCCCACAACGATAGGTCGCTGCGAAGTTTCTCTATGCGCTCGGTTAGTTCCTGACGCTCGTTGCTGACAAACTTTTTGGCATCTCCACCGATGTTGTGCAGGCGCTCGCGGTAGGCTGTTTCCTCGGCCTCACGAGCTGAAATCTTGAGGCGCTCGAAGATGGCGTCAATCTCGCCGCGGAAAGCTTTGTGCAAACGCTCTTTGTCGGCCATAGGCACGTATCCGGCTTCGGCCCAACGACGCTGGAAGTCCTTGATAACCTCGATGTTCTCCTCACGGTTGTCGCCGAAAGTGTGGGCCTTAAGCTCAGCAAGGATGGCCTCTTTCTTGGCCAAGTTCTCGGCCTCAGAAGTGCGGCGCTCCTTGAAGAACTCGCCCTTCTTGGCGAAAAATTCGTCGCAGGCAGCGCGGAAACGCTGCCATATCTTGTCGCTCACCTTGCGGCTGGTGGCACCGGTCTCTTTCCATTCTTTCTGCAGTTCCAGTAATTCTTCGGTGGCTTTTTTCCAGTCTTCGCGCTTGGCGATGGCTTCGGCCTTTAGGCAGAGTTCAACCTTCTTCTGATAGTTGGCGCTCTGTTCGTCGCGTATTGCTCCAAAGTGTTCTTTCTTGGTGTCGTAGTGACGGTCGATGATGCCCTTGAATTTGGTCCATATTTCTTCGTTCACTTCGCGTGGTACGGGTCCAATGGTCTTCCATACCTTCAGTAGTTCGTCGAGGGCTGCGGTGAGGTCGTTCCACTCCTTGGTGGTCTGTGGCTGATTGGCAGTGAGTTCCTCAGCCTTGTCTATTAGGGCCTGCTTGGCCAGCAGGTTGTTGTCCATCTCTTCCTTGCGTTGGTCGTAGTATTCGCGTCGACGCTGGTCAATCTGGTTTGCGGCGGAGCTAAAGCGTTGCCATATCTCTTCGTTCTGCTCTGCAGGCACGGGCCCGATTTCTTTCCAGCGTGCGCGGAGGTCTTGCAGGGCTTTGAAAGCTTTGGTGACAGATGGCTCAACGATGAGTTCCTCGGCTTTCTCGCAGAGCTCTATTTTCTGCTCAAGGTTTTTCTTCTGGTCTAGGGCGCGGAGTTCGCGGTTTATCTTTAGTTTGTTGAAGAACTGTTCTATTTGGAAATGGTAACTCTGCCACAGATTATTCATCTCTTCACGAGGTACTTCGCCTATGGCTTTCCAGCGTTCCTGGATGTCGTTGAAGCGATCCATGGCCTGTTTTACCTGTTCCTCACCACTGTCGGCCAAAATGCGCATTTCCTCAATGAGGGCTTTCTTACCCTCGAGGTTCTTTTTCTTTTGAGCCTCCATGGCGTCGTGGTGTTCCTGACGGAGCGTGCGGTAGCGCGCATAGAGTTTGCGGAACTCCTCATACACCTCATCTACTTCTGCAGGCTGTTCGGCGGGCGGCTCCGAGGCTGGCTGTTCTTCACCTTCGGCAGCAGGTTGTTCTGCAGGCTGTTCCATTTCTTTGGTTGATTGTTCTGCGGTCTGTTTTTGCATGGCTGCGGTCAGTTCACTGAAGTGATTGCGGATGTCGGCCACGCGGCTGCGTATAGCAGTGATGTCCTCGTCAAGGAGGGCACGCATAGCATCAACAAGCTGCTCACGAGTGTAATTGCTGTAGTCTGCTTCAGGCTCTGCGATTGGTTCGCTTTGATGAGCTTCTGGCTCGGCATCTGCCACTACGGGGGCTACTTCGTTGTTTTTGTTTTCGGCCACGGCTATGGGCTCGGTGGCGGCGGTGTTTTCGAGATTCTGCTCAAGAGTCTCGTTGTTGTGGGTCATTTCTTCCATTTCAGAAGTGTTTTTTGTTTGAGTATTACTGTCGCGACATCCTATCAATTGTATGTGCGACAGGTTGTTATTATAATCTCTCTGCACATTGTGCAGATTGCAAATATAGTATTTTTATTTTAATACCCATAAAAAAAACGAGTAAACGACGGTTAATCGCAGAGGATGTATAGGTCGTCGCGTGGGTTTAGGAATAGGATAGGGGTGTGCGACGGATGACTGAGGAGTTTCCGGTCGGGGGTGCCGAATATCCAGTCGAGCGGGTCGGTGGCACGTGGATCAGTGGCACGTGCAACAAGGATATCAGGATGTAGGATATCCAATGCATGCCAATCGGGATTGGTCCTGAATCTTTCTCCTGTCGTATCTAATCTTTCACTATTGTAAGTAATGCCGAGGGGTGGAAAAACTTTGTCGATGTAGCGAAGGTTGTTGTCTTGTAGTTCACGAAGTCCGGAGTCACGGTACTGTGGTGTTGCTATCGTGAGTTTTGTGCCAAGGAAGCGGGCTAAATATGATGCCCAGATGAGTTTTTCTTTGCTCTCGCGTTGGTAGTCAACGGTTAGCGCGGTATTCTGGTATTTGGGTGCTTCTGTGTCTTTCGGAACTGCTAAATATGCTATTTTGCATCTGCGGAAGGCTCTTAGTAGTGTGTTTGGGTTGGTGATAGATGAGCGTGGGGCTGATGCATCAACGGCGGTGACGGCAAGGACGGCGTTGAAGGCTGTGGGTAGACCCTCTATGGCTGTGACCCAGTCGCCTTGCATGGCGACATACGGTATGCCGTAATCTTTTATCCACTCGGCTTTTTCTTTCGGGCTTACGTTCATCAGCATCAACTGTTTGTCTCGTAACCGCTCTGCGAAATGGCGCGCAGCAGCGATGACTGCGTTGGCCGATGTTGGGCTATCTATGCAAGCCACTACAAACTGGTCTCCCTTTTTCAAGTGTTTCATAGTGGCTATCGTATTAGTGTTATGTCGCCTTTGAGGTCGTTGGTTTGGCCACCAGGGCATGCTATGTGGCAAGTGTAGGTGTATACGCCGGCCGGACACGAGGTGCCGCGGTAGGTGCCGTCCCAGCACATTGACGCGTCGTCACTACGGTAGACGGCTTCACCCCAGCGGTTGAAGATGGTGATGCTGAACTCGACGATTTGCTCTGTATTGAAGCACACAGCATCGTTGATGCCGTCGGCGTTGGGTGTGAATGCGTTGGGTATGGTAAAGAGGGGGGCTCCACATATTACGGGAATGCTCCTCACTTTGACTGTGGCTGTCTCGGTGCAGCCGCCGGATGAGGCGGTGACTGTATATACGGTGATGCTGTCGACGGGCGTCACCACAGGGTCTGCCACATCGGGCTGTTCTATTGTGGTGATGGGGGTCCATGAGTAGGATGCGGAGTAGCCGTTGGCGACGGCTGCGTGCAGTGTGGTACTTTCGCCCTCCCATACAATGGTGTCGTCGGCCCATGCACGTAGGCTGTCGAGGGCATGGTTGCGGGTGATTACACTGGTGTCGGTCAACGGACAGCCGTCAGGGGCTGTCATAGTGGTTATGTATGTCCCTGGGCATAGGCCTGTGCGCAGTGTATCGGCTGGTTGCGTCTCGGGGATGTCGTAGCCGATGCATCGTATATAGATTGTGCCCAGGCAGCTGTCGTTGCATAGTGGCGCCGACACTTGCTTTGTGTGAGGCGGAACACCTTTGTTGCTGAGCTGTATCGTTTTGCTGTATTCACATCCATAGCCAATGACGTCTAGGGTGTAGGCCACCTTCGGCGCGAGGCTGTCAAAGGTGATAGATGTGTCGGTGGTGATAATTGGCACAGGGGGGACCGATGAGATTACGAGCGAGTCGATGCATACGCCTGTGTCTAGTATCATTACGACCTGTCCGTCAATGCTGTCGTGGCATGATACGCCAGTGATAAGCTCGCTTGCTATCAGGTTGATTACGTTGACATGGAATGTGTCTGTCTGTGCACAGCCGTCGGCCTCGGTACGCAGGACGTAGATGCCTGCTTCTCCGACGGTAGGGTTTGAAATACCGGGGTTGTCTACGCCAGTGGTGAGCCACGAGTAGCTGGCACCAGGAGTCGGCGTCAGACCAATTGTCACATGGTCACCGTTGCATGCAATGAGTACCGGGTGCGATACTCCGGCATTGGGAGCCAGGACGACAAGTGAGCTCCGCTGTGTATCGGCCTCGGAGCAGCCGCCTGGGAGGGTGGCAATGAGTGTGACGGTATATGTGCCAGGTGTGGTGTAGGTGTGCGTGGGGTTGGTGGCAGTTGAGGTGGATCCGTCGCCGAAGTCCCATTGCAAGGTGCCGCGACCGGTGGAGTGGAAGGTGAGGGTATAGGGGGCGCAGCCGGCCTGCGGTGGTATGAATTCTGCCACTGGGAAGTCGTCGGTGACGTTGAAGCGGAAGATGGCGTTGTTGCAGTTGTTGGAGCGGTTGGTGTCGCTCCAGGCACCTGCAGTGGTAGGGAATCCTTGTGATCCAGCACACGAGGCGCATACCGACTGATAGAGGGTGGCTAACCGGTCGAAGCGCGATGTGCCGCCGTCTACATGGTCTGAACCGTGGAAGTTGTTGTCGCCATGCTGGTGGTATTCGCCGAAGAAGGTGGCGTACTCAAGGTTGTTGGCGTCGGCGTCGAGGGAGATGATGTAGAAGTCCTGCCCGTCCGTGCTGTCAATATAGGCGTCTGCGGTGGTTTCCATCCACATGGTGCCTTCGGTGTACCACTGCACGCCGTTGTATCCAACAAAGTCGCGTCCCCATCCGGCGGCGTATACTCGGTTGCAGATGTCGGCGGCGAATGCGGTGGGGGAGAGGTTTATGCGCCCCGGGGTACCAAAGACGGTGCTCCAGCGTTGCTGGTTGAGGTCGGGCGATAGGCGCATCATGAGCATTCCCGAACCGGGGACGCCGTAGCCGGCGTTGTTTATCATGGTCGAGCCCGAGGCTTTTGTCTGACCAAATATGAATGTCTCGTTGTGGTTGCCAATGCGTACGAAGTACGCCTGGTCATATTCCGATGAGCCAATGTAGGTCGATGCCAAAAGGCTGCCGTTGTCTGTAGATAGCTTGGAGACGAAGCCGTCGGCGCTGCCGCCGCCGTATGTCGGCTGCAGGACGCCTGTGGTGGTGGGGAACACCAGGCTGTTGGTTCCGCCGCATACCACTGGGTTCAACGCCGTGTCAAGGTCTATGGAATAGGCTGCGTCGTCACCCATGCCGCCCAGATAGGTGCTCCACAACAGGGTGTGCAGGTTGTGGTCCATCTTGAATACTACTGCGTCCTGCTTGAAGGCGTACACGGTCTGTGCGGCCCCTGCGGTGACGGGGAAGTTGTAGCTCACCGTGGTGGTGGCGACATATACGTTGCCGAAGGGGTCTGTAATAATCTCGCCGCGGGCACCGTCGCCGTAGTTGTGGTAGAGCGAGTCGTTGCCCTGCATGATGATGCCGTAGTTTGCATTGTAGTGTTTCTTGTAGTTGAGGCCGTCGTTGCCGCTGCCGCCAATCAGTGTGGATGCCACAAGGCGTGAGCCGTCGGTGCTGAAGCATGAGATAAAGATGTCGCTGCCGTTGGGGAACGGTATTGACGGTGCTTTCTCATAGTTTACGTCGGTGCCACCGGCGAAGGTGCTGCTGTAGGCATCGGCGGTGGTGGGGAAGTCGCCGCTGCCGGTGGTGCCGAGCACAAGGAGCTCGTCGAGGGCGTTGACATAGAGGCTGTGTGGCATGTCGGCCTGTGCACCGCCCAGATAGGTGGCGTAGAGGCGCTGGCTGCCTGTCGAGTCGAACTTGAAGATACCGATGTCCGCAATGTCGCCCGCTCCGTTATAACTTTCGTCGTAGGCGCCTGTCGATACAGGATAGCCTATGTCGAACACCAGCCCCGCAGTGTATGTGTTCTTGTGCGAGTCGTATGTGCCTGTGGTGCCCCAGTTGTCGGCCGTGGAGCCTGTGTAGGTGGAGAAGCGCAGGCGCACCAAGGGGTCAATCACAAGGTCGCGCGTGTGGTCATAGTCGCCAAGCTCTATGCTGACGCTGTAGGTGTCCTCTTTCCGGCTTACTCGCCAGCGGCTCTTGATCTCGTTATTGCCTTGGTATACATATGGCTGCAGCTCTATGATGTCGCGCACCGATGTGCTTATCAGCAGGTTGCCCTCTTTGGTCACCTTCACACCGTCGGTGCCTGTATATTCTATGGCTATTGCCGACGGGTCGGCGCCGGGGTGCACTATAAGATTGTACTTCAGCGCGTCGCTGGCGGTATATAGTTCAAGGTCTATGCCGTTGTAGATGTCGGTGTAGCGCGCCACCGCGAACGATGGCACCCTTGAACGCCACTTGGCGGGGTTGTCGCCGAGGTAGTAGTTGCTGTAGCCCGGCTGCATGGCTTCGCCCGTGGGTACGGCACCGCCGCCGACGAAGCGCATCTTGTAGGCGTGCATCTTCGCAGGCTTGCCGCTGCCGGGTGCAGGATGCGCCACAGGCTGTCGAAGGGCCACCGTCAGGCCGTCATCTTCGAGGAATAGTGCCGCATCGTGCAGCTGCGCCTCGTAGCGCACGCGGGCGTCCCATTGGCCGTCGTTGCGCACAAACAGCACCTGCGTGCCCACACCCAGCGTGTCTCGCTCGTTGCGCGCATTGGCCTGCAGGCAAGCCACAAGCAGCAACAGCATCATTATAATCCTCTTGGCAGCCATCTTTTGCTTATCTCGTCACATGCTTTCTCTCAGTATCTGCACCACCTCGTCGCGCGTCAGTGTGCGGTAGCCCACCGGCAGTATCAGCACTGCGTCGGCCACCTGCTCAAGGTTCTCTTCCGTTACGCCCAACTCCTTCGAATGCAGCACCACACCTATCTCTTTCATCCAGCTTTCGAGGCAGGCTAATCCTTCCATGGCCACCTGCTCGTCGCTCTTGCCCTCGGGGCGCACGCCCCACACGTTCACCGCGAAGCGCACAAACTGGTGCAGCCCGTCGTGCATCACGTGGCGGTAGTAGGGGAGCGACACGCTTGCCAGCGTCATGCCGTGCGTGGCGTCGGTCACCAGGCCTATGGCGTGGCCTATCTGGTGCACCTCCCAGTCGCCGCCCTTGCCGCACTTCAGCAGCGTGTTCAGCGCCCAGGTGGCCGTCCACATGATGTTGGCCCTGGCCTCGTAGTTCTGCGGGTCCTTGGCGGCTATGCGCGACGCGTGTATCAGCGATCGCATCAGCCCCTCGTTTATGTAGTCGGTGGTGCAGTCGGCCGTGCCGGCGAAGTACTGCTCCATCAGGTGGCTCATGATGTCGAAGAAGCCCGCCACCATCTGGTACTGCGGCACCGTCATCGTAAACCTCGGGTTAAGTATGGCGAACTTCGGGAACAGCGCCGTGCCGAACACCTTGCCCCTCTTGAAGCCTTCTTTGCGGTTGGTAATCACGCTGCCGCCGTTCATCTCGCTGCCCGTGCCCACCATGGTGAGCACAGCGCCCACCGCCACCGTCGGGCATTCGGGTTTCTCCTGCCGCACCCAGTATTTCTGCCAGGCATCCTCTGTGCAGTAGGCGCTGGCGCTTACCGCCTTGGCGTAGTCTATGGTGCTGCCGCCGCCAACGGCAAGTATCAGGTCCACCTTGTTGTCGCGCACCAGCTGGCAGCCGTGCATCACCTTCTCGTAGGTCGGGTTGGGCATCACGCCGCCGTCCTCGACCACCGTCTTGCCGGCCTCCTTGAGGGCCGCCGTCACGGCCTCGTAGATGCCGTTGCGCTTTATCGAGCCGCCGCCGTAGCTGAGCATCACCGTGGTGCCGTAGTTCTTCAGTTCGCCCGTCAGGTGCCCCATGGCGTCCTCGCCGAAATGCAGGCGCGTGGGGTTGTGGAATGTGAAATTGCCGTTCATATCGTGTCTTGTGTTTGATTTACAAATTCTTGTATGCTATTATATATTATTTACACACCTGCAAAGATAGGAATATTTTTCCAACCCTGCAAGCCTCCGCCAACAAAAAATGCCGCATATATAATATAAGGCCCTGCCGAGCGGACAGGGCCTTTTTTAACTAAACTTTAACACTCGGGCATCACTGCTTGATGAACTTGGAGTAGTACTTGGCCTTGCCGTTGCTGATTTCCAGTATGTAGGTGCCGGGCGCCAGAGCTGAGACGTCGGCGCTGTCATATCCGTCGCCGGCACCGGATACACCTTGGGCTGCACCGCCTGTGCTGCCCCTATCCCCGCGGGGTTCCACACATACGGGTGCATCAGCGCCGTGTCCACATACTTCGCTATGCAGTTGGTGAAACCAGTAACATAGAAATCAATGTCCCCAAATCTGGCGTTGGACCTTAACAAGCTGCATAGGTACAATATGCTGTCGTGCTGTATTATCGGACCGGCATAATTGCTTAGAATAGTTTCTATCCCATAATCAACCCCATCAATCACTCTGCCCGAATAGTCGAAAACTGTCATTGCAAAACCGTTATTATATATGCTGTTCAGGTTGATGCTCCGTGATGGGAAATTTATACCGCCACCATATTGATTATGCAATATTATCCTGTTGTTCCCGGACTTCCCCATGACATTGGGACTAGCCAAATATTTTTCGGGCACTCTGTTATATGAATGTATTGTAGGATTCGTATCATTGTTGTCAAATGCGCAGAAGAAAGTATTGTTTTTTAAATCAAGTGGAGTGCCCTGATATGTCAATATAGAACAAAAATTTACAGTATCTCTATTAAAACCGCGCCCTGTTTCTGCATACAAAAACAACAAGTTGCTGTCTAAATCGAAATCAAAATCATAGAAACATGTACGTGAAGAAAATGCCGTTGGAGAGACATTGTCATCTTCAAATGCAATAATCCATTTTGCATTAAAATCTGTGTCATATTTTACAAGAAAAGAAACCATACCGTTTATATCAAGATATGAGAATGAAATATCGGATATCGAATCTATAACTATAGTATTTCTTGTAAGAGTATCATATGGTTGCATTTGGACCATATAATAAATATTGCCTCTATGGTCCAATTTTAACTTGGAATGTGCTTCAGAATAAGAGCAACTTGTTTCTCCAACACTCTTTTGTACCACATATTTGCAAGCAAGTAGGGTGTCGAAATGTGGTGAGAATTTCAACAGCTGCGGATACCATATTTTTGGAGAGCCTTCTATCCTGTACTCACCCGCGAGCCTTCGGTCAACCCAAAATTTCAGTCCTCCTATTGCTCCATTCTCTATATTACATAAATTATGTTCGGAATCATAATATTGATCTGAAGCTCTACGGCTGATGTAAATATTCCCTTCTCCATCTAAATCAAAAGACGCAAATTCATAACAAGCACATTCAAGCCATGGTATAGAGTCCATATAATATCTACAAGCATCGTTTCCGTCCGCATCGGTGTAGGTAATATCCAGGAAATGCTGCTCTAAAACATTTCCATCGAAATCAAACACCAAATACAGTGTTTCCGTCCCTGTTCGAAAATAATGTTGATCAATAGGGTAATCGGATGCACCGACAATAAATGTATCAAGGTAATAAGTATATCCAGATTTTGGTATCATAAACGTTATCAGGCAAGCGAATGCAGAATCTCCCACCTTCTTAATGTCATTGGCGACATTGGAGCCGTCTGGATTTGAGACAATGATCTTTCTCCACACCATCTCGCCCTCCGGCGAAATCTTTGCAATAAGCACTTGTGGAGTTAAATATTTGGAAATTCCTTTGACAGGTGGCGGTATCAGCGCTTCGCCATCCCATGACGAAACAGCATCCATATTACTAAGAATATATAGGTTTCCAAGGCTGTCAGTGATGCCGCCAACAAGTCGTCTACCTTCATTTGCCACCTCAAACCCCTTGGCCCATTCAAACCGCTGGGCTTGTGTTATTGTTGCCACAAGCGCCAGTAATGCAATGATAATTGTCTTTTTCATATTCATTTGTTTTTTGTTGTTTCGTTTGTTGTGTTCTCTGTATTCTCTCTCTTTATCACGTTAAGGAAAGGCACAAAGACTGATGCCTGCACTTGGCAGCCGTTCATATCAACGACATGGACGAAATAGTCGTCGGGCTGGGTGACACCATAGTAGTTGGTTGCGCTGACGCGCGACGTGTCCTTCAGCCGCCACCACGTGTATCGGCTATCTATGGCAGGGGCGAACATGATGACCTTGGTGTCCACAAATGGTCTCGCTTCGGGCCCGAGCGTGACTATGGAGGCATACTCGTAGTGATTTTCGTGTGACGAAACGTGAAACTCTTTCTTGTTTGTGGTTGTGCATCCACGGCTGTCCGTGACAGTGACATTGACTTTGTATGTCATCATTGCGGCGAAGGTGTGGTACACCGTGTCGCCGGCGGCATGCAGTTTGCTGCCGTCACCGAAGTCCCAGTAGGCAGACTCTATCTCCCCTGGGTAGTTGAGCGTGGCGGTGAATTTGACGGGGGTGTTGTCGCATGCCATGTGCTTCCTGTTGAGCTCTGCCGTGATGGTCACGTCGCGGCTGCCGGCTGTGGCCTCACAGTTAACCCGGCGTCTCTTGCGCTTGCCTTTATCCTTCTGCGGCGTGACTTTCTGTCCCTCCTGTGCCAGGCTGTCGGTTCTTATGACTACATAGTCGTTGGTGTGCATTCCGCAGAATTTACGCTCCAGCTTCACGTAGAACGGCTCCGACCATTCAAGTTCGTTGACCGCCAGGGTTATGCCGTTCTTGAAATGCGACCCCTGCACCGAGGCGCACAGCTGCCGCATCGGCTGGATGCTCCACTCGTAGAGCATCCCCTCGCGGCTCTGGTCAGGCACGGCGGTGCTGTCGAACACCAGCAGCGTGCCGGGACGCACGGTGGTGTCGTGCGCTATCTTCAGCTCCTCCGGCTCCAGCACCTCGACGCTGTGTACATAGTGGTCCGCTGAGCGGCACCGCAGTGTGCGGTTGTAGTTGTACACCTCGACGTCGCTCACCTCGCGCTGGTAGTATATCACGACGCTGTTGCCTGTGTACCACTGCGGCGTCGCCGTCTCGCTGACGGGGTGCCACACGAGGTCGTAGCCAGGCTGCGACGACTTGCCGTCGAGGGCTATGCCGCCGTAGTAGCACGCTGTGTGGCGGTTGCGCGGGTCAAGGTCCGCCACCGTGGGCGCCGGGGGTGTATCATTGACTTCCAACAGAAAGGTTGCGCCATTGGGATAGTCGGGATGCGAGGCCGTGATACGGTAGCGCCCGGCATGATCGAAGCGGTGCGCGAAGGCTGTGCCCGTATCTGAGGTCACCACGGTGTCGCCGCCTGCGAGGTCGTAGGCCGCCCATAAGGCGCTCACGGCGGGCGCCGTGCTCAGCGCACAGGCGTTGCTGATGCATATCACGCTGTCGCCCGAAATGTTCAGCACAGGCACCTGCGCCCTGACGCCAGTGGCGCCGAGCAGCAGCGCAGCCAGTATTGCCATCTTCTTGCTCATCGTCTTTTTTGCCCTCATATATATATGACGGAGAAAGTGTCAAAAACGATCAAAATTTAACTCTTTTTAATAAATTTCTTCTACACCTTCCTCTTTATTACTTCCAGTCCGACCTTCGCAAAAAATTCACTGCACACTATATATAAACCCCAAAAATCGAAAAAAAGGCTCACGGAGGGTGTGTTATTAACAAACCTTAACATTCCGGCCGGATTACTCGAGGATATAGGTGCGCCGGTGGCGCTATGCCGCCCCTCCGTACCCGCTCCGTACCCGCTCCGACTGTTCACCGGTTGTTTAACGGTTTTGGGACGGAGGTAAGACGGAGGTAAGACGGAGGGAGGACGGAGGTGAGGCGGAGGTGGGACGGAGGTGAGACGGAGGTGAGACGGAGGTGAGACGGAGGTGGGACGGAGGTGAGACGGAGGTACTACGGACCCAGGACGGAGGTAGGACGGAGCGGATGGGGTGTGGCCGTGTGGTCGGGGGAATAAAAAAAGAGACGTTCTTGGAAACGTCTCTGTCGTTTTTGTGACTCCTGCAGGATTCAAACCTGCAACCTTCTGATCCGTAGTCAGATGCTCTATTCAGTTGAGCTAAGGAGCCATCTGGTTTTTCAAGGTCTCTCTTTCTTGAAAGCGGGTGCAAAAGTACTAACTTTTTAGATACTGACCAAACTTTTTTTTAGTTTTTAGTTCGGAGTTAGGGGTTATGAGTTGTATGTCAGTTTGTTGGAGTGGTAAAAAATTTCACCTTGCACCGTCCAATTATCACTTTACACCGTATACTTCGTGGTATAAGAGGTCGCGAATTTCGCAAAATTCGTCGTCGTCGAGTTCGTATTTCGACATCAAAATCATGGGCACTGTGCGGCCGTCGTTGTGGTAGGAGGGCTGCTCGTAGGGTTGGGGGTTCTGGAAGAAGCCCATGGAGGCGTAGAACTCGAGCCGGTGGTCGGCTTCCTCGGTGTTGGGCAGTTCTATCTCTAGCACTACCTGTTCCTGCTGCTGCGAGAGGAAGTTGAGGAAGACGGCTTTGCCGAGTCCCTGGTTGCGGAGCTCTTCGTCGATGGCGAAATGCTCGACGTAGACGAGGTCTTCGAAGGTCCAGTAGGTGAGTATGCCTACCGGTTCGTCGCCGTTGGTGGCCACAAGGAAATGGAATTTGCCGGCATTTTTGTGGGTGGTTGTCGACTCAGTCGCCGCCATCCGCTGCCGGATGGTAGAGAAGGGGGGGCGTTCCTGCTCGGGGAACGCCTCTTCGAAGAGGTTTTGTGCAAAGTGCGGATGGTCGCTTTCTGCAAGGTTTGTGAGTGTAATCATCGCTATTGTATGAAACTGAAATTGTTAATCTCTATGCGGACGCCCAGGCTGTGGTGCCAGCCCCAGGCGGTGTAGTGCTGGAGGACAATGCGGTTCTGGGCGCAGGTGTAGCCGATTTTGAGGGCGCCGAGGCCCGGCACCTGGTAGCCGACGAGGAGGCTGGCGAAGAAGCCGTAGCCGATGCCGCCCTGGTTGATGTATTCGTAGCTGCCCACTCCGACGTCGGGGCTGTTGCCGTTCCAGCGGTCGAGGATGGAGTAGGAGTGGCCGTTTACTATTATTAAATTGTCTTTGACTTTGGTGTTGATGAGGCTTGCGCCGAGGTCGAGCTCAAGGTCGAGGGAGCGGGTGAGCGCCACGCTGCGTGTGATGGCGAAGTCGATGTTGATGCGGTCCTCGATGCCGGTGATGCCGCAAGGCACGTAGCGGTCGTAGCCGAGCTGGCCTGTGCCGTTGGTGGCGTCGAGGTTCCACTGGCCCTGGGCGCGTAGCTTGGCGAGGTCGAAGCGCAGGAGCCAGCCGAAGCCGCTGGCGTAGTCGTAGCGTATGCCGATGCCTATCTGGTAGGAGAGGCGGTAGTACATCTGCGGGTATTCGGCAATGATGAAGTCGCGCTCGGAGCCTACGGCGTCGCTGATGCGGCGGTTGGTGCGCAGATCCTGCCAGATCTCGTGGCCGTAGGTGTTGCTTTTGAGAATACGGTAGATGCCGCCAGCCTTGTCGGTGGCAGTGGGTCTGCCGGAATAGAAGTTGGCGGTATTGTCTGATGACCAGTAGCCGTTGGCGTTTACGAAGACGCCGAGGCCGGTGTCGCGCTGACGGCTACTGGGGGGCTTGCCGTCGTCGGCGGTGGCCGATGCGGCAAGCATGGCGAGGGTGAGTATCAAGGCTATGTGCTTCATACGATGCCTCCTTTCTCGCGGACGGTGACGGCGAGGAGCTCTTTGGCGCGCAGCAGGCGTATCTTTACGGTGCCCATGGGTATCTGCAGCGCGTTGGCTATTTCCTCGTAAGTCATGTCCTCGTAGTAGCGCATCTGGACGATGGCACGGTAGGGCTCCTTGAGTTGGTCAACGATAGCCTTGAGGGCTTCGTCGCGCTCCATGCGGATGAGGGCCTCCTCGGGGTTGGGCTGGTTGGAGGGTATCTGTAGCTCCACGGTCTCGCCGTCGGCGTCGCGTGCGGCGCTGCTGAGGGGTACCGTCTGCAGGCGCTGGCGGCGCAGGTGGTCGATGTAGGTGTTGACGCCTATGGTGTAGAGCCACGAACTGAAGGTGCCGGTGGGGGAGTAGCGGTGGAGCTGCATGAAGGCTTTGACAAAGGTCTCCATTGTGAGGTCGTCGGCAGTGACGGTGTTGCGCGTCATGCGCAGCAGCAGGGTGTACAGAGGCTCACGGTACGCCGACATAAGGTCGGCGTAGGCCTTGCGGTTGCCCTTGTCGCGTGCGGCGCATACGAGCTCGTAGTCGCGCTGCATACGGTCTGATGTCGCTGTGTTCTCCACCTGTCTGTAACCGGTAACCTTTATCCTTTACTTTTTGAACTTTCTGTTGTTATGTAACGGCAAAAGTATCAAAATAGTATTTGCTATAATAAAATATATTTCCAGCAGTGGTGCGGCGAGGTGCACATAGCCGCCGTCGAAACGCTTGGTGAGCATGGAGAAGCTGATAATCTGCCAGGCCCATTTCAGCACCAGTGCGGCGGCCACGATGGGCCACGTGTATAGGCGGAAGACGAGCAGCAGTGCGGCAGCGGCATAGAAGGCCAGGTTGGCAGCAGGGAGCATCTCCTCGCCGATGCGGCTGGCGAGGCTGTGGCGGTTGCGTGTGGCCACGCGGTGGCGGCGGTCGTCATGCCACTGTGCGAAGCTCTTCTTGGGTTCGGCGTTGAGGCATGCATCGGGGGTGATGCACACGGCGGTATTGTGCTTGTCGGCGTTTTGGTAGACGAAGAGGTCGTCGCTGCCGTCGGCCACGTCGTAGTGGCGTATGAAGGCGCCCTGCTTGAAGAAGAAGGAGCGGCGGTAGCTGAGGTTGCGGCCCGAGCCGGTGTAAGGATGGCCGATGAGGGCGCTGCCGAGGTACTGGGCGCCATAGGCGAGGGCGTCATACTGCTGCAGTGCGCCAAGGAGGGTCTTGGTGCGTTTCACGCCGCAGTAGCCGAGCACTATCTGTGTCTCCTTGTCGCGGTAACCTTTCACCATGCCGCGTAGCCAGTTGAGGTTCTTGGGAGTGCAGTCGGGGTCGGCGAGCATGAGGATGTCGTTGGCAGCCGATTTGATGCCGATGCTGAGGGGATATTTTTTGCCCTGGAATAGGTTGACGTCCTCCTTGAAAGGTACTATCTTGAGGTGCTTGTAGTAGTCATGGAGGAGCTTGAGCACGAACTGCGTGTCGTCCTGACTGAGGTAGTCCACCACCACGACCTCGAAGTTGGGGTAGTCCTGCTCCAGCAGGTATACGAGGTTTTCGCGCAACCATCCGGCGTCGTTGCGGGCGGTGAGCACCACGGACACTGGTGGAGTGTCGTCGTTGACCAGCGAACCGGTTGTTTTCACGACAGGCTTGTTGAGGCCGTAGCGTCCCACACGGAAGTGGTATAAGCCGTAGTAAATGCACAGATATATGAAAGCGGCTATAAGTGCCGCCGTCAGCACAATGGCATGAATGTCAGATAATAAGTGGCTAAAGGTTAGCATGCTTGCACTTTGTTTTGAAAGTACAAAAGTACGCAATAATACATTGTTCGCGTGTGCTGGCGCGGAATAGATTTCAACAATTATTCAACAAGCCTACAGGCGGCGCCCCAGATTGGGCAGCATGGAGGCCTTCCATGCGGCGTAGTCGCCGGCAATGATATGGCGGCGCGCTTCTCCTACGAGCCACAGGTAGAACTTCAGGTTGACGATGGAGCATATTTGGAGCCCCAGTATCTCTTCGGCGCGGATGAGGTGGTGGAGATAGGCGAGGGTGTAATCTTTGTAGATGGGCTCGAAGCATGTCTCCCACTTCTTGTTCTTGATGTTGATGGTGCCTTCGGCGGTGAAAAGCAGTCCGTTGCGGCCGTTGCGGGTTGGCATCACGCAGTCGAACATATCCACGCCGCGCTCAATGGCTTCCAGCAGGTTCTGCGGTGTCCCCACACCCATGAGGTAGCGTGGTCGATCCTTGGGCAGGATGGCGTTGACGACCTCTATCATCTTGTACATCACCTCAGTGGGTTCGCCCACGGCCAGACCGCCGATGGCGCATCCTTCGGGTTCCTTGGAGGCTATGTATTCGGCCGATATCTTGCGCAGGTCCTCGTACTGGCAGCCCTGCACGATGGGGAACAGCGCCTGGTGGTGGCCGTAGAGGGGTTCAGTCTCGTTGAAGCGCTTTATGCAACGGTCGAGCCAACGGTGCGTAAGTTCCATGGATTTCTGTGCGTAACGGTGGTCGCTGTCGCCCGGGGCGCACTCGTCGAAAGCCATCATGATGTCGGCACCGATGATGCGCTGTATATCCATCACGTTCTCCGGTGTGAAGAGGTGCTTGCTGCCGTCGATATGGCTGCGGAATGTGCAGCCCTCTTCCTTGATCTTGCGGTTGTCGGCCAGCGAGAAGACCTGGAAGCCGCCGCTGTCGGTCAGTATGGGGCGTTCCCACGCGTTGAACTTGTGCAGACCTCCCGCCTGCCGCAGGATGTCGCATCCGGGGCGCAAATACAGATGGTAGGTGTTGCCTAGAATAATCTGTGCGCCAATCTCTTCGCGCAGTTCGTGCTGGTGCACGGCCTTCACGGTGCCGGCGGTGCCGACGGGCATGAAGATGGGCGTCTGGATGTCGCCGTGGTCGGTATGTATCACACCTGCACGGGCATCGCCGCAGGTGGCGTTGAGGTCGAAAGTCAGCATGTCTCCAAGGGGCTGTTTTGAGAGTGCAAAAGTACGAAATTAGTTCGGTATGCTAAAAAATATTTTGTCACCTTGTTGATTTTATGTATCTTTGCATCCTGTTTTATGGGACGCTATTTTATACATCTGGCCTATAATGGAGCCAATTACAATGGCTGGCAGACGCAACCGGAACTGCCTACGGTGCAGGAGACGCTGGAAAAGGCTCTCACCACGCTGTTGCGTCAGCCCATAGCCGTTGTCGGCTGTGGTCGCACCGACACCGGCGTGCACGCCAGCGACTTCTACGCCCATATGGTTGTTGATGGGGAGTTGCCTGACAATTTGACCTTCAAGCTCAACAACCTGCTGCCGCCCGACATTGTTATTTATGATATCTTCCCCGTGGCCGACAACGCCCATGCACGCTTCGACGCCACTGCCCGCACCTATCAGTATCATGTCAGCGACCGCCGCCTGCCGTTCCGCCAGGGACAGTACTGCCGCATCTACTACAAGCCCGACCTTGAGCTGATGAACGAAGCCGCACGTATGCTTATGGAATATGAGGATTTCACCTCCTTCGCCAAGTTGCACACGCAGGTGAAGACCAACATCTGTCACCTCACGCGTGCCGACTGGGCCGAAGAGGATGGCGGCTGGGTCTTCACCATCCGCAGCAACCGATTCCTGCGCAACATGGTGCGCTCGATGACCGGCACACTGCTCGACGTGGGGCGCGGCAAGCTCTCGCTCGATGGGCTACGGGAGATAATAGAGCGCAAAGACCGCTGTGCCGCAGGGGTGAGTATGCCTGCCTGCGGACTTTTCCTTACCAAAGTTGAATATCCATACCTATGAAATATATTGAAGTAACCTTTTCGATGGACGACACCGGTGTGTTTCGCGACATGCTGGTGGACACCTTGGGCAACGAAGGCCCGTACGAGAGCTTCGTGGAGACCCCCGACGGTCTGAAAGCCTATGTGCAGAAGGAGAAGTACGACCCACACTATCTGGCCGTTGTGGCCGAGACTTTTCCCCTGCCGCTGAAGTACAAGGCCGAGGAAATGGAGGACAAGGACTGGAACGCAGAGTGGGAGAAAGAGCACAAGGCTGTCCTCGTGCAGTACGACGGCGGCAGCGTCTGGGTGCGTGCACCATTCCACCCACACCGTACCGACGTTGACTATGAGCTCATCATTGAGCCCAAAATGAGCTTCGGCACCGCCCATCACCCCACCACCTACATGATGCTCAGCTATGTGGCCGAGCTCGACATGAAGGATAAACGGGTTCTCGATATGGGCTGCGGCACCGCCGTGCTGGGCATACTGGCCAAGATGCGCGGTGCGGCATACGTCGAGGGTATCGACATCGACGAGTGGGCCTTCAGCAATGCCCGCGAGAACGCTGCCTCCAACGGCGTTGAGCTTACATTCAAGCTCGGTGGTGCAACCGCCATACAGGGCTCTTTCGACGTCATTCTGGCTAATATCAACCGTAACATACTCCTTGCCGACATGGGGCGCTACGCTGCCGCCCTCAACCCTGGCGGTACACTGCTGCTCAGTGGTTTCTACGAGGCCGACGAAGGGGCGCTCATAGCCAAGGCCAACGAACTGGGTATGGTGCTCAAGGACAAGAAAAACCGCGACGGCTGGTCGTCGCTCCGACTGGTGAAATGATAGTCTGTATCGCTGAGAAGCCAAGTGTGGCGCGCGAGATTGCCAAGGTGCTGGGTGCCAACACCTCGCACGAGGGCTACATGGAGGGCAACGGCTACCAGGTGACGTGGACCTACGGTCACCTCTGCACCCTCAAGGAGCCGCAGGACTACTGTGACCAGTGGCGCCGCTGGTCGTTGTCGGCGCTACCCATGGTGCCGCCGCGTTTCGGCATCAAGCTCATCGAAAACGACGGCTACAAGAAGCAGTTTGCTGTCATCGAGCGCCTTATGCAGGCCGCCGACGGTATCGTCAACTGCGGCGATGCCGGCCAGGAGGGCGAGCTCATCCAGCGCTGGGTGATGCAGAAAGCCAAAGCCACCTGCCCCGTGCAGCGCCTGTGGGTCAGCAGCCTCACCGAGGAGGCTATCCGTGAGGCATTTGCCAACCTCAAGCCGCAGTCGGAATACCAGAGCCTCTACGAAGCGGGCCTCTGTCGCGCCATAGGCGACTGGCTGCTCGGCATGAACGCCACGCGTCTCTACACCCTCCGTTTTGCCACTGCCAAGGGGCAGGTGCTCAGCATCGGCCGCGTGCAGACCCCGACGCTGGCCATGATTGTCAAGCGCCACTTCGAGATAACCAACTTCAAACCAGAGAAATACTGGGTGCTCACCACCCTCTACCGCGGTGCCACCTTCTCCTCCACCAAGGGCAAGATAAAGAAGCCCGATGAGGGTCAGGCGGCACTTGATGCCGTCAAGGGCAAGGACTTCACGGTCACCGACATACAGCAGAAAGCCGGCACCGAGGCGCCGCCGCGCCTGTTCGACCTCACCTCGCTGCAGGTGGAGTGCAACAAGAAGTACTCCTTCTCGGCCGACGACACGCTGAAGCACATACAGAGCCTCTACGAGAAGAAGCTCACCACCTACCCCCGTGTTGACACCACCTTCCTCAGCGACGACGTCTATGCCAAGTGTCCGCAGATACTGCAGGGCATTGTGCCCTATGCGCCGCTCATACAGCCCCTTATGGGCAAGAAGCTAAAGAAGAGCAAGAAGGTCTTCGACACCTCGAAGGTCACCGACCACCACGCCATCATACCCACCGGCATGAACCCCCAGAACGTCAGTCTGACGACCGACGAGAAGCGCGTCTACGACCTCGTGGCACGCCGTTTCATAGCCGTCTTCTACCCCGACTGCAAGTTCAGCACCACCACCGTGATGGGGGAAGTGGAGGCATTGGAATTCAAGGCTACCGGCAAGCAGATACTCGACCAGGGCTGGCGCGCCGTCTTCGGTGGTCAGGGCACCACCGCCGACGATGAGAGCAAGAAGGAAGACGACGAGCAGGTGCTGCCCAATTTCGAGAAAGGCGAGCACGGCCCCCACGAGCCGAGCCTCACGGAAAAGCAGACCACGCCCCCCAAGCCGTACACCGAGGCCACCCTCTTGCGCGCCATGGAGACCGCGGGCAAGACTGTCGACAACGAGGAGCTGCGCGACGCCCTCAAAGCCAACGGCATCGGCCGCCCGTCGACACGCGCCGCCATCATCGAGACCCTCTACAAGCGCCAGTATATCCGCAAGGTGCGCAAGAGCCTCGAACCCACGCCCACCGGCATAGCCCTCATCGGCGTCATCAACGAAGAGCTCCTCAAGAGCGCCGAGCTCACCGGCCAATGGGAGAAGAAGCTGCGCGACATAGAGGCGCACAAGTACTCCGCGGCGCAGTTCATCGACGAGCTCAAGCAGATGACCGCCCAGGTGGTGCAGGAGGTGATGAGCGACGGCTCGCGCCGCATGCAGCTGCAATAGTTTTTTTCTTTGTCTTCATCACGGCGGCACTCCGCCATAGTGCCGCCGCATCTCTGTATCCGCTCCGTATCCGCTCCGACTCTGCTCCGTCTGTTCTCCGGTTGTTCTACGACTGTTCTACGGTTTAAACCGTTAAACAACCGGTGAACAACCGTAGAACAGACGGAGCGGATACGGAGAGGGGGCGGGGAGGAGAGGTTTTTTTATTAAAAAAATTTGTATCCAATATAATAAAAGGCGCGATGCGTCGTTATAAGGATATTTATTGTAATAATTAAATAACACAGAATATGATTGCAAAAGAACTACTCAATCCGCGCAGCATCGTTATCTGCGGTGCTTCAAGTGATGTGCACAAGCCCGGCGGCAAGTCGCTGAAGAACCTGTTGGAGAGCCCCTTCAAGGGCCAGGTGTATGCCGTGAACCCCAAGGAGACGGAGGTGCAGGGCGTGAAGTGCTACGCCAAAGTGGAGGACCTGCCGCAGGTGGACTGCGCCATATTGTGCATCGCCGCCAAGTTCTGCGCCCAGACGGTCGACGTGCTGGCTAAGGAGAAGGGCTGCAAGGGCTTCATCATCGTGAGTGCCGGCTTCTCGGAGGAGAGCCACGAGGGTGCCGAGATTGAGAAACATATTGTGGATACCATCAACAGTGTTGGCGGTTCGCTCATAGGTCCCAACTGTACGGGCTTCCTCAACGTGAACTACGCCGGTTGCTTCGACACCCCCATTCCTCCGCTGGATCCGAAGGGTGTTGACTTCATCACCGGCTCGGGCGCCACGGCCGTGTTCATCAAGGAGTACGGCATGAGCAATGGCCTTAAGTTCAACAGTGTGTGGGCAGTGGGCAACAGCGCACAGCTTGGCATCGAGGATGTGCTGGAGCACCTTGACGAGACCTTCGACCCCGAGAAGTCGAGCCACGTCATCATGCTGTACATGGAGAAGATAGGTGACCCGCAGCGTCTGCTGAAGCACAGCCGCTCGCTCATCAACAAGGGTTGCCACATTGCCGCCATCAAGAGCGGTGGTTCGGCCGCAGGCTCGCGTGCTGCCTCGTCGCATACTGGAGCATTGGCTACCAACGATGCCGCTGTGGACGCCCTGTTCCGCAAGGCCGGTATCGTGCGCTGCCAGAACCGTCAGGAGCTGACCACGGTGTGCGCCGTGTTCATGTATCCCGAGCTGAAGGGCAAGCGCTGCGCCGTGGTTACCCACGCCGGCGGTCCTGCCGTGATGCTGACCGACGTGCTGAGCAACGGCGGTATGGATGTACCCTCGCTGAAGGACCATCCTGCCAGCCCCGCACTGCTGGAGAAGCTCTTCGGTGGCTCGTCGGTGGGTAACCCCATCGACTTCCTCGCCACCGGCACCGCCGAGCAGTTGGGCTATATCCTCGACACTGTGGAGAACGAGTATACCGATATCGACTTCTCCGTTGTCATCTTCGGCTCGCCGGGACTGTTCAGCAATAAGGAAGTCTACGACCTGCTCGACCAGAAGATGCGCACCTGCAAGAAGCCCATCTTCCCCGTGCTGCCGAGTATTATCAACGTCAAGAGCGAGATTGAGGACTTTATTGCCAAGGGCAACATCAACTTCCCGGAAGAGTGCGTGCTCGGCAACGCGCTGGTGAAAGTGTACAACACGCCGAAACCGCAGCCTGAGAACGTGGAACTGCCGAAGATCGACGTGGCGCGCATCCGCAAGACCGTGGAGCGTTGCAAGAACGGCTACATGGAGATTGCCGACTACAACGAGCTGCTCGACGCCGCCGGCATCAGCCGCAAGAAGAGCGTGGAGGTGAGCAAGAAGGAGGACGCCCTGGCCTTTGCCAAGGAGGTGGGCTGCTCGAAGGATGTGCCTCTGGTGATGAAGGTCGTCGGCCCGCTGCACAAGAGCGACGTGGGCGGTGTGACCCTCGGCGTGAAGGACCTCGACACCGTGGCCAAGGAGTTTGACCGTCTGATTGTCATCCCCGAGACCTACGCTGTGGAGATGTACCCGATGCTCGACGGTACGGACGTGTATATCGGCGCCATCCGCGACGAGAAGTTCGGCCACCAGATATTCTTTGGCTTGGGCGGCATCTTCATCGAGGTGCTGAAGGACGTGCAGAGCGCACTGGCACCCATCACCGCCGCTGAGGCCAAGGAGATGCTGAAGCAGCTGAAGGGCTACAAGATATTGGAAGGCGTGCGTGGCCAGGAGGGCGTGAATATCGACCTCTATGCCGACCAGGTGGCCCGCGTGAGCGCACTGGTGCAGGCTGCTCCCGAGATTGCGGAGATGGACCTGAACCCGCTGCTTGGCAACCCGCGCTACGTCACTGCCGTTGACGCCCGCATACGTTTGGAAAAATAAACATTATGAAGAAGACTATAGCTTTGTCGGTACTCTGCGCAGCGATGCTGTGCTGCGCAGAGGCCGGCGCCCAGCTGGTGATTGGCGGCGGTTTCCTGAACCGTAACGCCAACGTGCATACCACAATGGCTTACAAGGACTCCTCGTCTGTTACCAAGATGGGGCTCGGACAGGGGTACTATGGAGGTGTTACCTTCAACTACGACATCTGGAAAGGTGTGGGAGTGGCCCTTGGTACCTACTACAGCTACAGTAAGCACGAGGAGAAATACACAGAGACCATCGGTGCATGGGAGTACAGATACAGTGCATGGTATGAGCAGAAAGAACTGGACATACCGTTGTTGGCTACATACCGGCACGAATTCTTCCCCGAATTCTTCACGACAGCCTACTTCGGTCCGGTGGCACGCATCGGCCTGTCGGTGAAAGGCCACAAGCAACGTGTAGGCGTGGACGATGTGGTTGACTGGGAAGATGACATTGACTTCTATGCCAAGAATGACAACGGAGAGTCGAAGTGGAGAAAGTTCGACCTAGGCTTCATGATAGGCACCGGCGTGCAGTATTACGGGGCACGGTTCGACATAGGCTACAGTTTCGGCCTGATGGAGCGCTCGAACGAAGGCCTTGTGAAGTTGCCGGATCTCAACAATGCGCAGGCAATCGACAATGCGCAGATTATCAATCATGCGCGCTACGAGTCGATAATAGTGGGGCATTTTTTTGTGGGCCTCAGCTATAGCTTCTTGAATGACATTTATAATAAGTAAGGTAACCATTAACAGACAAAAACATTAAACAGAATGAAGAAAGTATTCGCTTTTGTGGCAGTGGCAGCAGCCCTGATGGTTGCTGGCAAAGCCAATGCACAGTTGAGCGTCAATGGCGGTTTTATGACTAACTTTGACAACCCAACGTACAAGTATACCGATCTTTCAGGCAAAGAAGTGAAGAACGACACTTTGTATAACAGTGGCTTTGGCGTATGGGCCGGAGTGTCCTACAATATCGACTTCTCGGAGCATTGGGGTATTGCTCCCGGCGTGTATGTCAACTATGTAGGCGATGTCGACAAGACAAAGGCAGCCACTACCACTGTCGATATGGTAGACCTGAACATACCTATCCTGTTCAACTACAAGAAGGAGTTCACCAGCAGCTTCGGCATCCGTGGTTTTGTGGGCCCGAATATCCGCTATGGCGTTATGGCAAAATCGCAGGTTGAGAGCACAGTGACCAATACAAATGTAAAAACTAATCTGTACAAGAAACCCTCTGGTGCAGATCATGCTCCTCTTACCCGTACCGACCTTGGCCTGACAATTGGTGTCGGTGTGCACTTCAATGCCTTCCAGATTCAGACAGGCTTCAATTTCGGCCTCCTCGACCGCAATCCCGGCAAGAACGTCACATTGAACATGCACCAGTATTTCGTGGGTGTCGGATATGTGTTCTAAAATAGCGAGACATTAAAAACATCATTTTATTAACCAATAAAAACAAGTAACATGAAAAAAGTATTCTCATTTGTCGCCGTTGCAGCCGCTATGCTGGTTGCCGGCACCGCAAGCGCTCAGCTGAGCGTTAACGCTGGTTACCTCAGCAGCACCGCAAAGGTCCATACTGAGACCACCGCTCTCGGCGTGACCAAGACCAATGACACGTCTGCCGTTCTCGGTAGCGGCTTCTATGCCGGCGGTAGCTACAACGTAGAGCTTATTGGTGGTCTGGGTTTTGCCCCTGGCATCTACTTCGACATGATCACCAAGAAGGAAGAGTCCAATGTCGCTGGTGTTACCAGCACAACCAACAGCACCCTGATGGATATCAATGTTCCTCTCCTGCTCAACTACAAACTCACCTTCGGTGATGACTTCGCCATCTTCGCATTCGCCGGTCCCGACGTGGTATTTGGTCTCTCTGCAAAGTCCAAGACCGTCATCAAGAGCCCCCTTGGCGAGACCAAAACAGAGGCTGACGCTTACAAGAAAGAAGGTAATGCCAACAAGCCTGCCATGACTCGCTTCGACCTTGGCTTGATGTTTGGCGCTGGCGTGCAGTTCAGCAGCATGCGTTTTGAGATCGGTTATGAGCTCGGTCTCCTGAACCGCCTTGGCGAGAAAGAGACTTCCGCCGCTGGTGTCACCTGGAAGGGCACTGAGAAGTTCAACCGCTTCTTCGTCGGTGTGGGCTATACCTTCTAATAGAATAGCCTGAGAAAACATAGAGCCCCGTGCAATCTGCACGGGGCTCTTTCGTTGCTATAGCGACTCTGCGTAGTCGAGCAGGGTAGGGTAGCGCCGGTCTACAAGGTACGGCTGCAGCTGCCATACGTCGCTGTTGTCGCCAACGAGCACCGTCTGCATGCCTGCACGACGCCCGAAAAGCATGTCCGTCATAGAGTCGCCCACCATGACGCTCTCCTTCAGCCGCAGGCCCGGGTAGTCGCGGCGTGCCTGCAGAGCCATACCGATATTGGGCTTACGGCGGAAGCTGTGTGCGCTCTCCAGTTCGGGGCAGTGATAAATGCGGTCGACGGTGTCGCCGAGAGCTTCCTGCAGCTTGGCGTGCACGGCGGTAAGGTCAGCCTCCGTCATCAGCCCCTTGCCGATGCCCTGCTGGTTGGTGACTATCAGTATCAGGTCGTAATGTTTGCGTAGCAATGCCATTGCCTCTTTCACGCCTGGCAATATCACCAGCTCGTCGGGGCACTTCACGTAGTCGTTGTGGCGCAGCACATTGAGCACGCCGTCGCGGTCGAGGAACAATGCTTTCATAACCGAGGCAATTCTGTTTGTGCGCGCAGGTAATCCTCCGGCACGCCGATGTCGATGAAGTAGGCGCCGTCGGCGTATGCGTAGAATGCTTCGCTGTTGTAGCGCTGCTGCATCACCTCCTTCTCGAATGAAAACTGCTGCCCCACGGTGTAGCCGTCGAGCAGGTGGCGCTGCAGGCGGTAGATGCCGCCGTTGATGTTGCCGGCTCCTGCCGAGGGGTCTTTCTCACGGAAAGCCGTGATGCGCCCGTCGGCATCGGTCTCCACGGCGCCATAGCGTCCCGCGTCTGGTACAGCGCGCAGCACTATGGCCAGCTGTGTGCCCTTGCTGTCGGCGTAGTGCTCCAGCTGTCCGAGGTCGGCAAGGAAGAGCGTGTCGCCATTTAGCACAGTGACGCTGTCCGCGGTGCAGTGCTGCAGGGCGTTGACTATGGCGCCGCCGGTGCCCAGAGGCGTAAGCTCGCTGGCATAGTCCACCTTCATGCCAAGGTATTCGTTGTCGAAGCAAGCCTCCACCTTCTCGTGCATATAGCCTGTGGCGAGCACGGCGTGGCCGTAGCCCTGCCGCACCAGCGCGTCGAGCACATAGGCCAAGAATGGCCTTCCTGCCACGGGAGCCAGCGGTTTGGGCACGTCGCTCACCACGCTGCGCAGCCTTGTGCCGAAGCCTCCGGCCAGTATGACAGCCTCTTTCATTTCTTGAACATTGCTGACTCCACCAACTCGCAAATGATGTGGCCGAGCATGATGTGGCTCTCCTGAATGCGCGGAGTGTCGGTGCTGGGCACGTTGAGCAGCAGGCCGCCGCAGTCGCGCATCTTGCCGCCCGTGGCGCCGGTCATGGAGACGATGCTCACGCCCAGCTCCTGCGCCACCTTGTAGGCTTCCAGTATGTTCTTGCTGTTGCCGCTGGTGCTGATGCCCACCAGCACGTCGCCCTTCTTGGCGGTACCGCGCAGCAGGCGTGCGAAGATGTACTCATAGCCGTAGTCGTTGCCAACGGCGGTGAGGTAGCTTGTGTTGCAGTGCAACGCCTCGGCGTTGAGGGGCGGACGGTCGAAATAGAAGCGTCCGCTGAGCTCTGCTGCCAGGTGCTGGGCGTCGGCAGCGCTGCCGCCGTTGCCGCAGAAGTGTATCTTGCCGCCGTTGCGGAGACTCTGCTCAATCAGTTTGGCGGCTTCCGCCACACGGTTCATCAGCTCGCCGTCGGCCAGAATGCCTTGCTTTACAGCAATGCTTTGTTCAATGGATTCTTGTATTCGGTTCATAGTATATTATTGTATTGTCCAGGTCTTGAGTCCCTCGGCGGTGAAGTCGTAGCGCTTGGTCTCGCCGCCGAACTGCGACAGGGCCTCGCGCACGGCGAAGCGTGTGAGGCCGGGGCAGTAGAAGAACATGAAGCCGCCGCCGCCGGCACCGCTGATCTTGCCGCCCGTTGCGCCTGCCTCCATGGCAGCCGTGTATATGGCGTCGATGCGCGCGTTGCTGATGCTCTTGGCCATCTGCTTCTTGTGCTGCCAGCCGAAGTTGAGTATCTCGCCAATCTCGCCCACATGCCCCTTGAGCAGCGCCTCCTTCATCTGCTGCGCCTGCTCTTTGAGCTTGTGCATGCTCTCGATGCTCGACGTGTTCTTGGCCTTGACGTTCTGCTGCTGCTCCTTGATGATGTCGGCGCTCACGTGCGACGTGTCGGTCCAGTAGAGCAAAAGGTTGTGGTTCAGCTCGTCGATATACTGCTGGCGCACACGCAATGGGTTCACTATCACGTTGTCGCCGTTGAACTCCATGTAGTTGAAGCCGCCGAAGGTGGCCGCATACTGGTCCTGCTTGCCACCGGCGAGGCCGAGGTCCACGCGCTCTATCTCGTAGGCCAGGCGCGCAATGTCGTATTCTCCCAGCGGCAGCTTCAGCCACTCGACGTAGGCGCCGAGGATGCTCACCACCAGTGTCGAGGAGGTGCCGAGGCCGCTGCCCGCAGGTGCGTCGACGAACGAGGCTATGCGCAGCGACAGCGGACGGTGCGTGAACTGGCGCACGATGCGGTTGTACACGCCCTTGTGAAGCACGAAATAGCCGTCGGTGTCCACTTCGGTGGCGTTCTCGTAGACCTCGTGCAAACCCTTGTCGGGGGCGAGGAACTCCACGCGGCCGTCGTCGGTGGGCTCTATGGTGGTGTAGGCCGCCATGCTGATGGTGGCGTTAAGGATGGCTCCGCCGTAGAGGTCGCTGTAGGGGCTCACGTCGGTGCCGCCGCCTGCCAGTCCCAGTCTCAATGGTGCTTTGCTTCTGATTGTCATAGTACTATAGGTTATTTATAGCCTCGGTCATTTTGTCCCAGGCGTATTTCTTTTTCTCCTCGCGGCAACCCTCGGTGAGGCGTGCCGCCCAGTCCTCGGTGTAATAGCGCACCAGCGCGTCGGCAATCTGCTGTGCGTCGGGCTCCACCACGAAGCCCACCTTGCCTTCGGGAACAATCTCGGGCAGGCCGCCCACGTTGGTCACCAGCATCGGCTTCTCGAAGTGGAACGCAATCTGCGTCACACCGCTCTGTGTGGCGCTCTTGTAAGGCTGCGCCACCAGGTCGGCGGCACAGAAATAGCGGTTCACCTCGCTGTCAGGTATGAAGTCGGTGTGCAGCGCCACGCGGCTGCCAATGTCGAGCCGGCCTATGAGGTCGTGGTACGGCTTGGGGTCGCCGTAGAACTCGCCCGCCACCAGCAGCTTGACGCCCATCTTCTCCAGCCTCTCGTCGGCCATAGCCTTCAGCAGCAGGTCGAGCCCCTTGTATTCGCGTATGAAACCGAAGAACAGCACGTAGCGCCCCTCGGCGGGCAACCCTATCGCCTTGCGCGCCTCGTCGGCAGGCATCATCTTGCCGTAGTGGTCGTATAGCGGATGCGGGCAGAAAGTGCGCGGCTTCAGGTGTCTGGGGTCGAACAAGTCGGCGTCGGCGAGCACCGAACGGCTCATGGCCACCATGCCGTCAATCGAGCGCACGAAATACTTGGCAAACAGCTTGTCGCCCGGGCGTTTCTCATGCGGCACCAGGTTGTCCAGTATGCTCACCCTCCGCAGCCCTTTGCGTTTGGCCACGCGGTTCACCGTGCCCAGTGCCGGAGCCATGAACGGCAGCCAGAACTTGGTCAGCAGCAGGTCGGGCCGCTGGCGCCTGATGTAGAGGCCGGTGCGTATCCAGCTGAAAGGGTTGACGGCGTTGAGCATGCGCGTAATCTTCAGCCCCTCCGGTGCGGGCTCGTCGCTGTACTGCGTCTTGCCGGGGAAGAGGAACGACGGGTACTGCAGCGTGAAGGTGACGATCTCCACCTCGTGTCCATGCTGCTGGTATTCGCGGGCCAGGCGCTCGTTGAACGCCGCCAAGCCGCCGCGGTAAGGCCATGCCGTGCCAAGAATAACCACTTTCATCCCGATAGTCGTTTTAGTTGCTATTAGTTTTTATTATTGTGTATAATAACGCTTGTCGCCCATCTTTATTGTGCACCTCGCCAAAAAAAGCATCTTGCCCCGTCGCCCCTCCGTACCCGCTCCGTCTGTTCACCGGTTGTTCACCGGTTGTTCTACGATTTAAACCGTTAAACAACCGGTGAACAACCGTAGAACAGTTGGAGAAGAGACGGAGCGGGTGCGGAGTGGATATGTAGAGGCGATATGCAAATATTTTTTTTGCCATGTCATTTTTATTTGTTATCTTTGCCTCTGTGCCTTTAGGGGTACAAAGATGTTAACAATTTATATATAAACAATTTAAATAAAAACAAAAAGATGAAAACAGCCTATAACTTCAATGCAGGCCCCTGCGTCCTGCCCAAAGAGGCCATCGAGTCCACCATCGCCGCCATCCGCGACTTTGACAACACCGGTATCGGCCTTCTCGAAATCTCTCACCGCACCCCGGGTTGGGAGCGCACCATGGAAGAAACCCGCCAGCTGTGGCGCGACCTGCTGAACATTCCCGCCGAGTACGAGATTCTGTTCCTCGGTGGCGGTGCCAGCACCGGCTTCATGGATGTCCCCGCCAACCTCCTGAACAAGAAGGCTGCCTACCTGCAGACCGGCGTGTGGGCCAAGAAGGCTGCCAAAGAGGCCAAGAACTTCGGCGAGACCGTGATCGTGGCCAGCAGCGAGGATAAGACCTACAGCTACATCCCGAAGGGTTGGACCGTCCCCGCCGACGCCGACTACTTCCACATCACCACCAACAACACCATCTACGGTACCGAGATCCGCAAGGACTTCGCCGCCAACGAGATCAACAACGTGATGCTGGTCGCCGACATGAGCTCCGACATCATGAGCCGTCCCGTCGACGTGAAGAAGTACGGTCTCATCTACGGTGGTGCCCAGAAGAACGTCGGCCCTGCCGGTGTCACCTTCTACATTGTCCGCAAGGATATCCTCGGCAAGATCACCGACCGCCAGTACATGAACCCGCTGCCCACCATGGTGGACTTCCGCACCCACGCTGCCGAAGAGGCCAAGAACATCAGCATGTTCAACACTCCTCCGGTGAGCGCCATCTTCGTGATGCACGAGACCCTGAAGTGGGTTAAGAACACCATCGGCGGTGTTGAGAACATGAACAAGATCAACCTCAAGAAGAGCGCCATGCTCTATGAGGAGATCGACCGTAACAGCATGTTCAAGGGTACTGCTGAGAAGGAAGACCGTTCGATCATGAACCACTGCTGGGTGATGGCCGATGGCCGCGAGAACCTGCAGGATGCCTTCATGGCCTTCGCCAAGGAGCGCGGCATGGTCGGCATCAAGGGTCACCGCAGTGTCGGTGGCTTCCGCGCCAGCCTCTACAATGCTTGCCCCATCGAGGCCGTCGAGGCTCTCGTCCAGTGCATGCAGGACTTCGAGAAAGCCAACAAATAATTAAGAAATGGAAATCAGAGACGACGTCAGGCACGGCTACGAGAAGAAGCTTCGCAAGGAGCCTACCTGCGTCTTCTCTGATGTAATAAAGATTTATCCGAAAATGAAAGTATTAGTTGCTACCGAGAAACCGTTTGCCAAAGTGGCTGTTGACGGTATCAAGAAGATTGTCGAGGAGAACGGCTACCAGTTTGCCCTCCTTGAGAAATATACCGACGTGAACGACCTGTACAAGGCCGTCGAGGATGCCGACGCTCTTATCGTGCGCAGCGACAAGGTGACCAAAGAGGTCATCGACCACGCCAAGAACCTGAAGATTGTTGTGCGTGCCGGCGCCGGTTACGACAACCTCGACCTCGAGGCTTGCACCGCCCGCAAGATTGTTGCCATGAACACCCCCGGCCAGAACAGCAACGCCGTTGCCGAGCTGGTGATGGGTCTGCTTGTCTATGCCGTCCGTAACTTCTACAACGGCAAGAGCGGCAGCGAGCTCATGGGCAAGAAGCTTGGTATCCTCGCCTTCGGTAACGTGGGACGCAATGTGGCCCGCATCGCCAAGGGCTTCGGCATGGAAGTGTACGCCTACGACGCCTTCCTGAGCGCCGAGCAAATCAACGCCAGCGGCATGGCTACCGCCGTTGCCAGCCAGGACGCCCTGTTCGAGACCTGCGACGTGGTGAGCCTCCACATCCCCGCCACTGCGGAGACCAAGCTGAGCATCAACTACAACCTCGTTGGCAAGATGCACAAGGGCGGTATCCTCGTGAACAGCGCCCGCAAGGAAGTCATCGACGAGGCTGGTCTGCTCAAGCTGATGGCTGAGCGCACCGACCTGAAGTACATCACCGACATCATGCCTGATGCCGATGCCGACTTCAAGGCTTTCGAGGGTCGCTACTTCGCCACCCCCAAGAAGATGGGTGCCCAGACGGAAGAGGCCAACATCAACGCCGGTCTCGCCGCTGCCAACCAGATTGCCGACTTCTTCAAGACCGGTAACAAGAAGTTCCAGGTCAACAAATAAGAAGAAAGGATGCAACTCTGCATCTTCAACCCCGAGCACGACCTTTGCTTAGCCAAAGGTCGTGCTCATTATGTACCGCCACGCTCGGCCGTGGAGTTTGCACGGCGTGACGCCGGAATTATGTCGGTGCTCTATCCGGAGGCGGAATGCTGTTCTGTATACGAGTTGTCTGGTGGGCAGGCTTTGCAGGCCACCGAGGTGGTGGCATGGGGCTGGGATGCTGTCGTCAGGTATGAGCTGCAGAAGAGGGGTGTTGATGTGGCGTTGCTGCCTACGGATGAAGCGATTGTCACAATACGTGAGTTGCAGCATCGCAGCACTGTGTTGCCGTTGCAGCCAGATTGCCACGAGGTGCACTCGGTGGCGGAGATGGAGGCGCTGCTGTGTGAGCGTGAGCATTGGGTGATGAAAGCCCCATGGAGTGGGGCAGGGCGGGGACTGCGTTGGGTGCACGGAAGCCTGACGGCGATAGACCGCGACTGGCTGCTGAAGACGGTGGCGGCGCAGCGATGCGTGATTGCAGAGCCTCGCCGCGATGTTGTCGCCGATGTGGCGCTGGAGTATATGAGTGGAAATTTCATGGGCTACTCCTACTTCAAGACCGGCAGCGGCGTGTACAAAGAGAATGTCATGTGGACTGACGCCCGTATTGTCGAGGCGTTTCAAGAAACGTCTCTGCGGCAGACAACGGCACATATAGAAGAGTGGCTTGCCGCCAACGTGTGGCCGCGCTACCGTGGGCCGCTTGGCGTTGACCTGATGGTTTGCGCCGACGGCAGCGTGCATGTGGCGGAGATGAACTTCCGCCACACCATGGGCATGGTTGCCCATGCTAAAATAAATGGACTATGAGTTTTGTAGAAGCGTTGTTATTGGCTTTGGCCTTGTGTGTCGACACCCTGGTGGTATCGTCGGCCACCGCATTGCGTAGCAAGATGAGCTACCGACGTGGACTGCTGCTGGCTTTGATACTTGGCTTTTGCCAGTTTGTGTTCCCTTTGGTGGGTGCGTTGATAGGCGATGTGGCCCGCGCCTTTATAGAGGCTGTGGATCACTGGATAGCCTTTGGTCTGTTGGCCTTTATCGGTGGAAGGATGATATGGGAAGGTACCAAAGTTGAAGGTGAGGGTGATGTTAAAGCAGTTGAAGGCCGCCGTTCGCTGGTTTATGGCTATTTCCTGCTAGGTGTCGCCACCAGCATCGATGGCCTTGCTGTGGGTATCGGCCTTGGATTAGACAATCCACTGAGGGATGTGTTGTGGATAGTGACCACGATAGGTGTGGTGACATTTCTTGTTGCCTGTTTGGGCGTCTACCTTGGCAAGCGCAATATCCCTGTGCCGGAGCGCACAGCCAACATAATCGCAGGTGTGGTGCTGATTGGCTTAGGCGCAAAGATACTGATAGAACATCTTTATTTCACATAGACTGTAGTATTATGTGGCCGTCGTGCGACTATTATACAGATGACGGCAAAAGAGTATAACAGGTGTGTGGACCAATGCGCCGACGACGTGATGCGCTTCGCGGTGCGTTGCGGCTGCCGACGCGAGGATTGTGAGGATGCTGTGCAGGAGGCACTGGCTTCGTTGTGGAAGCACCGGGAGAGTGTCGATGTCGCTAAAGGCAAGAGTTATTTGCTGAGTGCCGCTTACCGTCGCCTGATGTCGCATTTCCGTCATGATGCAGTGGTGCATGAATATGCCGAGAAAATGGTGACGCAGGTGACACAGATGCCTGATGAAAGCTTTGATTTGAATGATGCCATTGAGCGAAGCATGCAGACGCTGCCCGAGGTGCAGCGCGCCATACTGCAACTGCGCGACGTGGAGGGCTACAGCTACGCCGAGATAGGGGAGACCCTGTCGCTGAGCGACAAGCAGGTGCAGGTATACCTGTTCCGTGCCAGGGTGGCAATGCGTAAACAATTGAAAACAATGGGTTATGGTAATGATAGATGACAGTAACTATGAACTTTGGCTTCTGCGATATGCTGAGCAGGAACTGACGGCTGAGGAGCGTAAGACCGTGGAGGCTTGGCTCGCGGAGCACTCCGAAGCCGTTATGGAGTTGACGCTCTATAACGAGGCCCCGCGGCTGCAACGCGATGAGAGTATAAAGTATCATTCACACACAAAACCACTGTGGCCGGTGTTGCTGCACTGGAGTGCTGCAGCTGCAGTGGTGGCGGCGCTGATTATACCTGTTGCGCTGATTAAGCAAGAGACTGGGGTAATGGTACCGCTTGTACCGCATGTATCGCAGGTGGCGCAGGTGCGGCGGACAGAGACTTTTGTGCCGGTGGCTGATACCGCTATAGTTATTTCGAATAATGTGAAGCCGATTAAGAGCAGGGAAACCATACATAAAGATGTACAGTTGACGGCAGATTTGGTAGAGGATAATGCTGAAGCTGTTGAGCATACAGATAAGATTGAGATACAGGAATCTGTTGTTGCACCTGAGGTGATATACACAGACAACCTGATAGTATACGAATCGGCACCGGACACGGTGTACACCAACAACTTGATAGTATATGACGACAGCCGCCGCTCATGGACGGAGGATGTGAAGGCGTGGGCCGCAGAGACGAACTTTGCACAGTGGGTGCGCCGCCGTTTTATGGCTCGTGAGGCGGAACTGGTAGCTGTGAATGAATAATAACAATAATAATTATACTGCTATGAAAAACAAAGGATTCTTGCCGCTGATGGCGGCTCTGGCATTCAGCAGCGCCTTGGTGGCGCAGGTAAGGGTGCAGCCTGTCAAGGATGTGCATACTGTAGAGATTGAAGGCTCCGTAAAGCTGAAGGTCTATATTGACTCAGCCAAAGGCACTGAGCTCGAAGTCAATTCAAGCGCCCCTGTGGCTATGGTGGCGAATGGTGTGATGCGTATGGATGGAGCCACCAAGGCGGTGCTGCGTCTGTCCCCAAGCGCGCCGATAACGCACTTCACCGTTGAGGATGCCGCCTCGTTGGAATTTGTAGGCCCGATGGACCTCGGTAACAAACTGTTTACCGTCAGTGCAGAAGATGCCGGCAGGGTGAAGGTTACGAAGATCAACGGAGAAGATACCTTGAAGGCTGGATATGTGCTTCTTCATGCGTCGGACAACGGACGTATCGTCAGCGAGATACCGCTGTTGCTGACTGCCTATGATTTCAAGGCCGAAGACCACGGATATATTTCGCTACCCAGTGCCGACATGAAGCCCGGTGTTGCTATGACGGATTTAAATAATAAAATTACTGTCCAAGACAACGGCAAGGTGGTGCTGAAAGACCGCGGAGAAGACAGTGTGCTGTCACGCCATATTGAATATCGTGAAAGCAACAGGTCGGAAGCAGCCCGTGATTTGGAACTCAACTATTTCTGGGGCTTCAACAACTGGGGCAGCCACCCCTTTGGCCATGCGAGCGGCGACGCAGAGCTGAATTACTACTTTATGAATTATGGTTTTTCTATAGACATGCCGGTGATTGATAGAAGCAAATTCGGCATGTATGTCGGTCTCGGCATTGACGGCAACTATTACCATTTCGACTCACCGCTGGTGACGTTTTCCGGCACCGGCTTTGCTGCCACAACCACACCTAATGTTACAATGACCAATGGCACAATGGATCCCGACAACTGGAACACCTATTTCAGTACGCTGGCCATCACGGTGCCTGTGACGTTCAGCTTCGAACCGTGGAAATACGACGGCGTGTGCATCCGCCTGTCGGCCATTCCGGGAGTCAATGTCGTAGGGTTCTTGAGTCAGCAGTATAAGACCAAGGCTGTGGATATTACGTCCAACGACCATCAGATGCGCAAGCAGATGAACCCCTTTATGCTCGACACACGCCTGTCGGTGCAGTACAGCGACTTCGGCTTCTATGTACAAACGGCCACACTGTCGCTCTTCAAGAGCGGAGTGGAGCCGTTGTACCCTGTGAAGTTCGGTATCTATTGGACGATGAGCGGCCGGTAGGTTATTCGCCCAGCAGCTGGCTGATGAAGATGACCAGGATTGCAACGGGGGCCATGTAGCGTATCAGGTAGTAGATGACCTTGCGTATGCCGACGCGGAGCGTGCCGCCATTGGTGAGCTCGTCGATAGCGTCGGCTTTCTTCATGCGCCAGCCAACAAATAGCACTATCAGCAAACCTCCGATGGGCATGAGGTAGAGGGCTGTGGCGCTGTCGAGTATGTCGAAGAATATCTTGCCGTTGATGTGCAGCGGACTGCCGGTGCGGAAACTCAGCGTGGCGAGCAGGCCGATGACGGCTGTCACCAGCGAGCCGAGCACAGCGGCCTTGGTACGCGAGAGCTTCAGCTCTTCGGTGGCGGTGGCCACGATGACCTCGAGCAGCGAGATGGTCGAGGTGAGGGTGGCTATGACCAGCAGCACGAAGAATATCAGGCAGAAGAAGTAGCCGCCCGTCATCTGCTGGAAGACCATGGGCAGCGTGGTGAAGACCAGCGAAGCTCCGGCTTCGGGCTTGATGCCGAAGGAGAAGGCGGCGGGGAAGATGATGATGCCGGCGAGGATAGCCACCAGCGTGTCGGCAAGCACCACGCTCACCGAGCTGCTCACCATGTTGTCCTTGGCGCCGATGTATGAGCCGTAGGTGATCAGCGCGCCCATGCCTATGGAGAGCGAGAAGAAGCTCTGGCCCATAGCGCTGATGAGCACCTTCCCGTCAATCTTCGAGAAGTCGGGCTTGAAGAAAAAGCGCATACCCTCGGCAGCGCCGGGCATCGTCAGCGACTTGACGCAGAGCACCACCATGATGACCAGCAGCAGCGGCATCAATATCTTGGACCATTTCTCGATGCCCTCCTTCACGCCGCGGGCCACGACGATGGCCGTCAGCGCGAGGAATGCCAGCTGGCACACCACGGGCAGCCAGGGGTGGGTGGTGAAGGCGGCAAACTGCTCCTGTATCTGCGCGAGGTCGTTGCCAGCGAAGTGGTTGGCCGCAGCTTTGCCGAGGTAGCCCAGCGTCCAGCCCGCCACGGTGGTGTAGAAGGCCAGGATGAGGAATGCGCAGACTACGCCGAGCCAGCCTATCGACATCCAGCCGTTCTTTTTACCCTCGAGTGTGCGGAACGCTCCGATGGGGTTGCTGCGCGAGCGGCGCCCGATGATGAACTCGGAGAGCATCAGTGTGGTGCCCACCAGCAGAGCCACAGCAAGATAGACTATCAGGAATGCACCGCCGCCGTTGGCGCCAGCCTCGCAGGGAAAGCGGTAGATGTTGCCCAAGCCCAGTGCCGAGCCTGCAGTGGCCATGATGATGCCCAGTTTCGAGCCGAAGTTTTCGCGTTGTTTCATAATTGTATATTGTTATCGTGTATCCTCTTTTTCAGGTCTGCCACGCGGGCGGTTATCTGCGCCACCTGCATCTCTATGAAATCCTCGCTGTATTTGCGGTCGCAGAAACCGTTGCCGCGTGCCACGAAGGCGTCGTCCTCCTCCTGCTCCACAGCCAGGTCCTGATAGCTCTGCAGCAGCTTCTGTGCGGCTTCGAGCTCTTCTGCAAGTGTCATTGTCTTCATGCAAACAGTTTGTTTATAGCGTTTTCAATCCCCTCGTTGTCGACATCCGTAGTCACCATGTCGGCCGCTGCCTTTACCTCGTCGGCTGCGTTGCCCATGGCCACGCCGGTGCCTGCCCACTGCAGCATCTCGATGTCGTTGCCGCCGTCGCCAAAAGCCAGCGTCTCCTCCTGGCGAAAGCCGTAGTGGCGGCAAATGGCCTCCATGCCGGCGGCCTTGCTGTTGCCCTGTGCCACGATGTCCGTAAAGGCCGGATGCCAGCGCGGCAGGCGGCAGTGCGACAGCGTGGCGCCCACCTGCCCGTCGAGCTCGGGGGGCATGATGGCTATGAGCTGGTAGGCCTCGTGGCCTCGCATCTCGTCGATGTCGACCACCGGAGGCATCTGGAACTCCAGCTGCTCGCGGATCTTGAGGCCTATGGGGTTGACTTGTGCCACCATCATCGATGTGGCGGTGAACACCATGGTGCAGAGTCGGTGCTCCTTGGCGAAGTCGAGCCAGCGCTCGCTGTCCTCGCGCGGGATGGGGTTGCTGAGCAACACCTCGTTCTCCGCTGTGAAGACGAGGCCGCCGTTCATGGTGATATACGCGTCGAAACTGACGGGCATCTCGGGTATGAGTATCATGGGGCGGCCGCTTGAGATGAAGGTGCGGACACCGTGTGCGTGCAGTGTGCTGAAGGCGCGGACGGTTCCCTCCGAGACGCGGTGCGTCTTGAAGCTGAGCAGTGTGCCGTCTATGTCGAAGAATGCCGCTTTTATCATTGTTCTTTTATATCTATTCGCTATCTAGTCGCTTCGCCGGTGAGCCGATGCCGCTCCGTACCCGCTCCGTCTGTTCTACGGTTGTTCACCGGTTGTTCGACGGTTTAAACCGGTAAACAACCGGTGAACAGACGGTGAACAGACGGAGAGAGTACGGAGAAGGGTCGGTCATATTGCTTTTATCATTTGTTCTATGAGTGCTGTCATGCGGGCGGCGGCGTTGTCGGCCTGACGGACTACGTCGTCGGCGTCGTTGACGGTTCCGTCTTTGAGGTCATTGCTTTGGTTGGTAATGACGCTGATGCCGAAGACTTCGAGGCCTGAGTGGCGGGCGACGATGACTTCGGGGACTGTGGACATGCCGCATGCGTCGCCACCGATGGTGCGGTAGAAGCGATACTCGGCCGGCGTTTCGTAGGAGGGGCCTGTGCCTGCCACATAGACGCCGGGTTGCAGGGCGATGCCGAGGTTGGCGGCACAGCTGTCGGCGAGTGCGCGGAGGCGTGGGCTGTAGGTGTCGGTCATGTCGGGGAAGCGGGGGCCGAAGTCGTCGAGGTTGGGTCCGACGAGCGGGTTGGGCATGAAGTTGATGTGGTCGGTGATGACCATGAGGTCGCCGACGCGGTAGTCGGGGTTTACGGCGCCGGCGGCGTTGCTGACGATGAGGGTGCGGATGCCGAGGGTGGCGAAGACGCGTACGGGGAAGGTTACTTCCTGCATGGTGTAGCCTTCGTAGTAGTGGAAGCGGCCCTGCATGGCGAGTATGGGTTTGCCGCCGAGGGTGCCGACGATGAGGTTGCCCTTGTGGCCCACGGCGGTGGAGGTCTTGAAGTGTGGTATGTCGGAGTAAGGGATTACGAGCGGGTTGGCGATGAGGTCGCCGAGCTTGCCGAGTCCGCTGCCGAGGATGACGGCGGTGGTGGGCGTTGCCATTGCGGCGTCGGCGATGCGACGCGCGATGTATTGTGCTGTTTCGGTGTAGCTATTCATGTCTCAGTTTTTCTATCTGTTGCTGTATCTCGGCGGCGCGCTCATATTCTTCGTTCTCCTCGCAGCGAAGCAGTTCGCGCTCGAGGCTCTCGATGGTTGGTGTCTCGGGCACTTTCTGTGCGGGAGTGGCGGCGGTGCCGCATTCGTCGAGGACGCTGTCGGCCACAAAGAGGGGTGCGTTGCAGAGGAGTGCAAGGGTGACGGCGTCGGTGGTGCGGCTGTCGATGTCCTTGGGGTTGAAGCCGTCGGTGGTGTGGAGTGTGGCGTAGAAGATGCCGTCGGCCACGCGGTCGATGGTGGCGCTGACAAGTGAGATGCCGTAGTTGGCCATGAGGTCGGCCATGAGGCGGTGGGTCATAGGTCTGCCGGTGGGCACCATGCCTTTGGCTATCAGGATGCCGTGGGCCTCGTGCTCACCAATTACTATAGGTATCCGGCGGCCGCTGAGGGGCTCTTCGAGCATGAGGATGTAGCTGCCGGTGCGCGAGGGACCGCCCTCGATGGATATGGGGTAGACCTGCTTCATTTAAGGTGGGCTGCGAGTTTGGCGACGGCGAGGCCGCGGTGGCTTATGGTGTTCTTGACGTCGAGCGGCATTTCGGCGAAGCTGAGGGCGAAGCGGTCGGGCATGAAGACGGGGTCGTAGCCGAAGCCCTCACCGTTGCTGTGCCTCTCCGTGAGTATTTGTCCGTCGACGCGGCCCTCGAAATACTTGGGTTCACCGCCCTCGATAAGGCAGATGACGGTGCGGAAGTCTGCGCTACGGTTGCTTTTACCCTCAAGTGCTGCGAGAAGCTTGTCGATGTTGTCGTCGAAGGAGCAGTGCTCGCCGGCATAGCGGGCGGAGTAGACGCCTGGTGCGCCGCCGAGGGCGTCGACCTCGAGGCCTGTGTCGTCGGCGAAGCAGTCGGTGTGGGTTCTGTCCCAGACCCACTGTGCTTTCTGGAGGGCGTTGCCCTGCAGTGTGTCGGCCGTCTCCGGGATTTCGCCAGAGAGACCGGCTTCGGCGAGGGTGACAATCTCAACGATGCCGTCGAGGGCGGCTCGCACCTCCTCCACTTTGTGCTTGTTGTTGGTTGCGAATATTAGTCTTTTCATATGTTAGTCAAAGAAATTCCATGTTAAACCATAGAAGATGCCAAAGCCCTGTCCGGGGTAGTGGGGGAGGGAGAAGTACTTGCGCTCCTCCTCCCAGAGGGCGTTGATGTGACCAGCTTTGACGTAGAACTCGGCGCGCTTGAGCTGGAAGTTGAGGAATACATCGCCCCAGAGATAGCCGCCCACCTTAGCGTCGCGCTGGTGATAGAAGAGTCCGGTGTAAGGGTCGTAGTTGGGGGAGAAGAACAGTGAGTGGTAGCGGATATCAACACCTATCTGAGCCCGTAGTACGCCTTTGATGAGCACTATGTCGGTGTAGATAGAGTTCTTGGTGGCCAGCTGTGGTACCGGCATTTGTGTGGTGTCGGTGCTGTGCTGGATAAGGTGCTGCATGTCGATGTGGAACCAGCCCCACTGCAGATGGGTGGTGAGGCGGGCCTGGTAGAGCCAGAAGGGGGTAGTGCCCTCGACGGCCTTGAGGGTGGTGTCGAACCAGGTGTTGTGGTTGTAGTGTGTGGCCTGAACGGCGATGTCCACAACATCTTTGTAGTGGAAGCGAGTGCCGACGAATGAGGTGACCACAGGGGAGAGGTCCTGATTGTAATGCAGCAGGCGCAAGTCGGGGGTGCGGGCGGTGCGGACAGCCTTGATTTCGGCAACGGCGTTGCGGGCGCTATCGAAGGGATAGGCGAGTGTTGCAGTGAAGCGTGAGTCGGGCGTACCGTGGCTGTTGAACGACTTGCGTGATTCGGCTTCGCCGATGATGCTACCCCTGCCTAGTGCCACTTCGACGCGGGCGAAGGGGTCGAGCCACGAGCGTAGGCTGTTGCTGTCGCCCTCGATGTCGACGAATATGTAGCGCGGCTGAAGGCCGAGAGTGAGCTTGATGGGGTTGCGCCAACGGTGGTCAGGATACACGTCGTTGGTCCAGAAGAGACGTGCGCTGTATTCGCGCCACATGGTGGAGTCGACGGCCACACGTTTGCGGCGGTCGTACATGAGCTCCAAGCCGAAAGTGCCGGCGTTGAGGGAGTGCGGTTTGTGTGCCGGTATGGTGTCGGTGACAATGATGGTGTCGTAGGTTACGGTGCTGTCGGCGTTCACAATGACTGCAATGCTGTCGCGGTCGCGGTAGCGCTCGAACTGCGGTACGAGGCTGTAGCTGACGCTGCCCATAAGGGCGAGGTCGTTGTGGCGGGTCTGCAGGTCGTAGATATACACCGGCATACCGGCGTAATTGGTGCTGTAGTTACCGGTGAAGTAGCCGTCGTCGGTGATGCCGCCGGTCTCGTTGTTGCGGATGGAGTTCCAGATGACGGCACCCTTTGCCTGCAGGCGTGAGTCGCGCGAGAAGTAGTTGGTGGTGGCGTCGAGGAAATGGTCTTTGGCATAGAGCGACGAGTTGTCGCCTTCGGGGCGCACCAGCTTGTAGTCGAACGACACATTCCAACCCGGCATGATGTTCTGCGTATGTGCGGCGCGTAGTACGTAGTCTTTTTTGAGAGTGTTGTTGTAAGAGAGCACGGAGTAGGGTGTGCGTGTCTGGTAGAAGCGCACGTTGTGCAGGCGTTTGGCGTAGCAAGGGAAGCGGTCGGTGATGAGCCGCAGTCCGAGGGGCTCCGTGGCATCGCTGAAGAGAGCCAGATGCGGGTGTCCCATGGTGCCTACACTGAGGTAGTAGTTGCCGTTGAGCTCGTCTTGCGAGTCATAGAATTGTACGCCTGTAGGCGAAAGCTGCGGCAGGTACATCTCGAATATTTTCGTCTGCGCCGGACTGTAATAGAAGTAGCGTACTTTGCTCTGCTTCACGCTGTCGGGCTCCTCCTTGTGGTACTCCAGGCCGCGCACCGGGTTGCTACCGGCGGTGTCGGCCTGAGCCGATACATACTGCAGGGTGGCAAAAGCAAGTATTATGAGCAGCAGGCGCCTCAAAGTATCAGTTCTCCTGGAGGAAACGTTCAACGTCCATGGCTGCGCGGCATCCACCGGCGGCGGCCATCACGGCTTGGCGGTAGTTGGGGTCGCACACGTCGCCGGCGGCGAAGACTCCAGCCACGCTGGTGGCCGAAGTGGGGTGCTGTATCTCTATGTAGCCCTGCTCGTTGAGCTTGAGCTGTCCGCGCAGGAAGTCGGTGGCGGGCTTGTGACCTATGGCCACAAAGACGCCGGTGACCTCTTTTTGGCACTTCTCGCCGGTTTTGGTGTCGGTGAGCTCCACGCCAGTAACGCCGTCGAGCGGCGTGCCCAGTATCTCGCTCACGCGGCTGTTCCAGCACATCTCAATCTTGGGGTTGGTGAGCACGCGGTGCTGCATGGCCTTCGAGGCGCGTAGCTCGTCGCGGCGGTGCACCAGATACACTTTGGCGCAGAGGGTGCTGAGGTAGTTGGCCTCTTCGCAGGCGGTATCGCCGCCGCCCACCACCGCCACGGTCTGTCCCTTGTAGAAGGGGCCGTCGCAGGTGGCGCAGGCCGACACGCCCTCGCCATAGTATTTCTGCTCGCTCTCCAAGCCTATCCAGCGTGCTGTGGCGCCGGTGGCCACTATCACCGTCTCGGCCTCCACCTCGTTGCCGTGGTCGTCCTTGGCCACGAAGGGGCGCTTGCTGAGGTCTATGTCACGTATGTAGCCCGTGCGCACGTCGCAGCCGAAGCGCATGGCCTGACGGCGCAGGTCATCCATCATCTCGGTGCCGCCGATGCCCTCGGGGTAGCCGGGGAAGTTCTCAATCTCGGTGGTGATGGTCAGCTGTCCGCCCGGCTGCTCGCCCTCAAAGAGTATGGGCTTCAGGTCGGCGCGGCCTGTGTATATGCCGGCGGTGTAGCCCGCCGGACCGGAACCAATTATCAAACAACGTGTCTTTTCCATATTATTTTCTTTTTTTCATTATGCTAAAGTAAATCAAATATGCGGCGCCTACGGCAATAACCACGGCCTGCTGTGAGCCCCACAGGAGCCATCCGCAAGCGGTGCCCACCTCCATCGAGATGCCGTATATGTCCAGTGCCAGCTGCACCAGCACGGGGTACACCCCTATGCCGCCCTGTGAGAAGGTCATTCCCACACTGCCGAACAGGTAGACCACGAAGGCCGCTCTCATGCCGAGCCATCCCGTTTCAGGGAATGCCTGGAAGATTATCAGCCCACCTAGGATATATAGCGTATAGATGGCCACACTGTAGGCCACAAACAGCGCTGTGTCGCGCCAGCCGAGGTGCAGTATGCTCTTCACACCGTCCACCATGCCGCGCACCAGGTCGTCGATCTTCTTGAACAGGGCTATGTGCAGCAGCTTCTTCCAGAAGAACTTGTAGAACAGCAACGCCAGTATGGCCAGCATTGCCAACGCGCCGACAATCATGGCCATATTGGGCAGATTGTCGAAGCGGGTCGAGAGGGTGTCGTAGAGCCAGTCCTTGGCCTTGCCGAACATGACCACCATGCCCAGCAGCACCACCAGCGCGAAGGCCAGCATGTCTATCAGGCGCTCCGTGACCACGGTGCCCAGCGACTTCTCCATCGGTATGCCTTCGCTGGTGCGCAACGTGGCGCAGCGCATCACCTCGCCCGCCCGCGGGAAAGCCAGGTTGCCCAGGTAGGCCACCATCACCGAGCCGAAGGTGTGGTTCAGCGTCGGCACATGCCCCATGGGCTTGAACAGCAGGCGCCAGCGCAGTGCACGCACTATGTGGCTCAGCAGGCTGCAGGCCATCGCCGCCGCCACCCACCAGTAGTTGGCTCCGGTGAACGACTCCCAGATGGCCGCCTTCTGGCTCGCGTCAAGCTTCAGCAAGAACCAGTAGATGAAGAAGAAGCCTATGCCGAGGAACACTACTAGCCTAAGCACACCGCCCATCGTCACCCCTTTGCGCTCCTCGCTCATACACGGTTGTTTTTCGGGAATATCACTGTCGGGTGCCATTTGGCAGCCTCCTCGGGCGTCATCTGTGCGTAGGCGGCAATGATTATCAGGTCGCCCACGCGGGCCTTGTGGGCCGCAGCACCGTTGATGCCAATCACGCCCGTGCCGCGCTCGCCGCGGATGGCGTAGGTCGCAAAGCGCTCGCCGTTAGTGATGTTGTATATTTCCACCTTCTGGTTCTCAATGATGCCTGAGGCCTCAAGCAACTCCTCGTCGATGGTGATGGAGCCTATGTAGTCCAGGTCGGCTTCCGTCACCGTCACGCGGTGGATCTTCGATTTCAGTACTTCTATAAACATCTTTCAAAATAATATCCAATACAATAGCATGCACACCAGCAGCGCATACAGCATGATGCGGCCTGCCGGTATGGGTTTCATGTAGTCGGGGTCCGTCACGTCGAAGCGCCGCTTTATTTTAACGCCGCGCTTCTTGAACTCCGCAATGTGCTCGCCGGTGCCCTGTAGAGACGTTTCATGAAACGTCTCTTCCGAATTTGTCTCTGCGGCGGAGAAGCGCGGCTGGTAGTTGAACTTGGGCATCTCCCTCTTGCGGAACATGTCCTTCCACGTCAACCCCTTGTGCTTCTCCTTGCGGTCCAGTTCGCGCACACGCCGCTGGAAATAGGCCAGATCTTTGTCGTCGCTCTCTTCCGCTCTTCTACTTTTCCACTCTTCCACTTTTCCACTCTCCGACTCTGCCCGCAGTTCTTCCAGCGCCTTCTCGTCGGCATACTTCTGCTTCAGCGCCTCCCAGCGCTCCTTCTCGGGGTCGTAGAAGCGCGGCTGGTAGTGGAACTGGCGCGGCTTGGGTGTATAAAACATCGGCATCTCTGGTCAGTTTTCGGTTATTACGCGGTTCATTTTTACGTCATGCGGCTCAACGGGTATGGTGTCCAGCATCTGGAAGTCGTAGGCCACGCCCACCTTCACGGCATTCGGCGTGCTCTTCAGCAGGCGGTCGTAGAAGCCGCGCCCGCGGCCCATACGGTTGTTCTGCTTGTCGAAAGCCACGCCCGGCACCACGATGAGCTCCACTGCGCCGAGGTCTTTCCACTCCTCGCCCGTCGGTTCACCGATGCCGAACTGCTCGCCGGCCACCATGCACTCTGGCCCTGTGTACTGGCGCAGCACCAGGTCGTCGCCGTCGACGCAGGGCAGCAGCAGGGTCTTCGCCCTGTACCACCGCTCCACGAAGGCGTGTGTCTGCACCTCGTCGGCCATCGACCAGTAGAGCAGCACCACACGGGCGCGCTGGAACTCCGGCAGATGCTCTACGCTGCGCATCACGGTCTCGCTCCTGCGAAGCTTCTCCTCCGCAGTCACCGCACGCTTCAGCTCGCGCATCCGCCGCCTTATTTCCGTCTTGTCCACCATGTCTTGTCTCTAAGAACGTAACCCGTAACCAGTAATCCGTAACCTTTAGAAGGGCAGGTCGTCCTCGCCGTTCTGCGGCATCGCCGGGGGCTGTGCGAAAGCCTGGGCAGGCTGGGCTGCTGCCGGAGCTGCCTGTGCGGGCTGCGCGGGAGCGGTGCCAGTGGCGGGGTTCCAGTTGTAGTTGCCGGTGGCGGCAGCGGGCATCTGGCCCGGCACGAAAGGCTGTACGCGCGAGCAGCGAAGGTCCGTGTACCACTTCTCGTTGAACTCGCGGCTCTCAGGGGTGAAGGTCACCTGCACCATCGTGCCCATCGGCACATTCTTAACCATAGCCACGCGCTCCTCGCCGAAAGCCGTGAAAGCCACCTTGCGCGGATAGTCCTCGCCGGTCTCAATAACAAAGCCGCCGCGCACCCACGGGCCGCGGGCCGATTCGCCCTGCACTTCGGGCAAAAGTTGGATTAACTTACCTGTGATTTCCATTTTATTATATTATTTTAGTTAACAATCAATAAATTATCGCATGTGATGCCACATGTTTCAAACATACAAAAATAGCACTTTTTCCCAATACGGCAAAATAATTTTATTAACAAGGTATATAACCTCTCCGTCGCCCCTCCGTACCCCCTCCGTACCCGCTCCGACTGTTCTACGGTTGTTCACCGGTTGTTTACCGGTTTAAACCGTCGAACAATCGGTGAACAACCGGTTAACAGTCGGAGAAGATACGGAGAGGGGTCGCATTGTTGATATTTTTTTTCCCTATGTCAGCTTTTTTGTGTAATTTTGTAGTCCAAAAATTGAATTGTAAAAATGCCTGTAACTGACGCAAGACGCAATAACCGAATGACATACGAGCAGGCGTTCGCTCTCAACAGCAACACTCCCCCGCAGGCTGTGGCCCTGGAGGAGAGCGTGCTCGGGGCCCTCATGCTCGACCAGGCGGCGCTTATCAACGCCATCGAGACCCTGCATGTGGAGTATTTCTACACCCCTGAGCATCAGGCTGTTTTCCGCGCCATACGCAAGCTCTTCGAGCAGAGCCAGCCGGTCGACCTGCTGACGGTGGTGGAGCGTCTGCGCCTCGACGGCGAGCTGGAACTGGCCGGCGGTGCCTACGCCGTCAGCAAACTGACGGAGAATGTGGTCAGTGCGGCGCATATCGAGTACCACATACGTGTGCTCAGCGAGAAGTTCATCCAGCGCGAGATGATACGCATCAGCACCGAGACCATCAAGAAGGCCTACGACGAGACCACCGATGTGGTCAACCTGCTGGACCAGACCGAGCAGCATCTGATGGACATCAACGACAAGAACTTCCGCTCCGACTACAAGCCGCTGGGCGATTTCGTCGGCATGGCCATGGACCAGATTACAGAGGCTGGGCAGAAGGAGGACGGCCTTAGCGGACTGGAGAGCGGCTTCATGGGGCTCGACCGCATGACGGCAGGCTTCCAGCCCGGCACCTTGATTATCCTTGCCGCGCGCCCGGCCATGGGTAAGACAGCCTGCGCCTTGAGCATGGCGCGCAACATGGCCGTAGACTTCAAGAAGCCGGTGGCGTTCTTCTCGCTCGAGATGAGCGGCCAGGAGCTGGCCATGCGCCTGCTCTCGAGCGAGGCGCGCCTGACGGGCGATAAGCTGAAGAAGGGCCGCCTGGAGCCCTACGAGAAGGAACAGCTCAAGAGCGGTGCCCAACGCCTCCACGAGGCCTCGAACCGCATACTCATCGACGACACTCCAGCGCTGACAATCTTCGAGTTGCGTGCGAAGGCACGCCGACTGAAGCAGCGCTACGACATACAGATGATCTTCATCGACTACCTGCAGCTGATGCAGAGCGGCTCGGCCGAAAACCGCAACGGCAACCGCGAGCAGGAGATAAGCATGATTTCGCGCCAGCTCAAGGCCCTCTCGAAGGAGCTCAACATACCGGTGCTGGCTATGTCGCAGCTTAGCCGTCAGGTGGAGAACCGCGTGGGCAACAAGCCGCAGCTGAGCGACTTGCGCGAGTCCGGCGCCATCGAGCAGGACGCCGACATAGTGATGTTCATCTACCGTCCGGAGTACTATAATATAATGGAAGACGATCACGGCTCGACCATAGGCATGGCCGACCTGCTCATTGCCAAGCACCGTAGCGGTGGAATAGGGGAGGTGCGCCTGCGCTTCGTCAAGGAATTCGCCCGCTTCGAGAACCCGCCGCAGGACAGCGACTTCGGCGGCGCAATGGCAGGCATGGGCCCCAACACCGGCTTCGACGGCGGCAGCATGATAATTGACAGCAAGATGAACGAAGACCTGCCGCCAGACGGCGACGGCGACGTGCCGTTTTAAAGGTGAAAGGTGAGAGGTGAAAGGTGAGAATTGATAGTTGAAAATTGAGAATTGAAATAAAAAACAATAATACAATGGAAAAGAAAGACCTCCTGAAAGAAACTGTCAAGCACATTGACATCAAGAAGTACGACAGCACCGAGCTTATCGACGCCATGCGCCACATGAGCTTCACCAGCCGCGACACCGCCCGCGCCGCCGACATCCTCTGCCAGATGCTGGCCGAGAAGGACTGCACCAACATCCTCACCATCGCCGGTTCCACCAGCGCCGCCGGATGCATGCAGGTGTACGTTGACATGGTGCGCAACAAGATGATCGACGCCGTCGTCAGCACCGGCGCCTCCATCATCGACATGGATCTCTTCGAGGCCCTCGGCTACAAGCACTACATCGGCACCAAGGAGAACGTCATTCCCGACACCAAGCTGCGCGAGCTCTACATCGACCGCATCTACGACACCTTCATCGACGAGGAAGAGCTGCAGGCATGCGACCAGGCCACCTGCGACGTCGCCGACCTCCTCGAGCCGCGTCCCTACAGCAGCCGCGAGTTCCTCTACAACGTGGGCAAATGGCTCGCCGAGGGTCACGGTGTGAAGAAGGACAGCCTCATCCAGACCTGCTACGAGTGCGGCGTGCCCATCTTCTGCCCCGCCTTCAGCGACAGC
>CADAWR010000017.1 GCA_902791695.1 uncultured Bacteroidota bacterium
TTTATATTTATATATTTATATATAAATATATAAATATAAAGATTAGTTTTAGGGTTTTGGTATATCAAATTTCTAACTGCAACACTGCAACACTGCAACATTTTGTTTTGCCGTTTGAGAAATAATGTGTATCTTTGCAGTTGCAAAAGAAACTGATAATAAAACACATACTATGTTGACAGACAAGCAGCAAGCGGCAGCAGCGAAGGATTTTGCCAAAAGGTGGGAAGGAGAGCATATGGAGGATCAAGAGGCGAGGTCGTTTTGGATTAACCTGCTTGAAAAAGTATTCGGTGTGGAAAACGCCTCAGAGGGCAATAAGGGGCATATTAGCTTTGAGAAGAGTGTAAAGCTGCAGGGTACAACAAAGAAGCTCGATGGCTATATACCGTCTACCAGAGTGCTTATTGAGAACAAGAGTTCCCATATCAGTTTGGATCAAGCGGAGCCCTTCCCTGGCAAGCCTATCCCAATCAACGCCTACGGACAGGCGAAAGAATATGACAATCACCTGCCGTATCAGGAGAAAGCGGAGTGGATAATCACGTGCAACTTCAAGGAGTTCTGGATTTACGACATGAAGGAGGCCGAGAATAAACGTCAGCCGCTCAAAATATCGTTGTCGAACCTTGGCCGTGACTATAAACAGTTACGTATGCTCGTCGATAACCGTAGCGGTCGTTTGGTACAAGAGGAAGAAATTTCGGTAAAGGCTGGCGAATTGGTGAAAAAGATATACAACCTGCTCGAGAAGCAATATCCCGAATTTGACGAGCGAGCCCGCCGAAACCTGAATATTCTCTGTGTCCGCATTGTTTTCTGTCTCTATGCCGAGGATGCGGGTGTCTTTGACCGTAACCAGTTCCATGACTATTTGGAGCGCTATGATGCCGCTGATTTTGGTGAGCGGTTGGAAAAGTTGTTTGAGGTACTCAATATGCCGGAAGAGGAAAGGAGCCTTTCGCTCAGCGAGCACCTGAAAGCATTTCCTTACACCAACGGTGGCTTGTTTGCCGAGAAAATCGAGGTGCCGCCCTTCACCGACGAGCTGCGAACACTGATACTTGACAAAGCCAGCTTGGGTTTTAACTGGTGCAATATCTCGCCCACCATCTTCGGCGCCTTGTTTGAAAGTACCATCAACCCTGAAACGCGCAAAAAAGGGGGTATGCACTACACCAGCATCGAAAACATCCACAAGGTTATTGACCCATTGTTTTTGGATGACTTGAAGCAAGAGTTGGCGGTGTGCTTGAAGGAGAAGAACCGGTTATCGCGACGGCAGAAGCTGGCTGATTTTCAAAATAAGTTGGCTTCACTCACTTTCTTTGACCCAGCTTGCGGCAGTGGCAATTTCTTGACGGAGACCTATCTTTCGCTGCGAGAGATGGAGAATGAGGTCATAAGGCACATTTATAAGGGAGAAGAGGGCGAGCACAGTACACGCATGGTGTTGGCCAATTCCATCAAGGTAAACATCAACCAGTTCTATGGTATCGAGTACAATGATTTTGCCGTGAGTGTGGCATCGGTAGCGCTGTGGATTAGCGAGGCCAAGATGCTGAAGGAGACTGAGGACATAGTGGGGCAAGAGATAGCGTTCCTGCCGCTGAAAACGAATGCGAATATTGTCGAAGGAAATGCGTTGCGGATGGAGTGGCCAATGACCGACTATATCATTGGTAACCCGCCGTTCTATGGCTACAGCAAGCAAACTGACGAACAAAAAGCAGATGTGCGTTTTGTCTATTCCGACGCTGAGGGAAATGCTTATCCCAATGCCGGCAAGATTGACTATGTGGCTTGCTGGTATATGAAGGCGGCCAGATTGATGTCGGAGCATCAAGATATTCGCGCAGCATTGGTGAGCACCAACAGCATCACTCAGGGTGAGCAGGTGAGTGCTGTGTGGCGCCCCTTGATGGAGAACTATGGCTTGCAGATTGACTTTGCGCATCGCACCTTCCGTTGGGATAATAAGGCTGACAAAAAGGCTCAGGTGCATTGCGTGATAGTGGGCTTCCATTGCGGAGGCGAGCCAGTTCCTGGACGTATCTTCGAGGGGGACAAAGTTATTGATGCCAGACATATCAACGCTTACCTACTTGATTATCCAGATGTATGGATTGAGAGCCGCCGTAGGACTATTTGCGATGTTCCGAGGATAATCAAGGGGAGTCAACCTACTGGCACGGAATTATTACTTGAGACCGAGGAACGAGATGTGTTGTTTGCTTCATGGCCTTTTGCTGAAAAGTATATTCGCAGCTTTGTCGGTGCCGATGAGTTCCTTAATAACGAACACCGCTATTGCCTGTGGCTCAAAGATGCTAATCCTGCAGAAATAAGCCAGTCATCCGAGGTGTTGCGTCGACTCAAAGCCGTGCGGCAGATGCGACTTGAAAGTCCCAAACCTGGCACCCGTCGCTGTGCTGATACACCAATGCACTTCCAAGAAGACCGCCAGCCAGATACTGAATATTTAATTGTACCCCGACATTCATCGGAAGATCGCCAATATATTCCCATCGGATATATGTCACCAGATGTCATTTGCGGTGATTCCAACCAGATGATTCCCAATGCCTCGCTCTATCATTTAGGTGTGCTGGAGAGTTCTGTTCACATGGCGTGGGTGAGTGTTGTTTGTGGTCGAATAAAGAGCGATTATCGCTATTCTAATGAAATAGTATACAACAACTTCCCTTGGCCGACACCGACAGATGCACAGCGAAAAAAAATAGAGCAGACGGCGCAGGCAATTCTTGATACTCGGAAACACCATCCCGATACTTGTCTTGCCCAAATGTACGGCGAAGATATGTATCTATACACTGATTTAGTGGCCGCACACAAAGCCAACGACCTCGCCGTAATGAAGGCTTACGGCTTCTCGTCGAAGATGACCGAAGAAGAAATAGTCAAAGAGCTGTTCAAGATGTACCAGCAGCTGACGGGGAATGAGTGATTGTTAGTAACTTTTTTTGCGGAAATCGGGGGAAAGAAGTACTTTTGTAGTCAGAAAATCAAACATAAATCAAATGGTATGCACAAGGATTATCAATGCCTTGTGTGTTTTTTGTCGCACTTAAAATAGAGAAGAAAATGAAAGAGATTGGTTTTAACATTTTTGATTATGTTCAGATGCTAGAAGATGCACGGAACGAACTGGTACAGGAACAAAAAGAGCTTGCACAGCAGCAAGATAAGTTAGCAGAGAAAACGAAACGTGTAGATTGGGCGAAACAATGTTTTGAGGCTGCTAGGGATTTGTTTGAGGAAAACAAAAAACTTAGTGAGAATGTTGAAAAACTCCAGAAACAGTTGGATGATAAAACGACGCAAATGAAGGAAAATATAACTGAGCTGGAGAAAATAGCGAAACAAAACGCAGATTTAGAAGTGCGGCTAAAGGAGCAACGCGCTATGTTTGAAATGACAGCACATCAATTGGCTGATGAGAAGAGGCAAAGAGCTGACTTGGAGATGAATCTGACGGAAACTCGCAAACTTATGGATAGTATTGCCAAGAAGTCGTCGGAAGAAGGTGTGCAAAAGGCTATACAAACATTCGTAAACTATTCGAAACGTAAGACATCTGATAAACGTACTTATATCAAAAACACAATATTGGAGTTCACCAGCGTGAACAGAATATCATTGCCTGAAGAGTTGTCTGCCACCATCGATTACTTAGACGACGAGCAGACGGAGCCGAAGAACGTGACGGTGAATGGAAACTATAACGACATACATGACAACGGAGAAGTAAAGATTAAAGGTTAAAGAACTATGGCAGGGAATACAATCAACGTGCAGGGTAGCTATATCGACGTGCACGACAACGAGGTGGTGAATTTGAATATCGATAAGGGAACGGTGACGTTACAAGACCACGTGGCTACAGGACAACATGACGACGAGGCGAGGGGACGGGCTGCTGTGCTGACGGAGAACGAGGAGTTTATGGCCATCATCGAGAAGGCTGTGGAGCAGGGGTTGTGCGTGAAGGAGGGCTGGCAATACAAGTGGAGAGAGAAGATTGACGCTGTCTATTTCGCGTCGGTGGCGAGCCACAAATACCATCTCTCCAACCGGCACGACCGCGACGGCGAATTGGCCTTTTCGTGGAAACCCTTCGAGGCATTGTTCAACGGAACGGGCTTCAGATCCATATATAACGACTACCTAAATGGCAAATACAAGCTTGTCGACAAGGACAAAATAGATAAATTGTTCAGATAGCAACATACTAATAATCCAATATTTAACCTCATACAATAGAGCCATTGTATGAGGTTTTTCTGTTTTAGGGGGTGTACTTTTGCATCGTGTTTCGAACACAAGAGACAATTGATTTATTAACCTGAGTGGAGGCGAGGAGGATGTTCTCGAGTAAATGGCCAAAGAATCTGACCTTCTTCTCACCCAAAACTCAAAAAACAATGAAGCAATCAAAAAAGAACCAGAACCCCGAGATGACAACGACGATGGAAGGCCAGATGACTCTGGGCGTGACCGACAACGGCCTTAAGATCCTCGACTTTATGTGCACCGAATATGTGGAAATGGAGCCTTTTGCGGCCGACTGCAAGGTGCAAGGCATGCGCGACGGCAACGTGTACATCACCGAGAAGCCCAAGCGCGTGCGCAACACTCCCATCTTCCGCGAGGACAACAGCACGTTCTCGCTGGGGCGCGACGACAAGTACTACTTCGTGTTCTCGATGGAGAAGAGGCAGGTGAAGCAGCTGCCCGATGCACTGGTACATCAGGCGCTGTCGATAGCGCAGAAGGTATCGCGTGTGGTTCTTAAGAAGAAGGAGGTAAAGAAATGAGCGTACATGTGATTTATTATAAGGGGGGCGCTAAGCTTATGCGCCCCATCCTTACCCGCGAGAGCTATCTGAAACTGCGCGGCAGCAAGAAACAGAAAGCCACGCTGGCGGCTGTGCGCGAAGGCGACGAGGAGAAGAAGACGAAGCTGCTGCAGATGAACTACAGCTGTCTGCCCAACGAGGACGGCACACTGAAAGGCTCCACAAGGATGAGCACGACGGTGGGGATGGACGTCGACCACATTGCGCAGGAGCAGATGGAGGCGGTGAAGGAGCGCATACTCGAAAAGAAGGAGGAGCTGGGCTTGTTGATGCTGGAGAAGAGCGCGCGGGGCGCGGGTTACCACCTTGTGTTCCGTCGCCGTAGGGAACTGACGCAGGAGGAGAACCTGCGATGGGCGAGCGAGTTGCTGGGGGTGGAGTTCGACAGCGGAGCGAAGGACATCACGAGGGTGTTCTTCACGACGACGGACGACGAAGAAGAGCTGATATACCTTGACGACGGGATCTTTGAGATGGAAGAAGTAAGATGTAAGATGGAAGAGGCGAGTGTGACACGGGACAGTTGTGACAGTTCGAAATCTAACGAGACTTCAAGACTTCGAGACATCGAGACATCAAGACTTCAAGGCAATGCGCTACCCACTACAAAATACCCACTAGAGTACAACGGCATTGGATACAAGGAAATCATCAGCAAGTACTGGCAGATGTTCAATGACGGCAAGGAGCCGCAGGAGGGCGACAGGGATACGCTGACCTACCAGCTGGCGTGCGACCTGAGGCACATCTGCGGGCGCAACGCCCAATGGCTCGACCAGGTGATACCGTGCTACGACGGCTTCCCGCTGGAAGAGAAACGCAAGAAGATTGAGAGCGCGCTGGGCGCCAAGAGCGAGGGGATGCCCTACCGATTGAAGCAGGTGCTGGCGGCGCTGAAATCGCAGTCGGCCATCAAGGCCTGCGGCGGGACGCTGACCACACCGCCGGAGATGCCCAAGAAGCTGCCGCCGCTGGTGAGGCTGCTGACCAGCAATGTGCCCGACTTCTACAAGCCCGCTGTGGCCAGTGCCGTGTTTCCCGCTTTGGCCGCTCACCTGCACGGCGTGAAGTTCCGCTACTGGGACAATGTAGAGCACGAAGCCACCTTCATGAATGTGCTCATAGGTCGCCAGAGCATCGGCAAGGGCACCATCAAGAAGCCCATCGAGTTCATCATGGAGGACATCAGGCAAAGGGACATCCCCAACCGCCAGCGCGAGGCCGAGTGGAAGCAGAAGAACCCAGGCGCGAAGCAGAAGAAAGACCCGAGGCCGACGGATATCTGCATACAGATGCTCATCGACAACCTCACCGACGCCGTCTTCAATCAGAGGATTGTCGATGCCAACAACAACGGCGAGAGATTCATCTACACCATCGTGGACGAGATTGACGCCTTGAAAAAGGTGACCTCGAAAGGTTCGGTGGACGAGGTGGGGCTCTTGATACGCAAGGCCTTCGACAACTCGATGGCGGGACAGGAGCGTGTGGGAGCCGACTCGGTGAGTGGCATTGCGCCCCTGCGATGGAACTTCAACGCAAGTACCACGCCACCGAACGCCCGCAAATTCTTCTACAAGATGGTGAACGACGGTACGGTGAGCCGCCTGGATGTGGCCACCATCATACGCGACGACGATAGCGACGACGAGGCCCCCATCCTGGGCATCTACGACCATCGGTTTGCCGCCGAGATGAAGCCATACATCGACCGGCTGGAGGCTTGCAACGGATTGATTGAATGTCCGCAGGCGCGGAAGCTATCGCTTGAGATGAAGAAAGAGAACAGCGACGCCGCGAAACTCTACGACTCGGAGGCCTACCGTGTGTTCAGCTATCGTGCCAACGTGATTGCGTGGCTGAAAGGGATGGTGCTGTATGTGGCGCACGGTTACAAATGGAGCAAGGAGATAGCCGATTTTGTGCGGTGGAGCCAGCAGTACAACCTGTGGTGCAAGATGCTCTATTTCGGCCAGCAGCTGGAGAAGGAACTGCGCGAGGAGGTGGAGATACAGCGGCAGTCGGGGCCACAGAACCTGCTGGAGCTGTTGCCCGACGAGTTCAGCAAAGAGCAGTACCAGCTGATGCGCCAGAGTCAGGGACGCACTGGAAATGGCGACGGGACGTTGCGGTCGTGGGCATGTCGCGGATACATTGCAGCGGATGCGGCGAGCGGAAGGTATGTGAAGACCGAAGAGTACCTTAGGAAGTTCAAGGGTGCAGAGTTTAAGGGTTCAAAGTTGTCTCACTTCATTTAATTTATTCAGCGGTGTTCGCAGCCTACGGCACAAAGTTCAAGGTTCAAGGGATCAAGGTTCAAGAGTTCAAAGTTATGATAACCATCGAGAATAATGAACAATGCTTCGTGCAGCTCTGGCTACGGCTGGAGCGCACGAGACAGATGTTCGGGATGCAGTACAAACGGTTCTGTATACGCAGGGTGATGCAGTCGTGGCTTGGGAGTGAGGCGACAGACGAGATGATTTGGGAAGTATGTCAGCTGGCTGCGGTGCACGAATATGAACCCGTCTATGGCATGGATGTTTTGCCAGCGCCGACGCTACATCCGCGCAGAAGCAGAGAGTTTCTGAGGGCATTGGTAGCCGTGAAGCTTGGCATCGGGATGCGGGGGGTGGACCTGAAGTCACTCGATGAGGCGTACAGCATTGCGTTCCCGAGCAGTACGCCACTGAATATCAACAAGAAGAGGAGGGAGCCGCCGTAGAGCGTTGCAATGTTGCAGTGTTGCAGTTAAGAATGGAACCAATGATGCCGACCGAATCGGCGAACACAGTAAACGAAAAAAAATGAACAGTATGAAAACACAAGAATTGATGATTTATGACTGGGTGCAGGTACCGAAGACGCACCCGAACGTTCAGTTGAGGGGAAAAGTGCTGCAGGTTATAGGTGTTGGGCTTATTGTCACAGTGAGGCATGGCGACACCAAGTTTGAGTTGTATGCCAACAACCTGGAGCCGGTGCCGTTGACGGAAGAGATCATGGAGAGGATTTGCAGTCATGTGTCGACGCCGGAGGACCGGTGCAGTTTCTACCGGATGGGGAAAGTGTATTTTGTTACCGTCTACAAAGGTGACAACAATGCCACCGTCAGCATGAAGGGAGTGCACCAGATGCAGCATCTGCTGCGAATTGTAGGTGTGGACAATGAGGTGAACCTGATGAAGATACAGGCAGAGATAGATGAGAAGGAAGAAGAAATGAGAGGTGAGAAATGAGAAAAGAAGCAAGCGAAGCGCGCAGCCCCCCCCCTTTTTTTGAAACAGATAAGATACCGATGAACGGAGCCTGCGGAGTGTCAGTATGGCGTTTGTTTTGCGACTGCTTCGGTGCATATACAATGTCGATGCGGAGCATCGACGGTTTAAACCGTCGAACAACCGGTGAACAACCGTAGAACAGACGGAGCGGGGTCGGAGCAGGTACGAGGGGGATGCTGTGTGGCGGCAGGGGTGAGGGTGGTTTTCAACGCGAGTGTTTGATAACTTTTCCGGCGCGTGTGTCGCGCGTAAGCGATTTTGTTGTATTTTTACACTCGGAAACATATGCCGTAGAGGTGGTGTAATTTATTCGTTGCCAAGGAAATAAATAGTATATTATATGATACAGAAACACGTCAAAGAATTGACCGAGGGCATGCAGAGCCTGTGTGCCATAGCCAACAAAGTGGTGGCCTCGGAGGGCAGGGTGGAGGCTATCGAGCGCGACCTGTTGCTCGACGCTCTGCGCCGACTGTATGATACCGTTCTCCAGCTCGAGGTGCGCGGCACTTCGGCACCAACCAAGCCCGCCGAGCCGGAGCATAAGGAGGAAAACGAAGCTATGCCCGATGCGGAGATAATCTCGTCGACGGTGATGGCCACTATGGCCGCCATGGGCGTGGCCGCCGAGCCGGAACCTGTGGTGGAGCCTGCGCCGGAGCCTGTGGTTAAGCCTGCGCCGGAGCCTGTGGCCGTCGAACCGGAACCTGTGGTTGAGCCGGAGCCAGAGCCTGTGGTTGTCGAGCCGGAGCCTGTGGTTGTTGAACCAGAGCCCGCGGTGGAGCCCGAGTCTGCCGCTGAGCCGGAAGCGGTGAGCATGGCAGGCTTTGAGACAGAGGGCAGCCTGCTGTTCGATGAGGTTGTCGTCGAACCTGAACCCGAGCCTGAACCGGAGCCAGAGCCAGAACCAGAACCTGAACCTGAGCCTGAACCTGAACCCGAACCCGAACCGGAGCCTGTGCCGGAGCCTGAACCGGAGCCCGCGAAGGAGCAGTCGTCGCTGCTCGACTACCTGCGCCATCCGGTGCAGGAGCAGCCCGCCATGCGTACGCTTGGCGAGAGCCTCGGTGGGGGCGCCACCGTGGAGTCGACATTCGAGCGCACCGTGTCGCGCAAGGTGGACGACCTGCGCACCGTCATCAATATCAACGACAAGTTCAGCTTCATGTCCGAGCTGTTCCGCAACAACATGAGGGCCTACAACGACTTTATCATGTACCTGAACAGCCTCGGCTCGCGCGAAGAGGCACTGGCATATGTGAAACAGACAGCGGAGCAGTACAAGTGGGATGAGAACTCGCTGGCGGTAAAGGCCTTCTACAAGGTGTTCGACATGAAGTTTTAAGCGTTATGGGCAAGGCAATTCTTTTCTCGGCACCGTCGGGCTGCGGCAAGACCACCATTATCAATGAGCTGATGAAGTACTTCGACTGCTTCGACTTCAGCATCTCGGCCACGTCGCGTGCGCCACGCGGCACGGAGCAGGACGGCAAGGACTACTACTTCCTCACGCACGAGGAATTCAAGCGGCGCGTCGATGCCGGCGACTTCCTGGAGTGGGAGGAGGTCTACCAGGGTACCTGCTACGGTACGCTGAAGAGCGAGATAGAGCGCATCTGGGCGGCAGGGCGTGTGATAGTGTTCGACGTGGATGTGAATGGCGGCAGCAACATAAAGCGCTACTTCGGCGGAGACGCCCTCTCGGTCTTCGTGATGCCGCCGAGCCTCGAGGTGCTTGAACAGCGCCTGCGCAGCCGCGGCACCGACAGCGAGGAGGCTATAGTGAAGCGCCTGGCTCGCAGTGCCGAGGAGCTGAAGAGAGCTCCGCAGTTCGACGTGACGATAGTGAACGACGACCTGGGGCGTGCCGTCGACGAGGCCCGCAGGGTGATTGAAAGGTTCCTCGATGAATAAGTTGCTGCAGATACTGAAGAAGTACGACTATGTGGTCGTGTTTGTGGTGCTGGTGGTGGTGTCGCTGGTGTTGATGGCGCGCACGTCGTACTACCAGAGCTCGCGCCTTGTGGCGCTGGGCAACAGCATAGCGGGCGACTGGTACAGGGGAGTGAACAGTGTGGGCGGCTACTTCGGCCTCAAGGCCGAGAACGACCGGCTGGCCGCCGAGAACGCCGCATTGCGGGCGCAGCTTGCCGAGAGCTACATCAGCTACACCGACAGCGTGTTCGTGGTAAACGACACGGTCTACAAGCAGCGCTATACCTACACAGAGGCGCAGGTGATGAAGAACTCGTGGACGCAGCAGAACAACTACATCATGATAAACAAAGGCTCGGACCACGGAGTGGAACCCGATATGGCCGTCATATCGCCGCAGGGCATTGTGGGCATTGTCGTCTCCACCTCGCCCAACTTTGCCACCGTTATGCCGGTGCTTCATAGCGACAGCCGTAACAGCGTCAAGGTGCGCCGCACGGGCGTCAGCGGCTCGCTGGTGTGGAATGGCATCAACTACCAGTATGCGCAGATAGTCGACATCACCACGGCCTATCAGATTAACGAAGGCGACACCATAGTGACCTCGGGCCAGGCCAACGACTTCCCGGAGGGTATACCGGTGGGTTATGTGAAGAGTGCCGAGCCCAACCAGGGCACAGGCTTCTACAAGGTGAGTATACGCCTGGCTACGGACTTCAACAAGCTTGACCATGTGTACATCATCGACAATCGCTTCCGCGAGGAGCAGCAGAAACTAATGAAAGGAGTGGAAGGACAATGAACAGTCAGACTTGGCGTATAGTGGGGCGCTTTGCGCTCATGATGGCAATACAGCTGTTGGTGCTCAACTATGTGTATCTGGGCGGCTATGTGATGCCGATGCTCTATGTGCTCTTCATCCTCATGCTGCCCACGGGCATGAAGCGTATACCGCTACTGCTGATAGCCTTTGGTACGGGCTTGCTGATGGACGTTATGAGCAACGCGCTGGGCTTCCACGCCCTTGCCTGCACGGTGTTGGCGATGATGCGCATATGGTTTGCCGACCGCATACTGACGCGTGGCGAGCCGGTGACCATACAGACGCCGAGCGTCTATAGCGTCACGCCGCAGTATTTCATCAGCTACCTTATGCTGATGCTGGCGGCTTTCTATCTGGTGTTCTTCACGGCCGAAATATTCGGCTTCCGAGGTTTCGGCGGGGTGTTGCTGGCAACGATATGCAGCACCATTGTGACTGCCATACTCATGGTGCTCTACCAGCTGGTGTTCCTAAAGAGAAAGGAGGAACAATGAGGAAGGGTGCCATTGGCGTTATGCTTGCTTTCCTCCTTCTGCCGCTGACAATGCAGGCGCAGATGGCTATAGGCACGTGGCGCGACTGCCTAGACAATACCATTGTCTACCGCCTGCAGGCTGTGGAAAAATATATCTTTGCTGCAAGCCGCGGTGGTGTCTACCGCTTCAACGTGGACACACGCGAGGTGGATGTATACAGTAAATCGTGGGGGCTCTCCGATGTTGGTGTCAAGGACATTGGCTTCTACAACGATACGCGTAGCCTGCTGATAGCATATAGCAACTCTAATATTGACATTATTCGTGATGGCTCTGTCTACAATCTTGCCGACATCATGCGCAGTGATATAGCAGTGGACAAGAGCATCAACAGCATACGATTTAAAGATGCCCGCGCCTATCTGTCCACAGCCTTTGGTGTGGTGGTGATAGACCTGCAGCGCCACGAGGTAAGCGAGACTTACTATCTCGGTGCTGGTGGCAGCAGCATAGAGGTATACGACATTGCCTTTACCTCGGACAGCGTCTATGCTGCCACTGCCGCCGGGTTGAAGCGTGTCTCCGTCAACGAACCCTACCTTACCATCAGCGACCGTTGGCAGACCGACAGCAGGCTTGACGGTATTACTGTTACCCACTTGGCTGTACTCGATGGCAGACTATGGCTTTCCGGCAACACTGACGAAGAGGAGGGCAAGACTCTCTATGCACTTTCCGACACGGGATATGCGATTATCGACACTGGCGATATCATGGCTCTGCACGAAGGCGGTGGAGTGATGAGTGTGGCCTATTGGGACCGTGTGGCACGATATAAGAGCGATTTCACAGCTTTGGATACATTCTATTATTATGACGGATGGGCCGATATGGCGGCATATGATGCGGTCACTGACGGCAGTGGCATTCTCTGGGCTGCGCATCCTTGGCTTGGTATGGTATGCGTCAATGGCCCCGAGGCCTTTTTTGTGCGCCTCGACAGTCCCATGTCACGTGATAACGTATACCGCCTCGTGGCTGGCCCCAACAGTATAATGCTGTGTCCGGGCGGTCACAAAGCTACTTACGAAAATGCACACTTGAAGCCAGACCTATTTGTGGCAGAAGGGCTGCATTGGCGTCAACTCGACAATTCTAATGGTGCCCTTGACGGTAGGTACGATGTTGTGGATGCCTTGGTGAACCCCAGAGATACTGCAGAGACTCTCGTTGTCTGTTGGGGCTACAACGGCGGTGTGGCTTCGGTGCGTAACAACAAGGTGGTGGCGTTCTATGATCAGGCCACCACGGGCGGCGCATTGCAGCAGTATGTTGTTGGTGATTACCGTACGCTGCTCACTGGCGCTGTCACCTTCGACAAGGATGGCAACCTATGGGTGCTCAACTCTCACAGCCCATATGCCCTCGTGCGCCGCAGCGCAGACGGCGTATGGTCGCACCGTTCCACCGAGGCGCTCTCTTCGCAGCTACAGGTTGACAAGCTGATATACGACAGCGTGAACAATTATTTATGGTTCTCCGGGCGCGAGAACATGATATATGTCCACGATGGCAACAACCGTATGGCTCGTGTCAATCCCAACAATGGCAGCAAGCTCGTAACCGAGGTCGTCAACTGCCTTGTGCAGGACTACGACGGCAACATCTGGCTTGGTACCAACAAGGGTATCAAGGTTATCTACGACGCATCACGTGCTTTTGCTGGAGGCACCACGGGCCAGATGTCGCCGGTGAGCTGTAGCAACATCACCATCACCAACGGCGACTTCTACGAGTACCTTATGGCTTATGAGGACGTCACCACTATCGCTGTCGACGGCGCCAACCGCAAATGGATTGGCACTGCTTCCGGCGGCCTCTATCTCCTCTCGCCCAACGGCATGGAGCAGTTGCAGCATTTCACCGCTGCCAACAGTCCGCTGTTCTCCGACAAGATAATCTCAGTCGCCGTGCAACCGCGCACCGGCGAGGTTTATATTGGCACCGACTATGGCGTGCAGGTCTACCGCTCCACGGCAACCTATGCTGAAACAACGCCCGCCGAGCACATATACGCTTTCCCCAATCCTGTGCGCCCCGGATATGAGGGCTCGGTGGCCATCAAAGGCTTCACTCGCAATGCGCTAATACATATCACCGATGCTGCCGGCCATGTGGTCTTCACGACGCAGGCCTTAGGCGGACAGGCTGTATGGAACACCCGCAACGCCGACGGCAATCCCGTTGCTACTGGGGTCTACTATGTCTTCGCCTCCGATGCCGAGGGCGGCAACCGCTCTGTTGCCAAGATAATGATAATACGATGATTGCCACCCCGGGTATAGTGTTGCACACCACCCCCTATGGCGACACCTCGGTCATCGTCAAGGTCTTCACCCGCTTGCTCGGCGTCCAGTCATACATCATCAAGGGCGTACGTGGTCCGCGCGCCAAGGTCAAGCAGAACCTCCTGCAGCCCTTCTCATGCCTCGATATGGTCGTGTACGATAACACCAAGGCCGAACTAAACTATATCAAGGAGCTATCGCCGCGATGTGCCTGCACCGAGGCCACGCCTGTTGAGAATGCCCTGCGCTTCTTTATGACGGAAGTCCTCTACAAGTCACTACAGGAAGCCGAGCCTATGCCCGCCCTCTTCGACTACGCTGAGCAGGCCGCAGCGGTCGGTGATTCGGCCGCCAACCTCCCCATATCCTTTCTCCTAACCGTATCGCACCATTTGGGCATAGAACCCATGGACAACTACTGTCCGCGCGAGCCTCTGTTCGACCTCCAGGAGGGCCGCTATGTCTCAGCCCCCACTGATACCACGCTCTCCCCCCATCTCTCTTCTCTGCTCCACGATTACCTCAACCCTGGCGCCTCACCCCTGGCGCCCTTAAGCGACCGTGGGTTGCTCATAGATTCGCTCCTGGCTTACTATCAGTTGCACCTGAGTGGCTTCCGCCACTTCACCAGCCACGAAATATTACACACAATCTTAAAATAAACCGTTATGAAGAAGATATTTTTGTCATTGGCCTTTGTGTTGACCCTCTGCGGAGCCTCTGCACAGCAGGTCTACTGGGTGTTCCTCACCGACAAGGCGGGTACCACCTTCGACCCTTATTCCTATTTCGACGCCAAAGCCATCGAGCGTTACCGCCAGTGCGGTGCCGACCTCTATGACATCAGCAACTACCCCGTCAGCGCCGCCTATGAGCAGGGTGTAGCCGCCCTCGCCACCGAGGAAATCGGCTGCAGCCGCTGGTTCAATGCTGTAGGTATCGTGGCCACTCCCGACCAAGCCGCCCGCATTGCCGAGCTGCCCTATGTGTTGCGCGTCCAGCCCATCATGGGCGACATGCAGCTGGCCTCAAAGCCCCTCGACAACGACGGCCTCATGGATTACGACACCGTTGCCGGTCCGCTGGAAGCTCAGCTCGTCCGCATGGGTGGCAAGTCCTTCCGTGACAAAGGCATCGACGGCAAGGGCATCCGCATCGCCGTGTTCGACGGCGGCTTCCCGCTGGTCAACACCCACGATGCCTTCAAGCATGTGCGCGACGAAGGCCGCATCATAAAAACCTGGAATTTCTGCAACAACAAAGAGGATGTCTACGGCTGGAACAGCCACGGTCTTATGACCCTCAGCTGCATCTGTGGCCGTATCGACGGCAAGGACCTCGGCCTGGCCACCGGCGCCGAGTTCCTCCTCGCCCGCACCGAGGTTGAGACCGAGCCCAAGAAAGAGGAAGTCTGGTGGCATATGGCAGTGGAGTGGGCCGACAAGAACGGCGCCAACATCATCAGCTCCAGCCTCGGTTACGGCAAGGAGAACCACTACACCAAGGACATGGACGGCACCTCCTACGTGGCCAAGGCCGGCAACCTCGCCGCCCGCAAGGGCATGCTGGTGGTCAACTCTGCCGGCAACGAGGCCGACGTCAAGCAGTGGAAGACCATCATCACCCCTGCCGACGCCGACAGCGTACTCTGCATCGGTGGCATCGAGAATAGCCTCACCGAGTACAACCATATCGAGTTCAGCAGTTACGGCCCCAGCGCCGACGGCCGCCAGAAACCCAACGTCTGCGCCTTCGGCTATGCCCGCACCGCCAATACCGGCAACAACCACGCCACCCACTACGTCCACGGCACCTCCTTCTCCTGCCCACTCGTGGCCGGCTTCGCTGCCTGCGCCTGGCAGGCAACCCCTGGCAAAACAGCCATGGAAATGTTCCACATGATTGAGCAGAGCTCCGACCTCTACCCCTACTGCGACTATTCCTTCGGCTACGGTGTGCCCCAGGCCGCCTATTTCACCGGCGACCGCAAAGCCGAAGGCCCCACCTTCCGCTTCGTCGTCGAGGAGGACAGCGTGCACGTTGTGCCCACCCACCCCGTCAAGCACAGCCACCTCTTCTACTCCTTCCGCCGTTCCGAGGACCATCGCCTCACCTACTACGGCAAGGTTGAGGTGAAATACGCCGACGAAGGCGACCGCTTCACCTTCAGCAAGAACGCCATCTTCGACCGCACCATGACCATCCATCTGGCCGGCTACACCGACAGCATCAAGCTCAGCAAGGATGAATACAAGAAATACGCTGGCATGAGCGGCTATGTCTTCCATCCCCTCATCAGCAACGACGCCGTCACCGAGCACCTCACCGGCCGCAACGGCGACTTCGACGTATCCATCTTCGGCAGCAACGCCAAATATCGCGGCGATGTCTACTTCATGCTTGGCCTCCCTGTCAAGCTTCAGGACGAGGAGTTGCCCTTCAACGGCTGGTCGCCCGCCTTCCACTTTGGCGTCCGCCTGATGCACGCCTACGGCAAGAGCTACAGCGTCGGCATGGGCTTCGAGTGGGCACACACCACCTACAACTACAAAGGCATGGCTTCCAACAGGCTTGACCGCCTCGTCGGTATGGCTGGTGTCGAGGACAACTACTCCCAGGTCACCTACCGCCGCGTCGCCCTCGACGAGTTCGCCATCGAGCTCTTCCAGCGTGTCCGCTTCGTGGCCGGCGGCCTCATGGGCAAAGGCATCCACTGGGACCTTGGTGTCTACGGCTCGTTTGGCGTCACCGACTACGAACTCCTGGCCACCAACAAGGCTGACGCCGTATCCGATGGTACCAGCATGCAGCTTGTGAACCTCAAGGCCCTCAGCGCCTACAACTACAACTACGGCGTCGTTACCCGTATCAGCTATGATTTCGTTGGTCTCTACGCCCGCTACCGCCTCACCGGCATCGGCGACAAACTTGCCGACGACAAGGCCCTCCTGCCTCGCCTCGAGGTCGGTCTCCAGCTCTGCTTCTAACCCACTCCCTTCGGAGCCTCTCCGTACTTGCTCCGTCTGTTCTACGGTTGTTCACCGGTTGTTCGACGGTTTAAACCGTTAAACAACCGGTGAACAACCGTAGAACAGACGGAGCGGGTACGGGGCGGGTACGGGGAAAAGTATAGCCGACATGATTTTTATTTTTGTCATGTCGGTTTTTATGTGTATTTTTGCAATCTGTTTGTGAAACAATAATTTGATTTTAAACACGCGTTGTATGAGAAAGAATATTGTCGTATTGTTGTTTGCGCTGGCGGCGCTTTTCGAAGTTGCGGCCAAGCCTGTCGATGTGAACACTGCACGTAGGGTGGCCTCGGGCTTTATGTCGGCCAAGTGCCATCGCACGGTTACCGATATGAAGGAGGTGGCTACGCCGTTCAGCAGCTTCTATGTCTTCAATGCGCCCAAGGGTTTTGTGCTGGTGGCCGCCGACGACTGTGCGAGTCCCATATTGGCCTACTCGCTCACCGCTACATTCAGAGCCGAGGAGATGCCGTCGAACCTGCGCAGCTGGCTCGAGGGGTATGAGAATGAGGTTAAAGGTTACGGGATAAAGGGAACGGACGGGAATGCCCACGGCTCTAAGAGCGGAATGGAAGAAGAGTGGGCGAGACTGCTTGGCGGCATGGCCCCGCAGCCGCGCCTGACCACGAATGTGGCCCCGCTGCTCACCACCACGTGGGACCAGAGCCCCTACTACAACGCCATGTGCCCCTATGACACGGTCTACGGGCAGCATGTGGTGACCGGCTGTGTGGCTACGGCAACGGCGCAAATCATGAAATATTGGAACTACCCCGCCACCGGCTATGGCAGCCACAGCTATGTGGCAAGCAACAGCCACATAAGCTATGGCACGCAATATGCCAATTTCGGCGCCACAAACTATAACTGGAGCATCATGCCCAGCGAACTGAACGGTGCGAGCAGCCAGGCCGAGATTGACGCTGTGGCACAGCTGATGTACCACGTTGGTGTGGCCATAGAGATGAATTATAATGTCAGTTCCGAGGGTGGCAGTGGCGCCTTTAACCACAGCGCCTACAACCCGTCGTCGATGAGCGCCCTGGTGAATTACTTCAAGTATGCTCCCGACATCGTGGTGCTGACCCCGGGCAGCTATGATGCCGCCACTTACAGTGCCATGCTGCGTGCCGAGCTGGGCTTGCAGAGGCCGATACTGTATGACGGGCGCGACGCTGCGGGTGGCCACAGCTTTGTGTGCGACGGCTATGACGACAACAATATGTTCCATTTCAACTGGGGCTGGGGCGGCTACTGCGACGGCTACTATGCCCTCGGCGCCCTGAACCCCGCCCCCGGCGGCACGGGCGGCAACGCCACCTATACCTTCAACATGTCGAACTCCGCCATGCTCAACATACGTCCCAACAACATGTTCGGCATGAGCGGCTCGGTGACTGTCAACACCACTGGTGCCGCGGCGGGATGCACAGCCACGGGCGACGGCATGTACGCTTTCGGCGACACGGTGACCCTCATGGCCACTGCCGCCGAAGGCTACCGCTTCGCGGAGTGGAACGACCACAGCCAAGACAACCCGCGTGTGTTCACCATGACGGGCGGCAACTATACCTTTACGGCGCGCTTCGAGACCATTGGTACGGACACTATGAGCTATTGCGGCAACAAGGGTCATGACTCCTATTGGGGCGAATATGCGCAGGGCTTCGACAAGTATTGGGGCATCAAGCTTCCCGCCGCATTGCTGGGCACGGGCCGCACGCTGTCGGCGGTGGAGTTCTATGTGGGCAGCTACTACTACGCAGGAACCTTCGACATGACTGTCTACAGCGGCACCTCGGCACCGACGGATACGGTGTACAGCACCACGGTGACGACGGGTTCTTCGGATATCAATTCGTGGTACTCTATTTTCCTGCCAACGCCCTATACGGTGGAGGCTGGCAAGAGCATCTGGATTACCTTCCACAACAGCGACATATTGTTCCCGGCCACCGTGACGGCCAGCTGCGGCAACCCCGACGGTTTCCTGTATGGGCCGACATTTGACCCCGACCCGGAGTGGACACGCTTCACGTTCATGATACGTGGACGTTTCGACAACCCCGGCACTGTTGTCGTCGGCGACACTATATCATACTGTGGCAACAAAGGGTATCAGACCAGTTGGGGAGTAGGCGAGTGGGGCATCATGCTGCCCGCCGCCGAACTGCAGGGACGTAACTACCTGAAGAGTGTAATGATGTTTGCCGATTTTGACGGAGTCTTCACATTGCATGTATACAAGGGTGGCGCCACGGCTCCGGGCACACTGGTACACACGCAGCCAGCGCTCATAGAAGGGTATGGCTGGCATGAGATAGTGCTTGACCATACGGTGGCCATCAACGCCGGCGACAGCCTGTGGATAACCTTCGACGAGCCCTACTTGACATGGCCGGCGGCTTCGTGCCGCTACACGGGCAATCCGAACAGCAACTGGTTTGCCACAGTAGATGGAAGCTGGAACCATCTGAACAGCTATTTCGGCGACGGCAACTTCTCGTGGATGATAAAGGCTGTAACATCGGCTTCGGCACCTACGCTGCCAGCACCTACGGTGATAATCAGTGGCAGTCAAACGGTGAATGTCGGCAATACAGCTATGTTCTGGGCCGAACATAGCACCGGCACCACGGTTACGTGGAGCCTGCAGGGCGGTACGCCCTCGACAGCCACCGGCGACACGGTGAATGTCACGTGGAACCAGACGGGTTGGTATCAGGTAACGGCTACGGTGAGCAACAGCAACGGTACGGCTACCGATGAGATGATGGTCAGCGTGGGCGACTGCGGCAACATAGCGTTGCCATATACCGCCGACTTCACGCAGTGCTGGACGGCAGGCGGCGGCGCCGTGATAACAGGTTCCAACGAGGCTTTCTTGACAAGTCAGGGGCAGACGCTCACCAGCCCGTGGATATTGACGCAGCCGGGCATGACATTCATTTGCTTAAGAGCCATTACTGCCGACGAGTATCAATGGAACGAGAATGCACTCTATTCGATAAGAGTGGAAGATGAATACGGAGTATTGGCTGGTTGGGATAACTACTATGTGCAGCCTTCATTGTTTTCGCCATCGTTCTATAGCAACGGTGGCCGTGTCCGTGTGGTGCTTGAATACACTGGGAGCGTATCGGAGCCGTCGTTCAGGTTTGAGAGTCTCGTTATGTACCAGTACGACATAGCCCTTGATATGGACATTCCGCCAGTGGCTGCTGTGGGCGACACGGTGACGCTGCGGCTGCACAGCACACTCCAGAACAACGACGTGCCCGACTATACGAACGTGTGGATGTACGATTGGCCTAACTATTATCACTATAATGAGCTATACCCCTATCCTAATGTAGGCGACAACGCCGTCACCGTGGTGGCGCAGAGCGACAGCAGCCTTTCGCTGGTGTGGCACATCGCGGGAAACTACGAGATGGGGGCAAGTGTTGGCAAATATAATGTGTATGATGGTGCGTCGGCGTATGTCTATTGCTATAAAAATATCAGTATTGTGGACAATCCCGTATACGAGGAGGACAGCATCTACTACACCTCAGCCGCCAAGGACACCGTCATCGGGAGCCATAGTCAGTTGCACAATGCCGTGCTGCCGGCCAGCGTGAGAGTCATCAAGGAGTCGGCGTTCTACGACCGTGGCTACCTTGCCTCGCTGTCGCTGCCCGACGGGCTTGAATACATAGGCAAGATGGCCTTTGCGGCGAACCATAGCCTCACGGAGGTGACTATCCCACAAGGTGTGAAGTTTATAGGCGACAACGCTTTCTGGAACTGCTCGGCCCTCACCACTGTCAACTTCAACGCCGACAGCTGCGTGGCGGTGAGCCCGACGACAGCGAGCGACGGAAGCTACTGGCCAGCGTTCATAGAATGCTACAGTCTCACCACTGTCAATATCGGCGAGAATGTGAAGCGTATCCCTGACCGTACGTTCTGGGGTTGCTACAACCTGCGCGGCACGCTGGTGATCCCCGACGCGGTGACCTACATAGGCTATGATGCTTTCACCGGCTGGAACCAAAACTGGGTCGGCGGTGCCGACACATTGGCTATAGTGCTCGGTTCGTCGGTGGCGGAGATTGGCGAATATGCTTTCGGCATGGCCTTCGGCAAGCTGCGGTCGGTGGTGTCGCGCAATCCTGTCCCCCCGAGCATCCAAGGCCACACCTTCTATGTGCAGCAGGACGTGGCCACGCTGACGGTGCCCTGTGGCACGATACCGGCCTATATGGCATCGCCCTACTGGAATGACTTTGTGCTCGTGTACGACGACTGTAGCGGCATAGACGAAGTGGACGCTGCCGACACGCCGAGGATTTACGGTGTGGAGCACGGCATCGTCGTTGAAGGCGCCGACGGCCAGCAGGTAAGGGTCTACGACGTGATGGGCCGCACGGTGGCCACGACGCTGTGCGACGGCGGCGTAATCAGCGTGCCGCAGACAGGTGTCTACATGGTGGCTGTCGGCGAACGGCAGGCCTGCAAGGTCGTGGTGCTGAAATAATAGGCTCCGGACACAATAATGACAGAAATGTTGCGTTAAACAAAAACAGAATATAAAACAACAACAATATGACACTCGAAGAATTCCAGAATGAATTGCGCCTCGGTATCCCCGACCCGCTGCCCGAACCCCAACCTTATGACACTACGGTGAACCACGCTCCCAAGCGCAAGGATATCCTGACGCCTGCCGAGAAGAAGCTGGCCATCCGCAACGCCCTGCGCTATTTCCCCGCCAAGCACCACAAGATGCTGGCCAAGGAGTTTGCCGAGGAGTTGCAGAAGTATGGCCGCATCTATATGTACCGTCTGCGCCCCACCTACAAGATGTATGCCCGTCCTATCGAGGAGTATCCGGCCAAGTGCCGTCAGGCGGCCGCCATCATGCTGATGATACAGAACAACCTCGACCCCGCCGTGGCTCAGCATCCGCACGAGCTCATCACCTACGGTGGCAACGGCGCCGTGTTCCAGAATTGGGCGCAGTACCGTCTGGTTATGAAATACCTCAGCGAGATGACCGACGAACAGACCCTCGTCATGTACAGCGGTCACCCCATGGGACTCTATCCCAGCCACAAGGACGCTCCGCGCGTGGTGGTCACCAACGGCATGATGATACCTAACTACAGCAAGCCCGACGACTGGGAGCGCTACAACGCCCTCGGCGTGACGCAGTACGGCCAGATGACCGCCGGCTCCTACATGTACATCGGCCCGCAGGGTATCGTGCACGGCACCACCATCACCGTGCTCAATGCTGCCCGTAAGCTTGGAGGCGGCACGGCAGGCAAGCTGTTCATCACCGCCGGCCTCGGTGGCATGAGCGGCGCACAGCCCAAGGCTGGCGACATTGCCGGTGTGGTCTCCATCACCGCCGAGATTAACCCCGCCGCTACGCAGAAGCGCTACGAGCAGGGCTGGGTCGACGAGGTGCACGACAACCTCGACGAGCTCTTCGTGGCCGTCAACAAGTCCATCGCCGCCAAGGAGGCCAAGAGCTACGCCTACCAAGGCAATGTGGTGGACCTGTGGGAGTACTGCGCCGAGAAGGGCATCAAGGTGGACCTCGGCAGCGACCAGACTTCGCTGCACAACCCCTGGGCCGGTGGCTACTACCCCGTGGGTGTCACCTTCGAGGACGCCAAGGTGATGATGGCCGAAAAGCCCGAACTCTTCAAAGAGAAGGTGCAGGAGAGCCTCCGCCGCCATGTGGCTGCGGTCAACAAGCTTACCGCAAAGGGTATGTATTTCTTCGACTACGGCAACGCCTTCCTGCTGGAGAGCAGCCGCGCCGGTGCCGACATCTGGAATGCCGACCATACCGCTTTCCGCTACCCCTCCTACGTGCAGGACATCATGGGCCCGATGTGCTTCGACTACGGCTTCGGCCCCTTCCGCTGGGTATGCACCAGCGGCAAGCCCGAGGACCTCGACAAGAGCGACCATATCGCCATGGAGGTGCTGGGCGAGATTGCCGCTACAGCTCCCGCCGAGATACAGCAGCAGATGCACGACAACATACAGTGGATTAAGGGCGCCAAGGAGAACCACCTCGTGGTTGGTAGCCAGGCTCGTATCCTCTATGCCGACTGCGAAGGCCGCACCAAGATTGCTGCCCGCTTCAACGAGGCCATCCGTAAGGGTGAAATCAGCGCCCCCATAGTGCTCGGCCGCGACCATCACGACGTTAGCGGTACCGACAGCCCCTTCCGCGAGACTTCGAACATCTATGACGGCTCGAACCGCTGCGCCGACATGGCCGTGCAGAACGTCATCGGCGACAGCTTCCGCGGCGCCACGTGGGTCTCTATCCACAACGGCGGCGGCGTAGGCTGGGGCGAGGTGATAAACGGCGGCTTCGGCATGGTGCTCGATGGCAGCGAGGCTTGCGACCGCCGTCTCCGCATGATGCTCCACTGGGATGTCAACAACGGCATCAGCCGCCGCAGCTGGGCCCGCAACGAGGGCGCTATGTTCGCCATCAAGCGCGCCATGGACATCTGCCCCGAGCTGAAGGTCACTATGCCCAACCTCGTCGACGACAGTGTCCTCGAAGGCCTGTTCTAATCCCCCAATACAGCAGATTATGAAAGGAAGTCTGATACCGTTCAAAAAGAACATGATTCAGGGCGGCGCCATCGTGCTGGCTGCTCTCGTGCTGGGCATCTTCATGGTGTGCACCGTGAAGACTCTCAAGTCGTACGACGACACCGTCAAGGTGCGCGGCCTCTGCGAGAAGGAGGTGCCTGCCGACCGCGTGGTGCTGCGCGTCAGCTTCAGCGGCCAGGACAACGAGCTCACCGACCTGCGCGCCACCATGGAGCGCAACGAGAAGGCTGTGGTCGACCTGTTGAAGAAGGCCGGATTCACCGACGAGGAAATCAAGTACACCTCGGCTCACTTCAACGACCGCTACGACAGCTACTACACCAACAACATCCGCTTCCGCTACAACGCCAACCAGACCATCAACGTCTTCACCGACAAGATGGACGTGGTGCGTGAGTTGGAGCGCACCATCGACGGCGACCTGCTGAAGCAGAACATCATCAGCAGCAGTTACGCCAGCTACGAGTACCACGGCCTCAACGACATCAAGCCCTCTATGATTGCCGAGAGCCTTGAGAACGCCCGCTCGGCCGCCGACGAGTTCGCCAAGAACAGCCACAGCCGAATCGGCAAGATGCGCACTGCTTCGCAGGGCTACTTCGAGGTCGAGGACCTCGACGAGAACACGCCGCAGATCAAGAAGGTCCGCGTGGTGACTACCGTCGAGTACTACCTGAAATAAACCATCCGCAGGGGTCTTCTTGCCAACCCCCTTTAACAAAACAAGAATCATGACACAGAAAGACAGTGTAATTATCTATTCCGGCGGGCTCGACTCGACCACGCTGCTCTATGAGGAGCGTGAGCGTGTCGCGCTCGCCGTTACTTTTGACTATGGCAGCAACCACGCCGCGCGCGAAATAGCCTGTGCCAAGCATCATTGTGCTTTGCTTGGCATAGAGCACTTGGTGATAGAACTTGGCTTCATGAGCCGCTATTTCCAGTCGTCGCTCCTCAGCGGCGCCGCCGACATCCCCGATGGCAACTATGACGAGGAGAACATGAAGAGCACCGTGGTACCCTTCCGCAACGGCATCATGCTCTCCATAGCCTGTGGCCTCGCCGAAAGCCGCGGCCTTAAGCGTGTGCTGATAGCCAACCATGGCGGCGACCACGCCATCTACCCCGACTGCCGGCCGACGTTCGTCGACGCCATGAATGCCGCCATGCAGGCAGGCACCTATGAAGGTGTGCAGTTGGAAGCGCCGTATACAAACATCAGCAAAGCCGACATCATCCGTCGCGGCGCACGGCTGGGCATCGACTACGGCGCGACCTACTCGTGCTACCGCGGTGGCGAGCACCACTGCGGCACCTGCGGCACCTGCGCCGAGCGCCGCGAGGCCTTCCGCGAAGCTGGTATCCCCGACCCGACAAAATATAACTCATAACAGAATATGTACTACGTAACCAAACATATTGAGGTCTCCGGCGCCCACCGTCTGGAGCTCGACTACCCAAGCAAGTGCACCCAGCTCCACGGCCACAACTGGCAGATTACCATCCACTGCCGCGCACGCGAGCTTGACCGCAACGGCATGGTGGTCGACTTCTCGAAGATAAAGAGCCAGATTGTCGACCGCCTCGACCACCAGGTCATCAACGACGTCATCGGCTGCAACCCCACAGCCGAGAACATCGCCCGCTGGTGCCAGCAGCAGGTGCCCAACTGCTACCGCGTCGACGTGCAGGAGACCACCGGCAACACCGCAACCTACGAAGTGGACGAGTGATGCGCGTCAACGAGATATTCTACTCACTGCAAGGCGAGGGCTACTACAGCGGCACCCCCGCCGTCTTCGTGCGCCTCAGCGGCTGCAACCTGCGCTGCCCCTTCTGCGACACACGGCATGAGTCCGGCCGCGAGATGAGCGAAAAGGAGATTGTGGAGGCTGTCGGGCAATACCCCGCACGCCATGTCGTCGTCACTGGTGGCGAGCCCGCTCTGCAACTCACCGAAAGTCTCGTCGACGCCCTGCATGCCACCGGCCGTTACGTGGCCGTGGAGACCAACGGCACGCACACGCTGCCCGACAATGTCGACTGGGTGACCCTCTCGCCCAAGAGCGCCTTCGTCGACGGCGCCGAGGTGATGCTGACCCGTGCCGACGAAATAAAGGTCGTCTATGACGGCATCCACGACCCCGAAGGGCAACTCTCAACTCTCAACTCTCAACTCTCAACGCTCCGCTTCCTCCAGCCCTGCGACACCGGCGACGCCGCCCGCAACCGCCAAATCACCGCCGCAACCGTCGAATACATCAAGTGCCATCCCGAGTGGAGGCTTTCCTTACAGATACACAAATTATTAGACATACAATGAACAGAGAACAAGACAACCTGCAGGCCCTCGGCCACAAGAGCAATATCCCAGACACCTACGCCCCAGAGGTGCTGGAGACCTTCGAGAACCGCCACCCCGAGCGCGACTACTGGGTGCAGCTCAACTGCCCCGAGTTCACCACCCTCTGCCCCATCACCGGCCAGCCCGACTTCGCCGAGATAAAGATTCTCTACATCCCCGATGTTCAGATGGTGGAGAGCAAGAGCCTCAAGCTCTACCTCTTCTCGTTCCGCAACCACGGCGACTTCCACGAGGACTGCGTCAACATCATCATGAACGACCTCGTGAAGCTCATGGACCCCCGCTACATCGAGGTCGTCGGCCTCTTCGTCCCACGCGGAGGCATCAGCATACACCCCTTCGCCAACTACGGCCGCCCCGGCACCAAATACGAGGCCCTCGCCGAGCACCGTATGACCAACTACAAGCTATGAAGCAGATCCTGCTCATCAACGACGTCGTCGGCCACAGCCACGTGGGCATGGTGGCCATGTGGCCCATACTCACCTACTACGGCCACGCCGTCTACAACCTGCCCACCGCCCTGGTGAGCAACAACTTCGACTACCGCGACTTCTCCGTCATGGAGACCACCTCCTACATGCGCGACACTATGCCTGTTTGGCAGAAGCTCGGCTTCCGTTTCGATGCCGTCTGCACCGGCTTCATGTTCAGCGACGAGCAGGCACGTCTGGTGGCCGACTACTGCCGCACCCTCCGCAGCGAAGGCACGGCGGTCTTCGTCGACCCCGTGATGGCCGACAGCGGTAGCCTATACAACGGCCTCGACCAGCGCCACGTGGAGCTCATGCGCGACATGGTCAGCGTCGCCGACCTCACCTTCCCCAACTACACCGAGGCATGCTACCTCACCGGCACCCCGTTCAAGGCTGAGGGAATGACGTGGGACGAGGCCTGCCGCATGCTCGACGCTGTGGCCGCCCTCGGCGCCAAAGCCGTGGTCATCACCAGCGCCAAGGTCGACGGCCAGTCGTGCGTCATCGGCCGCCGCAGCGACAGCCAGCTCGCCGGCATCGCACAGAACCTCGACGAGGGACGCTATTTCCGCCTCGACTACGACGAGATCCCGCTCACCTTCCCCGGCACCGGCGACATCTTCTCCTCAGTCCTCATCGGCCACCTCATGAACGGCGAAACCCTCCGCCAGAGCACCCAGACGGCCATGGCCGTCGTCAGCCGCCTCATCGACCGCAACCGCCATCAGGACGACATCCGCCTCGGCATCCCCATCGAGCAGTGCCTCGACCTTCTTTGACCCGACGCCCCTCCGTACCCTCTCCGACTGTTCTACGGTTGTTCACCGAGCGCCTGCGGCGGCCGACGGGCCCAACGGGCGCTTGGCGGCCATAGAAATGCGGAGACCTTGCGCCCTGCTTGTCAGGGCGGCAACGCAGACACAAAAACAAACGCCCAAAATATATATTCCTATTTAAAAGAAAAAAAAGGGGGGGGGATAAAAACACATGATATGCCGATAATTCCTTGTTTTGGCAGTGTCGCAGGGTAAACCTGCGGGCACGGCGGATAAGGACAAGGGCGCCTGGTGGGGCGCCCTTGGGGAGTTGAGGTTAGAGGGGATAGATTGGATAGAGGGGATAGATTGGGGGGATAAGGGTTTGGGGAGTTAAGGGTAGGGTTAGCCGATGATGCCGGTGCCGATGTAGGAAGAGTCGGAGGGTTCGCCTTTGTTTTCGCGGCCGTCGCCGATGGCGAAGCCGAAGACGTGGACGGTGAGGCCTGTCCAGGCAGCGGGTACGCGGACGTCGCCGCTGCCGGTGGTGCGGAGGTCGTTGCCGGAGCTCATGATGACGGCTTTGGTGTCGGGCTGGTAGATGACAATCCAGACTTTGTCCTGAGCGTCGGCGCCTGGGAGGTCGGCGGAGGTCTGCCATGTGCAGGTGACCCTCTGAGGTTCGGCGAAGGAGGCGTTGCCGAAGCCTACCTGCGGGAGATTGCCCTTGGCGAGCTTGATGGAGCCGTAGTCGATTTCT
>CADAWR010000018.1 GCA_902791695.1 uncultured Bacteroidota bacterium
GAGGTCATCCAGAAGATTCAGGCCGAGACCAACACCATCATCAATATCGAAGAAGAAGGCGAGTTCGGCATTGTCGACGTTGCCTCGTCGAACAAGGACGACATCGCTGCCGCCCTCAAGTGGATCAAGGACATCTGCACCGTCCCCGAGGTTGGTGATATCTTCAATGCCAAGGTCGTCTCGATTGTCGAGTTCGGCGCCTTCATGGAGTTCCTGCCCGGCAAGGAAGGCCTGATGCACATCAGCGAGTACGAGTGGGGTCACCCCGCTACCCTCGAAGGCCTCATCAAGGAAGGTGACGAGTTCCAAGTGAAGGTCATCGCCTTCGACGAGAAGAACGGCAAGATCAAGCTCAGCCGCAAGGCCCTCCTGCCCAAGCCCGAAGGCTATGTGGAGGAGAAGCCCGCCCGTGGCCCGCGCCGCGAAGGTGGCGACCGTGGTCCCCGCAAGGACGGTGACCGTGGTGGTCATGGCCGTCGCGAAGGCGGCAACGGTGGCGAGCGCCGCAGCTCCGGCAACGGCGAAGGCCGCCGTCGCTAATCGGTCAAACAAATACTCTAAATAGCATAGAAGCGAGACCATACGGCCTCGCTTCTATGTTTTATAAAGGTTTTATGTAAGTCTATAACACGGCTGCTGCACGACGGATGTTTTCCATCCAGTTGATAGTCTCCTTGTTTTTGCGGGCCGTTTGTAGGTTGTACTTGGTCTGCAAGCGCATCAAAACATCGGCCGGCACATCCAGAGCGGCCTCGAACAGCAATGCAGTGGTTGTTGTCAGCGCACGGTGAGCGTTCAGTATTTCGTTCAGTACCGAGTATGACATGCCTACTGACTGTGCAAAGGCTCGCTGTGAAATGTTACGGGCTTCCAGTTCGTCTTTTATCACTTCACCTGGATGGGTCGAATAAAATGGCGTTAGGTTATTGGCAATCATATCGTCTTTTACTCCTTCAACGTGTACCATGGTAATATGTTATTTATAATGGTTTGACAATTCTGTTATATTGCATATTGTTGCCACCTGTTCGTTACCTTCGATGTGTTCGGTGAATTCGATGCGATACTTTTGTGTCACCCTCACCGAAGAGAAGCCTTCTTTATCTCCATGCAGGTGTTCATAGTGCAACCCTTTCCATAACGATAACATGTTGACATTCTCCGATTCAATCATAAGGTCTACCGTTTTGATATATCGTCTCACAACATCTGGTTGGAAACGATGTTTCTTGTCAGCAGAACTTCCTGTAACATACAGGTTTTTCAAATATTCTTTGTCAAAAGTTATCTTCATTTCGAGATGCAAAGATACATACTTTTTTTAATATATTCGCAAAAAAAGTGAATTAAATTTACAAGTGCTTGTTATACAATGATTATTGTTTGCTGCTTGTGTTGGGTCAAAGACGAAGCTATAGTGGGTCATATATCCCTGATACATTGCTATATAGTACTCTATTGGTTTTGCTCCCCTATTGCTCCCCTTTTGTTCCCGTTTTGGGTGCCTATATGGTAACTCTATACTAAATATACTGTTCCTCCGTTCTTCATTATATCAGATTGTATTCAGATTCCCTTCGGGGTAATACCTATACTATGGCAAAGGTAAGACCATCCATCATAGAGCAGACGGGTACCATCGGCGACCGTGTCTTCTACACCCGCTTCGGCAAGCAGTTCAGTCGCAGCAAGGCCACATCGTTCAACGACAACAAGTCGGAGGCGCAGCTGCGGCAGCGTGCGCTCTTCAAGGCCATGCAGCACACCTCCTCCATCCTCGGCTCCGTCATCCAGCGCGGTCTCGCCAAGGAGGCCCACGCCCACGGGCATGTCGAGAACAACGAGTTTGCCAAAATCAACAAGCAATGCTTCACCTACGCCGACGGCACGGTGCATATCGACTACCCCCGCCTGATTCTCTCCACCGGCCCGATAGCCCGCGTGGATTTTACCAATTGCCATGCCGATGGCCTGCATGTGGAGCTACAGTTCGAGCCCTACATCGGAGCCAATCATGCAAACCTCGACGATGTAGTCTTCATCTATGCTGTCGAGTTTCAGGTGGAGGTCTGCCAACTCGTGGCCTTTGCCGAGCGGCGAGCCGCCAGCGTCGCCTTCGACCTGCCCGACCTCAGCGATGAAACCGACAACCCCATCACTTTACTTGGCAGTGACGTTACTTCATCTCGGCATAGCAATCAAGCTTGCTTGCGCTCGACTTCCGTAACGTTCCATCTCTATGCCATCGTCGAGGCCGCCAATACCGCCTGCGTCTCGACCCTCTCCCCCGACGAGAAGAAAGCCGACAAGAGCCATCGAAATATCAACCGCCGTGTGTCGCCGTCGATATTCATCGGCACCATTACAGTTGGCTCAGCTAATTGATTTTGCTGTGTCAGAAAAAAAGTGTATCTTTGCAGTCGAAATAACATAAAAGAATGCGTACTGAGAATATGACCCAGCAGAACGCCATACAGATATTTGAAGGCAACCAGGTTCGCGTTGCATGGAACGAAGAGGAAGAGAAATATTATTTCTCCATCGTTGATATTGTGCAGATATTGACCGACAGCAAGGATGTCAAGCAGTACGTCAAGCGTATGCGTGCTCGTGATTCAGAACTCAATGCCAGGTGGGGTACAATTTGTACCCCTACTGAAATGACAGCCGCCGATGGAAAGAACTACAAGACCCAGGCTGCCGACCTTGAAGGAATATTTCGCATCATCCAATCCATTCCTTCCAAGAAGGCGGAACCCATCAAACAGTGGCTCTCCGAGGTTGGCGCGCAACGCATTGACCAGATGATCGACCCCGAGTTGACGTTCCAGATGGCCGTAGAGGATTACCGCCGTCAAGGGTATAGCGAACGCTGGATAGAAAACCGTCTCAAGTCCATACGCACGCGCAAGGAACTGACTGACGAGTGGGAGCGTTCGGGGGTGAAAGAGCAGAAAGACTTCGCCATCCTGACCGACATCCTCACCAAGGCGTGGAGCGGTATGAATACAGGTGAATACAAACGATATAAGGGGCTTACGAAGGAGAATCTGAGAGACAATATGACCACCCTTGAGCTGGCTTTGAACACGTTGGCTGAAGCTGCCACCACCGAGGTATCGCGTAACCGTAATCCGAAGACCATGCAGGAGAACAAGCAGGTGGCACAGAGTGGCGGGAAAGCAGCCAAAGTGGCCCGCGAGGAGGTGGAGAAGCAGGTGGGCCACAGCGTCATCTCCCGTAAACGAGCCTCCGATTACCTGCTGCCTACGGAAGACGCTGAAATAAAAGAAATAGAATAATATTGCAAAATTTTGTATCTTTGCAGTCGATAAATCTACGGAATATCACGAAGTAATCAACGGAGAAACTGCGATATTTGCCTCAAAGGTGGTATGACCACCACTTAAATAGGTAGTATATACAATAAAAACGAAAGAAGTGCGTTAGTAAGGTGGTATGAACCCCATATAATATAGTGGTACGCTTATGAAGATAGAAGAAATATACAACGACTGGAAGGCTCTTTTCCCGCTGTCGGAGAAGCATGTGGAGCTGTTGCGTAACAAGTTTACGACCGAATACAACTACAACAGCAACCACATCGAGGGCAACACGCTGACCTATGGGCAGACGGAGTTGCTCCTGCTGTTTGGCAAGGTGAGCGGCGAAGGAGACCTGAAGGACTTTGTTGATATGAAAGCCAGTCAGGTGGGCGTTGAGATGGTGATGGAAGCCGTGCACGACAAAGGCATACCGCTGACGCAGAACTTCATCCGCCAACTGCACAAGGTGCTTCTGCGCGAGGACTACACCGTCTATCGCGACCTTCCTGGAGGTGGACAGACGAGTTATACCGTCCATGCCGGACAGTATAAGACGCGTCCCAACAGCGTCATTACCCGATATGGCGACCGTTTCGAATATGCTTCGCCCGAAGAAACGGCCTCGCTGATGAGCGACCTTGTGGATTGGTACAACGCTGCCGAGCAGGAGGGCAAGCTGTCGCCTGTGGAGCTGGCTGCTTTGTTCCATTACCGCTACATCCGCATCCACCCCTTCGAAGACGGCAACGGACGCATCGCCCGCCTGATGGTGAACTACATTATGGCCCGTCACGGGTGGCCCATGATAGTCATCCGCAACCGCAAGAAGGCTGAATACCTTGAGGCCCTGCATCGTGCTGACCAGAAAATAGGCAAAGTGCCCTCCGACGGTGCTCACGCCACCATAGGCAAGATTGCTTCCTTCCTTGCCTTCTTCCGCCAGACGGTGTGCGAGGAGATGCAATGCGAGATAGACATCGTGAGGAATGCCGACAAGGACACCTGGTGGTACGACGGTCAGCGGATCCACTTCAGGAGTGGGAACGGCAGTCGCCTGCTTGCGCTCCTGCGTGACAAGCCCTTCGTCACCTTCTCCGAGATAGCGGACTACCTGTCGGTCAACCGTTCTGCCGTACAGAAGCAGGTAGAGAGCTTCCGCAAGAAAGGCTATCTCGACCGCCGCGACGACGGTAGCTGGCATGTTTTGGCATTGAACTCAAACATCAAAAAAGCATAGACATTGCTCTACTTTCGTATCTTTGCAAATTGCAAATATAGAACAATATGTTATTCCAAAAGAACATACTGAAGAAATACAATGCGACGCTTGCACCCGAAAATGTAGAGCGTTCGTGGGTGCAATATAAGAGTTATTTTCTCAACCCCGAGATACAGCAGAATATCCGCCAGTCGAACGAAGAGCAGTTCCAGGAGGGCTTCCTCCGCGAGCTATTCGTCAAAGTGCTGGGATATACCCTCAATCCCTCGCCCGACTATAACCTCATCACCGAACAAAAGAACGAGACCGACTCCAAGAAAGCCGACGGCGCCATACTGCAGGACGGGAAAGTCATAGGCGTTATCGAACTGAAAGACCATAAGACCACCGACCTATCAAAAGTCGAAGCACAAGCTTTCAATTACAAGAGTCAGCATCCCGATGCCCGTCTGGTAGTCATCTCCAACTTCGAGAAACTGCGCCTCTATATCGACAATGCTGTCGAGTATCGCGAGTGGAACCTTTTCCATATTTCAGAGCAAGAGTTCAGCGAGCTGTATCTCTGCCTTGCATGGCCACAAGTGCAACGAGGTGTGGCTTGCACGATGAAACAAGAGTCGGTGTCCAACGAAGACCAAATCACAAAAGCCCTCTACAAAGACTATTCGCAATTCAAACGAGTCCTCTTTGCCGACATCATTGCCCGTAACCCTTACCAAGAAGGTAACGCTTGGGCAACAGACGAGAAAGCGTGGCAGCTTCTGCTCTTCAAAAAGACACAGAAATTGCTCGACCGCCTGCTCTTCATCTTCTTTGCAGAAGACGGTGGTTTGCTGCCGCCCAACTCGATGATTCAGATTATCGACCAGTGGGAAAAACTGAGAGATTTGGATGCGTATGTACCCCTTTATGACCGAATAAAGAAGTATTTCGGCTACATGAACACCGGCTTTCAAGGCAAGAAGTACGACATATTCGCATACAATGGAGGTCTCTTCAAGCCCGACGAGGTGCTGGATAATATCGTCATCAGCGACGAGCCCTTGGTGGAGCACACCCGCCGACTCTCCACATACGACTTCGAGAGCGAGGTTGACGTGAACATTCTCGGCCATATCTTCGAGAACTCGTTGTCGGAAATCGAGGAAGTGAGCCAACAGATCAGCAGCGGCGAGACCCCGAAAACCTCCAAGCGCAAGCAGGACGGCGTGTTCTACACACCGCAGTATATCACCAAGTATATCGTTGAAAATACCGTCGGCCGTCTCTGTGCAGAGAAGAAGAGCGAGTTGGGCATCGTCGAGGAAGAGTATTTCGCCGATAAGAACCGCCAGAAACAAACCAAGCTGAAACTGCTCGAGAAACTGAACCAATACCGTGAATGGCTGCTGCAACTCACCATTCTCGACCCTGCTTGCGGCAGTGGTGCCTTTCTCAATGCTGCGCTGCAGTTCCTTATGGCCGAGCATTCCCTTATTGACGAGATGCAGGCGAAAATCACGGGCGACGCCATCGTCTTCCAAGGAATTGAAAACAGCATCCTGGAAAACAACCTCTATGGCGTAGATATCAATGAAGAGAGTGTCGAGATTGCACAGCTGGCCCTCTGGTTGCGTACCGCCAAACCTCGCCGCAAACTCAACACACTTAACAAGAACATTAAGTGCGGCAACTCCCTTATCAGCGACCCCGCCGTTGCAGGAGACAAAGCCTTCGACTGGCAGAAAGAGTTCCCTCAAGTCTTCGAGAAAGGCGGCTTTGATGTGGTGATTGGTAATCCGCCGTATGTAAATGCAATAGAATTGAAAAAAAGTTACTCTGATGAAGAATACAGCTATCTGAAAAAGAACTACTCTACAGCCAAAGGAACCGTAGACCTATATGTATATTTCTTTGAAAAAGGATTGAATCTGCTTAAACCTAATGGGGTACTTGCATATATTACACCCAATAGATATCTTTCTGCAAGTTATGGTACCACATTACGACAACATATTATCAGCAATTACTCATTTTACCAACTAATTGATTATTCTGACAAGAAGGTTTTTGAAGATGCATCAACCTATCCTGTTATCACTATGATTCAAAACGGATACAACAATTATGTCCTATGTGGAAAGTTCGATGATAATCATGAGTTAGTATGCAAAGAATACCCTTCAGACAAACTTGACATTCTGGAAAACACCATTTTGGGATTCCTCTTAAATGATAAATTATCAATAACACAAAAAGTTATAAAACAAAGCCAACCGTTATCTATTATTGGAGAAATAAATGCCACCTCAACCGCAAAGGAGGCGGATGACTATGCACCACTTATAACCGAAGATTACTGCGGTTATAAACTCATTAATACTGGTACAATTGACCCATACTTTTCCATGTGGGGAATTTCCACATTTACTAAAAAAGGGACACAATATCTTACCCCATATCTTCCATCCGGTGATGATATAATATCACCAAATAGACATGCTTTGTATTCTTCCCCAAAGATTATAATTTCAAAAATAGGCCTTTCATGTGAGGCTTTTTACGACAAGGAGGGTAAATACGCATCTATTGATACCAATTGCATCCATTCTTTTAAAGATGGTTTTATTCCAGAGTACATTTTGTGTTGGCTGAACTCAAAACTATACAACTACATGTTTGAATGTCTGTTTGATGGGTTAAGGATGTCTGGTGGATATCTGCTTTATTCTGCCCCAAACCTTAAAAACACATACATTAAAGATATTTCAACAGAAGACCAACAACCGTTTGTGGTTCTTGCTGACAAAATGTTCTCCCTGAACTCACAACTTCATGAGAAGCGGAGTCGTTTCCTGCGTCGCTTGACGGAGAATATCGAAGGTGTGAAGATAACGACAGCCTTACAGACATTCGACCAGATGGACTTCGCTGCCTTTGTGGCAGAGCTGAAGAAGCAGAAAATCAAACTTACCCTCCCACAGCAGGACGAGTGGGAAGACTATTTCCGCCAGTATGCCGACGCTTGCCACCAACTCACCAACCAAATCGCTGCCACCGACCGAGAAATCGACCTCCGCGTATATCACCTCTACGGCCTCACCTACGACGAAGTACTCACCGTCGACCCCAATACAACCATCACCAAACTGGAATACGAAAACAAATGATTGGACTTGCCTTTATCCTTCTGTCTAAAGTCGGAACACCCGTAGGTGGATTCGGAGCCCTTGTTGTCACGTTCCTTGTGATTTATTGGGTATATAAGAAGGAACATCCAAGTTCGACACACAACAGGATATACATTGAAACAAAGCAGGAGCCGGCGCAAGCACCCCAAACAGAAGAACTGATGCGAGAAGCACCAAACTCTATGACTAATTCGAATCGGAAGGTTGTCATAAAGAATATGCAAGGAGAGGTGATCGCCAGGCTTGGAGAGGAACAAGGCTGCACCGACGACCTCAACACGGCATACCTCGACGAGTTAGACCTGAGCAATGCCAACCTTGAAGGTGCCGACCTCTCGAATGCCTATATAGGATTCTGCAACCTTACTGGTGCCAACCTACGCAATGCCGATTTGAGCAATGCAGAAATAAAATGCTGCGAGGTGGCTGGTGCCGATTTCTCTGGTGCCGACCTCAGCAATGCCCAAATCGACATTACAACCGACATTTGGCTGGACGCCATCACAGACGACGAAACACTCTTCCCATCGCACCACAGACCGTCATACATGTAAGAATAAAACAACAAAGAATATCAAATATAGCCAAGACCAACCGCATAGAATTCAAACGAGAACTGACCGACGACCTTGACATTGAATAGTTAGTGAATAATGGACTGCATGAATATATTTAACGACAATGAGCAATAAGAAATCTATACGTTTTTTCAATGACCACGAGGCGCGAGCCGTGTGGGATGAAAACATTTGAAAGCAAAAAATAAGAGAAAAATGTATATACCACCATTCACTATAACAGATGCGATAGCATCATTGATAGCAGACATTGCTGAACAAGTCGGATTGTTGACGGCAACAACCGACAACTTGCCAACTCCTCATTTGCGAAAAGAGAACCGTATCAAGACTATCCAGTCATCGCTGGCCATAGAGAACAACTCAATGTCGGTGGAGCAAGTGACGGCCATCATAGAGGGTAAACGCGTTCTGGGGGCACCCAACGAGATACAAGAAGTCAAAAATGCCATCGATGCCTACGAACTACTGCTGGAATTGAATCCGTACAAAGAAAAAGACCTGCTGAAAGCTCATAAGCTGATGATGGCGGACTTGGTGAAGGAGAACGGCCGCTACCGTCAAGGTGGCGTGGGTGTTTTCGATGGGGAAAAATGTGTCCACTTGGCACCACCTGCAGAACGAGTTCCTTCACTAATGGGCGACCTGTTGAATTGGGTGAAGCAAACAAAAACTCATCCTCTTGTCAGCTCCTGCGTGTTTCACTATGAATTCGAGTTCATTCACCCCTTTGCCGATGGCAATGGTCGTATGGGGCGTATGTGGCAAACACTATTGCTGATGCAATGGAAACCTGTTTTTGCCTGGATTCCTGTAGAGACCATCGTCAAAGAACACCAGCAAGAGTATTATGACGCTATAGCCAAGAGTGACGCTGAAGCAAACAGCACCGCTTTCATCACTTTTATGCTGCAATGCCTGAAACAGGCCTTGCTGGAGATGAAAGAAAGTAACCAAAAAAGTAACCAAAAAAGTAACCAGAAAATTCTTGTGGCAATGAGAAGGAATCCCCAAGTCACAATCCGTGAACTACAAGAAGAAACGGGACTTTCTGAAAGTGGTGTGAAGAAAAACATTCGTCAGCTTAGGGGTGAAGGTCTTGTGCAACGCATAGGAGGGGCGAAAGGCGGCCACTGGGAAGTCCGACAGGAATAAAATCCGTTAAAAAAACAATGTTGTAATTCGAGAGTACAAATTACGACAATGAGCAATGATATTTCCATACGATTCTATAAAGATCACAAGGTCCGCGCCATCTGGGACGAGGAAAACAACAAGTGGTGGTTTTCTGTGGTGGATATTATAGCGGCCATCAACGAGGAATCAGACTATCAGAAAAGCCGTAACTATTGGAAGTATTTAAAGACAAAACTTGCTAAGAATGGAGATGAACTGGTTAGTGCCACTCACCAGTTGAAGTTGACTGCTCCCGATGGGAAGAAACGCTCGACGGATGTGCTTGATGCTGACGGCGTACAACTACTGGCAAGAAACATTCCAAACATTCGTGCCGCGAAATTCCTTGATTGGTTCACCTACAGCGACAACACTATCGACGGACAAAGTAGAAAAAAAGCCTACACATTGTGGGAGAGCAATCTCGTATCAAGCCGGGACGTTGGAAAAGTAAAATCACTACAACAAATCCACGCCTATCTTTTCGGTGGCCTCTACGACTTTGCAGGCAAGATACGAACAAAGACAATAGCCAAAGGTAACACCCTGTTCTGTCTGGCAGAACATTTACACGGTTATCTCAAGACCGTTGAGGCAATGCCGGAATCGTCATTCGACGAGATTGTAGATAAGTATGTAGAGATGAATGCCGCACATCCATTCATGGAAGGCAATGGCCGCTCGACCCGCATCTGGCTTGACTTGATTTTCAAGAAACGTCTGAAATTATGTGTGGATTGGAGCAAGATAGACAAACGAGAATACCTCGATGCCATGATAGCAAGTCACACAGATAGCAGCCTTATCCGCGAACTGCTTCGTGGATGGCTATACATTCCTACGATGAATGTTAGGCAAGAGTTTCATGCTGCCTAGAGACTATTTCCGGATAAACTGCGAGTCTGTCTCAGGTTGGTCGGCGGGGGTGTAGCGGGCGACGGTCATGTGGAGGTCGTATTTCTCGCGGAGGGCGGCGATGGTGGCCATCATGGGGGTGGCGTGGTGGCGGTCGATGGCTTCCTGGCTGGCCCAGCTAGCGCAGGTTGCCCTCCTCGGCGCGGATGGCGGCGACGGTGCCGCTGGCGGTCATCTCCTCGGCGAACTTCAGGGCGTTCCCGTCAACGCCGGTATACTTTATGTTTACTGTTATCGGCATCTCTTTCTCGTTGTTGTCCCCACAGCAAGCGGACAAAAGGGCCATTGCCAGGAGGGTTGTCAGAATATGTTTCATAGTTCATCGGGGTGTTGTATCGACAGAGGCATATCCTTCTGCGAGAGGTAGAACATGTAGAGGATGGCGGGCTTGGGGCCGCGGTTCTCGCCGTGGTGGACGGTGCCGACCATCTCGACCACTGCCTCGCCCTCGTGGACCACCTTCTCGGTGCCGTCCTGGGCGACGATGGTAAGCTCGCCTTGTGTCAGCACACCGAAGTTCATCACCTCGTGGTGATGCCATCCCAGCTTGCAACCTGCTGGAAACACATACTTCAAGGCCACCAGCTCGGGGCGCCCCTGCAGATAGTCGGGCAGCTCCACGCCGTCCCAGCTCTGCGAGGTGCGGAAGAGCTCTTGGGTCTCAACAATTTCCATATCCGGGTTAGTCTTCATACTGCGGTATTATCATGTAATTGCTGATAAATGCGGTTGCAAAGTTACGCATTATTTTCTATGTGGCCAAAAATATTTAATCATTTTGCTGTGTTGTGACACCGTATTCCCTCCGTACCCGGTCCGTACCCGCTCCGACTGTTCACCGGTTGTTTAACGGTTTTTGGTCGGAGGGGGTACGGAGAGGGTACGGAGAAGGTGCGGAGAGGAAAGGGATGTCGGGGAGGGAGTGAGGGGGTAGGAGGGGGCTGCGGTGGGTGTGGGGGAGGGGGTGTCGGTGGGTTGAGGAGGAGAAAAAGTTTGGTGTTTGAAAAAAAAGTTGTAACTTTGCACCTCGAAAGTGATACCGTCGCGATGGCAGAAGAATTCCGCAAGAGTCAGTCCTACAAAGCGCAGCTGGACAAGGCGCGGTGCTGGTGCGCCGCAGAGGAGCGCTGCGAGAGCGGTGTGAGGGAGAAGCTTGTGGCGTGGGGTGCCGGTGCGGACGATGCTGACGAGATAGTGGCAGCATTGCGTGAGGAGGGTTACCTCGACGATGTGCGCTATGCGCGTGCCTATTGCGAGAGCAAGGTGTTGCATCAGCACTGGGGTCGCCAGAAGGTGCTCTATCAGCTGAGGCTGAAGCGCCTGCCGCGAGAGGCGATAGAGGAAGGGATGGCTGCGGTGGATGAGGAGCAGTATATGGAGATGCTACGAGAGACGGCGGAGAAGAAACAGCGTGAGCTAAGTTGGAAAAGTGAAGCAGGGAGTGTTGAGGTGAGGCGGAAGATGATGGCTTTTCTGGCGTCGAGGGGATTCACTATGAGCGAGATAAACGAAGTAATAACTAAAATAAAAAAACAATGAAACGAATATTCGCACTTTGTGCAACCCTTATGATGGTTGCCACCGTCGCCTCCGCTCAGGAGGAGTCGTCAGTCTTCAAGGGCGGTGCTTGGGCCACCAGCAGCACCCCTGCGCTGAAGATTAGCGAGCAGATTTTCAACAACTGGTCGAAGAGCGGTAACTCGACCTTCGACATCACCTCGTCGTTCTTCGGCAACTACAAGTACACGCACCCGAAGTATGTGTGGGACAATGTCGTCGACCTGGCTTATGGCTATGCTTGGCAGGACCTCGACCCCGAAGGAGTCCTCTTTGAGACGCGCCGCAAGAGCAACGATAAGATTGACCTGACCAGTGCCCTGTCGTGGAACGCCTACAAAGGTTGGGGCGCCAGCTTCACGGCCAACCTGAAGACCCAGTTTGGTAACGGCTACGAGTACGACGGTGTGGGCCAGATTGCCGAGGATACCAAGCGCAAGGTGTCGATGTTCTTCGCCCCTGCCTACCTAACCACGGCTCTCTCCTTCGAGTACAAGAAGACCGACTGGTCGGTGTCGCTTTCGTTCCTCACCGGCAAGACCACCTTCGTGATGAACGACTCGCTCATTCGCGAAGGTCATGACTATGGTGTCATTCAGGAGGACGGCTTCTACAACGATCGTTTGAACTACGGCAAGATCAAGCACGCCTACTTCGCCCTCGGTAGCTATATCCGTGCGCAGTACCTCAAGAAAGACATCGTGCCGAACCTCGACCTCTACGCCCGCATAGAGCTCTTCTATGACTACCAGAAGCCTAAGAACATGGGATGGAAAGCCATCGACAAGGCCAGCAGTTGGGAAGAAGTGGGAACCGACACCAAGTATACCGGTGTCGAGACCACGACCGAAGACGGCTTAAAGCACATGAAAGGCATGAACTGGATACAGCGCCGTGCTTTTGAAACCGACCTCGACATGGAGGTGAAGCTTGACTACCGCTTCTCGAGCCATATTGCCGCCAACTTTGCCCTGAACCTGAAGTACGACACCGACTTTGCCGGCATGGGTCGCGGCGGTCACTGGCAACTGTACCAGCTTGCCGGTGTGTCGCTCTTCTTCAACTGGAAGACCCCGCAGCAATAAGACTATCTGAAACGCAACAAGACAGACTCGCTGACACGAAGCCCAACCAGCTGTGCCAGCGAGCCTTCTTTTATGGCCAGTTCGAGCATGCCGGTGGCGGAGACGGTGAGATGCAGGCGGTGGCGCGGGTCGCTGGAAGTGTGCTGGCTGTAGTAGCCGGTGGTGAGCTCGGTGACCTCCAGGTCGCGTACCGAGAGCACAAACTGGCGTCCTTGTCGAATCTCCTCGAACTCCCTGTAGCACATGCCGAGATAGGCATTGCCGTAGCGGTCTATGTAATGCACGTAGATGCGGTAGTTGTCGCCCTGAATCACATAGTTCTGCATGGTGCGCGGCGCCAACTGTGTCGGCTCGCCGATGTCGTCCATCGATGCTCCGCGCGAGAGCATCACGGCCACGCGTGCGAACACAGAGTAAGCCGCGAAGTTAAGGAAACTGTTGCTCTTCACGGCTATCATACGCACGTCTTCGATGTCGTTGCCGAAAGCCATTGAGGGCAGGCCGTTGTCGCAGCAAAGGAAATACTGTCCGCGTGCTTTCACGCACAGCAGGGGCTGCCTTGTGGCCACGTCGATGATGTGGACAGTGCCTGCCGGGAAGCCGAGGCATGCCTGACGCACCACAAAGGTCGCCGTCATCACGTTGTAGGGTTCCATGCTATGTGTAATGTCCACCACCTGCAACCCTTCGATATGGCTGTACAACAACCCCTTGACCATGCCGGCAAAGAAACCGGCATCGCCCCAGTCGGTGGTCAGTGTCACAATCGGCGTGCCCATAATCGGCTGCAAAGATACAAAAGAATTTCCATTCCTCCGGAAAAAAGTTTTTTGCCCTCTGTACAATAATATCTTGCATAGTGCGTTAGTAACATTAAACCTAAAAAATGAAAGTTATGAAATCCATAATAGTCGGCACCGACTTCTCTGAAGGCTCCTATGTGGCACTTGAACTTGCTGTTGACGTTGCCAACCGCCTCCAGTGTGGCATACTCCTCGTGTGGGTAAAGCGCGAGAAAATGCTCTTCACCAGCGACCAGCTGGACATGATGACCAACCTCGCCAAAGACAAGCTCAACGAGCTGTGCAGCAAGTACAGCCCATTGATGAAGCACGGCACTATCCACAGTCAGATACTCACCGGCAAGGTCTCCACCGCCATAGCCGACGCTGCCCAGCGTGAGCTTGCACCAATGATAGTCATCGGTACCAATGGTGCTTCGGGATTTGAGAAATACTTTATCGGCAGCCAGGCTGCCCGTATCGTGCAGGATTCGCCCTGCCCGGTGCTCACCATGCGTCAGGGCTACGACTTCCACAAGCGTCTTGAACGCATTGTCTGCCCCATACGCGTCAATGCCAATTCACGGCAGAAGATACCGCCCGCAGCCACCATGGCCAAGATCTTCGACTCCGAAGTGCACGTGCTTGGTCTCCTCGACCTCAAGGAGGAGGAGTCGGCGCTCCGCACTTATGTCGGACAGAGCATCGACTATTTGGAGAAGGAGGGTGTACCCTATCACTTCGAGATACGTCCCTATTCAACCTATAGCGACACCGTGCTTAAATATGCCGACGAGATAAAAGCCGACCTCGTCATCATCAACACCGAGCAGGACAAGGTCATCTCGCAGTTCTTCCTTGGCACCAATGCCCAGCAGGTGGTGCACAAGTCGCAGATTCCTGTCCTCTGCATTCATCCTGCCGACTACATCAACGTGGCGGCCAAGGTGTAAAGGGTTAGAGGTTACGGGTTAATGGATTACGATGTTATAGTTGTCGGAGGCGGAGCGGCGGGGCTTATGGCAGCTGTCGTTGCCGCCGAGCGTTGCCGTCGTGTGCTGCTGCTTGAGAAGATGGACCAGGCGGGCCGCAAGCTACGCATCACCGGCAAAGGCCGCTGTAACCTCACCAACACCAACACTCTCCGCGACACCCTGCCGCACATAGGCAGCAGCACTGCCGGCACCACCAAAAAGCCCGGCCAGACGGGTGGCGTATGGCTCCGCAATGCTTACGGCCGCTTCTTCAATCAGGAGCTCATGGACTTCTTTGAGGAGCGCGGAGTGCCTCTCGTTGTAGAACGCGGCAACCGCGTCTATCCCGCTTCGGGCAAATCCCTTGACATCTTTCTTGCACTCATAGGTGCGCTGGAGAACAACCCCAATGTCACCATCCGCAAAAACACCACCGTCAAGAGCATAGAGGTCTTTAATGACACTAAGGACCTTGACCATAATGTACAAGCCACTGCCGTCATCACCGACCGAGGCGAGCGGATCTCCTGCCGCCACATCATCCTGGCCACCGGTGGCCTCTCTTACCCCACCACAGGCTCCACCGGTGCCGGTTTCCGCATAGCCGCCGACCTCGGCCACACTGTCGTTGAGCCCGTGCCGTCGCTCGTGGCGCTGCGCTGTGCCGAGAAGATACCGGAGGAACTTGTAGGGTTCCAGCTAAAGAACGTGCAACTGACAGTAGGCGACAAAGCCTTCTTTGGCGAGATGACTTTTGTCAACGACGGCCTTGCCGGCCCCATAGTGCTCAGTGCCTCCCGCGTTGTTACCCGCCAATTGAACATCGGGCGGTCAACGCTGAACTCCATGCTTGACCTCAAGCCCGCCCTGACCCCTGAGCAACTGGACAAGCGTCTGCTTGCCGACATCAATACCAATGGCACACGCATCTTCAACGACGCCCTGCGCCTGTGGCTTCCTGCCGAACTCATACCGCTGGCATTGCCGCAGCTGCATATAGAATATTACAAACGCCTGCACCAAATCACCGGTGAGGAACGTCGCCGTCTGCGCGACTGGCTCAAGGGTGTGCCCTTCACCATTACCGGCACCCACGACTTCAATGAAGCCGTTGTCACACAGGGCGGAGTAAGCCTTACCGAAGTCAATCCCAAGACTATGGAAAGCCGCCTTGTCAAAGGTCTATATATCGTGGGTGAACTCCTCGACCTTGACGCCGACACCGGCGGCTACAACCTCCAGATAGCCTTCAGCACCGGCCATGCCGCAGGCGAAGCAGTATAAAAAGAAAAGCGACCTTCACGGGTCGCTTTTCTTTTATTGCTCGGCGGCGATGACGGCGTCTTCCCAGGCGGTCATCTTCTGTTCCAGCTGGTCTTTCAAGGCTTGGTATTCTTTGTAGAAGTCGGGTGTCTGTGCTGCGCCTGTGGCGAGGATTTCGTCCTTAGCGGCAATCTCGGCCTCGAGGGCTTCAATCTCCTGCTCCACCAGCTTGACGGCATTCTGCAGTTTGCGGCGCTCACGCTCGCGCTCTTTGCTCTGCTCGTAGGCCTGTTTGGAGGCGGTGGGAGCCTTAGGGTCTTTAAGGTCGTTAGAGTCTTTAAGGTCTTTAAGATCGTTAGAGTCTTTGGCTTGATCTAGGAACTCCATGATGTCGCCCTTGAACTCGTGCACAGCGCCGTCGCGGAACTCGTAGAGTTCGTCGGTGAGGCCGCTGAGGAAGTCGCGGTCGTGGCTCACCACTATCAGGGTGCCCGTGTACTGCAGCAGGGCATTCTTGAGGATGTCCTTGCTGTTCATGTCCAGGTGGTTGGTGGGCTCGTCGAGGATGAGCAAGTTGCTTGGGGTGAGCAGCAGCTTAGCCAGCGCCAGACGTGCCTTCTCGCCGCCGCTGAGAACCTTGACCTTCTTGTCGATGTCGTCGTCGCCGAAGAGGAAGCTGCCCAGTATGTTGCGTATCTTGGGCCGGATGTCGCCTTGGGCGATGTCGTCGATGGTCTCGAAGACTGTCTTGTCGAGGTTGAGCATGGCAGCCTGATTTTGGGCGTAATAGCCGAGCTGGACGCCGGCGCCAAGCTTGAAGCTGCCTGTGTAGTCGTTGATGTCGCCCACTATGATCTTGGCCATGGTCGACTTGCCCTCGCCGTTGCGACCAACGAAGGCCACCTTCTTGCCGGCGGTGAGCAGCAGGTCCACGTTGTCGAAGACCTGGTTGTTACCATAAGCTTTGCCGAGGTGCTGAGCCTCCACCACAATCTTGCCGCTATGTGGGGCAGGGGGGAACTGGAAATGTATGCTTTCGGTGCTTACCTCGTCGACAGTGATCTTCTCCATGCGCTCCAGCATCTTCACGCGGCTCTGCACCTGTTTGGCCTTGGTGGCCTTGTAGCGGAAGCGTTCGATGAAAGCTTCTATTTGTGCCACCTGGCGCTGCTGGTTGGTGAGCTGTGCCATCTGGCTGGCGCGACGTTCCTGCATCTGCACCACATACTCGGAGTAGGGGCATTTGTAGTCGTAGATGCGTCCGGCGGTAATCTCTATGGTGCGCTTGGTGATGTTGTCGAGGAAAGTGCGGTCGTGTGATACCAGCACCACGGCGCCGCTGTAGTTGGCCAGATAGTTCTCCAGCCACTGGATGGAGACAATATCAAGATGGTTAGTCGGCTCGTCGAGGAGCAGGAAGTCCGGGTGCCTGAGGAGTAATTTGGCCAGCTCCACGCGCATCTGCCATCCGCCGCTGAACACCGCCACGGGTCGTTCGAAGTCAGTGTGCTTGAATCCCAAGCCCAGCAACACCTTCTCGGCCTGTTCCTGCCGGCGTGTGCCGCCGAGCATGGTCAGATGCTCCGTCACCTCGTTGTGACGTTCCAGCAGGCGTGTGTACTCTGCGCTCTCGTAGTCGGTGCGTTCGGCAATCTCCGCGGTGAGGCGTTCCTGTTCCCGTTCCAGGTCGTCGATGACGCTGAAGGCTGTCATAGCCTCCTCGAGGACGGTGCCTATGCTGTCGGGCACCATCTCCTGCGGCAGGTAGCCCACCGTTTGATCCGAAGCCACCACGATGGTGCCGCTTTCCGGTTCCTGCCATCCGCAGAGTATCTTTAATAAAGTGGACTTGCCGGCACCGTTCATGCCGACAAGTCCTATTCTGTCGCGGTCGCCTATGTTGAAGGTCACACCGCTGAAGAGGTCGGTGCCAGTGAACTGCACCGACAGATTGTTTACGCTAATCAACGCAGCGAGAAGTTGACGGGGAGGTTGTACTGCACGCGCACATTCTTACCGCGCTGCTTGCCGGGAGTCCACTTGGGCATAGACTTGACCACGCGGATAGCCTCCTGGCCGCAGCCGCCTCCGATGTCACGTAGCACACGCACGCCGGTCACCGAGCCGTCCTTCTCGACGACGAAGGTGACGTACACGCGACCCGTGATGTTGTTCTCGCGAGCCAGCTGCGGATACTTGATGTTCTGCTGCAGATACTTCATCAGGGCCTCAATACCGCCGGGGAATTCAGGATCCTGCTCCACGACCTGGAAAATCTCCTGCTCATCCTCTTCCTCTTCTTCCTCGATCTTGACGGGAGTGATTTCGATGTTGGTGGCCTCTTCCTGACGCTGGAACGAGCTCATGTCCACCTCGTTCTTAGACTCGGCGTCATCCTCGATGACGTTGAGTTCGGTGACCACTTCGGGCTGCTCAGGGGGAGGGGGTGGCGGCAATTCTTCCTGCTGTGTCTGGATGATGACATCCTCCACCTCGTCCATGGCGGTGCGCTGCACCACCTCGATTTGCTCCTTGTCGTAGCTCTTCTTCTCAAAAGCTGCCAGAACGATGGCCATAATCACCACAAGACCTATCTCCAGATAGAGTCCACGGCGATTTTCAAGGTCAGCCTTGGGGGTTTTCTTGGCTTCCATATTATTATTTTTTAGTTATTTATTCGCATTTTGGCCCTTTTTCAGGGCTTCTTTTCTGGCCGCTAAATTACAAAAAAAATCTGAATTACCAACAAAAAAATGTTAATTTTTTAGCATTGCCATTTATTTACGGCCAAGAAGTGTCGCCCCTGCGGGGCTTGGTTTGTGTGTGATGGATGGCCTGCCTCCGTGGGTTGACGCCCACGGCTAAATACTGTTGCCCCTACGGGGCTCCGGGTTTACGGCCAAGAAGTGTCGCCCCTGCGGGGCTCGGTTTGTGTGTGGTGGATGGCCTGCCTCCGTGGGTTGACGCCCACGGCTAAATACTGTCGCCCCTACGGGGCTCCGGGTTTACGGCCAAGAAGTGTCGCCCCTGCGGGGCTTGGTTTGTGTGTGATGGATGGCCTGTCTCCGTGGGTTGACGCCCACGGCTATATACTGTCGCCCTAAGCAGTGCTTCAGGCGCCGACGACAGATATTGTGGGGGAGACGTAGAGCAGGTATCCGCTGACCTGAGGGTAGCCCATGTCGATGAGGGCTTTGCAGTAGGCCTGCACCTGGCTGCGGTGTTCGTTCATAGGGGTGCCGGTCTTGAAGTCCACCACCCAGGTCTCTGTGGGTGTGAGCACCACGCGGTCGGGGCGTCCGCGGCGGCCGTCGGCCACCAGGTCGCACTCGTTCTTGGCCGTGTATTCGGGGCTGAAGAAGCGTGCCGTCTGCGTGTTTTCCACCACGCGGCGAGCCAGTGCTCCCAGCTCCGCCGTCTCCTCGTCGCTCAGCTGGCGGCTCACGGCGAAGCGCTTTATGGCCTCGTCGACGTCGCCGGCATGCTGCACGGTGGCCAGCAGGTCATGGGCGTAGATGCCGAAGCGTCGGCGGTCCTCCAGCAGGGGAGTGAGAGCCTGCTCCGACGGCGACGCGATGCTCACGTGCTCGCTCCAGTCGGCGAAGGAGAGCCGTGCGAGTTTCTCCACCTGCTTTCCCTTGGTTTCGCCGCTACCGGTACGTCGGCAATCCTTGTCGCCACGCTGGCAGCCCTGCGGTGCGAAGGCGGCCAGCAGGGTGGGGTAGCGCCGGTCGTGCTCCGGTGGATTCTTGATGTCGGCGGGGTCGGGGCAGAAGATATACAATTGTTCCTTGGCGCGCGTGAAAGCCACGTACATGATGTTGAGCTCGTCCACCTCGGCCATGCGCTGCTCCTCGCGGCGCTGTTGCTCGAAGAGGGTGCGCTCGCCTGCGCTGAGGTTCACTATGGTGGTGGGCAGCCGCTTACCGTCGCCGCCGAGGCTGGCGTCGGGCTCCACCCACAGCTCGGCGGCGTGCTCGCTGCGGAAGAAGAGAGGGCAGATGACCACAGGCTTGCCCAAGCCCTTGGACTTGTGGATGGTGAGCAGCTGTACGGCGTCGATGTCGTCCGAGGCGGCAGCCGACAGGTTCTTCTGGTCGTCGAACCACTCGAGGAAGTCAGCCACCTCCTGGCGGTGGCGGGCCGCAAAGGCCGCCGCGCGGTTGAGGAGCGACGCCACATAAAGGCTGTCGATGCCGTCGAGGTGCAGCTCGCGCACCACCTCCTCGCAGCAGTCGTAGAGGCTCATCGACGACAGATAGTCGAGGTCGAGGCTGCCCTGCACGCCCAGCGCTTCGAGGCGCATGCGCAAGTCGGTCTGTGCCACGCGGTCGTCGCGGTTCACCACCAGGCGCAGCGCCGCTACTATGGCCATCACGGCATGGCTCTTGCTGAGGTAGAACGACTCCGTGGAGGTCTGCCGCACCTCGGGACGGTGCTCGGCGAGCCAGCCGCTCACCGCCGCCAGCTCCACGTTGGTGCGGGTGAGCACCGCTATGTCGCCATAGGCGTAGCCGCGCTCGTCGTGCAGCATGGTGATGGTGTCGCCTATGCGCTGATGTATGGCCTCGCGGGCGTTCTTGAAGCCGCCGGCCTCGATGGCGCTTTTGTCCACGAATGAGAGCTCCACATAGCCCTCCTGACCTTTGACCACCTGCTGGCGCAGCTCCTCGCTGCCTTCGGGCAGGAGGCTGCCGTCGGCGGCACAGCCTATGTATATGGCCTGAGCCAGCGGGTTGTCGGTATAGACATGGCGTGCCAGCCAGGCGAAGAACTCGTTGTTGAAATCCACCACCGCCTTGGCGCTGCGGTGGTTGCTGGCGATGTTGCGCACCTCGTAGTTGCCGCGCATGGAGAGCGTCTGCCCATGGTGACGCATGCCCTCGACGCGGGGCAGGCGCACGAACTGAGCCACGTCGCCCTGGCGGAAGCGGTAGATGCTTTGCTTGCCATCGCCCACCACCAGCGACGCCTCGCCCTGGCTGATGCCGTTCTCAAGCAGCGGCACCATGTTGTGCCACTGCATGATGGAGGTGTCCTGGAATTCATCTATCAGGAAATGGCGGTAGCGGTTGCCGAGGCGCTCGAATATGAAAGGCGCCGGATTGTCTTCGTCTTCCACCATACGGTTTATCATGCGGTTGAAATCGCTCAGGTGCACCATGTCGTTGTCGCGGGCGTAGAGGCGCATCTGGCGGTCGAGCTCGCCGAGGAGTGCCACAGCGTAGAGCTTGCGGCGCAGTGCGCGGCAGCTGTTGCGGCGCGCCAGCAGCTCGAGCACACGCTCATAGTTGCGGTGCAGCACAGGGGCCGCGGCGGCAGTGTCCTCGGCAAGGTATTCGTCGCATTTGCTGCTGCAGAACCGGTCCTCCTCGAAGGAGGTCACGGTGTACTTGCCGGGCTCGTCGTATACGCCCGCGGCGAGTTTGGTGAAGTAGCCGTAGAAACCGCGCTTGCCCTGGTAGCAGAGCCCCTCGTCGAGGCCCACGGCCTCCAGCTCGTCGAGGACAGCCTTGCCGCACCGGCGCAACTCCTCCTCGGTGGCGCGCAGCGTGGCGGTATAGCTGTCGTGCACCTCGCGGAAGTCACTGAGGGAGAACCCCTCGAGCTGCTTCAGATGCTCGCCGATGTCCTCGTTGAACAGCTGTCCTGCCAGCTGGGTGACGAGGCGCTCGATATTGTAGTCGTTGTCCTCCTCCATCTCGCTGTCGGCGAAGGCTTTGAGGATTTCTGTCAGCTCCTCCTGCCCCTCGGTGCCGGCGAGCGACATCAGTTGTGCCACAGCCTGTCCGGTGAGCTCCTGAGCATCGAGAGTCACGTCGAAGTTCATCGGCTGGCCGAAGTCGTGGGCGAAGGTGCGCACGATGCGGTGCGTAAAGCTGTCGATGGTGCTGACGGAGAGGTCGCTGTAGCGGTGCAGGATGGTGCTGTAGAGCTTGCCGGCCATGCGCTGGAGGCTCTCGGGCGAGAGCTTGCCCTCCGACTCGCGCAGCAGGTCGCTGCCCATGCCCTTGCCCTCGGGGTCGGCGGGAGTGGACGCCATAGCCTCCAGCTCGCCGAGTATGCGATCCTTCATCTCCGCCGCCGCCTTGTTGGTGAAAGTGATGGCGAGGATGGAGCGCACGCCCTCCGCCAGGCGGCCTTCGCCCAGCGAGAAAGCCATCCTAAGGTACTCCTTGACAAGCGTGTAGGTCTTGCCTGCGCCTGCCGACGCCTTGTATATGAGGAACGGGTTTTGTGCCATTTCTGCCTGCTGTTTCGCGGTGCAAAGATACGAACTTTTTTTGGAATCCATGCCTATTTTCTCCGCCCCCTCTCCGTACCCGCTCCGACACATCGACGGTCGTTCTACGACTGTTCTACGATAAAAACCGTTAAACAACCGGTGAACAACCGTAGAACAGTCGGAGAAGAGAGGGAGAGGGTACGGAGCGGATAGGGAGGTGTAGGGGTTCCGTTCAATTTTTTGTAGAGAAAAAATGGCAATATATATATTTTTTCGTATATTTGCATTTTATTAGAAACGATACGAAAACGATACAATACTATGGAAGACAACAAGTTGTTCAGCGAATTCCCGCCCGTCTCGACAGAGAAATGGGAGGAGGTAATCAATAAGGACCTCAAAGGTGCCGACTATGAGAAGAAGCTCGTGTGGAAGACCATCGAGGGATTCAAGGTGCGCCCCTACTACCGTGCCGAGAACCTCGAAGGCCTTGAGTATCTTGACACCAACCCTGGTGAGAAGCCTTTTGTCCGCGGCAAGCATGTGGCCGACAACGTGTGGGAGGTGCGTCAGGATATCCACGTCAAGGACTTGGCTGAAGCCAACCGCATAGCGCTGGACGCTGTGCAGCGCGGTGCCACCTCGCTGGGTCTCTGCGCCAAGCAGGTGAGCAGCGTGGCCGACCTGGAGAAGCTCCTCAAGGGCATCTATATCAACGCAGTGAGCATCAACTTCATGTGCTCGGACGACTACCTGCAGCTGCTGAAACTCTACGCCGAGTATGCCAAGAAGAACGGCTACAAGGCCGAGGAGCTCTGCGGCTCGGTGGACTTCGACATGTTCCGCTATGCCCTGAAGAACGGTAAGTTCCACCGTGGCGAGGAGGGTGACCTCCAGATGGCCAAGGAGCTGGTGGAGTATGCCCACGACGCACTGCCGAAGTTCCGCGTGCTCGCCGTCAACGGCCAGCTGCTGCACAACAGCGGCTCGAACATCGTGCAGGAGCTTGGCTTCAGCCTTGCCGCCGCCAACGAGCTGGTGAGCCGTCTGACCGACATGGGCTGCAAGGCCCACCGTGTGGCTTGCCGCATACAGCTCAACGTGGGTGTGGGCAGCACCTACTTCATGGAGATTGCCAAGATACGCGCCGCCCGCCTGCTGTGGAGTAATATTGTGGAGCAGTACAAGCCCGAGTGCGACTGCGCCTACAAGCTCTTCATCAACGCCACCACCAGCGCCTGGAACCAGTCGGTCTACGACCCCTATGTCAACATGCTGCGCTCCACCACCGAGGCCATGTCGAGCGCTGTGGCCGGTGCCGACTCGATCAGCGTGCTGCCGTTCGACAACGCCTACAAGGAGGCTGACGATTTCGGCTACCGCATAGCCCGCAACCAGCAGCTGCTGCTCAAGGAAGAGTCCTATATGGACAAGATTGTGGACCCTGCAGCCGGCAGCTACTATATTGAAAACCTGACCGACGAGATAGCCAAGGGTGCCTGGGAGCACTTCCTGAAGGTGGAAGCCGCCGGCGGCATGTGCAAAGCCCTCCGCGCCGGCCTGGTGCAGGACGAGGTGGAGGCCACCGCGCACCAGCGCGACCTTGACATTGCCACCCGCAAGACCACCATACTGGGTACCAACCAGTACCCCAACTTGCTGGAGAAGATGGGCGACAAGGTGGCCGCAGGCGAGAAGCACTGTTGCTGCTGCTGCGAGAAGGGCGACGAGGTGCGCGTGCTGAAGCCCTACCGTGGCGCCGAGGCCTTCGAGGAGCTGCGCATGCAGACCGAGCGTGCTGCCCGCCGTCCCAAGGTCTTCCTGCTCACCTACGGCAACCTCACCATGCGCAAGGCGCGTGCCGGTTTTGCCACCAACTTCTTCGGTGTGGCAGGCTACGAGATTATCGACAACCCCGGCTTCGCCACTGCCGACGAGGGCGCCAAGGCAGCCCTGGAGAGCGGCGCCGACGTCGTGGTGCTCTGCTCGAGCGACGACGAATACGCCGAGCTCACCGAGCCCGTATGCAAAGCCCTCAAGGGCAAGGTGAAGAGCCTGGTGCTCGCCGGCTTCCCCAAGGAGATGGTGGAGACCTACAAGGGCTACGGCATAGACGAGTTCATACACGTGAAGACCAACGTCCTCGAGAGCCTCACCAACTTCCAGAAGCTGCTGTTGTAATACCACCTTGCAGAAGTTAGACAAATATATCTTAGCCAAGTACATCAAGACCTTCTTGCTGGCCTTGGCTTTGATTATTGTCATCATCATCACCTTTGACGTCAGCGAAAAGCTGGACCGCCTGATAAGCCACCACGCCACCTTCTGGCAGGTGGTCTTCGATTACTACGGCAACTTCATACCGGGCTTTGTGAACCTCTACAGCCCCTTGTTCATCTTCATCTCCGTGCTCTTCTTCACGTCGAAGATGGCCGGCAACACCGAGGTGATAGCCATCCTGGGGTCGGGCATCAGCTACCGCCGCATGCTGCGGCCCTACCTCTACGGTTCGTCGATAGTGGCGTTGGTGGTGCTTGTGCTCGGCAATTTCGTGCTGCCAATATCCAACCGTCACCTCATGGAGTTCGAGGATAAATATATCAAGTCGCATACGACCAGCTACTACAATAACATACACTTCCAGTCGGAGCGAGGAGTGCAGGTGTATGCCGGCACGTACGACGCCATAAGATGCGACGTGTTGCTGTTCCAGCGCGACGTGTTCGACGACGAGGGTTGCCTGAAGCGCCGAGAGACGGCGAACTTCATAAGCTACGACAGTGTGGAGCACAGCTGGATATGCCACGACTATGTGGTGCGAACCATAGAGCCTGGCGGCAATGAGGATTTCACCTACGAGAATGGTGTGCACAAAGATCTTGGTCTGGTGCCCGAGGATTTCGACCTGCTGTCGAAGGACATCACCACCATGAACACGCCGGCGCTGGTGAAGCACATACAGAGGGAGAGGTTCCGGGGCACGGGTATAGTGAAGGAGGCCCAGATAGAGCTGTGGCAAAGACTGTTGAACCCCATAGCCATAATAGTGATGACGTTCATAGGCGTGGCCATAGCGGCGCGCAAGAGCCGTGGCGGCATAGGGTTGCACCTGGCCATGGGCATAGCCATAGCTTTTGCCTTCATAGTGTTCATGAAGATAACCACGGTGTTCGCCACCAATGGCGACCTGTCGCCCTTCATGGCTGTGCTGCTGCCGCAGCTGATATTCGGCATAGCGGCTGGAATACTGATATACAAAGCACCGAAATAATGACAATACAAGAGACAGAACAGCAGATTATCGACGAGTTCGCCAACTTCGACGAGTGGCTCGACAAGTATGCCTACTTGATAGAGCTCGGCAAGGAATGTCCCGCTATCGAGGAGAAAGACAAGACGGAGCAGAACCTCATAAAGGGTTGCCAGAGCAGGGTGTGGCTGAGCTGCGAGTATGCGGACGGCGTGCTGCGCTTCCGCGCCGACAGCGACGCCGTCATCACGCGCGGCATCATCACGCTCCTCATCCGTGCCCTCGACGGCCACACGCCGCAGGAGATACTGGATGCCGACTTGGCGTTTATCGACGCCATAGGCCTTAAGGAACACCTGTCGCCCACGCGCTCCAACGGCCTCACCAGCATGGTGAAGCAGATGAAAATGTACGCGTTGGCATTTTCTATGAAGAAATAATTATGGAACCGAACCAAGAGACCATAAAGAGCGCTATCGTCAACTGCCTTAAGAATATATATGACCCCGAGATACCGGTGAACATATACGACCTGGGGCTGATATACAAGGTGGACGTTGACGAAGAGTTGAACGTGAAGATCCTGATGACCATGACGGCGCCCGATTGTCCCGAGGCGGAGTACATGTATCAGGAGGTGAAACAGATGGTGGGCTACATAAGCGGCGTGAAAAGTGTCGACGTGGAGCTGACCTTCGACCCGCCATGGAGTATGGACATGATACCGGACGACATAAAGGTGGAACTGGGATTTATGTAGTATGACGTTTTTGTCGTTAATAGGAAAGAAGAAAGACGTGAAGTCGGGGTCGCTGGACCGGATGGTGTGGCGGCGCTTGTGCCACAACCCGCTGGCTGTGACGAGCATGGTGGTGATAGGCTTCTTTGCCGTGGTGGCCGTGCTGGGCTACCTGATAACGCCCGACCCGACACCTTTCAGCAACCAGCAGTACCTGGAATTGGCGACGCTGAAGCCTGGGAGCAAGGCCACGTTCCTATGTGTGGGCGACACGGTGCCGTTGAGGCGCAACATGATTAAGGGCACACCGCTGCCATATACAGCCATACCGATAGAGTCTTACGAGCGACGTGGCGACAGCATCTACGTACAGCCGGTGGCGGGAGCGCCGATGGCGGTAGCTGCCGAGGGCACCACGGTGAAGGAGCGCACCTTTGTGCTTGGCACCGACCCATACGGGCGTGACGTGCTGAGTATGATAATGATAGGCTCACGCGTGAGCCTGTCGGTGGGATTCATAGCTATACTTATTGCATTGTTGGTGGGTATAACCCTCGGTGCATTGGCGGCATACCACGGCGGATGGGTGGACAATCTGATAATGTGGGTTATAAACGTGGTGTGGTCCATCCCCACGGTGCTGCTGGTGATAGCAATAACCTTTGCCTTGGGCAAGGGCTTCTGGCAGATATTTGTTGCTGTAGGCTTGACGATGTGGGTGGACATAGCACGTGTGGTGCGCGGCGAGGTGCTGAGCATCAAGGAAAAAGAATATGTGGATGCAACGCGTGCGTTGGGCTACAGCACCTTCCGCACCATCTTCAGGCATATACTGCCCAATATAGTGGGCGCTGTGGTGGTGGTGGCGGCAAGCAACTTCGCCAGTGCCATACTGTTGGAGGCAGGCTTGAGCTTCCTCGGCATCGGCGTACAGCCTCCCATGCCGTCGTGGGGCATGATGGTGAAGGACTATTACGGCTACCTGCTGCTCGACAGTGCATACCTGCCGCTGCTGCCGGGAGCGGCAATAATGCTGATAGTGCTGGCCTTCATGTTGCTGGCCAACGGCCTGCGTGACGCCCTCGACGTGAAGGCGGCTAAGTAGGTGGAGAAAGTATAAAAAATATTAAAAAGTGAAGTTTTTTCTTGTATGTTAGAAAAAAGGTGTACTTTTGCATTCAAATAGAGAATAAATATTAACCTATAAAACATTAAAAGACAATGAAAAACATGTTCAAAATGATGGGCGTCGCCCTGCTCGCCGGTGCCATGCTGTTCACCGCTTGCAAAAAAGACAAAGAGGACACCACTCCTACCAACACCACTCCTACCTATAGTGTAGTTGTCACCATGGATGGTAATACCTGGCAGAGCAATAACGAGCTGCTCTATATGGTGGAAGGCGACTTGCTGACTATCCAGGGTGAGCAGGATACTAATACTTTCCAGATTGGCTGCGGCAAAAACGCCCAGAACTACAGCTTCGGTATTCCTGAATACTATGTTTGGCTCGAGAGTGGTGCTACGGAGATTACTGGTACAACCAATGGTTATATCAACATCACTGCCATTGACCTGAACAGCGCCAAGAAGACCATCAGCGCCAACCTGAAATGCGAGATGGGTCAGATTGAGTCCGGCCTGTGGCTTGAGATTACCCTCAACAATGCCACTATGATTGATGGTGGTAACAAAATGTTAAACAAATAAAACAACAAATAGACAATGAAGATTAAAGTTTTAGCTCTTGCCGTTGCCGCTATGGCTTTGACAGTTGCTTGCAACAACAAGCCTGCTGAGGTGGAAGACACCATGGTTGAGGATACCACCGTCATCGAGGAGATGGTCGAGGAGGAGGTTGAAGACACCACCACCGTCGCCGTCGCCGAGACTCCCGCCAAGCCGGTTGTCAAGAAGGAAGAGAAGAAAGAGACCACTCAGGTTAAGACTAACGAGGATGGCACCAAGACTGTCACCGTTAAGAAACTTGAGAAGAAGAACGACGAGCCTGCTGCCACCGAGGTTAAGACCAACGAGGACGGTAGCAAGACCGTTAAGGTGAAAAAACTCAGCAAGAAGAACTAATTGACTGCTGACAAAAAAGGAAAGAGACTGCTCCATGGAGTGGTCTCTTTTCTATATTAAAGAAAGAATATGAAAAAGTATTATTGTCTAGGGTTATTGTTGGCGATGTGTATTTCGTGCAGCAATGAGAATGAGCAGATACGGCAGGCGGCATATGGCTACAGTGTTGCTATGGCCAACTATGATATTGACGGAGCAGAGCCCTTCTGCACAGAGGAGACGTCGGCAACAATGCTTAGTACCGCGCGTTATCTATTACAGTTTGTGGACAGTAGCTATATTGCATCAGATACACCGGCTAAGGTTGAGATTGTGTCTGTGAGACAAATGTCAGATACCACAGCGTGTGCTGTATTTCACAAGACGACACCGATAAAGGATTTTGTAGACACGCTGGAACTCCGCAAGCGTGACGACAGGTGGTTGGCGCATGCACCTATTATAAAAAATAACGTCGTAGCACAATAAATATGGCTAAGCGACGTTAAAAGTTCAAAGATATTGTGCATTATGAAAAAGTACGCCAAGATATTCGGATTGATGATTGCAGCCTTGTGTATCGCCAGCATGGTGTTTTCGGCATGCCGCAAGGAAATGCCGCCGGTGCCGGAGCTGCCGCCACCGCCGCCAGACACAACGTATGATGAGTACAATGGCGACTCAACGGGCATAGCCATCAATGACAGCATTCTTGTGATATTTGGCGACAGCACGGGAAATCTGCGGTGGTCGACGCTGGAGTATGAGTCACACATTGAGGTGGACTCGTTTGGCACACATTTGGAGTGGATATTCATTGATGCACACGTCCCTGGAAAGGAGTATCCTTCGTTTAGCCTTAAGATACTGAAGGAGGAGGGTGACCACACGGGATATATGAATCCATCAAGACCACCAATGCCGGTGCAATATTCAATGCCGGTGCCATCTCTCACCGGAGATGCGAAATGCGGTAGTCTGTATTATTTCTCAAGTGACAGTGCGGCAAATGCACTGCGTATGACTGATGGATTGCAGTTGGGAGACTGGTGGCCGTGGGAGTTGACGACGTCGGTGCTGAAGATTGACTATGTCGAGGGACAGATGTTGTTGACAGGCCGCTGTATTGCCAGAATGTTCAATTATTTGGAGTGGATATCAGCCCAGCAAAACGGCAGCCCAATCAATGTCGAGGATGCTTCCGAGAAGGAGTTACGCATCTCCTTCGGTGGGTTGAGAATCAATAGGAACTAATTATTTCTGGTCTTCGAGAGATGCCGCCACGGCTTCGTGGATGGCGCTGTACTCTTCGGGTTGGCTTACGTAGTAGGCAAGGCTTGCCTCTACCTGCTCGCGTGTGATGCCTTGTGCGGCGATGATGTCGTCATAGGCGTAGATCATTTCAGGGGTAAGCGAATCGAAATTGTATCGCGTCTCTATGGCGCAGTAGCCTTCGAGGAGATAGGCTTCATGCAGGAAATTGACCATTTGCTGCTGGTTCAGGATGCCTTCGGGGAGATTGTCGTTGTTGCAGGCAACCAGCATGAGTACAGAGAGGCAAAGAGGAAAAAGAGTCTTCTTCATGATAAGGTATAAAAAAAGGCAGGTCCTTACGGAGCCTGCCCTTTGTTGTAGTCGTTTACTTACTTCTTGAGCTGGTTGGCGATGGCTTTGGCACCTTCCTTGACGGCTTTGTCACCGGCCTCTTTGGCGGCGGCGGAAACCTTCTCCTTGATGCAGTTGTTGTACTCAGCCTCCATAGCAGCCTTGAACTCCTCGTTGCCTTCGTAGGCAGCGTAGCTCTCGCTCAGGATGCTCTTGATGCAGCTCTCGACGCTGGCGGCATCGGTCTTGTAGCAGTTGCATTTGGCACGGCCGGCCTCAGCGGCGGCGTCCAGCATGGCCTGATGGTCAGCTTCGCTCATCTCTTCGATGGGGGCAACTTCTTCGACGGCGTTCATGACGGTGGTGTCATCAACGAGAGAATCGGTAGCGGCTTCCTGGTTGTTTTTGCAGGAGACAGCCATGGCGGCGACAAAGAGAGCGCAGCCGATAAACGATAAAACTTTCTTCATTTTGTTGTTTTTTAATGTTATACGTTATTTTCTTTTGTTATTTGTTGAGTGCAAAAGTACAACATTTCCAGCATATAGCAATGAAATATATTCTTAAATAATGCAAAAAAGCCCTCGTGATGAGGGCTTTGCGGTGGGAGTAACAGGGTTCGAACCAGTGACCTCCTGCTTGTAAGGCAGGCGCTCTGAACCAGCTGAGCTATACTCCCAAAGCGGGTGCAAAAATACTAACATTTTCCGATATGGCAAAATAAATTATGCAAAGGACTGCATGTCAACCAGTTTTTTGTATAGACCATCGTTGGCCAGCAGTTGATTGTGTGTGCCGCGCTCCACGATATGGCCTTTCTCAAGCACTATGATAAGATCGGCATGGCGTATGGTGGAGAGCCGGTGTGCGATGACAATGCAGGTACGTCCGTGCATTAGAGCGTCGAGGCCTTGTTGCACTGCCAGCTCGCTTTCGGAATCGAGGGCAGAGGTGGCCTCGTCGAGAATGAGTATAGGGGCGTTGCGTAGCACTGCGCGGGCTATGGATAGCCGCTGGCGCTGACCGCCGGAGAGGGTGATGCCGCGGTCACCGATGAGTGTGTCATAACCCTGAGGTAGTGATTCGATAAACTCGGCGGCATTAGCTACATGTGCAGCAGCCTTGATGGCTTCTATATTATATTGCGAAGAACCGAAAGCTATGTTGTTGGCAACGGTGTCGTTGAAGAGAATACAGTTTTGGCTCACGATGGCGAACTGGCGTCGCAGACTGTCTATGTTTAGGTCATGTATGCTATGACCGTCTACGATGATATCGCCAGATGTTATGTCTTGAAATCTCGGTAGCAGGTCGACCAAAGTGCTCTTGCCTGCTCCCGATGGACCTACTATGGCAACGGTCTGGCCTTTTGCTATGCTGAGATTGATGTCTTGCAGAATGGGAATGCCGTCGGCGAAATGGAAGCCTGTGCCACGCAGCTCTATGGCTGTGCTGAAGGGGGGCATTACAACAGCATCCGGCTTTTCTGTAATCATCTCGTCGGCGTCAAGCACTTCTAGGAATCGCACCGCCGAGGCGGAGCCTTTCTGCAGGCTGTTGTAAGCTTTCACCACAGACTGTATGGGCGGTATGAGGCGTGCGAAGATTATGACGAAGAAGATGAATACCGAGGGGACGATATGTCCGCCGATAACCCACGAGCCGCCGACGATAAGAATGATGACTAGCGCCAGAGTGCCGAGTATTTCGGACAGCGGCGATGATATCTCGCGGCGGCGCGCCACTTTCACCATGGTTGAAGCATAGTCTTCGTTTGTCGCCTTGAAACGTTTTGTCATACCGTCTTCGTGCCCGAAAGCCTTTATGGCTCGTAAACCTGCTAATGATTCCTCAAGTATTGCGAACACCTGTCCGAGGCGTGTCTGACCTTTCTGAGAATTGCGCTTGAGGCTTTTGCCAATCTTGGAGATAAGCCACACACCACCCGGCAGCACTATGAGGAACAGCACGAAGAGTCGCCACGAGATAAAGATAAGGGTAGCGCTGAACACGATGACGTTGATGGGGCTTATCACCAGCATCTGCAGCGTGCTCACGATGCTCCACTCGATGTCCGCTAAGTCGTTGGACATGCGGCTGATGAGGTCGCCGCGGCGCTTGCGATTGAAGTAGCTGACAGGTAATATGGTGATGCGTTGGTAAAGATCGTTGCGCAGGTGTTCAATAAGGCCGTTGCGCACGGCATCGAGGAAGAACAGTGCCAAATAGCGGAAGAGGTTGCTCAGGAAAGAGAACGCCAGATAGCCTCCGGCGATAACCGTCAGGCATTTCCATAGGCCCCAGGTGTCGCGGTACTGGTGCAGATGCCAGAAGGCCCAGCCTGTCAGTCCCTCTTGGTCGAGGCTGAAAGCGGGCTCTTCCACCGGTACGTCACCAAGACCGAAGAGCAGTTCCACGAAAGGAACAATCATTACGTATGAGCCCAGATTGAAAACGATGTGCAACAGGTTGAAGAACACGTTCAACCCTATATGCCACGGAAAATGTTTTAGGTAGCTTAATATACGTATGATGGGCTTCATTGCAGTGCTATTTGTGGTTTGTCAAAGGCTGTGCCGCTCTCTATGGTCACTCGTCCAGCTCGGAGCTTTTTACTCATCAGTCTATCATGTACAGCTTTAGCGTCGGTGTATTTTGGACATCTCACGGCTATGTTCACGCGGGGACGCTCCACGAGCCACTCTGCCAGCGCGTCGGTCACCATTTCCCCTTCCGTGGTCAGACGGCTACCGGCGAGGAAGGTGACGGCAAGTGGCGCCACGCTGTCGTACAGCGTTACGCTGGCTGGTATCTGACGGGCTTTCCCACATACGATGGAGGGCAGTGTGCCCTCTTTACTGAGGGTGATTACATTGGTGTATTGCTCCGAGAGCATCATTACGGTATCTTGGCTGCTATCGCCGTGTTTAACTCTGATGCGGTGCAGTCGCATCGCTTCGGGACGCGCAGCAGGGTAGAGGTCGAACATCAGTATATCGGTACTTCGCGAGCCCTCGATGCGTCCTGCGAAGTACGCCCTTTTCCCGTCAGGAGCGACGCCGAAGCTCACCTCGTCCTCTTCGGTGTTTATGGGCAACCCAAGGTTGGTTGGACGGTTGCCGTAGGTGTCGTTGAGGTTGCAGAAGAAGATGTCGTATCCGCCGAAACTCTGCCAGCCGTTGCTGAGGAAATATAGTGTGTGGCCATCGGCAGCCAGAAAAGGCATCTTCTCGTTACCCTCGGTATTTACGGTGTTCCCTAGATTCTCCGCGCGGCTCCAGTCGCCGTTAGGCAGTCGGTGACAGCGCCAGATGTCTATACCCCCGTGTCCGCCCTTGCGGTTCGAGGCAAAAAGCAGTGTGCGCCCGTCCGGACTCACCGTCGGCTGCGATTCCCACGTCCGGTCGCCGTTCACCTGCGGTCCAAGCTGTTCGGGCTGTTGCCAACGGCCGTCGATACGGCGCACCCTGTAGATATCGCTGTTGGCGTACCCGCGCTCTTTCCGTATTATCGAGTAATACAACTCATTGCCGTCAGCGGTGATGCTTACGCTCCCCTCAGGGTCGCCGCTGTTGAATGGCGCCGGCATCTCTACTCCGCGACTGTAGCAGCTATCCTGCCACACGCTATAGCACAGCCTCCATTGTTTGTGTTCCAACTCGCGGTGGTAGAAGGTACGCCCCTCGTCCACGGGCATCTCTCGCAGATAGTAGAACGTGCGGCCGTCGGGACTGAGGTAGGGTAGCGCTTCGTTGTGCTTTGAACTTACGCCCACCACTCGCTGGGGGTCAAATGGTGCCATGTTGAGCATCGCTTCAGCCAGAAACTGTGACCAATACAGGTAGTTCGACGCCTCTTCGTACACAGCGCTCACCGCTTTGTCGTCGTTGTTGTTGGCTAACGCAAAGTATTGGTTGAGTTCAGCAACAGCGTCGTCGTATCGTTTGTCGGTGTAGTGTATCATCCCCATGTAGAAGTGGGCGAGGGCGTTGGGGTAGGTGGGGCAGAGTTCGATGCACTTGGTGAAATACTTCCGTATGCCTGTGGCGTTGAAGCCGTCGTGTACTGCCGTCATTCCGAGCCAGAACTGTGGGTCGGCAGCCTTGGGGTTACGTGAAGCTATCTTACGCAGCTCCACCCCAGCCGTCTTGAAGTTGCGGCTGTTGAAGTGCGCCAGTGCCTCCTCATACCGGCTCCGGTCTCCACTCTTTACCTTCACGCCGCACTGGGCCTGAACCAATGATGAATAATGGATGATGAATGATGAACATAGGAGAAGTAAGAGGAAGTGAACCATTGTCCTCTCACTCCCTCTCACTCCCTTTTCACTCCCTTTCACTCCATTAAACATATTCCACTACAATTTTGTTGGATCTATCTTGAAGTTTGCCATCTCGCCGTTGCAGGGGGTGGTGCAGCGTATGGCGCATTCGTCGCATGAGGGGCTGAGCTCCCCATGGAGGCGCTTCTTCACCATGTCGCCCACAGCGTCGCGCAGTGCGGGGATGGCGATGCCGCGTATCACCTCGTCGCAGAAGGCATAGCTGAGCATCGTCACTGCCGTGCGTTCGCTGATGCCGCGTGTCTGCAGGTAGAACTTCGCCTGCTCGTCGAGTTGCCCTATGGTCGAGCCGTGCGAGCACTTGACATCGTCGTTGTATATCTCCAGGAAGGGGCGTGTGTCAATGTGGGCTTTGTCGGTGAGCAGTATGTTGCGGTTTGTCATGTAGGCCTCAGTCTTCACCGCGCCGTCCTGCACCAGCACATGCCCGTTGAAGCGGGCTCTCGCCGCATCGTCCATGATGCCTTTATAGAGTTCGCTGCTAGTGCAGTGCGGTTTCGCATGCTCTACGAAGATGTAGTTGTCGCATTCCTGCTCGCGGTCTATCAGGTAGAGCCCGTCGGCTTTGCAGCTGCAGCCCTCACCTTGCATGCGCACTATGATGTTGTTCCTCACGTGGCCGCCACCGAGGGTCACGGTGCACATCTCCAGTTGGGCGTCGCGCTGCATGTTGATGTGCAGTTGCGTCAGCTGACGCGCCGGAGTGTGAATACCCTGCAGACGGTAGAGCTTCAGATTCGCGCCCTCCTCCATTTCGACGTCCAGATTCTCCACATCCCCCATCACCTTATACCCACTCGAAGTCTCGAAGTCTTGAAGTCTCGAAGTCTCTATCATAAACATCGGCGCATCCTCAGGGTGACAGAGTACCAGCTGCATTGATTCTCCGCGCTGTACGGTAATCTGCTCTGCCGGTGCCTCACAGCGCCAGCCGTCGGTCCATACGTCGGGCAGTATGTCTTTCCTAATCATTCTCCAAGCTCCTTTTTAATCCAGTCGTAGCCTTTCTCCTCAAGTTCCAGAGCCAGCTCTTTGGGACCGGTCTTCACGATGCGGCCTTCGTAGAGCACGTGCACAAAGTCGGGCACTATGAAGTCCAGTAGGCGCTGGTAGTGGGTGATGACGATGGTGGCGTTGTCCTTCGAGCGCAGCTGGTTGACACCGCCGGCCACTATGCGCAGAGCATCGATGTCCAGTCCGCTGTCGGTCTCGTCGAGTATGCTCAGCGTGGGGTTGAGCATGGCCATCTGGAATATCTCGTTCTTCTTCTTCTCGCCGCCGCTGAAGCCTTCGTTGACCGAGCGGTTGGCCAGGTTGGTGGTCATTTCCACCACCTTCTTCTTCTCCTCCATCAGCTTCAGGAACTCGCTGCCGCTCAGCGGGTCGAGGCCGTGGTACTTGCGCTGCTCGTTGACGGCGGTGCGCATGAAGTTGGTGATGCTCACACCGGGAATCTCCACCGGGTACTGGAAACCGAGGAACAGCCCCTCGCAGGCGCGCTGGTCCACCGGCAGCTCCAGGATGTTCTTGTCTTTGAAAATCACCTCGCCGGCAGTGACGGTGTACTTGGGGTTGCCGGCCACCACACCCGCCAGGGTGCTCTTGCCGTTGCCGTTGGGTCCCATTATGGCGTGCACCTCGCCGCGGTTCACCTCGAGGTTGATTCCCTTCAATATCTCGCGTTCACCTATCGAGGCGTGCAAATTGCGTATAGACAATAGTGACATATTATGCTGCAATTGTTTGATTTTTATACAATAAAATACTATGTGGCCACACTGGCCGCTGTGGCAAAGATACAAAATTATTTTCGCACGCGCGAAAAAAACATCTCCTCAATGGCTCCATCCTCCCGCCTCCCTCCGCCTATCTCTCTATTTCTTAACTATAGTTTGACTTTCGTTTAACCATTATATATGGTTGAAGTATGGTTGAACGATGGTTGAACTATGGTTGAAATGATGGAGGAAGGGCGTATCGAAGGCGGGCTTTTTATGGTCATTTTGCGATTTATTTGGCCATGTCGTAGATTATTTGTATTTTTGCATTATGAATGACACTCTCGACAGCAACGTTATATCCGCGAAAGAGAAAGAGATAGAGCGCGCTCTGCGTCCCTCGGGGTTCGACAGCTTCGCCGGACAGCACCAGGTGGTGGAGAACCTCAAGGTCTTCGTGCGTGCCGCCAAGGACCGTGGCGAGCCCCTCGACCATGTGCTCCTCTACGGCCCCCCGGGCCTCGGCAAGACGACCCTCAGCAACATCATTGCCAACGAGTTGGGGGTCAATATCAAGACCACCAGCGGCCCGGTGCTCGACAAGCCTGGCGACCTCGCCGGCCTGCTCACCGCCCTCGAGCCCAACGACGTCCTCTTCATCGACGAGATTCACCGCCTGTCGCCCATTGTCGAGGAGTATCTATACTCCGCCATGGAGGACTTCCGCATCGACATCCTTATTGAGAGCGGCCCCGCGGCACGCTCGGTGCAGCTCAACCTCAAGCCCTTCACCCTCATCGGCGCCACTACCCGCAGCGGTATGCTCACGGCCCCGCTGCGCGCCCGCTTCGGCATCAACTGCCGCCTCGAATACTATGACACCGAGACGCTTACGCGCATTGTCAACCGTTCCGCTAGCCTGCTGCAGGTGAAGATAACCAGCGAGAGCGCCATCGAGATAGCACGCCGTTCGCGCGGCACCCCCCGTATCGCCAACCGCCTGCTGCGCCGTGTGCGCGACTTCGCGCAGGTGAAGGGCGACGGCACCATCACACTCGACATCGCGCGCTATGCCCTCCAGGCCCTCAATGTCGACCGCAACGGCCTCGACGACATGGATATCCGCATCCTCACAACCATCATCGACAAGTTCAAGGGCGGCCCCGTGGGTCTCAACACCATTGCCACCGCCGTCGGCGAGGAAGCCGGCACCGTCGAGGAGGTCTATGAGCCCTACCTTATCCAGGAAGGCTACCTCATGCGCACCCCCCGCGGCCGCGAAGCCACC
>CADAWR010000019.1 GCA_902791695.1 uncultured Bacteroidota bacterium
ACGGTCGACCAGGCGGGCGATGAGGATCTCATGCTCCGAGGGACGGGCCTCGCGCTTGAAGAAACCGCCGGGGAAGCGACCCATGGCGGCGTATTTTTCCTGATAGTCAACGGTGAGGGGCATGAAGTCGACGTTCTCGCCCACCTCTTTCTTCGAGCATACGGTAGCCAGAAGCATCGTGTCGTTCATGCGGACAACGGCAGCGCCGTCGGCCTGTTTGGCCAGCTTGCCGGTCTCGATTTCGATCATGCGGCCGTCGCCGAGATCGAACTTTTTAGTGATAATGTTCATTGTTTTTTATTGTTTTCTATTACTTTACCGCAGCCTCGGGGACCGTCCCCGAGACCCATAAAAGTGTTAATATTCAATCTACTATCTCCATCGTCGGGCATCAAAAGACCGGCAAAAAGAAAGTGCAAAGATACGAAAGTTTCTTGATATACATAAAAAAGATTTGACCGCATGTGAAAGAATCGGTAAAACAGCCAATTGGAACAACCCTACCTGTTATCCCCCAAAGAGGGCTTTTCCACGGAGCCGGTACGGAGCCCCTTCGGCATTTCTTCAGTTGAAAGCCGAAGAGGGGCCGAAGGGGCCCCAAAGGGAGTGGCCATGGGGGAAAGAGATGCGGAGAAGGGGGCCATCGGCATAGTGAGGCAGAATCTACTGCACTAAGGATTAGCAAGATAACGACAGGGCAAGAAATTCTGTGCAAGACAGATTTGCGTAAATAAAAATAAATGCCTAATTTTGCACCCCGAAACATACACTCGACACGACAAATATGCCGAACAAAGGGAAAGCCCTGAAAAACTGGTGGAAGAGGATTGGAGACTTCTTCAAGACCCACAGCAACCTGACTGTCATCCTTGCTGCTGCGTTGCTGCTGGAGCTGACGACGGGGGTGCTGTACTACAACGCCCAGAACATCATCCACGAGATGATGGGGCGGCTGGTGCGGCAGGAGATGAAGGGCATAGCCATGAACATACGCAAGCAGCTGTCGAAAGCCGAAGTGGTGATAAACAACTACACGTGGGTGGTCACCGGCGACATCGAGCAACCCGCCTGGATGTTCGAGTCGACGCGCAGGCTTGTGGAGCACAACCCGTTCCTGCATGGATGCGGGGTGGCTTTTGTCCCCAACTATTATCCCGAGAAGGGCTACTGGTTCGAGCCCTACGCAGGGCGGAGGCACGACGGGTCGGTGGAGTCGATGCAGCTTGGCTCGAAGAGCCACGACTACACGAAGCTCGAGGCCTACACCTACACGGTGGAGCACGACAGCGACCACTGGAGCGAGCCCTACTATGACCCAGACGGGGCGCAGTCGGTGGTGATGACCTATTCGTCGCCCGCCCACGACGACAAAGGCAATATCGTAGCCGTCGTGGCAGCCGACATATCCTTGGAATGGCTAAGCGACATCATGGACACGCCCAACAGTTACAAGTCGATCAGGCGTTTCCTTGTGTCGCGTGAATACAAGCTCATCTCGGGCGACGACGACCCTGTATACCATCAGGCGTTGGCGCTGGTGAGGAGCGACGATTCGCTGACGGGCTACCTGACGCTCACAGAAGGGAAACACCGGAAACAGCATGTGTTCTACTATCCCGTGGGTGGCATCACAGGCTGGACACTTATCTGTGTGTGCAGCGACAGCGAGATATTCGCCCCGTTGCGTAAGACGCACCTGGCGCTGCTACTGCTGTCGCTGGCGGGTCTGATGTTGATGGGCTTCATCGTGTGGCGCACCACTCGCAACCTGGAGCGGCTGCGCAAGACCAACGCCGAGAAAGATCGCATAGGTGGCGAGCTGCATGCCGCGAGCCAGATACAGCAGAGCATGCTGCCTACGAGCCACATGCAGCGCGACGACGTGGCGATAGAAGGATTCCTGGCGCCGGCGCGCGAGGTGGGAGGCGACCTGTACGACTATTTCGTCAGGGACGAGAAGCTCTTCTTCTGCATAGGTGACGTCAGCGGCAAGGGGGCTCCGGCGGCCATGCTGATGGCTGTGACGCAGGCTTTGTTCCGCTCGGCTTCGGCCCACGAGAGCAACCCTGCGCGCATCATGCACACCATCAACCAGACCACCTGTCAGGGCAACGAGGCCAACATGTTCGTCACCCTCTTCATCGGGGTGCTTGACCTGCCTACGGGGCATCTGCGCTACTGCAATGCCGGCCACGACGCGCCCTTCCTGCTGCTTGCCGGCACCAAGCCTGCGACCATCGACTGCGCCGCCAACCTGCCAGTAGGCTTGTTCGAAGAGATAAGGTACAACGTACAGGAGACCCACCTGGAGGGCGGCAGCACCATGTTCCTCTACACCGACGGTTTGACCGAGGCGATGAACAACGCCCACAAGCTGTTCGGCATGAAGCGCGTGGAGGCAGTGTTAGCCGCATGCAGCGACCTGACACCAAAGGCCGTCCTAACAAAAGCCGAGCAGAGCATGCACACCTTCGTGGGCGACGCCGAGCAGAGCGACGACCTGACCATGCTGGCCATACGCTACACGCCGACGCAATTCGATAGCATCATGACCGAGACAATCGTGCTGAAGAACAACGTGCAGGAGGTGGCGAGGTTCAGCGACTTCATCAAGTCGGCGACGGAGCGGATGGGCATAGGCAAGTCAACGGCTCAAGAGATAAGGCTTGCCATAGAGGAGGCTGTGGTGAACGTAATCAACTACGCCTACCCTATTGGCACGGAAGGTAGCATAGAGGTCGGTGTGATGTTCGACGGAAAGAGCCTCAAGGCCACCATCGTGGACTCGGGGGTGCCCTTCGACCCCACAGCCAAGGAGAAGGCCGACACGACCCTCGCGGCCGAAGAGCGCCAGATAGGAGGTCTGGGCATCCTGCTGGTGAGAGAGCTTATGGACAGCATCAACTACGAATACACCGACGGCAAGAACATCTTAACGCTGGTGAAGACAGTTAACAGATAAAAACAGAAAAAAAAACATACAAATACCATGAATGCAGAACTTAAAGAAATCGACGGCAAATATGTCGCCACATTAGCTGGAGAACTGGACACCGCAGCCGCCACAACGGCAGAAGAGGTGCTGAAGCCGCTCTTGCAAAGCAATGGCAAGGATGTAGACATAGAATGCAAAGATCTGGAGTATATAGCCTCCAGCGGCCTGCGAATACTGATAGGCATACTGAAAGCCGCCAAGGCGACCGGCAGCAAGGTGACGATGCGCAATGTGAGTGACGATATAAAGAATGTCTTCAAGCTGACGGGCTTCATCAACCTATTTGACTTCGAATAGAGCTATGAAAAGTAAGCTAATATCCATAGCGGCGCTGTTACTGCTGTCGACGACGACAGTGGCTATGGCCGATGAGCCCGACACGTTGAAGAACAAACTTAACATAGGCTTGAACTACCTGTCGCACGGCGAGATGTGCAGCGGAGGGCTACCGAGAGCCAAAGGCATTGAGGTCGACGACTACTCGAACTTCCTAATGGGACGTCTTCGTATGACTGTGGGCTACGAGCACGGTGGCCTGGAGGCAAGAGGCGTCATACAAAACAACGCCATCTGGGGGAGCAGCGGAAACATGGCGCTCAGCCTCTATGAAGGATGGGTGAAGATGACGGCGCGCTGCGGGCTATTCGCACAGATAGGGCGCGTAGCACTGGCATACGATGACGAGCGCATCATAGGTCCCGACGATTTCGCGATGGCGGCGCTGTCGCACGATGTGCTACGTGTTGGTTTCGAAGGTTACGGCCACAAGCTACATGCCATTCTAGCCTACAACCAGAACGCTGCCAACGTGTATGTGAACACATACTACACCGACGGTGCACAGCCCTACAAGACGATGCAGACAGTGTGGTATCACTATGATGTGCCATCGTTCCCATTGGGTGCGTCGCTGCTGTTTATGAATATAGGCTTGCAGGCCGGCGTGCAGGATGACAATAATAACCCGCCTCACGACGAGTATCAGCAGATGTTTGGCGGATACATAAAGTTTGACCCGAAGTTCCTTACCCTCGAAGGATCATACTACCGTCAGCGAGGCAAAAATGTCAATGCTTCCATGCAGTCAGCCCCTATGGACGCGTGGATGGCCAGCGCCAAAGCCACGGTGAGACCCTTCAAATACCTTGAACTCGTGGCAGGCTACGACCATCTTAGTGGAGACGACTATGTTGCCGTGCCGCTGCCTGGCACCATAGGATTGCCACAACACACTGTCTATAAAGGGTTCACGCCCCTCTATGGGTCGCACAGCAAATTCTACGGCATGATGGACTATTTCTACCAAAGCGCTTACATCAACGGTTTCACGCCGGGCTTGCAAAACGCCTTCTTCGGTGTCGGCAGCAGCCCTGTAAAGGGTCTAAGCTGTAGCGCCACATATCACCACCTCGCCGTTACCACCGAGCTCAAAGGGCTGGAACGCACGCTGGGCCACAGCATCGAGTTACAGGCCTCGTACAGCTTCTCGGACAACATTGCACTTGCCCTCGGCTACACACAGATGGTCGGTTCCGAAACGATGGACCGACTGAAACAGGCCAACGACAGCAAATACCTGCGCTGGGGATGGTTCTCGCTGGTCATCACCCCCACCCTGTTCTCCACCAAATTTTAGCAACACAACACCACAAACGATATGAGATCTCCGTTGAGTCAAAGTCAGTTGGGCATCTACTACGCCTGCGTCAACAACAAGGACGAAAAAGTCAACTACCAGAACGCGCTGTTGGTGGCGCTGCCGCCAGTCATTGACCTAGACCGTTTCCGCAAGGCCGTCTATGACACCCTTTGTGCCCATCCGTACTTAGCCTCGCATGTAGTGCTCGACGACGACGGGATGCCCCAGATGGAGAGCGGCATGTTCCCAGCTATGGAAGAGACCGTTCCCGTCTTTTCCGTAGGCACCCTCGACGAAGCCCGTCGCGGCTTTGCACGCACTATGGACCCTCACGGCGAGCGGCTATGGCGCACAGAGATCTACAAGACCTCCAACGGCGAGGCTTGGTTCTATTTCGACACACACCATGTAATCACCGACGGATTCTCATTGATAGTCTTCAACCAAGAAATCGAGCGCTGCTATAACGGCCAGCAGCCTATAGGCGAGACAATAGACGGCAGCATCATAGCGCAGGAAGAAGAAGCGCTGCGCGCCGACGAGGCCAAGATGGCCGAAGCTCGCGAGTGGTATGCCAAAACCTTCTGCGACGCTGCCGACACCGACTCGCTGCCACTGCCGGAAAGCACACAGAAGGAGGCTACCGACGAGATCAGCTACAAGCAATATCCCCTGTCGGTCACCAAGGAAGAGATCCAGACCATCAGACAGAAATGGAATGTCAAGGAGAGCACCCTGATGCAGGCGACATGGGGTCTGCTGCTGGCAGCCTACAGCGCCGAAGACAAAGCCTCCTACTGCACCGTCTATCACGGCCGCTCGGATTCACGCTACCAGTCCTCCGTCACAATGATGGTGCACACCCTGCCTGTGTTTGTCCAAACGCGGGGCGACGAGACACTTGGTGAACTCTTCTCCTCGCTGAAGGAACAGATGGATACCGTCCAGCAACTGCAATACTATGCCTATCAAGATGCAGTACGCGACCTCGGACTCAACAACCAAGTCATCTTTGTCTATCAAGGATCCCTCTTCTCCGACCGCCTGAGCCTCCATCTTGACGGGCACCTTCTCAAGACCGAGGACCTACGCAACCTTACTCCAGGATGGAAACTTGCTGCCGAACTCATAGAAATACAAGACGGTTATTCCCTTAAGCTGGGATACAGCAGCAGTGATTATTCCGATGCCTTCATGGCAGAACTGGCAGACAGCTACGGAGCCATACTGCGGAGCATGGTAAGCGCCGATACGGTGAGAGAGGTAGAATACGCCCTCCCGGAACAGATACAGTGGCTGAATGAGCTGAATCCCAAGGTAAAGCCCGTATATACACAGACTTTGGTCGAGCGCTTCAAGCAGCATGTGGCGGAACGGCCCAACGACATCTTCTGCGTGGCCGGCGACAAAAGGCTCACCTTCGCCGAGGTCGACAAGCTCACTGATAGCATAGACTCCTCTTACACCGTTCGCTGCGGAGAGCACGTCGTGGGATTCTCCGTCCCCCGCGACGAAAAGATGGTGCTCGCACCACTTGCCATAGCCAAAGCCGGCCTCACTCAGCTGCCACTTGACAGCAGCTATCCTGAGGAGCGTCTCTCGTTCATGCAGCAGGATGCTGCTGGCTATAACGGCACGGAGGCCTTCGTGCTGCTCTACACCAGCGGCACCACCGGCACGCCCAAGGGGGTGATGCTCAGCGAGGAAAACATACGCAACTTGACTGCATTCAATGCAAAGAGAATCGGCTTGACCGCTTCATCCAACTACGCTTCCTACGCCGGCTATGGCTTCGACGCCTTCCAGGTCGACTTTTGGACATGTGTATGGGCTGGGGCGACCTTCCATGTGCTCAGCGACGATGTGCGATTCGACCTGGAGAACCTCTACGCTTATTTCGTCAAGGAGGGCATCACCCATTGTTTCATGACCACTCAGATGGCCACTCAGATGGCCATATCCTATCCCGATATTCCGGGGTTCCAGCTGTTGGAAACCGGCGGCGAAAAGCTGATGAGTATAGATCCGCCTGCCTATAAATTCATGAACGCTTACGGCCCCTCGGAGACCATCGGCTATGTATGCAGCCATTTTGTAAACAAAAAAGAGCCCAACATACCCATCGGCAAGCCTAACGACACCGCAGAGCTATATATCATCAACCGTTTCGGGAAACAAATGCCCTGGGGATGTGCCGGAGAACTGATTATCGCCGGCCCACAGGTAGGCTTAGGCTACCTCAACCTGCCCGAGAAGACCGCCGCTGCATTCGTTGAATGGAACGGGAAGCGCATCTACCGTACGGGCGACATCGTGCGTTACCGCCAGAACGGCGACATCGAGTTTGTGGGCCGCAAAGACGGCCAAGTGAAGATTCGCGGCTTCCGCATAGAGCTCAAAGAGGTTGAGGCTGTCATCCGCCAGTTCCCCGGCATCAAGGACGCCACAGTGCAGGCCTTCGACTACCCTGCGGGAGGCAAATACATAGCCGCCTATGTCGTGTCGGACGAGAAGATAGACATCGCCGCATTGAATAACTTCATCCTTGACCAGAAACCTCCCTATATGGTGCCTGCCGCCACTATGCAGATTGACGCCATACCGCTGAACCAGAACCAGAAAGTGAACCGCAGGGCGCTACCGGAGCCGGTCATCGGTAACGGCACCGAAGAAGCAACGGACACCAACGTGCCGCTCAACATACTGGAAGAGCAACTCAAGGAGATGGTAGTCGGCGTGGTGGGCAGCGACGCCATAGGCCTGACCACAGACCTCCGCATGGCGGGCCTCACCTCCATCCTTGCCATAAAGCTGGCCACACAGATATTCAAACACTACGGGGTTCAGATTGACTCCAAGATATTAAGCCAAGGTGGCAGCATACAAACCATCGAGAACGAAATCCTGAAGGCGATGCTTGACGGCCAGGCGTCGACACAGCCCACCGCAGCTGTCGAAACACCAGCCCCAGCCGAAACCGGCGAGCCCACACCCGACGCACAACTTACGAAAGCGCCCCTCTCCTACTCGCAGACGGGCGTATACTTCGACTGCATGAAGAACCCCACCTCCACGCTCTACAACACACCCGTTTGCCTTGCTTTCCCCGTCGAGACCGACGCCGCAGCCCTACGCACTGCCTTAGAAAAGGTCGCAGAGAACCATCCGGCCCTCTTCGTGAATTTCGTCACCGAGGACAATGGCGTTGTGCAGGTGATGGGCGACCGGGAGATGCCTGTGGAAATTGAGGTGATGACCATGAGCGAGGAAGAGGATATAACATTCCGCCACAGCTTCGTGCGTCCTTTCAACCTGGCCAAGGACCGCCTCTTCCGCTTCGCCATCGTCAGCACCGAGAAGAGCCTGTATCTATACTGCGACATCCACCACCTGGTGTGCGACGGCTATTCCTATGACCTCTTCATACATGAGATATGCGACCTGATGAACGGCAAAGACATAGAGCCGGAGATATGCACCTACGCGCAGTTCGTCGCCGAGCAGAAAGCCGCCGAGAACAGCGAGGCCTTTGCAAAATCGGAGGCATTCTTCAAGGAGCGTCTGGGCGAGGTGGAGGAGGTAACCGAGCTGGCTCCCGACCTCACCAATCCCCGTCCGCAAGGCGAGAACGGCCGCGTATGCGCGCCCATCGTGTGGGACGATGTCACACGCTTGGGCCAACAGCAGGGAGTGAACCCCTCTGCCATAATGCTGAGCGCCGTCTTCTATAGCCTCTCGCGCTTCGCCGGCAGCGACGAGGTGTGCATCACAACCATCTCCAACGGCCGCAGCAACCTGAAGGTAGCCAACACCATGGGCATGTTCGTGAACACCCTTGCGCTATACTCCAAGATAGGGAACCCGAGTGTGCAGGAGTTCATCCATGATAGTTCAGACATCTTCGAGCAGACCCTCGCCAACGAGAACTACCCCTTCGCTCGCATCGCCGCCGACTACGGCCTCAAAGCCGACATCATGTACGCCTATCAAATAGGTGTGCTGAGCGATTACAGCGTCGGTGGAAAGCAGGTAACCGTAGACTCCACTCTGGAGCTGAATGTCCCGAAATTCAAAATAGCCTTCTACATCACCGAAGTAGAGGGTGTGCCCAGCGTGTCCATAGAATACGACAACGGTCAGTACAGCGAGGCTATGATGCAGAGCCTGGCGCAGAGCGTGAGCAACGCCGTCAGCGCTTTCGCCGCTGCCGCCGACAAGCCGCTTCGCAGCATCTCGCTGCTGGACAATGCCGGCACCGGCCTTCTTGACAGCTTCAACCAGACCTCTGTGGAGTACGACGACAGCGAGACCATCGTCACCCTCTTCCGCCGACAGGCCAAGGAGACTCCCGACAACCTGGCCGTCGTCTATCACGACGTGCGGCTCACCTACCGCGAGGTCGATGAACGGACCGATGCCATCGCAGCCCTTGTGGGCTCAAAAGTCGAGGGCGGCAAAGACAATGTCGTCTCCATCCTCATAGGACGCAGCGAGTGGATGGTGCTCGCCTCCCTGGGCGTGCTGAAAGCCGGCTGCGCCTATCAGCCCCTCGACCCCAGCTACCCCGCCGAGCGCCTGAACTTCATGATGCAGGATGCCGACGCCAAACTTTTGATAGCCGACGAGGAGATGCTGGAGAATGTAAACGAATACAGCGGCCCCGTGGTGCTGACAAAAGCGCTCGGGAAGCTCCAAGGCAAGCCTTCCGCGGTGACGCTAAAACCCGAGGACCTCTTCATCATGCTGTACACCTCAGGCTCCACCGGCAAGCCCAAGGGCTGCCAGCTCGAGCATCGTAACCTCGTGGCCTTCTGCCATTGGTACCAGCACTACTACAACCTACGCCCGGGCGACAAGGTGGCCGCCTATGCCAGCTACGGTTTCGACGCCTGCATGATGGACATGTATCCGGCCCTCACCACAGGCGCCGCCGTCGTGATTGTAGGCGACGACATACGCCTGAACCTGCCAGACCTGAACCACTACTTCAACGAGGAGGGCGTCACCCACTCCTTCATGACTACGCAGGTAGGATGCCAGTTCGCCATGAACTGCGACAACCATTCGCTGCGCCACCTCTCGGTGGGCGGCGAGAAAATACTGCCCCTCACGCCTCCTACATCCTATAAGATGCACAACGGCTACGGCCCCACCGAGTGCACCATCTTCACCACCACCTACCCGCTGGCGGAGTTCGAGCAGAACGCCCCCATCGGCAAGCCGCTCGACAACCTGCAGCTGTTCATCATCGACAAAGACCTCAACCGTCTGCCTCTGGGTGCCGCCGGCGAGCTGCTGGTGAGCGGACCGCAGGTGAGTCGCGGATACCTCAACCTGCCCGAGAAGACCGCCGACACATATATCACGTGGGAGGGCAAACGCTGCTACCGCACGGGCGACATCGTCCGCTACCTTGAGGACGGCAACGTGCAGTTCGTGGGCCGCCGCGACGGACAGGTGAAGATACGCGGCTTCCGCATAGAGCTAAAGGAAGTGGAGGCTGTCATACGTGAATATCCCGGCATCAAGGACGCCACCGTGCAGGCCTTCGACTACCCCAACGGCGGCAAGTTCATAGCCGCATACGTAGTGAGCGACAACAAACTCGACATACAGGCCCTCAACGCTTTTATACGCGAACGCAAGCCGTCATACATGGTGCCAGCAGCCACGATGCAGCTGGCGGAGATACCACTCAACCAGAACCAGAAGGTCAACCGGCGCGCATTGCCGGCACCGCAGATACAGGTGGAGGAACGCGAGTACGTGGCTCCGGCCAACGAAGTGGAGAGACTCTTCTGCGACATATTCGCCGACGTCCTATCCATGGACAAGGTGGGTGCCACCGACAACTTCTTTGAGCTGGGTGGCACGTCGCTGATGGTCACCAAGGTAATCATCGAGGCCGACAAGGCCAGCCTGCACGTAGCCTACGGCGATGTGTTCACACATCCCACGCCGCGCCTGCTGGCGCAGTTCGTGTCCGGCGGCGCTCCCGAAGAGGAAGCCGACGTCGAGGTCAAAGACTTCGACTACAACGGCATCAACGCCATCCTGCAACGCAACAACGTCGAGATGTTCCTCAAAGGCGAGCAGCAGCGGCTGGGCAACGTACTCCTTACGGGTGCCACTGGCTATCTGGGCATCCATGTGTTGCGCGAACTCATCGACTCCGACGCCGTCACCATCACCTGCCTCGTACGCGGCAATGACCAACCGTCTGCCGAACACCGCCTCAAGAACCTGCTGTTCTACTATTTCGAGAAGTCGTTCAAGGAGCTTTTCGGCACACGGCTCTTCATTATCAACGGCGATGTCACAGAAGACTTAACCTCTCTGGCCGCTGGTTTCCCTGCCCAAATAGACACCGTCTTCAACTGCGCTGCCAACGTCAAGCACTTCTCAAAGAGCACGGACATCGAGGATGTGAATATCGGCGGCGCACGGCGCTGCATGGAGTTCTGTCTGAAGACAGGTGCCCGACTCATCCATATCTCCACAACCAGCGTGGGCGAAATATGGATTGACCAAGGCAACGGGGCTGCGGTGCCCACGCTCGACGAGCGCAAACTGTGGTTCGGACAGTTCCTGGACAACCGCTACATACACTCCAAGTTCCTCGCCGAGCGCCTCGTCCTCGACGCTGTGGCCCACCACGGACTGAGCGCCAAAGTGATGCGTGTGGGCAACCTGGCACCTCGCAGCGCCGACGGCGAATTCCAGGCCAACTTCAACAGCAACAGCTACATGGGACGTCTGAAAGTGTTCCACACCTTGGGTTGCTGCCCCTACGACAGCTACGACGAACTCACCGAGATGTCGCCCATCGACGAGACAGCGAAGGCTGTGGTGCTCCTTGCCTCCACACCCAAAGAGTGCACCGTCTTCCAGCCATTCAACAACCACACCGAATTGCTGGGCGACGTGCTACGCCTCATGGAGCATTTGGGCCGTGAGATACGTTTCGTGGAAGCCGGCGACTTCCAGCAGGCCATAGATAATGCCGCCCACGACCCCGAGAAAGCCAAGCTGCTCTCGGCCATGCTGGCCTACCAGGATATGGCTCACGGACAGAAGGCCGTCATGATCGAGCGTGACAACCGCTACACTTGCAGCGTGCTGCACCGCTTGGGCTTCCATTGGAGCGACACATCCAGCGAGTATATTATACAGATGATGCGACAGATTGCCGCCTTCGGCTTCTTCGAATGATCTACCTCAACGACCATATCGAAAAGCTCGACATGGAAGAGGCGCTGCAAGCCGTCAGCCACCAGCGCCGACGGCTTGCTCTTCGCTACCGTCAGGAGCACGACCGTCGGCTCTCCCTAGCCGTCTATCTGCTCCTGATGGAGGCCTTGGAGAAGGAGTATGACATCCACACCCCACAGGAGTTCGTTTTTGGCCATAACGGCAAACCAACGCTCAAAGACCATCCCGACATACACTTCAACCTCAGCCATTGCCCCCGCGCCGCCCTCTGTGTCATCGGCGACGCCCCCGTGGGGTGCGACGTCGAGGCCGTACCCAAGCAACTGGATGTCGACCTCTGCCGCTATTGCTGCTGCGACGACGAGCTTGAAGACATCCTACATGCCGAGCAACCAACCATTGCCTTCACCACCCTCTGGACGAAAAAAGAAGCCTTCCTCAAACTCACAGGCCAAGGATTGACAAAAGAACTTCCGTCGTTGTTCAAGCAGAAGACAAACAAACTGCTAGACACCGTTAAATTCCTAACCTTCACTGCATCCGACGACACCTACGTCTACAGCATCGCAACCTTCACCAACCACCTTCTCATTTCATAGTAAACCAGCTTCTCTCAAAAGTTCATACCCATTTCGGAATGGCTAGTTGCCGAGGTCAAAAAAAGCCAGAAACGAAAATATTTTCAGTCATTCAGAATAATTTTTGTATCTTTGCATTCTAAAATATTCGTTGGCGTCGAAGAGCAGGCCTCTACAAGTCAACGGCAATACAGAACTGGAGACTAAAGGCAACAAATTAAAACATAAACAAATATGAGCACATTGACCAATTTGCCCGACCTACTGGGCTTCCACATCGGCAACCCGCTCGGACTGTCGCCGCTGGCGATGTTGATAATCATTTCTGTAGTGGTTGCGGTGATGACTGTTTTCAACCACCAAATCCGCTACCGTGACGGTGGCCGTTTCTATCCGGTGCTATACACCCTCTTTGGTGTGTCGTTGTTGGCGGTGTTCTACTATGTTTTCCAAGCCGAACTGCCGACAGCCGACGGCGCCGCCTGCATAGGATGGTACTGCCACTCGTCAGCGACGGGCAGCGTAGCGTTGGCTATTGTCGGCATTGTATTGACAACCCTTGTGTCGTTTGGATTATTCATAGCCACAATGCAGATTGTGGCACAACTCTCGGTCGAGGCAGGCATGTCTCTTGAAGAGAAGCGCTGGAAGGAGTGGAAATGGGGCCTTGGTATCGTGCTGCTTGGCGTGTCGGTGGCCGGTATCGCCTATGCCATAAGTCGTCCGGCTGCAGGCTGGGCACTGTTTGCTACGGCTTTAGCCACTGTTGCTTTCGTCATATTTAAGATTGTACGAGACACCATCTACTGTGGCAAATTCCTCTGGGCACTGCTCATTGGACTGGTGTTCCTGCTGGGCACAGCAGCCTCGATGGTACTCTTCATCGAGGTAATCCACGCATGTGTCTATTTGACGGTATTTCTTGTAGCGTTTCTTGCCATGGCAAAGGCACGCAAGAAAAAACCAGCCAAAAAATAAGGGTATTTTTAAAGTACAAAAGGTAACGGTTAATGAAGAGGAATAGGTCTTTTTCGCGCCGGTTGAGCAGACGGGTGACGGTGGTTGTGGCCATTATCTTCGTGGCGCAAATGTTCGTCGTAGGGCTAACGTCGAACAAGATTATCGCAGACGAGGCCGCCCGCTCGACACAGCACATGCTCCACGGCACCATCAGCGAGATAGAGCTACCGCTGGGCGAAGTGGAGATTGCCACCCGAACTGTGGCAGCCCTTATTGCCTCAATGCCCGACGCCAACAACGCCGGCATGATTATAAGCCGTACGGTGGAGATTGACTCGCTCATTTGCGGCGGCTCGGTCATCTTCCCCTCGTCAGAGGGTGCCAAAGCCTCTATGAGCTATAAGGACTCATGCGGCGTGGTTCACAGCTATCCATTGACGGGCGGTTGGAAGACCGGTTCGTGGGTAGAACGCTGCCTGGCCTTCGTCGAGCAGTACCGCAGACCCTTCTGGGCGGAGCCATACATGGCCGAAGGGCAGCGCCACCAGCGCGTCACAGCATATTGCCATCCCATATATCGCGAAGTGAATGGTGATAGCGTGCTCTATGCCGTAGTCACTTCAGAACTGCCCATAGACTGGATTGAGCACAAGTGCGAGTCGTTGCGCCCCTATCCCAACTCGCTGACCACCATCGTGTGCGGCAACTCCGTCATAGGTCTGCACGACAGCGTGCTCATAGCCCAGATACAGATGGCTGTGGCCAAGGACAAGAGTCTGCAAGAACTGCAGGAGGATATTAAGCGTGGAGCAGACAGCATGCGCCGCATTGGCTCTGGATCCAATGTAGGTTATGTGGTATACGGTCCTCTACACAACGGATGGATGGCATCGGTGGTGTGCCAATACAAAGAAGTGCTAAAACACTCCTCCTTGATGCACACCAACCTTCTGATCATAGGGCTTATCGTCATAGTTATACTCTACGTCATCTGCCGTTTTACAATCCACCGCATGACAACCCCAATCACGCAGCTGTCCGACGCTGCCCTGCGAATGGCCAAGGGCGACCTAAATACCGAGCTGCCCGAAATCAAGAGCGGCGACGAGATGATGCACCTGCACGACTCGTTCGTATACATGCAGAATTCAATCACCGAATACATAGACGAACTGAAGACCACCACGGCGGCTAACGAACGAATGGAGTCGGAACTCGGTGTGGCCCGCAACATACAGATGGGTATGCTTCGCACCGACTTCCCAGAGAATGTAGCAGCAATGCTGGTACCTGCCAAAGAGGTAGGCGGTGACCTCTACGATTTCGTACAAAAAGGCAACTACCTGTACCTCACAATCGGCGACGTTTCGGGCAAAGGCGTTCCTGCATCGCTTATGATGGCCATCACGCGCGCCGGCCTGCGCTTTGTGTCCGGCATTGACCAGTCGATGGACAAACTGCTGGAACGCATCAACGTCAGCGTCACCGATACCAACTCCAATGACATGTTCGTCACACTCTTCATGGGGCGTATCAACCTTGACACAAAACGTATGGAGTACTGCAACGCTGGCCACAACCCCATCATCGTGGTACCGCCAGACGGCGACCCCTACTTCCTAAAGGCCAAGCCCAACTTGGCCATAGGCCTCTTTGAGGACTTCGTCTACAAAGCCGAAAGCATCGACCTTGCCACCGGCACACGCCTCATTCTCTACACTGACGGCGTCAACGAGGCCGAGCGTGCCGACAATAGCCTCTTTGGCAACGACCGGCTGCTGGCATGGGCCGGGAGTGCATTGGTCCGCAATAGCGCCACCTCCAACAAGGAGGTCGTGGACAACCTGTACAAAGAAATACTGCAGTTCACCGAAGGCAACGTTCAGAACGACGACATCACCATCATGAGCGTAACAGTGTAAGCCAAACAAACAATGAGAAAGAGATTCAACCCCATAAAAGACAAGAGCAGTGAGATTATAGAGTTTCTCATGGCTTCGCCCGACATGCCCAATGACGAGGCCCTGCGCTTCAAGCTGCGCCTCTCCATCGAGGAAGCCGTGGAGAACGTGGTGCGCTACGCCTACGAGGGCGGTATAGGGTGGCTAGAGGCAGGCACCTCGCTCGACAAGGACTCGCTTGTGCTTTCCATAGAGTTGCGCGACGCCGGCGTTCCCTTCAACCCGCTGGACCGCGAAGACCCCGACATCACCCTCTCAGCCGAAGAACGCGAGGTGGGGGGGCTCGGCATTTTCCTTTGCAAGCAGATGATGGACAGCCTAAGCTACCGCTACGAGGACGGCAACAATATCCTTACCATGACAAAAAAAATATGCGAATAAATACACTGCAATGAATATTACGATAAAAAACGAAGGAGAGAAGACATTTGTAACCCTGAATGGGCGCCTCGACACCACCAACGCCGACCAATTCCAGGCCGACATCCAGCCCCTTATGACTTCGCCCAAGCCTGACATCGACATTGACTGCACCGGCATGACATACACCTCGTCGCAGGGACTGCGTATCTTCCTCACGCTCCAGAAGAGTGTCCTTGCCCGTGGTGGCAAAATGGTGATGCTAAACATGAACCCGCAGGTTAAGGAAGTCTTCGACATCACAGGTTTCTCCAACATCATAGCCATCCGATAGCAAGCCATGAAGATGAAGCTCGACATGCACTGCGAGATGATTCTCGACGAGTACCGCGACCGGCTCCCTGTCCTCAAGAAGCTCAAAGAGGTGGTGCTCGGCATATTGCAGCGGACGCTTAAGGAGAACAACATGGCCGTCACAGCCATCGAAGGGCGCGTGAAGACCGAGAAAAGTCTGGCCGGCAAGCTGGAGTTGAAGGGCAGCAAGTACCGTACCATCGACGACATCACAGACATCGTAGGCGCGCGCATCATCACCTTCTTCAGCGACGAGGTGGACAAGATAGCCGCCTTGGTGGAACGCATGTTCGATATCGACTGGGACAATTCCGTAGACAAACGCAAGATGCTTGAGATAGACCGCTTCGGCTACATGTCGCTCCACTATATATGCCGCATCCCCAAGAGTCTCTACGAAGACCCTCAGCAACCGTTGATAAACGAGATTAGTTTCGAACTACAGATGCGCACAGCACTGCAGCATGTCTGGGCCAACATGCAGCACGACACCGGCTACAAGAGCGAGGTGGAAATTCCCGCCGAGCACCAGCGAAGTCTCAACCGTCTGGCTGGCATACTGGAACTCGCCGACGAGCAGTTCAGTCGCATACGCAAGGAGATAAACGACTACCGGCGCAATGTACAGTCGCTCGTGGCCAATGGAAACTTCGACGAAGTGCCCCTAAACGGCGACACCTTCCGTAGCTACTGCCAACTGAAACCTTTCCAACGTCTCGCCGTCAAAATTGCCACCATCAACCAAGCCGAGCTCTACGAGGATAGCCCCATGCCCTACTACAAAGTGCTGCTACGGCTGGATATGAAGACCATAGGCGATGTGGAGCGCATGCGTTCGGAGTGCAGTGAAGGCGCTTACCAGCTGGCTCTGATACAACTTGCCGGAACAGGGCTCGACATCGTGGCCTACTCGGTGGCACTGCAGAACCTGTGCATCGTCAAGATACTTAAGTTGGGCTATGGAGTGGCAGGCCTCACCAGCATGTTTAACGCCATCTACGGCGAGAGCACCTACAACGCCCAGCGCGCCGACCGCATATACCAGCAGGCCATGCGAACCAACCTGATATAACCGACTCTCACAAACATGAACAAAACTCTCGACACCTCACTGTTCGACAAGGCTGCACAGTTCGCCATACAGGCCCACTGCGGCACCGAGCGCCGCGACAAAGGCTTCCCGTACATCATCCACCCCATGGAAGCCGCTGCCATAGTATCCACAGTCACCAACGACCCCGAGATACTCGCCGCCGCCATTCTGCACGACACCGTGGAAGACACCGACGCAACCATTGAGCAGATTGAGGAACAATTCGGCCCAAGGGTTGCCCACTTGGTACACATAGAGACGACACAGAGAGGTGCCACATGGCGCTCCCGCAGGGAAGTCCAGGTCGAGAGACTGCGGCAAGCTGACCGCGACTGCAAGATTGTAGCCATAGGCGACAAACTTTCCAACCTCAGGGCTATAGCCACCGACTACCGCGAGCTGGGCGACGCCCTATGGAGTCGCTTCCATGCCCCCGAGGGCAAGAACGACATCGAGTGGTACTACAGAAGCCTCGCCACCGCTCTCGAAGAGTTGGCCGACACTGCTCCCCACCAAGAGTTCGTTTCCTTGTTAGAGCAAACGTTTCCTACAAACTGACGTCCCCACCTTGTAGGCCTACTTCCTTGTATAGATTTGAATAGGTCTGCGCAGCAACTTGCACAATTAGCGCAATTTGCCATTATTTTTTGTTGTTATTCCCAAGCATGTCGTCGACCGTCACTTTGGGATGGTGATACTGATGGGCCTTCGGAGTGGGTTTGCTGTTAATCTCAACGGCCTGATGGGGGCAGAAGTGGACGCAAGCGAGGCACTGTGTGCAGTCGTCGCCGCAACATGCCTTGCCGTCGCGGATGGCGATGTTACCTTGCGGGCACACCTGGGCACAGATGCCGCAGGCGATGCATCTGTCGGCGTTTACGGCTGGTGTGAGCATGGGCAGCGTGCGGCGCTGCACGGCGGGAATGGCGCACAAGGCTCCTGCCAACCCCCACCAGGCATAGTGGCAGCGGTGTACCCCAGCGGCGATGTCGGCGGCGATGCGCTCCAGTCGTCCGGCATAGCGGTCGAACTTCCACACTTGGTCGTTGGGGTTGCGGCCGAAGCCAACGGCGCTGTTGTCGGGCACACGTATCTTGTGGCTGTAGGCCACCTCGACACCTTTGGCAGCCAGAATCCGCCGCATCGTCCAGATTGCGTTGCCCGCCTGCGCCCCGCAGGGGATGACGATGAAGACGTATGCATCCTTCGGCAGCTGCAGACGCGGCACCAGCTCGGTCACCGCACGCGGCGCGTTGAACCAATAGCAGGGGAACACAAGACCTATCCGCCTTTCCTGCGACAGGTCCCGGGCCACCGCCCGGCTGAGCGGCATCACCTGCTCGCCAAGTCTTTCCGCCAGTTGGCGGCTGATGGCCAGGCTGTTTCCGGTGCCTGAAAAATAGAGTATCATGGCTTAAATGTTTTTGCCCATTCCAAAAGCTTCCTGCAGCTTGGCGTTGCCTGAAATCTCGTTAGGGGCACCCACACCACCGCAGAAAAGGTGGCCTTTGAGCGCCGACTTGCCGAAGCAGTCAATCCAGCCCAGCAGGCCGCTCTCGGCGCGTGCGGGGACGTGGGGCTCATTCTCGAAGGCGGTGGTCAGCAGGTAGATGTCGCGGAAGCGGTAGTCCTTGGGGTACATAGCGTTCATGCGGTCGATGAGAGTCTTCATCTGACC
>CADAWR010000020.1 GCA_902791695.1 uncultured Bacteroidota bacterium
GGGTCGCATGAAATGCACCTATACCGTCGCGAGAGACGGCACCGCCACCTTCGGCCCCACCGACATCCGCAACATCACCGTCCCTGTGACGGAACTGGAGTTTGGCAAGGTCGATACTATCTCATTTCTTCCCAAAGTCTGCACCCCCGAGGGCTGCTTTTAGATGAACTACAATTAACACACATAAACAATGAAAAAAGCAATCGTAATGCTGGCCGCCGTGCTGGCAATCGGCGCGGCAAGCGCACAGGAAAACGAGTCCGGAAAACAGAAAATCAGTCCCTGGATTGAGTTCAACCTCGGAGTAAGCTTCCTCAACGGAAGCGGTGGATTTACCGACCACATGCAGACCTATCACCCCACGCTCGACTACCGCAGCGCCTACAGCGCGGCAGTGCAACTCGGCGTTGGCGTCGGCGTGGAGTACCGCCAATTCACACTCGGCTTGCACCTCAACGGTATGGCTGACAACATCTTCTCTGTAAAGAAACAGCTCGTCAAGAAGCAAGACAATCTTTACCACATCGACCTCGGCTACCGTTTCGACCTCGGCAAGAACTACACCCTCGAACCCGCGGCGGGCTTTGGTGTCTGCGTCAGCGACATCTTCCTCTCCAGCTCGCGCAGCGGTGCCGACTACGTCAATTCGTTCTCCACAGCGAATTTAGCTGTGCCGCTGACAATCAATTTCTGGCATGGGAAGAACAGGAAAGATATCGGTCTATATGTTCAGTATATCATCAGCGTTGGTCAAGTTGGCAAAGCCCATATCACCGGACTTGACACCGAGGTGGACGACCTGAACTTCCTGCCTGCCACACTCACCCTTGGCTGGAAATATCGGTTCTAACCCCCAAAACACACACCCAATATGCAACACCACATCATCAAATCCCTCGCCGTCATTGTCGTGGGCGCGATGCTGATGACCACCACCGCATGTGCCCAAAGCAATGACGAGGCGAAAAATGTTCTCCGTCTCTCGCGCGAGAAATGCAAGTCCATACAGCAAGGGCATTATGTGATGGAACACTGGAATAAATACATGTCGGACAAGGACACCAACCTGACCATCTATACGTGCGACTTCCGCAAGGTGCGCCGGGACAGGCTGTTCGGAATAGTCTTCGCGATGCAAGACGAAACTCCCGGCCATCCCGAATGGAACGGATACACGCTCTACACGGGCGAGGAGTTTGTGACCTACTCTGATTCGACCGGCGAGATTATGTCTTGCAAAAAATGGAAGGACGAGATAAAGAGCATCCGCCACAACTACACCTTCTACGAGGCATTGACTGAACGCAACAGCAATCCGCTCCCCGACAATAAGCAGCTGACCGACAACAGCTACACCTATTCTATCTCCGACACAATGCTCGACGACAAGCCCTGTCACCTTGTCGGCTACCGCAAGACGGACTGGGAACCGAACAAAGACTTCGGCACGCAGACCATACGCGTCGAGGTGCAACTGTGGATAGAGAAGCAGAGCCTGCTGCCCATCCAGTACACCATAGAAATCGATATAGTGGAACAGGCGGACACCCTCCATCAATACGACCGCTTCAAGCTGCTCTCCTTCGACACAGTGATTGACGAGAGCAAGCTGACCTTGGCATCCATCCCCGCCAGCGTGAAACTGAAAGACTACGAACCCTACAAGGAACCAGAACCCCTCGCCGAAGGTACTCCGGCACCCGACTGGTCGCTGCCCACGCTGACGGGCGACACCGTGTGCCTCGCCGACCTGCGGGGCAAAGTGGTATTGCTCGACTTCTTCTACAAGAGTTGCGCCCCCTGCTGCGTAGCGTTGCCGTTCCTGCAAAGCATCCACGAGAGATACAAAGATCAGGGCGTCGTGCTCCTCGGCATCGACCCCATCGATGACCCCGTAAAGGACGAGATGGCCGACTTCCTCGCCAAGCGCAGTGTCACTTACACCGTCCTCTTCTCCGACCGCGAACTCTCAAGCACCTACCACATAGTCGGCTACCCGACGCTCTTCTTCATCGACCGCGACGGCAAAATCGCCAAGGTGCAGAGCGGCTACCACCCGACGCTGGAAGCCACCATCGAGGAACAACTACAGAAACTACTTGAATAACATTTTAAAACATCCAATATGATGGTTTTTGGGGGAATCATGGGCATGATTTGTGTGTGGTTGGAGGTATTGTGTCGGCAGTATCGCCAGTGTATTGCCATTGCCTTACCACAGGGCTACCACAGCCTTACCACCTTAGAGTTACCATAGAATTACCCTAGGGTTACCATATAATTACGATAGAGTTTCTTGTGATGCATAACGGGTTGATTATTATATCATAGATATAATAATACGTCATCATTATCAAAGCACCGCCGACAAGCATACACATTTGTTTTGCCGCCGTATGAAAAATATTTTTTGCCATATAAGAAAATAGTCGTATCTTTGCAGTCGAATATAAAAAATAATAGGACTATGGAACAAAGCATGGAATTGAATCGTGCACAGTTAGGTATTCTAAGGCTTCTGGGAAGAATGAAGACTATGGAACAGGTGGAGGAATTACGGCAGGTGATATCAAACTACTATGCCCAGAAGGCTACCGACGAGATGGACAAACTATGGGATAGCGGTGAATGGGGTGAGGATCAGAACAACGCCGTCCTTAACGAGCATCTCCGCACACCTTACCGTGTATGAAACGAGTAGTGCTTGACACCAACTGCCTTTTGGCAAGCATCTCCTCTCGCAGTGATTTTTTCGTTGTGTGGCGAGGACTGCACGAGGGGAAATATATCCTTTGTGTATCTAACGATATACTGGCAGAGTATGAGGAAGTTATTGCTTCCAAAGCCACCCCTATTGTAGCAAAGCATGTTGTTGATGCATTGGTGGATAGTGACTATGTGGAGTTTTTTGACCCCCAGTTTAAATTAGGGTTAATCACCCAAGACCCTGATGACAACAAGTTCGTTGACTGTGCATTTGCAGCCAACGCCACCTTTATTGTTTCCCAAGATCACCACTTCGATGTACTCAAGACCATTGAATTTCCAAAGATTGCAGTAATGAGACTACAATCGTTTGCCTCAATGCTAAAAAAGTGATTGTTTCTATAGAATTATTAACCCTAAAATCTAAGACAATATGGAAAAGTATGTTTGCAACGTCTGCGGGTATGAATATGACCCCGCGAAGGGCGACCCGGAGCACGGTATCGCTCCCGGCACCAAGTTCGAGGACCTGCCCGCCGACTGGGTGTGCCCGCTTTGCTCGGTAGATAAAACTCATTTTGAAAAACAATAATCAATAAAATCAATAATTATGCTTAACAAGAAAGTTTCCGACCTGCTCAACGAGCAGATCAACAAAGAGCTCTACAGCGGCTACCTGTATCTCGACATGAACAACTACTTCGACAAGCGCGGTCTTGCCGGTTTCGCCAACTGGTACATGATCCAGGCTATGGAGGAGCGCGACCACGCCATGCTCATCTACAAGTACATGCAGAACAACGACTGCCCCATCACCCTCAACGCCATTGCCAAGCCCGACAAGAAATACAAGAAAGACATGGATGTGCTGAAGGCCGGCCTGGAGCACGAGGAGTATGTCACCGCCAGCATCCACACCATCTATGACGCCGCCTACAAGGTGAAGGACTTCCGCACCATGCAGTTCCTCGACTGGTTCGTCAAGGAGCAGGGCGAGGAGGAGACCAACGCCCGCGACATGATCACCAAGATGGAGCTGTTCGGCAGCGACCCCAAGAGCCTCTACATGCTCAACCAGGAGCTCGCCGCCCGCACCTACAACGCTCCGAGCCTGGTGCTCGACTAAGCCATTATACAGGATATGGCAAGACTTTAGCCTCTCCGTATGGAGGGGCTTTTTTGTTGCTTTGATAAAATATATTTCGCCAATTCAATAATTATTCGTACTTTTGCAAATTATTTTAAACCTTGTAACAATATGTGTGGAATAGTAGGTTATATCGGTGAGCAAGAGGCTTACCCCATTCTGATAAAGGGTCTTCATCGACTGGAATATCGCGGCTATGACTCGGCCGGCGTCAGTATGATCAACGCCAAAGGTGACTTGAATGTGTACAAGGCCACCGGCAAGGTGGCTGCGTTGGAGGAGAAGTGTGCCGCCGAGGACACTACCGGCAGCATCGGTATCGCCCACACCCGTTGGGCCACCCACGGCGAGCCCAACACCGTCAACGCCCACCCGCACCTGAGCCAGAGCAGGAATCTGAGCCTGGTGCATAACGGCATCATCGAGAACTACAAGACACTGCGCGCCAAGCTGGAGAAGGAGGGCTACGACTTCTGCTCCGATACCGACACCGAGGTGCTGGTGCAGCTTATCGAGTACACGCAGAAGACCGAGAAGTGTGACCTCTTCACCGCCGTGCAGCGCGCCCTGAAGAATGTCATAGGCGCCTATGCCATAGCCATCCTGCAGAAGGACCACCCCGACCAGCTGGTGTGCGCCCGCAAGGGTTCGCCGCTGGTGATTGGTGTCGGCACCGATGCCCGTGGACAGAAGGAGTTCTACCTCGGCAGCGACGCCACGCCCATCGTGGAGTACACCAAGCAGGTCATATACCTCAAGGACGAGGAGATTGCCTATATGGACCGCAGCGGCAAGATTGATATTGTGAACCTCGCCAATGTGCACCAGACGCCCGAGATGCACACCCTCAGCCTCTCGCTCGACGAGCTGGAGAAGGGCGGTTTCCCACACTTTATGCTCAAGGAGATCTGGGAGCAGCCCAATGCCCTGCGCACCTGCATCAAAGGCCGTCTGCACCACAAGCGCAAGGATATCACTCTCAGCGGTATCATAGAACACAAGGATAAATTCATCAATGCCCGCCGCATAATCATCTGCGCCTGCGGCACCTCGTGGCACTCGGCGCTCATTGGCAAATACTTCATCGAGGAGGCTGCACAGATACCCGTCGAGGTTGAGTATGCCTCCGAGTTCCGCTACCGCAACCCCGTCATCTATCCCGACGATGTGGTCGTAGCGGTGAGCCAGAGCGGCGAGACGGCCGACACGCTGGCCGCCATCCAGCTGGCCGAACAGAAGGGCGCATTCCTTTACGGCATCTGCAACGTCATCGGCTCCAGCATCGCCCGCGCCACCCACAGCGGCACCTACCTGCATGTGGGTCCCGAAATCGGTGTGGCCTCCACCAAGGCTTTCACCGGCCAGGTAATCACGCTGTGCCTGCTGGGTCTTGCCATCGCCAAGGAGAAGCACACCTTGAGCGACGAGATGTACCACATGCTTGTCGACGAGCTTTACATGATTCCCGACAAGATGCAGTGGACGCTTGAGAACAACAAGAATATCGACCAGTTTGCGCAGATGTTCACCTACTGCCGCAACTTCATCTTCCTCGGCCGCGGCTACAACTACCCTGTGGCCCTCGAAGGAGCCTTGAAGTTGAAGGAAATATCCTACCTTCACGCAGAGGGCTACCCCGCTGCCGAGATGAAGCACGGCCCCATAGCCCTCGTCGACGAGGAGATGCCCGTGGTGTTTATCGCCCCGAAGCGTGGCATGTACGACAAGATTGTCAGCAATATCCAGGAGATCAAGAGCCGCAAGGGCAAGATTATAAGTGTTGTTACCGAGGGCGACACCACCGTGCGCAATATGAGCGACTACTGCTTCGTCATCCCCGACACACGCGACTGCTTTGTGCCCATGCTCTCTGTCATACCGCTGCAGCTGCTGGCCTACTATATTGCCACCGCCAAGGGCCGCAACGTCGACCAGCCGCGTAATCTGGCAAAGAGCGTCACCGTCGAGTAATGGAAGGCTTCATACTTGCCGCCGGACTTGGTACGCGGCTGCGCCCGCTGACCGACGACCGCCCCAAGGCACTTGTTGAAGTGGGCGGCAAGACCTTGTTGCAACACACTATAGAGAAACTACAAGCCTCTGGCATCAGCCACATTGTCGTCAACGTGCACCACTTTGCCGACAATGTGGTTTCTTTTTTGCGCAGCCGCCAATGGCAGTGCACCATCGACATCAGCGACGAGAGCTCGCTGCTGCTCGACACCGGCGGTGGGCTGAAACACGCCGCGCCGCTCTTCTCCGGCTGTGAGAATGTGCTTGTGCACAATGTCGACATCCTGTCCGACATAGACCTGCGCGACGTAGAGGCTACACATAGTCGCGATGGCAACCTTGTCACCCTCTGTGTCAGCCAGCGCCCGACCAAGCGTCTGCTTGAGTTCGACGCCAACGGCCTGCTGGTCGGTAGGGCAGAGGAAGGCCTTGCCTTCAGCGGCGTATCTGTGGTGAGCCCGGCGCTTTTCCCGCTGCTGCCCGAGGGCGACCATCCCTATCCCGTCATCGATGAATACATCCGCTTGTCGCACAGTCACCGCATAGGCAGCTATCAGCACTCACCTGACCGATGGCTCGATGTCGGCAAACCCGAAACCCTCGAACAGGCACGCCAATGGATAGCTTCCTCCACAAAGTAGCATCGCAGATACTCCGTGAGCATCCGCGCGACACCGACCGAGTGCTTGTGGTTTTCAACAACCACCGCTCCGAGCTCTTCCTGCGCCGTGCCTTCGAGCAAATATCCGCCGCCGAGGGCACCACCTTCTTTCTGCCGCAAATCACCGTCATTGACGACCTCGTGGCACAGCTCGGCGGCCTCAAGATAGTGCCCAACGAGTTCCTTCTCTTCGAGCTCTACCGCATACACATGCAGATCGGCGGCGACGACCGCAAATACCATACCTTCGAGGAATTCATGGCCTTCGGCGACATGATGCTTGGCGATTTCTCTGAGATTGACCGCTATTGTGTCGATGCCCGCGACCTCTTCGTCAACCTACATGACCTGAAAGCCATTGGCGAGTGGGACATCGAGAACCCCTACATGAGCCCATTCCAGCGCGACTATCTGCAGTTCTACCACTCGCTGCACGACTACTACCGCCTGCTGCGCGAACACCTCACCGCACGTGGCGAAGCCTACGGCGGCATGGCCTACCGCCATGTGGCGGAGAATATAGCCACGCTGGCCGACGGGTGCCAATATGACGCCCTCTATTTCGTGGGCTTCAATGCCCTGTCCGAATGCGAGCGCCGCATTATAGGCGAGTATGTGCGCCGTGGCATAGGCCATCTTCTCACCGACGGCGACCCCTACTATTATGCCGACCCCATGCAGGAGGCTGGCTTTTTCCTGCGCAAGCACAGCGGCGAGTTCCCCGAGATTGAGCCCCGCGGCCTCTCCTCCTACGGACAGGGAAGCAAGAGAATGCACATAGTGGAGTGCCCCGAGGCGGTGCTTCAGTGCAAGTACGCCGGACAGCTGCTGTCGCGCAACGCCGACTGGCTTGCCGACCCTGAGAGCACAGCCATCGTCCTCGCCGACGAGAGCCTGCTGGTGCCTACCCTCGGCGCTCTGCCGGAGACCGACGCCGACTACAGCGTCAACGTCACCATGGGTTACCCTTATGCCGACAGCGGCATCCATGCCCTCGTGCTGCGCCTGCTCTCGCTCTACCGCCGTGCCAATGCCCAGGGCTACTACCACGCCGACATCGTGGACGTGCTGGGCAGCTACCTCGTGGGACGTCTGCTCGACCGCAAGGACCTGCGCCAGTATGTTGCCGACCAGCTGCGTCGCGAGAACCGCATCCGCTGCTCAGCGGCGGAGATTGGCGCCATCGTCGCCACCGACCGCCTCGCCTTCCTCTTCCAGTCGGAGCCCCAAAGCCCGGACGGCGTGCTCGCCTTGCTGCGCCGCATGGCCGAGATGCTTGTGGCCGACGGCACCGTGGAGAGCAACAAGAAAGAGAAACAGGCGCTTGGCGGACTTGTGGAAATCCTTGATTACTTCGGCCAACTGCAGGAGGAATATCATTACATCGCCGACCTTACAACCCTTGAACGTGTCTACACCCGCATAGCACAGCGCCACAGCATCTCGTTCCTCGGCCAGCCCCTCTCGGGCCTGCAGGTGCTCGGCGTGCTGGAGACCCGCAACCTCGACTTCCGCCGCGTCATACTCCTCTCGGCCAACGAGGGCGTCATACCGGCAGGCCGCGGCGCCGCCACCCTCATCCCATTCGAGCTGCAGCGCTTCTTCCACCTGCCCACCTACGAGGAGAAAGACGCTGTCTATGCCTACAACTTCTACCGTCTGCTGCAGCGTGCCGAGGAGGTGTACCTGCTCTACAGCTCCGAGACCTCCGGCATGGGCAAGGGTGAGGAGAGCCGCTTCCTGAAGCAGGTGCGCAGCGAGCTGGCTATGCGCTTCCCAAAGAATATCGAAGTCACCGACAGCGTCGTGGAGCTGTCGCCCGACCTGCACCGCGCCACAGTGGCCTCCACTGCCGAGAAGAGCCCCGAGGCCATGCAGCGCCTGGCTACCCTTGCCGAACGCGGCTTCTCGCCATCGGCGCTCAACGTCTATATCGGCTGCCCGCTGCGCTACCACTACCAGTACATCCTGGGCTTGCGCGACGACGACACCCTTGACGACGACCTCGACGCCTCGCAACTCGGCACCTGCGTGCACAGCGTGTTGCAGCAGATATACACCCCCTACATCGGCAAACGTGTGGAGGCCGACGGCCTGCGCTCAGCCCTTGCCAACCTGCCGCAGCTGATGGATGCTGCCTTCGCCGAGCTCTACCGCCACGGGCGCCCCACCGAGGGCCGCAACCGCTTCCTCTACTCCGTGGCCGAAAGCCAGGTGCGCCACCTGCTGAAGAAGGAGATAGCCCTCGTTGATGGCGGTTCGCGCATCGAGATGGTGGCCTTGGAGCAGGACATCACCATGCCGCTGGCCGCTGGCGTCAACCTCAAGGGCATCGTTGACCGCATAGACCGCCTTGACGGCCGCCTACGCGTCATCGACTACAAGACCGGCTCGGTCAAAGACCGTGATATATCCGTCAAGAGCGCCGACCTCGACGCCGGCAAGCCCATGCCCGGCAAGTGGCTGCAGCTCATGTGCTACGCCCTGATGTACAGCCACAACCACCCCCTTGGCGAGCCGTTGCTGTCGGGCATCTACCCCCTGCGAAGCCTGCGCTCCGACGTGCGCATAGCCACCTGCGACGGCAACCCCGACATCACTGTCGAGTCGCTTGCCGCCTTCCGCGAACGCCTCGCCGCCCTTGTCGCCGAGCTCATGGACCCCGCCGTCCCCTTCGCACCGCCGCAGAGCCCTGCCGGATGCAATTTCTGTCCTGCACGTGCCTTCTGCCCCGAGGCAAAAATAACGCTCATGTAAAGCGTTGGGCATGAGTGCTTTAGTCGTACCCGCTCCGTACCCGCTCCGTACCCGCTCCGACTCCTCTCCGACATAGAGCCGGATTATCAACGTTTTACGGACGGTCAAAAGTCGGAGCAGGGACGGAGCGGAGACGGAGCGGATACTTGGCGGCAACGTGCTGACAAATATAATAAATACAGTTTTTTTTTGCCAATCCAAAATAATTGCCTATATTTGCACGTTATTTAGTAGGCTCCGATTAAGGGGCAGAGTGCGTCTATGACGCTGAATATAAACGAGTAAAACAAAGAAAACGAGATACAATGAGAAGAACTCTTTTTGTAATGGCCCTTGTTTCGGTGCTCCTCACCGGCTGCGGTGGCCTGTCGAAAATGAAATCGAACTCCAACAAAGTGCGCTATCAGGCCAACCCCAATCCCGTGGAGACTATGGACGAGAAGGTCGTGGTGAAGTTTACAGGCCAGATACCCGAGAAATACTTTGACAAAGGCTGCGTGATGTTCATCCAGCCCGTCTTCACGTGGGAGGGCGGCAACATACCGCTGGAGCCCATGACCCTCAAGGGCGAGAAGGTGGAAGGCGACGGCACCATCATCAACTATGCCAATGGTGGCCGCTTCACCTACAGCGATATGTTCGACTTCAAGCCCGGCATGGAGACCGGCCGCGTGACGCTGACCCCGGTGGGCTACAGCTCGCGCCGCACCAACGAGGATGCCCGTTTTGCCGAGGACATACTGCGCGACAACCACGGCAAGGAGTTCGCCCCCGTGCTCATTTCCGACGGCGTTAACAACACTTCGTCGTGGGTCGACATCAAGGGCAATATTTCCATTTCGCCCATCAACTACAACAAGACACAGGGCATTGTGGAGACTGCCGACATCTACTTCAACGGCGGCACTTCGGAGCTCGACTGGAACTTCTATATGAACCAGAAGTTCGACAGCTACAACAGCCTGCAGCAGCTGAAGCGCATCATGCTTGAGCAGGGTCTGCCGAAGCAGATAAGCATCACCGGCTGGGCATCGCCCGAGGGCGAGGAGACCGACAACGTGGGTGTCTCGAAGAACCGTGCCGACGTTGCCACCGCCCAGCTGAACAAGGTGCTCGACGAGGTGCTCACAGTCATGGCACGCCGTGCCAAGGTGAAGCCTCAGGATGTGGACTACTACAAGTACGAGCAGCTGAAGAAGCTGGTCATTACCACCCGCGCGGCCGGCGAGGACTGGGTGCACTTCGTGGTCATGGTCGAGGCCAGCGACATCCAGGACAAGCATGCCCTCATAAACATTGTGGAGACGCAGCAGAACCTGGTGAAGCGCGAGCAGATGATTCGCAACATGGCTGAGGTGTACAGCGAGCTCAACGACGAGATTTTCCCCAACCTGCGCCGTGCCCAGATAGCCCTCTATTACAGCGAGGCCCGTAAGACGGATGCCGAGTTGGCCAAGCTGGCCTCCATCAAGCCCGAGCGCCTCTCGTTCGACGAGCTGATGTATGCCGCCTATATCAACTACAACTATGACACCAAGCTCAAATACTACAAGTGGGCCACCGAGAACCACAGCTCCGAGTGGGCAGCCTGGAACAATGCCGGTGCCGTGGCTTTCTACCTCGACGATTATGAGGAGGCCGAGCGCTACCTCAACGTGGCGCGCGACATGAACCCCCACAACCCCGATGTGCTCAACAACACCGGTCTGCTCTTCCTTGCCAAGAAGGACTACGCCCTTGCCAAGTACTACTTCGAGGAGGCCAAGCGCCAGGGTAGCAACGACGCCGACGCCAACATGCCTATCCTCAACCTTAAGCGCGGCAACTACAGCGAGGCCCAGAAAGCCATGAAGGGCAACCCCTGCACCTACAACCTCGCCTTTGCCCAGCTGATGAACGACGAGACCGGCACTGCCGTGCGCACGCTCGACTGCTGCCTCGACCAGAATGCCGATGTGAAATACCTGCGCGCTGTCTGCTACGCTCGTCTGGGCGACAAGACCAACTGCCTGAAGAACCTCAAGGCCTCCGTCGATGACAACTACGAGTACAAGCGCAAGGCCGCCGTGGATACCGAGTTCAAGGAATACTGGGACGATGATGAGTTCCGCCTCATCATAAAGCTATACAACGACTGATGATCAGAAAACAGATACCCAACCTGCTAACGCTCTGCAACCTCACTTGCGGAGCGTTGGCTGCATATATGGCAGCCCTTGGCTGGCTGCATCGTGCCGCTCTGCTCATGATGTGTGGCATATTGTTTGACTTTTTCGACGGTTTTGCCGCCCGTATGCTCAAGGTTAGTTCGCCTATGGGCAAGGAGCTTGACTCGCTGGCCGATGTGGTCACCTCGGGTGTGGCTCCGGCCTTTATCCTGTTTCGTATGCTCATGTGCTACCACGGTTGGCATTATTGGGCGCTGGTGGCGTTTCTTATGCCCGCTTTTGCCGCCTACCGTCTGGCGAAGTTCAACCTCGACGAGCGCCAGCATGAGTCGTTCCTCGGCTTGCCGGTGCCTTCAAATGCACTGATATGGGCTGCGCTGGGCATCTGTGTGGTGCATCCCGACTGGGCTCAGGTGGCACTGCTGCCGGTGCCTGGTATCGACAGACTGTTACTTTCGAACGCCGCACTGATAGTGCTTGTGGCGGTGAGTATGCTGACCAACATCCTCATGGTTTCGGAACTGCCCATGCTTGGACTCAAGTTCAAGACTTTCGGATGGAAGGGCAACGAGCTTAAATATATCCTCCTCATCGGTGCTGCGCTGCTTATGGTGCTCTTTGGCATCTTTGGCATTGCCTTGGCCATCCTTTGGTATATACTGCTTTCCGTAATCACATCCACCAAGCGATGCTAGAGGAGCTGAAGCACATACCCATAGCCGACTATGACTATCCATTGCCGGATGAGCGCATTGCGCGCTATCCGCTGGCGGAGCGCGACCAGTCGAAGCTGCTTGCCCTCACGACCGACGGCATTGCCGAGCACCGTTTCTACGAGTTGCCGCAACTGCTGCCTGCAGGCTCGCTGCTGGTGTTCAACGACACCAAGGTCATACATGCCCGCCTGCTGTTTCGCAAAGAGACCGGTGCGACGATAGAGATATTCTGCCTTGAGCCATACCGAATGGCTGTCAGCGAGGCCTTTGAACAGCGCGAGTGCTGCTCTTGGATGTGCTTCATCGGCAATAACAAGAAGTGGAAAGGCGGTGAGCTGAATGGCGTATGGAAGACAGAGAGAGGAGAGTTCGTGCTTACGGCGGAGAGAAATGAAGCTGTTGGCAATGCGTGGATAGTTGACTTCCGCTGGACCGGTGGCGCCAGCTTTGCCGAGGTGATAGAGAACGCCGGCGTGATACCGCTTCCGCCGTACCTTGGCCGCGAGGCCGAGGAGAGCGATGCTACGCGCTACCAGACTGTCTATGCCCACTATGAGGGCTCTGTGGCCGCCCCTACGGCGGGGCTGCACTTCACCGACAAGGTCATAGACGCCCTGCACGATAAGCATATCGACACTGAATACCTGACGCTACATGTGGGTGCCGGTACCTTCAAGCCGGTGAGCAGCGAACTCATAGGCGACCATGAGATGCATGTGGAGAAGATACACGTCACCGCCGATAACCTTAGGCATATAATTGCCCACCGCGACACGGCGCGTGTGGCTGTGGGCACTACCAGCGTGCGTACGCTGGAGAGCCTCTACTGGTTTGGCGTACAGCTGCGGCATAATCCTGACCTCGACGCCATGCATGTGTCGCAGTGGGACCCCTATACGCTCGACGACTGTGGAATGGGCTATGGCGAAGCCTATGGAAATATATTGGAATGGATGGCACGCAACGGCGAGGATGATCTGCACGGCGAAACTCAGCTGATGATAGCTCCTGGCTACCGCTATCGCACCATCACCGGTATGGTGACCAACTTCCACCAGCCCAAGAGCACACTGCTTCTGCTTGTGTCGGCCTTCATAGGTGACCGCTGGAAGGAGGCCTACCGATATGCCATCGACCACGGCTTCCGCTTCCTTAGCTACGGCGACAGCTGTCTGTTCATGCCGTAGCCCATGTCGCCTCTTTCTGCCATATTACAGGTTCTTTTCCCCACCACATGCGCATGCTGCGGTGAGGTGCTTGTGCGTGGCGAGCGGCAGGTGTGCCTGGATTGCCTGGCCAATATGGCGACGACTGCTTTCAGCTCTATGGACGACAATCCTGTGGAGCGCCTCCTTGTGGGACGTATACCGCTGGTACATGCCACTGCAATCTATCTCTTCCGCCCCGACAATACGGTGCGCAACGCCGTGCATGCCATGAAGTTCCACGGCAACACAGAGCTGTGCCTGATGATGGGGCGCCAGATGGGCTTGAACCTGCTGGCGAGCGGGCGCTTTGATGATGTTGAAATGCTGGTGCCGGTGCCGCTTCACTGGCTACGCAGGCTGTGGCGCGGATACAACCAGAGCGAGCTCCTTTGCCGAGGGATAGGGGAGGTGCTGAAGGTTCCTGTGTGTACCGGCGCTGTTATGCGTTGCCGCTATACGCGTCAGCAGAGCTTGCAGCATGGCCGGAATCGTGCCGATAATGTGGAGGGCGCTTTCCGTCTGCGCAAGCCCGAAAAGCTTGCCGGCAAGCATGTGCTGCTTGTGGACGACGTGCTGACCACAGGTGCCACTATCGCGGCCTGTGCCGATGCCATCGCCGACGCGCCAGATGTGCGCATCAGCGTGGCCACCTTCTGTATGGCTACTTAGACCTATTTCTTGATGTAGGAGAGGAAGTCGAGGTCGATGCTCAGTGACACGAAGGGCTTCACAAGCCATGCTTTCGCTGTAACATCCTCGATGCTTAGGTTGGGACCTATCACCTCGCCGCTTGAGTAGCCGCTCTTCAATACCTGATATTCGGCTATATTTAGGCCCAGTGTGAGATAGAAGAAATCCACAAAGCGGAAGCTGGTGCCTACGTAGAAGTTGCGGAACAGATTGCTGCCGCCGAAGCCTACGTATATGCCCAGATCATAGTTGAACTGCTGGTCGAAGCGCTTGATGCCCTTGCCGTTATTGCCTATGTTGTGGTCCTTGTTGAAGTACTCGGTGAGGTCCCACAGCATCACCGACGCGCCAGTTACGTAGTCGAAGTCTACCGAACCGGCGTTGCGGTTGCTGATGTATTTGTCATATTTGCCATCTTCAGCACCGCTCTTGAGGCGTATCTCCCAGTCGGGTGCACGGTAGAAGCGAAGCGCCACGCCCTGTATCGGGCGTATCTTCTTTTTCTTGTTATTGGTCTGCGCTATGCGCTCTTCGGCTGCTTTGGCGCGCTCTTCTAGGTATTTGTTGGCCTCTTCCTTGCGCACGGCCTCTATCTCGGCTATGCGCACTATGGAGCGCAGCGAGTCGACCATATGTATATAGTAGTTGCGCTCGGCCTCAAGCTTCTCTTTGTCCACACCGTTGGCGGACAGTATCTCGCGGTAGAAGGCCTCCTTCTCGCGCAGCGCGCTGAGGGCTGCGGTGTCAGCCACGCGCTTGATGATTGTGTCGGTGCGTATGATGTAGACCGAGTCCACACGCAGCAGGGTCAGCGTGTCGGTATGCAAAATATACACGGTATCGTGCACAGGCACCCAATGCCCGATTCCGGAATCGGACAAGCTGTCAGCTATCGGGGCCACATGCAGCGTGTCCTGAGCGCTAAGCTGCAGGCCCATGAGCAGCATTACTATGAGCAGCAGTCGTTTCATCCGAGCAATTCCACCAGTTTGTCTATGCTGACGGTTTGTTGTGTGCCATCGGTCATGTTCTTGACGGTCACCGTACCGTCTTTCATCTCGCTCTCGCCCACGAAGGCCACGAAGGGCACAGCCTTGCGGTTGGCGTAGTCCATCTGTTTCTTCATCTTGGCGGCGTCGGGATATATAAGCGTGCTGATGCCTGCTGCGCGCAGACGGGCGGCTATACCTATGCAGGCTGCCTGCTCGGCAGGGCCGAAGTTTATGAACATAACGCGGGCGGCCTGCTCGAGGCCCTGCGGCCACTGGTTCAGCTCGGTTAGCACGTCGTAGATGCGGTCGGCGCCGAAGGAGATGCCCACGCCGCTGACGCCCGGCATGCCGAAGATACCGGTGAGGTTGTCATAGCGACCGCCACCACAGATGCTGCCAATCTGCACGTCCTTTGCCTTGACTTCGAAGATGGCGCCGGTGTAGTAGTTCAGGCCGCGCGCAAGCGTGAGGTCAAGCTCCACCTCGGCACGCATGTTGCAAGCCTGCACCATGGTGAAGAGCTCCTCGAGTTCCAGTGCTCCGGCCATGCCCACTTCGATGTTGGCGAACAGGGCCTTGAGCTGCTGTATCTTCTCGGTGGCGCTGCCGTTGAGCGAGAAGACCGGGTCGAGGGCTGCAATCTGCTCCGCCGTCAGTCCACGCTCCGAAAGCTCGGCCCGCACATTGTCCAGTCCTATCTTGTCCAGTTTGTCGATGGCCACGGTGATGTCCACCAGTTTGTCCGGTGCACCGATCATCTCGGCTATGCCGGCCAGCACCTTGCGGTTGTTGATTTTTACGCATACGTTGATGCCCAGCTTGCCGAACACCATGTCAATCATCTGCACCAGCTCCAGCTCGTTGAGCAGCGAGGTGCTGCCAATCATGTCGGCGTCGCATTGGTAGAACTCGCGGTAGCGGCCTTTCTGCGGCCGGTCGGCGCGCCACACCGGCTGCAGTTGGTAGCGGCGGAACGGCAGCTGCACCTGGTCGCGGTGCTGCACCACGAAGCGTGCGAAAGGCACCGTGAGGTCGTAGCGCAAGCCGCGTTCGCAAATCTGGGGCGCCACCTTGTGGTAGTCCTGGCCGAAGTCGACGCCCTCCATGAAGTCGCCCGAGTTGAGCACCTTGAACAGCAGTTTGTCGCCCTCTTCGCCGTATTTGCCCATCAGGGTCGACAGGTTTTCGAGCGACGGGGTCTCTATCGGCTCAAAGGCAAAGGTGCGGAACACCGAGCGGATGGTGTCGAAAATATAGTTGCGGCGCGCCATCTCCATGGGCATGAAATCGCGCGTTCCTTTTGGTATTGAGCACTTAACGGTAGCCATAGTCAATCAAATTTACGCTGCAAATTTACGAAATTATTTTGAAATAATAGTTTTTGTATGGTAAATATGACCCCTCCCCGTACACGCTCCGCATGTTCTACGGTTGTTCTACGACTGTTCTACGGTTTAAACCGTTAAACAACCGGTGAACAACCGTAGAACAGACGGAGCGGGTACGGACCGGCTGCGCAGTGGGTGCCGTATGTCACAATTTTTTTTGCGTTTTTGCGTTCCCCTATGTAAAAACTGATTGTGACCATGGCAAACAATAAAGAAATACCTGTGCTGCTGCTCACCGGCTATCTGGGCAGCGGCAAGACGACACTCCTTAACCGCATCCTCAGCAACCGTCGCGGCATACGTTTTGCTGTCATCGTAAATGATATCGGCGAGGTGAATATCGACGCCACCCTCATCCAGCAGGGCGGTGTGGTCAACCAGAGCGACGACAGCCTTGTGGCTCTGCAGAACGGCTGCATCTGCTGCACGTTGAAGAGTGACCTTGTCAACCAGCTGCGCGACATTGCCAATGCCGAGCGCTTCGATTATATCGTCATCGAGGCCAGCGGCATCTGTGAGCCGGAGCCTATAGCGCAGACGCTCATCTCAATACCGACTATGGCCGATGGCTTTGACGTCATGCCGCATTTGGACTGCATAGTCACTGTTGTCGATGCGTTGCGCCTGCGCGACGAGTTCGACGGCGGCCAGTTGCTCGTCCGTCCCGGCATCGACGACGAGGATATAGAGAACCTTGTGGTGCAGCAGATTGAGTTCTGCAATATCGTGCTACTCAACAAGGCCGCCGAGGTGTCGGCCGAAGAGCTGGGCCGCACGCGCCAGATTGTCCGCACCCTGCAGCCAAAGGCCGAGATTATCGCTTGCAACTACGGCGATGTGGATTTCGACCGCATACTCAACACTGGTCTCTTCGACTTCGACGAGGTGGCCACCTCGGCCACGTGGATACAGGAGGTGGAGAGCGGCGCTGACGTGCATCACCATGACCACGACGAGCATGAGCACCATCATCACCACGACCATGACCATGACGAGGGCGAGGCCGAGGAGTACGGCATCGGCACTTACGTCTACTTCCGCCGCCGCGCCTTCGACATCAGCGCCTTCGACAACTGGGTGGCCAACCGTTGGCCTGCGGGTATCATACGCACCAAAGGCATCTGTTACTTCGAGGACGAGGAGGACAAGTGCTATCTGTTCGAGCAGGCGGGCAAGCAGGTGAGCCTGCGCGACGCTGGACGCTGGTTCGCCACCATGCCGCCCGACGAGTTGCGCGAGGCTCTGGAGCGAGACAAGCAGCTGCAGCGCGACTGGGACGACTTCTATGGCGACCGCATGCAGAAGCTCGTCTTCATCGGCCAGCACCTCGACAAAGAATACATTGAGCGAACCCTCGACGAGTGCCTGGTGTAGAGTTATGAGAACCGTCGAGAAAGCCATACTGAACCGCACCACCTTGCTGGTGGGCGACGCCGCAATGGAGCGCATCGCAGCCGCGAGGGTCATCATCTTCGGTGTCGGCGGCGTGGGCTCCTGGTGCGCCGAAAGCTTGGTGCGCAGCGGCATACGCCAACTCACCATCGTCGATTCCGACCGCGTGTGCATCACCAATGTCAACCGCCAGTCGATGGCCACCACACGCACCGTGGGTCGGGTCAAGGTGGATGCCCTCAAAGAGCGTCTGCTCGAGATAAACCCCGCAGCCGATATCGTCGCCGTGCAGGAGATCTTCAGCGCCGACACCGCCGACAGCTTCCATCTCGAGGAATACGACTATATTATCGATGCCATCGACAGCCTTAAAGACAAGCTGGAGCTCATCCTGCGCTGCACACAGAAAGGACAACAGCCGACGCCCACTTTCTACTCCTCTATGGGCGCCGCCCTTAAGATGGACCCCACGCAGGTCCGTGTCAGCGAGTTTTGGCAGGTCGACGGCTGTCCGTTGGCCGCTGTCTTGCGGCGCCGCATGCGCAAGCAGAAACGCTTCCCAGGACGCAAGTTCCAGTGTGTGTGGGGCCCCGAGGTGCTGCCCAACCTGGGGCAGGCACGCTCATGCGGCACCGATGCCTGCATGTGCCCCAAGGCCACCTCAGGCGACGGTCGCCCCGACCTACTCAACCACGAGTGGTGCTCCTCCAAAGCACAGATCAACGGCACCACAGCACACATAACAGCACTCTTCGGCTTCACCCTCGCCGGCCTCGTCATCCAAGACCTCTACCGAAAGGTATAACAGTGGCTTTCAAAAAAGCCTGCTGCGGTTTGCCTGCGTTCTTGTACGGCAGGATTAGATAAAGATATATCTTAGCACAAAGAGTATTGCCAGCACCCACATGGTGGGGGTGATGCTCTTGAACTTGCCGCACAGGGCGTTGAGGAGCACATAGCTTATCAGACCGATGAGGATGCCGTCGCTGATGCTGAAGCTGAAAGGCATCACCACCATCGTGATGAAGGCTGGAAGCGCCTCGACGGGGTCTTTCCAGTTGATTTTCAACACGGGTGTCATCATCATCATGCCCACAACGATGAGCGCAGGGGCTGTGGCGGCCGACGGGATGGCCAGGAAGAGCGGCGCGAAGAGGAGAGCGATGGCGAAGAAAATGGCGGTAGAGAAGGCGGTGAGACCCGTACGTCCACCGTCGGCCACGCCGGCGGCGCTCTCCACATAGGTGGTCGTGGTGCTGGTGCCGAGGGCGGCGCCGCAGATGGTACCTATCGAGTCGGCCATGAAGCATTCGTTGATGCCGTCGACATTGCCCTCTTTGTCGACGTAACCGGCCTTCTCGCTCACACCGATGACGGTACCCATCGTGTCGAAGATGTCGAGGAAAAGGAAGGTGAAGAGCACCACTATCATGTCGAGAATACCTTTGGCATCAGTTAGCTCGCTCCAGGTGAACTGGAAGGCAATGTTTTCGATGCTCGGCGGCACCGAGATGATGCCGTTCAGCGAGGTGAGGGCCACACGGCTCACGGTGCCGTCCGCACCCATCACATTGTACATGGGTATGAGCCCCAGCGCCGTGGTGGCGAGGATACCCCAGAGGATGCTGCCGCGTACACCTTTCATCACCAAGGCTCCCGTGACGACAAGTCCCAGGATGCCCAGCAGGGCGGTGCCGCTGAAGGACCCGTCAGGCAGTTTGAAGGTGAGCGTCACCAAGGTGGGACCTTGCCCTACGATGCCGGCGTTCTGGAAGCCAAGAAAGGCTATGATAAGGCCGATGCCTGCGCCCACGGCATATTTCAGCGACAGCGGGAGGGCGTCGACAATCCACTTGCGCACCTTGGTGAGCGTGAGGATGACAAACACAATACCTTCGATGAACACCGCCGTCAGCGCGAACTGCCAGCTATGGCCCATGGCTATGCAGACGGTGTAGACGAAGAACGTGTTAAGGCCCATGCCGGGAGCGAGGGCGAAGGGCTTCTTGGCGATGAAAGCCATCGCCAGCGTGCCTATTATGGCGGCGAGGGCCGTGGCGGTGAAGACGGCGCCGTTGGCTTTCGACATCTCGCCACCCAGTGCATCGAAGACATTGGGATTCACGGCCAGAATATAGGCCATCGTGAGGAATGTGGTCAGCCCGGCGAGAATTTCCGTCCTGACGCTATGCTTTTCAGGGTCAAACCCCAACCATTTCAAGAATTTCATAGTAGCTTATTTCGTCGCTTACTACAACGGCACAGTCCCCCGTTTATTGCATAGTCATACAACAAACCAGCTGAAATCTAAATAGTCGTCAGGTGTTGGCATTTTGGCATTATCAGTATGCAGCACCTTGGCGGCCTTTGCTTTCAAGGTCCATCTTGCCGATGCGCCAGGTGAGGCCGAGGCTAACGAAGCGGCTGTTGTAGC
>CADAWR010000021.1 GCA_902791695.1 uncultured Bacteroidota bacterium
GGGGGACGGCAACCATTGTGGGGCAGCGGGGTGATGTCGGTGATTTCCATAACCTCGATACCGCAGGTGTTGATTGCGCGGATTGCAGATTCACGTCCTTGACCAGGTCCTTTGACGAAGACCTTGACTTTTCTTAGGCCCAAATCATAAGCAACTTTGCCGCAATCTTCCGCAGCCATCTGTGCAGCATACGGAGTGTTTTTCTTCGATCCGCGGAAGCCCATTTTTCCTGCTGACGACCAAGAAATCACTTGACCGGCGTTGTTCGTCAACGAAACGATGACGTTGTTGAAGGATGCAAAAATGCATGCTCTTCCTTGAGGTTCAACTTTTACGACTCTCTTTTTAGTCGGTTTTGAAGTTTTTGCCATTTCTTTTTTGCTTGATTTTCTTTGTTTCTTACTACCAACCGCTCCTTAAGTCAATATCTAATCCGCGATTGGGGCGCTACGACCATTACTTACTTGGTAGCTTTCTTCTTGTTAGCGATTGTTTTCTTCTTACCCTTGCGAGTACGGGCATTGTTCTTGGTGCTCTGACCGCGGAGGGGAAGACCAAGACGGTGACGGATGCCGCGGTAGCAGCCAATATCCATCAGTCGCTTGATGTTCATCTGAACTTCCGAACGAAGGGCGCCTTCCACCTTATACTCATCGTTGATGATGGTACGCAGGGCGTTCTGCTCGTCGTCGGTCCAGTCCTGCACCTTCTTGCCCTCGTCGATGCCAGCCTTGGCCAGAATCTCCTTGGCAGTGCTACGTCCAATACCGTAGATATAGGTCAAACCTATCTCTCCTCTTTTGTTCTTGGGTAAGTCAATACCTGCAATACGTGCCATAAATTCTTTTTGTTGTTTTTGTTAATTATCCTTGTCTCTGTTTGAACTTAGGATTTTTCTTGTTGATAACATAGACCACTCCATGGCGGCGAACCACCTTGCACTCGGGGGATCTTTTCTTTACTGAAACTCTTACTTTCATTGTTGTGTAATTATTAATCGTTTTGTTTTACTTCTGTATACCAGTCTACTTATGACGATAAGTAATGCGCCCCTTTGTAAGATCATAGGGGGACATCTCTATTTGGACCTTGTCACCCGGGAGAATTTTGATGTAGTGCATACGCATCTTACCCGAGATATGGGCTATAATCTGATGTCCGTTCTCCAATTCGACTCGGAACATGGCGTTGCCGAGCGACTCGGTGACTGTTCCGTCAAGTTGTATGGATGCTTGTTTTGCCATTCGTTACTTATCGTGTTATTTATTGTTTTCTATAAAATCAAAAGTCGTAAGGATTTCGGGGCCGTTGGCAGTAATTGCCACCGTATGCTCATAGTGCGCAGCGGGTTTACCGTCCTTGGTACGGCAAGTCCAGCCATCTTCCCTGGAGAACTTGACGTTTTTAGATCCCATGCAGACCATAGGTTCAACGGCGATAACCATGCCCTCTTTAAGCAACGGACCAGTACCCTTAACGCCATAATTGGGCACATTAGGGGATTCATGCATCTTGAAACCAACACCGTGACCGCACAACTCGCGGACAACAGAGTAGCCGTTCTTCTCACAATGCATCTGGACAGCATGGCCGATATCTCCAACTCTATTATCGACCTTGCACTGATCCAAACCAATGAACAATGCCTCACGGGTAACCTTCATCAGGCGACGCATTTCCTGGCTTACCTCACCAACGGCAAACGTGTATGCAGAATCAGCAACATATCCGTTGAGTTCGATGACACAGTCAATAGAGACATTGTCCCCTTCCTTAATGAAAAGATCACTGGGAATACCATGGACAACCACATCATTGACCGAAATGCAGAATGCTGACGGGAAACCTTCGAAACCCTTGCACAAGGGCTTTGCACCATTGTCTCGGATGAACTGCTCGCCAATGCTGTCGAGATAAGCTGTCGTAACACCCGGATGGATATGACGGCCGACCTCCGCGAGAGTTTTCCCGAGGAGGAGGCCGGCATCACGTATGAGCTCTATCTCTTCTTTTGTCTTGAGCAGAATCATCCTATTATCCACGCTTTACGCTTGAATTGACATTGAGGTACGACCTTTGATACGTCCAGTTTTAGTCAAACCGTCATAGTGACGCATGAGCAGGTGGCTCTCAATCTGCTGAAGAGTGTCAAGAATGACACCAACAAGAATCAGCAGCGAGGTGCCGCCATAGAACTGGGCAAACTGGGTGTTGACACCAAACAGACGTACAACGGCGGGCAGGATAGCGACGATGGCAAGGAAGACGGAACCTGGAAGAGTAATCTTGGAAAGGATACCCTCAAGATATTCGGCAGTTTTCTTACCGGGTTTTACACCGGGGATAAAGCCACCGTTTTTCTTCATATCATCAGCCATCTGATTGGGGTTGATAGCAATAGCTGTGTAGAAATAAGTGAACAGAACCACAAGAATGGCGAACACCAGATTGTACCAAAAACTGTTATAATCGGCGAAAGCCATGGCGAACTTGGAACTGCTGTTGCCAGTGAAACCCATAAAAGTAATGGGCAGGAACATGATGGCCTGGGCAAAAATGATAGGCATAACACCAGCGGCATTGACCTTGATAGGAATGTACTGGCGGACACCACCATACTGCTTATTGCCGACAATACGCTTAGCATACTGCACAGGAATACGACGAGTACCCTGAACAAGAAGTATGACGAGCAGAATGACAGCAAGCAGAACAACAAGTTCGACAAGGAACATCACCAATCCACCACCCTCTGACCAGCGAGAAGCAAACTCACCGAACAGAGCAAACGGTAGACGGGCAATGATACCAATCATAATCAGAAGCGAGATACCGTTGCCAACACCCTTATCCGTAATACGCTCACCAAGCCACATCACAAACAGGGTTCCGCTGATAAGTATGATTATGCTCGATATCCAGAAAAACAGAGAAGGAGCACTACCGTCGAACGGATAGATAGCAGTGGACGAAGCACCAAGCTGATACATCATATTTGTGATGTAGGCAGGAGCTTGCATGGCTGTGACAATAACGGTAAGCCAACGAGTGATTTGGTTCATTTTTCTACGGCCACTTTCACCTTCACGCTGCATCTTCTGGAAATAGGGCACAACCATCACCAGCAACTGAATAACAATCGAGGCTGTGATGTACGGCATGATACCCAAGGCAAAAATAGAGGCATTGGAGAAAGCTCCACCGGAGAACATGTTGAGGAGTCCCATCAGTCCTTCGGAGCCCTGTTTCTGCAATCCCTGCAGCTGCGAGGGGTCAACACCTGGCAGCACAACATAAGAGCCAATACGGTAGATAAGCACCAACCCAAGGGTATAAAGTATTCTCTTCCGCAGGTCCTCAATCGACCAGATGTTTTTAAGTGTCTGTATAAATCGCTTCATTGTAACAAATTGTTTTATTCAATAACAGTAGCGACACCTCCCTTGTCCTCAATGGCCTTCTTGGCAGTGGCCGAGAAAGCATGGGCAGTGACGTTGACAGCCTTTGTCAATTCACCACGGCCAAGAATCTTAATCATATCCTTGCCCGAGATGAGACCGTTCTGCTTCAAAACATCAATGTTGAAATCAGTAATGTTCTTGGTTTCAGCAAGAGTGTTGAGGGTATCAAGATTGATACCGACATACTCAACACGGTTGAGGTTTTTGAAGCCGAACTTAGGCACGCGACGATAGAGAGGCATCTGACCGCCCTCGAATCCAACCTTCTGGTGGTAACCGGAACGAGCCTTAGCACCCTTGTTACCACGAGTGGCGGTACCACCCTTGCCAGAACCTGCACCGCGACCGATGCGTTTCGAATGTTTGATAGAACCGTTGGCGGGTTTGAGATTACTTAAGTTCATTATTTTTTCCTTTCTTAAGTTTACGTGATTTAAATTTCTTCAACGGAGAGGAGATGCTTGACGCTGTCAATCATACCGAGAATCTGAGGAGTGGCGACCACCTCACGAGTATGGTTGATTCGACGAAGACCAAGAGCCTCCATGGTACGTTTCTGGCGTGCCGGACGGCCAATAATGCTTCTGACCTGTTTAATTCTGAGTTTCTTTTCTGCCATAACACTATTCTCCTATAATTTAACCGTTAAACACTTTATCGAGTGTAACACCACGAAGCTGGGCAACCATATAAGGATCCTTCATCTGGAGAAGGGCATTGATAGTAGCCTTTACAACACTGTGGGGATTCGATGAACCTTTGCACTTGGCAAGAACATCCTTCACACCGACACTCTCCAAAACGGCACGCATAGCACCACCGGCGATAACACCGGTACCAGGAGCTGCAGGTTTCAGGAAGACCTTGGCACCACTGTATTTACCCATCTGCTCGTGTGGTATAGTACCCTTCAGTACAGGGACACGGATAAGGTTCTTCTTGGCATCGTCGACACCCTTTTGGACAGCGGCCTGAACCTCTTTGGCTTTACCAAGGCCATATCCGACAACACCATTCTCATTTCCAATAACGACGATGGCAGCAAAGGTGAATGTACGACCACCTTTGGTGACTTTCGTAACACGATTGATGGCGACAAGACGGTCTTTGAACTCTATGTCGCTCGACTTAACTCTATTAACGTTTAATTCTGCCATGACTTTATTAGAATTTTAAACCACCTTCTCTGGCACCATCAGCCAAGCTCTTCACGCGGCCATGATAGAGGTAACCATTACGGTCAAAAACAACTGTATTGATACCAGCAGCAAGGGCACGCTCGGCGACAGTCTTGCCGACCTTAGCTGCCACTTCACTCTTTGTGCCACTCTTTTCAAAGCCCTTCTCATTGGAAGAGGCTGCGGTCAGTGTCACACCTTTTACATCGTCAATCACCTGGGCATAAATTTCCTTGTTGCTTCTAAACACCGACAGGCGAGGCATTTCAGCAGTACCGCTGACTTTATGACGAATGCGGAATTTGATCTTTGTTCTTCTTATATCTTTCTTTGTTGCCATAATATTATTCTTTTTGGCTTGTAAGTTTTCTACACTAAAACTTATTTAGCAGCAGCTTTACCAGCTTTCTTGCGAATCTCTTCACCCTGGAAGCGTATACCTTTACCCTTGTAAGGCTCAGGTTTGCGGAGCGAACGAATCTTTGCAGCAGCCTGACCAAGAATCTGCTTGTCACAGCTTGTCATGGTGATGATGGGATTCTTACCCTTTTCAGTGACCGTCTCAACCTTGATTTCAGGAGCAAGCTCGAAGAAAATCTTGTGAGAGTAGCCGAGATCCATCTCCATCACATTGCCGGTAGCCTGAACTTTGTAACCAACACCGATAACCTCCTGAACTGTCTTGAAGCCTTCGCTGACACCTTTAACCATGTTTGCGGCAAGGGCGCGATAGAGACCGTGCTGTGCTTTAGTCTCTTTTTCTTCATTGGGACGATTGAAATGGAGCACACCATCTTCAACTTTCATCTCAATCATGGGGTTCACTTTCTGGCTTAGCTCTCCGAGAGGACCTTTCACGGTCAACACATTGTCGTCAGAAATCTTCACTTCAACACCTTTAGGAAGGTGGATGGGCATTTTACCTATTCTTGACATTTTCTTTTCTCCTCTCTTTGATTAGCTTATGTAACATAAAACCTCACCACCTACGTTAAGGGTACGAGCCTCTTTGTCGGTCATCAGACCTTTGGAGGTGGAGACAATAGCGATACCGAGGCCATTGAGCACGCGAGGCATCTCGTCGACCGACACATATCTGCGTAGGCCAGGGGTGGAAACGCGCTTCAACTCGGCAATGGCCGACTGCTTGGTGACGGGGTGATACTTAAGAGCAATCTTGATGCTCTGGTTGTGAGCTCCTTCATTTTCAAACTTGTAGTTCAAGATGTAACCTTTCTCAAAGAGAATCTTGGTCATCTCTCTCTTGAGCTTGGAGCCTGGGATTTCGACCACACGGTGCTTGGCGGCAATGGCGTTGCGCATGCGGGTCAAGTAATCTGCAATAGGATCTGTTACCATTTTTAATTTTTGATTTTAAGTTTTGTAGTATTGGTGTTATGCCAACTTGCAAAGCTACCAATAAATTACTATTTCTTATTTTTACCAACTAGCCTTCTTCACACCAGGAATAAGGCCGGAGACTGCCATCTCGCGGAAATTTATACGCGATATACCGAACTGGCGCATGTAACCTTTCGGACGGCCCGTGAGCTGGCAACGATTGTGCTGACGGATGGGGCAAGCATTCTTCGGAAGCTTCTGAAGGGCGATGACAGCCTTCTCCACATCCTCAGGTTCGCCGGTACGGACGATTTCTTTCAGGGCGGCGCGCTTGGCAGCGTACTTGGCGACCATTTTAGCTCTTTTGCGCTCTCTTGCTTTGATTGATTCTTTAGCCATTATGCTTATTTTTGTTGATTCTTAAACGGAAGACCAAACTCTTTGAGCAGCGACATAGCCTCCTTGTCGGTCTGAGCCGAGGTAACAAAGGTGATGTCCATACCCTGGATGCGGTCAATCTTATCGATATCAATCTCGGGGAAGATAATCTGCTCGGCGATACCAAAAGTATAGTTACCCTTGCCATCAAATCCCTTGTCATTGATGCCGCGGAAATCGCGAATACGAGGGATGGAAGCAGTAACGAGACGCTCGAGGAACTCATACATGCGCTCACCACGGAGGGTCACGCGGACACCAATAGGCATACCGCGACGCAGTTTGAAGTTCGAGATATCTTTGCGCGACTTGGTAGCCACAGCTTTCTGGCCAGTGATGGCTGTCATCTCCTCGATGCCCTTATCAATGACCTTCTTGTCGGCAATAGCAGCTTTGCCAAGACCTTGGTTAAGGGTTATTTTCTTCAGACGAGGAGCCTGCATAACAGTCTTGTAGCCGTACTCTTTCATCAGAGCGGGCAGAATTTCCTCTTTGTACTTGGTTTTTAATGTCGGAATGTAAGCCATTATTTAATCTCCTCCCCTGTTTTTTTAGAATAACGGACTATTTTGCCAGTCTTTTCATCAACACGACGGCCAACCTTTGTGGGGGTCTTGCCAACAACAACCATAAGGTTGGAAATGTGAATGGGAGCTTCCTGCTCGACAATACCTCCCTGCGTATTCTTCGCATTGGGTTTGGTATGCTTCTTATTCACGTTGACACCCTCGACGATGGCGCGGTTCTTTTCGGGATAAACCTTCAGCACCTTAGCGACCTTACCTTTGTCGTCGCCGGCGATAACCTGAACCATATCCCCTTTCTTAACGTGCAATTTCATTTCTTCTTTTCTTTTATTGTTTACAATACTTCGGGAGCGAGAGAGACAATCTTCATAAACTGTTTCTCACGCAGTTCACGACCCACCGGGCCAAAGATACGGGTGCCACGAAGCTCATCGGCTGCGGTGAGCAAAACGCAGGCATTGTCGTCGAAGCGGATGTAGGAACCATCATTGCGACGAATCTCTTTCTTGGTGCGCACGACGACTGCCTTCGACACGCTACCTTTTTTTACGTTGCCGGAAGGGATTGCATCCTTGATAGCCACAACGATGGTGTCGCCAATGGAAGCATAACGCTTCTTGGTACCACCGAGGACACGGATGCACAGGGCGCTCTTAGCACCGCTGTTGTCGGCAACTGTCATTCTGGTTTCTTGCTGTATCATTTCTTCTTGTTTTTCTAATAGTGGTTACTTAGCCTTCTCGACGATCTCAACCAGTCGCCAGCATTTGTTCTTGCTCAAAGGACGCGTCTCCATGATGCGTACGGTATCACCCATGCCAGCCTCGTTCTTCTCGTCGTGGGCCATAAATTTGGTGGACTTCTTCACGAACTTGCCATACTTCGGGTGTTTCACCTTACGCTCGACAAGAATCACGATAGACTTGTCCATCTTGTTGCTGACCACAACACCGATTCTTTCTTTTCTTAAATTTCTTTCCATCTTAGAATTGGATTTTACTAATTGCCATGCTTACTTTTGGGCGGCGATTTCACGCGCGCGGAGCTCGGTAAGGCAGCGGGCAATATTTTTTCTACTTTCTTTAATTTTGTTGGGATTCTCGAGGGGCGAGACAGCGTGGCTCATGAGCATCTTCTGATAGAGTGCACGCTCGGTGTCGAGTTTCTCCTTCAATTCAGCAGTCGAGAGCTCCTTTAAAACGATTTCATTCTTCATGACTGTAGTGGTGCTTCTTTTTTATTCTTCGATATAGTCTCTTTTGACGACAAACTTGGTCGAGATCGGGAGTTTCTGTGCGGCAAGACGCAGAGCCTCCTTGGCGACATCCATAGGAACACCCTCGCACTCAAAAAGCATTGTGCCAGGCATCACACGGGCAACGAAGTATTCGGGAGCACCCTTACCCTTACCCATACGCACCTCATTAGGCTTCTTAGTGATAGGCTTGTCCGGGAAGATGCGAATCCAAATCTGACCTTCACGTTTCATGTGACGTGTTACAGCTTGACGAGCAGCCTCAATCTGACGACCGGTGATAAAGCAGGTCTCAAGCGACTTGATGCCAAAGGTACCAAAGGCAAGTTCATGTCCGCGGAAGGCATTACCTTTGATTTTGCCTTTCTGCTGCTTTCTGTATCTTGTTTTTTTAGGTTGTAACATTTCTTCTTATTGTTTAGTGTTTATCACACTTTATGTTAAACGCTCGTTTTATTTACTGTTTCTGTTACCGCCCTGACGACGACGAGGTGCACCACCTTCCGGACGACGGCCGGCGCCGATGCCAGTACGGTGATCCTTCTGCTGGCCACCAACCGTGGACGACACGAGTTCGGGCTTACCATAGATGACACCGCGGCAAATCCACACCTTGATACCTATACGGCCATATGTGGTATGAGCCTCTGCATTGGCGTAGTCAATGTCGGCACGGAGAGTGTGCAGCGGAGTGCGCCCCTCTTTAAAATGCTCGCTACGGGCAATTTCAGCACCACCGATACGACCACTGATAGAGACCTTGATACCCTCGGCACCAATACGCATGGTGGAGGTGATAGCGTTCTTGATGGCACGACGGTACTGGATACGGCCTTCAATCTGTTTGGCAATGTTCTGGGCAACGAGAACAGCATCCATTTCGGGGCGCTTCACCTCGCTGATGTTAATCTGAACATCCTTGCCGGTGAGCTTCTTGAGCTCTTCGCGGAGTTTGTCGACCTCAGAACCCGCACGACCAATAATCAGGCCCGGACGGGCTGCATTGATGGTGACAGTGAGAAGCTTCAAGGTGCGCTCGATATAAATCTTTGCGATACCGGCTTTGGCCAGACGAGCGTTGAGATACTTACGAATCTTGTCGTCCTCAACCAACTTCTGCTCGAAACGTCTTCCACCAAACCAGTTAGAATCCCATCCGCGGATAATACCTAATCTGTTTCCAATAGGGTTAGTTTTTTGTCCCATTGTTTAGTTTCTTCTTATTTGTTACTTATTTTGTTTCTTCTTTTTCAGCCGTAGCAACGGGAGCGTCTTCGAGACGGCTTCCGAGAATCATGGTGATGTGATTGCTGCGCTTGCGGATGCGGTAACCGCGACCCTGAGGAGCGGTACGCATACGTTTCATGGTGCGGCCTTCATCAACCATAATCTGCTTCACATACAGCTTGGCATCTTCCATGCGGACACCCTCGTTCTTGGCCTGCCAGTTGGCAATGACCGAGAGGAGAAGTTTACGCATCTTGGGAGCGGACTCTCTGGGATTGTATTGGAGGATACCGAGGGCTTTCTCTACATCGACGCCACGAACCAAGTCGGCAACCAGACGAGTCTTCTGAGGCGACGTCGGGTTATTCATCAACTTGGCCATATAGATGGTCTTGTTGGCTTCTTTGCGTGCTTCTGCACTATTATGTTTTCTACGTCCCATTTTCTTTCAGTGTTTACTTTTTACCTTTATCTTTAGATCCTGCATGGCCGCGGAAGATGCGGGTGGGGGCGAACTCGCCAAGCTTGTGACCCACCATGTTCTCGGTGACGTACACGGGGATGAACTTGTTGCCGTTGTGCACGGCAATAGTCTGACCCACAAAGTCGGGCGAAATCATCGAAGCCCTCGACCATGTTTTGATGGTAACCTTCTTGTTCGACTGCTGTGCCTCGATTACTCTTTTTTCCAGTTTGTGGAAAATATAAGGACCTTTCTTTAATGAACGACTCATTGTTTCTTCTTTTTACTGAGTTACTTCTTTCTTCTTTCGACGATGTACGCGCGAACGGGGATGTCCGCCGGTCTGACGGCCTTCACCACCGCCCATCGGGTGGTCAACTGGGTTCATGACAACGCCGCGGTTGCGAGGACGACGGCCGAGGTGACGGTTGCGACCAGCCTTACCACCGACTTCGAGGTTATGCTCGGGGTTGCTGACGATACCGACGGTAGCACGGCAAGCCTGAAGAATCATACGCATCTCGCCGCTGGGCATCTTGATGATAGCATACTTGTCGTCGCGAGACATGAGCTGTGCATAAGCACCGGCGGAACGTACCATCTTGGCGCCCTGACCGGGACGGAGCTCGATGTTGTGAATGAGAGTACCAAAAGGTATCTCAGCAAGCAGCAGGGTGTTGCCAACTTCGGGAGCAACGCCTTTACCAGACATCACAGTCTGACCAACCTTCAGGCCCTGGGGGCAGAGAATATAGCTCTTTTCGCCATCGGCATAGCACACAAGGGCGATACGCGAGCTACGGTTGGGGTCGTACTCGATGGTCTTCACAACGGCGGGGATACCGTCTTTGTTACGCTTGAAGTCTACGAAACGGTAGAGCTTCTTGTGACCACCGCCGATGTAACGCATGGTCATCTTACCCTGATTGTTGCGGCCACCGCTTTTGCGAATGCCGTACACAAGGCTCTTCTCCGGTCTTGTTGCGGTGATGTCATCGTTGGTGACAACGAGTTTGTGGCGCTGACCGGGGGTTGTGGGTTTAATTTTCTTTAAAGCCATTTCTTTGTTTTCTTATTGGTCTCTTATCAGTGGACCTAAACTATTATTACTTGTTTTCTAAATCGTTTTAGATGCTGGCGTAGAAGTCAATGCTATCGCCCTCGGCGAGGGTCACGATAGCCTTCTTGTAAGCATTGGTGCGGCCCGTGAGGAAGCCGGCTTTGGTATAGCGCGACTTCACTTTGCCTGCATAGTTCATCGTGTTAACATCAACAACCTTCACATTGTAGAACTGCTCTACAGCAGCCTTAATCTGAATCTTGTTGGCGCGTTTGTCAACGACAAAACCATAGCGGTTCTGGGCAGGAGCGGCAGCAATGCCTTTCTTACGCTGTATGCGGGTCTGGATAGGATTGGCCGCGGCCTCGGTGAGGCGGGTCATCTTTTCACTGATCAGCGGTTTTACTATAATGTTCATCATTTGTTAAACTTTCTTAAATCGTTATACTCTCTTCCCTTATTTTGTTGCCAAAACGCGGTTTATCTCACTCAATGAACCCTCGCAAACGACAATATTAGAGGCATTAACAATGTCGTAAGTATTTAATTGCGACACGTTTACCACCTTGACGTTCTTAAGGTTTCTAGCGGACAAAGATACGAAATTATTTTGATTCTCAAGTACAAAAAGTGACTTTTTGTCACCGATTTTCAGATTGTTGAGCACCTCGAGCATTTTCTTGGTCTTGGGACCTTCGAAGGTGAAGTTCTCCACAACGGTCATAGCATTGTCCTTAGCCTTGTAGGCGAGAGCGCTACGACGTGCGAGGCGTTTCACTTTGATGTTCAGCTTGAAGCGGTAATCGCGAGGCTTGGGTCCAAAGATGGTACCGCCACCAACGAACACAGGGCTCTTCAAATCACCCGAACGGGCACCGCCGGTGCCTTTCTGGCGTTTCAGCTTACGAGTGCTGTGGGCGTTCTCGCTGCGCTCCTTGGCCTTTGCCGTGCCCTGACGGTTATCGGCGAGATACTGTTTGACATCGAGGTAGATGGCGTGATCGTTGGGCTCGATGGCGAAGATAGAATCGTCAAGGGTGATGGTTCTACCGGTTTCGCTTCCGTTGATGTTATAAACTTTTATCTCCATGTCTTATTAACTCCATCTTTCAAGTTTGACAATAGAACCTTTGGGGCCGGGAACCGAACCCTTGACAAGCATGAGGTTCTTCTCGGCGATGATTTTCACCACCTGAAGGTTCTGGACCTTCACGCGATGGTTACCAGTCTGACCGGCCATACGCATACCCTTGAAGATACGCGAGGGGTAGGACGAAGCACCGATTGAACCGGGGGCACGCAGACGGTCGTGCTGACCGTGGGTCTTGTCGCCAACACCGCCGAAACCGTGGCGGGTGACAACACCCTGGAAGCCCTTACCTTTCGAAGTACCGACAACGTCGACGAACTCGCCTTCCTGGAAGACCTCGACGGTAAGCACCTCACCATATTTCTTCTTGTGACCCTCCTCGAAGCGGCTGAACTCAGCCAGATACTGCTTGGGAGTGGTGCCAGCCTTGGCAAAGTGGCCGCGCATAGGCTTGTTGGTGCGGCTCTCCTTCTTCTCACCAAAGGCAAGCTGGATGGCCTCGTAGCCGTCCTTCTCGATAGTTCTCACTTGTGTAACAACACAAGGACCAGCTTCAATAACTGTGCACGGAATCTGCTTTCCGTCGGCATCAAAAAGACTGGTCATTCCGATTTTCTTTCCGATTAATCCTGACATTTCTTTAGTTGGATTTTTTTCTTTTTGTTAGACAATTCAGCTTATCTGATGACATAGGCTGATTAAACTCACACTTTGATTTCGACTTCCACACCGCTGGGGAGCTCGAGCTTCATCAGAGCATCGATGGTTTTTGCGCGATCGTTGATCTCGATGTCCATAAGACGCTTGTAGGTGTTCAGCTCGAACTGCTCACGCGACTTCTTGTTGACGAAGGTCGAGCGGTTCACTGTAAAAATCTTTTTGTTGGTAGGCAGCGGGATGGGACCATTGACCACTGCACCAGTCATCTTAACGGTCTTCACAATCTTCTCGGCCGATTTGTCGACGAGATTGTGATCGTAAGATTTGAGCTTGATTCTGATTCTTTGACTCATTGTTTTTATTTTTTTAATTATTTTTGTTCTTAAGTATTGCATCCTGCTGGTCGCGAGTAAGCTCAGCGTAGTGCGAGAACTCCATGGTAGAGTTGGCGCGGCCAGAGGTTATGGTACGGAGCGACGTGACGTAGCCAAACATCTGCTCCAGGGGCACCTTGGCATGTATGGCCTGCACACCCACTTTGGCGGTTATGTTCTCCAACACACCGCGGCGGCGGTTCAGGTCACCGGTGACATCGCCCACATATGCATCCGGAGTCAGCACCTCAAGTTTCATGATGGGCTCCAGCAGCACGGGGTTGGCTTTGCGGCATGCTGCCTTGAAGCCAATCTTGGCACAGAGCTCGAAACTCAGCTGGTCACTGTCTACGGGGTGGAAGGAGCCGTCGATAACACGCACCTTCATGCTGTCCATCGGATAGCCGGCCAGAACACCATTCTGCATAGCCTCCCTGAAGCCCTTCTCAATGGCAGGCATATACTCCTTGGGGATATTGCCTCCTTTGACTTCGTTAATGAACTGCAGACCCATGACACCTTCGTCGGCAGGACCAATCTCAAAGAGTACGTCGGCAAATTTACCCTTGCCGCCGGTCTGCTTTTTGTAAATCTCGTGGTGCTGTACTGTAGTGGTGATGGCCTCTTTGTAAGCCACTTCGGGACGTCCCTGGTTAACATCTACACCAAACTCGCGGCGTAGACGATCCATGATAATGTCTAGATGCAACTCACCCATACCACTGATGACGGTCTGGCCGCTCACCTCGTCGGTTTTCACACGGAAGGTGGGGTCTTCCTCCACAAGTTTCATCAAGGCGTTGGTCATTTTATCCATGTCGGCCTGCGTGTGAGGCTCCACGGCGATGCTGATGACGGGTTCGGGGAACTTCATCGATTCAAGGACAATTGGATGCTGCTCGTCACAGAGTGTGTGACCCGTCTTGATGTCCTTGAAGCCCACGGCGGCTCCGATGTCGCCAGCCTCGATTCGGTCGAGGGGATTCTGTTTGTTAGAATGCATCTGCATGATGCGCGAGATGCGCTCCTTCTTGCCGGTATTGGCATTGTAAACATATGAACCGCTCTCAAGCGAACCACTGTACACGCGGAAGAAGCACAGACGTCCCACATAGGGGTCGGTGGCTATCTTGAATGCCAATGCCGAGAAGGGAGCTTTCACATCCACCTTGCGGCTTTCCTCTTTTTCGGTCTTGGGGTTGATGCCGTCAACCTCGGGCATATCCAGCGGGCTGGGCAGAAATGCTGCCACAGCGTCAAGCAACGTCTGAACGCCTTTATTTTTGAAGGCAGAGCCGCACATCACAGGCACAATCTTACGCGAAAGCGTAGCTTTGCGTATCTCGGCAATAACCTCGTCGGCGGTAATGCTGTCGGGGTCGTCAAAGAACTTCATCATCAGCTCTTCGTTCTCCTCGGCAACACCCTCGATGAGTTTCTGTCGATATTCGGCGGCTATATCCTTCAGGTCCTCCGGCATCGGTATCTCCTCAAAACGCTGGCCATTGGAATTTTCGTCCCACACAAGGGCCTTGTTCGAAATAAGATCCACCACACCTTTGTAGAGGTCTTCCTGTCCGATAGGTATCTCTATCGGTATTGGGTTGGCGCCGAGACGCTCCTTAATCTGGTTCACCACCGAGAAGAAGTCGGCACCGGCACGATCCATCTTGTTGATGAAGGCAATGCGCGGCACACCGTACTTATCGGCCTGACGCCAGACGGTCTCGCTCTGGGGCTCCACGCCGCCCACAGCACAGAAGATGGCTATGGCGCCGTCGAGCACACGCAGCGAGCGCTCCACCTCAACGGTGAAGTCCACATGACCCGGAGTGTCTATAATATTGTACTTGTAGCGGTTGTTATGCCATTCCCAATACACCGTGGTGGCAGCGGAGGTAATGGTGATACCGCGCTCCTGCTCCTGCACCATCCAGTCCATGGTAGCCGAACCCTCATGGGTCTCACCGAGCTTGTAGTTCTTTCCCGTGTAGAAAAGTATGCGCTCCGTCGTCGTCGTCTTGCCGGCGTCGATGTGGGCCATAATGCCGATGTTGCGGGTGTAGTGTAGGTCTGACATTGTCGTTGCTTGGTCGATGGTTGTTGTCTAATATATATATTGTTACGCGCGGAAGTGCGAGAAGGCCTTGTTGGCGTCGGCCATACGGTGGATATCTTCCTTGCGCTTGAAGGCGGCACCCTCTTCCTTGTAAGCGGCCTGAATTTCAGCGGCGAGCTTCAAGGCCATTGTCTTCTCACTGCGCTTGCGCGAGAAACCAATGAGGTTCTTCATGCCGATGCTCTGCTTACGCTCGGCGCGAATCTCGGTAGGAATCTGGAAAGTGGCACCACCGATACGCTTGCTGCGCACCTCGACACTCGGGGTGACGTTGGCGAGAGCCTTCTTCCAAACTTCGAGACCGTCTTCCTTGGTGCGGTCGCTGACGACGTCGATTGCATCGTAGAAAATCTTATAGGCGATGGTCTTCTTGCCACCCATCATCAAGTTGTTGACGAACTTGGTGACCATCACGTCATTGTATTTGGGATCCGGAAGGATTATTCTTTTCTTGGGCTTAGCTTTTCTCATTGCTAGTTTTTGCTTTAAACTTTAAACTCTAAACTTTAAACTTTACTTACCGGCCTGTTTCGGACGCTTGGCACCGTATTTCGAACGACGCTGGCGACGGCCGTCCACTCCGCTGGTATCAAGGGCACCACGGATGATGTGATAACGCACACCGGGAAGGTCCTTGACACGGCCTCCGCGGATCATCACGATCGAGTGCTCCTGCAGGTTGTGACCCTCACCCGGGATGTAGGCGTTGACTTCCTTACCGTTGGTAAGACGAACACGGGCCACTTTACGCATGGCCGAGTTAGGCTTTTTAGGGGTGGTGGTGTACACACGGGTGCAGACACCGCGACGCTGCGGGCAGCTGTCGAGGGCGGGAGACTTGGACTTGTACTCCATCTGCTGACGTCCTTTGCGAACTAATTGCTGAATTGTTGGCATTTTCTGTTTCTTGTTTTATTATTTTATTACTTGTTTTTCAGCCTCATTCATGGACACAACGTGCCCAAAAAGGAATTGCAAAATTACAACTATTTTCCATACCCACCAAACATCTTTGGCACAGACATGTGTTAAATAATCTTAAAATTCTATGGCAGCACTGTAGAACAATGCGTTACAAAAATATTTTAACACTATTTTTTTGCTATTATTCCTACTTTTCAACAGGGAATACAGAAGACTTCTGCTAATCTTTTCAACAGGTTTTCCACAATTTCACGCCTCACTCCGCAGGGCAATTTATAACCTCGGCACGTCCTGCTACGGCATACATACGACCACTGTTGACATCCCTGCAAAGCCATCGCGTGCGGCGACGCTCGACACTCTCAAATAACACTTCCGACCTCATCTTCAGACGGAACCTGCTGCCTACGGGCAAATCGTCAAGACGCAAGACCGTTAACCACTGCATATCAGAACTATAACGACACAATGCCTCCTCAATTTCACGACCTAGGCTGCGTTGCAACGGCACATGGGCGACATAACGATCCAGCATCGGACGCACCGCGTCGGGAAAACAATCTCTATGGTCGGCTATCAGACGTGCATACTCGGACTGCCATTCGTGGCCATGAGGCTGAACGTTGCTGTACTTCAAATGAGTCTCCAAATGGGCGGCCTCATGTAGAAAAACCCATAGGAACAACAACTTCGGCAAGTCGCCGTTGACTGACATCTCGTGGAATGGATGCCGCGGCTGCGGCCAGCGGTAGTCGCCAAGCTTGCTGCGCCGTTCGCGGGTGATATGGAAGTGTACCTGATGGTGGTCAAGGTAACCATAGACCCACTCTACCGCCTGCTCAGGCAGGTGGTTGCGCAGTATGGCACGGTATCTCTCCTCGGTGGTCACGGCCGACTCTGCATCAGAAGGTAGGGCAATCGCAGTCGCTTTTCTTGTGGCGGTACATGTGGTCGCCCGACGAACATGCCGAGCATGCCAATCCCGCCAGCAACAGTACAACGGCTATACGGAGGGCTGTCTTTTTCATTGACTTTCGGTTTCTTTTGACTATATAAACGGCACTTTCGCTGTTTTATTGCATCTGATAATCAGTGCCAAATAAAATTATATCATTTATTACGAAAAAATAATGTACTTTTGCAATTCTGAAAACCAACGCTTATATGACTGGAATAAAGAGGATATTGACTCTGTTCACCATGCTCCTGTGCTGCGGCGCCATGCAAGCGCAAATCGCCGACACTGTCGATGTGCAGCACTACGATATCACCCTCGACCTCAGCAACGGCACCCCCTTCCACGGCAAAGCCGTACTCACCATGCAGCTTGTGCAGCCCTGCAACAAGATTGCCCTTGACCTCTACGGCACGGTAGACTCCATGTTCATCGACGGACAGCGCCTCTCCGGCACCAACATCCGCCATATCGCCACTGCCGGCATCGCCGCCGGACAAGCTTTCACACTAACCATCCACTACCGCGGCAGCGGCTATGTGGAAAACTACGGCTTCGGTGGCATACACTTCGACAATGACATGACCTACAATCTCGGCGCCGCATTCGGCGACCCGCTGCACTCCATCGGTAGCGCCGTTTTCCCATGCCGAGACAACTACAACGACAAGGCCACATACACCCTACGCATCAAGGCCAGACACGGCTGGAGCGCTGAGTGCAGCGGCATGCTGCAAAGCCGCACCGTCGACGCCGACGGCTGCGAGCTTTCAATCTGGAACATCGAACATCCCGTATGCACCTACCTCGTCGGCATCGGACAGGCCGACTTCCACCGCATCAACACCACTGCCGGCGGCATCCCCGTCACCATAGGCTATACAACCCAGGACAGCGCCGTCACCGCCAACGTCTACGCGCTCCTCGACGCCGTGGTGCCCAAGTTTGAGCAATGTTTCGGCCCCTACCGCTGGGGACGCATAGGCTACATCGGCACCGCACTCGGCTCCATGGAGCACGTCAACAATATCGCCCTTGCTCGCCAAGCCATGGCCTCTGTCACACAGGCAGGCCAGAGCACCATAGCCCATGAGCTCGGCCACGCCTGGTTCGGCAACCTCGTCACCTGCGAAACCGAGGGCGACATGTGGATCAACGAGGGCGGCGCCACCTTCACCAGCGAAGTAGCTCGCGAAGCAACCCACGGCCGCGGCGCCTCCGATGCCACCTACCAGCAGAACCTCGACAATGTACTGCGCACCGCACACCACGACGACGGCGCCTACCGTCCGCTTCACAACATGCCCCATGCCTACACCTACGGCACCACCACCTACGAAAAGGGCGGCCTCGTATGGCACTCGCTGCGCGGCTACCTGGGCGACTCGCTCTTCTACTCCACCATCCGCACCCTCATGGACCGTTGCGCCTTCACCTCCATCGACGCCTACCGCCTGCGCGACTCACTCAGTGCCTATTCCGGCGTCGACCTCACCGGCTTCTTCAACTTCCACGTCTTCAGCCCCGGATTCAACAACTACAACGTCTGCTACGGCCAGGGCGACGGCTACCAGACCACTTCCAACATCAGTGTCACCATCAGCCAAAATAGTGTGGGCACCGACCACCTCATGCGGCAGAACCGCGTGCCCGTCACCTTCTTCAGCGCCGACGGACAGCGCCTCAAGCAGTGGTTTTCCTTCCACGGCACCGACACCGTCATCTCCTCACACCACCTGCCCTTCACACCCGCCTTCTGCGTCCTCGACCTCGACTGTGAGCTCAGCGACGCCGTCACCGTCGACAGCGTCGACGCCACCGGCGGATCGGGCAGCCAACCCACCGCAATGGCTTTCTTCGCCATCCGCGGCTCCTCGCCCGAGCACCACGACCGCTACTACGTGGAGCACCACTATGTGCACGCCGAAGGTCTCGATGACATCTCAGGTGTCATCCGCCCAGCCGGCCGCTATTGGGTGGTGCGCGGCATGCACAACGTCAACAACGGCCTCACCGGCCGCTTCCGCTACATTCGCCATGGCTACTCAGGCAGCGAGTTCCCCAACCTCGACGAAACCTTCTACCGCAACAACAGCACCCTCGACTCCATAGCGCTCCTCTGGCGCCAGGACGAGTACCATCCTTGGCAGGCCGTCAGCCGCCGCCATGTCGGCAACAACAACGACGGCTACTTCCTCTTCGACAACCTCCTCACCGGCGAATACACCCTCGCCGTGGTCGACACCAATATTGTCACCGTCAATCCCGACCCAATCTCAATATCCACTGCCCAACAGCCTGCTCTCAACACCACTCTCTTCCCCAACCCCGTGCATAGCGGCGACAGTTTCTCCGTCGAGGCTCCCACCTCCGAGCCATACTCTGTGACCGTAATCGACGCCTCCGGCCGACAGGCCTGGCATCGCAACGGCTGCCACAACGGCGACCCGATGACTCCGAAGCTGGCCCCCGGCACCTACACCGTGAAGATTGAAAACAACAACATATCATTGACAGCGAAAATAATAGTGCTATGAACAGAATAAAGATTATCATTGCCACAGCGCTCATGGCGCTGACCTTCGGCGCCAACGCACAGTACAACCAGCTCGGCGCCAAAAACGAGTTCATGCTCAAGGCCGAAATAGGCTACGCCCCCTTCATGGGCAACTTCGGCAAACTCGGCGAAAACGGCTACAACCTCTCCAACTACGAGAACGCCGCCAGCCTCAACGTCATGGCCGGCATCAACATCAGCCAGGACTGGTTCCTCGGCTTCGGCGTCGGGGGCAACTACTTCCACAGCCTCAAAATCAAGGACGCCAAGTCGCTCATCGGCGCCACAGCCTTCATCGACTTCGACTTCCGCCCCATATGGCAGGCTGTCATGGGGGTCGACTACCAGCCCACCACCATCAAATGGGCTCCCCTCATGGGCGCCCGCATCGGCGGCAGCATACTCATGGCCAACGACATGCTCTTCACGCCCATGGCCGAAGCCTACGGCGGCATCAACTGGTACTACGCCCATGGCCTGCGCAACATGACCCACAACTGGCACTCCTTCTACGCCACCCTCGGCGTGGCCTACATGCAGCAGACCTTCTTCCTGCCCGTCCGCGTCGGCTGGCGCTGGTAAACAATCATACCCACTATGCAAAGCACCCGTCAAAATAAGATCTGCCGCCTCATACAGCAGGACATGAGCGACATCTTCCTGCGTGAGATGAAGCCTGTACTTGGCCCGTCGCTCATCAGCGTCACCGCTGTGCGCATCACCCCCGACCTCTCCATCGCACGCGTCTATGTCTCCATCATGCCCATCGGCGACGGCACTCCCGACAGCATCATGGCTCTCATCCGTGAGAACAGCGCCGACCTACGCCGCCGTCTCGGCCTCCGCGAAGGCAAGCAGCTACGCATCATACCGCAGCTCGAGTTCTTCATCGACGACACCCTCGACTACGTGGAGAACATTAACCGGCTCCTAAAGTCATAAGCCCGTGCGGCTCGAACAGCTCATCGCCGTACGCTATCTCTTCGCCCGCAGGCAGAAGTCTGTGGTCAACGTCATCTCTTGGATATCCCTCATAGGGCTGCTGGTGAGCACCGCGGCACTCATCGTCGTGCTCTCAGTCTACAACGGCATCGGCGAAATCACGCGCGGCCTCTTCGGCACCTTCGACCCCGAGCTCATCGTCGAGCCCGCCGAGGGCAAAACTTTCCGCACCTCCGACATCGACTATCGCGCCCTGTGCCAGACCGACGGCGTCGAGCGCGTGGCACAGATTGCCGCGGAGACGGCATGGCTCACCTACGGCGACCGCCAGGCAATAGTCACCCTCCGCGGCGTCGACGAGAATTACCGCAGCATCAGCGGCCTCGACACCGTGCTCCACAACGGCGCCTACCAGCTCACCCTGGCCGACGCCCCGGCACTAATCGTCGGCGGCGAGGTCTTCTACGGCCTCGGCATGAACCTCCTCTCCAACCGCCCCGCGGCGGTGCACATACCCAAGCGCGGCACCACCTCGATGGGCATCACCATGGACCAAGCTTTCAACATTGGCTACGCCTACCCCGTGGCCTCCTTCTTCATCCAGCAGGACATCGACCGCCGCTTCGTGGTCACGCACATCGACTTCGTGCGCAGCCTTATGGACTACGCCCCCGACGAGGTCACCGCCCTCGCCGTCAAGCTGCGCCACGGCGCCGACGTCCAAAAGGTTAAGCAAGCCATCAACTCTAAACTCAAAACACAAAACCCGAAACTCACAGTAAAGGACCGCTACGACCAGCAGCCGCTCTACTTCAAGATATTCCGCACCGAGCGCCTCGGCATCTACCTCATCCTCTCGCTCATAGTGCTCATCTCCACCCTCAGCCTCGTCGCCTCGCTGTCGCTGCTCATCATCAACAAGCACCGCGACATCTTCATCCTGCGCAGCATGGGCATGACCATGCGGCAGGTGCGCCGCGCCTTCGCCACCGAAGGGCTTCTCATCTGCCTCGTCGCCGTGGTGGCAGGCCTGCTGCTGGGCTTCATCGTCTGCTTCCTGCAGCAGCACTTCGGCATCATACGCATGGGCGACGGCAACTTCGTCGTCAGCGCCTTCCCCGTGGCCATGCGCGGCGTCGACTTCCTCGCCACCTTCCTCCTCGTCATGGCCATCAGCGGTGCCTCGGTCTTCCTCACCGTCCGCCGCCGCGGTGCCCTTGGCCAGTGAAGCCCCGCCCCTTCCCCATCCCTTTCCCTCTCCTTTCCTTCTCCTTCCCCAACCATTTCCATCTCCTTCCCATCTCCTTTCCCTCTCCTTCCCATCTCCTTCCACACCCCTCCCCATCTTCCTTACCGCGCTCTCGCCTCCCCCACACCTCCGTCGTCCCTCCGTATCCTCTCCGTCTGTTTACCGGTTGTTCACCGACTGTTCGACGGTTTAAACCGTCGAACAGTCGGAACCGGTAAACAGACGGAGAGGATACGGAGCGGGTACGGAGATATTTCATTATAAAAACATTCTATATCTGTTTTTTTTGTGTATCTTTGCACTTTAAAACATATGGCATTATGGAACAGCAACTGTTGATATACAATACTTTGAGCCGCCAGAAGGAGCTCTTCCGCCCCATTACCGAGGGACGCGTGGGCATGTATGTGTGCGGCCCGACTGTCTACGGCGACGGCCACCTGGGACACGCCCGCCCCGCCATCACCTTCGATGTGGTCTTCCGCTACCTGCAGCATCTGGGCTACAAGGTGCGCTATGTGCGCAACATCACCGACGTGGGCCACTTGGAGCACGACGCCGACGAGGGCGAGGACAAGATTGCCAAGAAGGCGCGCCTGGAGCAGCTGGAGCCTATGGAGGTGGCGCAGTACTACACCAACCGCTACCATGCGGCCATGGAGCGCCTCAACGTGCTGCCCCCCAGCATAGAGCCCCACGCCAGCGGCCACATCATCGAGCAGATAGCCCTGGTGCAGCAGATACTCGACGCCGGCCTGGCCTATGTGAGCAACGGCTCGGTGTATTTCGACGTGCGCAAATACCAGGAGCAGACCCACAAGTACGGCCAGCTGAGCGGCCGCGTGATTGAGGAGATGCTCGCCACCACGCGCGAGCTCGACGGGCAGGAGGAGAAGCACTTCCCGGGCGACTTCGCGCTGTGGAAGAAGGCAGCCCCCGAACACATCATGCGCTGGCCTTCGCCCTGGAGCGACGGCTTCCCGGGCTGGCACGCCGAGTGCACGGCCATGGGCGCCAAGTACCTCGGTTCGCCGTTCGACATCCACGGCGGCGGCATGGACCTGGTGTTCCCGCACCACGAGAGCGAGATAGCGCAGTGCGTGGCCTCCACCGGACATGCGCCGTGCCGCTACTGGATGCACAACAACATGATAACCATCAACGGCCAGAAGATGGGCAAGAGTCTGGGCAACTTCATCACCCTCGACGAGTTCTTCAACGGCAGCCACAAGGACAAGGACGGCAAGGAGATGCTCGAGCAGCCCTACAGCCCCATGACCATACGCTTCTTTATACTGCAGGCGCACTACCGCAGCACCGTGGACTTCAGCAATGAGGCCCTGCAGGCGTCGGAAAAGGGCTTTGCCAAGCTCATGGAAGCCTACAAGACGCTCGGCCGCATCACCCCCTCGGGCAACGCCTCGGTGGCGCAGGTTTCCGAGCTGCGCGCCAAGTGCTACGAGGCCATGAACGACGACTTCAACACGCCGATAGTCATCAGCCACCTCTTCGACGCGGCACGCATCATCAACCAGGCCAACGACGGCAAGCTGAAGCTCAGCCAGGCCGACATCGACGAGCTCAAGGGAGTGTTCGACACCTTCCTCTTCGAGGTGATGGGCATGAAGGACGAGGCGGCGAGCGACAACACGGCCCTCATCGACGGCCTGATGCACATCATCCTCGACATCCGCGCCACTGCCAAGGCCAACAAGGACTGGGCCACCAGCGACAAGATACGCGACGCCCTCGGCGCTGCCGGCGTCACCGTCAAGGACGGCAAGGACGGCGCCACGTACAGCTTCTAAACAACACAATGATATGAAAAGAGCAGACTGGATTCTTATCCTTTGCGTCATCGTGGTGCTGACGCCTTTCTTCATTCCCGCCACGGGGTTCTTCGCATGGTTCACCGCAGCCACCACGGCGCACCCCTACATCATGGCCTTCTTCAAGTTCGCCATACTGGCCACACTGGGCGAGATGCTTGCCTTGCGCATCCGCAAGGGGGTCTACAACGAGCCGGGCTTCGGCGTGGCACCGCGCATGATTGTGTGGGGCTTCCTCGGCATGGCTATCGCTATGGCTATGGTTATCTTCAAGACCGGCGTGCCGGCCTTCCTGGGCTCGGTGGCCGACGCCCTGACGGGCAACGCGGGTCATGCCGCAGCCTACGCCGCTGTGTTCAAGGCCTCTGAACTGACGTGGGGCAAGCTGGGCATAGCCTTCGCGGTGAGCGTGCTCATGAACAGCATCTTCGCACCCGTGATGATGACCTTCCACAAGTGCACCGACATACATATCACCGACAATGGCGGCACGGTGCGCGGCCTCTTCCGCCCGATAAAGATGCGCGAGATATTCCGCGAGCGCATCAACTGGGACGTACAGTGGAACCTGGTCATCAAAAAGACCATCCCCCTGTTCTGGTTCCCCGCACACACCATTACCTTCATCCTGCCGCCGACGCTGCAGGTGCTCTTCGCCGCCCTGCTGGGTGTGGCTCTGGGTCTCATCCTCGCACTGGCCGGAGGCAGCAAGAAATGAAGCGCTTTGCAATAGGTTTGATGGGGGTGCTGGGGCTGATGGGCTCCGCATGGGCGCAGTCGCCCTTCAAGCTCGACGTCCACGGCTTCGCCAACCCCCACTACTATGCCGACAGCCGCTCGGTGGTGGGCGGGCGTGAGGATATGATGCTTTTCTTCCCCAAGCCCATCCTGCGCGACAGCCTCGGCCACGACATCAACGACGGCTGGCAGGCCAACATGCTGGCCATCACCGCCCGCCTTGGCTTGCGCGTCACGGGACCCGACATGCTGGGGGCCAAGACCACGGCCTATATCGAGGGCGACTTTACCGGCGCCACCAACGACAACATCAACACGCTGCGCCTGCGCCATGCCTACATCGATATGGACTGGGGTGGACGCCACCGCCTGCTCATGGGCCAGTACTGGTACGCCATGGTGGTGCACGAGATAATGCCCATGACCAACCCGCTGAACATGGGCTCGCCGTTCCACTGCTACGCCCGCCAGCCGCAGGTGCGCTACGAGTACCACCTCGGCGGACTGGAAGCCGTGGCCGTGGCGCAGTGGCAGCTTGACAACAAGAGCCAGGGCTTGCTCGACGGCGATGCCGCCGCCTCTACCTTCTTTGCACGCCACAGCCTGGTGCCTGAGCTGACGGCACAGCTGCGCTACCGCAGCGAGCGCCTTTTCGTGGGCGCTGCCGTCAACGCCAAGACCATACAGCCCATAGTGCCCGACCCCAACGGCGCATTGTACTCGTCGCTGACCTACTCGGTGTTTGGCAGCTACAAGCTCGGCGGCGTCACCGTCAAGGCCCAGACCCTGCTGAACAACAGCCTCTACGAGGGCTGCTCGCTGGGCGGCTACCTGATGCTGGCCGACAGCACGTTCCGTGACTGGCACTTCAACACGGTGTGGGTCGACGTGGAGCGCAACCGCGGCCATTGGCGCCCCGGCCTCTTCCTCGGCTACGCCAAGAACATGGACTACGGCAACAACGTCTTTGTCCATTGCTTCGGGCGTGCACATGACATGGAATACCTGTGGCGCGTGCAGCCACGCCTCACCTACACCACCCTGACAGGCCTGAGCTTCGTGGGCGAGGTGGAGTACACCAAGGCCGGTTACAAAGAGCCGGTGGCAAACTGCCGCCTCTCGCTGAGCGTGGTGTATGCATTCTGATATGTTAAAAATAGACAAAAGTCGTGCTAATTAAAAATAATGCGTATATTTGCATTATAAGACGATGTGTGCAATAACGTCCAAATATATAGAAGACAATATTTTAATAAAACAATAACAACAACAAAAAAACAACAATTATGAAAAAAGTATTATTCTCTTTGGCTCTTGCGGCTCTTATGCTCCCGCTGAGCGCACAGAACATTACCACTTTCCCCTATGACGAGGGTTTTGAGGCTGGTATACCTGAGAACTACACCTTTATCGATGCCGATGGTGATGGCAACAACTGGTTCCTAATGGACTTCACCGGCAGCGCCACCAACCGTGCCCACAGCGGCATGGCCTGCATTAGCTCCGCTTCTTACGACAACAACACTGGTGCTCTGACACCCGACAACTGGATGATTCTCCCCGGCTTTGAGATTCCTACTGACGCCACCGACTTCAACCTCACTTGGTGGGTGCGTGGTCAGGATCCCAGCTGGGCCGCTGAGAACTATTCCGTCTACATTTCCACCACTGGCAACACTGTTGCAGACTTCACCACTGCCGCCTACGATGACGTCGCCACCGGCGAATACATCAGGCGTTCTGTCAGCCTCGCCAGCTATGCCGGCCAGACCATCTACATTGCCTTCCGTCACTACAACGTGACCGACATGTTCCAGCTGAACATTGACGACATCCACGTTGGTGGCCCGCAGGCTCCCTTCGTGAGCATTGAAGGTCCCACCACTGGCATGGCCGGTGATGCCCTCACCTTCACCGCTACCAGCAGCGAGGAGAACTCCACCTATGCTTGGACTATCGATGGTACCGCCCAGAACACTAACGGCGCTACCCTGACCCACACCTTCACCGCCGACGGCACCTATGAGATTGCTGTTACCGCTACCGCCAACGGTCTCACCAGCGATGCCACATCCATGACTGTTACCATCATCAGCTGTGATCCCGTCACCACTCTTCCCTGGGAAGAGGGCTTTGAGGGTACCGGCGACTGCTGGACGTTCCACAACCTGAGCAGCGACAATGGCTTCCACTTTGCTACTGCCAACCCGCTGTATGGTCTTAACTCACACTCTGGCGACGGCCTTCTGTTCGGTGCCTACAACGATTACGAGGATGCCAACCAGTGGGCTATCTCTCCCATCATCACCATTCCTGCCGAGGGTGCTAACATGAACTTCTGGCTCTCTGCCACCGAATACGAGGGCATTCAGACCCACTACGAGATTCGCGTCTCCAATGGCGGCACCGAAGTTGCGGACTTCACCAACCTTGTCAGTGAAGAGACTACCAGCACCATGGGTGATAGCTATGAATACGCTGAGCGTAACGTTTCCCTCGCTGACTTTGCCGGTCAGACCATCCGCATTGCCATCCACAACATGACTGGCATGGGCGGCGACTGCATGATGGTTGACGATATCACCATCAACAGTGGCGTCGGTATCGAAGAGGTCAACAACAAAATTAACGTGGAAGTCTACCCCAACCCCGTGCTTGACATTCTCAACGTCAACGGCAAAAACATCAAAAAGGTTGAGGTTATCGACATGAACGGCCGTACCGTGCTCACCAGCGAGCGTGCCGGTCGCATCAACATGAGCACTCTCTCCGAGGGCGTCTACATGGTTCGTGTCACCACCGGAAAAGGTGTTGCCACCGAGAAGATTGTTAAGAAATAACAATAATCTTATATAACAGAAAAGGCCGTCGAATGACGGCCTTTTCTGTTATATAAGATTATTTATTCTGCCGAGTGAGCGTTGGCATTAGCGTCGACGCGCTTCACCATGCCCTGCAGGGCGGTGCCGGGGCCTACCTCAATAAACTCATCGGCGCCGTCGCGGAGCATATTCTGCACGGTGGCAGTCCAACGCACCGGCGAGGTAAGCTGCATGAGCAGGTTGCGCTTAATCTCAGCGGGATCGCTGTGCGGCATAGCGTCCACGTTCTGGTAGCAGGGGCATACCGGCTTGTGAAACTCAGTACGCTCGATGGCTTCGGCCAGCTCCACACGTGCGGGCTCCATGAGGGGGCTGTGGAAAGCTCCGCCCACGGCGAGCGGCAAAGCCTTGCCCTTAACCTCCTTGACCTTCTCGCAAGCACGTGCCACGCCCTCGTTGGTGCCGCTGATGACCAGCTGGCCCGGGCAGTTGTAGTTGGCAGGCACCACCACCTCGCCCTCGACGCTGGCGCAGATATCTTCCACAGTCTTGTCGTCGAGCTTGAGCACGGCGGCCATGGTCGACGGTGTCTTTTCGCAGCATTTCTGCATGGCATTGGCGCGAGCTATGACCAGCCTCAGGCCATCCTCGAAACTCATGGCGCCTGCGGCCACCAGCGCCGAGAACTCGCCGAGCGAGTGTCCACCCACCATATCTGGCTTGAAGGCATCGCCCATATACTTGGCCAGAATGACACTATGCAGGAAGATGGCGGGCTGCGTCACCTTGGTCTGCTTGAGGTCCTCCGGCGTACCGGCGAACATCAGGTCAGTGATGCGGAAGCCAATAATCTCATTGGCTTTCTCAAACATCGCACGGCACTCCTCGTTGCCGTCGTATAGATTCTTACCCATGCCCACAAACTGGGCTCCCTGTCCGGGGAATACGTATGCTTTCATATCATGTGTTGTTATAAGTGACAAATCTTTTATCTATAGAACTTGTAGCCCACGCCCAGCATGACGATACCGCGCTGACCACCCTTGCTGATGGATTTGCCGCTGGTGAAATCCTTACCAAAGATGTCGACGCTGATATTGTCGTGGATATTGAGGCTAACAAAAAACTCATCGGTGACGAAATACTTGGCCTGGATCATGGTGCTGACACCGCTACCCATGTTAAATGTGACACCCCCTTTTCCGTCAGTACGAGTATTCGGCACCTCTACGTCCCCAATGGTCTCGTAGGATTTGCCGGAAATGCCACTAAACGGCATCAGGAAGATACCTGCAGCAGCCTGCAACTCGATATTCTCGACAGGCCAGTAGGAGAACGACAGACGCATGTCAATCGACAGATCCCACCATTTGTAGTCCATGTGTTTGGTGTGGCCATTGTCGAGCAGTTCATTGTATTTGATACCCTGCGCCAGGTAGCTAAGCTCGAGCTGGTATCCCCACGAGAGACTCTTGGAAATCTCCTGGTCGCCCTCGTAACGGAACGACGCGGCAAGGCCTGGGGTTGTGGTAAGCCCGCTGGCCTTAGGACCGAAGTCACGCGGCGTGATATTGAAGTCGGTACCGACGTTAAGGAGGTATGACTTGTTGCCGTTCCACGGGGTATAGTATCGAAAACCCTGTGCGGTGGCTGTAACAGCAAATGTGGCAAGTGCCAGTACAAATAAGAAGTGTTTTTTCATGTGTTGGTTGTTTTATTGATTAGTATTGTTGTTCTTGATAAGTCCGATAGCCTGCCTGAGCTCCCTCAACGCGGGCGGAAGGAAGGTCGCCGCCGGCAGGTGGAACAGACGCAAGGCCAGCAGCAGCTGTGCAATAGCCATAAAGCCCTGGGCCGTGAGGCTGGCGTAAGCCGAGCCTACGGCGCCGAAGCGCGGTATCAACAGCATGTTCACCACCACGTTGAGGACCAGGCTGGCGGCGGCGAATAGGTTGAGCTGCCGCAGATGGCCGCCGGCAGTGAGCAGCGTGCCGAAGATATACGTCAGCCCTATAGGCACCAGCCCGAATATCACCACGCGGAACACCGGCACGTAGGGCGCCGCACCGCCGTGGTACAGCAGCCGCATCAGCGGCTCGGCCAGCAGCGAACAGGCCACGGCAGTGCCCACAGAGAAAAGCATCAGAGGCCAGAAGACCATGCGGACACTATCCCCCACAGGCTTCTTCTCAGCGCATAGGCGCGAGAACACCGGCAGCAGCGGCACGCTGACAAGGTAGGCCACCATGGTCAACGCGTCGAGCAGGCGGAAAGCCCCGGCATAGACACCTGCGTCGGCATCCGAAGCCAGGCGCCGCAGCAGTATGGGGTCTATGCGATTATAGCTGGCCATGAGCAGCACCAGCAGGGCAAAGGGGGCGCTCTTGCGCAGTATCACCAGGAAGAATCGCCAATCCCACCGCAGGCGTTGCAGCCCCGCCTTGCGGGCAATGACCGTGAAGGCCATCGCAGCCGTTATGCCATAGGCCGCCAGCTGGGCATATACAAACCAATAGATGTTGAAGCGCTCGCGCAACGGGCTCCATATCATACAGCCGCAGATGACAATCATCAACAGGCGGTCCAGCACCGAGAAAAGGCTGTCCCACTTGAACAGCAGCAGCCCTTCAAAGTTGCTGCGCAGATACAGTATAAGCGAATTGAGGAACTGGCACAGCGTAAGCAGCGCCAGCAGGCCAAACTCACGGCTGCCGTAGCCCATCAGCAAACCCACGCTGAAAGTCACCACCAGATACAATGCCAGCAGGCACAACTTCACACCCAGTATGCCGCTGAGGTGTTTGGTTATAAGCTGCGGGTGCTGCGCTATGTTGCGCGTGTTGAAATTGGTGACACCAAGGTCAAGCAGTATATTGAAAATATAGGAGAAACTGAAGAGGGCATAGTAAAAACCGTAGGCCTCGTTGCCGACGGCATTCTGCACACCCACCTCCACGCCGAGTATCCAGAACGGCTTTACCAGCACATTGGCCAGCAAGACCCAGAAAAGTCCCGACAGCAGCTTGCCCTGAATGTTTCCCCCGGCCTTCATTCCGTCCTGCCGAAATCAGTCTTTGACAGTATCCAGTACTCCTCCAGTTCCCACTTCTCGCGCAGTTTGAGGCTCTTGCTGTAGTATACGATATACTCCGGCTGGCGACCCTTGATATAGTCGCCCGTGGTCCACACCCCGTTGGCGTCGCTGTCGAGCACGGCACGCAGGCGGTATTCGTCGGCCTTCAGGTGGTCTATGCGCACCTCGCCCGAAGCAATGACGCTGCGCCGTGCCACCACGGTGTCATTCTTGTCGAGCACCTCCACCACCAGCGGGCTGCCGGTCTTGTTGGTCAACTGTAATGAAAGTATACCGTAGTCGCAGGGCGTGAGGCTGAAATCGAGACTGTCGCTGCAGTGCCCGAAGATATCCGTGAAGAGGCTGTCGCGCAAGTGCATCTGGTATTCCTCGCCAGAGCGCAGCGTGGCCATAACCCTGGCCTCCATGCCGCTGCTGTCCATCACTATGGGGTAGCGGCTTATGCTGCTGTCCTTCATGCGCAACACCTCGACCTGTGCGCTGTCGGCCATGGCCGCAATGGGAACGCTGAAGCCCAGCCGCAGGTCGTCATAGAAAGCACTGCTACCGCTGCACAAGGGGCGCACCAGGGCCTCCTCGCTTTTCTGCTGGTGCGACGCACCGCCGCGGCGGAGACGACGCTTGGCTTCACGGAAGCGGAGCTTCAAAGTATCCTGCAGGCCGCTGTCGCTGAGCACCAGCTGGGTCGAGTCGCATCTGACATTGCGGAACCACACCGTCATGGTGTCGCGCCCTTTGTTGAGGCGCCACTCCAGGCTGTCACCTGCCAGGGCAGGCTCCTGCATCGGCAGCAGCGTGACAATGGAAGCACGCCCCCTGGCGCTGAACTCGGCCTTGACAACGCGCTGCACACTACGGTCGGGCGCCGATATGCGCAGCAACGTCACATTGGCACTGTCTATGCTGTCCGAAGCCTGCACCAGCGTAGTCTCCCATGCCGCCGACTCGCCGCGGCCCACACGTAGGTCGCGGTTCTTGTCCTCGACAGCCACCAGACGGTAGCTGCCGGCAGGTATGTAGTGGAAGGCAAAGACGCCGTCCTTGTCGCATCGCGTAATGAAATCGGGCTGTTCGGTAGCCGCCACGGTGTCGCTGACCACATGCTCCGCCTTGTAGGCCATCACGGTGACCGTCTCCTTCCACGGCTTGCCGTCGTGTGCACCGAGCACACGTCCAGCCAGCATCAGGGTGTCCATTTTGTCGCCCGTGGAAAACACATACTCGAAACTCGGCAACGCGTTGCCCTCCGTGAAGTCCACTATGGCGTCCTTGAACTGGAACAGATAGGTGGTGTTGGGCTGCAGGGTGTCGTTTATCTTGACCACCAGCCGCTTGCCCTTGGTGGTGAATTCGGGCTTCTCGCGCATGGGCGGCGAGATGAGCACGTTGTTGTCGGCATCCTTCACCACGATATACTCGTCGAAAGATATACTGAACTGGCGGTCGCCGAAGTTGCGGCCCTCGTTCTGGGGCTTGGTGCCCAGCACCGTGGGCGGCTGCTCGTCCCTGGGACCGCCGTTAGGGTAGCCCTGCTTGGCGCAACCGGCAATAGCCGTCAGCAGCAGTGTCAGCAGCACGCCGATTAGTGTATTCCTGCGCATCGCCTAACCGAAGAGTTCGTTGATTTCCTTGTGCATGGCCTCCAAGGCAGCCTCGCAAGGCGAATGCTTCGCCGCCGAAGCGAAGATGCCGGCCGCCAGCCGCGTGGGATCATCGGTGTCGGGCAGGCTCACAGCGGCACTGTTGACGAGGCTCGTCATCTCGTCCTTGGCCTCGCGTATGCGGGTCCACAGCTCCGTCGACAGGTACACCTGCTGCGACAGGTTATGCTCCCACTCGTCACGTATGTTCTTGGTCATCACCCCCTGCAGCAGCTTCAGGTCCATGCCGGGCTGCCAGCAGCGCAGCACAAGGCTGTCGGGGCTTATGCGCTCCAGAAACAGCGCCATGCGCTCGTAGGCCTGCAGCCTTATCGGAGTAACCACGCGCAGCGTCTCGGCACGCTCGTCCATCTTTATTCTCAGCAGACGCTCCTTCTGCTCGTTGTCGAAATAACGCTTCACCAGCATGTACACCACCCAGCCTGTCACAGCCACCGAGGCCAGCACGGCGAAGACAATAATCAATACAAACGCTATTATTCTCATTGCATCAGTTTGTTTACAAGTTCTGTCACCCCCTTCGTGGCGACCTCTTTGATGAACGTCACCTTGCGGCTTACGGGCACCTCCTTGGGATCCACCACATAGCATGGCACACCGGCCTGCACATAGTGTATCAGCCCTGCGGCGGGATACACAGCCATCGACGTGCCCACGACGACGAATATGTCGGCCTCCTCGCACAGCGCTGCGGCAGGCTCAATATTCGGCACCGCCTCGCCGAACCACACGATGTGCGGCCTCAGCTGCGTGCCGTCGGGGGCCATGTCGCCCAGTTTTATGTCGCGGTCGCCTATGTCAACTATCAGGTTCGGGTTGCGGTCGCTGCGCCCCTTGGTGAGCTCGCCGTGCAGGTGCAGCACACTGCTGCTGCCCGCCCGCTCGTGCAGGTCGTCGATGTTCTGCGTCACTATGCGCACGTCATACTTCTCCTCAAGCCTCACCAGCTGGCGGTGGGCCTCGTTGGGCTGCGCCTTGAAGAGCTGGCGGCGGCGCTCGTTATAGAAGTTCAGCACCAGTTCGGGGTTGCGCTCGTAAGCCTCGTGCGTGGCCACATCCTCCACACGGTAGTGCTCCCACAGCCCATCGCTGTCGCGGAACGTCGAGATGCCGCTCTCGGCGCTTATGCCCGCGCCCGTCAATACCACAATCTTTTTCATAATATTTTATAACGCGCGATATAATATATTATTGTGCCCCCACCAAAATATATCCTCTACGCATCCTCTCCGTACCCGCTCCGTCTGTTCTACGGTTGTTCACCGGTTGTTTAACGGTCTAAACAGTCGAACAACCGGTAAACAACCGTAGAACAGACGGAGCGGGTACGGAGAGGCGCCGCAGAGGGTGCGTCAAGACTGGTGGCGATAGGTGGGGTCGATGGCTTCCGACACATTGATGACATAGTCGGCGAGCTTCTCGTACTGCGCATAGAGGGTGCTGTAGGCGTTGCCTACGGGGTAGTGGCAGATGACGACTGGATGGATGCCGTCACCGCCGTGCCTGTTAGAATACCATTATTTGAGCGGTGTGAGGGTTGTGCGGCGGTTCTTGGCGCGGCCTTCGGGGGTGTCGTTGTCGGCCACCGGACGGCTCTCGCCGTAGCCTCGGTAGGTGAGGCGGTCGGCAGACACACCACGGAGTATCAGGTAGTCGTAGACGGCCTTGGCACGGCGCTCGCTGAGCACGAGGTTATCCTCGTCGCTGCCCACGGCATCGGTGTGGCCTCCCACCTCGAGACGCAGACGCGGATGGCGCTGCAAGGCTTCGGCCAGACGGTCGAGCTCGGCCAGCGAGGTCTCCAGCAGGGTAGCTTTGGCAGTCTCGAAGAATATATTGCGAAGGGTGACGGTGTCGCCAAGGGTAAGCAGGTTCTCGGCCTGGCGTATGGGGTCGATGAAGGTGATGCGTTCGGGGCGCGAGGGGGCTGGCATGACGAACGAGTAGAGGTCCTGCTGGCCGTAGCCGTCGGGGCGGTCGCTACTGAATAGGGCCGTGCGGCCGTCGGGGGCGACGATGAGGTTATTTTCGTCGCCGGGGGTGTTGATGGGATAGCCGAGGTTGACGGGTGTGCCCCAGGTTGTGTCGTCGACGCGCTTGACCATGTAGAGGTCGCTGCCGCCCATGCCCATGCGTCCGTCTGAGGCAAAGTAGAGGGTCTTGTCGTCGAAGTGTATGTAGGGCGCCGTCTCGTTGCCCTTGGTATTCACGGTGGGACCCATGTTGCGGGGCTTGCTCCAGCGGCCCTCCTCAAGGGTGCAGTACCAGATGTCGGTGCCGCCGTAGCCGCCGCTGCGGTTTGAGGCGAAATAGAGGGTGTAGCCGTCGATGCTCAGCGAGGGGAACGACTCCCAGTAGACACTGTTGACAGGGGCGCCGAGGTTGCGGGGACGGCCCCAACGGTCGCCGTGGCGCACGCTCATGTATAGGTCGCAGCCCGTGGGCTCGTTGTTGCGGCCGCAGCCGGTGAAGATAACGATGCGGCCGTCGTGCGAGATGGTCTGGGCGCCTTCGTTGCCGTGGCTGTTGAGGGGCTCAGGCATACGCTCCGCTGGACCGAAGACGAGCTCCATGGTGTCGTAGTAAGAGATGTAGAAATCTTCCTCTTGGGGCAGGCCACGCTGGGTGTAGGCGTTGCGGGGACTGCGGCGAGTGAAGACAAGTGTGCGGTAGTCGGCGGTGAGAGCCGGCATATATTCGTCGTCGGGACTGTTGATATTGGGGCCAAGGTTGATGGGGTGGTACGGCACGGGGTTCTCCACAGCGTGCTGGCGCCATTCGGCCGTGCGGACGCCGTCGCGTGCCTCCTGCTGCCAACGTGTGCTCTTGGGGTTAAGGTCGAGACAGCGCTGGTAGCACTCACGTGCTTGGGCATACTGCTCAAGGGCCATGTACTGGTTGCCCAGCAGCAGGTAGGCCTCGGCATAGCCGGGGTCGATATCGATGGCCTTGTGCAGCAACTTGATGGCCTCCTCATATTGCCCCACTACACTCTTTTCAACAGCCCGCTCAAACAACGGCTCGCTCTTGGGTGTCTGGCCGATGGCCAGTGTCGGCAACAAAAACAGTATGATGAGTATGTGCTTGTAGTGTCTCATAATATAAATAACGCAAAGACTGCAGTATTATTGCATAAAAAAAGCGGAAACACAATGGTTTCCGCTTAATATAGATGTCTCGTGTGGCGATTATTTCACAAGGGCGTAGGTGTCGCTTGCGATGACGTATTCCTCGTCGGTGGTTACGACGACGACGGCCATCTTCGACTTGGGGGTCGAGAGGATGATGTCCTCGCCCATGACGTTGTCGTTCTTCGAGAAGTCGATGTCGATACCGAGGCACTCCATGTTCTCGAGGATAGGACGGCGCATGAACCAGGCGTTCTCGCCGATGCCGCCGGTGAAGAGCAGCAGGTCGCAGCCGCCCATCTCGGCCATGTAGCCGCCGATCGCGACCGGCGCGGATGTCACGCATGTCCTGCTTGTCGCCGCTGATGCCGATAAGGCCGCTCTGCTTGTTGAGGATCTTGGTGATGTCCTTCCAGTCCTTACCGTTCTCGACAATCTCTTTCTTGATGATGAACTCGATGACGCCAGGGTCGACATCGCCGGGACGCGAACCCATCAGCAGACCCTCTAACGGGGTCATACCCATGGTGGTGTCGAAGCTCTTGCCGTGGTCGATGGCGCAAATGGAGGCACCGCTGCCGAGGTGGCAGGAGATAATCTTCAGGTCGTTCCAGTCGCGGCCAATCATCTTGGCAGCTTTCTCGGCCACGAACTTGTGGCTGGTGCCGTGGAAGCCATAGCGGCGCACGCCGTACTTCTCATAGTACTCGTAAGGAAGGCCGTAGAGGTAGCTCTTCGGGGGCATGGTGGAATGGAAAGCGGTATCAAACACGGCCACCTGGGGCACGCCTGGCAGCACTTCGCGCATGGCATAGATGCCAGCCAGGTTACCGGGGGTGTGCAGCGGTGCCAGCGGAGTGAGGGCTTTAATCTTCTCAATCACCTCGTCGGTGACAACGACACTCTTGTCGAAAGTCTCACCACCGTGAGCCACACGGTTACCAACGGCGCCAATCTCCTTGAAGTCCTTGATAACACCCATTTTGGGATCGATAAGGGCGTTGAGGACAATCTTGATACCGGCGGTATGGTCGGGGATAGGCACCTGCTCATAGTGCTTCTGGCCATTCCACTTGTGGGTGAACTCACCCATCTCCAGACCGATGCGCTCAAGCAGGCCCTTGGCCATCACCTGGGCGTTGTTTTCCATGTCGACCAACTGATACTTAATCGACGAACTTCCACAGTTCAAAACTAAAATCTTCATATCTGTTATATTTTTGATTTATAATCTCTTTGTCAGTATGAACCATTACTAACGACATGCCAAAAATACGAAATGTTTTCGACATAGCAAAATATTGTTAAAGAATATCGGTTCAAATATGTCAAACAGTGTCGTCAAATGACATCTGCATAAGCGTGGCGTACCACTCGTCGAAGTCTTTAGGCCTGTCGTTCTCGAGGTCGGATGCCTCTTTCTCTCGTGCCGTGTCGTCAAGCATGTCGCTGTGGCCGGTGAGCGATGCGAATGGCGACAGCTGTGCCGCACGCTCATGCATACTCATGCGGTTGTGGTGCTTAATACCGTTGTACGGCAAATCTATTATGTCCTTATAGTCGTCTTTCATCCTTTGTGTCCTCCCACCTGATTATTGCGGTCGCGCAGCGTAGCACCTTCTTCGAAGTCGGTGCCTCGCAGTATGGCGTTTTTGCCAAAGCGTTTCTGTATCGTCAATGCGGCTTTCTGCATCCTCTTCTCACGTTCCCTCACAGCCTGCTGCTCAGCCTTGCGACGCTCCTCGGCCTCATGGTCGGCGAAAAGGTCAAGCTGCCGCTCCTTCTCCGGCTTTATGCTACGGCTGTCAACAAGACCACCCGCCACCACCGTCATACGCCGTACCAACAACTTGGGGTCGACGTTAGCGTCATACAGAGCCACTATGGCCTCAGTGATGGCTTTTGACGAAGAGGTCGGTGGCACCATAGCCATAGTACCGTGAGCATAGCGCGGCACGCATCGGCCATACCAGTCGAGCGTTACCTCGCCATCGTAATCCTCATTGTCGAGGCTTTTGGTGTCATAGTTCACCACCAGCGCCACCTGCGATGTCACCAGGCCTTTATCCACAAGCTTCAGCGCCATGCTATCAGCCATCTCGCGCACCACAACACGGGCTTTGCCAAAAGGATACGGCTCGGCCAGCACCTGTCCGGAGCTGAACGACTTGGACGATGGCCTGTAGGCTTTCACATCCTTCATCTGTACCGGTTCGTAGCCCCAGGCATGGTCTATCAGCAGCTCGGCGTTGACGCCAAAGAGTTTGAACAGCGACGCCTCGTTGTCCAATGAGCGCCGCGCCACGTCGCCCATAGTCATCATGCCGTTGGCCTCAAGCTTGCGCCTTATGCCGCGCCCCACACGCCAGAAGTCGGTCAGCGGACGGTGATTCCACAGCAGGCGGCGGTAGCTCATCTCGTCAATCTCGGCAATACGTACGCCGTCCTTGTCGGCAGGTATGTGCTTTGCCACAATGTCCATAGCCACCTTGCTTAGGTAGAAGTTGGTGCCGATGCCGGCAGTGGCCGTGATGCCCGTCTCGCGTAGCACCTCCCTTATCATCTTTGTCGCCAACTCGTGCGATGTCATACGGTACGACTTCAGGTAGTCGGTGGCGTCTATAAACACCTCGTCCACCGAGTAGACATGTATGTCTTCTGGAGCCACGAAGCGCAGGTAGATGCCATAGATGCGCGCCGAATACTGCATGTAGAGCCTCATGCGCGGCGGTGCCACAATATAGTCGAGTTCCCAGTCGTCATGGGCTTTCAGGTCAGGATCATGTGTTGAACGGCCCTTGAAGATGCCTTCCGGCGAGAAGCAGAGTCGTTCCATGTTCACCTGTCGAACGCGTTCCACCACCTCAAACAGTCGTGCGCGTCCGCTGATGCCGTAAGCCTTCAGCGACGGCGTCACTGCCAAGCAGATAGTCTTCTCCGTCCTCGATGGATCGGCCACCACCAGATTGGTGAGCAGCGGGTCCAAGCCGCGTTCGACGCACTCCACAGAGGCGTAGAACGACTTGAGGTCTATGGCTATGAACGCTCGCTGTGCGCCCATAAGTTGTCATTTTGATATCTCCACCTCATCTATCATCAGCCACGCCGGTTCGCCGGCATAGGGATGCCATATAGGCAACTTGCCGCGACCGATGAAACGCAGGCGCACATAATGGATGCTCTTGGCTTTGCGTGGCGTCAGAGTGTAGCGCAAGCGGCGGCTGTCGCTGTATATGTCAGCTGGCGGATTAACGAGGTTCATGCTCTGCCACTGACTCCAGTCCTTGCCGTCGATGCTCCACTGCACCTGTACGTCATGCGGCTTGATTACCCAGTCGCCAGGGCTGTGGCAGGCACCCACGGCTATGGTGCCAACGGTCTCGTAGCCCACCAGCGTGAGCATCAATTCCACGGTGTCCGCTCCAGCAAAGCCCGCCCAGCCGTGGCGCCAGTCACCAGGCACAGCGCGACGCCCATCCATGAGCAGCTGCGGGAAGCAGGTATCGTATGGGGCTGCTGGTTTACGCGAAGCAGTAATATTCTTAATCTTGAGAGCCGCCACCTCGTCAGTTACCACACTGCCCACGATGTCGGGGTGCTGGGCGAAGGGGCAGAGGCGTTCCACATCTCCTGGTACCAGCACAAAGCGGTAGCAGTAGGTACTGTCGCCGCTGATACGGTAACGATTAGCCACACCGGGGCCACATGTGGCGGTGCCCAGACCGGCCTGCCTATAGTCGATGCTCACAGTGTAGCAGTCCTCCGGCGCCATACCTCGCCAACGGCGAGCGGCGGTGAGCGTACTGTCGCTCCAACGGCGCACGCTGAAGTTAAGCACTGTGTCGGGGCTCATCAGTGTCAGCGGCACCACGTCGCCGCTGCCGTCGCCCATGAAGCGCACCCACACGGCCTCGCGGTTGCCCTGTTCCTGTGGCACCACATACTGCGGCCGTGCCATCTCGTTCATATCCATGTACCATGTGCCCAGCCGCTGCGCCGCACGCCGGTCAGGGTAGGTCTCGTGCAGGTTGCCGCGGAAGAGGCACGAGGCATAGGCTGTGTCGAGGCCGAACTGCACGCCCAATTTGGGCAACGTGCGATACTGGCCGCCGGGCACCACCATATAGCTCAGCTGCAGCCGTCCTTCGTTGTCGGCCTCTACAGTCTGCTTCACGCGTATCGACGCGCCGTCGTCGCTCTGGAGGCGCATCAGCATACTCACCTCACCCTGCGCCGTAGTCACCGACAACACCTCGGTCCTCAGGAGGTCCAATCCCTGCCAGGCGCGCGCACCGGCCACATCCACCAAGTCGTTGTCTGTCGGCGGCCGCCAGAAGTTACACCGCAGCGGCTTCGCCAGCAGTTCATGCCCGCGATAGCGGTAACTTGATATGCTGCCGTCGCGCAAGTCTATCATCACCTCGAAGCCATCTCCCGTCAGCGTGGCAAAGGTCTTGCCGCGCTGTACACGCACTTCGCTGTTGCGCAATGTGCCATTGTCGGCAGCCTCGCGCAGCGGCACCACGACGTTGTCACGTCCACGGGCGTAGACCGCCTTCACCTCTTCGGCGGCTGGATGCGGTGTGCGGTCGGCGGCCATGATACCGTTGGCGCAGAAATTGTCATCGTCCTTGATGCCTGGCAGCTCGCCGAGGTCGCCACCGGCAGCCCACCAGCCGTTATCCATAAGGAAAGTCTGGTCAACCCAATCCCAGATAAAGCCACCCTGCAGCAGCGGATATTTGTCTATGGTGTCCCAGTAGTCCTTGAGACCACCCATGCTGTTGCCCATGGCGTGGCAGTATTCGGTGATGATGTACGGGCGCTTGTTGCGGCCATTGCGGGCGTAGGCTGCGAGCTCCTCCACCGATGGATACATTGTGCACACTATGTCGGTGTTCCACGCCTGCTCGGCGCGTTCATAAGCCACCGGCCGAGTATTGTCTTTGCCTTTGAGGAAACGGTAGGCCTCCTCAAAACAGTAGCCGTTGCCGCACTCGTTGCCGAGACTCCACACGATGACCGACGGGTGGTTGCGGTCGCGCTTGTACATGTTGTATATGCGGTCCAGTATGGGGTTGAGCCACTCTTTCTTCCGCGCCAGCGAACCCTCGCCGTAACCCTGCGCATGGCTTTCCACATTGGCTTCGTCCCACACATAGATGCCCGCCGAGTCGCAGAGGTCATACCACAGTTCATCGTTGGGGTAATGGCTGGTACGCACAGCGTTGATGCCAAGTTCCTTCATCAGGCGCACATCCTCGCGCATCTCGTCGGGGGTGATGTAATGACCGCCGTAGATACTGTGCTCATGGCGGTTCACGCCACGTATCTCCACAGGCCGGCCGTTGACACGCAACAAGCCATCACATATATCTACATGTCGGAAACCTATCTTCTTGGTGATACATTCCGTCTCTTGGCCAGAGACATCGTGCAGGCTCACCTTCAATGTGTAGAGCACAGGCGTGCTGTCGCTCCACAGCGCCACTTCCGGCACTGTGGCTGCAAAGCTGGTGAACCAGTCGCGCGACTCCAGCACCTTCCTGCCCTTGGCCTCAACACCCTCTCGCTCCACCTGCCACTTCACACTGCCTCCCTGCACCTCACGGCTAATGTCCACTATCACTTCGAGGCGTCCGGTGCGCCAGTCGCTGGTATCCACGTCGGCAACAACCTTGAGGTCCGTGATATATGTCCGCGGCACGCTGTAGAGCTCCACGTCGCGTGTGATGCCGCTCATGCGCCACATGTCCTGGCACTCCAGATAGCTGCCGTCCGTCCAGCGCACCACCTTCACAGCCATCGTATTTCGTCCATCCGAAAGATACCGTGTGATGTCCCACTCCGCTGGCGTCTTCGAGTCCTGGCTGTAACCAACCTCGCGGCCGTTGACATAAAGGTACACTCCCCCACCCGCAGCGCCTATCTTGGCAATCGTGCGGCGATTACGCCAGCCTGCCGGCAGCGTGAAGTGGCGCATGTAGACACCCGTGGGGTTATAGTCGCGCGGTGCCCTCGGCGGGTCGCTGCGGAATTCATTACGCATGTTGACATATACAGGTATTCCGTATCCTTGAAGCTCTATGTTGCCAGGCACCGTGATGCTGTCCCACCGCGTGGGGTTGAGAGTGGCCTGTTGAGGAGTATCAAATATGCGGAACGCCCACCGTCCGTTGAGGCTCATGGTCCACGGCCCGTCAGGGGCGATACGGTCGTGTGGCTGCACCTTGTTAAGCCTGTACACCTCCAGATTGTCCCAATAGGGCTGCGCCTCCACGCCAACAACGGCGAAGAGCGTCATTATTATGCTAATGGCGAAAATGTGCTTGCTCATATTTGGGTGCAAAGATACGAAAAAAAAGAAATAGCGGAACCAAAAAGGTTCCGCTACCATACAAATTGATGAAAAAGAAGTATTATTGAATTTTGATGTGCTTCTTACCGTTCTGTATATATATGCCATTGAATGTTGTGGGTACTTCGGTGCCCAGGTAGCGACCGTCAATGGTGAAGACACGCGGGTCATTGATATGCTCCCTGTATTCAACCTCTTCAATCACCATGTTGCCGTTGTCGTCGACGTAGCAGTTACCCTCAAAGAATGAGGTGCCGCCGGTGATGTTGTTGCCCGTCGCGAGCGATGGAGTTGTGGGGGCGGAAATGAACGTCGCCGAGCTATTGCCGCCAGGACCACCAGGACCGCCGGGACCGCCACCAGGACCGCCACCGGTGCTGATGGTGGGAGTTTTGAAAGCCACTGCATTATCGCCATAAGTCACAGTGTACCAACTATTGCTACTGATAGATGACGACTGGATATATGGCTGGTTGATATCGCGGCTGTTCTCTATGCCGCCGACAGCGATAACAACGCCGCCATTGATATAGACTTTCTTACCCTCCTCGCTGTTGGCGTCGATGCCCAGCTCCGGCGAGCGGGCGCCGATGGCATAGACGAGGCCTCCGTTGATGTAGATGTTGCCGTTGGCGTCAATGCCGTCGTTGTTGTTGGAATGCGCATAGACGTAGCCACCGGATATAAGCATATTTTGTGCCGAGTTGATGCCGTCGTCGTAGGAGTTGACATATATCTCTCCGCCATAGATATCCAATGTGTTCTTGCTTTCAATGCCCTCACCGTTGGTGCCGGTGGTGGTGACCTTGATTTTACCTCCGTGGATGACAATGGCTCCACTATAGGTGTAACTGTTGGTGCCCACCTCGGTCTTCAGGCCAGCCTTGATGCCCTTAGGCGAAGAGTAGTAGCTGCTGCTGATGTGGTCGGTATTGCCGGTATAGTTAGTGTTCTCGGTCGAGCCGTTGTTGTAGTAGAGGCCGCTGCTGGTGGAGATGGTGATGTCGCCACCGCTGATGGTGAGGATGCTGTCGCACTTCATTCCCTTGCCGCCAGAGCCGGTGGCAGTGAGCGTGAGAGTTCCGTCGTCGATGGTGATGTTACGGTCGGCGCTGATGCAGCAGGCTGCCTTGGTTTCCAGGTCGACGGTATCCCACATGCCCTTGCCGGTAGTTGTCACATCGATGACAGCTTCGTCATTAATGAATATGTCGCCGGCACTCTTGATGCCCTTGGCGGCAATGCCGGCGCAGTTGATGGTGATGGTGCCGCCGCTGATATAGATATTGCCGCTGTTCTCGTCCTCATGGTCGTCGCCGTCGATGTCGCACTGGATGCCGTCATCCTCTGTGCCGCTGATGTTGATGGTGCCGCTCTCCATCATGAAATACTGGTTGCATGAGATGCCGTCGCCTGCAGCGGAGGTGACGTTGAGGGTGGCGTTCTTCAGCGTGATATACTCGCCAGCCTTGATGGCGTGCTTCACGTTGCCCACCACGTTGAGCGTGCCATACTGCTTGAATTCTGCGTGGCCCTTAACGTAGAGGCATCCCTTCTGCGAGCCGCTGGCGGCATCGACAAGGGTGTTCTCGGTGCCAGTGACGACCTTCACGTTGATGCGCTTGCTGTTCTGGATGTGCACTGCGGCACCGCTGTAGACAGCCGAGACGTTGGTCAACGTCAAGCCATCGAGCTCAACAGTGGCCTTGTAGGAGCCCGCCATATAGAAGCCGCCGTCCGTTGACGTGCCGCTGAGGTTGTAGGTAATCTCGCTGGCCAGGTCGCTGCCCTGCACAATGGAGACATGAGCCCCCTGCTGCGTGACCGTCAGGTACTGGCTTGCGCTGTCTCCGACGCTGACCGTGGCCGTGTCGTCGCTATAGACAACATTAACGCTGTAATCGCTTTGTGCCATAGTGGTCACACCGAAAACCAGCGCCATGACGGAAATGAGAAACTTCTTCATAATTTACTGTATTAGTGATCAATATTCGTTTTTGCATCCCGATATTTATAATTGCAAAAATACACTGATAAATATATCCAGACAATATCATATAGATTGTTTTCTTTGGCAAAAAGTCGGAACAATTCCAAATATTCAAAAAATATTCCGTACTTTTGCAATATGAAAACCACGGGACATTACCAGCATCCAATGCTGGTAAATGCACAGAAAATCAAGGAGAACAGATTCGCCATCCTCGACGACGTCAGGGAATTGCCCACTGGAAAAGAACCGTTCACCTCACCCGACTATGTCATCTGCATCGGCCAACGCGGCACAATGCAGATGACCTACGACGGCATGCCCGACCACTCGTCGAAGCAGACCGTGGCAGTGGTCTTTCCCAACCACACACTCCGCATGGTGAGCAAGAGCGACGACTACCTCGCCACACTGGTGGTGGTCGACGCCTCGCTGCTTGACGATCCGCTGCTGCGCATCATCAATCAGTTGCGCTACCGCTATGAGCCGCACCCATGGGTTGAGCTCAGCCACCACGAGTACAGTGTCATCATGCATCTGGTGGACGTGATGCGCGAGACGGTAGACATCGACATTCCAGACAAGCGGCTGTTACTGACTCGCCAGCTGGAGTTCTTCATGCGGCTGCTCAGCCACTACCGCACAGTCAAGCTAAACGAGGCCCCGAATCTGAAACACGTCAGCACTCAGTTCCATAACAACCTGACACAACATTTCCGCACCCACCGCGACGTGGAGTTCTATGCCGGCAGGGCATGCCTCACGCCCAAATACTTCAGCACCGTGGTGAAGCAGGAGACAGGCCACACGGCGGCCTGGTGGATACATGCGCGGGTCATCGCCGAGGCCGAGACGTTGCTGCAGCTGCGCCGTGACCTCACAATCCAAGCCGTCGCCGACCAAATGGGCTTTCCCGACCAGGCTTCCTTCTCACGCTTCTTCAAACGCGAGACAGGAATCTCGCCTACAGCATATCGACTGTCGGTGTGAGGTGTGACAGGTGTGTTGTAACCTCTTTTCCGCCCCCCTTCCATAGGTCTTCCTATGGCCCTTGAAAGTTTTTCGATAAGGCTTCCTCCCCCCTCCGTACCCGCTCCGTACCCGCTCCGACTGTTCACCGGTTGTTTAACGGTTTTTTGTCGGAGGGGGGACGGAGGGGATACAGAGTGGAAGCGGACAGAAAATATATTTGCAGGATGGCACAATAAAACAGCACTTTTCGTGTTATCGTAATAATTATGTAAAAAACTTTGACACTATGGATATCAACACCCTGAACATCGACGAGAGCGCCAAGATCAACGTTAAGGCTTGGCTCGAAGGAGAATACGACGAGGCCACCAAGCAGGCTATCCGCGACATGGCCGCGAACCCCACGGAGCTCAACGAGAGCTTCTACCGCCACCTGGAATTCGGCACCGGAGGCCTGCGCGGCATCATGGGCGTGGGCACCAACCGCATGAACAAATACACCGTGGCCATGGCCACCCAGGGCTTGGCCAACTACGTGAAGAAGGTAAATGCTGGCGAGAAGGAGCTGAGAGCCGCCGTCTCGCACGACAGCCGCAACCACAGCCGCGAGTTCGCCGAGATTACCGCCTCGGTGCTCGCCGCCAATGGCTACAAGGTGTACCTCTTCGACGGCATGCGTCCCACCCCTGAGCTGAGCTTCGCCGTGCGCCACTTCCACTGCCACACCGGCGTGATGGTCACCGCCAGCCACAACCCCAAGGAGTACAATGGCTACAAGGCCTACTGGAGCGACGGCTGCCAGCTGACCGCCCCGCACGACGAGGCCGTCATCGAGGAGGTGCTCAAAATCAAGAGCGTCGGCGACGTGAAGATGACCGGTGGCGAAAAGAACATCACCATCATAGGCGAAGATGTCGACAAGGTGTACCTGCAGCGTGTTGAGCAGAACAGCCTCAACCCCGAGCTCATCAAGAAACACCACGACGTGAAGATTGTCTACACCCCGCTGCACGGCACCGGCATCACGCTGATACCGCGTATGCTGAAGCAGCTGGGCTTCACCAACGTCAACGTCGTCGAGGCACAGGCGGTGCCCGACGGCAACTTCCCCACCACGCCGAGCCCTAACCCCGAGGAGAAGGCTGCCATGAGCATGGCTGTGGAGCTGGCGCGCAAGATTGACGCCGACATTGTCTTTGCCAGCGACCCCGACGCCGACCGCGTGGGCGTGGCTGTGAAGCGCCCCGACGGCGAGTGGATGCTGCTCAACGGCAACCAGACCATGAGCGTGCTGCTCTACTACATACTGCGCCAGTGGAAGGAAAAAGAGATGCTCACCGGCAACGAGTTCATAGTGAAGACCATCGTCACCAGCGAGCTGCCTGCCGACATCGCGGCACGCCTGGGCGTCAAGGTGTATGACGTGCTGACGGGCTTCAAGTTCATCGGCGCCAAGATTAAAGAGCTGGAAGGCATAGAGACCTTCATAGCCGGTGGCGAGGAGAGCTACGGCTACATGATAGGCGACTTCGTGCGCGACAAGGACGCCGTGGCAGCCTGCTCGATGATTGCCGAGATGGCAGCCTGGGCCCGCGAACAGGGCAAGACCTTCTTCGACGTGCTGGTGGACATCTACCGCGAATACGGGTTCTACAAAGAGGGTTTGCTGAGCGTGGTGCGCAAAGGCAAGAGCGGCGCCGAGGAGATCCAGCAGATGATGCGCGACTACCGCAGCAATCCGCCGCAGGAGATTGACGGAGAAAAGGTCGTCTGCATAAAGGACTACCAGACTCACGAGAGCAAAGACCTAATCACCGGCAAAGTCACCAAACTCGACCTGCCTACAAGCAACGTGTTGCAGTTCTTCACCGACAAGGGCAACAAGGTCACGGTACGCCCCAGCGGCACTGAGCCCAAGATTAAGTTCTACTTCGGCGTGAAAGGCGAGCTGCCTTGCCCCCACTGCTTCGACGATGTCAACGCCGCCCTCGACGCCAAGATCGAGGCCATCAAGAAGAGCATGAAGCTCTGCTAACACGTGGAGCTGCCTTCAACCATATTACAGAATGCCGTCGACCAGCTTGCCACCCTGCCCGGGGTGGGCAAGCGGTCGGCGTTGCGATATGCGCTGCACCTGCTTGGACAGGACGAGCAGGCCGTGCGCGATATGAGCGAGGCTCTGGTCAAGCTTAAGACAGAGCTCCATCATTGCCGCTACTGCCACAATCTGAGCGACACAGAGGTGTGCCCCATATGTAGCAGTGAGAAGCGGCAGAAGGGGCTGGTGTGCGTGGTGGAGAACGTGCAGGACGTGATGGCCATTGAGAACACACAGCAGTACCGCGGCCTGTACCACGTGCTGGGAGGCGTCATATCGCCCATCGACGGCATAGGGGTGCAGGACATCGAGATAGCGAGCCTGCTGCGGCGCGTGGAGACAGGAGACCCAGCTCCCGTAGAGGAAGTCATCATAGCACTGCCCACCACCATGGAAGGCGATACCACGGGCTACTACATACACCGTCAGTTGCAGCCCACCGGCGTGAAGGTGACGACCCTGGCGCGCGGCGTTGCCGTAGGCGACAGCCTCAACTACACCGACGAGATAACCCTCGGGCGCAGCATAGCCCACAGAATACCATTCGAAGGATGAAGATATTGACCACACTGTTCATGATATTGGCATTGATAGGTTGCAACGGCAACCCAGCGATGCCGGTCAACGAAGAAGACAACAGCGATACCATCATCGAATACACGCTGGATGAAGATATCGGCGAGATGCTGCTGGTGGGTTTCAGAGGTGTAGCACTTGATTCCACCGACCATATCTGGCGCGACCTGACGCACTTCCATGTGGGCAGTGTGATACTCTTCGATTACGATGCCACCTCAGGCAAACGTGGACGCAACATCACCGGTGTAAAGCAAGTGCAGAGCCTTTGCCAACAACTACGTCGTGTCAATCCCGACTTGTTGATAGGTATTGACCAGGAAGGCGGCCTTGTAAGCCGTCTGCATCCACGCTACGGATTCCCGCAGGTGGGCACACCGCAACGGTCGGCCGCGATAGGCTATGACAGCGTACGCAGTTGCGCCGGCATCACGGCCGGGATGCTGAACGACGCTGGCATCAACCTCAACTTCGCCCCTGTGGCCGATGTGGATGTCAACCCAGACTGCCCTGTGATAGGGAAGCTAGGGCGCAGCTTCTCGCCATCGCCGGAACATGTGACCGATTGCTGCCGGATATGGATTGAGGAACAGAATAAGAAAGGGGTTGCATCATGCATGAAACATTTCCCCGGACACGGCAGCGCCACAGGCGACACACACAAGGGGCTGGTGGACGTCAGCGACACATGGAAAACGCAGGAGTTGATACCGTATGAGAAACTAGTGAAAGAGGTGCCGATGGTAATGACAGCGCATGTCATCAACCGACAGCTCGACCCCGCCGGCCTGCCGGCGTCGCTCTCGCCGCGAATCACCGCCTATCTGCGCGACACACTGGGTTTTCAAGGCGTTATAGTTACCGACGACCTCGCCATGGGGGCCATAGTGAACGAATACTCGTTCGAGACGACACTGAAGATGGCCATCGAAGCCGGTGCTGACATGCTGTGCCTAAGCAACAACGGAGGCACCTACGACAGCGATATGGTACCCAAGGCGGTACGTATAATCAAGAGTCTGGTAGCCGACGGCACCATTAGCGCAGAACGCATACACACCTCGGCAGAGAGGGTGCGTGCACTGAAGGCCAAACTACAATAAGATTAGAAATTCCAGGTGAAGCCGTCGAAAGGATGCAGACGGTCGAAGCCTTGTTCTTTAGAACGTTCCTGTAAGCGCTTGATGCGCTTGAGGCCCCATTTCCACATCTTGACATCGAAGATGATGAAGACGATGAGGAGCACGCCGCAGGTGGCTATCACAGCAGTGCTTTCCTCGCCGTATGCTTCTCCAATTGTGCCGGAGACCATGAGTAAGGCGTCGTAGGTGCCGTGGAGCAGCATGGGGAAGAGGAATGCCTTCCAGAGATGACTGCTGCGGTGTTCGGGGTCGAACTTGGCGAGAGAGACATAGTAGCCCATGGTGACAGCAAAGAGGAAGTGAGCAGGCACGGCCAACACGCCGCGCATGAGAGCCGTAAGCATTTGGTCGCTGCCCTGAAGCACATAGCCGACATTTTCCACGCAGGCGAAGCCCAACGAGAGGTAGGCGGCATAGACGATGCCGTCGAAGTACTCGTCGAAATGGGGGCTGCGCCAGATGACCCACAGGAGCAGCAGCAGCTTGCAGAGCTCCTCGCTGAAGCCTGCGACAACATAGCCATTGTAGATGCCGTTCAGTATCGGTAACGTCTCAGCGTCAGGAGCAAACGGCATGATGACCGCCTCCAAGAGGGCAGCGGGGACCACGCTGAAGCAGCCCACGAGGAATACCCATATAAGCTTGCCTATAGGCTCGGGCTGGTACTTGTCCTTCTTGTAGATGAAGTAGAGCAGCACAAGGACCGGAAGCACTGCGGAGATGAAGGCTATGCTCATTTGAAAAAAAGCTAAAAAAAAGCGGTTGACCGATAACAGTCAACCGCTTTGTTTTGGATACAATATTATTTGTTGTAGCGCTGGCACTCCTTGGGGGTGACGCAGGTGCCGGTGGCGCGGGCCACGAGGATACGCTCCTCGAGCACCTCGGCTGCGCTGGCGCTGATCTCCGGCAAGGTGCGGATGACCTTATAGGCCTCGAACTTCATCTTGCGGCTGGTGTTGCCAACGTGAGTGATTTCGCCGTAAGCTTCGATATAGTCGCCGGCATAGACGGGAGCCTTGAACTCCACCATGTCGTAAGCACAGAAAAGACCTTCGTCGCCATCCTGTTTGATAAGGAGCTCGGTAGCCACATCGCCGAAGAGGTGAACCATGTGTGCGCCATCAACGAGATTGCCACCATAGTGTGCGTCCTTGGCGCTCATGCGGACGCGGAGCATAGAGGTAACTGCCATAATGATTCTTTATTTTTTGATGATGTAATCGACAAAAATACCCGGGGTCTTCACATTCTCGGGGGCGATGCTGCCGGTGGCCACAATCTCCTGCGGCTCGACGATGACGGTGTCAGCGGCGGTAGCCATCATGGGGCTAAAGTTCTGGCTGGTGCCCTTGTACACGAGGTTGCCTTCCTCATCGGATATGTTGGCGCCGATGATGGCGACGTCGGCATGGACGGGTTTCTCGAGGAGATACTCCTTGCCGTCGACGGTGACTTTCTGCTTACCGTTCTCAACGACGGTGCCAAGGCCGGTCTGGGTCAGCACACCACCGAGACCAGCGCCAGCGGCGCGGATCTGCTCGGCCAGAGTGCCCTGGGGCTGAAGAGTAACCTTCAGTTCGCCAGCGTTCATCTGATCGATGGTGTTGTTGTTGGTACCGATATGAGTGGCGATGAGAGCCTTCACCTGATGGTTGGTGATGAGTTTGCCGACACCCACCTCGGGATAAGCGGTGTCATTGCAAATGATGGTAAGGTCTTTGACATTACGGGCCACGAGCTCGTCAATGAGAGCGATGGGGTTGCCAACGCCGAGGAAACCTCCAACCATAACAGTCATGCCGTCGTGAATCTTGTCGGCGGCCTCTTTTACTGTAACAAATTTGTTCATAGCGTATACTTTTTTTATCTATTTTTCGTTATTGTTTCGGAGTGCAAATATACTACTTTTTTGTAAATTAGAAAAAAAATTTGTGCAGATGCCGAAATATGAGTATTTTTGCACTTGAAAACAAAGGAATAAAAAGCATGAAGAAATCGCTGTTTTTGACGCTTGGACTGCTGATGCTGGCCTCTTTCGCCAACGCGCAGGAATACATAGAGCCCACCGAAAAATGGAAAAATGCAGAGGTGTGGGGCAACAATTATCACGGTTGGAGCTTCCATCAGGATTGGGAAGTTGATTTCACGGTGGAGAACCAAGACGGCCGATTCACACCTACCGATGAGGAAATTGCCGAAACCGAGAAACTCATACAGAAACGAATAGCCTACCTCAACCGTGAACACTATAACCAAGGCGGCATGTGCCCGGTGGTTGACGAACACATGCGCATGTACCGCCGCCAATATGTGGGCTTCACCAACGACCGTGGCGACCATATCGTGTGGGTCAATTTCCTCTGGGACGACAATCTCACCGACGAGAAGTTAGCCAACGACGTTTTGCTTACCAAAGGTGGCTGTGGTCACTTCTGGCACGTTAAATGCAACCTTGCCACCCGTAAGATTTACGGCCTTGAGATTAACGAGGATGGCGACATACAGTATCTGCCGCGTGTGAAGAAACCAGCTCCACGCATCAGCAAATCGAAGAGCAACAAGAAACTGAAAGTCCGTAAGACCGGAATCATCCATAGTCCCGAAGAAAAGATCTTCAACTAATGGAATTTCACCCCCTTATCACCAAGTTCATAAAGTTCGGCATTGTTGGTGCCAGCGGTATGGTGGTGCACTTCGGAGTGCTGTATCTCTTCAAGGAGGTGGTAGGTCTAAATCCCTTTTTAGCCAACACTATCGGATTTGTCACCGCCGCCACAACCAACTACATTCTAAACCGTATATGGACCTTCCGGAGCCAAGAGAAACAGGTAGCCGTAGAGTACCTTAAATTCATCCTCGTCTCTGTCATAGGGTTGGGCGTGAACAACGGCACCATGTGGATTACCGGCAAGTTGCTGCCCGACTGGTTCAACGACTGGCGATTCTACCTCATCTGGGTATTCGCCGTTGGAGTTACCACATTATGGAATTTTTTTGGTAACATGCTCTTCACTTTTCGCAAAAAACAGTGATTCATTTACCACCCCCGAAAACGCCCTGTTGCACCTTGCCGCAGGGCGTTTTATATTAGCCTAACGGCAGCATCGGATTAAATTTTTATCATAATTAACCACTTGTGCAACAACAATTAGCATTATACAGCAACATATCATAACAAAAAAAATTTTGCCATATTGGAAAAAGGTTGTACTTTTGCACCCGATTTCGAGAGAGACAACGGGGTATTAGCTCAGTAGGCTAGAGCGCTTGCATGGCATGCAAGAGGTCATCGGTTCGACTCCGATATACTCCACAAACAAATAAGGGTCGACACAACGGCCCTTTTTTAGTAAAAAGCTAACAGGTGACTCACCAACACCAAATACGGGGTATTAGCTCATTTGGTAGAGCGTCAGGTTCGCAATCTGAAGGCAACGGGTTCGACTCCCGTATACTCCACAACCCAAAACATTTATTACCGTGAACATTCTTCTACTTGGTGGAGGCGGTCGCGAACACGCTATAGCCACAAAAATAGCGCAAAGCAAGCGCTGCAGTAAGTTGTTTATTGCCCCTGGCAACGCTGGTACCGCAGAAGTGGGCGAGAACGTCAAAATAAACCCTGAAGACTTTGCTGAGGTAGAACGCTTTGTGTTAGACAACCACGTCGAAATGCTTGTTGTGGGGCCAGAAGCACCGCTGGTAGCTGGCATTGCCGACCACTTTGCCAACACCCCTGCACTTAAAAACGTCATGGTCGTGGGACCCAGCCGTCAAGGCGCTATGCTCGAAGGCAGCAAAGACTACGCCAAAGCCTTCATGACGCGCCACAAGATACCCACTGCACAATACCGCACCTTCACCGCCGACACCTTGAAAGATGGGGAAGCATTCCTCGACACCCTCAAGGCCCCCTATGTCCTCAAGGCCGACGGCCTGGCAGCAGGCAAAGGAGTCCTCATCGAGGAAGACCTGGCCACCGCCAAAGCCCACCTGCGCGACATGCTTGCCGGGCAGTTCGGTGCCGCCAGCGCCAGCGTGGTGATAGAAGAATACCTCAGCGGTATCGAGCTCAGCGTATTTGTTCTTACCGATGGCAACCACTACCTGCTGCTACCCTCCGCCAAAGACTACAAGCGCATCGGCGAGGGCGACACAGGCCTCAACACCGGCGGCATGGGCTCCATCAGCCCCGTGCCGTTTGCCGACAAAGACTTCATGAAGAAGGTAGAGGACCGCATCGTCAAGCCTACCATCCGCGGCTTGCGCGACGAGAAAATAGACTACCACGGATTCATATTCATAGGTCTCATGAATTGCGGAGGCAATCCCTACGTCATAGAATACAACGTGCGCATGGGCGACCCCGAGACCGAGAGTGTCTTTCCGCGCATCAAAAGCGATGTGGTAGAACTCTTTGAGAACACCGCCAAAGGCACGCTTGACCACTGCACACTGACGGTCGACAGCCGCACCGCAGCATGCGTCATGATGGTTGCCGGCGGCTATCCCGGCAGCTACGAGAAAGGCAAAACCATATCTCTTGGCGAGGATGCCGATGACGTGCTGGTATTCCACTGCGGCACCAAGCGAGGCAACGACGGCCAGCTGCTCACCAACGGCGGCCGCGTCATCTGCACCACTGCCCTCGCCGCCACATTGCCAGAGGCTCTCATGAAGAGCTATAATCGCGCCACTACCATCCAGTGGGACGGCAAATATTACCGCCGCGATATCGGGCAGGATCTGCTAAAGATGATGATTAACTGACCTATTTAACCCAAATTGGTCATTAGACCGACTATTCGTTATAATACCCCTTTTATATGTCTATTCATGCCATATCAGCATTTCTTTCGGCATCTTGTCCACATCCCTGTCTTGACGTAGCCCGCTACGCCTTCACCAGTGATGCGGCCAATCTGCTCGAAACAAATACCAATCTGGCATAAATCCTAACGTCCAATTTGGGTTTAAACCAACATTCTCAATATTTCAAAGAGCACTTGCGTCCGGGCGACAATCATTCCCGTCGACCGGACGCAATATATAATATAAGGCCCTGCCGAGCGGACAGGGCCTTTTTTAACCAAACTTTAACACTCAGGCATCACTGCTTGATGAACTTGGAGTAGTACTTGGCCTTGCCGTTGCTGATTTCCAGTATGTAGGTGCCGGGCGCCAGAGCTGAGACGTCGGCGCTGTGAAGTGCAGCATATCCGTTGCCGGCACCGGATACACCTTGGGCTGCACCGCCTGTGCCGCCCCTATCCCCGCGGGGTTCCACACATACGGGTGCATCAGCGCCGTATCCACATACTTCGCAATGCAGTGGGTGGCTCCTATGACAGGAAAGTCTATATCTCCGAATCTGGCGTCTGCTGTCAACATATTGTGCAAGTACAATATACTGTCGTGCATTATTATGCTTCCCGGACGATTATCCGGACTCAGGCAACTGTAGTCAATACCGCCAATAACCCTTCCTGAATAATCAAACATCGTCAAACAGAGGCCCAGTTTGCCGACCGGTATCTGTATGTTTTGGTTTGGGAAGCGCATTCCTCCGGAGTACCTATTCTGTATCAATACTCGATTATTACGGCACAATAGATTCCCTTGATGAAAAAGTGGTACTACTGCATCTGAAAATTTAACTGACGGCACAACCATGAGTCTCTGGAAATCACCTGTTGTCAAATCTAAAGAGATAACACATGCGTCTGCCTTCTCTATGTTTAATACGTTATTCCCTAATACGTATAATGTATTGGTATTATAATCCTTCGCCCCAAGCCAACTAAAGAAAAGCCTATTGCTGTCAATATCATAATCCATGTCATAAAAGTTAATGTGTGATGCAATAGGGAGATTGGGGCCAGTAACACTATCTTTTATATAAACAAGATACGATGGTATTAGAGAATCGTTATACATTATTATAAATCCAACATAATAACTCAAATCTGTATAAGTAATGTACATGTCTTGTGATGAGTCTATAGTAATGACATTATTATTATGAGTATTACACAATTGACCCATATATAGAATACGGTTATTGTCGATACACTTAATATTGCTATAACTGTATCCCCATGCCTCATCGGTTTTCTCAAAAACGGATTTACACAATAGTAGCGTGTCAAAATGTGGTGAGAATTTTACCAGTTGCGTATAACAGACTTGGGGCTCGCCTTCTATTGTGTATTCTCCAGCCAGTCTTTTGTCCACCCAGAACTTATAGCCACCTATTGATCCGTCTCTCAAGTCATGCGGCGTCCCACTTGGATATTCGTTATACTGATCCATTGTACGGCGAGAAATGTAAATGTTCCCTTCGTTATCAATGTCGAATGAGGCTTCCTGATAGAATGTACCGAGAAGCCATGGGGTTGTTTCCGTACTCCCCGGAATCCTATAGAAACTTACAATGTCATTGCCTGTAGTATCGGTATAGGTGATATTCAGGAAATGCTGCTCTTTCACATTGCCGTCGAAATCGAACATCAAATACAATGTCCATGCTCCTGTTTCCCAACCCTGGACATCTATAGGATAGTGGGAATAATTATTGGCGAGGACAATGAATGTGTCAAGATAGTAATGATAACCTGAAGGCGCGTATGGGGCTGGAGGATTGTACGCTATTAGGCATGCAAAAGCCGTGTCTCCTATTTTTTTTATATCCCATGGTATTTGGCTACCGATGTTGGGCCCCGAAAAAATAACCTTTTTCCATACCAGCTCGCCTTCGGGCGATATCTTCGCTATCAATACATCACAAGGAAGCGATTTGACTGTTTTACCTATTGGAGGCATTAAGTCTTCGTCACCCCATGACGACAAAGCATCCATGATACTGAGAATATACAGGTTTCCGAGACTGTCGGTGATGCCGCCAACAAATCGACTACCATTATTTTCCACCTCAAACCCCTTTGCCCATTCAAACCTTTGGGCTTGGCTTATTGTTGCCACAAGCGCCAGCAAAGCAATGATAATAGTCTTTTTCATAAGCCTTTTATTTTAAAGATTTTTATTCATTCCACGCCCTTCGCAAACGCACAGTTTTCCTCCTGCTATATATATGACGGAGAAGAGGCCAAAAACGATCAAACTTTAACTGTTTTTAACCTTTCTTAGGTTCAACTAATAAATGCAACACTTTTGGTAAAAAACAGAAAAGGGAGCGAGTAAGCCTTAAAAACTTCAAAGGAGAAGCGCAAAAAAATGC
>CADAWR010000022.1 GCA_902791695.1 uncultured Bacteroidota bacterium
CTTGGAATATCCTGCCGGTTCGGTGTATCACATCGACGACCCCAACAGCGACTGGACGCAGCTTAACGGCAGTTGGTACCACCTGCCGCAGCTCGGCATAAACGGCTCGTGGGAGATTAAGATACTGACCGGCACCGGCAGCACTCCGCAGCCGACGCAGTACACAATCACCGTGGGCAGCAACAACAATGCCTGGGGCACTGTAAGCGGTGGCGGCACATATAACAGTGGTGCCACTGCCACGCTGACGGCCACGCCCGCCAGCGGCTACCGCTTCGTAAGTTGGAACGACAGCAACACGCAGAACCCGCGCACTGTGACGGTGACGGGCAACGCCACCTATGTGGCCACCTTCGAGGCCATACCGCCAACGCAGTATACGGTCAGCCTGAATATTGGATGGTTGTATGGTTATGCATTCGGCTATTATGATACCAATGATGTATATGTTACTGGAGCCGGCACTTATGTCGAGGGTACAGAGGTGACCATAACGGCATCGTGGGGCATTGCAGACTATATTTGCTTTGTTTCATGGGTTACGGATGAAGGAGACACGCTGCAAGGAGAGACATACACCTTTACGGTTACACGTGACATCTCATTCACGGCATTGTATACTGGTTGCGGAGGTATTGAAGATATTAGTGGAAGTGTGATGAGTTTGACGCCCAACCCTGCTACGGATTATGCTGTAGTGAGTGACATTAAGGCTGGCGCCGAGGTGTCGGTGGTTGACATCAACGGCAAGGTGTGCTACAGCGGTATCGCCCAAAGTGACATGCTAACGCTGGATGTCAGCAAGATGGCGGCAGGCGTGTACTTCGTGCGCGTCAGCGACGGTGCGGCAACGGCTGTCCGCAAACTGATAGTGAAATAATCATCATCCAAGGGGCGTGCTGACGGTACGCCCCTTGATTATAAAGGCAAAACTAACTCAACACTACAATGCGCTACGAAGTAGACTTTCTGGTTGTAGGCTCCGGCATCGCCGGCCTCAGCTTCGCCCTCAAGGTGGCGCCCTACGGCAAGGTGTGCATCCTCACCAAAGGTGACGCCGCCGAAGGCTCCACACGCTATGCTCAGGGCGGCATAGCGGCAGTAATGTACGACAGCGACTCGTTCGACAAGCATATCCACGATACGCTGGTGGCAGGCGACGGCATCTGCGACCGCGAGGTCGTCGAAATGACCATCCGCGAGGCTCCCGACCGCATCCGCGAACTTGTGCAGTACGGTGTGAACTTCGACCGCGACAGGGGAGGGGACAAGTTCGACCTTCACCGCGAAGGCGGCCACAGCGAGTTCCGCATCCTCCACCACAAGGACAACACCGGCGAGGAGATTGAACGCGGCTTGCTTGAGGCTGCCCGCCAGCATCCCAACATCGAAATCAAGGAACGCCAGTTTGCCATAGACATCATCACGCAGCACCATCTCGGGCAACGTGTCACCAAGCACACGCCTGGCATCGAGTGCTACGGCGTCTATGCGCTGGACTGTGATACTAACCGCATCGACACCTATCTGGCCAAGGTGACCCTGCTGGCTACCGGTGGCATGGGCAATGTCTATAGCACCACCACCACGCCCGTCATCAGCACCGGCGACGGTGTTGCCATGGTGCACCGCGCCCGCGGCGTGTTGAGCGATTTGGAGTTCATGCAGTTCCACCCCACGAGCCTGTATAATCCCGCCGAGAAGCCTGCTTTCCTGATCACCGAGGCCATGCGTGGCGCCGGTGCCGTGCTCAAGGACCGCGACGGCAAGGAATTTATGCAGAAGTACGACTCCCGTCTCTCTCTCGCTCCGCGTGACATTGTGGCACGCGCCATCGACAATGAAATGAAGCTCAGTGGTAAGGACTATCTCTACCTTGACGCTCGCGGCATTGGTCGCAAACAGCTCATAGAGGGTTTCCCCACCATCTACGCCAAGTGTCTCAGTATTGGTATAGACATCACACGCGACATGATACCCATCCGCCCTGCCGCGCACTACCAGTGCGGCGGCATCAAGGTGGACCGCAACGGCGAGAGTTCTATAAAGCACCTGTATGCTGCCGGCGAATGTTCGTGCACAGGATTGCACGGCGGTAACCGCCTGGCCAGCAACTCGCTGCTCGAGGCTGTCGTCTATGCCCATAACGCCGCTATGGATGCAATAGATACGGTCAAAGGGGTTGGCTTCAAGGCCGAGGTGCCGGACTGGAATGCCGAAGGCATGGTGCTCAACGAGGAGATGGTGCTCATCACGCAGACCAAGCGCGAGCTGCAGGAGATTATGTGGAACTATGTCGGTATTGTGCGCTCGGACCTGCGCCTGCAGCGCGCCTTTGACCGACTGAACCTAATCTTCCGTGAGACCGAGGACCTCTACAATCGCTCTGTGCTCACCGAGCCGTTGTCGGAGCTGCGAAACCTCATCGCCTGCTCCTACCTCATCATCAAGATGGCTCGTGCACGGCGCAAAAACGTTGGCCTTCACTATAGTTTGGATTTGATAGAAAAAAAAGTTTGACCCATTTAACATTTAATTGAAAAAATATTCATATTTTTGCATTCGCTTTTTTTGTAAGGTGGATTACAGTTTAACAACATAAAACAAAACAACTATGTCAACATTACTCATTGCATTGCAGGCAATAGCGGGCATCGCTTGGGGTTACCTCGGCGCCGCTATCGGAGCAGGTCTGGCCACTGTTGGTGCCGGTATCGGCATCGGTAAAATCGGTCAGGGCGCCATGGAAGGCATGGCCCGCCAGCCCGAAGCCGGTGGCGACATCCGCTCCACGATGATTATCGCCGCCGCTCTGGTTGAAGGTGTCGCCTTCTTCGCAGTTGTGCTCTGCCTGCTCGTCGTCCTCAAGTAAAGGAGGCGAACCAACAAACAACAGGGGCTGCGATTGGCAGCCCCATTTAAACAGAAACAACATGAACAACCCATTGATATCACCAGGCCTCGGCACATTCGTATGGATGCTTGTATCCTTCGGCATCTTGGCCTTTATCCTCATCAAGTTCGGCTGGCCCATGATCCTCAAGTCGCTCAAGAAGCGCGAGGAAGCCATCGCCGCCTCCCTCAACGAGGCCGCCAAAGCCCGCGAGGAGATGAAGAGCCTCGTGGCTCACAACGAGGAGCTACTGCGTCAGGCCAAGATTGAGCGAGACCAAATGCTGCGTGATGCCCGTATGGCAGGAGACCGCATCATCGAAGAGGCCCGTGCCAAAGCCACGGCAGAGGCCGACCGCATCGTCGATGCTGCCCGCGAGAACCTCAACTACGAGAAGCTCAAGGCTATGACCGAACTCAAGAACCAGATAGCCAACCTCAGCATCGAGATTGCTGAGAAGCTCATACGAGCCGAGCTCAGTGACAAGTCCAAGGCCGATGCCGTCATCGCTCGCGAGATGGAACGCATGCAACTGAACTGATATGAGCAACTACCGCATCAATAACAACTATGCCAAGGCCCTCTTCATGCTGGCCACCGACACGGGCAATGCCGACCGTGTGGCCGATGACATGAAGCTCATCACCTCGGTGATGGCAGAAAACCGCGAGCTGGCCGTTGTGCTGGGCAACCCTGTGGTGCGTGGCGACAAGAAGAGCGCTATCGTACAGGACCTCTTTGCCTCGCGCGTCTGTGAAGACACCATGGCGTTCCTCATCTTCCTGGTGCGCAAGAACCGCTCTGTCAACCTCCGCGGCATCAGCGACGCATACCTCACCATTTACCGTGACGCCAAAGGCATTGTCCTCAGTGACCTGGTGACACACCAGCCCATCGATGAAAACGCCCGCACCATGGTGACGCGTATGATTGAGGAATACACCGGCAAGACTGTGGAACTCCACGACCGCACAGACCCCAAGATGCTCGGCAGCTTCAAGCTCGAGTTCGACAACAAGATGTACGATGCCCGTATCCGTACCAAGATACGCAGGCTACGCATCGCCTTCGCCAAAAACGAATACGAAAGTAAACTGTAAATTTATGTCAAATATTAAGCCTGCCGAAGTATCGGCAATATTGAAGAAACAATTGGCCGACGTCGACCTTGACGTTCAGCTTGAGGAAGTGGGCACCGTGCTCACTGTCGGTGACGGTATCGCACGCGTCTATGGCCTCAACAACGCCCAGAGCGGCGAGCTCGTCGAATTCGACAACGGCGACCAGGGCATCGTGCAGAACCTCGAGGAGGATAACGTCGGCGTTGTCATGCTCGGTGAGGTGAGTACCATCAACGAGGGCGACAAGGTGAAGCGCACGCGCCGCATCGCCTCGCTCCCCGTGGGCGAAGGACTGCTGGGCCGTGTCATCAACACCATTGGCCAGCCCCTCGACGGCAAAGGCCCCATCGAGGGCGAGCTCTTCGAAATGCCCATCGAGCGCAAGGCCCCAGGCGTCATCTATCGCCAGCCTGTCGAGCAGCCTCTGCAGACCGGTATCAAGGCCATCGACTCCATGATTCCCATTGGCCGCGGCCAGCGCGAGCTCATCATCGGCGACCGCCAGACTGGCAAGACGGCCATCGCCATCGACACCATCATCAACCAGAAATCGTTCTACGACGCCGGCGACCCCGTCTACTGCATCTATGTGGCCTGTGGACAGAAAGGCAGCACCGTGGCCAACCTCATGAAGAACCTTCAGGAGAAGGGCGCCATGGACTACACCATCATCGTTGCTGCCACAGCCGCCATGCCTGCCGCCATGCAGTTCTACGCCCCATTCGCGGGTGCCGCCATCGGCGAATACTTCCGCGACACGGGCCGCAACGCCCTCGTCATCTACGACGACCTCTCCAAGCAGGCCGTCGCTTACCGCGAGGTGTCGCTGCTCCTCCGTCGCCCGCCGGGACGCGAAGCATACCCCGGTGATGTGTTCTACCTCCACAGCCGTCTGCTGGAGCGTTCCGCGCGCATCATCCAGAACGACGCCATCGCAGCCCAGATGAACGACCTCCCCGCCTCGCTCAAGGGCAAGGTGAAGGGTGGCGGCTCGCTCACCGCACTGCCTATCATCGAGACCCAGGCAGGCGACGTGTCGGCCTATATCCCCACCAACGTCATCTCCATCACCGATGGTCAGATATTCCTCGAGACCAACCTCTTCAACAGCGGCGTGCGTCCCGCCATCAACGTCGGCATCTCGGTGTCGCGCGTCGGCGGCAAGGCGCAGATCAAGTCCATGAAGAAGATTGCCGGTACCCTCAAGATGGACCAGGCCCAGTATCGCGAGCTTGAGGCCTTCTCCAAGTTCGGCTCCGACCTCGACGCCGCCACCAAGGCAGTGCTCGACAAGGGCGCACGCAACGTGGAAATCCTCAAGCAGCCCCAGTACAGCCCCATGCCCGTCGAGGACCAGATCGCCATCATCTTCTGTGGCACCAACGGACTGCTCCAGAAGGTCTCCATCGACAAGGTGCGCGACTTCGAGAAGATGTTCCTCACCCTTATGCACGAGCATCATGCCGACATCCTGGCCAACCTGCGCGCCGGCAAGCTCGTCGACGGCGACCTCGCCGCCATGAAGGCTTTGGCTCTTGATACAGCAGAAAGGTATAAATAATGGCTAATCTTAAAGAAGTACGCACGCGCATAGCGTCGGTGAGCTCCACGCAGCAGATTACCTCCGCCATGAAGATGGTCTCTGCCGCCAAGTTCCGCCGTGCGCAGAACGCCATCATAGGCATGCGCCCCTACGCCGCCAGCCTGCAGGGGATAATCTCCGACATCGGCGAAGGGCAGGGGGCCGTCACGCCCTACCACGCCGTGCGCCCTGTGCATACGGTAGTGCTCGTCGTGGTGACCAGCAACAAGGGCCTCTGCGGTGCTTTCAACAGCAACGTCCTCAAGCTCGCCCAGCAGCGCATAGCGCATTGGCGCGGCGAAGGCGTCAAGCTGCAACTGGTCTGCATCGGCAAGAAAGCCACCGAGCTCCTCTCGCGCCAGAAAGACCTCAGCGTGGCCTCCTATGACGAGTTCCTCGACGCCCCCGCCTTCGACACCATCGCCGCCCTGGCCGACAGCCTCATGGCCGACTTTAAGGACAAGCGCATCGACCACGTCGAGGTGGTATACAACCAGTTCAAGAACTCTCTCTCCCAGGTGCTCACCTGCGAGCAGTGGCTGCCCGTAGCCCCGGTCAAGGTCGCCGAGCCCGGCACGAAGGCCAACAACGACTACATCTACGAGCCCTCGCAGGAGGAAATCCTGCGCGAGATGATACCCCTCACCCTGCGCAGCACCTTCTACCGCATGGTGCTCGACTCGCTGGCCGCCGAGCATGGCGCCCGCATGACAGCCATGCAGAAAGCCACCGACAATGCCACCGAGCTCCTCAAGGACCTGCGCCTGAGCTACAACAAGGCCCGCCAGGCCTCCATCACCAACGAGATTATCGAAATCGTCAGCGGCTCCGAAGCCTTGAAAGGCTGACGCCGCCAAGCCAAAGGCAGACACATGCAGCGCTGTGTCTGCCTTTTTTTGTATCCTGAAACAAACACATAAACCATGGAAACCAAGACAAACAAGACCAACCTCATCCCCATCGTCGTGATGATCCTGCTCTTCGGCATGATCTCCTTCGTCACCAACCTGGCATCGCCAATGGGCGACATCCTCAAGAGCCAGTTCACCATCCCCAACTGGCAGGGCACCCTCGGCGTCTTCGCCAACTTCATAGCCTATGCCCTCATGGGCATCCCCGCCGGTAACCTGCTGCAGCGCCGCGGCTACAAGACCACGGCCCTCATAGCCGTCGCCGTGGGCTTCACCGGCGTCGGCATACAGCTCCTCTCCGGCCTCGTCGGCAGCTTCGGGGTCTACCTCCTCGGCGCCCTGGTGGCCGGCTTCTCCATGTGCCTGCTCAACACCGTCGTCAACCCCATGCTCAACCGCCTCGGCGGCGGCGGCAACCGCGGCAACCAGCTCATCCAGTTCGGCGGCACCTTCAACTCGCTCTGCGGCACCGCCGTCATCGTTCTCACCGGCCTCCTCATCCCCTCTATCGTCGACGCCCGCATCTCCGACACCTTCCCCCTGATGTACACCGCCATGGCCATCTTCGCCGTGGCCTTCATCGTCATCCTGCTGACGAATATTCCGGAGAATCCGGAAGCCTCCGTAAAATCTGGTGAATCAGCCGAGAAACTCCCGTTCAAGGACCTCTTCAACTACCGCCACTTCGTGCTCGGCGCCATAGCCATCTTCATCTATGTCGGCGTCGAGGTTGGCACTCCCAACATCCTCAACAAGTGGCTCCAGAACCCCGACCTCGACCTGCTCAAGGACACCCTCGACGACGACGACATCGCCGCCTCCGTCACCGGCTTCTACTGGCTGCTGATGCTCGTCGGCCGCCTTGTCGGCGGCCTCGTCGGCGCCAAGGTGTCGCCGCGCCGCATGCTCAGCGTCGCCGCCGCCGCCGCCGTGGTGCTCGTGCTGCTGGCCATCTTCATCCCCGCCAGCGTCCAGGTGCACTTCCTCGGCTTCAACGGCGCCGAAGGCTTCGGCCTCAACCTCATACCCCTCAGCGCGGCCATGCTCGTCTGCGTGGGTCTCTGCACCTCCGTCATGTGGGGCGGCATCTTCAACCTCGCCGTCGAAGGCCTCGGCTGCTACACCGAGCGCGCCTCGGGTCTCTTCATGGCTCTCGTCTGCGGCGGCGGCATACTGCCGCTGGCCATGAACGCCGTGGTCGACATCTTCGGCCCCGCCGGTTACCAGCCCTCCTACTGGATTGTCGTCGCCGGCTTCGCCTACATCCTCTTCTACGCCCTCGTCGGCAGCAAGCCCCGGCAGCGCGCATAACAGCGCTGTATGGGCTGTTTAAGCCCCGCAGTGGCGATGGTTTTTAGCCGTGGGCCACATAAGCCCTGCCAAGGGCGACAGTTGTTAGCTGTGGGCCACATAAGCCCTGCCAAGGGCGATAGTTGTTAGCCGTGGGCGTTAGCCCACGGTAAAGAGCCCCAAGCCAATAAAAGCCCCGCAGGGGCGACACATTGACAGTCAGCTTTGTGTCGCCCCTGCGGGGCTTTGGGGCTGATGGTTGTGCCTCATGCGAACCGTGGGCTGACGCCCACGGCTAACAACTGCCGCCCTTGGCAGGGCTTACAGTGCTCGCGGCTGACGGCTGAGTTGTGCGCCATGGCCGTCGGCTGCCACCCTTGGCAGGGCTTTGTCGTCTCATGGCACTTTGTCCCTCCGTCGTCCCTCCGTCTCCACTCCGTCCCCCCTCCGACAAAAAACCGTTAAACAACCGGTGAACAGTCGGAGCGGGTACGGAGCGGGTACGGAGGGGACGCGGTGCCACCGCCCCCCGTCCTAAATGTTAAAAAACAAAAAATATTGCCCATGGACTTGCAAATGTCGCACGACTTTCGTACGTTTGTAATTGTTTTTTTAGGCATGTATTGCAATTGTGAATTGAAAATCAAAGTTTAACCTAAATAATTAACATCATGAAAAAACATCTATCGATTCTGATGCTCCTTGCGGCGCTAGTGGTGCCGTGGGCATCTAGTGCACAGGAAACATTGACTGTGTGTGATGGAACGGGTACTAATACCCATTTCCCTGTCAACGGTCTGTATGTTGACACGTACGGTTCGTGTAATGAGTTTATTATTCCGGCAAGTTTGTTGACGGAGATGAATGGAGCAACCATCGAAAGCATGACGTTTTATCTCTCGACACCTGCTACGGATGCGTGGACCGGTACAATCCAAGTGTATCTCGGCGAAACTACTGCTACCAGTGTGGCATCATTTTCAACACCCACTTCGTCTGCAGTTACTGTTGTCTACACTGGTCTGCTCAATGCAACTGGTCAGACAATGACAGTTACGTTCGCAACCCCTTACGAGTATAATGGGGGCAACCTGCTCGTTGGTTCGTTCACCAGTGTTGCAGGTAACTATAAATCGGCTACATTTAAGGGTCAAGCCCAGACAGACTACAATGCCCGATACAGAACCTCTGCTAGTGCTGCGGGTACTCAGGAGAAGTTCATCCCCAAGACCACATTCTCCTACCAGTTAGACGGTATCAGCTGCTACCCCGTGAAGGATCTCGCCATTGCTGAGAGCACTGTTGAGAGTCTTACCCTTAGCTGGTTAGATACTTCAGCTACTGCATCTACCGCCACTTACACTGTATACTCTGTTACAGATACTGATACTGTTGTCCTCCAGAGTGGTATCACCGATACATTCTTCACTGTCAATAACCTCACTGGCAATACTCCCTACACATTTGGTGTCGCGGCCGATTGCGGCGGTGGCGATCTCTCTTCCATGCGTTTTGTCAGCGGCCGCACAGCTTGTGTTGCTGTCACTGAGTTCCCTTGGCGCGAGAATTTCGATTCCTATACCACCTCAGCCGAGCTCAATATCCCCTGCTGGGTGAACGAGCGCATTGTTGACGGCACAGGCTCCAGTGGTACACTCTCGGTATTCAAGATCTACTCTTCCACCACTGCACAGGGCGGCCACACCACTTCGATGCTCCAGCTGCCCGACATGAAGGCAGGCACGCGCACCAAGCTTGTGCTGCCCCAGATGACCTTCCCGGACACCAACTACATGCTTTCCCTCGACATCTACCGTAATGCCACAGGCACCAGCCACACTGTTGAAGGTATTAGAATTTTCGCCAGCACCGACGGCGAGATTCAGGGTGCCACCGAGCTGGCTTTCATCAGCCGCAACCACACTGTCGCCGACAGCAACCTTATCCCCGCCGAACCTGCTGCCGGTTGGTATACCTATGAGATTCCTATCGGCATTAGCGGAACCGGATATGTTATCCTGCTCGGCGAGAGCAACTACGGCAGCGCCACCTATATGGATAGCCTGGTTGTGAAGAGGATACCAACCTGCATTACCCCCCGTTTCGTTACGGTTGTCGACAGCCTGATTGATGCCACCGAAGCCACCGTCACATGGGTGAGCACGGCTTCCAACTTCCAAGTGGACTACAAGGCTGCTGACGACAGTGTTTGGACCACGATGAACGTCACTGAAACTGAAGCCTTGATTACCGGTCTTCAGCCCAACACTGCCTATGAGGTGAGGGTGAAGGCCTTGTGCTCCGCCACCGACGAGAGTGAATATTGCCGCGTGGTCAACTTCATCACGAGATGTGTGACCCTCGGCCTTAACGACCTGCCCTATACCTATAATTTCGACGATGCCACCGGCAGCGGCGCTGCATACGAAATAGACCAATGCTGGGGACGTTATGTTTCGAGCGGAACAACCCGCTATCCCAACCCCAGCAGCGCCTACAAGCGCAGCGGCGGCTACAGCCTGTACATGAACAACACTAGCAGCATTAAGTGCTGGGCCACTCTGCCTGCCTTCAATGGCACGACGAGCGACCTCACCGTGTCGTTCTATGCCTACAAGACGTCTGCCGCTTATGGACGCTTGAAAGTGGGTGTGATGACCGATCCCGAAAACTACAGTACCTTTGTGCCAGTAGCTTCGGTGCAGCCGAGTGCCACCAGCACCTGGGAGTACTTCGAGATTCCTATGGGCAACTACACCGGCCTTGGCGCATACGTCACCATCATGGCCGACTCCAACGCCACGAACTATACCTATGTTGATGATGTCAAGCTGATGGTTACCCCCGGATGCGCACGCATCGAGGCTATCGATGTCGTTCCTACTTCTGACGGCGGCATTTTGACCATCACCGACCCGACGGATGTGAACAACTACATCATCACCGTCACCCATGACAGCCTTGTCTTTAACTTCACAAGCAGCAGCACCACATTCCAGATTACCGGTCTGGAAGCCAACACCCCCTATGACATTTCGGTGTACTCCGACTGCGGCGACGGCACTACCACCACACCACGCAGCGGCAGCTTCCGCACAGCTTGCCTGCCCATCAGCGAGCTGCCGTGGTTTGAGGACTTCGAGAACCAGCCCACCGGTGCTGCTCCTCTATGCTGGTACAGCATGCAGGGCAACAACACTGTGATGAGTGCTGCAGCAAATGCCCACAGCGGTACTAATCGCCTCGACTTCCGCGGCAACACTGCCGGCAACGTCGTGCTGCTCCCGGACCTTGGCGAAGAACTGTCGTGGAATGATGTAAGCCTGAACTTCTGGACCCGTCCGGAGAGCACAAGCAGCAGTTGCGGTATCTTCATGGTCGGATACTTCATGGAGGGCGATAATAACGATACGGTGTTTGTGTGGCTCGACTCGCTCAGCTATGCCGACTTCCCTGTTGTTAGCTACCGTAATGTAGACGTTTCGTTTGCCGACATGCCTGACGGTGCCCGCCCGGCGTTCTTCCATAAGCCTACTTCTACTTCTTACTATTGGTATGTGGATGACGTTATGCTTTACACAACGCCCAGCTGCCCCAGAGTCCAGAGCATCGGCATTGCCAACCTCACCAACGAGAGTGTTGACGTTGTGGTAAAAGACTCCAACGAGGTGTTCAGCTACTATATGCTTCTCAGCCATGACAGCGTTGTCGAGGAGTACTCTTTCAACGATACTGTGTATAGCCTGATTGGCCTGCTGCCCAACACTGAGTACACCATGGTGTTGTCGACAGACTGCGGCGAAGATACCACGCTGCCTATGAGCTATACGTTTACGACCTACTGCGACCCTGTAGAGGAATATCCTTTCGAGGAGAACTTCGACAGCCTTGTTGGTGGAAGTTCGGCTTCGGCTGACTGCCGGATGGATATCCCCTGCTGGTTCTTCCCCTATCGCAGCTCGGCCAACTATCCTTATATAAACAACACCACTACATATAATGCTAATGGTGGCAACTGTGTATACACCAACACGAGCACTGTCATCGTGCTGCCCTTCTTCAGCCATACGCCGGCAGAACTGATGGTTGAGTTCGATGTCCGTGTTGCAACGGCGAACTATGGATTAGAAGTTGGCTATGTTACCGACCCCAGCGACCGTACCACCTTTGTGCCGGTGACAACCTGCATACCTACGACCACAGGTGTGTGGCAGCATTTCTCCAGCACCTTTGCCGGTGTCAACGAAGGTCTTATCGCATTCCGCACGGTGGGTTCAATAGCTTATCTCGACAATGTTGTTGTTGACGAACTGCCCGCCTGTGTGGCTCCGTCGGCGGTCACCTTCACCGGTGTTGATAGCGTCTCTGCCACCATCAACATTGCGGATGCCAACGAGACTGGCCACTATTCGGTGGTGATGGGTGAAGAGACCTTCGAGGTCAATGGCAACACTCTGCCGCTCACCAACCTCACCCCCAACACAGTGTACACTGTTGTTGTCCGTACTTACTGCTTAGGTGGTACCCTGTCTGAGGATTCGACTGTTGCAACATTCAGAACCGAGTGTGGTGCCGTGTCGCTGCCCTTCTTCGAGGACTTCAACGACCTCACCACCTCCTACAATTCCAACACCAACGGCATGATTCCTTGCTGGGATATCAACAAGAGTGCCCAGGTGAGCTATCTGACAGCAGTAAACTCTGGTACATATTTGTGGGAGGGCTCCAGCCTCAAGTTCTACCCTGGTGATGCTACAGCAAAGACTATTATCGTTCTGCCGCGCTTCGATATGGCCATCAGTGAACTCGAACTGACGTTCCAGACCCGTCCTGAAGGAACCAGTTCAAGCAGTGGTTCGTTCGATGTGGGTTATATGACGGATGTCAATATTGACACAACCTTCGTTGTGCTGCAGCACTATGACTATAGTGATTTCAGCGGTGCTTACCAGATGAAGGTTGTCCACTTCGAGAATGCCCCTGAAAATGCCCGCATAGCCATGCGTCATAACGCAGCAGCCTCCAACTGGTTCTGGTTTGTCGACGATGTCAACGTTTACGAGGCACCCGCTTGCTTTGCTCCGCAAAGTGTCTGGGTCGACAGCATCACCACTACCGATGCCACCATACATGTGGTTGACAGCAACAATAACGGCAACTACATTTGCTACTTAGACAACGGTACAACGGTTGACACCGTGAGTATTGTTGACGATTCCGTGATAATGGTAAACAATCTGCTGCCGAGCACTCCCTACACTCTCCGTGTTGTGAGCCTCTGCGAAGATGGCACCACCACCTCGCACGTGCAGACCTCTTTTAACACACAGTGCGGTGCCATCAGTCTGCCTGCAACCTTCGATCCGGACAACTATGCCACCGGTTCCTCCAATATACCCTATTGCTGGACCCGCAACTGCAACGGCACCACTTCCTCCTACTATCCATACATCTACAGCAGCTCGACCAATGCCCACACCGGTAACAACGTCCTCTATTACTATCTTACCACAACCAGTGGCTATCCTACACAGGAGATCATGGCTTTGCCGGAGATTGACACCGTTAACTTCCCGATGAACCGCATTGATGTCAGCTTCTGGGCTAAGTCGTCGCCTGCTGGCCGTCACTTTGTTGTCGGTGTGATGAGTGACCCCACCAATGACAGCACGTTCCAGGCTATCGACACCCTCCGTCTGACCACCACCTCTACCAAGTACACCGTCGAGTTGGGCGCCTTCACCGGCACAGGTTCCTATATTGCATTGATGGGTTACAAAGATACCACCTCAATTTCGTACATATATGTTGATGATATAAGCTTGGAAGTTGGTTCGCCCTGCGCACGCAGCCGCAACCTGACAGCCAGCAACGCCACTACAACCTCCGTCGACCTCGGCTGGACCGATGTTGTCACCGGCTACACCCAGTGGAAGGTGCGTTATGCTCTGGACACCGTCGATACATGGACTGAGGTTACCGTCAACAGCAATCCTTACACGTTGACCGGTCTTACCGCCAATACCATCTACCGCTTCGTGGTAGCTCCGGTGTGCGCAGATGGCCAGACGGCCTTCTTCAGCCGCGACACACTGCGCTTCAACACCTCGCAGGTGCCCGCCACGTTACCTTACGCCTACGACTTCGAGGCTGCCGCCGAGTGGAATAACTGGCAGACTGGCAGCAACAACGCAGTGAACTGGTATCGCGGCATTGTTGCCAACGGCGACACCACCAACACCATGTACCTCAGCGCCGACAATGGTGCTACCAACTCGTGGACACGCAATGTCATTACCAATGTGGCTGCCTACCGCGACATCGACTTTGGTACCGATACCCACAGCTACACCCTTACGTTCAAATACCGCGGCGGCGGTCACTTGACTAGTGTCACTGACGGCGTTGCCGTGCTGCTTGTCGACCCGGCTACAGTGGCTGATATACCCAATACCTACCTTGGTTCGCCTTGGGGCAACATCCGTTGGGTGCATGCCCGTAAAGACAGTGTATGGACGGAAAAGACTGTTCAGTTCGACGGTGTCTCCGGCGTGAAGCGCTTGGTGTTCTACCACTTCAACAACGCTGCCACCACCGGCTACATGGACATCCCGCCGGCAATTGACGATATTGCCGTTGTGATGCAAGTCTGCGATCGCCCGTACGACCTGACCAGCACGGATGTTACACCAAACTCGGTGTCTCTCCTCTGGGAGGGTGACGACACGGCTACCTATATTGTTGATTACCGCCTTGCTGGTACTACCGGTGGCGACCTCTTCGACACAGTTGTTGGTCTCAGCCACACTGTCACTGGTCTGGCCGCCAATACGTCGTACAGCTTCTGGGTGAAGAAGCGTTGCGACGACACTACCTACAGCAACTGGACATCGAACATCACTGTGAGAACCCTCTGCGGTTATGAGAGCTTACCGTTCCTCGAAGACTTCGAGAGCTATGCCGGTAGCACCTATAGCACTGCTGGTATATTGCCTGACTGCTGGGAAGGTTACACAAATGGTACTTCTAATGTGTATTATCCTCACATTACCGGCAGTGGTTCCTACTGGTATCCGCACAGCGGCTCCAAAGCACTTACGATGACTTCTAGTGGATCTACAGCTACTTATGGTACAACCAAGGTCGTGGCTATTCCTCCGTTCGCTACTCCGCTCAACCAGTTGGCTGTGAGTTTCTGGTACAAGATGGAGAATGCCGCACAAGGTACGTTGACAGTTGGCTATGTGACTGATGTCAATAACCTTGATGGTTCGTTTGTGGCAGTGAAGACCATCGCTGGCACAACTACATTGACTCAGGACACCGTGACCTTCGACAGTGTTACTGCAACCACTGCCCAGATTGCATTCCGCTGGTTTAAGGAATCTACATACTATTCGGTCGGTATCGACGACATCGCGGTGTGGGTTGCCGGTGGTGAGCCCGGGCCCGTGTGCGACGCTCCCGACAGCATCATCGTCAGCGCTGTTACTTACAATGGTGCCACCTTTACCTGGAACGACACGGCTGACAACTATGAGGTTGCCGTTATGCCTGGTGAGTGGAATGACTCTGCCGTTGTAAATGCTATCCCGGTGAGCGCTGCTACTTATACCGCAACTGGCCTTGTACCTGACAGCACCTACAGCTTCGGTGTCCGCACAGTGTGCAACGATAGTCTGGTTAGCGAGTGGACTACTATTAGCTTCACCACAGCTGTACTGCCTTGCTATGTGCCTACCAATGTTGCTGTGAGCAATGTTGGCTACAATACGGCTACGGTCTCCTTCACGCCGGGTCTCGAACAGACTCAGTGGGAGATCCACCTCTTCGGCGCTGCCAGCACCGATGTGAACCTGCCTGTTACCGACAGTTCCTACACCTTCAACAACCTTGTTATCGGCACGACCTATCAGCTGGCTGTCCGCGCCATCTGCTCGGCGACCGAGAACAGCGAGTGGAGCGACACTGTGAGCTTCACCACTACCGACTGCGCTATTCCCACCAATGTCGATGTTGACCAGATTACCGCCACCACTGCCCGCGTGACTTGGAACGGTAGCGCTACCTCATACGTTGTCGAGTACGGCATGACTGGTTACAGTCAGGGCCACGGTACCCAGATTACTGTCACCGGTACCAGTACCAACATTTCCGGCCTTGATCCCGAGACCTCGTATGATGTGTATGTGAAGAGTGTCTGTGCCGATGGCGTCGGTAGCCTCTGGAGCATCAAGAAGTCCTTCACCACTACCGAACAGAGCGGTACCTACTACACTCTCACGGTTGTCTCCAACAATCCGGCTTGGGGCACTGTGACCGGCGGCAACGAGTATCCGGAAGGCTTTGTGGCCACCATCACCGCTACGCCGAATAGTGGCTATCGCTTCGTTGAGTGGCAGGAGGATCACGACACCAACAGCATCCGTAATGTTACTGTCACCGGAGACGCTACCTACACAGCCATCTTTGCCCAGAATGTCGGCATCGACGAGGCCGAGATGAGCGAGGTGAGCCTATTCCCGAACCCTGCCAGCAGCATGGTGACTATCCGTGCCAACGGTATGGAGCAGGTGAGTGTGATCGACCTCAACGGTAGCACTGTGATGATGCAGAGCGTCGACAGCGAGACCTTCACCTTCGATGTCAGCAACCTGGCCAAGGGCGCTTACTTCGTCCGCATCACCGGCGGCGAGGGCACCGTGGTACGCAAGCTGATAGTGAAGTAACACTAATTGCAAACAAAAAGGCCGCCCAATGCTGGGCGGCCTTTTTGTTTATGTATATGTGGTGAACTTTCTTAATAAACGTTAAAAGTGTGCAAAAAGGCAAAAATATTTTGCCGGTTTCGGAAAAGTGCGTATCTTTGCAGCCGATTTAAGAACGAAAACAAACAAAGAAAATAAACGTAACACGTTATGTATCTGACAAAAGAAAAGAAAGAAGAAATCTTCGCACAGTACGGTAAATCGGCAAAGGACACCGGTAGCACCGAAGGACAGATTGCCCTCTTCACCTATCGCATCCAGCACCTCACCGAGCTGATGAAGCAGCATAAGAAAGACCAGGTCTCCGAGCGCGCCCTCGTGATGCTCGTCGGTAAGCGTCGCAAGATGCTCGACTACCTCAAGGAGAAAGACATCGAGCGCTACCGCGCCATTGTCAAACAGCTTGGCCTCCGTAAATAAGGAAAAGGTAATAGTTTTTCATATTTATTTGGTTATGGTTGGGATTCCCGGACATTCTGTCTGGGAGTCCTTTTTTTATGACGTTGGGTTCGGCTCACGCTACTGCCCTGCAAGCTGAAACGCGTCGACGACGCCACCATCGCCTCGATGGCGTTGGAATCACGGCTTGAGATGAACTACAAAGACCGCCGCATCATCCTGCCCAAAGAGGGTGGCGAAGTGCTTGAGCCGGTACGCGTGCTGCGCGCCGACATCGACTACAACCGTCACATGAACAATGCCAACTATGTGCGTGTGGCGATGGAACTGCTGCCAGAAGGCTTCGAGGTCAGAGGCTTGCGGGTAGAATACCGTGTCGCTGCCAAGCTGGGCGATGTGCTTGTCCCTACGCTATACCATATCGACGGAGGCCTCATCGTCGCGCTGTCCGTCGGCAACGAGACGAGTACAATCATAGAATTCACATAAGGTTACGCCTGTCGGCAGTGTTATCCTCGCGGTTGGAGGCTGCGGCGGTAGTCGCTGGGCGACTGGCCGAGGTGCTTCGTGCAGTAGCGGCTGAAATAACTCAGCGAGGTGAAGTTCATGCGGTCGGCTATCTGCGTGAGCGACAGGCGCTCGTCGTTGAGGTATTTCTTCAGGATGGGCACCGTGGCGCGGTCGATGAAGCTGCTGACGCTGTGGCCGGTGACGCGCTTGACAGTGGCGGAGAGGTACTTGGTTGATACATTCAGCCGTTTGGCATAGTAGCTGACATCGCGCTCCGTGCGGCTGATGCCGGTGGCGAGCAGGTCGGTGAGCTGGCGGACGATAATGGCGGTGCGGTCGCTGTGGGTGTCGGTGGCATCGCGCCGGGCGTGGAGCTCGAAGATGTCGTACATCATCGTCAGGCAGAGGCTCCCCATCATCTCGCGGTAGAAGAGCAGGTAGCGGTCGTCGAGGCGGTCGCACAGGCGGTGGAAGCGGTCGTCGAGGCGGTCGCACAGGCGGTGGAAGTCCTCTAATAGGATTTCCGCCTGACGGTCGTCGACCTTGATGACGGGGTTCTGGTTGAGGCTGATGCTACCTCCGATGCTGTAGTTGTTCGACGGCAGTAGGCTATGCAAGAATTTGTTGTCGGCGGCGAACCACTCCACCTCAATCCCAGGTGCCGCCGCGAGGTTCTTCGCCCGTGTGGGGTTCGGCATCACCACCAGGTCGTTCTTCACGATATGGTAGCACTTCTCGTTGAACACAAAGCTCCCTTCCCCCGCCGTGCACAGCAGGTGCATACAGGTGTGTCCCAGCTCCGGCGCATTCATCGCCAGGAAATCCGTCGAGTATAGAAAGTCAATCTTCATAATCTATAAGATCGCGTTAATGTGTAACTGCGTTATTGCGTTAATAACGGATAACTTTTGTTCTTATTGTGAAAATATTGATGCTTTTTGTGAAATAGCTATATGGAAAAATGGTTGTAATTTTGCAGCATCGAACGAAACGAACAAAAATTGAATAATAAACAATAATACAAATACTTATGCAAGAAATCACATTGTCAAACGGAGTGAAAATGCCCTTGCTGGGTTACGGCGTCTTCCAAGTGTCGCCCGCTGAGTGCGAGCGGTGTGTCAGCGATTCACTGAACGTGGGCTACCGGCTGATAGACACGGCACAAGCGTATGCCAACGAAGAGGGCGTGGGTAATGCCTGGCGCAAAAGTGGCCTGAAACGCGAGGAGCTTTTCCTTGTGACAAAGGTGTGGATTGCGAACAACGGAGAAGAAAAGGCAGCCAAGAGCATCGACGAGAGCCTGCGCAAGTTGCAGACGGATTACATAGACCTGCTGCTCATCCATCAGGCCTACGGCGACGTGTTCGGCACGTGGCGGGCGATGGAGAAAGCCTATCACGACGGCAAGGTGCGCGCCATAGGAGTGAGCAACTTC
>CADAWR010000023.1 GCA_902791695.1 uncultured Bacteroidota bacterium
AACGAAATGCCCGAAATCTATATTGGCGAACCCATTGATAGCACTCATCAGGTTGTCAGCACGGGCGTACTTAAGGGCACAGTTATCGACAGTAGGACAAAAGAGCCCCTGCCCTTCGTGAATGTTATCCTTAAGAAGGACGGTAAAATGATAAACGGCAGCACAACCGACTTTGACGGAGTGTACACTATTAAACCCATACCTTCGGGAAAATACACGATTGAAGTGTCTGCATTGGGCTATCACCGATTTGTGCGTGAAGGTGTCCTCGTCAAGCCTACAGGCTTCACCATCTGCGATGTGTCATTGGGTGTTGATACCTCAGCTGTAATTGAAGGTGCCATTCCTGTAATTGATAGAGTTCAATGCGATGGTCCCGTTATGGGCGAGATACAAGTGGAACTCCCCGGCACCCCTGCCAGCCAGACCGTACCTGTGATACAGACTGGCGGCATTGAAGAGGATATGATGCCCGGTAATCCGCCCTTCCAACATCTTGAGAAAGACGGCGTGAAAGTCATCGTGAGATAGCCTGCCGTAGAGCGTGCAGAGTTCCACGCACATGTGCGCGGTCGATTTTCGGCCTGAAAGTGCGCTCCGCTCATGTGCGCGGTGTTTTTGCACAGAAACGACGAAAGCGCGCTCCGGTGTGGGGCGCGCTTTCTGCGGTAAATCTTGCTTATGCGGTGGGCTTAGGCACCAAGTTCGAGACGCTTGAAGCCGGTGCACTTCAGATCCTTGTCGGCCTTGGCGATGAAGTCTTTCACCTTCACCTTGGCTTCCATGATGTACTCCTGCTCCATGAGGGTGTCGCTGAGCTGGGCGGCCTTCTCGGCAGCGACCTGCTCTTTGATCTGGCGGGCCTGGTTGACCTGCTCCTCGGTGATCCAGCCTTTGCCGCAGTTGGAGGCCATGTGCTCCTCGGTGTCCACGTGGGCGGGGTTGATGCCGGCTTTCTTGAGGGCGGCGTCAACGGCCTTGCCGATGAGCTCTTCCTTGGTCTTCTCGACGGCCACGCGGAACTCCTGGTCCTTAATCTCCTGGGGCACGCTCTCTGCGTCGAGGGCCACGGGACGCATGGCGACGACCTGCATGGCGATGTCGTGACCGACCTGGTCGTAACCGGCCTTGTTCAGTCCGACGATGGAGGCCATGCGGTTGCCCGGGTGGACGTAAGCATAGACCTTCTCGGCCTCGATAACCTCGTAGTGGGCCAACTCGATCTTCTCGCCGATCTTGGCGATCTGGTCGGTGATGGCGTCAGCAACCTTGGCACCGTTGAGGTCCATGTTGAGCACCTCTTCCTTGGTGGTGATGTGCTGGGCCATGGCGGTGTCGATAATGCTGTTGGTGAAGTCGACGAAGCCGGCGTTGGTGGCGACGAAGTCGGTCTCGCAGCTCACCATGATGAGGGCGCCGAAGTTGCCGGTGCTCTTGGCGAGGACGCAGCCTTCGTTGGCGTCGCGGTCGGCGCGCTTGGCGGCCATCTTCTGGCCTTTCTGGCGGAGCAGCTCGATAGCTTTCTGCATGTCGCCGTCGGTCTCGACGAGGGCTTTCTTGCAGTCCATCATGCCGACGCCGGTGAGTTTGCGGAGCTCGTTAACCTGTGAAGCGGTAATTGCCATATTATTGTTCCTTTCTTTTCTTTAAATTATTTACTCAGCTTTGGGAGCTTCCTCGGCCTCGGCCTTGGGGGCGTCGTCGCTCTTGCGGGGACGGCGGGCGCGGGTCTTCTTCTCGACGGGCTTCTCCTCGGCGTTCTCCACGGGGGCCTCGGCCTCTTCAACCTGGGCGTCCTTGTCGAGGGCGCGCTCGTTCAGACCTTCCTGGATGGCCTCGCACATGTGCTTGAGGATGGCGGCAATCGACTTCGACGCATCATCGTTAGCGGGAATCGGGAAGTCGATAAGCTCGGGGTTGGTGTTGGTGTCCACCAGGGCGAAGGTGGGGATATTCAGGCGGCGTGCCTCGGCGACGGCAATGTGCTCCTTGTTGATGTCGATGACAAACAGGGCGCTGGGCAGACGGGTGAGGTCGGCGATGGAGCCAAGGTTCTTGTCGAGCTTGGCGCGCTCGCGCTGCACCTGAAGGCGCTCACGCTTGCTGATATTGTTGAAATCCTTGTCGTGCATCAGGGCATCGAGGCTGTTCATCTTCTTGACAGCCTTGCGGATGGTCTGGAAGTTGGTGAGCATACCGCCCGGCCAACGCTCGGTGACGAAGGGCATATCGACGCTCTTGGCCATCTCGGCGACGACCTCTTTGGCCTGCTTCTTGGTGGCCACGAAGAGGACCTTCTTGCCGCTCTTGGCCATCTGCTTCAGGGCAGCGGCGGCCTCGTCGGCTTTGACGATGGTCTTCTGGAGGTCGATGACGTGAATGCCGTTGTGCTCCTTGAAAATATAAGGAGCCATTTTGGGATTCCATTTGCGCTTGAGGTGACCGAAGTGGCAACCAGCCTCAAGGAGTTCTTCGAATTTGAGTTCGTTCATGTTTGTTTACTTTCCTTTTGTTGTTAAACTTTACCAACTGTCCGTGAGTCCATCAGGCTGCATTTAGTGGCCTTACTATGCGGCTCGCTGTGTCAATGCAGCGGAGCATTCGGGCAGTTTGGATACTAAACTTTGTCCAGCTTTTATATATTGATATTAACGCTTGCTGAACTGGAAGCGCTTACGAGCCTTGGGCTGACCGGCTTTCTTACGCTCGACCATACGCGGGTCACGCATCAGGAAGCCTTCCTTCTTCAGGGCGGGACGATCCTCGATGTTGTTCTCGCAGAGGGCGCGGGCGATAGCCATACGCAGGGCCTGGGCCTGGCCGGTGATGCCGCCACCGTCGAGGTTGGCTTTGACATCCCATTTGCCTTCGGCGTTAGCCACGCCACGGCGGTCTTTCTTCTACCAATGGTGTTGATTACTTCTGCCATATCTTATATTATCTTACTTCGTTAATGTTGATGGCTTTGGGGTTCTGACCCTGGTGGGGATGCTCGCTGCCGGCATAGATGTAAAGATTGCGGTAGAGAGCAGCACCGAGACGACTCTTCGGAAGCATGCCTTTGATAGCGTGCTCGAGGATACGCTCAGGGTGGGTGGCGCGCACCTTGGCAGGGGTGGTCTCACGCTGGCCGCCGGGATAACCGGTGTAGCGCTGATAGATTTTGTCAGTCTCCTTCTTGCCGCTGAAGACAACCTTCTCGGCATTGATGATGATGACATTGTCGCCGCAGTCGACATGCGGGGTGTAGCAGGGCTTGGTCTTGCCGCGCAGAATGTTGGCCACGCGGGTAGCCAGGCGACCTACGGTCTGTCCTTCGGCATCAACCAGCACCCATTCCTTCTGGACGGTCTGCTTGTTGGCTGATACGGTTTTGTAACTTAACGTACTCATTTTTTTATTTTCCCTTTTTTAATGTTCGCTCCCTTTCGGTCGCGTTCATCACTAACGATGATGTTTATGTTCCTTTTTGTTAATTTCTCCGCCGATTGCATCGCATTTTGGCCGCTGACGGATAATTGGCCTCCATACTTATCAACCTGAGAATATGCACCTTGAACGGGTAGACAAGGCACAATATCCCCATTTTTGGAGAGTGCAAAGTTACTAACATTTTTTAAACTGGCAAAATATTTTTTCACATTTTGCATAGAAAACCGCACTTTCGGTCTCCTACACTTGTGGCGACGACAAAGACATCGCCACCTTCCCTGAGGCCTAGCTGGCGTTGCAGCGCTGCCGCCTCCACAGGATAATTGCGCGTAACCACATGGGCTTTGCCGTCAGGAATGACCGCAGCAACCTCTTTTCGGCTTAGCTTCAACTCCTGCAGCACCTCAAATACACGTCCTGGAAATCCGTCCAAGCGCTTCTCCGAAGTGTATAGGTGCGTGTTGTGTCCAAGTTGCTCTATGCCATAGCGCACAGCGATAATCTTGAAAGGTCCACCCTTCATCAGCATGGCGTCGGGCTCGTATAGATAGCGCCCCATGGTCTTTACATATCGCGCTTCCGTCGCAGCTTCCTCGCTGCGTGTGAACGACACTTCCTCGCATGTAATCCGCGGCTCGCCTTGCGGCTCGCCGCACACAAACAGCACCTCCTTGCATTCGCCCTTCACACCTACGACATGCACCTCATTGACATTGCCCAGCTGGCGGCAGCCAAGGTCTATGTCTATCATCGGCGAAGCCTTTACCATCAGCAGACGGCAGTGCATACGCAGCATCTCAGCATGCTCCAGTATATTGGGCATACAGTCCTCAAAAGCAGCCACCTTGCGGCCAGAGGCTGCCCGGCGTGCCGGATCGACAAACAGCAAGTCATACCGGCCTGCTGCCGTTAACCACTCCATACTGTCGGCACAATGCACGCTGACGTTGTCGATTCTGAGGGCACGGAGATTGTGCTCCATAATGGCGCAAAGCTGCGGGTCACGCTCCACATAGTCTACATGCTGTGCCACCTTGGCGAAAGCCAGCGTATCTACGCCCATACCGCCGGTGAGATCGGCGATAGTTGAAAGTTGACAATCATCAGATGAAATTATCGAGGCTTTGTAGCGGGCCGTGGCTTCCGACGATGACTGTTCGCGATTTAAGCGCGGGGGATAAAAGAATTCCTCACACGCCAGCAGCCCCGGCCATTTCTCGCGCGCAGTGCGCAGTCCTTCAATCTGCTGCACCGCCGCGGGCATATCAATAGAAGGATACCGCGCGGCACTAAGCAGCAGCCTCGCGGTATCCTCGTCCTTGTGGGCGTTTACGAAATCAATAAACTCCTTGGTCATGCAGCTTCTTCAGGCGCTCTACGACCATGGGGCGGTCTTCCTTGTAGGTGACGCCAAACCACTGTGCGGTGGTCTTCAGCACGGTCATCGTTGCGCGGCCGTCGGCAATGAAGGTGTTGACGGCGAAGGGGATGTAGTACTCGCTCTTGAGTTCCTGGCCGTGCTCCTTGAGGAAGTCCACAAAGAGAGCCTCGCTCTTGGCGAAGTAGTCGGGCGTGAAGCCAAAGAGGTTCATGCTGACGGTGGCGTCGGCGGGCAGGGGGTGCATGCTGCCGTCGGTGTCCTTGTACTCGATGCCGTTGGCGGTGCGACCAATGGCGGTGCGCTCGGTCATACCCACGAGGAGGCCGTTGGCGTCGGTCTGGCATACGCCGCGGCTGACGGTACCGTTCTCGCTGAGGGTGTTCTCGAGGCGATAGCCAACCATGCAGTACTTGCCTTCAACTCCGTCGAGGGTGCGCAGGTGGTCGGCCATCACCTGGAAGGCGTCGCGGCCGTAGAAGTCGTCGGCGTTGATGATGGCGAAAGGCTCGTGGATGGCGTCCTTGGCCATGAGTATGGCGTGGTTGGTGCCCCAGGGTTTCTCACGTCCTTCGGGGACATTGAAGCCAGCGGGCAACTTGTCGAGCTCCTGGTAGACATACTCCACGGCTATCTTGTTGCCGTAGTGCTCGGCGTTGATGCGGGCCTTGAACTGGTCGGCAAAGCTGTGGCGGATGACGAAGACCACCTTGCCGAAGCCGGCGCGGATGGCGTCCATGACGCTGTAGTCAAGGATAATCTCACCGTTGGGGCCTACGCCGTCCATCTGCTTCAGGCCACCGTAACGGCTGCCCATGCCGGCAGCCAGAACTAATAATGTTGGTTTCATATTGTACGATTATATGATATTTTTAATTTCTCCATCGTAATGTCTCCACCAGGTGCTCGATGTCTTCCTGCATATAGCGGAGCACCGGGGCCAGGGAGTCGTTGTTGGGCGTGCGGTTGAGGTAGAGGGCTCCGCGCAGGTAATGGTGCGTGCTGTCGGTGAGCCAGAACTGGCATGTAGAGGCCACCTTGCTGCCCTTGAGGTAGTAGACGGTACCGAAAACTCGGTTTTCAGGGTCCTCGTAGCCTTGCTCCTCAATGCCGGAAGAAAGCTTGTAGTGCTTCTCCAGCAGGCGCGACGAGGTGTCTATCTGGCCACGCAGGTCGTCGGGGCCGCTGAGGCGCTTGTAGGTGAGGAACACCACGCCGTCCCAGCGCGGGTAGTTGATGTCGAGCCACACCTCATCGTATTTGAGACGGTCGGGCTTGACGCTTCCGTCTGCCATGAAGGTAGCCACTTGGCGCGGTTTCTTCAGTGTCAGTTCAGCGCTGTCGTTGGCCTCGAAGAGGAACGGGAGCACGACGCTTGGCATGGTTTGTCCGTCGATAGTTGTCGGCAGGGTGTCGACAAGCCAGTAGTCGTGCTCCGGCATATCGATGCGCAAGAAAGCCTGCGGCTTGGGAGTGTAATCACCACCGCCGCATGCCGCAAAGAGCATCGCTGCAAGATCCAACCAGATTAGTATATTGTTGTGTTTCATATCAATTCATCATTCATCATTCATCATTCACCATTTATTCGTACTTTTGCACCGTGAACCGAATCAGTCATTTCCTCCGTGCGAAGACGCAGTACAACCTGCACTCGCCCTTCGTCTACCGCCTCTACACCGAGGTGCTCTTCTCGCACTGTCGCGGTCGAGGCCGCTCTGCTGCCGATGTCGTCTGGCGCCTCGAGGAATACTACGGTCTCCCCCACTCCGGCCATCCCACCTTCGGCACTCCCGATGGGGACTTCCATGTTGTCGCCGACACCCGTTCATCCGAATGGGATGCCATCGTCGCCAGTCCCGACTGGCAGGTCACTCTCGACCTTTATTCCTGCGGCGTGGCCGTCAGCAGCCCGCGCCTTAGCAAGCAGCACTTCCTGTTGCGTTAACGCATCTGCTTTCCGTCGAGCATCGGCACGAAACTGTAGGTGCCGCAACGCTCCACTTGCCATTCCTCGCGACTATCGCCCTGCTTGGTGATGCGCAGCATCTCCTGCTCGCCTTCGCCGAGGGGTATCACCATTATGCCGCCCACCTTGAGCTGCTGCATCAGGGTCTCCGGTATCTCGGGAGCACCGCAGGTCACTATGATGCGGTCATAGCTGCCGGCGAGCCCTTGGTAGCCGTCGCCGAGGAAGCACTGCGCACGGTAGCCCGTTTCGCGCAGCAACTTGCGTGTTTGCTCAAAGAGGCCTTTCTGCCTCTCAATGGTAAAGACCTTGGCGCCCATGACGCACAGCACGGCGGTCTGGTAGCCGCTGCCGGTGCCTATCTCCAGCACCCGCATGCCGGGCCTGAAGTCCAGCAGCTGGCTCTGCGCCGCCACCGTGGAGGGGCGCGAGATGGTCTGCTCACAGTCTATCTTCAGGGCGCGGTCCTCATAGGCGTAGGCGTCGAGGGCGCTGCCTATGAACCAGTGGCGCGGCACGGTGTCCATGGCCTTAAGCACCGCCTCGTCGGAGATGCCTTTGCCACGCAGCGCCTCCACCATCTGGTGGCGCAGCCCCTTATGCTTGTATGTATCCTCGCGCGTCATTCGTCCACTCCTTGGAAAGCCTGTGCGCGCAGTGTGATAGTGGTATTCTGCGGCGTCACCATGACGGCGGGCATGCCCTCCTCGGTGACGTGGCCTATGATATGTATCTCCTGCAGGTCCTTAATCTTGTCGTAGTCCTTCTGGCTGACGGTGAAGAGCAGTTCATAGTCCTCACCGCCGTTGAGGGCGCAGCTGACGGGCAGCATGTTCTTGCTCATCTCTGAGCATACGCGCGACGTCTGGTAGTCAATGGGCAGATGCTCCTCGTACACCTCGCAGCCACAGCGCGAAGCACGGCAGAGGTGCAGCACACTGTCGGCAAGGCCTTTGCTGATGTCAATCATCGAGGTGGGCACCACGCCCTTCTCAGCCAGCAGCTTCACGATATCGAGGCGTGGCTCGGGCTTCAGGAAGCGCTCGAGGACATAGTCATATCCTGCCAGGTCGGGCTGGAAGTCGGGGTTGGCCTGGTATGTAACCTTTTCGCGCTCGAGCACCAGCAGGCCCGCATAGGCACTGCCGAGGTCGCCGCTGCAGCACACGAGGTCGTGCAGGCCGGCGCCATGGCGGTAGGTTATCTTGCCGGGTTCTACGCCGCCGATGGCGGTGACTGTAATCACCATGCCGGCACGCGAGGTGCCGGTCTCGCCACCCACGAGGTCCACGTCGTAGCGCTCGCAGCAGAGGCGCACGCCGGCATAGAGCTCGTCGAGAGCCTCGACGGAGTAGCGGTTGCTGACGGCCACGCTCACCAGCACCTGATGAGGCGTGCCGTTCATGGCTGCTATGTTGCTCAGCGCCACCGCCACGGCCTTGTAGCCGAGGTGCTTCAGCGGCGTGTACATCATGTCGAAATTGACGCCCTCCACGAGGGTCTGGGTATTGACAAGAGTCAATGGGCTGCCCTCTATCACGGCGCAGTCGTCGCCCACACCCATGACGGTAGAGGCGTTGCGCTGCTCCATGTCGGCGGTGAGGCGCTCAATCAGCGCCACCTTGCCCATGTGGCTTATCTCTGTTCTTCCTTCCTGGTACTCCAATTGTTCTTGCATAACTATCCTATCAATCTGTCTATCAATATTGCCGCAGCAACCGAGGCGTTGAGGCTCTCGGCGGTGCCGCCGATGTTGGGTATGAGCACGGGGTGCGTGACATGAGCCATGGCCACAGGACTGATGCCGCGGCTCTCGTTGCCGATGAGGAGAATCTTCAGGGCGGGCAGTGGATGGTGGATGGTGGGCAGGGGCTCACCTTGCAGCGAGGCGCCGAAGACCGGCATGCCGCAGGTGGCGAGCCATTGCGGCAGGTCGACATACTCCACCCGCGTGCGGAACACGGCCCCCATCGAGGCCTGCACCACCTTGGGATTGTAGCAGCTCACCGTATCCGTCGAACAGACTATATGTCTGATGCCGTACCAGTCGGCCGTACGCATCATGGTGCCGAGGTTGCCGGGATCCTGTATTCTATCCAGGGCGAGGATAAGGTCGTCAGGGTCCTTAAGGTCGTTAAGGTCCTTTCTCTCAACGAGCATCCACACCTGGTTGGGGGCCTTTTGGTTGGAGAGGCGCTCCAGCTCGGCGAGGCTCACCTCGTGACACTCGGCAGCCACGCCTGCGCCATTGGCGGCGAGCCATTCCGTCGTGGCGCATACCGTCCTGATGACGAAGCCGGAAGCCAGCGCCTCGGCGGCCATCTTGGGCCCTTCGACAACAAAGACCGCCTCCTCGTCGCAGCGGCGCTGCTGTCGGTAGGCGGCCAATTCTTTCAGTTTATTCTTACTTATCACTAATCTCCTATAGCTCGATATACATGTTGTGTTCCTGTGCCAGGCGGCGCAGGTTGATTATGGCGTAACGCATGCGACCCAGGGCTGTGTTGATGCTCACGCCTGTACGGGCTGCGATGTCCTTGAAGTCGCACTTGCCGTAGTGGCGCAGTATGACCACACGGCGCTGCTCGGGCGGCAACATCTTGACAAGCTTGCGGATGTTCTGGCCCGTCTGCTTGCGCATAATGGCATGCTCGGCGTTGTCGTCGGGGAACTTGATGTTGTCGAGCACGTCGCTCTCCGGACGGTTGGGCACCAGCGGCATCTTGTTGTTGCGGCGGAAATAGTCCACGATGAGGTTGTGCGCTATGCGCATCACCCAGTGGACAAACTTATTCTCATCCTTGTAGAGGCCGCTCTTGATGGTGAGCACCACCTTGTAGAAGGTGTCCTGGAAAATGTCGTCGGCAATTTCCTTGTCTTTTACCACCGAGAAGATGTAGCCGTACACCTTGGCCTGGTAGCGCTCGAGCAGAGCGTCGAAGCACTCGGTGTCACCTTCCTGATAACGGATAATCAGTTCGTTGTCTGTCAGTTGTCTGATTTTGACGTCTGTCATGTCCTTCATTTTTTAAGGATTAAAACTGATAGTTTTCCCTCGATAGCAAGCGGTTTTGTTAAACATCAATTTGGGTGCAAAGATACACACTTTTTTTAATATGGAAACAAAAAAGTGTTTTTTTTGATTTTTTATGGTTTCATTTCTGCCGTCGGCATCCCCTTTCTCGCCGCACCCGCTCCGTACCCCCTCCGTACCCTCTCCGACCAAAAACCGTTAAACAACCGGTGAACAGTCGGAGCGGGTACGGAGCGGGTGCGGAGGGGCTACGGTGCAAAATCAAATTTTTATATTATGTACACAACATTTTCTGCACTTCGGCGTTATGAACAGAATAAAGTATGAAACAGTATCTTGACCTTCTACAATATGTGCTCGACCACGGCACCGAGCGCCAGGACCGCACCGGCACCGGCACGGTGGGTGTCTTCGGCTACCAGATGCGCTTCGACCTCGGCGAGGGATTTCCCTGCCTGACCACCAAGAAGTTGCACCTGCGCTCCATCATCCACGAGCTGCTGTGGTTCCTGCGCGGCGACACCAACATAAAGTACCTCAAGGACAACGGCGTGAGCATCTGGGACGAGTGGGCCGACGAGAACGGCGACCTGGGGCCCGTGTACGGCAGCCAGTGGCGCTCGTGGCCCGACGGCCATGGCGGCACCATAGACCAGATTGCCAACGTGGTGCGCGAGATTAAGGAGAACCCCTACAGCCGCCGCCTGATGGTGACGGCATGGAATCCCGCCGAGATACAGGACATGGCTCTGCCGCCCTGCCACTGCCTGTTCCAGTTCTACGTCAGTGGCGGCAAACTCAGCTGCCAGCTCTACCAACGTTCGGCCGACATCTTCCTCGGCGTGCCGTTCAACATAGCCAGCTACGCCCTGCTCACCATGATGATGGCGCAGGTCTGCGGCCTGGAGCCGGGCGATTTTGTACATACCTTCGGCGACGCACACATCTACAAGAACCATCTGGACCAGGTGCATCTGCAGCTCAGCCGCGAGCCGCGCAAACTGCCCACGATGAGAATAAACCCCGAGGTGAAGGACATCTTCGGCTTCCGCTATGAGGACTTCAAGCTGGAAGGCTACGACCCGCACCCGCATATCAAAGGGGAGGTGAGCGTATGACGCAGGACAAGCACACATGGTGCATCATAATGGCCGGCGGCTTGGGCAGCCGCTTCTGGCCGGTGAGCCGTACCGACAACCCCAAGCAGTTCATCGACGTCACCGGTGTGGGCCGCTCGATGCTGCAGCTCACTTTTGAGCGCTACGAGCGCATCTGCCCGAAGCAGAACATTGTCATAGTGACCGGCAAGCAGTATGCCGACCGAGTGCGCGAACAGCTGCCCGACCTGCTGCCCTACCAAGTGCTCGCCGAGCCGCTGCGCCGCAACACGGCCCCCTGTATAGCCTATGCCGCGGCGGTCATCGGCCAGATAGACCCCAAGGCTACACTGATAGTGTCGCCTGCCGACCACGCCATATTCCACAAGGACAAGTTCAAGACAGACATAATGCAGGCCCTGGGGACTGTCAGACAGCACGACTGGATCATCACCCTCGGCGCACAGCCCACACGGCCCGACACCAGCTACGGATACATACAGTTCAACGACGAGCCCTCGCTGCCCGGAGCAGAGAACCTGCACAAGGTGATAACCTTCACTGAGAAGCCGCCGGTGGAGATGGCCCGCCAGTTCATTGCCAGCGGCGAGTTCTTCTGGAACGCCGGTATCCTCGTATGGAAGCTGTCGGTACTGCGCGAAGCCTACCGCAAGCACCTGCCGCTGATAGCCGACGCTTTCTTCGGCATAGGGCTCACCACACCGTGGGAGGACCTGGAGAGTGTTTATGCGCATTGCGAGACCGTCAGCGTAGACAACGGCATCATGGAAAAAGCCGACAACGTGCACGTGCTCGCCGCCAGCTTTGCCTGGAGCGACGTGGAGACGTGGGACTCGCTCTACGACGTCTACCGCCACGACAACAACGGCAACGCCGTGGTCTGCGGCAACGCCTTCACCTACAACAGCCACAACAACCTGGTGCTGGTATCGGAGGACAAGAACGTCATCCTCGAAGGGCTCGACGGCTACATCGTCGCCGCCGGCGCCGACACCCTCATGATATGCCGCCGCCAGCACGAAGACATGGTCTTCAAGTTCGCCAGCGACGTAGAACTAAAGAAACTGATAGACAAAAAATAAAACACAAGATAAACAATGAAACGCTACGAGATTAAGCAATTGCTGAAAGAAGATGTGAGCGCCTTGATAGGCACCACGATATGTGTAAAAGGCTGGGTGCGCACCAAGCGCGGCAACAAGAACGTTGCCTTCCTGGCTGTCAACGACGGTAGTATCATCCACAACATACAGGTCGTTGCCGACCCCGCCAAGTTCGAGGAAGAGCTTAAGCGCATCACCACCGGCGCCTGCATCGGCGTGGAGGGCAAGCTCGTCGAGAGCCAAGGCTCGGGCCAGGCCGTCGAGGTGCAGGCCGAAAGCATCGTCGTCTACGGCGAGGCCGACCCCAACACCTACCCACTGCAGAAGAAGGGCCACAGCATGGAGTTCCTGCGCGAGATAGGCCACCTGCGCCTGCGCACCAACACCTTTGGCGCTGTGATGCGTCTGCGCCACAACATGGCCATGGCCATCCATACTTTCTTCCATGAGCGCGGCTTCTTCTACTTCCACACGCCGCTCATCACCGCCAGCGACTGTGAAGGTGCCGGCGAGATGTTCCATGTCTCCACCCTCGACCCCGAGAACCCGCCCCGCAAGGAGGACGGCACCATAGACTGGGAGCAGGACTTCTTCGGCAAGTTCACCGCCTTGACCGTCAGCGGACAGCTGGAAGGCGAGCTCGGCGCCACATCGCTGGGCAAGATATACACCTTCGGCCCAACCTTCCGCGCCGAGAACAGCAACACGCCGCGCCACCTGGCCGAGTTCTGGATGATTGAGCCCGAGATGGCCTTCTACCAGCTCGACGACCTCACCGTCCTTGAGGAGGAGTTCATCAAATACTGCGTCCGCTGGGCCCTCGACCACTGCATGGACGACCTCGAGTTCCTCAACAAGATGATCGACCCGGGCCTCATAGAGCGCCTGAAGAGCGTCATCGACACTGACTTCGTGCGCCTGCCCTACACCGAGGGTATCAAGATACTGGAAGAGGCCGTTGCCAAGGGCCACAAGTTCGAGTTCCCAGTCAGCTGGGGCGTGGACCTGGCCTCCGAGCACGAGCGCTACCTCGTGGAGCAGCACTTCAAGAAGCCCGTCATCATGATCGACTACCCGAAGGAGATCAAGGCCTTCTACATGAAGCTGAACGACGAGCCGGTCGAGGCCGGCAAGAAGCAGGGCTTCTCGGGCCTCACCGTGCAGGGCACCGACGTGCTCTTCCCGCAGATTGGCGAGATCATCGGTGGCTCGGTGCGCGAGGAGAACTACGACAAGTTGATGGGCCGCATCCAAGAGCTCAACATCCCGATGAAGGACATGTGGTGGTATCTCGACACGCGCCGCTACGGCAGCTGCCCGCACGCCGGCTTCGGCCTCGGCTTCGAGCGCCTGATGCTCTTCGTCACCGGCATGGCCAACATCCGCGACGTCATCCCCTTCCCGAGAACGCCGAAGACCGCCGAATTCTAAAGAAGCGACAAGTAATAATAAAGAAGCGCGCCTAGGATCGGGGCGCGCTTCTTTTATATCTATTTATTATTACCGTGCAGCTGCCGCAACGACCAAAAGCACCGTATATAATCCACCTAATATAATTGCTGGCAAACCTACAAGATTAAAGACAAGTTTTCCCGGACTAAACTCCTTCACTGTAGTATCTTGGGGGAGATTCTCAATTTGCCTTACCTGCGCGTCTGTTCCACATAAACGTGAGAAGTCACTGCCATTTGATACCTTGCACCCGTTTAGTTTTACATCTTTTACATATTGTATTTCTTCATAGTCACGAAGGTCATATGCAACAGCATACTCAAAGCTTTCTCCGTTTGCCTTTTTGAAATAATACCTATCTGTTTTACGTTCGCCATCTTCACTCCTGTCCACATTTACCAGTTCATATCCTTCAACGCTCATATCTGCCTGTATCTTTTCAGTCTCCCTATTTAGCGTAGAATAAGCTGTAACCTCTACCTTTTTACTTGCACTACATCCCACCATGAAGATTGTAGTACAGCAAAACATTAGAATAAATATACGTTTCATTTTTTTACCCTTATATGTGCCGGGCGCAACCTTTAATCATCCGCACCACGATGAATGGTTTTATTAAAAAGAAGCGTGGTGCTGTACACGCTTCTTCTAATAGAGGTTGTAGGAAAGACCTTTTGCCGAGAGGCGTAACAAGCCCACGCTATAACAGCATGAACCGTCACACTATTCTGCGGCATAAATAGAAGGTTCCTACATTTCTATTAGCAGAACGCGCATAACGCTTCAATGATTTCCTTGTGAAATCGGGTGCAAAGATACGCACTTTCTGCGATATGACAAAATATTATTTTGCCATGTGGTTGTTTTGTTGTATCTTTGCACGCTGAAATGACACAGGCGGAGATAGACATAATGTACATGCGGCGGTGCCTACAGCTGGCCGCCAACGGGCTTGGACGCGTAAGGCCCAATCCGCTGGTAGGTTGTGTCGTTGTCAAAGATGGCCGTATCATTAGCGAAGGCTACCATCAGGAATATGGCCACAACCACGCCGAGCGTAACGCTCTGCTGCGTGAAGGGGACTTCCGGAGTGCAACGCTATATGTGAACCTTGAGCCTTGTTCACATTACGGCAAGACGCCGCCTTGCGCCGACCTCATCATAGAGAAGGGCATCAAGCGGGTGGTGTGCTGCAACGACGACCCCAACCCGCTGGTGGCAGGCAACGGCTTCCGTAAGCTGGAGGAAGTCGGCATAGAGGTAGTGCGCCATGTGCTGGAGGAAGAAGGCCGTGAACTCAACCGTCGTTTCTTCACCTTCATGGAGCAGCGGCGCCCTTACGTGATTTTAAAGTGGGCCGAGAGTAAAGATGGATATATGGCTCCCGCCACAGCAGGCCCCTACTGGTTGAGCACACAGCGGCAGAACCGCCTGAACCACCGCTGGCGCACCGAGGAGGCCGCCATACTGGTGGGCTCGGAGACTTACCTGCAGGACTCCCCCACCCTCACACCGCGCCATTATCTGGGTCCGGCACCGCAACCCGTCGTCCTCGATCGCCGCGGCCGACTGACCGACGTCCCCTCCAATTGGCTTCACCTGCACACACAGACCGTCGAGGAGACCCTGCAGGCGCTCTACGAACAGAAGCTGCAGAGCGTCATCGTAGAGGGCGGGCGCCAGATACTTGACGCCTTCATCGCCAGCGGCCCCTACGACGAGGTACGCATACTCCGCAGCCCACAGCACCTCGGCGCCGGATTGAGGGCCCCAGAGGAGCCAAGAATAGCCCATGAACGCCTAATCATTATTGACTGATGTTTGACGATACATATAAGACCATTGCGGCACCGGCAGAAGGCCTCTACAAGGAGAAAGGCAGCAAGTTCCTGGCTTTCGCCTATCCCGTGCGCACCATCGACGAGGTGAAAGCACATCTGGAGCTGCTGCGCAAGGACTACTTCGACGCCCGTCACCACTGCTACGCCTATATCCTCGGTCCTCGCAAGGACGCTTTCCGCGCCAACGACGACGGCGAGCCCAGCGGCACCGGCGGCCGCCCCATCCACGGGCAGCTACTCTCGGCCGACCTAACGGACACGCTAGTAGTGGTGGTTCGCTATTTCGGTGGCATATTGCTTGGCGCCAGCGGTCTGGCCAACGCATACAAGACAGCAGCCCGTGATGCCATAGACCACGCCACAATAATCGAGAAGACCATAGACTGTCGCTACCGGTTAGGCTTCGCATACGAGACTATGAACGATGTGATGCGCATACTGAAAGACTACGACCTGAAGCCTGAAAACGCCAACTACAACCTCGACTGCACGCTGGAGGTTAGCGTGCGCCAGTCGCTGTCGGTGCGTTTCTATGACGACGTGGCCGAGCTCCGTACCGTCAAGATAGACATACTATCATAAAATTAACCGGAAAAAAAAAGCCCATCCTTGCAAGGGTGGGCTTTTTCTTTATGTGCCTTTTGGGGCACTCGTCCTGTCGATTACTCAGCCTTGGGGGCTTCTTCGGCGGCGGGAGCCTCGGCCACAGGGGCTTCAGCAACGGGAGCCTCGGCCTTCTTGGCGCGGCTACGACGGGTGCTCTTGGCAGCCTTCTTGGAGGTCTCTTTGAGCATGTTCTCGTTGTAGTCGACGAGCTCAATGATAGCCATCTCGGAGTTGTCACCGTGACGAATGCCGGTCTTCAGGATGCGGGTGTAACCGCCGGGGCGGTTGGCGACCTTCTGTGCCACCTCGCGGAAGAGCTCGTTGACGGCCTCTTTGCTGTGGAGATAGCTGAAGACGATGCGGCGGTTGTGGGTGGAGTCTTCCTTCGAGCGGTTGATGATGGGCTCGACATACACTCTCAGGGCCTTAGCCTTGGCAACAGTGGTCTCGATGCGCTTGTGCATGATAAGCGAAGTGGCCATGTTGGAGAGCATAGCAACGCGATGGGCGTGGGTTCTGGACAGATGATTTACTTTGCAACCGTGTCTCATATTCTTTGTTATTCTTTATCAAGTTTATACTTTGCAACATTCATACCGAACTCAAGGTTCTTGGAGGCGACCAGGTTCTCCAGTTCGGTAAGGGATTTCTTGCCGAAGTTGCGGAACTTCAGCAGGTCGGCCTTGTTGAACGACACGAGGTCGCCCAATGTGTCAACCTCAGCGGCCTTGAGGCAGTTGAGGGCGCGCACGGAGAGGTCAAGGTCGATGAGCTTGGTCTTGAGAAGCTGGCGGATGTGCGCCGTGGTCTCGTCGAACTCTTCCTGCACAGGCTTAGTCTCAACGTCGAGCGTGATGCGCTCGTCGGAGAAGAGCATGAAGTGCTGGATGAGGATGGTGGCGGCCTCCTTGAGAGCTTCCTTCGGGTGTATGGAACCGTCGGTCTCAATGTCGAAGGTGAGCTTCTCATAGTCGGTGCGTTGCTCGACACGATAGTCGTCGACAGCATACATAACCTTCTTGATGGGGGTATGGATGGAATCGATGGCGATGACACCTATGGGGTCGGTGGCGCGCTTGTTCTCGTCGGCGGGCACATAGCCGCGGCCCTTGTCGATGCTAAGGGTGATGTGCAGCTGGGTGCTGGGTTCCATGTGGCAAATCTCCAATTCGGGGTTGAGCACCTGGAAGCCGTTGAGGTTACTGTTGAGGTCACCGGCCTTGAGGACGGTCTGGTCCTTGACAGTAAAAGAGAGCTTCTCGTGGTCGGTGTCTTCAAGCTGACGGCGGAAGCGAATCTGCTTGAGGCGAAGGATGATGTCGGTCATGTCCTCGACCACACCGGGTATGGAGGAGAACTCGTGGTCGACACCATCAATCTGCACCGAGGTGATAGCATAGCCTTCGAGCGAAGAGAGAAGGACGCGACGCAGAGCGTTGCCGATGGTTGTGCCGTAGCCAGGCTCCAGCGGGCGGAATTCAAAGGTGCCGCGGAAGTCGTCAGCCTCAAGCATGACCACCTTGTCAGGTTTCTGGAATGATAAAATTGCCATTTGTTATCCTTTCTTTCTTTTATTGGTTTATGTCCTGACACCTTGTCAGGAGTGTAACCTCGCTGCGAGGCTAATTATTTCGAGTACAGGTCAACGATGAGCTGCTCGTTGATGGTCTCGGGGATGTCGCTACGCTGCGGATAGCTAACGAACTTGCCGCTGAGGCTGGCGCCGTCCCACTCGAGCCAAGGATAATTATTGGCGCGCGAAGCGAGGGCGTCGGTGATAATCTCGAGAGATTTGCTGCGCTCGCGGACGGAGACGACGTCGCCCTCACGAAGGGAATAAGAGGGAATGTTGACGACGTTGCCGTTGACGGCGATATGACGATGGGAAACCAACTGGCGAGCCTGAGCGCGGCTGCGGGCGATGCCGAGACGGTAGACGACATTGTCGAGGCGAGCCTCGATAAGCTTCATGAGTTCCTCACCGGTGATGCCACCACGACGGGAAGCTTCGGCGTAGAGTTTGCGGAACTGACGCTCAAGAATGCCATAGGTGTATTTGGCTTTCTGTTTCTCGTTGAGCTGGATGCCGTACTCGGAAGTCTTGCTGCGACGACGGTTCTGCCCGTGCATGCCGGGAGCATAGGGTTTCTTCTCGTAGGATTTGTCCGGGCCATAGATAGGCTCGTGGAACTTTCTTGCAATTTTGGTCTTCGGACCTGTGTATCTTGCCATTGTTTACTTGTTCTTTTGTTGATTAATAATTACACACGACGACGTTTCGGGGGACGGCAACCATTGTGGGGCAGCGGGGTGATGTCGGTGATTTCCATAACCTCGATACCGCAGGTGTTGATTGCGCGGATTGCAGATTCACGTCCT
>CADAWR010000024.1 GCA_902791695.1 uncultured Bacteroidota bacterium
TGAGTGTTCACCTCTTCCCATTCCGAACAGAGAAGTTAAGCCTCACATCGCCGATGATACTGCACTTGTTTGTGGAAAAGTAGGTCGCCGCCAATTTTTATAAGAGCATCCCAATTTGGGATGCTCTTTTTTTTGCGCAAGTTCCGCGACTTCATCATGGGCGAGGTCCGCTACAAATCGCTGATGGGAGGCCGAAGAACTCTTCGTCGCCACGGAACGCAATGCCAAGCTGCACTACGAAGGCTACAAGAAACTTTCCGAAATGTAAACCGAAAGTAACACCCTAAACGCGAAAAGCGGAGCCACACGGCTCCGCTTTTTTTTTGCATTTTTGATTTACACCCTTACTTTGTGCGTTGCGCGGCTGCAATAGGGGGTTAATAATTGGCGGGAGGAGTGATATTGTATTTCTTACAAAAAGCCCAAATGGGCGGAAGGCCTATCTCGGCGCGGCGCTTGTCGACGGTGGCAGTGTCCTCAATCTCTACGCAGCGGTGCTTGCCGGTCTCCGGGTCGAAAGAAAGCTGCCTGCCATAGTAGGACTTGCCATAATTGAACCAATAGACGATGTCATAGACGCTGGCGTATACATCCGGATACAGATTACCTTTCAGCACCTCCTGCTTCAACAGCTCCATCATTTCGGTGTATAGCCTTTCTCTCGCATATTCTTTCAGTCCCAAGGCTTTCGCACAATGGACCAAAGCAATCTGTAGCAGCTGACTGTTCCACACGTCGACATGCTCTCTGTCCAGCTCCTTGTTCTTGAGCAGTTCGCAAAGGTCGGCCGCATTCTGTGCAAACAGCACATTTGTCCATCGCTCCTCACCGAACACTCCATCCCTTACTTCTTGGCAGAAGATTTCGTTCAGGACAATCCGTTCGAGATAGGCGTTCTTGACGGGGTCAATCTGTTGCAAATAGTTTTGGCGCAACGTCGGGTAAATGTCAGTGATTTGGGCAATCCGTGCCGAGTCAAATGCCCCGATTCTGTTTTCCATAGGAGTAAAGTCCATCACGGGATAAGTCTCATGCAGTTGCCATCCGCAGGTAATCATGCGATTGACGCAATTGACCGCACTGGTGGTGTCACCCATCGCGAGATAGCAGTCGCGCAAATTGGCGAGGTCGTCAGGAAAAGGGAGATTGTCGGCAAAGGCCTCTTCGTAGAGTTTCGCCGCCAGAGCGTAATTGCGTTCCGCCATACTGCTATAAGCGCATATGGTTTTTTCGTAGTAGGCGTTGTACGAAGTCTGTGCCGAAGCGGTAGCGACGACGGAGAGAAGAGCCACGCATACTAACATTATTTTCTTAAATAGCATAAACCATTAAAAGTTAATCACTGAAACAAACGCCGCCCTGCGGATTTTATTGTCCGCAGGGCGGCGGAAAAATGCCGTTCCCGTGCAATTTCGCCTCGCACCATTGCATTGGGCGTTGCACGGCTGCAAAATGGCCTCGCACCACTGCAAAACGCATTTACAGCATTGCAAAACGGCCTCGCACCATTGCAAAACGCTTTTGCAGCATTGTTTCATGTCCTTGCAGTGGTGCGGGGCGCAATTGCACGGCTATTCCGCCGGCTCGACGGGCTGCTCGGGTTCCTCGTCGTCCGGCGCGGTGGTGATAGTATAAGGTTCGAATTATAATATTGCTATTCGTGCCAAGAGCTGCCCAGCTGGTCAAGTAATACAGGCAGGATTGTTGGACCGCTGTTGCTCTTCCCGATTCTCACGATAACAAGTTTCTTGTGGGGGTTGACGTATAGCACCTGCTCGCAGATGCCAAGGGCGTAGTAGCCGGAGTATTGTGGACGGATGAAGCCTTCGTAGTTGATGTTGTACCAGTTGAAATGGTAGCCGTGATAGCTGGTGTCGCAGTCGGCGGTTTGCCGTATCCAGTCTTCGCTCACTATGCGGCGGCCATTCCACATCCCCTCGTTGAGATAAAGGCGGCCAATCTTGGCAAGGTCATGGATGGTGAGCGTGATGCCGCCGAAGCAGTGCGCAAAGTCGTGCTTGCGGCTGTCGATGTTGATCAGCGCCTGATGTTCCATGCCGAGCGGCTTCCACACACGTTCGCCGAGGTAGTCGGCATAGCGCTTGCCTGAAGCACGCTCGATGACTGCGCCGAGGATGGCCGACGTCATGCTCTCGTAGCGGCGCTGTGTGCCTGGCTCGCAACGAAACTTCAGCCCGCAGATTTGCCGCATGATGTTGTGCCCGTAGTTCAGTCTTGCCATCGCGTTGATTGTCTTCAAATCCTTCAGCGAGGTGAACTCGTAGGTGTCGTCGAAATCCAGCCCGCTACGCATATCCAGCAGATGCCGGATGGTCAGCTTCTGCCACATCGGGTCTTTCTTCTTCAGCTCCGGCAGGTAATCGGTGACAGGGTCGTCTATGCTGCGGATGTAGCCGTCGTCGACGGCTATGCCGCAGAGGAGCGATGTTATGGACTTGGAGATGGAGAAGATGGTGGCCATGCGGTCGGCCGAGAAGTCGCCCCAGTAGCGTTCATAAACGATGCTGTCGTTGTGTATGATGATGATTCCCTGCGTCGAACTTTCCTTGGTGAAGGCCTCCCCAAAGGTCATAGAGTCGCAACGGTGCGGCTTGTTGTAGAAATACGTGGTATCAATCCAGTCGGCCTGTTTTTGTGCGATAGGGAAGAGGAATGCCACGTCGCCAGTAGCGATAGTGTCGTGTTCGCGTCCCTCGAAGCTGAAGATGCCCGGGCCGTCCTTTCCGTCGGCTCTCAAGCCTCGCACGATGGAACAGGAGGAGAGAAAGGATATACAGAAGATTATTGCCAGTATTTTGACTATTGATTTCATGTTATATATAACGGCAAGAGTGTGAGAATATTGTTATAGGCTTATGGCCGCCACGCAGGTTTTTAGGCGGGATAGGTGTGATAGGGAGTGTTGGGGTGGGGGGCTTGTTATAGTTTGCGGAGGAGTGGGGAGCAGGAGATAGCGGTGGGGTTGGTGCCCGGGAGGCCTTCGGGGATGGGGGCGCCAAGACGACGGAAATGGTCGAGCCAGTAGACGGGGATGGTGCCGTCTGGGGCGCGCCAGTTCATGGGGACGGCCTCGAAGAGGTGGTTGCCATTGCTGTCGAGGTAGCACTCGTATATCAGTTCGGAGCAGTAGAGGGCGCCGTTGTCGTGCGTGAAGGCGTTGTCGTAGGGCTGTCCGAGGAAGCTGTGGGCACGGGTGATTACGGAAATAGTGTCGAAAGGCTGGGTAAGACGGTAAATGTCTACAGGCACGTTTGCGGCAGACAGCTGCTCGATAGGACGACGGGCGACGCCGTAGCGCTGTGTGGCGTCGATAACGTAGAGGCTGTCGCCGCAGCGCTCAACAATGGCCACATGCGTGTATTGGCCGGTTGTCTGCTGCACAGCCAATCCCATGCCGCTGGTGTCGCGCACGAAGATGAGGTCGCCGCTCTGCAGATGATTCCATTGTGCGTAGGCTGTGGTTGCAAGCAGCAGGGTTAAGGCGAGGATGCAGTGTTTCTTCATGGCTCAATTAAAAAAAGCCGTCCTTGCGGGCGGCTCTTTTTCTTGTCAATCTGTGAGCGATTAACCCTCCTGGATAGCGCCAGTGGGGCAGGCGCCAGCGCAGGTACCGCAGCTAACGCAAGCGTTCTCGTCAATCTTGTAGATGTCGCCTTCGCTGATAGCTCCGACGGGGCACTCATCGTCAGTGATTTTGTAAGCCATTTTGTTTCTTTTTTTAGGATTAATATTGCAATATTTCTGCTTTGAAAGCGGGTGCAAAAGTACTACTTTTTTCCAACATGGCCAAATTTAATCACCATTATTGGTGATGTTGTGATGTATGTATGTTGATTATCAATGCTGTGAGTCTTTCTTTTTTAAGCCTGACAACATCACTATTGTGGATGCAAAAAGGCCATAATACATAGCGTCTCCGGGCAATGCAAGCATTCCGGCGGCGAGCATCACCACGGTGCCTGCTATCATGCTGGCTGTCACCGCCTGCGGTTTGAAGCGTCCCGGCAGCCACAGCGCACAGCTCAGCGGCAGCAGCAAGGCGGCGGCGCGCAGACCCAGCGAGAGGAAGCCGAGGTCGTTGATGAACGACCGCTGCATGAAGTGTCCCATGACCATAGCCAGCAGCAGCAAGAGCACGATGCTGAGGCGCGTCTGCGTCAGCAGGCTCACACGCGGCGTGCGCCGCAAAGCCGTCAGTATGTTACCGTAGACGTCGCGCGTCAGTATGGTGGCGGCACCCAGCACGAGGCCACTGCCGCAGCCCAGTATGTTGATGAGCAGCGTACCCAGTGCTATGCCGCCGAGCCATGCGGGCAGATGCGCCAGTATAAATGTCGGGAAGGCCTGCAGCGAGTTCTCCATTACGCCGATGCCGTCGGGCAGCTGCTCGCCAGCGGCCTGCAGGGCCGCCAGCTCAGAGGCCGTCACATAATGGCCGCGCATATACATGCCCACCAGCGTGCAGGCGGCGCCGATGAGGGGTATGAGGGCCGCACAGTAGACGGCGCCGCGCTTGGCTTTGCGCGTCGTCGCCGCCGACCAGATGCCCTGTGCGTAGGTCTGCGTGCATACCACGCCGAGTGTCAGCGACAGGCATCCGCCGAGGTCTTTGAGGGGTCCGCGCGCCAGGAAGGTGCCGTAGCGCCGGTGTATATCTTCAGCGCTGCTGATGTCGTTCATCGCCGCCAGCTGCGGACTCTCGTAGATGGCCGCGATGCTCTCGCGGATGCCTGTGAGGCCGTTGCCAATCTTCCACACCGCCACTCCGGCGGCTATGGAGCTGATGTAGAGCAGCACCAGCTTCACGATGCCGCCGGCTCCGGCGCTCTTTATGCCGCCAGAGAGTACCAGCGCCGCTATCAGTGCTGCGCCAATAGCCAGTGCCAGCGTCGTCGAAGCCCCGAAGAGGCTGCTGATCATGGCCGACGAGGAGAGCAGCTGCGACGTGATGCTGATGAAGATACCCACGAGGAAGAGTATCGAGCCCACCGTCTCGGCGCGTCGGCCGTACTGCTTCTTCACGATCTCCATCAGCGTGGAGCATCCGCTGCGCCGCAACGGGGCGGCGTAGACGAGTCCCAGCACCAGTGCGCCGAGGGCGGCGCCTATGGTGAACCACCACGCCGAGAGGCCGAAGGAGAAGGCCAGCTGGGCGGTGCCTATGGTCGACTGGCCACCCACGAGGGTGCCCAGTATGGCGCCGCACACCATCCACGAGCCCGAACGGCCGCCAGTGGTGAAGGCTTTGGCATCCTTGACCTTTCGGCCTGAAAGTATACTCACCGCCAGCAGCAGGCTGACGGTGAGTATGATGCCTATAATATGTACTGTCGTTAGCACTTATTTGGCGTCGCGGCCGGCGCGGATGGCCTTGATGTTAGTCTCGACCACTGCGTCGCCCTTGCGGCCGAAGATGGCCTTGATGGCTTTCTCCAGCTCCTCGAACGGCAGCTCGAGGTAGGGGGCGGCAGCACCCAGCAGCACCATGTTGCCGCGGGCGTTGAGCTCCTTGGCGATGGCGTTGGCGTTGAAGCTGACGCATTTCTTCAGTTTCTTCAGCTCGGCGTTGACCTTCTCGATATCAGGATAGTTCTTGATATTGATGAAGGGGTCGCTGTTGGTGATGACGGCGCCGTCGGGAGCCAGGAAGGGCAGGTAGCGCAGAGCCTCCATGGGCTCGGAGCTGAGGATGATGTCGGCTTTGCCTTCGGGGATAACGTCGGCGAAGATGGGGTCGGAGCTGATGCGGAGGTGGCTGAACACCGAGCCGCCGCGCTGGCTCATACCGTGAATCTCGCTCTGCTTGACGTTCATGCCCAGGTTGAGGGCGGCGTCGCTGATGATCTTGGCCACGGAGACGATACCGTCGCCGCCTACGCCGCAAAGTATGATGTCTTTCTTCATATTGTTATCGATTTATTTGTTAGCAGCAATACGTTTCTTGTTCTCGACGATGCAGACGCGCTGCGGGATGATGACGCTGACGCCGTTGTAGGCGATCTCCTCTTCGAGGATCTTCATGAACTCGTCGTGGTTCTTGGGCAGCGGCACTATGGTGCGGATGTGGTCGGGATCCACGCCCAAGCCCTTGCAGATGTTGAAGAGCTTCTGGTTGGCGCTGGAGGGCTGGCCGCCGGTCATAGCCGTGATGTCGTTGTCGAGAATCATGATGATGACGTTGGCCTTCTCGTTGACGCAGTCGAGCAGACCCGTCATGCCGCTGTGGCCGAAGGTACCGTCGCCGATGACGCCGATGGCGGGGAAGATGCCCATCTCAGCGGCGCCCTTGGCCATGGTCACCGAGGCGCCCATGCAGACGGTGGTGTCGATAGCACCCATGTTGAAGCCGAGGGTGTAGCATCCGATGTCACCGAAGACACGGCCGTTGGGGTACTTCTTCATCACGTCGACAACAGCCTGGTAGCTGTCGATGTGGGGGCAGCCGACGCAGAGTGCGGGAGGACGGTTGGTGACCACCTCGGGCACTGCGGGACCCTTGGGCATGGGGTTGCCGAGGGCTATGGCCACCTTCTCAGCATTAAGCTCGCCGTCGCGGCGGATGGTCTCGTCCAGGCGGCCGTGCACGGGCTTACCTTTGCCCAGGAAGCCTTTGATGTGCTCCTCGACGAAGGGCTGGCCGTCCTCGAGCACGAGGATTTCCTCGACCTCGTCATAGAGTTTGCTCAGCATGTCGAAGGGCAGGGGATACTGGGTGATTTTCACCACGGGATAGGGGCATTTGCCGCCGGGGAAGTTCTCCTGCAGGTAGTTGAAGGCGATACCGGTGGTGATGATGCCGCGCTTGTGGTCGGTGCCGGGGATATACTGGTTGAAGCCGCTCTCCTGGCTGGCCTTGGTGAAGGCGGGCTGCTTGTCGATGAGCGAGCGGTAGAGGTTCTTGGCGTTGGCGGGCAGCAGCACATAGCTCTTGGGGTCGCTGGGGCTGCTGAGGGGGTTCTGTGCGCGGACGGGCTTGCGCTCGACACCGGCGCGGCTGTGGGCCAGACGGGTGGGGATGCGCATCAGGATGGGGGTGCCCATCTGCTCGCTGAGCTCATAGCCGTAGAAGACCATGTCGTAGGCCTCCTGCTGGTTGCTGGGCTCGAGCATGGGGATCATGGCCCAGTGGCCGTAGTAGCGGCTGTCCTGCTCGTCCTGGCTGGAGAACATGCTGGGGTCGTCGGCCACCACGATGATGACACCCTTGGTGCCGATGATGGAGGCGTTCATGAAGGGGTCGCCGCAGACGTTGAGGCCCACGTGCTTCATGCAGGTCATGGCGCGCTTGCCGCTGTAGGCCACGCCGATAGAGGCCTCGAGGGCGGTCTTCTCGTTGGCGCACCAGTTGGCGACAATACCCTGCTCTTTGGCCTGTTTGCTCTTCATCACGTATTCGGTAATCTGGGTCGACGGGGTGCCCGGATAGCTGTTGATGGCGCTACCGCCGGCATCGATAAATGCCTGTGCTATAGCCTCGTCGCCTAAAAGTAAAAGGAGGAGTTTTGACATAATGCTTTATTTTTGTTAATATTATTCTTTAGTTTGGATTTGCAAAGGTATGAAAAAAAATCCATACACCATAATAAAATTTACGTATAATTTATAATACACTGACGTCTAGTATTTTGTGGCCGTATGATGACAATTGTGCCAGATGTATGTTGGTTTTGTCTGCGGTCGCTCCGTACCCGCTCCGTACCCGCTCCGACTGTTCACCGGTTGTTTAACGGTTTTTGTTCGGAGAGGGGTCGGAGGGGAGACGGAGGGGGAGCGGAGCAGTGCCGTTTTGAAAATTTTTTCGCGCAATTGAAAATTATTTCGTAATTTTGCACCCAAATATAAAGTTGAAATATTATGTCCGACACACTTGTTATCACACCGACCTACAACGAAAAAGAGAACATAGAGGCTATCATACGCAAAGTCTTCTCGCTCCCGAAAGAGTTTGATATGCTCATCGTTGAGGACAACTCGCCCGACGGCACGGCCGATATCGTGAAGCGCCTGATGCAGGAGTTTCCCAACCGCCTGTTCATCGTGGAGCGCAAAGGCAAACTGGGTCTCGGCACGGCCTACCTCGACGGTATGCGGTGGGGCAACGAGCACGGCTACGACTATATGATCGAGATGGATGCCGACTTCAGCCACAACCCCGACGACCTGGTGCGGCTCTACGACGCCTGCTCCACCGGCAAGGGCGACGTTGTGGTTGGCTCGCGCTATGTGGGCGGCAAGGTGTCGGTGGTCAACTGGCCAATCGGACGACTGCTGATGAGCTACTATGCCTCTAAGTATGTGCGCATTGTCACCGGCATGAAGGTATGCGACGCCACGGCGGGCTTCGTCTGCTGGAGCCGCAAGGTGCTGGAGCGCATGAAGTTCGACAAGGTGAAGTTCGTCGGCTACGCCTTCCAGATAGAGATGAAGTACACCGCCACGCGCTTGGGCTTCAAGGTCTACGAGGTGCCTATCGTCTTCACCGACCGTGTGCTCGGCACATCGAAGATGAGCATGAAGATATTCAAAGAAGCCTTCTTCGGGGTCTTCAACCTGCGCTTCCGCAACTGGCGCAATTACTGATTTTAACGTTAATTGTCGTAAATTGGTTCGTGAATTGCCGTTAATTCAGAGACGGCTGATTTACGATAATTAACGGGATAATTCACGATAATTAACGTTCAAAAATAAGATGAGAAAGATTCTACTGACCTTGGCGGCGGTGATGTGCGCCGCAACGATGATGGCGCAGGAGAAGCTCCTGCAGTGGGACCAGCTGATGGACCGCGGCCTTTATCCGCAGCGCGAGATGATGAGCTTCATCTTCGCCCCCGACGGCAAGACTGTGACCTACTACAAGGGTGGCGAGGACAAAGGCTATTATGGCATCGACGGCAAGAAGGAGTTCAAGCTCAGCGAAAAGCAGCAAGACTGGCGCAAGCCGAAAGACAACGACCCCAAGCTGGAAGAACGTGTTGAACTGAAGGAGGGCAACCTCTATGTCGACGGCAAGCTCGTGGAGCGCGGCGACGGATATAATGTTGTCCTCGGCGAGAGCGTGCACCGCAACGAGTTCGGCATCAACGGCGGCCTCTTCTGGTCGCCCAAGGCCAATAGGCTGGCCTTCTACCGCATGGACCAGAGCATGGTGGAGGACTATCCTATCGTCAATACCAAAGCCCGCGAGGCCGAAGTGCGCAACATCAAGTACCCCATGGCCGGCATGAAGAGCCACGAGGTGACGGTGGGCGTGTGGGACTGTGCTTCGCAGAAGTTGGTGTATCTAAATACCGCCCGTGACACATCGGTGCACGAGCGCGAGATGTACCTCACCAATATCGCCTGGAGCCCCGACGAGAAGTATGTCTATATCGCCAAGGTGAACCGCGAGCAGAACCACATGTGGTTGGAACAGTACGACGCCGCCACGGGCGACTTTATGAAGACCCTCTTCGAGGAGACCAACCCCCGCTATGTTGAACCATGCGAGCCGATGATATTCACCCCCAAGGGCGACCAGTTCCTTTGGTACTCAATGCGCGACGGCTACAAGCACCTCTACCTCTACAATATGGACGGCACCCTCGTCAAGCAGGTGACCAAAGGAGAGTATGAGGTCGAGGGCTTCATACAGTTCGACAAGAAGGGCGAGAATATCTTTATCTATGCCAACAAGGACAACCTGGCGGGCCGCGACGCCTATCGTGTGAACCTCAAGAAGGGCACGATGGAGTGCATGACTATGACCGAAAACGGTCTGCACGGCACCCACAGCGTGGCCGTCAATGAGGCTGGCACTATGTGGGTCGATATGTGGAGCAGTGTCAATGTGCCGATGCGCGCCGACTTGCGCGACTGGAAGCACAAGAACCCCATAAAGACCTTCTTTGAGGCCGAGAACCCCTTGAAGGACTACGCCATGCCCGAGGTGAAGCTCGGCACCATCAAGGCCGCCGACGGCAAGACCGACCTCTACTACCGCCTCATCACGCCCCCCAACATGGAGAAGGGCAAGAAATACCCGACGCTGGTGTATGTCTATGGTGGCCCGCACTCGCAGCTCGTTACCGACAGCTGGCTTTGCGGCGGCAACCTCTACTTCATGTTCCTTGCCCAACAGGGTTATGTAGTCTTCACCGTCGACAACCGTGGCACCGACAACCGTGGCTTTGAGTTCGAGAGTTGCACGCACCGCCACCTCGGCGAGATTGAGATGGCCGACCAGATGGAGGGCGTCAAGTTCTTGAAGAGCTTGCCATATGTGGACGAGAATCGCATGGGTGTTGAGGGCTGGAGCTTTGGCGGCTTCATGACCATCACCATGAAGCTGGCGCACCCCGAGGTGTTCAAGGTGGGCTGCGCCGGTGGCCCCGTCATCGACTGGAAGTGGTACGAGATTATGTACGGCGAGCGCTACATGGACACTCCGCAGGAGAACCCCGAGGGCTACGAGGCCAACTGCCTGCTCAACAAAGCCAAGGACCTCGAAGGCCGCCTGTTGGTCATCCACGGCGCCGAGGACAACACTGTGGTGTGGCAGCATTCGCTGGAGTTCATCGAGCGCTGCATCAACAACTACAAGCAGGTCGACTATTTCGTCTATCCGCACCATGAGCACAACGTCCTCGGCCGCGAGCGCCTGCACCTCTACCAGAAGATGTTTGATTATTACGAAACACATTTGAAATAATGTTTACAGGAATTATAGAGACCACCGCCCGTGTGGTCAAGATTGAGAAAGAGAATACTAACTACCACTTCACACTGGAGGTACCGTTCGGCGACGAGCTGGCCATTGACCAGAGCATGGCGCACGACGGCTGCTGCTTGACGGTGGTGAAAGTGGACAAGGAGAAGAAACAGTATGTGGTTACCGCTATGGACGAGACCATGCTGAAGACCAACCTCGGCACATGGCAGGTGGGCACAGAGGTCAACGTGGAGCGCTCCATGCGTATGGACGGCCGCTTCGACGGTCATATTGTCCAAGGCCATGTTGACCAGACGGCCACATGCACCAAGGTGGTTGACGATAACGGCTCGTGGCGCTTTTACTTCAGCTATGATGCCAAGAACGCCCCCAGCATCACTGTGCCGAAAGGCAGCATCAGTATCAACGGCGTAAGCCTTACGGTGGTGGACAGCGAGCCCGGAATGTTCTCAGTGGCCATCATCCCCTACACCTACAAGGTGACCAACTTCCACAACTTCAAGCCCGGCACGGTGGTGAACATTGAGTTCGACGTATTCGGTAAGTATGTGCAGCGCCTTCTGGAGCAGTATATGGCGGCGCAAAAATAATAGTGTAACTATCAAAACAAACGATATCTTGAAAGCAAAACATACAATCTTGGTGACTCTGTTGCTGCTCGCCACAATGCCTATCCAGGCCCAGGTGCAGTGGGAGAATATGATAAACAAACTGAAGGTGGAGGCACGTGCCGACGGTGAGCTTTTCACCACCGACTCGACGCCGCAGTTCGGCTTCCACGGCAAGTATTTCAATCTGATGCTTGGCGGCGAGCTCGGCGGAGGTGTCAGCTACTACTTCAAGCAGCGCATCGTGGCCAACCCTGGCTCTGTGATGTTTTTCGACAACACCGACTTCCTGTATATCGACTACAAGCCCACGCAGAACTGGCGCCTGCGCTTCGGTAAAGACGCCATGGCCATGGGTGGCTTCGAGTACGACGCCTCTCCCATCGACGTCTATTTCCCCACCACGCTGTGGAACAGCATCTACTGCTTCCAGCTCGGCATCAGTGGGGCTTATATTAGCGACGACGGCAACCATACCATTGTTGCGCAGGTGACTAACTCGCCCTATATCAACTCCACTGGCCTGAGCTACGACGCCGGTCTGGTGTCGTACAACCTCTGCTGGTACGGCACTGTGGGCCATTGGAACACCATCTGGAGCACCAGCATGATTGAACGCGAGTGGAGCAAATTCATGAACCTTACGATGATTGGCAACAAGCTGGTCTTCGACAAATGGGACATATATGTCGACTTCATGCACCATGCGCTATCCTTCGACGACTGGGGCAAGAATTTCGGTGTGGTGAGCTGCGCCAACTATTATTTCACCCCTCAATTCAACATCTTCGTCAAGGGTATGTATGAGCAGAACAAGTCCGAGGTGGACCTCAACTCGGCGGTGGCTCTCGACCACCTGCTGCTTGCAGGCCACACATATACACGCTATGGGCTCGGCTTCGAGTGGTTCCCGACCGAGCAGAAGAACGTGCGTCTGCACACCTATGTCTGCCGCATGGAGGAGTGGGACAGAAACACGCGGATTAGCGACACGTGGAACTTCAACATTGGTGCCACATGGACGATGGACTTTTACAAACTCTTTAAGAAATAAGCTATGGAAGAGAAGCACAACAACCATAACCTGCTGAACTCTTTGCTTTCGGTGGTCGACCCGTTCCAGGTGTTCCGTCACCATGAGACTGACCCTAACAAGCGCAGTGGCAAGCCGCGCCGCCTGAAGTTCACCACCAGCCGCAGCCTCGAGGCCCTCATCTTCCTCGTGTGCTTCTTCGGCTTCTTCGGCTTTCTGGCTTACAAGATGACCTTGCCGCACATGCTCAACACCTTCATGCAGACGGCCTACAGCCTGCTGCTTGAGACTGTGTTCTACATCATGGCCATCTGTGTGCTCATGGGTGCCATCAGCAAGCTCCTCACCGAGTTCGGCGTGGTTCGCCTGATGGAGAACATCCTGCGCCCGCTGATGAAGCCGCTGTACAACCTGCCCGGTGTGGCTGCCTTGGGTGCCGTGATGACCTTCCTCAGCGACAACCCCGCCATAATATCGCTGGCCAAGGACAACAACTTTGCCCGCTATTTCAAGAAATACCAGCTGGTGAGCCTCACCAACTTCGGCACCGCCTTCGGCATGGGTCTGGTGGTCATTGCCTTTATGACCGGCAAGGGCTACGGCAGTGGCGCCTTGGTAGGCCTGCTTGGAGCTATCATCGGCAGTATTGTCAGCACCCGCCTCATGCAACGCTTCACGCTCAAGAGCTACCCGGAGATGGACAGCCTTGTTACCGAAGAGGGTGGCACCGAGCAGAACATCTCGTTCAAGAGCGAGGGCAACGCCTTCCAGCGTTTCCTCAACGCTATGCTCGACGGCGGCAAAAGTGGTGTCGGTATCGGCGTGGCCATCATCCCCGGCGTGCTCTGCATCTCCACCATCGTCATGATGCTCACTTTCGGCCCTGCCGGCGAACATGGCGAGTATCTTGGCAAAGCCTATGAGGGCGTGCCGGTAATCACGTGGCTGGCCGACAAGGTGAACTTCATCTTCTACTGGCTCTTCGGCTTCGAGAACGGCGCTTTGGTGGGCTTCCCCATCACGGCCCTCGGTGCCGTGGGCGCAGCCATCGGTCTGGTGCCCACGTTCGATGCCATGGGCATCATCAACAACAACGCCATCGCCGTCTTCACCGCCATGGGCATGTGCTGGAGCGGCTACCTGAGCACCCACACCGCCATGCTCGACTCCCTCGGCTACCGCAAGCTCATCGGCAAAGCCATCGGAGCCCATACCATCGGCGGCCTCTGCGCCGGCATCGCTGCCCACTGGCTCTGGGTGTTGCTGGCGCTGATATTCTAAAAGTGAAGCTATGGGACTGAAGGAGCAGATACGCCGTTTCCGTGCTTGGCAGAAGGAGGCCGTCCACTACTCGGATGAGCATCTGGAGCCGCACCATTGTCCCAACTGCGGCCATGATTTCGAGGGCAACTACTGCCCCGTGTGCCGTCAGGATGCAGGCGACGGACGTATCACTTGGAAGTGGGTGTATAAATGTGTGATGGAGGTGTGGGGTATGGAGTCGCGCTCGCTACCTTACACGGTATTGCAGCTGATCTTTCGTCCGGGTTATCTCATACATGACTACCTCAACGGCCGTCGGCAGACGAGCTACACTCCGGTGAATATGCTATTCATCATAGCCCTCGTCTATGTTGTCGTGGCTCAGCTGCTCGGCATACGTGATGCGGAACCGCTTGAAGCGAAGGATGGCTCCTTCGAGCTGCTTGTCAATGCCAGCAACTGGATGGCGGCACACCCAGCCTGGGCCATGATTGGCATGACCATGATAATGATTCTGCCCACGTGGTTTATCTTCCGCTTCGCGCCGCGCCATGCTCGCCTCTCGTTGCCCGAGGGCATTATCATGCAGATATTCATGGGCTCGTTGATGCTCCTGGTTATTTTTGCCATTAGGATAACACCTTGGCTGTTTTGGCTTGCTCCGTTCTACTATTATGTCACTTACCGCCAACTCTTTGGCTATGGCCGTTGGGGCACCCTGTGGCGTGTCGCATTGTGCTTTCTTGTGTGGTTCAATGTCGTGCTTCTGATGGCTGTTTTGGCGACGCTCACAGATAAAGATGCTGGTGTGATTGACCAACAGGAGGGGATAGTTGTAATTATTACAATCTTCGCTCTCATGGTTTTGTTGACTGCATTTCTCATCTTCATAGGCTGGATAATAAGCAAGCCGAAGGTCAAAAAGCACAAGATGCGCTCTTGAATGCTTTTGCAAATCAGGGTATTGTAAACAATATGTGAAAAATATTTTGCCAGTTCGCAAAATGTTCGTACTTTTGCACCCGCTTTCGAGCGATAGACGGTGGGCGTAGTTCAGCTGGTTAGAGCGCCAGATTGTGGATCTGGAGGTCGTGGGTTCGAGCCCCACCTCCCACCCTCAGAAAGAAAGGAAAGAGCCTGTAGCGATGCTGCAGGCTCTTTTATTTGTGTCCGTCAATTTTATAGGCTACTGGCGGCCGCGCGGGAATTCCGGTGTGGCCTTGATGAACTCCTGGTAGTCTTTCATCATCTCTACATACATCTCCTTGCGGCTGTACACATTGTAGCAGGGGTGGTACTGCTTGATGACGGCCACTCCGCTGGAGGGCGAGTACCAGCAGTGCTCGTTCACCTGCCGTAGATCCTTGTAGACGTGCTCCGTGAGGAACTTCACCATGATGCCCTGTCCACCGAGGCAGAGTATGATGTCGGCGTCGTAGAGCTTGATCTGCTCCGTGAGCAGGTCGGCGTAGTTGTCCATGTATTTCTGCAGCACAGCGTTGCTGGCGGCCTTGTTGTCAGGCTGCTTCTTGCAGTTGACACGGGCGATGGGGGCGTTCTCGTAGAAGCCCTGCAGGCGGGTCTCGTTGTCGGCCTTGCCGAAAGGTATCACCTTGCGGTCGGGTATGTTCATCAGGCCGTAGACCCATAGCTCGAGGTTGGGGAAGAAGCGGTAGGCCGTGCGGCAGGTGAGGCGCGGCGACGGCACACGGCCGCTCTCGGCGCGGAGGTCCCAGCCGTCCTCGTCGTAGAGCTCCTTGGTGAGCACCAGCATGCGCATGTCGGCATCGTCCCACAGCTGCTCCTCGTTGGCTTTCTTGTGCACCTGGCAGTAGCCGTCGAACCACAGTTGGCCGCGGTAGAGCAGCCCGTCGCGTGTGATGTCCTCGCTGTCGCGCAGCTTGCGTGCGCGCTCGCCCCAACGGGCAAACAGCTCTTCTTCTTTCTTGTGGTATTTCATGGCGTATGGTGGTGTTGGTTGATTATCTGTTGTTTATCGCAGGGCGGCCGCTGTGTGCCCAATATATTTCACGATTGCAAATTTAGGGATTAAAAACTGTTTTTCCAAGCAATTCACTTTTTTTAACATATGTCTCCGCACAGTAGTCGCTCCGTACCCGCTCCGTACCCGCTCCGACTGTTCACCGGTTGTTTAACGGTTTTTTGTCGGAGCGACTACGGAGCGGGTACGGAGAGGCGTCGGTCCGGCTGCCGAGCGGGGCTTTATGTGGCGCAATGTCAGCGGTATAGGGAAAAGGTTTGCCTCCAGATATACTAAAACCGGAGTCTGGACGTTATACTTAAAACGATAAAACACACTGATATGCAAAATATTTATCCCATCGTCAACGATTTGATTTATGTCGGCGCCAGCGACCGCCGCCTGGCCCTCTTCGAGAACGTCTACCCCATACCGCGCGGGGTGTCGTACAACAGCTATGTGCTGCTCGATGATAAGAATGTGCTATTCGACACGTGCGACAGTTCGGTGAGCGGGCAGTTCTTCGAGAACGTGCAGGCAGCCCTCGAGGGCCGCATGCTCAACTATGTGGTGGTGCACCACATGGAACCCGACCACGCTGCCACGCTGATGGACATCCTGATACCTTTCCCCGAGGCTACGGTGGTGTGCACCGCCAAGGCGGCACAGATGATCGAGCAGTTCTTCGGCTACAAACCGGAAAAGATGCAGGTCGTGAAAGAGGGTGACGAGATTGTCACCGGTCGCCATCGCCTTCAGTTCATCATGGCGCCCATGGTGCATTGGCCCGAGGTGATGATGACCTACGACACTACCGACAAGGTGCTCTTCTCGGCCGACGCCTTCGGCACCTTCGGCGCCCTCTCCGGCAACATCTTTGCCGACGAGGTGGACTTTGAGCGTGAGTGGATTGACGACGCCCGCCGCTATTACACCAATATCGTGGGCAAATACGGCGTGCAGGTGCAGAACGTGCTAAAGAAGGCCGCAGCATTGGACATCAAGATGATTTGCCCGCTGCACGGCCCTGTGTGGCGTTCCAAAGAGCAGGTTGTCGGCCAAGCCGACACCAACTCTTTAGGCTGGTTCATTGGCAAGCACGACCTCTGGAGCCGCTATGAGCCCGAGGATAGGGGAGTGGTCATCATCTACGGCAGCATCTATGGCCATACCGAAGCCGCCGCCATGCGTCTGGGCACACTCCTCGCCCAGCGTGGCGTGAAGAACATCAAGGCCTACGACGCCAGCCACACGCATGTCAGCGAGCTGGTCAGCGAGTGCTTCCGCGCCAGCCATGTTGTCTTTGCTTCCAGCACCTACAACAACGGCATCTTCACCCCGATGGAGAACCTCCTGCTCGACCTCAAGGCCCACGCCTGGCAGCGCCGCACGGTGGCCCTCATCGAGAACGGCAGCTGGGCGCCGCAGAGCGGCAAACTGATGCGCGCCGAGCTGGAGCAGATGAAGGACATCACCATCGTCGGCGAAACGGTCTCTCTCAAGAGCGCCGCCACTCCCGCTCAGGAAGAACAGCTCGCCGCCCTCGCCGAAGCGATAGCAAAGACATTATAGAAATGATAGATGCGATATACTCTATAGAAATCTATCGCATCTATCCCTTATATCCAATCAATAAAACCACACCCATGATCGACAACAAAGCCATCTTCAATATCAGTTACGGCCTCTTTGTGCTCGTGGCTCGTCAAGGCGACAAAGACAACGCCTGCATCATCAACGTGGCACAGCAGGTCACCAGCGACCCGCTGCAGCTTATGATATGCGTCAACAAGCAGAACCTGACGCACGACATGATACTGCGCACGCTGAAGTTCAACCTCTGCCCGCTGAGCGAGGAGGCCACCATGAAGCCCTTCCAGCACTTCGGCTTCCAGAGCGGCAAGACGGTCGACAAGTTCGCCGAATGCGAGACAGAGCTCCGCACCGAGAATGGCCTGCGCTACCTGCCCAAGTTCATCAACAGCGTCATCAGCTGTGTCGTAACCAAGAGCATCGACCTCGGCACCCACACCATGTTCATCGCCATGCCTATGGAGGCCCGAGTGCTCAGCGACAGCCCCAGCATAACTTACGCATACTACCAGCAGCATATCAAGCCAAAGCCCGCCGCTGCTCCCGCCGCAGGCGGCAAGAAGAAATGGGTCTGCGAAGTCTGCGGTTACGTCTACGAAGGCGACGAACTCCCCGCCGACTTCATCTGCCCCTGGTGCAAGCACCCCGCCAGCGACTTCAAGCTGGTGGAATAAGGAATCCGTCCTATTATTTTAGCCTCACCTGTGATGCTGACAGGATACAAAAAATGAAGAAAAAACAGTTTTTCTTCATTTTTTTTGCACCTTGAGTAAGATTTGTGTCAAAATTTACGTCTTATATTATAGATGGAGCAACACGGCAGACAGCGGTACGAGGACTACAAGTCCTTTATGCGGCGGCACCAGGCGACGGTGTGGCGCGTCTGCTACGACTTTGCCCGTGGCGACATACCGCGCTGCGAGGATATGGTGCAGGAGGTATGGATTATGCTATGGCTCAAGTTCGACACGATGACGGGTCGGTCAGAATGGCAGCAGCGCGTATGGGTGCGGAGGGTGACACGCAACGTCCTGGTCGACCTCTATCGAAAGAAACATCCTGACTTGGAACCAGTCACCGAAGAGATGTCAGAGTCTGTCTTCACCGAAGAGAGCGATGTCGCCGAGCGGATTGACGACCTCTTCTCGTTCCTCACCCCCGACGAGCAACGCCTGATGCGTATGCGACTTGAAGGCTACACCGCTGAGGAAATAGCCTCCAGCCTCAAAATAGAACAAAATGCCGTCTACCAACGTGTAAACCGAATAATGAATAAACTGAGACAATATGCAACAAGACTATAAAACCGAGATGCGGGCGATGACCGAAGGCCTTGCCGAATGGTGCCACCGCCGTGAGCGCCGCCAGAGGGCTACGCGCACCCTCATCGGCGCCGCTGCGGTGGTGGCCGTCATAGCCATTGCCGCTTCGCCCGACCCAGACGGCCATTATGTCAGCAGCGCCCAAGCCCGCGCCGCAACCATCAACACCATCGAACAGACAACCCTCATCGCCAAACTATGAGACACCGCACGCTCATAATCATAATCTTGTCCCTGCTCCTTGTGGGCAGCGCGGCAGCGTGGAAGTTCCTGCCGCACACGTTGAGCTACGACGAGTGCAGCGACGTCTACCGCCACTTCGTCGATATGCAGATGGAGGGGGTGCGCGTCACTTACATCCGCGACAAGGTGGTCAACGACACCCTGCGCCTCCCCGTCACCCTCCTCCAAGCCGAGACCGACGAGGGCTGGGCAGCCATCGACAGCCTCTTCGGCCTCACGGCAGACAGGAACATACTGCTGAACGACACCACCATCCCCGACGATGCTAAACAGTTATTCCTCAGCAACGCCCCCCAATTCACTTTATATCGCGCCCATCGCAAAACGCCATACAAGAGTATTGCGCCTGGTGATACCCGTCCCGACGACGTCTCAGTCTACATCTTTCCCGACCTGCGTTGTGTCACCATCTATGAAACAGGCATCAAAAAAGAATTGTCGCAGATAACCCTTCAGAACTATAAGGACCTCAGAGAGCGTAGTATGACCCGCGAGCTTGACGAGCAAAGCCGTACCCAGCAATGGAATGCTACCTCCGACATCGCTTTCGACCACCTCGACTCCCTCGACGCTGCCCGCAAAGTGAAACAATAAACCATCAACAACATAAAACAATGAAACGTACAAAAACACTCCTTGCACTCCTCGCGGTGCTGACCATGACCATTGCCGCAAAGGCACAGTCAAGTTACGATTTCCAGGCCGTCACCCCGCAGGGCGACACGCTGCTCTGCGCCATCGTCGACTCGGCGGCACACCACGTCAGCGTGCGCGGGGACGCTTGGGCGTACAACACACACTATATCCATTACAACGCCGACCTTGTGCTGCCCGACAGCGTGGAGCATGAGGGAGTGAGATACGCTGTCACCGAAGTGGCCGAAGAAGCCTTTCAAAGCCATCTGGAGATTGAGACAATAACCGTCCCCGATGGGATTACGATTATAGGCAACAAGGCTTTCTCGCTGGTTCCCAATGTCATTTACCACGGAATTGCTACCGGAAGCCCCTGGGGCGCCAACACGGTGAACGGATACGAGGAGGACAGCCTTTTCTATTCCGACAACAGCAAGACCCACCTCACCGCCAGCCGTCACATCACCTCGGCAGTGGTGCCAGTCACTGTTCGTGTTATCGGGACACGAGCCTTCTACTATAAATCATCGCTGATCTCCGTCACGCTCCCCGAAGGGCTCGACACCATTGGAAATCAGGCTTTCGGAGTATGCGACGGGTTGGAGGGGATTACCATTCCCTCGACGGTAAAACATATAGGCAAGTCGGCGTTCTATTCGGCATTCCGGCCTACTGCCACAGTGACTATCGATGACGCGGCTGCCACTATCGGCAACGGTGCTTTCTACTACAGCAACATGAAGAAGATTGAACTGGGCAACCGTGTGACATTCATTGACAATGAGGCTTTCTCTTCCTGCACTAATCTCGACTCTGTGATTGTTCCTAACTCGGTGCAGTATATCGGACGTATGGCTTTCTGCTACAACTATTCGGGCAGCATCAAGAAGATACGGCTCCCCGAGGGCATCGACACCATCCGCTACCAGACCTTCTTCGGCTGCACAGGTTTGGAGGAGGTGAATATCCCCTCTTCGGTGGTATATATCGACACAGCGACGTTCCACGAGTGTTGGGAGTTGACGAAACTCACGCTGCCTGCAGGTCTCACTCATATTGGCGAGGCCGCCTTCTTCCAATGCCGCAACATAGACACCCTTGTCTCCCTTGCCCCAGAGCCACCCGTGGCTTTCGCCAACACCTTCACCCAGATGAACAGCAACCTTACCCTCATCGTTCCCTGCCATAGCGACTCGCTCTACGCCGCAGCCCCCTATTGGAGCCAATTTCATAATATTCAGGCCGACTGCGGTGCAGGAATTGACGGTATCGAAGAGGACGCCATCAACATCTACACGCTCGGTGGTCGCATAATCGCCGAGGGAGCCGAGGGCGAGACCGTCCGCATCTTCGACATCACCGGCCGCAACGTCCGCAACGAGGCATTGCCTACGGGAGTCTATATAGTGAAGGTCGGCGACCGTCCGGCGCGAAAAGTTGTAGTAATGAAATAGTAAACCATCAAATACATAATCAATATGACACACCACATCATCAAATCCCTCGCCGCCCTCGTCATGGGCGCGATGCTGCTAGTCTCCTGCAGCAAAGAAGAACCAAACGAAGGCTCCGTCAACCCCACTCCCGGACAAGAGACCGTCTCATTCGTTGGGACGCAATGGGAGGCTCATCTAGACTTTAACGACATTATCGCAGGTTCTGAAATTCACTTTGTCTATAACATGACAATGGAGTTCTTTACGGATTCCACTGGTCGAACGATGCAAACAATGCTTGAACCCTATAGTTATGACCCCGCTCCATTCGACTTTGTCTATCAGTTCGATGGTGAAACTTTCGGTAGTATGACAGAATTCAACATGTATGGCGAACAATTGGAAACCCTGCGCATAACTTACGATAAAGTGAGCGAAACCATTACCGTTAGCAACGACAACTACACTCCTGAGCAACATGCCAAGTTCGACCGAGTTTTCCACAAGGTCAACAATAATGTAGAGTAAGCAAAACACATCCAACATGCAACATTACATCATCAAATCCCTCGCCATCTTTTCAATAGGAGCGATGCTACTGGTTGCCTGCAAGAGCGGAACAGCGAAAAATGACACCGTGGTTGACAGCGTACAGCTAGCCAACAAACAAGCCAAACAGGTACTCATCGGTGAGTGGCAACCTGTTAGAATACAGAGTATTACTAATATGGATTCTGTGGACATCGTCACCAAGGGATTTCCGTGGAAATATCCATGGAGATATTGCTTCATGGAGAACGATACACTTTATCTACGGTCAAACGTCGTCGATGAGAACATGATTCATAACAGAGATGAGTGGATGAAAGATGATGACGGCACCATCTACTTAATTAAATCGTGGACTATACAGGGCGATACGATCTTCATTGGCAACGATAATTCCCAACGCTATTTGAAGTGGCTTATCGATTCGCTCACCCAAGAACGTATGTCGGTATCAGTTCTTGACGATAGTGCTGAGATAAGGAGAATGACGTTTGAGAAGAAGAAATAGAAAAATCACAAACGCCAGTTTGTTGAGTCTTCGATAAAGAGAATCAAAAAACACAAACACATCCAATATGCAACACCACATCACCAAATCCCTCGCCCTCCTCGCTATGGGCGCAATGCTGCTTACTAGCTGCGGTGCCAGCAAATCGCTGGAGAAACAACTGGCCAAGATGCCGCAGAAGGCTATGCTGCTCAGCGAGGTGACGGAACGCGGCCTGACGCTCGATACGCTGGAGAGCATCTATCCCAGCGGCATGTTCCAATGGAGCGCCGACAGCGTGCCGCAGGAGTATATGCTTTCGTGGCAGAAGTTCATCTACGGTCTCCGCAACGCCCTCGTCGCCGAGGGCATGAACTGGACGGAACCCTACAGTCTGTGGGGACGCGCCTACTTCGCCCCCGACGGCACGGTGGACCACTATTTCTACACCTGGCGCGGCCAGTCGCAACCTACCGACGAATGGAAGGCGCAGTTCCGCGAGGTGCTGGAGCGTTTCCTCGCCACCTACCGTTTCGAGTACCCCATGAACCGCCGTTTCGCCCAGTGCGGAGGCGTTTCATTGCGACCAGCACAATGACTTACCATTACCATAATAAACAACAATGCAACACCACATCATCAAATCCCTCGCCGCCATCGCCCTGGGCGCGATGCTACTTACGGGCTGCATGATGGAGAAACCTACGGTGAAGAATTACCGCAAGGTCTCTGCGATGCCGGAACTCACGCCCGTCACGGTGGAGCAGCTGAGGCAGCTGATATCCGCCGACACCACGCACTACAAGGTGGTGGTGCTTACCAGCCCCTGCTGCGGCTACTGTGTGCTGAGTATGCGCGACATCTATCCGCGGAAGATGGCCGAGTGCGACAGCAGCCTGGTGCGCTGGTACTTCGTGGTGGAGAGCTACAGCTCGGCACAGTATGCGGACGAGCTCTACCGCACCTACCA
>CADAWR010000025.1 GCA_902791695.1 uncultured Bacteroidota bacterium
GGTGCGGTTACCCTCGCTGTTTGCAATAACTACAGGCTCGTTGCCTTCCATGACGCTGACACAGCTGTTGGTTGTGCCGAGGTCGATTCCGATGATTTTGCTCATAATATTTTCCTTTCTTATTTTTGATTTCTTTTTCTGAAGTCCTTAAGGTCCTTAGGGTCTTTAAAGCCCTTAAAGTCTTAAGGCGACACCCTACTTATAACAACATCCGTGCCAACCACAGAAGACTGACATCGGGACTGACATTTTGACAGTGCAAGGAGCCGGATGAGGCTGATTCGTGATAAAAAAAACGTATATCGCAGAAAGGATGCCTGACAGCCAGTACTGCTCCGTACCCACACCGTACCCGCTCCGTACCCGCTCCGACTGTTCACCGGTTGTTTAACGGTTTTTTGTCGGAGGGGGGACGGAGCGGGTACGGAGGGGATACGGACAAAAAGCAGTGCCTGTAGCTGCCTTTTTATATTACAAACAAAAACTTGGGGATAACTTTTTGCGGCGGATGGGTGAAAGTATTTAAAAAAAACGTATCTTTGCAAGTTGAAAACCAAGATTACTGACGTGGATACTATAGAGCACAACCCCGATGCCATCGGGCCGAAACACATTGATATTGAGAAGATACTGGCGCAGAAGAAGGTCAAGGTGCCACATTTTGCGGTGCGCTGGCTGGAGCGGATACTGCATGCCAAAGAGATCAATGATGGCATATTTCACAACCGTCATCTGCACGGCCTGCCTTTCGCACAGAAGTTCATCGAGGGCAAAGAGCCGTTCAACCTCGGCATCACCCTTGCTACGCTGGGCATTGAGAATCTGCCTGCCGAGGGCAACCAGATGGTGGTGGGCAACCACCCGCTAGGCGGCCCCGACGGGGTGGCGCTGATGACCGCCGTGGGGCGCGTGAGGCAGGACATCAAGTTCCCCGTCAACGACTTCCTGTGCTATATCCCGGGCCTTAAGGAGCTCTTCATCCCGATAGACAAGGTCAACAAGACCCGTGCCTTGGCGCAGTTGGAGGACGCTTTCGCTGCCGACCACATGCTGCTCTACTACCCTGCCGGCCTCTGCTCGCGCATGACCGACGGCAAGATAGAGGACCCAGAGTGGAAGGCCACCTTCATAAAGAAGAGCGTGCAGTACCACCGCGACCTGATACCGGCCTACACCGACGCGCGCAACCGCATGCGCTTCTACCGCCTGGCGAACCTACGCAAGAAGATAGGCATCAAGTTCAACTTCGAGATGGCCCTGCTGCCGGCCGAAATGTTCGCCCAGCGCGGCAAGACCCTGACGATAACCTTCGGGCGGCCGATACCGTGGCAGACCTTCGACAACCGCCACACAGCGGCCGAATGGGCGCAGATGGTGAAGGAGCACGTGTACCGCCTGAAAGACAACCCAGAAGCAATATTTGAAGCATGATTATGGATACAAGCCACATAATACCCCCAGTAGACCGCGAGCTCATAAAGAAAGAGCTCAAGCAGAAACACTTCCTCCGCAAGACCAACCGCGGCAACAAGGAGATTTACATCACCACGGCGCACCTCTCGCCCAACATCATGCGCGAGATAGGGCGTCTGCGCGAGCTGAGCTTCACCCTCGAGGGCGGCGGCACAGGCAAGGACTGCGACATAGACGAGTTCGATACCCTGCCGGAGCCCTACTGCTTCAAGCAGCTCTTCGTGTGGAGCCCTGAGGACGAGGAGATTGTGGGCGGCTACCGCTTCATACACGGCAGCAACATGTTCACCCGCGACGACGGCACCATTGCCACGCCCACATCGGAGCTGTTCCAGTACAGCGACCACTTCATCAACGACATACTGCCCTACACGCTGGAGCTTGGGCGTGCCTTCGTGCAGCCGGCTTTCCAGCCCGGCAACGACGTGCGCAAGGGCCTCTACTCGCTCGACAACCTGTGGGACGGCATCGGCGGCCTGGCGCTGGAGATACCTGAGACGCTCTACTTCTTCGGCAAGATAACGATGTATCCGCAGATGAACCGCCGCGCCAAGGAGATGATTCTATACTTCCTGCAGAAGCACTTCCCTGACCGCGACGGCATGGTGTGGCCCTACAAGGCGCTGGAGATAGAGAGCGATTTCAACGAGCTGCACGCCCTGTTCTGCGGCCGCAACTACAAGGAGGACTACCAGATACTGCTGCACAACGTGCGCGCCCTGGGCAGCACGGTGCCCGCCATGATCAATGCCTACATCAACCTCTCGCCCACCATGCGATGCTTCGGTACGGCGATGAACCACGAGTTCGGCGAGACCGACGAGACGGGCATACTGGTGACCATCAACGACATCATCCCGGACAAGCGCCAGCGCTACATAGAGTCGTACGAAAGCAAGAACCGCATACTGGACCGCATACACTTGTTCAAGACCACAGCCAAGCGCATGCCGTGGTGGCGCAAGACCAGCGACGAGGAGAGCGAGAGCCTGCAGGAGCTACGCGACCTGAAAGACCGCCAGCGCATGCGCGAAGAGCTGCGCGAGAAGCAGAAGGAGCTGCGCCTCGAACTCAAAAACATCAGGAAGGCCCGTCGTAAATTGAAGAAGGACGACAAGGATGAAGATTAGCAGCGCCACATTCAGCATCAGCAGCCCGAACTACCGCAAGTGCCCGCAGGACGGGAGGCCGGAGTATGCCTTCATAGGCAGGAGCAACGTCGGCAAGTCGTCGCTGATAAACATGCTCACGGGCGTCAAAGGGCTGGCCAAAACCAGCGGACGCCCCGGGAAGACGCAGCTGATAAACCACTTCCTTGTGGTCAGCGAAGTGGAACGGGCCAACCATAAGGAAGTCGACGAGTGGTACCTGGTGGACCTGCCGGGATACGGCTATGCGCGCACCAGCAAGAGCAGCCGCGAAGCCTGGGGCACCATGATACGCGACTACTTCCTGCACCGCGAGCAGCTGACAAACACATACGTGCTCGTCGACAGCCGCCTGACACCGCAGCGCATAGACCTGGAGTTCATATCATTCCTCGGACAGAACGGCGTACCGCTGACGATAGTATTCACCAAGACAGACAAAGAGAAGCAGCGTGAGGTGATGGGCAACATCAAGGCCATGAAGCAGGCCCTCGGCGAGATATGGGAGGAGCTGCCGCCGATGCTGCTCACCTCCTCGGCCACCGGCTATGGACGCGACGCGCTGCTTGAACAGATAGAAACAATAAACCAAAGCCTCAAGGAAGCATGAAAAGAACCATAATGGCAGCTTTGCTGCTCACCGTCATACCCCTCTGCACACCCGCCGCACAGGGACAAGTAACCTCCGATTTGGAAAATACCGTCAGCCAGACCAGCCGCGAGGATGGCATGAAACACAGCGTGCTGACGGTGTGTGTTTACAACGTCACCACCGGCAAGGAGATTTATGCACGCAACGCCGACATGTCGGTCACACCGGCATCGGTGCAGAAACTCCTCACCACCGGCGTGGGCTTTGCACGTTTGGGCAGCGACTTCCGCTTCACCACCAAGATCGCCATACGAGGCAATGTGGACCGCGAGGGCGTGCTGCACGGCAACATATACCTCATCGGAGGCGGCGACCCGCTGCTTGGCTCATACCGCTACCGCCAAACCACCTCGGACTCGCTCTTCGGAAGCTGGACCCAGGCACTGAGAAAGAAAGGCATTCGCAGAGTGGATGGCCGTATATGCTACAACGTAAGTGTCTTCGACGAGCAGCCGCTGCACGACAGTTGGCAGTGGGGCGACGTGGGCAACTACTATGCCGCAGGCGTCAGCGGTCTGAACTTCCATGAGAATATGTATTTCGTATACTTCAACGCCGGCAAGAAGCTGGGGTACCCCGCCACGGCGGTGCGCACGGTGCCGAAGAACATCGACATACACGGCTCCTGCGAGGTAACCACAGCCGGCGAGAACACCGGCGACCAGGTGACCATCTACGGCAGCCCCACCGGAAAGGAGCGCCTCTACCGCGGCACTGTGCCGCTGGGCAAGACAGACTTCGCCGTGCGCGGCGCCATGCCCAATCCTGCGCGCACCTGTGCCGACCTGTTTTCGTCGTACCTGCGCACCCATGGCATCGGCGTGTCGTCCAACTCCATGCAGGTATACTCCACGCCCGACAGCTTGCGGCAGGTGGTAGACTATCGTAGCACGCCGTACTACACCATCGCGCAATACACGAACCTTACAAGCAACAACATATACGCCGAAAGCATATTCAAATACATTGGCTATGCCAGATATGGCATAGGGACATTTGAGAACGGCAGCCGTGTGGTGAACGATTACCTCAAGGAGAAAGGCATAGCCACCGGCGGCGTGCACATTATCGACGGCAGCGGACTGTCGCGCCTCAACAGCATCACCGCCTCTTTCATGTGCCGTTACCTTGCCGCCATAAGCAAGGAGCCATTCTATAACGAGTTTCTCCAGTCTATCGCCAAGGCGGGTGAAAGCGGCACCGCCAAGAACCTCCTGCCCAATCTGCCAGACGGCATCGTCGTACATGTGAAGACGGGGACCATGGACGGCGTGAAAGCCTATGCCGGCTATGTACGAGCCTCGAACGGACAGACGCTGGCTTTCACCATTGTCAGCAACGGCCACGACTGCTCGCAGCAAGAGGTGGCGGCGAAGCTGAACAAAATACTGTACAAGATAGCTACGATCTACTAAAGCTTCACTATCTTCTGATAGACGCTCCTGCCGTCGATGACAGTCCGTGTCATGTATATGTCGGCAGGCAATGAAGATATGTCGATGACAGAGGTGCTTTCGTTAACGGTTCGGCGTATGACCAGCGCCCCTTGCATATCATAAACCTCGACAAGCTCCACGTTATCACCCTTGGCAATGCCAACAAGATTGAGGATGCCGTTTGTAGGGTTGGGTGATAGCTGGGGCTCAACCGTAAGCTCCTCGGCATCTTCCTGGAACTGCTTGTTTATCCATTCGTAGCGGTCGCTAATCCATTGGCGCATAATCCACATGTGGTAGTCGTAATCGGCGACAAGGTGCGGCCAACGGGCCTTGTCGCGTGGCACCGCGTCGTAATGCGCCGCCTCGAGCGAGTCGATAAGGGCCATTACAGTGTCGTATGCAAGCGGGCCACCAATGGTAAGCTCATACCACCGTGCCACAAGGCGACGGTGAAAATAGGGGCTCTCGAACAGCTGCTTCCAGAAGGGCGAGCCGGTATTGGTGCCATTGTCGAACTGCCATACATCGTAGCGCGACCGGCCGATGTGGTCGTTGCCATAGGCGAAGTTGAAGTCCCACAGCGGCCCGGCGCACAGTTTCTTCTGGCGGTCCTTATGGAAGAAGGTGCTAAGCTGGTAAACGTCGACATTGGAGCCCAGCTCGGAGACAATCATATAGTCTATGAAAGAAAGCACATCGATAAATGATGGGTAACCGGAAACTTCCGATGTGTCATCCATAGCCACGGCATCCATGAAAGCGAAAAAGTAGTCGTGCAAGTAGGTGCATTGCTCTGGAGTGATATCGGCGGGCTTGGGGGTATGATAGACATAGCTGACAGAATAGGAGTCGTCGTTCGAGGTGGTGACCCATGCCAACGAGTCATTGGGCATGACACGATCAGCCTTGAAGATATAGCCACCTGTCACCGCCGGCTCCGCATTGTCATCATCATCCATCTTTTTTATATCTACACGGTTCTTGTCACGCTTTATCTTCTCAGAGAATAGATAGAGGCCCTGATATGTGCCGTTCAGGAAAAGCTCACAATAGTGCGTGCGCGGCGCGTAGTGGCCTGTGCGGCGCCCTAAAGTATAGGTCAACGGATCGCGCAGATAGGAATCCTCGTAATAGAAGCCGTTGAGAATCCAATCATGCTCCTTTGGCATTCCGAGCAGCGACACATTGTTGTTCGAGACGCCATCGGCAAGGCGTGTCTCAAAACCGTAGGATTTCTTTTCCGTCAACTGCGAGGTCGAACCTCTTATCTCAATGGCTATGCGTCCGTCATACTGGAGGCGGTCCGGATTGGTACTATCCGCCAACCAATTGCCGGTCTCGTCGTTTACATATATAATCTTCATCGATGCACTCACCTTGGGCTCGTCGACAATGGGAGCAGGCTGTCCTGTGACGGCATCGATGTCGGTATTGATGATGACTATGGGCAGACGCGAAAAGAAATCTTCCTGTGCATAAAGGCAGCCTTGCCATATGAACAGGAAGATTATGAGTAAGATTCGCCGCATAATACGATACGCTATCGTATCAGGAACGAGAACTTGTTGAAGTTCTTCAGCGCTATACCCGTACCACGTGCCACAGCGCGCAGCGGGTCTTCAGCGATGTGCACCTGCAGCTTGGTCTTGCTGCTGATACGCTGGTCAAGGCCACGCAGCAATGCGCCACCGCCGGCGAGGTAGATACCCGTCTTGTAGATATCGGCGGCAAGCTCAGGAGGCGTGGAAGCCAAGGTGTCAAGGATAGCCTGCTCTATCTGCGCAATGCTGCGGTCAAGGGCATGGGCAATCTCTTTGTAGTTGACGCTAATCTCCTTGGGCAGACCGGTGAGGAGGTCACGGCCCAGCGTGCGGAAGTCCTCGGGCGGGTCGGCAAGCTCACTGACAGCTGCTCCGACGGCTATCTTGACCTTCTCGGCCATACGCACACCGATGACCATATTGTGCTGGCGCTTCATATAGTCGACGACGTTGTCGTTGAACACATCACCAGCCACGCGGATAGAGTTGTTACACACGATACCGCCAAGGGAGATGACGGCAATCTCCGCCGTACCGCCTCCGATGTCGACCACCATATGTCCCTCGGGCTGCAGCACGTCGATACCGATACCGATGGCGGCGGCCATAGGCTCGTGAATCATACGTATCTCCTTGGCACCAGCCTGCTCGGCGCTCTCACGCACGGCACGCTCCTCGACGTTGGTGATACCGCTGGGGATGCAGATAACCATACGGAGCGACGGCGGCAGGAACGAACGGTTGACGTTGGTCATGCCGATAAGCTCGCGGATGAGGTGCTGTGCCATCTCAAAGTCGGCGATAACGCCGCCGCGCAACGGGCGCACAGTCTCGATGTTCTTGTTGTCGGTACGGCCATCCATGCGCTGGGCTTCCTTGCCGACAGCTACAATGCGGTTATTGTTGCGGTCATAAGCCACAATACTCGGCTCGTCGATGACCACTTGGTCGTTATATATGACAATAGAGTTGGCGGTGCCGAGGTCCATTGCCACCTCGCGGTTGAAGAATGATAAAAGTCCCATGTCTGATTAGTGTTTGAAATGACGTTTTCCTGTGATGGCCATACCCATCTTGTTATTCTCGCAGTAGTCTATGCTGTCCTGGTCGTGTATGCTGCCGCCGGGATGCGCCACAGCGACAATGCCGGCCTCGTGGGCTATCTCCACGCAGTCGGGGAAGGGGAAGAAGGCATCGCTGGCCATCACGGCACCGTTCAGGTCGAAGCCGAAGCTCTTGGCTTTGGCAATAGCCTGACGCAGGGCGTCGACGCGGCTGGTCTGGCCTGTACCGCTTGCGTATAGCTGACGGCCCTTGGCAAGCACAATGGCGTTGCTCTTGGTATGCTTCACGAGGATGGTGGCGAAAGCCAGGTCCTCGGCCTGCTCGGCAGTAATAGCCGTGCTGGTGACGCTCTTCTGCATGTCGGCAGCGGTGGGCACCACATTGTCGCGGTCCTGCACCAGCACACCGTTGAGCACCGAGCGGAACATCGGGTCAGCCATCTTGAAGCCTTTGCGACGCAGGATGATGCGGTTCTTCTTGCCACGCAGCACCTCGAGGGCGTCGGCGTCGTAGTCAGGGGCTATGCACACCTCGAAGAATATCTTGTGCATCTCGTCGGCCACCTCCTTGGTCACTTTCCGGTTGCAGATGAGCACTCCGCCGAAGGCGCTGACGGGGTCGCCTGCGAGGGCATCCTTCCAAGCCTCGAGCAGCGTCGGGCGCACAGCCATGCCGCAGGCGTTGTTGTGCTTCAGTATGGCGAAGGCAGTCTGGCCGTGGAAGTCGTCAATAAGGGCGCAGGCGGCGTCGATGTCGCCCAGGTTGTTATAGCTTATCTCTTTGCCGTTGAGTTTGTCGAAGCAGTCCTCAAGGTTACCATAGAAGACACCCTTCTGGTGGGGGTTCTCGCCGTAGCGAAGCACCTCGCCGTGACGGCAGCTCTGCTTGAAGGCCGGTATCTGCTCTGTACCGTTGAAGTGGTTGAAGATGGCGGTGTCGTAGTGGCTGCTGACGTTGAAGGCATAGGCGGCGAAGCGGTGACGCTGCTCCAGTGTGGTGCAGCCGTCCTGTGCGGTGTAGATGTCGAGGAACTCCTTGTAGTAGTCCACGGCGGGCACTATGACCACGTCGTTGAAGTTCTTGGCGGCGCCGCGTATGAGGCTGATGCCGCCGATGTCAATCTTCTCTATGATGTCCTGCTCCGAAGCGCCGCTGGCCACGGTCTGCTCGAAGGGATAGAGGTCCACAATCACAAGGTCGATTTCCGGTATCTCGTACTGGGCCAGCTGCTTGTTGTCGCCCTCGTTGTCACGGCGCGCCAGTATGCCGCCGAACACTTTGGGGTGCAGCGTCTTCACGCGGCCACCGAGGATACTCGGATAGCCCGTGAGGCTCTCCACAGCAACCGGTTTGATTCCCAGTTCTTCAATGAATTTCTGCGTGCCGCCGGTGCTGTAGATGGTCACACCCTTGGCGTCAAGTGCACGAACGATGTCCTCCAACCCGTCCTTGTAGAAGACCGAGATGAGGGCTGATTTTATGCGTTTGGGTTCCATTATTATTGAGTTTATTATATTGCAAACATATACAAAATACTGTCAATACGTCATATACGCGACATATTGTACAATACTCGCTGGCTGCAAATATACAACTAATTTGGATATATGCAAAAACTTTTTTCCAACCGATGCTCACAAATGCCGTTAAGCGTTCAGCTTCAGCACTTGACTGTAGAGCTCGGGGAAGCGAGTCTCGAGCGACACCGGCCTGCCGTTCTCGAGGAAGCAGTGGGTGCTGGTGGCGGTGCAGATGGTGCGACCGCCAACAGTCATCGTGTAGGCGAAGATAATCTTCAGCGGCGTGGTCTCGGCCACGGCGACCGTTATCTCGATGATATCCTTGAACGTGGAGGGGTGACGGTAGCGACAGTCGACTGACACAACCGGCGACACCACCCCTTCGGCTTCCATGCGGTCGAAGCCATAGCCCAGCTGGTCCATCCAGTCCACACGCGCCTCTTCCATGAAGCGTATGTAGTTGCTGTGGTGCGTGATACCCATACGGTCGCACTCGTAATACTTCACCTCGTGACGGTAAGGTCGGATTTCCATAGAACGAATAGTTTTATTACCGCACCACGCGTGTGAAGACTGGAGCTTGTCCATCAAGGGCGATAACCCAGACACCAGTTCGGTTTGCGCCAGGAAATTCGGGCTGACCGTCCTCTTTGATGTTCTCGGCGAGGAAGTTGTACTCTATGCCGCCCTCGACGGGATGCGACGACACCCTTACGGCACGGGCGTGAATCATGGGATAGTCGCCCACAGCCTGATCGAAAATGGCGGATTCCTCTGCAGTTACATCATGTTCCGGGCCCCAAGGCTCGACATTCTTAAGCTCGCCGTCGATGAGGTGGTGGTAGATAAGGAACTGTTCCACTTCGTCGGGTACAGCATCGAGACGGGCGGCGCGCACACCATAGCAACCCAACACCTCGGCATTAGGCTGACAGTCGGCAAAGGCACCAAGACTCGACTCAATACCTCCACTACCGAAAGTGCAGAAAAGGGCCACTTTCTTGCCACTCAAGTCAACATCTTTAAGCCAAGTGGCAATGGGAGGCGCATAAGTACCGAACCACACGGGATAGCCGATAAATATGAGGTCGTACTGAGAAATGTCGGCCTTTACAGGCTGTATCTCGGGCAGTATACCCTGTGCCTGCTCCTCTTTGCAACGCTCGATGGTTGCATAGAAGGCTGTGTCGTAGGGGTTGACACACTCGATTGCCTCAATATCGGAACCCAGACGGTTGGCTATCTCTTCGGCCACCATCTTGGTGTTGCCCGTCAGTGAGTAATAGAGCACCAGGGTTTTCGACTCCTCTTTCTTGTTGCCGCAACCGGCGGCACACATGGCCACAACAGTCATGGCCAGCATTAACTTCATCGCTTTCATATCTTTTATCATTTTATTATCATTAAATTGCTCTCCGCGAGCACGCGGTCAGTCACCAAACTCTATGCCCACTCCCTTGGCGGTATGCACCAGACGGCTGTCGGGTGCCACCAGGTTCTGCTCTCTTACAGCCTCCTCCAGCGGTATGCCGACAATGTCGGGATGGTGGTAGGCCACCATCTGGCCGAAGCGGCCTTCCATGACGAACTCCATGGCACGCACGCCGAACTCGGTGGCCAGCACACGGTCGAAGGCTATCGGCGTGCCGCCGCGCTGCAGATGCCCGAGGATGGTGTAGCGTATGTCGTGCTCCACGCCGGCCTTCTTCAGGTCCGCCGCCAGCTGCTCGCCCACGCCGCCCAGCTTCACGTGCTGGTAGCCCACCTCGCCGGTCTCGGTGCCGGTCACCGTGCCACCCTTGGGCATGGCGCCCTCGGCCACCACGATGATGCAGTAACCGCGCCGCTTGTTGTAGCGCTGCTCTATCTTGGCCTTAATCTTCTGGATATCATAGGGTATCTCGGGTATCAGGCACACGTCGGCGCCACCGGCGATGGCCGAGTGCAGCGCTATCCAGCCCGCGTCGCGCCCCATCACCTCCATGATGAACACGCGGTTGTGGCTCGCCGCCGTGGTCACCAGCTTGTCGATGGCGTCGGTGCATATCTGCACTGCCGTCTGGAAGCCGAACGTGTAGTCGGTCATCGACAGGTCGTTGTCGATAGTCTTCGGCACGCCAACGATATTGAGGCCTTTCTTACTCAAGCCCAGCGATATGCGCTGGCTGCCGTCGCCACCGATGTTGATGACGGCGTCCACGCCCATATACTGCAGCTTGCGCAGCATCTCGTCGCTGCGGTCCACGGTGGTCCACGTGCCGTCGTTCTGCTTCACCGGCCAGGCAAAGGGGCCGCCCTTGTTGGTGGTGCCAAGTATCGTACCGCCCTGTATCTGAAGACCCTCCACGGTCTTCTCGTCGAGCATCATTATCTCCGTCGGCTCGCGCAGCACGCCGTTGAACGACTCCACGCAGCCTATCACTTCCCAGTCGCCAGCCTGCGCCGCGCGCTTCACAACGCCGCGTATCACAGCGTTCAAGCCCGGGCAGTCGCCGCCACCGGTCAGTACCATCACTCTTTTCAGTGCCATTTTATTATGCTTTTCTGTTATATATTCGTGATTTACACCCATTTGCCTCAACAATCACTCGTTTTCGGCATCTACAAAGATAGCAATCTTTTCGCAACTGCACAACACTTTTAACATATTTACACCACTGTAGCGCCGGTGGCGCTACGCCTCCTCTCCGTACCCTCTCCGTCTGTTCTACGGTTGTTCACCGGTTGTTTAACGGTTTAAACCGTCGAACAGTCGGTAAACAACCGTAGAACAGTCGGAGCAGAGACAGAGAGGGTACGGAGGGGGTGCGGACCGTGGCGGGGTAAAAACCATACGTATTGGCATTTATCACTGTCCGGAGTTCTTTTTTTAATAAATATAAAATTATTTTGTATCTTTGCAGACGGATAACAAGACCGAAATGCGACCGAAGAAGACCAGTATTGCACTGATGCTGACGGCGGTAGCGCTGACTGTAGCCTGTGGTTACGGTCGGCCTCACGTTCCTATTGCCGCAGCCGACACCACAGACGGCCCCGAGATGCCCGCCTACGGCGCGGCGGAGGATATTGTGCGCCACCTGGGCTACACAGCCTCGTACAACCACACGACGCTCTGTCCCGACTGGGTGGCGTGGGAGCTCACCGCCGACGAGGCCGACGGCCAGCTTGGTGGCCAGTACAGCTTCAGCCGCGACCCGATGGTCAGCGGTCCCAAGGCTTCGCGCGAGGACTACAGCCGCAGCGGCTGGGACAAGGGGCACATGGCGCCGAGGGCCGACATGCGGTGGAGCGCCCAGGCTCTGGAAGAGAGCTATTTCTTCACCAACATCTGTCCGCAGGACCACACGATGAACAGCGGCGCATGGCGCAAAATCGAGGAACTGACGCGACGCATGGCACGACGCCACGGCAGCGTGCTGGCGGTCTGCGGCCCGCTATACACCAGCCACGCCCACGGCACCATAGGCAGCGCCGCCGTGCAGGTGCCCGACGCGTTCTACAAAGCGCTGGCGGTAAAGACTGCCGACGGCTGGCAGACAGTAGGCTATGTGGTGGACAACAGTCCGCAGGACGGCGCCCCGAAGCGCTACGCGGTGAGCGTGGACAGCGTGGAGACGCTGGTGTCGCAGAGCCGCGGCACGGCCACCGACCTCTTCCCCACCCTGCCCGACGAGGCCGAACGCACGTTCAATCCAGGCTTTTGGCATTAACCGATGAAAACATATCACAACATGAAAGCAAGATACATACTGATTACGATGCTGGCCGTCACAATGATGACCGCCTGCAAACAGCGCACAGAGACCGCCGGACGCGAGCCCGAACCGCAGCCCGTGGCCGAGGACACAGCCTCCTACGACCCACTGGAGGACGACGTTGCGGCACCCGCCGAACCTGTCAAAGCCCCGCAGTCAAGCTATTTCGAACGGAAAGCCAAGAGCGCTAACACCGCCGCCACCCAGGCCGCCAAGCCTGCAGCCAAGGGCCCGGCCGAGACCATCTACGTGGAGGCCGAAGGCGCACGCGGCCGTGTGTGGGGCCACGTGACCATGCGTGGCGACCGCGGCACTGGCACCGTGCACGACGAGGGCGAGAACACCTGGGCCGTCAGCGTCACCCGCCACGGCAACGAACTCTACGCCGTCGACCAGAACTCACGCCAATATGTTTTCAAACTGAAACAAAAATAAAACACAATAACAATGAAAACAACACAAGAACTCCAGCAGATTGCGACGCAGGTGCGCCGCGACATTCTCCGTATGACCACCAACGCCAAGAGCGGCCACCCGGGCGGCTCGCTCGGCACCGCCGACTGGTTCGTGGCCATGAACTTCAACCTTATGGACTTCGACCCCAAGAACTTCACCATGAGCGGCGAGGGCGAGGACATGCTCTTCGTGAGCCAGGGCCACATCACGCCGGTCATCTACAGCACCATGGCGCGCCGCGGCTACTTCCCCGTGGATGAGCTCAACACCTTCCGCAAGTTCGGCACACGCCTGCAGGGCCACCCCAGCACCGAACACGGCCTGCCGGGCATCCGCATGGCCAGCGGCTCCCTCGGCCAGGGCATGAGCGTCGGCGTCGGCGCCGCACTGGGCAAGAAGATGACGGGCGACAAGCACCTGGTCTATACCATGCACGGCGACGGTGAGCTCGAGGAAGGCCAGATATGGGAGGCCGCCATGTTCGCCGGTGCCAAGCACGTGGACAACCTGATAGCCACCGTCGACTATAACAACCAACAGATCGACGCTACGGTTGACGAGGTTATGACACTCGGCGATTTGAAGGCCAAGTTCGAGAGCTTCCTATGGAAGGTGGTGGTCATCGACAACGGCAACGACATGCAGCAGGTGCTCGACGGCATGGCCAAGGCCAAAGCCATGAGCGGCCAGGGCAGCCCCGTGTGCGTGCTGCTGAAGACCAAGATGGGCTACGGCGTCGACTTCATGCAGGACACCAACAAGTACCACGGCTCGGTGCTCTCGGCCGACGACCTGCCCAAGGCCCTCAGCCAGCTGCCCGAGACCCTCGGCGACTTCTGATTATTTCACACGAATGGCCATGAATAGCCATAAATTATCATAAATATTCACGATAATTCATGGTCATTGACGGGAATTCATGTTAAAAAAATGATGCGTAGAGTATTCATAGTGATATTGCTGTTGCTGTGTGGCGCCGTACAGGCCCAGCAGCCCGAGAAGACCCGCCTGCTGCTCATCATGGATTGTTCCAACTCCATGTGGGACCACTGGCAGTCGGGATCCAAGATCAAGGTGACGCAGCAGGTGCTGCTCTCCTTCTTGGATTCTATCTCCAAGCAGCACGACGTCGACGTGGCGCTGCGGGTGTTCGGCCACCTCAACAAGGAGCAGTTCGGCACACGCCTCGAGGTGCCCTTCGGCAGCGACAACATCTACCGCCTGCAGAGCAAGATCAAGACCCTCGTGCCGCAGGGCGGCTGCACGGCAGCGGCGGCGCTGACCGACGCGCTGAGCGACTTCCCCGCCACAGGCTCCAGCCGCAACCTGATACTCATCATCACCGATGGCATGGACGACTGCGACGCCGAGATATGCGACGTGGCGCGTCAGGTGCAGCTCAGCGGCGTGGTGGTGCAGACCTTCGTGCTCTGCATAGGCGGCAACCTGTCGGCCCACGCCTCGTGCGCAGGCAGCGTCTTCCCCGTGGTCAACGAGGAGGAGTTCTCCAAGACACTCTACGACATTTTCCGCCTCAGCGGCCACAAGGCCAAGGTGGTGCTGAACATGGTGGACGCCACCGGCGACCTCTACGAGACCGAGCACCCCGTGGCCTTCTACGACCACCGCACCGGCGTCATACGCCAGAGCACCATCTACAGCGTGGACAGCAAACTGAAGCCCGACACGCTGCTGATGGACCCGCTGGTGACATACGACATGGCCGTCTTCACCCACCCGCCCCTGCGGCGCGAGGCCATGCAGTTCAGCATCGACCGCCCGAACAACGTTGACATCACCGTCAGCGAAGGCACCCTCAAGGCCAGCGGCCGCAATGGCAGCAGACCGCCGTTGACGTCGTGGTGCGGCGTGCCGGTAGCGGCGAGCGCGTGGCGGCACAGGAGGTAGGCGAGACCGGACAGTACCTTGCCGGCCGCTACGACGTCGAGGTGCAGACCCTGCCCGTTACCACCCTGCGCGGCGTCGAGGTGCGTGGCAATGCCGCCACCGAGCTCTCCGTGCCCATGCCCGGCATGCTGGTCCTCAGCAAGCCCAAGGGCATTACCACCGGCGCCATATTTAGATTAAGAGACGGCCAGGTGGAGTTCGCCACCGACCTCAACCCCAGCACCGCCGGCGAACGGTTATTATTGCAACCCGGCCAGTACGAGCTTGTCCTCCACCCCCAGAACGCCACCAAATACAACAAAGTCCAGACCAAACGCTTTGTGATAGAAAGCAGCCAAACCACAAAGATACAATTCTAATTACTATGACAGAAGAAAGATTGGCAGAAATAGCAAAAATCAAGGAGCGCAAGGATTACATTGAGCGGTTTCTAAAAAAAATGGATCCTACACGCTTTTCCTTTAAGCATGGTGTATGTATCACTGGTCCTGATCTGGGTTATTTGAATTCAGATGATATTGATGAGCAATTTGAAAAGGATGTCAAAGATTTGGTAATAGCTACACATATGCGATATGTAGAAATGTTGAACCAAGCACTCAATGACAAATAGATATGGTAGCTTACAAACAAAACAAGATGTTCCTTGATACATATGAAGAACCATTAGGTATCAATTACATTATTATCAAGGTTAATGAAGAAATGATAAAGCGTCGTGGCTCTAGATACGAGGCCACACGCCGTGCATGGAGGGCTGACATTAATCGAGCTATGAAAGCAGCCTATGTTTTGTCTGTAACGGATAAAACTGTGCACGAGGTGTACGAAGTAAAGAACTGGTTTAGGGATGAAGAATTCACCGGACGTATAGGTTTTCACGGACATCCGGCACCAGTGGATATAAGAAACCTTTTTGTAGGGAAGATGATTCCCGACATGTATTGCAAGAAGGGATGCCGTACACCATTTATGTATAAGAAACAAACAAAATAAACAATAACAATTATGACCCACTACGAAAAACAATCAAGCAAAGAGTTGCGCGCCGGTATGGGCGAAGGCCTGGTAGAGGCTGGCCGCAAAAACGAGAACGTCGTCGCCCTGAGCGCCGATGTGAAAGGCAGCGTCAAGATGGACGGCTTCGCCAAGGAATTCCCCGAGCGCTTCATCCAGTGCGGCATCGCCGAGGCCAACATGGTCGGCATCGCCGCCGGTCTGAGCCTCTGCGGCAAGGTGCCCTTCATCGGGGGCTTCGCCGAGTTCGTCAC
>CADAWR010000026.1 GCA_902791695.1 uncultured Bacteroidota bacterium
AAAAATGGTGATAAGAGAGCCGTCAAACCACTAAAACAATACCGAGCCACACGTCATAGACGAAGGGACCATCATAAAAGAAGGACACGCCAATGAAAACCCCCGTTATCATCTGGCAAAAACCGGAATACAGTATGTAACATTTGTAATTGGCCTTAGATGTAATTGAATCGGGACATGTCAATCTGTCAACATGAACCAGCTGTATGACACAATAGTGACAACCTAAATCAGCAAATTACATATATGATTTGTATAAGGTTTCTATAAGATTTGTATATGGTTTCTATATGGTTTGTATATGGTTTGTATATGGTTTGTATATGGTTTGTATATGGTTTGTATATTTTTTGTATATGGTGACAATATGGTGAAGATATCCTTCCTTTATGGTCGGTGTTAAGCTGGGTCGTCAGGGAAAAAAAAAGGGGGGGGGATTGTTTTCTTTTTAATCAGCCGTAGGCACAATGAATTCTTTGCAGTCCTTGTTTTTCGGAATGTTTGTTGATAACAGACTTTGGAATTACTCAGTGCCTATTCCAGGACATCTGCCTCTCACGCAGAAGATCATCAGTTCGACTCTGATATGCGGTACATAAAAAGAAGCCTCCACGTTTGTGGAGGCTTTTCTTTTTGTATCCTGTTGTGTTACGCTTTCAGCAGGAAATTGAGGTCTGTATTCAGCGGCAGCTCCTTGGTGTTGGCGATGTTTGTCTTGAAGACTTTCATCTTGTTGGGCTTGCCGATGAGCGACAGCTTGCCGTCCTCGAGCAGCAGGGCCGTTGCCTCGCGGATGGCGGCTACGGTGGCCTTGGGGTTCACCATGATGTACTCCTTCAGGCGGTCGTCGCGTGTCTCGCCGCCGTGCTTGGGGTCAAAGAAGTCGGTGTAGTGGGGGTTGATCTGGAACGGCACCAGACCCATGCAGTCAAACGACGCAGGCATCACGATAGGCATGTCGTTGGTGGTGCAGAGGGTGGGACCAGCCACATTGCTGCCGGCGCTCCAGCCCATGTAGGGCATGCCGTCGAAAGCGCGCTGACGGATAGCCTGCATGAGGCCCGTGCGCTGCAGTTCGCGCACCAGATGGAAGGTGTTGCCACCGCCCACAGCCACACAGTCGGTGTCATAGACAGCATTCACCGGCAGCGCCTTGTGGTGCACACTGGTGAGCTTCACGCCAAACTCCTTGTACACGGCAGCCACCTTGGCCTCGTATGCGTCGTAGCTTTTGGTGAGGCCGCCTTCGGCCAGGCTCACGCCGGCATAGGGCACGAAGAGCACCTTCTTAACGTTGTGCCGACGGCAGAAGTCGGCAATCATGTCCTTGCACCAGCCGAGGTAAGCCTCGCCGCGCATGGTGCTGTTGCTGATAAGGAGGAGATTTCTTTTATCCATTGTTAAGGTCTTTAAGTTCCTTAGGGTCCCTTAAGGACCCTTAAGGTCGTTTGTTATCATGCGTCAATATTAGCGTACGTAGCATTGGCCTCGATGAAGGCGCGGCGGGGCGGCACATCGTCGCCCATCAGCAGCGAGAAGATGCGGTCGGCCGAGGCGGCGTTCTCGATGGTCACCTGGCGCAGCTGGCGGCCCTCCGGATCCATGGTGGTGTCGCGCAGCTGGTCGCTGTTCATTTCGCCCAGACCTTTGTAGCGCTGCACGTGGATGCCCTTGTCGCCGAACTCCATCAGGGCGCGCTCGCGGTCGTCCTCGGTCCAGCAGTAGACCTGCTTGTTGCCCTTCTTGACGAGGTAGAGCGGGGGAGTTGCCAGGTAGACGTAGCCGTTCTCGATGAGCTCCGGCATGTAGCGGAAGAAGAACGTCAGCATCAGCGTGTCGATATGTGCGCCGTCGACATCGGCATCGGTCATGATGATGACCTTGTGGTAGCGCAGTTTGCTGAGGTTCAAAGCCTGCGGGTCTTCGGGAGTTCCCACGGTGACGCCCAGGGCGGTGTATATGTCGCGGATGGCCTCGCTCTCGAAGGCGCGGTGGCGCATCACCTTCTCCACGTTCAGAATCTTACCACGCAGTGGCAGGATGGCCTGGAAACGGCGGTCGCGGCCCTGCTTGGCGCTGCCGCCTGCCGAGTCGCCCTCGACGAAGAATATCTCGCATTCCGCAGGGTCGTTGCTCTGGCAGTCGGCCAGCTTGCCCGGCATGCCGGCGCTGCTGAAGACGTTGCTGCGCTGCACCATCTCGCGGGCCTTGCGGGCTGCCTGACGGGCGCGGGCGGCGAGGATGACCTTGTCCACTATGGTGTGGGCCTCGTTGGGGTGCTCCTCGAGGTAGTTCTCCAGCATCTCGCTGACGGCCTCGTCGACGGCGCCGCGCACCTCGGCGTTGCCGAGCTTGGTCTTCGTCTGGCCCTCGAACTGCGGTTCGGCGACCTTCACGGAGATGATGGCCGTGAGGCCCTCGCGGAAGTCGTCACCGGTAATCTCCACCTTGGCCTTCTGCAGCAGGCCGCTACGGTCGGCGTAGGCCTTCAGCGTGCGCGTCAAACCGCTGCGGAAGCCGGCCAGATGCGTGCCGCCCTCGTGCGTGTTGATGTTGTTCACATAGCTGTGCAGGTTCTCGCTGTAGCCTGTGTTGTACTGCATGGCAATCTCGATGGGGATGCCCTTGCGCTCGCCCTCGATGTAGATGGCCTCGGGCATGAGCTTCTCGCGGTTCTCGTCGAGGTAGCTGATGAAGTCGCGCAGGCCCTTCTCGCTGAAGAAGTGGTCGGCACGCAGCGGCGTTTCGCCGTCTTCCTTCATCTCGCGCCAGTCGGTGATGTTGATTTCAATGCCCTTGTTCAGGTATGCCAGCTCGCGCATGCGGTCGAGCAGCGTGTCGTATTTGTACTCGGTGACGGTGAAAATCGAGCCGTCGGGGTGGAACGTTATCTTCGTGCCGCGCTTGTCGGTGACGCCGACTTCCTTGACGGCGTAGAGCGGTTTGCCTTTCGAGTATTCCTGCTGGTACACCTTGCCGTCGCGGAACACGTTGACAATCATGTGGTCGCTGAGGGCGTTGACGCAGCTCACGCCCACGCCGTGCAGACCGCCGGACACTTTGTAGCTGTTCTTGTTGAATTTGCCACCGGCGTGCAGCACCGTCATGACGACCTCGAGGGCCGAACGGTGCTCCTTTTCGTGCATGTCCACGGGTATGCCGCGGCCGTTGTCCTCGACGGTGATGCTGTTGTCGGGGTTTATCTGTACGTCAATCTTGGTGCAGAAGCCTGCAAGTGCCTCATCGATAGAGTTGTCCACCACCTCGTAGACCAAGTGGTGCAGACCGCGCTCGTTCACGTCGCCGATGTACATGGCCGGACGCACGCGCACAGCCTCCAGTCCTTCAAGCACTGTAATGTTACTTGCACTGTAGTCAGTTCTCTGATTATCTTCCATATAGCGTATTATATCTTTCTGTTTATTAGAATGCAAAAATACGAAATTTTCCTGAAACCTGCAGCCTTTTTATATATATTATTATCAACATTTCTTTAACACCCTACGGGTGCCCTCTGTATCCTCTCCGTATCCTCTCCATCTGTTCTACGGTTGTTCACCGGTTGTTCGACGGTTTAAACCGGTAAACAACCGGTGAACAACCGTAGAACAGACGGAGCGGGTACGGAGGGGAGGCGGAGGGACTACGGCGCGACGGCAGCGCGACGGCGGTGGCTTATTGGCGCGGCGGCGGAGTTTCCTTAAGGGCGCGCGGGCGTTTTTATTTGCTGTATTTCAAAAAAGGTTGTATATTTGCAATGTGAAGTGTGACGTGTGCTGAGACTTAAAAATATGTGAATATGAAAGTTAGGAAGAAAGCTATACTGTCGGCTTTGCTTTTGTCGTGTTCTATGCTCCTCTGCAGCTGTGACACGTACTACTATGGGCTGAAGCCGACCAAGCACCGCTCGCGTACCGACAAGAGCGGTATGTACGTGCACCGACAGACTGTCAACGGCAGTCGCCAGTATTCGACCAGCTACCGCGCCAAACCCGTGGGCATGTACAAGCAGCGCAAAGTGAAATGATGTGGGTATGAAGGGAGTGGCAACGACATCGATGGCAAAGCACCGGACGCGCACTGCGGGCGTCGGTGTGGCGTTGATGTTGGTGTTGTCGCTGGTCTCTTTTGGGGCAAGGGCGCAGGAGTTCCACTGCAGCGTGACCATCAACAGCCAGAAGCTGCAGACCACCACCCAGGGCTACGACTCGGGCGACAAGAAGGTGTTCGAGAACATGAAGCAGGCCATTGAGGACCTTGTCAACGGACGCAAATGGACCAACATGACATTTGAGCCGGTGGAGCAGCTGGATTGCTCGATAGCGCTCATCCTCAGCACACGCTCGTCGGCCACCGAGTTCGGCGGACAGCTGCAGGTGCAGCTCCGCAGGCCGGTCTACAATTCGTCGTACAGCAGCGGCATATTCAACTACCTTGAGTCCAATAACTTTACCTTTACCTTCAACGAAAGCCAGCCGCTGGATTTCGATATCAACAACTTCTACGGTAACCTGTCGTCGGCCATTGGCTACTACTGCTACATCATGCTCGGCATCTACATGGACAGCTACGCTATGGGCGCCGGCGAGCCCTACTATGCGCTGGCCCAGCAGGTGCAGCAGTCGGCCGAGAACAGCGGCTTTGCCGGATGGCGCAGCAGCGACGGCCAGAAAAGCCGCTACTGGTTCATGGAGAACCATACCAACAGTGCCTATGAGGACCTGCACAGCGTGTACTACAAGTACCACCGCCTGGGGCTCGACATGATGACCAAGGACCAGCAGCAGGCGCGCCAGAACATCATCGAGGCCCTGCAGGACCTGCAGAAGGTGCACAAGAAGCGCACCAACCTGCTGAGCGTGCAACAGTTCGTTGACGTGAAGATTCAGGAGCTGGTGTCTATCTTCACCCCTGCGCCGCCGCAGGAGCAGAAGCAGGTGTACGACGTAATCCACGAGGTGAGCCCCATCAACGTGGTGAAGCTGAAAAACTTTAATACAAAATAAAACACAAATATATCATGACACAAATACCGATACAGAAAGAAACGATAGACCGCATTGCGGCGGCCAACAAGATCCAGAACCCCGGCAAGGCCAGCATCCGCGAGATGCGCAAGATGATACAGGACGTGGAGAAGGAGACCGGCGTGCGCTTCGTGAAGATGGAGATGGGCATCCCCGGCCTGCCCGCACCGCAGGTGGGTGTGCAGGCCCAGATTGAGGCTCTCAAGAGCGGCGTGGCCAGCATCTATCCGGAGATTTACGGTACGGCCGACTTCAAGCGTGAGGCCGCCCGCTTCGTGAAGAACTTCCTCGACATCGACGTCACGCCCGACTGCTGCGTGCCCACCGTGGGCTCGATGCAGGCAGGCTTTGCCAGCTTCCTGACGCTGACGCGCTACGATGCCAAGAAGACCAAGGTGCTCTTCATCGACCCCGGCTTCCCCGTGCAGAAGCAGCAGTGCCGCGTGCTAGGCATCCCGATGAAGGCTTTCGACGTCTACGAGTACCGTGGCGACAAGCTGCGCGACAAACTGGAGGAGGAGCTGAAGGACGGCGACGTGGCATGCATGATCTTCAGCAGCCCCAACAATCCCGCCTGGTTCTGCTTCACCGAGCACGAGCTGCAGATCATCGGCGAGATGGCCAACAAGTACGGCGTTGTCGTGATGGAGGACTCGGCATACTTCCTCATGGACTTCCGCAAGGACTACAGCGTCCCCGGCAAGGCTCCGTTCCAGCCCACCGTGGCCAAGTATACCGACCTGTATGTCATCATGATTTCCGGCTCCAAGAGCTTCAGCTATGCCGGTGAGCGTATCGCCATGATGGTGTGCTCGCCCAAGCTGTTCAACATGGAGTGCCCCGACCTGAGCCGCTACTACAGCCAGACGCAGCTCGGCCGCGCCCTCATCTTCGGCACCCTCTACTGCCTCAGCAGCGGCACCGCCCACAGCGTGCAGTACGCTATGGCCGCCATGCTCAAGGGCGCCAACGACGGTACCTTCAACTTCGTGAAGGACATCAAGGAGTACGGCGAGAAGGCCGGCATCATGAAGAAGCTCTTCACCGACAACGGCTTCTACATTGTCTACGACAAGGATATGGGCGAGGACATCGGTGACGGTTTCTACTTCACCTTCTGCTATCCCGGCTACGAGGGTGTAGACCTGCTCAACGAGCTCATCCGCTACGGCATCAGCGCCATCGCTCTCGACATCACGGGCAGCCACAAGCAGGGCATCCGCGCCTGCGTGGCCCTGGTGCAGCGCGACCAGTTCCCCGACCTCAAGGCTCGCCTCGAGGCCTTCCACAAGGACCATCCGGTGAAGTAAGTGGATATGAACAAAAAGGAGAGCCGCTCAAACGAGCGGCTCTTTCTTTTATAGTATCAACAACAGCTGTGCCAGAAGGAAGCCCACGTAGGTGCCTACGGCGTAGCCGAAGAGGCCTACGGCGATGCCGGGGCCTATGATGGCTTTGTTCTTCACCGCTCCGGCCACCACGGGCACGAAAGGCGGTGAGCAGATGAGTGAGATGCTGGAGGCCAGCGTGGTGTCGGTGTCGATGCGGAAGAGGGCGCTCAGCAGCATGTGCATAAGCAGTGAGCCCAGGGTAGCGATGGTGATGAAGAGGAAGACACCGGGGTTGATGTTGCCGAGGGTGCCGGTGGTGACCTGCGAGGCAACGGCGATTGAGAAGACGAGGATGAGGTAGGTGCCAGCCTCGAAGGTGCGTGGCATCTGGCGCACGCGCTTGAAGGTGGAGGCTATGATGGCCAGAGTGCTGATGGCGAGGATGAAGATGGTTTGGAACATGCGCTTCGGGCACAGCAGGGCGATGCCGGCGCCGACGGCTATGATGATGATGGTCAGCACGAGGGCTTGCGCCAGGTTGCGTAGGTTGTCTTTGCGGAACAGGCCGTAGAAGAGCTCGTGGTCGTGGTTCTTCATCTCCACGGTGTCTTTTGTCGCAACCTTGTCCTTGGGGAAGTCGGGCAGCAGGAGGCGCAGCACGCGCTTGCCGAAGATGATGACGAAGAAGAGGTATACGGCGCTGAGCAGGGTGCTGTAAGCCGAAGTGATGATGTAGGTGGTATCGTCGACACCTAGGGCCACCTTGATGGAGGCAAGGTTGGCGTTGCCGCCGGTGTAGAGACCTGTGAGCATGCCGCCGATGGAGGCGAAGGTCTCGCGGTCGTCGCCGGCGCAGACGAGGAAGCCGATGACTATGGCAATACAACAGCCTGCAATGCCCAGGAGTGTGGACTTGATGAATGATGGTGCCAGCTTGAGCCACGACTTGAGGTCGGAGGAAAAGAGCAGCAGCGGTATGGCGAAGGGGATGGTGTAGGTGGCTATGTCGGTCTGCACTTTGTGCACCTCCGGGGTGTCTGGTATCAGGCCTGTGAGTCCCAGCAGACAGCCTATGACGTAGGCAATGATGATGGTGCCAACCTTGTTGAGTATTGGGAAATGGTATGTGAGCCACAGTATCAGCAGCGGCGTGAAAAGGCAGACGGCTATGATTATGAGAGCCATGACGGTGATATTATTGGCAGGTATTATCGGTGCATAGGAGATGTGCGTCGGGAGCGAATTTCAGTATGGTTTGTGCGGCGTCGTTGCTTACAATGCTGTCTGCTTTGCCAAGCGAAGTGAATATCTCGACATTGTTGGCTTGGTTCCAGTTGAGGCGGTCGCAAAGGCAGGCAGAGTCTATCATGCAAGTGGTATTTACATACATTGGAGCTAATTTGCCGGAAACTATGACTGTTGTGCTGCTGTCAGGGTGGCTGGCGTGGAGTGCTACGGCTGCACGGCATCCGCCACAGGACGCCACAGGTACGATGACAAAGCGGTGCGGTGCTTCGGGAATGCATATATTCATTTCGTCGGCATACCAAGCGAACACGTCGGTGTCGGTAGTCTGTGGTGTATGGTGGCAGGCGACAATCGTCAGTGCGCTAATCAAAGAAATACAGGTCTGCTTCAGTTTCATTGTATTTGCTTATCAGCACTCCTTCTGGAGTGATATGTAGTGTTGGTATGTAGTCGTGGAAAAACACTTCATAGCGCTTGCGTAGGTTGCTGTCGGCGACAATCAGTACCCAGGGACGGTGCTCGCCGAGGGTCATTCCGTCATCCGATGCTTCGCGCGGCAGCACAAGGATGCGGTAGTATAACTTGCGGTAGTTGTCGTAATACATGTTGTTGAAAATGGTATTCGACTCGTAGAAGTTTAGCGTCTCCGTCGAATTGTGCGACTGTTCGATGCTAAACGGCATTGGTTTGCCGTACAAACGTGAGGTGAGCCGGTGCTCGCCCAGCAACTGACCGTCCAAACGGTATACCGCCACTGACGTAGCGAGCATCGTGTGCAGTACAAGCACCGAGTCGTCGGGATTGAAGATGAAGCGTGCGTCGCGGCCGATATGCACGTCGGCAGGTTGATTGGCAGGCAGGTTTCCAAAAAAGAACATGGCATCGAAGCCGTTGGAGATGTTCCAACAGCAAATGCAGGGACTGTCTGGTTGTTCGTATAAAATGTTGTGGAATATCTCCTCAGACAACAAACCTGTATACAATGTTTCGCCGATGGCGACCATCCCGCCAGACGCCGCATTGGCCATTGCTATGAAAGTATCGTTGTGGTAGGAGGCTTTGGGTGCGTCTAAACGTAGGCTGTCACCGATAAACAAGCTGTATTCCCATCTGTTCTGACCTGCCGAGGCGGCAATAGTGTAAATAATGGTGTCGTCGCAACAATAGTCCATGATGCGGTAGTCTTGCGGAAGAGAGGCTGGAGGGGTCTTCGCTGGAGGGATGGCGTGGCGCTCGGCGACGAGGAAACGGTCAGGTTCATACTTTTGTACACCGTTGCAGGCGGTGAGCGTGATTGATATCATAAACAGTATGAGCCTGCGTGTCATGGCTATTGTTGTTTGAGCCAGTCGTCGACGTGGCCGAAGACGATGTCGGCGCGGGCGGCGAAACTCTCCTCTGTGGCGAAGGCTACGTGTGGCGTCACCAGACAGCGTTGTGTGGAGAGTAACAAGTGGTCTATCGGCAGTGGGGGCTCTTTCTCGAAGACGTCGAAGGCAGCACCGGCGATGCGGCCGTCTATCAGGGCTTTGCCTACTGCGGCTATGTCGCATACTGGGCCTCGTGCGGTGTTCACAAGCAGCGCCGTGTGCTTCATCATGGAGAGCTCGTGCTCGCCGATGAGGCCGCGGGTCTCGTCGCACAGCGGCACGTGTAGGGTGATGATGTCGCTCCGCTGCAGCAGGGTCTCCAGCGGTAGGTATTCCACACCAAGGGCTTTCACTTCAGGGCGTTCGGTGCGGCTCCAAGCTATAACTTTGGCGCCGAAGGCCAGCAGCAGGTGTATAGTGGCAGTGCCTATGGCGCCGGTGCCCACCACGCCGACGGTCTTGCCGCGCAGTTCACGGCCTAGGAAGGTGCCGCGGCTACCGCCCTGACGTATCTTCTCGTTCAGTGTTACGATGTTGCGCAACAGGTCGAGCATCATTCCCACGGCCAGTTCGCTCACCGCCGTAGTGCTGTATCCAGCGGCGTTTTGTACTGTGATGTTGTGTGCTTTGCAGTATTCGAGGTCTATATGGTCGAGGCCAGTGAAGGCCACGCTGAGGTACTTGAGCTTTGTGCACTGGCTGAGGACGGCGGCGGGCAGCTTAATGTTGCTGATGACGGCGATGTCGGCCTCGCGCATACGGTCGACAAGCGTCGGCTCATCCTCTTTGCGGTCCATGTAGTAGGTGAACCCGTGCCCCATGGCGGCATAGTGCGCCTTCAGTTCTTCAAAGCGGGCTTGGGGAATGCCCAGCGATTCTACGCAAACAATATTCATAAGTTATTTTCTTTTCTTAACGCTGAATCCGAAGCCGCCCAATTTCTCGCCTAGGCCGTAGTATTTGCCGTGCGAGTAGGCGAGGGGGCCGGCGTGGTTGAGTTGGAACTGGCCTGTGCTTTTGTCTATCAGGTCCTCTTCGGCGTCGATGGCCACCACGTTGGCCATGAACATATCGTGGCTGCCGAGCCGTTTAATGTCTATCACCTTACACTCGATGTTGAGCGGGCTCTCCTTGATGAGGGGAGCTTTCACCAGCTGTGCCGGCTCGGCATGGAGGCCCATCTCGCGGAACTTGTTGTATTCGCGGCCGCTTTTCACACCGCACCAGTCAGTGGCGCGGGCCAGCTCCTCGGTGGTGAGGTTGATGACGAACTCTCCTGTGCGCTCTATCAGTGCATGGCTGTGGCGTTCGGGGCGTACGCTGATATAGCACATGGGCGGGTCGCTGCAGAGCGTACCCGTCCATGCCACGGTGATTATGTTCCAGTTCTCCGGGGCGTCGCCGCAGCTCACCATCACTGCCGGCAGCGGGTATATCATTGTCCCGGGCTTGAACGCTGTCTTACTCATTGGTTGAGCTTCTTCTCCAACTCGTCGACCATGGCGCGCATGTGGCGGTCTGTCTGGCGCAGGTTGTCTATGGTTTTGCAGGCGTGGAGCACGGTGGCGTGGTCCTTGTTGCCGCACTGCATACCGATGACGGCCAGGCTCGACTTGGTGATCTTCTTGGCGAAGTACATGCTCAGCTGGCGTGCCTGCACTACTTCGCGTTTGCGCGAGGTGTCCTGGATGGTCTCCACCGGCAGGTCGAGGTAGTCGCACACCACCTTCTGTATGTAGTCGATGGTAATCTCGCGTGCCGAGCTTTGGACGTACTTGTCAATCATCTGTTTGGTGAGCTCAAGGTTAATTTCCTTGCGGTTCAGGGTGCTCTGTGCGATGAGGGAGATGAGGGCGCCTTCGAGCTCGCGCACGTTCGTATTTATATTGTATGCGATATACTCCACAACGTCGTCGGCCAGCACGATGCCCTCGTTCTGCGCCTTTTTGAGGAGGATGCGCTTGCGGGTCTCCACATCGGGAGCCTGCAGGTCGGCGCTGAGACCCCATTTCAGGCGGCTGAGCAGGCGTGGCTCGAGGCCCTGCAACTCGCCGGGGGCTTTGTCGCTGGTGATGATTATCTGGCAGCCGTGCTGGTGCAGGTAGTTGAAGATGTGGAAGAATGCTTCCTGAGTCTTCGGAGCCTTGCCGGCCCAGAACTGGATGTCGTCGATAATCAGCACGTCGATGATTTCATAGAAATGTATGAAATCGTTGGTGGTTCCCGAGCGGCCGGCTTCGGCATACTGCTGCATGAACTGCTCGCTGGTGACGTAAAGCACCGTCATGTCGGGGTGCAGCTCCTTGGTCTTTAGGCCGATGGCGTTGGCCAAGTGAGTCTTTCCGAGGCCCACGCCGCTGTGCAGCAGCAGGGGGTTGAAGCTCGTGGTGCCCGGTTTCTCGGCCACGGCGTAGCCCGCCGAACGTGCCAGGCGGTTGCAGTCGCCCTCCACGAAGTTGTCCAGCGTGTAGTTTGGCGAGAGCTGCGAGTTGACGCGCGTCTTCTGTATGCCGGGAATGATGAATGGGTTCGGCAGCTCACGCTCGCCACCTTTGTTGATGTCGACCGGCAGGTCGGTCAGCGGATTGCGCGTCGACTGGCGGCTCTGCGAGGGCAGGGTGGTGACGATGGGCGAGGTGCTGATGCTCTGGTCCATCACCACGCTATATTTAAGCATACCGCTCACGCCGAGCTGCAGCTTTATCACGCGCTTTAATAAATCTATATAATGTTCTTCTAAATATTCGTAGAAAAACTGGCTGGGTACCTGCACTATCAGGGTTGTGCCGTCGAGTTGCAGCGGTACAATGGGGCGGAACCAAGTCTCGAAGACCATGTGGTTCTCCGGTCCCAGGGTGTCCTCAATCATGCGCATGCAGGCGGCCCATACTTTCTTGTATTCTTCCTCAATCATGATTCCTAAGTTCTAAGTCCTAATTTCTTTTTTTTCCAATCATTTACGGGTATACTCCCCCGTCTTGTTCTGCATGCAAAGGTCTACCTTTTTTTGTGCACAGAAACTAAAAAAAAAATTTGGAGAGTTCATTTTTTTTTACTAAAGTTCAGCCGCAGTGTCAAGGTCGGGCAGACATACCATTTCCCACAACCCACTAATTTTCAAAATCTATTTTGTTAAAACGCATATTCCGCAGCGGCATATAATATACGAAATTTTTTCCATAGAAAAGAATTTTTTTCATAAAATTCACCCTATGGCACCCCTTTTTGTTGATAACCATACAGCCGTTTGAGGATTAGCCGTTTGTAAGTTGAAAACTGTAATATACCTTTGTGTATCAGCGGATTATAATAAGCGTTTGATTTTCAAACCGCATTTTTGGAGCCCCATTTTTTAACTCTTTGTTTACGTGCTTTTTTCCCATGTTATCCACCTAAGTCGGTTGAAAACCCCAAGCGCTATCAACAGTTTTTTTGTTTTGAAAAAATGATATTTCCCTACCGGAGCGGCGGCGGTGCACAGTACCCGGTCCGTACCCGCTCCGACTGTTCACCGGTTGTTTAACGGTTTTTTGTCGGAGAGACATCGGAGAGGGGTCGGAGCAGGGTGGTAGATGCCCCGCTTAATACGTATATTCACCGTTAAAATTACCAATAATGTATAATAATTGTCGCCAAATAGGAAAATATTTCGTATCTTTGCAGGCGAACCAATACCGTAGCACGAATGTAGAATGCTGACCACCAGGTAGTCACGAACCCGAAAGGAGGTGTAAAAATGATTGAAACGATACAGTATAAGTCGCTCAAATGGCTTGATATAACCAATCCCAGCGAGGAAGACTACGACTTTCTGCTCAACGACTATCAGTTCCACCCCTTGGACATCGAAGACTGCCGTGGCACCACCCAGCGTCCGAAAATAGACGAGTACGACGACTACTATTTCCTCATTCTGCATTTCCCCTACTTCGACAAGGGCAACAAGTTCATCCGCATCCGTGAGGTCAAGATCTTCTGGGGGCGCGACTACATCATCACCCTCGGCAAAGCCCACTGGGTGGTGAAGAAGTTCTTCGACGAGATGCGCGAAGACCTGGCCGAGGGCGACGAGGACACGCAGGAGATGATGGCCACCAGCGACCAGCTGCTCTACCACATCCTCAACCGCCTCATGCTCGAGACCAACACACTGGTGCAGCGCGTCGGTGCCGAGGTGGACCTCATCAACTACGACATCTTCAACCGCCGCGCGCGCTCCATCATCGAGCAGATATCCGAGACGCGGCGCAACACCATCCTGCTCAACACCACCTTCCGTCCGCAGCTGCGCGTGCTCCACATGTTCGAGAGCGGCGGCATCAAAGGCTTCGTGGACCCCGAGGTGCTCGACATGGAGGACTACTGGGGCAACATACTGGACCAGTACCAAAAGATGTACGACTCCATCGAGGACTATGGCGAATTGGTCGAAGGTCTGTCGCACACCTTTGACTCGTTGCTGACCAACCGCACCAACGAGATTATGCGAGTGCTGACTTATTTCAACACCATCATGCTGCCTCTGACCTTGGTCACCGGCTTCTTCGGCATGAATGTCGGCTTCCCGTTCCCCATGGGCCGTGAGACCTTCTGGATCATCCTCGGCGGCCTCTGCCTCCTTACCGCCGGCCTTATCTTCTACTTCCGCCGCATGACGCGGTAAGGGCGTTTGTCTTTCATGAAATAAATTGTAAAGACAATGAAGAAATACATATTCATTTTTGTTGCCGCGATGGTATTTGTTGTGGCGTCTTGCGGGAAAGATGAAGCCGTGGTCGTGCATGGCTTTAGCGAAAGCGTCGGAGAACCCAATCCATTGTCCCAGACATCATGGAAGGGGAATTTTAGCAAGCGTACAGAGTCAGAAAATGGTTATTGGTCTCTAGAATTCTATATATTGGAACTTGATTTCAATACGGATACTACGGTGTTGGTTAAAGGCGAACTTTGGGAGACAAACAATAGTATTATGAAATCTGGTCCATATTGTGTGGATGAATGGAATAAAGAGATGAGGTATTCATTTTCCGACAGTACGGGGTTCATATATGGCACGCAGTTTTCATTATGGAAAGGAGATACCTCAGCCATACGTTGGGATGGCGGTGACTCAATAAGAATTGGTACTCGTATAGGAGAAGTGTCTATAGCAAGGCTATAGAAAAAGCTGAATTCAAGTCATAAATGCAACACATTGGGTGTAATTGACTGATTGAATTGTTGGTGCAAATATAATGAAAATATCTCAACAGGAGATAG
>CADAWR010000027.1 GCA_902791695.1 uncultured Bacteroidota bacterium
GCAGAACCCCCACCACACCGGCAAGGAGGAGTACAACTACTTCATGACTGTCATCTTCCCCGACAACCAGCTCAACGTCATCGACTACAACCGCGTGGTCAAAGACCTCAACGGCCTCACCAAGGAGCAGTTCCTCAAAGCCGTCGGCGAGAGCTACGACCTCACCGACATGGGCACCGACATCTACAAGCCCGCCAAGCTGCATGAGCACAGCATGTACCTCGACGGCCACTGGTACAAGATGACCGCCAAGCCCGGCACCTACAACGACAACGACCCCATCGGCGTGCTCGATGTCACCATCCTCAGCAACCTCGTCCTCGACAAGGTGCTTGGCATCAAGGATCTTCGCACTGACAAGCGCATCGACTTCGTCGGCGGTATCCGCGGCCTCGGCGAGCTGAAACGTCGCGTCGACAACGGCGAGATGAAGGTCGCCTTCGCCCTCTATCCCGTCAGCATGAAGCAGATCATCGACATTGCCGACACCGGCAACATCATGCCTTTGAGCCCAAGCTGCGCTCCGGCCTCGTGATCCACGAGCTCTGCTAGTACAAAACAAAAAAAGGTGGCTGCCAGCATTGGTAGCCACCTTTTTTTATTTCCATACAGAAATGAAAAGGACATTGTTCACCACCATAGCCGTTCTCCTCTGCTGTGGTCATCTTATGGCTCAGCAGGAGATGGCCAAGGTCAGCTATTTCGGTCACCTCTATCTCGAGACGTCGGTGAACGGGCACCCTGCCCGTTTGGCATTCGACACCGGAGCGCCATACACCTGCATCGACAGCACATATCTGGCAGACAGCAAGCTTCAGTATAAGAACATTGGACGCGCCAGAATGGGCGGCTCCGGCAATGGTCAGGAAACCGTACCTATTATCATCAACGAGCTGACCTATATCGTTGCCGATACAGAATACACAAGCAAAGTCTCGCCGGTCATACAGCTGAAGTCCATCTTGGGTGACCAGGCCGACGGACTCCTCGGTATCGACAATATGGGCGGCAAGGTCATCGCCATAAACTATGTTGACGAGCTTATGGGCTTCTGGAAACAGATGGGTGACACCGCCGGCTACACCTCGATACCCATACGGTACGAGAACAAACGCATATATGTGCCGCTGAGTATAACCATCCGCGACGGCAACACCGTTGAGGGCGAGGCACTGATAGACCTCGGGAGCGGTGGCTCGGTCACGCTGACAAGCGCTGTCGCCAGTCAGCATGGTGTGAAAGAAGTCTCGCCCCAGATGCATTATTCTTACTTCACCGGTGGCATTGGTGGGGCAGCATCCGGCAGCGACTTCCGTGCGAAAAGCGCCTCGGTGGGAGGTTTTGCCCTGAACGACATCACGATGGACTACAGCGACAACACCGAAGGGGCACTCTCCAACATGGAGTACATTGCCATTGTAGGAAATGATATCTGGGAGCGTTTCAACATGATAATAGACCTCAACGGCAATCGCCTATACCTTAAGCCTAATGTCAAGTTCAGCGAACCATTCAAGAGTCCCGTGCACGGCTTTTCCTATATCGACCGCAGCCATACCCTCGGCTGCTGGATCGTCAACTGCCTCTATAAGGACTCCAATGCCGAGAACGCCGGACTTAGGAATGGCGACCGCATCAGCAAAATTAACGGCCGAGATGTGGGCGACATCACCTTGGAAGAGCAGAAACACCTTTTAGACAATCTGGACTCGGTGTCCTTGACAGTCCAGCGAGGAAGCACGACCGTGGAGATAGCATTCTCCTTTGACAATCCTAAGATATAGCGAGATTACCTGAAACTGTGAGATGATAAAACATTTGTTTATAGCCTTGGGTCTGTTGGCCGTAGGACTTGGAGTCCTTGGTGTTGTGGTGCCGGGATTGCCGACGACGCCGTTCCTTCTGCTGGCGTCGTGGCTGTTCTACCGCTCGTCGCCGCGGCTGCAGCAATGGCTGCTGGCCTCATGGTTGGGTAAGTATATACGCAACTACCAGCGGCGTGGCGGCATGACGGCCGCACAGAAGGCCGGTGCCGTAGGCATCATGACGACCATGGTGCTACTTTCCGCCTTCGTCTTCATCCCCGCCGACTCCGTGGCCCGCATCATCGTGCTTGTGGCCGGAGCTGTGGGTGCGCTGACGGTGGTGTTCTTTGTTCCTAACGCTAAAAACGACGATATATGATGTTGGCTATTCTGTTCGTTATCATTGCCTTGTCGGGCTATGTGGGGTGGCATCTGTGGATGCTGCCGCCGGTGCTATGGCTGCGGTGGACGCTGGTGGGTGTGGAGGCCGCCTGCGTGGCTATGGCTGTGCTGTCGCTGACGCGCTACCTCGACCGCATGCCTTACGGGCTTTCGGTGGCTGTCTATAATGTCGGCAACAAAGGCTTGATAATACTCCTGTACCTCTTCATGGCGTTCCTGTTGGCCGACCTGTTGCGGCTGGTGCACGTGCTGCCAACGGCCTGGCTGCGCGACAACTGGTGGACCTGCGGCGTGCTGCTGGTGGCTATGGCGGCCCTGTTCATATATGGCAGCCTGAACTACGAGCACAAACGGCGTGTGGAGCTGACTGTCGACACCCACGGCAAGGTGGACCACCCCGTGAAGGTGCTGGCCGTGAGCGACCTGCATCTGGGCTACCACAACCGCCGTGCCGACCTCGACCGCTGGGTGGCGATGCTCAACCGCGAGGGCGGCGACATGCTGCTCATGGCCGGCGACCTTGTGGACCGCTCGCTGCGCCCCCTGCTGCACGAGGATATGGCCGAAGGGCTCCGCGAGCTGCAGATGCCCGTCTATGCCTGCCTGGGCAACCACGAATACTACGCCGACCATTACACCCCCGGCGAGGCGGAGCGTTTCTACCGCGACGCCAACATCACCCTGCTGCGCGACTCGGTGGCCAAAGTCGGCAACATCGCCGTCATCGGCCGCGACGACCGCACCAACCGCCACCGCAGGAGTGTCAATGCCTTGGCGCATTTCCACACCGGCGCATTCACCATCCTCCTCGACCACCAGCCCTACCACTTGGAGAAGGCCGAGCGCGCGGGCATAGGGCTGCAGGTGAGCGGTCACACCCACCGCGGGCAGGTGTGGCCGTTGTCGTGGATTACCGACGCATTGTACGAGTGCTCGTGGGGCACGTTGAAGAAAGGGGAGACCACCGTCTGCGTCACCTCCGGCCTCGGTATCTGGGGCGCCAAATACCGCATAGGGACACAGTCGGAATACCTTGTAATCAATCTAATACCGTAATGAATATGCATACAATGAAGATGGCTGCCGTTTTGGGGCTGGCTTTTTGCTTTGTCGCTTGTGCGCCGAAAGGCGATGTCGTTCCGGCAGAACCGGACTACAGTGACACTACGCAGTGGTACGTTGCCGACCGCGATGCGGCGGTGGATGTGTTCTATATCGTCTCCACCGAGTGCGACGACTACACTTTGGGCGGCAAGCCCATGCATTATGCCGACACCCGCAACGACAGCATCCGTGCGCTGCTGTACGGCGAGATGGTGGGTGTGGACCAGCTGCTGGCCGGTGAGCTCAACTATTACTCGCCCTACTACCGCCAGGTGACCATGGAGACATACACAAGCGACAGTCTGGTCGACGCCCGTATGCCGCTGGCTTATGGCGACGTGCGCAAGGCTTTTGACTATTATCTGGAGCACTATAACAATGGCAGGCCTTTTATCCTCGCTGGTTTCAGCCAAGGGGCTATGGCTGTTGTCGATCTGTTGAAGGCCATGGACGACAGCACCTACAGCCGCTTGGTGGCCGCCTATGTCATCGGATACAAGGTGACCGACACCAATGCCCATATCAGCCCGGCGCAGGACAGTGCCGACCTGGGTGTGACCATATGCTATAACTCGGTGCGCGACAACAGCTGTGCCATTCCATTCCTCAGCGACGGCAACCTCATGGCTATCAATCCTGTCAACTGGAGCACCGATGCTACGCCGGCAATGCTTGTAGACCCGCGCTATGGCGACACCCTCACCGCCACGCTCGACACCACGAGCCTGCTGCTCCATATCGACGGCTATACGCGCAACGACTACATGCTGCCCCTCGTCGGTTGCGAGGGCAACTATCACTGTCTTGAAATATCACTCTTTTGCGACTGCCTGCGGCGTAACATCGCTCTCCGTGCCAACCGGGCGTCAGCCCAGTAGCTTGGCGAGCTGCTTGTCTGAAGCCTGCGGCAGCAAAGTGTGCAGGTGGGCGTAAAGGCGCGAATAGCTCTCCTCCGGTGTGCGATCGCACAGACATGAATCGTGGCCGAAGAGGCGCTCGGGCGTGTTCAGCAGCGCCCATCCCCAGCCGTAGCGGTTGCCGTGTTTATCTGTAGGGTAGACGAAGTCTTCTGTCACCACGCGGCAGGCCATCTGCAGGCGTGTCACATAGCCGTCGAAGCGGCTGCGCATCTTGGGGCCGTCGAAGCCGCAGGCCGTGCGCAGCTCCCTTGTAATCATGCTGCCGTTGACGTGCAGCACCTCCAGGATGGCGCCTTCGATGCTCTCCTCATCGGGCTCCGGGTATTTGGCGCGCCGGTAGTTGCAGAGGTCGGGCCACCACTCCATGGTGACGAAGCCCGCCTTGCCGCCGAAGAACTTGCCGTAAGCATAATGCCCTTCGGTGACCATTGGGCCTTTCCAGTCCCAGAGCGGCCAGTCCCAGCCCTCGTCGGTCACCACGTAGCGGCACTCCGACGCCACCATTTCGTCGGCCGAAAAGCCGCGTATTCCGCTGTCCAGCAGCGGCACGAGGCCTATCTCGTCAATGGCCTCCATCAGTTCCGGACATGAGGTTATTCTCGTTTTTTTCATGCTGCAAAGATAACAAAAAAAGTTCAATTGTCGTAAAAAAAACTTGCTGCCGGTATAATTTAAATGTACCCCCTGCGTTAATTAAACATTATGATCAATACGAAAGTGATACTCGTCACCGGCGGCAGCAGTGGCATCGGCTACGAGGCCGCCCAGCGCCTGGCCCGCATGGGCCACAAGGTCTACGCCGCCGCACGGCGCACCGCCCTCATGGAACCCCTCGTTGCCGACGGCGTCACGCCGCTGGCCCTCGACGTCACTGACGACGCCTCGCGCCGCCAGTGCGTCGACACCATCCTCAAGGCAGAAGGGCGCATCGACGTCCTTGTCAACAATGCCGGCTACGGCTACTTCGGCGCCGTGGAGTGCGTGCCCCTGGACGATGCCCGCCGTCAGCTGGAGGTCAACGTCTTCGGCCTTGCCGAGATGACGCGCCTTGTGCTCCCCGCCATGCGTGAGCAGGGGAGTGGCCGCATCGTCAACATAGCCTCCATAGCGGGTCGCGCAGTCTTCCCCTTCGGTGGCTGGTACAACGTCAGCAAGTACAGCGTCGAGGCCTTGAGCGACGCCCTGCGCATCGAGCTCAAGCCCTTTGGCATCGATGTGGCCATCATAGAGCCCGGCTGCATCAAGACCGACTGGGGCATCATAGCCGCCGACCACCTCGAAGAATGCTCGCGCGGCACCGCCTATGAGCAGCCCGCCCTCCGTGAGGCCGCCGCAATGAGGTGGGCCTACAAGGGCAACTTCATCACCAAGCCCACACGCGTGGCCCAAGCCGTCGTGCGCGCCGCCACGTCGCGCTGCCCGCGCACACGCTACCGTCTGGGCACCGCCTCCTTCAGCGTCACCGTGCTGCACGCCCTGCTGCCGGCCCGCTGGTGGGATGCCATGGTACGCACAATCATGTCAGTAAAGATTAAACAATCATGATACTTTTAGACGACAAAACCCCGTCGCTGATGGCTATGGCCGCAGCGCAAAAAGATGCAGGCGCCGTGCCGCCTCCCCCGCAGGACGAGTTCGGCCAGACCCTCAAGGCCACCGACAGCATCTCGCAGGCCGTGAAAGACAGCCTCAGGAACATGGATATCACCGACCTCAAGGCCGTAGTCACTGGTGAAAACACCATTGTGAAGGACGGTCTCCACGCCCTCACCGAGCTAACCGTCCAGTTTGTGCCCAAGCTGCTGGCGGCCATCCTGGTGCTGTGGCTGGGTCTCAAGGTGGCCAACCTGCTGCGAAAAGCCATTTTCAAGGCCCTCGACAAGCGTGATGCCGAGCCCTCGCTCAAGACCTTCCTCGGCTCACTGGTCAACCTGCTGCTCAAAGCCATGGTCGTCTTCATGGCCATGGACATCATAGGCATTAAGGCCACATCGTTCATCGCCCTCATCGGCGCCATGGGTCTGGCCATAGGTATGGCCCTACAGGGCACCCTGCAGAACTTCGCCGGCGGCGTCATCATCCTGCTCATGAAGCCCTTCAAGGTCGACGACTACATAGAGTGTGGCCAGTACAAAGGCTACATCAAGGAGATACGCATCTTCCACACCTTCATGCGTCCCTTCAACGGCCGCACAATCATCATCCCCAACAGCGAGCTGGCCACCAAGAGCCTCATCAACCACACCAAGGAGCCGCAGATACGTCTCGACGTGGTGGCCTCGGTGGCTTACGGCACCGACCTGCGCAAGGCCAAAGAGGTGCTGTGGGAAGTCATCAAAGCCGAGCCGCTTGTGCGCTGGGACTTCAAGGAACCCGTCATTGCCGTAAGCGAGCTCAACAACTCGTCGGTAGACATATCGGTATGGATGTGGACCACCGTCGAGGACTATTGGGAAGTATGGAAGCATATCCGCGAGGACATATACATAGCCTTCAACAACGCCGGCGTCGAGATACCATTCCCGCAGGTCACTGTGCACCAGGGCAAGGACGGCGCCCCCATACACATGGAGCCCCGCGAGGGAGTGAAGCGCCCCATGGCCGTGGCAGACGAGCATATAGGTACCGGCGCTTAAATCTTAAAATGCGACCAAGCAATGGGTTATATTAAAGAGAATCCCCTATGGGGAACACTCCGTAGGAGTCTTCTTCTATTATTAGTCCTGTGCGCCACCTCATTGCAGGCGCAACAGATGCCGTTGAGCGACGGCGCCACGGCCAGCGTGCTCACCTGCGACCCGGGCAATGACTTCTACACTACATTCGGCCACAGCGCTATACGTATCACCGACACCGCCAGCGGCATCGACCGCGTATACAACTACGGAACCTTCAACTTCGACACGCCCAACTTCTACTGGGTCTTCACCCGCGGGCGCCTCGACTACCAGCTCAGCTGCACCACCTTCGAGGACTTCATGTACGAATATGCCTACGAAGGCCGCGAGGTGCGCGAGCAGCCCCTCACCTTCGAGGCCGGTCAGGTGCAGAACCTATATATCCTGTTGGAGACCAACTACCTGCCGCAGTACCGCCACTATCGCTACGACATATTGCGCGACAACTGCGCCACGCGGGTACGTGACATCGTCTACAGCGCCTGGGCACAGGACACCGTGCTGCAGCGCGCCGCTGAGCCCGCGAGCTACCGCCGCCTGCTGGCCGCCTGCATGAAGGGCGACCTCGAGTGGTGGCACCTCGGCGTCGACTTGCTCCTCGGCCTCACCGCCGACCACCGCTGCTCGGCTCCCGAGCGCATGTTCCTGCCTGCCGAGATGGAGGCCGAGCTGGCGCAGTGCACCACCTCGGGCGTATGGACAGCCCCCTTCATCGTCGAGCCCTCGCGCCTGTTGCTCCCTTCGCACCGCACACCGCTGAAAGCCAGCTTCCCGCCGGTGATTGTCTTCGCGCTCCTCTTCGCTGTCGTAGCAGTGTTGACATGGGTGAGGAAGATGCCGCGCTGGGCCGACAGGGCTCTGTTCATCATCGCTGGCCTCTGCGGTCTGTTCCTGCTGTTCATGTGGTTCGGCACCGACCACTGGTGCACCAACTGGAACCTCAACATCCTGTGGCTCTCGCCGCTGCTCATCTTGATAGCCATCCGCCTCGGGCGTAGCCCCCGCTGGGCCCTGTGGTTGCAGGAGGCTATGTTTGCCGCCGCCGCCGTATACGTCCTCGTCTGCGGCCTCTCGGTGGCCATCATCCCCTTGATACTCATGCTGATGCTCCGCGTCGGCGTCCTCTTCAAGCGCCAATAGTCTTCTGTACGTAGTCTCTCCGACTCTGCTCCGTACTCCCTCCGACCAAAAACCGTTAAACAACCGGTGAACAGTCGGAGCGGGTACGGAGCGGGTACGTAGAAACATTGGCATGAAAACGGCCGTTGAAAAAAATGTGCTGTTATATGGAATTATTTTTGTAAATTTGCACACGGAAAAATAATGCAGAGAAGAGATGTTTGAGAACCTAAGTAGTAAGATAGAGAAAGCGTTACATACTCTCCGCGGTAAGGGGAGCATCACTGATATTAATGTTGCGGAGACCGTCAAAGAGGTGCGCAAGGCTCTGTTGGACGCCGACGTGAGCTATCCGATAGCCAAGGAGTTTACCGACAAGGTGAAGGCCGAGGCGCTGGGTCGCAACGTTATCACGAGCATCGAGCCCGGCCAGCTGATGGTGAAGATTGTCCACGAGAAGCTGACGGAGCTGATGGGCTCGGAGGCTGTGGATATCAACATCAAAGGTCAGCCGGCCATTGTCCTCATAGCAGGTCTGCAGGGTTCCGGTAAGACCACCTTCAGCGCCAAGCTGGCCAACATGCTGAAGACCAAGCGCGGCAAGAGTGTGATGCTGGTGGCTGGCGACGTGTACCGCCCCGCAGCTATCAGCCAGTTGCAGACGTTGGGCGAGCAGGTGCAGGTGCCTGTCTACACAGAGCTGGGTAACAATAACCCGGTGGAGATTGCCAAGAATGCTATCCGCGAAGCGAAGCTGAATGGCATCAACGTGGTCATCGTAGATACCGCCGGCCGTCTGGCTGTCGACGAGCAGATGATGGACGAGATAGCGGCCCTGAAGCGCGAGCTGCAGCCGCAGGAGACCCTCTTTGTGGTCGACTCGATGACCGGCCAGGATGCCGTGAACACCGCCAAGGCCTTCAACGACAGGATTGACTTCGACGGCGTGGTGCTCACCAAGCTGGACGGCGACACGCGTGGCGGTGCGGCACTGACGATACGCTACACGGTGCAGAAGCCCATAAAGTTTGTCGGCGTGGGCGAGAAGATGGACGCCCTCGACGTGTTCCACCCCGACCGTATGGCCAACCGAATACTCGGCATGGGCGATGTGGTGAGTCTGGTGGAGAGGGCCGAAGCGCAGTATGACGAGGAGGAGGCGAGGAAGATATCGAAGAAGTTGCTGCGTAACGAGTACAACTTCGATGACTTCCTGTCGCAGCTGGCGCAGATCAAGAAGATGGGTTCGATGAAGGACCTTATAGGTATGATACCGGGCATGGGCAAGCTGACGCAGAACGTGGAGATTGGCGACGACGCCTTCAAGCCGATAGAGGCCATGATAGGCTCAATGACGCCCTACGAGCGCCAGAACCCGAGCTGCCTGAACGGCAGCCGCAAGCAGCGCATTGCCGCCGGCAGCGGCCGCTCCATCCAGGAGCTCAACCGCTTCCTCAAGCAGTTCGAGGACACGCGCAAGATGATGAAGATGGTGAGCAAGAACGGTGGCAAATTGCCGATGAGAAGACACAGATAAAAAACAATAATATGCAACAGTTATTGGATGGCAAGGCGATGGCCTTGCAGATCAAAGACGAGATAGCCAACGAGGTGCGCAACCTGACCGCTCAGGGACACCGTGCGCCGCACTTGGCCGCTGTAATCGTGGGCGAGGACGGGGCCAGCAAGACCTACGTCGCCAACAAGGAGAAGGCCAGCCACGAGGTGGGCTTCACGTCGAGTGTGTACCGTATGCCGGAGAGCACCACCGAGGAGCAGCTGCTGGAGACGATAGCTTTCCTCAACAACGACCCCGACATTGACGGCTTCATAGTGCAGCTGCCGCTGCCCAAGCATATCAACGAGCAGAATATCATAAACGCCATATCGCCCGACAAGGATGTGGACGGCTTTACGCCCATCAACATCGGGCGCATGGTGCTCGGCGAGGAGTGCTTCGTGCCCGCAACACCCATGGGCATCTGCACGCTGCTCAAGCGCTATGGCATTGAGACCGTCGGCAAGCACTGTGTGGTGCTGGGCCGCTCGAACATTGTGGGCACCCCTGCCGCCAACCTGTTGAGCCGTAAGGGTTTCGACTGCACGGTGACGATGTGCCACAGCAAAACCAAGAATCTCAAGGAACTGTGCCTGCAGGCCGACATACTGGTTGTAGCCATCGGCAAGCCCGAGTTCGTCACTGCCGACATGGTGAAGGAAGGTGCCGTGCTTGTGGATGTGGGTATCCACCGAGTGGAGGATGCCACGAAGAAGAACGGCTACCGCGTCATCGGCGACGTCAAGCACTCGGAGGTCGACGCCAAGTGCAGCTGGGTGACTCCGGTGCCTGGCGGCGTAGGCCCGCTGACGATAGTGAGCCTGCTGGAGAACACGTTGAAGGCGTACAAACGCAGATAATAAAAAGAGGGCCGCAACATCAGTTGCGGCCCTCTTTTTTATTGTTTGGCACTAGGCTAGTATTCCACAGGGTAGGTGACCACAGCGCGGAAACGCATGGTCTTGAGCTCGGTGGGAAGCGTCAGCAGGTCGCCGAGGTCGCTGACCATGAAGGTGATGTGACCGGGGTAGACATCGAAACGCACATTGACGGGCTGGTAGACCTGATAGGGAGCGCCGGTGACGGGGTCGGTGAGGGTCCAGTTGCGGAGGTAGACGTATGGCAGCGGCTCCTGGAATTCGGTGCTGTTGGCACTGAGGATGAGGTAGGCATTGATGGTGCCGACGGCGAGAGCGTCGTCGCTGATGGCACTCCACGCGAAGTCGCAGTAGAAGTTATTGTCGGAGCGCTGCTCCCACATGTCGTTGGTGATGGTGAAGGTGGCCGCGCGGGTGTTGACATCCTTGCTGCACGAGGCAAGGAAGAAGGTTGCGCATACGGCTGCCACGAGGGCAATGATGGTGTTCTTTTTCATTGTATGTGTATTTTGTTTGTTACTTATAACGCCAAAGAGGCATGTTTATTGTTTCCGGGTGCAAAAATACCACAACTTTCGGAATAAATTTCCGGCGGGGCAAAATATTTTTCCAAAAAAAAAGTTATAGTGCATGAAACAAAATCAATAAATATCCGTTATTGAGGTAAAATAAAGTAAGAGAGCAGGCCTATGAGACAACTGAAGATTACACATTCCATCACCAACCGCGACATAAAGTCACTGGATAAATACCTGCAGGACATCTGCAGCGAGGAGCTGCTGACGCCCGAGCAGGAGGTGCAGCTGGCGCAGCGCATCAAGCAGGGCGACCAGGCGGCACTGGAACGCCTGACGAAGGCCAACCTGAGGTTTGTGGTCTCTGTGGCCAAACAGTATCAGAATCAGGGCTTGAGTCTGCCGGACCTCATCAACGAGGGCAACGTGGGCCTTATCAAAGCCGCCAAGCGTTTCGATGAGACGCGCGGCTTCAAGTTCATCAGCTATGCTGTGTGGTGGATCCGCCAGAGCATTCTGCAGGCCATCGCCGAGAACAGCCGCATAGTGCGCCTGCCGAGCAACCAGCTGGGAGCCCTCAATAAACTGAAAAAGGAAATCAGCAAGCTGGAGCAGCAGCTTGAGCGTCCGCCATCGGAGGAGGAACTGGCCGAGATGCTGGACATCCCGGAGGATAAGATTAAGGCAATTATGGGCATTAGCGGCCGCCATGTGAGTATCGATGCGCCGTTGGCGAGCGACGAGGATGTGAACTTTGTCGACGTGCTGCCTAACGAAGATACGCCGCCGACAGACGACAAGCTGATGCAGGAGAGCCTTTCGCAGGAGATTGAGCGCTGCCTGTCGACGCTGACGGAGATAGAGCGCGAGGTGATAAGGATGTACTTCGGCATCGGTCAGCCGCACCCGCTGAGCCTGGATGAGATAGCTATGAAGTTTAACCTGACCCGTGAGCGTGTGCGCCAGATTAAGGAGAAGGGCATCAAGCGTTTGAAGACCAGTTCGAAGAGCAAGCACCTGAAAGCATACCTGTAATGGTTATTGTTGAGTAGTGGATATTATACTTAAATATTTCCCGGAACTTACGGAGCGGCAACGTGAACAGTTCGCCGCTCTTTTGCCTTTGTACGAGGAGTGGAATGCGCAGATCAACGTTATCTCGCGCAAGGATATGGAACACTTCTATGAGCACCATGTGCTTCACTCGCTGGCTATTGCCAAGGTGATACGCTTCGCCCCGATGACTGAGATACTTGATGTGGGCACCGGCGGAGGTTTTCCAGGAGTGCCGCTGGCTATAATGTTCCCCGAGGCACGCTTTACGTTGATAGACTCAATAGGCAAGAAGATAAAGGTGGTC
>CADAWR010000028.1 GCA_902791695.1 uncultured Bacteroidota bacterium
CTTCGGCAACGCCTCCTTCGCCGAACCTCAGAGGGTCACCTGCACCTGGCAGACCTCCGCCGACCTCCCAGGCGCCGACGCTCAGGACAAAGTCTGGATAGTCGTCTACCAGCCCGACACCAAAGCCGTCATCATGAGCTTCGGCAACGACCTCCGCACCACAGGCTCCACCACCGTCCGCATGCCCTCCGCCTGGACAGGCCTCACCGTCCACGTCTTCGGCTTCGCCATCGGCGACGGCCGCGACAACAAGGGCGAACCCTCCGACTCTTCCTACATCGGCACCGGCATCATCTCCTAACCCCACCTCTAACCTCTAACCCCTTACCTCAACTTCCCCATCTCCCCAAGGGCGCCCCTCCAGGCGCCCTTGTCCTTATCCGCCGTGCCCGCAGGTTTACCCTGCGACACTGCCAAAACAAGGAATCATCGGAACATTATGTGTTTTATCTATCCCCCCTTTTTTTTCAGCAAGGAACAAGGTTTATTCTCATGGCGTTTGTTTTGCCACTGCCGTTGCCGCCCCTTACGGGCCGCAAGGTGCTCGCATTCCAATGGCCTCCAACGCCGCAGGCGCTCGGTGAACAACCACTCGGAATGCCAGTGGCATTCCTCAAGAACAGTCGGACCAAATACGGAGAGGCTTCGGATGCAGGCCATCCTAAACAATTTTTCTTTTTTTTGCATGATGGCAAAAAAAATCGTATCTTTGCACTCGAAAAAAAAGATAATGCCATGCTACAGATTGGAACCAAGGCCCCGCATTTCGAGGGCACTATTGAGACAGGCGAGCGCGTAAGCCTAGCCGACTATGCCGGCAAGAAGCTGGTGCTCTACTTCTACCCCAAGGACAGCACACCGGGCTGCACGGCCGAAGCCTGCGACCTGAGGGACAACTACGAGCGCTTCCTCGCCCTGGGCTACAACGTGCTGGGCGTAAGCAAAGACAGCGCCGCCTCGCACCAGAAGTTTATCGAGAAATACCAGTTGCCCTTCCACCTCATCGCCGACACCGACATGACGATATTGAAGGCCTACGAGGCCTGGGGCGAGAAGAAAAACTACGGCAAGGTTACGATGGGCACCCTGCGCACCACCTACGTCATCGACGAGCAGGGCGTCATTGTCGACGCCATCGGCAAGGTGAACACCAAGGCCCATACGGCACAGATACTCTGATGAGTCGCGAGAAAGAAATATTCAAGGTGACGCTCGTCGGCAGCGCTGTGAACGTGCTGCTGACGGTGTTCAAGTTCGTGGCCGGCATCGTGGGTCACAGCGCCGCCATGACGGCCGACGCCGTGCATTCGCTCTCCGACCTGCTCACCGACGCCGTCGTGCTCCTCTTCGTGCGTATCAGCGGCAAGCCCGAGGACAGCAGCCACGACTACGGCCACGGCAAATACGAGACCCTCGCCACAACCGTCATCGGCATCGCGCTGGCCACGGTGGCCGTGGGCATAGGCTGGAAGGCCGTCGAGGCACTGCTGTTCTGGTACCACGGTGGCACGCTGGCGGCGCCAGGTATGCTGGCGCTGTGGGCAGCGTTGGTCTCCATTGTGCTGAAAGAGTTGGTGTACCGGTATACCGTGCGGCGCGGCCGCAAACTCAACTCTCCCGCCGTCGAGGCCAACGCGTGGCATCACCGCAGCGACGCCCTCTCGTCGCTGGGCACCCTGGCGGGCATCGGCGGCGCCATACTGCTTGGCGACCGCTGGACGGTGCTCGACCCGCTGGCAGGATTCGTCGTGTCGCTCTTCATCCTCCGCGTGGCATATAAACTATTGAAGCAGGGGCTCGACGAGCTAATGGAAGCTTCGCTGCCCGACGAGGTGGAGCGCGAAATACTGGCCGTCGTCACCGCCTTCCCCGACGTGCGCGACCCGCACCATCTGCGCACACGCCGCATCGGCAGCCGCTACGCCATAGAGCTGCACATCCGCATGGATGGCCAGATGCCACTGGCCGAGGCACATGCCCGCACATGCGAGATAGAGCAGGCCCTCAAAACCCGCTTCGGAGAAAGCACACATATCACGCTACATGTGGAGCCAACAAAATGAACCACACGGCCCTATACAACAGCCCTATCGGACCAATCACGTTTACCTCCGACGGCAAATCCCTCTCCGGACTCTCCTTCTGCCATATAAAAGCCACAGATACTATAGACTCTATAGAAATCTTCCACAAAACCCGATGCTGGCTCGATCTCTACTTCTCCGGCCGGCAGCCCGACTTCATCCCTCCCATAAAACCCATCGGCACCGACTTCCAGCGGCGTGTTTGGCATGCCCTGCTGGAGATTCCCTACGGCGAGACGACGACTTACGGCAACATAGCCCGCCGCTTAGGCTGCCGTTCGGCGCAGGCCGTCGGGCAGGCCGTCGGTCGCAACCCCATAGCCATCATAGTCCCCTGCCACCGCGTCGTCGGCAGCGACGGCTCCATGACTGGCTACGCCTACGGCCTGGAGCGGAAGGAATATCTGCTGGCATTGGAATCTAAAGCACAGGCATTGCCGCTGCTACAGTCTCACGATAACGAGGCAACGAGATAGCTTTCATAATGGCCTTCTTCTGCTTGTGGGGGATGTCGACATACTCCCAGAAAGCATGCAGCCGCGCGAGAATCTGGCTGTCGCCGCAGAGGTTCTCTGCAGCGTGGCGGTAGACGGTGGCGTGCATGTCTTGCAGCACCTGCGCCGGCTCTTTATCTCCGAGCATCCACGGATGCGCCAGCAGACCTCGCCCGAGCATCACCCCCTTGAGGCCTGAACACCGTTGCTGCACTCCGCTGGCATCCTCCATCGTGGCGATGTCGCCATTGTAGACGAGTGGGTGTCTGCATAGCTCGTAAAAACGGCTGAAGGCCTCGCGGTCGGCCACGCCCTTGTACTGCTGCCGTCCGAGGCGTGGATGCAACGTGACATGCACAAGCGGCATATCATTGACTATTGGCATCAACGCCAGCCCCTCGTCCATACTTTCTTGTCCTAGGCGCATCTTCACCGAGAACAGCACCTCGGGCCGCCGTAGCATCTCACGCTGTATCTCCTCTATGTGGTCTGGATGCTGCAGCAGTCCGCTTCCGCGTCCGGCCTTCACTTGCATGGGAAACGGACAGCCCATATTCAGATCTATCCTCCCCCACCCTTGCCCCTGCAGGGCGTCGCAGAGGCGCGCAAACTCGTCGCCGTCCTTGGCGATGACCTGTGGCACCGTGGGCACGCCAGCGTTGGCCTCAGGGTCGGTGTCGCGCAGGTCTTTCTTACGCACCTCCCCCCCTTCAATCCTCACAAACGGCGTATAGTACTCATCCACCCCGCCGACGCACTCATGGTGCGCCCGCCGGTAGGCGGAATCGGTATAGCCCTGCAAGGGGGCAAAGGCGATATAAAGTTTAGTTGGCATCAGCCATCAGGTCTTTGCGGCCGATAAGGCTGAAGATGGTAATCTCGTTGTCCTCGTTGAGGATACGCAAGGTGCGCAGAATCTCGTTGATGGTGGAGCCGCTGGTGGCCACATCGTCAATCACCAGCACATTCTGCTGGCGGATTGTGGCACAGAGCTCTTCGTCGGCCTTGCTGGCGAACTTCAGGAACTGCATCATATAGGGCCGGAAGCGGCTCTTCTTCACATCCTTGGCAATGGTGAAGTAGTCCTTCTTGTGGATAAGGTCGAGCATCTGGTTGATGGAGTTCTTGACCTCCTCCTTCTGTGCTTCGGTATAGCGGGCACGTCCGTTTTCCAGCACATCGTCAAGATACTGCTGCTCGTAGGCGTCCATGTCGAACGATATATTTGCGGGCAGATTCTTCACCAGCTCCATCTTGCGGAGCGTGGGCTGGGCGAAGCGGTAGATATAGCGAAGCATATACTCGTTCACCTTGCTGGACGACTCCGGCATCACCACGAGGTTGTAGTCGTAGAGGTTTATCTGATGGCTGAGGTTATCCACGGCCTTCTTGATGAACATGGCGAGGTCGGGATTGTCCTGTATCGACTCCGAGAATTTGACATGCTTGATGAAGGCGCTACGCACAGCGCCGTCCACCTGCTCGGCGAACTCATAGCCATAGTAGAAGCATTTGCCGAAGGCTTCCACCTGATAGCCGTTGCCCGTCAGGCTAACGATATCCTCGCCGCCGTCGTGCTCGAAGTCGAACACAAACCTCTGCAGAATGCTGTCGTACGTGATGCCCATATCCTCGTCTTAATTTTTTGCAAAGATACACTTTTTCCTTGGAATGGGAAAAAAAATATTTTGCCATGTTGTGGGAAATGTGTACTTTTGCAGTCGTGAAATCGTGTTATTAATTAAAAAAGTGGCAAAATGAAAAAGAATGCAAAATATCAATTAGGTAAAGGTTTGGTATTTTGGGGTCTGGCAACATTAACATTGGGATTTGCCGGATGTGAAAAGGATCCTGAAAAACCAAACAATCCAAATAATCCGGACAATCCACAAAACACATATACCATAGAATACATATATACCGATGGCTTAAAATTTCACAGGGTCAATGATACTGCACTGATATCTCATTCTGCTTTTGTTGATACGGTTGCAAAACATGGTACCAACGCACAAGTAAAACAAATTCATATTACCCCAGACCATGACAACATGTGGTCAACAGCACAATTGGCTAGAATTGAACTCTATGCGGATAGATTACAAAACATGTACAATTCATCAAACAGTAAATTATCCGGAGAAAACACCACATTAGAATTAAATACTGAGGTATTTAATAGTTCTAAGGTACAAAATGTTTTACATAATACATTGGGAATTAACCTTGTTCAAAGATAAAACTAAACTTGACGGGTTCAAATATAAAAAAAGCATTTGTAAAATGCTTTTTTTTATTGCGTTAATGTTTACAATTTTTTACCATTGACAATGTAGGTCAAAGGAAAGCATGAGAACTATTTTCGCATTTCATTCGTAGTGGCGGATGCGGACGTCGATGGCGGGGAGCTGGGCGGGGATGGTGGTGACGTCAGTCTCGCCGTAGTGGTAGGGGAAGATCACCTTGGGGTTCACCATCTTGGCGGCATTCACCAGCTGCTCGGGGGTCATGGTGTAGGGCTGGTTGCAGGGGAGGAAGGCGATGTCGATGTCCTTTAGGTCGGCCATCTCGGGGATATCCTCGGTGTCGCCGGCGATGTATATGCGCAGGCCGTCGAGGGTGAGAATATAGCCGTTGTCGCGCCCCTTGGGGTGGAACTGCAGATGATCGGCTGTGATATTGTAGGCGGGTACTGCATCGAGGCTGATGCCATCGGCGAGCTGCCGTCGGTCGCCGTTGGCCATTGCGGTGCCGGTGCCATAGAGTTCCACGCAGCGCGGATTCATGATGAGCAGCGTGCTGTCGGCGGTAAGTTGACGGATGGCGGCGGTGTCGTAATGGTCGAAATGCTCGTGGGTGACGAGGATGATGTCGGCCTTGGGCATCGAGGTGTAATCCACCGTGCGGCCACGCAGGTTGGAGCAAGGGTCGATGTAGAGGTTGCGTCCGTCGTACTCGATACGCATGCTGGAGTGCATCAAGGCGTGGAGCTTCACCAACTTGCCGCCTGCGGTGACAAAGATGTCTGTCTCCTCGGTCGTCGTCGGCTTGCCGGCCTTCTGCCAGGCGAGAATGCCGCCGTCGAGGTTATACACCGTGCAGCCGTTGGCGGCCAGCTGGGCAGCGGCCATCATGCTGCGCTTGCCGCCGCGACAGTAGACGGCCACCGCGCCCTCAATGCCTTTGATGCGCTCAGCGAAGTCAGCGGCCTTGACGTCGATGTTCTCCGCACCGGCAAGGTGACCCTCGGCGTATTCTTCCGGCGTGCGCACGTCGACGAGGCGCACCTCCTTCTGTGTCGTCACCTCGGCGAACTCGTCGGCACCGACGGTCTTGATAGCTTTGTTGGCGCAGCCGCACAGGAGGGCCGCAATCATGGTCATCATAAGTATCCGTTTCATTGATAATGGTTATTGATTATTTGTTATCGAGCAATAGGTTGCCTTCGGCGACGATTGCGGCGGTGCCGCCCACGTAGACGGTGCCGTCGGCAGCGATGCGTGTGGCCACCACCGACGGGCGCCCCATTGCCTCGCCCTGCAGGAAGGCGAAGTCGCCCTGCTGCGGGATGACGCCGTTGACGGCCAGATAGTGAGTCAGCGCCGCGTTGGCGGTGCCGGTGGCCGATTCCTCGGGTATGCCGTACAAGGGACCGAAGTCGCGCACATATGCCGTGATTGCTTGATTGTTTGATTGCTTAATTGTTTGAGTGGGGAGAGCGAATACGTGGAAGCTTGTGGTCTCATGTTCCTTGGTGATGGAGGCGACGGCCTCCATGTCGGGCTGCAGTGCGTTGAGAGTGGTCACATCGGGAACCTGTATCATGATGTCGTTGAGGCCAGTGTAGGCCACCTGCACGGGCAACTGGGGACGGTAACCGTCGAGCCCCAAGGCCCGGTATATGGCATCTGTGTCGGCGATGGCCTCGACGATGCGTGGCGCGGCCATCTGCATCATCACGCGCTCGCCGGCCTCAATCTCCAAGTCGCCGGCCAGCGTGTGGCACAGGCATCGCCCGTCGGCCAGCCCGAGGCGGTGCAGCAAGGCGAAGGTGGCCACGGTGGCGTGTCCGCAGAGCTCCACCTCGGCCGCAGGCGTGAAGTAGCGCACGTGGCATTCCGTTGCCGACAGCCGACGCACGAAGGCCGTCTCGGAATAGCGCAGTTCCGCCGCCACCTGCAGCATCAGCCCCTCGTCGGGGAACGGTGCATCACCCAACAGCACCACACCGGCCGGATTTCCCCCGAAGGGGCGGTCGGTGAAAGCGTCGACTATATAGTAGCGCATGGTTACTTCGCCGGCTCTTCGCTTCATATATTTAAATCAGCGGTGCTCAGTTCCCCTGGCGGGGTTCCCATTTGCAACGCACGGGCGACACTATGGCGCCTTCCTTCTTCAGGGCGTCGAAGGCCTTGTCCACCTCCTTGCGGTCGGCGTTCAACATCTTGGTCACATCGCCTGCCGACACCGGCTTGCCGGCCTCGCGCATGGCTTTCAATACTTGGTCTTTCATTATATTATATTTTAAAATAGTTTTATTCTTGTGGTGAAAATGGGCATTTCTTGCCGATGCATTGCTCGTTGATTTGGCTGCGTGTGCAGTGTACCTCAGGCATCACCATTTCCACACCGAGGTTCTCCTTTACGAAGTCAATGGCCGTCAGCACCGAGAGGTAGGAGTCGCGCTTGCAGCAGCGTGGGCCGCCATTGATGGCCACCTGCTCCAGTGCGCGGGCGGTGCAGAGGTTGCAGAGGCGCCAGGTGTCGGTGGATAAGGGAGTGTTGCGGGTGACGATGGAGAGGAAGATGCCTGTGCTGATGCTCGCGCCGCAGGCACCCATATATCCGCAGGCGCCGCCAGGCACCTGCTCGCCGCGCTCCCTCATCTCGGCGAGGGCAGCCTCAAGGTCCAGCTTGCTGCTGTCGGGCAGGCAATTATTGTAGGCCGTCAGCAGCGCCGCCCCCACCAGCACATGGTGCGTGGGGCCGTGCATAGGGCACTCCGGCCGCGACATCAGCCGCTCCAGCACCTCTATAGGGTTGCGCGAGGTATCCTCCAGGCACAGCGCCACCATAGGGTCTACCGTCGTCTCAGCAACAGCTTCAGGTGTTGGCGCGTTCTTCTTCGGAGCCTCCTTGCACGAGGTGACCGCTGTTGCAATCATAGCCAATATGGCAATTGTTGTCAGTATTTTCTTCATCATTTCAAATGCTATCACGCTGCAAAGATACACATTTTCCTTGGAATGAGAAAAAAAATATTTTGCCACGCGGTGTTAATTGCGGTCTTTACCTGTTGCGCACAAAAGCCGACACCTCGCCATTGTCGCCCCTCAGCCTTTCCTCCGCCCCCTCTACGTCCTTGCTCCGACTTTTATACAACCATCCTTCGTCCGCAAACGGTTGATTTCCACGTCCGCAGTCGGAGCGGAGTCGGAGCGGGGTCGGAGCGGGTACGGAGCGGGTCAACACCAAGCACTGATATTCAGCCACCTACACGCACAGCATTTTCGTCCATTTTCCATCTAAAAAAAATCGCTGTTGACAACAAAATCCTTTTTAGGCGTTCAGAGCATGACCTTACTGTCCGCAAAAACGCACCCTTTTTCTTTGGGGATGTGTTTTTATCGGTTGGTGAGCTTATCAATCACCTGCATGTCGGCAGGAAGCCATTGGACGCTGGCGAGCTCGGCAGGGGCAAGCCAGCGGGCGGCTTCGTGCTCGTTGAGGTGGAGGCTGTCTCCTATGAGCGAGCAGAGGTAGCAGTGCATGGTGAGGTGAAACTTGGGATAATCCCATTCCACGGTGCAGAGGAACTGGTCGACACTGATTTCTGTCGACAGTTCCTCATGTATCTCGCGCAGCAACGCTTCCTCGGGTGTCTCCCCGGCCTCGATCTTGCCGCCCGGGAACTCCCACCAGTCTTTCCACTCGCCGTAGCCCCGTTGTGTGGCCAAGACCATGTCGTCCCTGCGGATGATGGCCGCCACCACTTCAATGCATTTCATAGCTTAGCCTTTAATTGTTCCAGTGCCTTGCATAGCTGGTCGGGGCATGAGGTGGGCTTGTCGCCACAGCGGATGCCTTCCAAGCGGCTGATGACGTCGTCGATTTTCTGCCCCTGCACCAGACGGCATATACCCTGCAGGTTGCCGCTGCAGCCCCCAAGGAATGCCACACTTTGGATGATGCCGTTATCATCCGACACCACATCAATCAGCACCGAACATGTGCCCTGGGTTGGGTATTGTATGTGTTTCATAAATATTCTGTTTGCTTTTGCAAAAGTACATATATTATATGGATTGAGAAAAACAATTTTATGCCAGATGAGAAATGTCAGTCGCTTGCGCAGCCTAACTTACACTATCACGCAATCTACCTATTTTGTCCACATTCATGCTGCGGGCTGAGGCGTCGAAGATTTCCTTGTATAAACCTCCTTGGCGGTAGACCTCGTCGGTGGTGCCACTCTGCACACAATGGCCGGCATCGAGCACATAGATGCGGTCGCTGTCGATAATCTGCCCGATATTGTGGCTTATGACTATCACCGTGCGTCCCTGCTTTATGGCATCAATGGAGTTCTTGATTTGCTCTGTGGCAATAGCGTCGAGGCTGGCAGTGGGCTCGTCGAGGAAGATGATGGGCGGGTCCTTGAGGAACATGCGGGCTATGGCAATGCGCTGTTGCTGACCACCGCTAAGCTGTGTGGCGTTGCTCTCGAAACCCTCGGGGAGGGCTATCACTTGGTCGTAGATATAAGCCTTGCGTGCTGCCTCAAGCACCTCGTCATGGGTAGCATCGGGACGCCCGTAGCGGATGTTCTCCTCGATGGTGCCGCTGAAGATGTGGTTCTTCTGTAGCACCAGACCTATATTGTCGCGCAGCACCTGTGTGTCCCATTCGCCGAGAGGAACACCGTCGAGGGTTATGGAGCCACTGTCGGGCGAGTAGAACTTGTCGAGCAGGTTGACGATGGTGCTCTTTCCGGCACCGCTCAGCCCCACGAGCGCTGTGGTCTCGCCGGGCTCTATGGTCATCGTGAGGTCGCGTATGGCATGCGTGCCGCTGGGGTAGGTGAACTCCACATTCTTCAGTTCAAAACGCCCACGTACCCTCTGACCACCGGCTACCGTCCACTTACCGCTTTCTTCCACCTCCTCGTCGGCATCGAGTATACCGAAAAAGCCCTCGGCATACACCAGTGCGTCGTTGAGGTCGTCGTAGATGCGGTGCATCTGGCGTATCGGCGCGCTGACATTGGCAAAGAGCATTACGTGGTACATGATTTTACCAATGGACATACCGGGATAGTCGACAAGCACCAGGTAAGCCGTCAGTATTATGATAAGCACCGTGCCAATCTGCTCCACAAAGGTCTTCAACCCCTCGTAGATGAACGATATGCGGCGCGTCTGCATCTGCTGGTCAGTGCTCTGCTCCTGCAGGGTGGCCTGCTTCGCCGCCTCCAGACGCTCACGGTTGAACGACTTGATAACCCCCATGCTCTCAATGATGTTCAGTATCCCGTGACTAAGCTGCTGGTGGGTGCCGAACACGCGGTGGCGCCAGCCTTTCATGCGACGGCCCTGCACAGTGGTGATCCAGAAATAGACGGGGATGATGGCTGTGGCCACCAGTCCCACATAGACGTTGGCGGCATACATCAGCACCAGAGCCAACACGGCGCTGGTGAAGAGCGGCAGTATATCGATAAAGAAATTCTTGACCGTGTTGCTCAGACTCATGATACCGCGGTCGATGCGCGTCTGCAGCTTGCCGGGCTCATTGCCGTCCTGGCTGAAGAAGGCCATGCGGAACTGCAGTATGCGGTCCACCACTCGCAGCGAGAGGTCGCGACTCACGTTGATGCGTATCTTCTCGCCAAAGATGCGCTGTCCAAAGGTTGTGAGCGCGGACAGCACCTCCTTGCCAAGCAGTACGGCACTTATAGTAACCAGTATCCTCACCGCAGCGCCCCACATGAATCCACCGTCGAGGTGCAGCAGCTCGTTGATGGCGTCGACGGCACGGTCGAGCACCACGGCGTTAACCTGTGCCATCAGCGACCCCACGAAAGTCAGCACCAGAGTCACCACCAGTAGCCACCGGTAAGGCAACACAAACGGCAGCAACCGCCGCAAAAGCCCGCCAATGCCCATTTTCGATTCCTTATCCTTTTCCATCTTCCCAAAACGATAATTTGGTGCAAAGATACACTTTTTTTCTCTAAAGACAAAAAAAATCGAGCCACCAAGCAGTTGGTGGCTCGATTTGCATTTAGTCAATCCTTATGGGATTATTTGTACTCGGCAAGGATGCCGGGGACGAGGTCGGGGGTGAGACGGCCATAGACCTTCTCGCCAATCATGGCGACGGGGGCCAGACCGCAGGCACCGACGCAACGGAGGGTGTTCAGGCTGAACTTGCCGTCGGGGGTGCACTTGCCGACCTGGATGCCCAGGTTACGGCTGAAGGCATCGAGCACCTTCTCGGCGCCACGCACGTAGCAGGCGGTACCAAGGCAGATGTCGATGGGGTGCTCGCCCTTGGGCTCCATGGTGAAGAAGCTGTAGAAGGAGACGATACCATAGACCTTGGCCACGGGCATGTTCAACTCGTGGGCGATGACTTCCTGGACCTCGGCGGGCAGGTAGCCGAACTTGCCCTGCACCTGGTGGAGGACGTTGATGACCTCGCCGCTGCGGTTACCAAAGCTCTTGCAGACGTCTTTGATAATGTTGATTTTCTCTTCGGAAATTTTTATATTTGCCATTGTTGTTTCTTTTTAAGGTTATTTTGTGGTCTCGACTTTGTCGCTCTTGTCGAAGTAGTGGGTGTGCAGCTGCTCGTGGCTGAGGTGGCCGCAGGGTTCACCGTAGTACTCCTTGTAGATGGCGATGATGTCGGGGTTCTCGTGGCTCTTGCGGATGGGCTTGCCA
>CADAWR010000029.1 GCA_902791695.1 uncultured Bacteroidota bacterium
ACAGCGGGGAATGGGGGCTTCAGGGTGGGCTCGCCGCGCTGGCCTTCCATGGAGTGGATCAGAGCGGTCTCCTCGCCGCAGACGAAAGCGCCGGCGCCGTAGCGGAGCTCGATATCGAAGTTGAAGCCGCTGCCGAGGATGTCCTCACCGAGGAGGCCGTACTCGCGGGCCTGGTTGATGGCTATTTTCAGACGCTCGATGGCCAGAGGATACTCGGCACGGATGTAGACCAAGCCCTTGGTGGCACCGATAGCGTAGCCGCCGATGGCCATAGCCTCGACGATGCTGTTGGGGTCACCCTCGAGGATGGAACGATCCATGAAGGCACCGGGGTCACCCTCGTCGGCATTGCAGATGATGTACTTCTGGTCGGCCTGGTTCTTGGCGCAGAGGCCCCACTTCACACCGGTGGGGAAGCCGGCGCCGCCACGGCCGCGGAGGCCGGACTTGGTGATCTCGTCGATAACCTGCTGCGGGGTCATCTCGGTCAAGCACTTGGCCAGAGCCTCGTAGCCGCCGCGGGAGATGCTCTCCTCGATGTTCTCGGGATCCACAAAGCCGCAGTTGCGCAGGGCGATACGGATCTGCTTGCGGTAGAAGTCCATGTGCTTCGAGTCGCTGACGTGCTCCTTGTTCTCGGGGTTGGTATAGAGCAGCTCGGGAACCTTACGGCCCTTGATAATGTGCTCGTTGACGATGCGCTCCACGTCCTCAGGCTTCACCTGGGTGTAGAATGTGTTGTCGGGCATGATCTTCACGATGGGGCCCTTCTCGCAGAAGCCGAAGCAGCCGGTCTTGATGACCTGGACGTCGTCCTTCAGGCCCTTCTCTTCGAGGATCTTGTGGAAATTGTCAATGATCTGGAGGCTGTTGCTGGATTTGCATCCGGTACCGCCGCAGATCAGAATATGCATTTTGTATTTTGCCATGATTTTCTAAGTCTTATTTGTCAATGGTTTCGTAGTTGACGGGGATGATGCCCTCGACGAGTTCGCCGTTCTGGACGTACTTGGTGAGGATCTCATCGGCGCGGTTGTTGTCGACGTGGCCGAAGACGATGGGGTCCTTGCCTGGGACGCGCACCTCGAGGGTGGGCTCGGCGTGGCAGTAGCCCATGCAGCCTGTCTGCGTGAAGACGGCGGGGATGTGGAGCTCGTCGGCCTTCTGCATCATGTGTTCCATAACCTGCTTGGCACCGGCGGCGATACCGCAAGTGGCCATAGCAACCTTGATCTGCACCAGGCTCTCAGGATTCTCGGCCTTCTCACGAATGTCGAGATTGTTCTGAAGCTTCTCGCGCATGGCTTTCAGGTCAGCCAATGATTTTACTTTCGTCATAAATGTGACTTTTTTAGGATTAATATTATTGTTATTTAACTAATTATCACTTCCATACGCAAACTTTCGCCCACGTATGACGGAACAAATATACAAAATAAAAATAACATTTTGCCACTTTTTATAAAAAAAATCACCATTTTTGGTGACCACACCACCCTACTTCCACATTCACAGCTCAATGCACATATCATCAGCCCTCCTCTCAGGCACCACCACTTTCCGTTCCGTAAGGTTTCCTTCGCAACACTACAAAAAGAAACTTCCTCCATTACTGGGGGAAGTCTCCACGATACGGATAACAATAAATATTTTGTTGCAGAAACTGCCTAAGCTATTGCTGCGGGAATTTGCACTGGAAGCGCCGCTCATACTCTTCGATGAGCATGGGACGGAAGTCGGGATGTGCAATGCTGATGAGGTCCTCGGCACGGTGCTGGAGGGTGCGGCCCTTGAGACGCGCAATGCCGTACTCGGTGACGAGGTAGTTGACATCGTTGCGGGTGGTGCTCACCGCCGAGCCCGGCGTCAAGAAGGGCTTGATGCGCGAGATTGTACCGCCGGCAGCGGTGGAGGGCATTGCGATGATGCTCTTACCCTCACGGGCCATGGAGGCACCGCGCACAAAGTCTATCTGGCCTCCGATACCGCTATACTGGCGCATACCTATGGTCTCACTGGCCACCTGACCCATCAAGTCGACCTCAAGGCACGAGTTGATGGAGGTCATGCGGTACTGCTGCGCTATGATTATCGGGTCGTTGGTATAGTCCACAGGATAGAGCTCGATGTCCTCGTTGCCGTCCACGAACTCATACAGCTCACGGCTACCCATGATGAAGGTACTCACCACTTTGCCTTTGTGCAAGGTCTTGCGGCTACCGTTGATGATACCTCTCTTCATCAGTTCGGCCACACCGTCGCTGAACATCTCGCTGTGTATGCCGAGGTCGTTCTTGTCTCCCAGTTCGCTGAGCACGGCATTCGGAATGGCCCCTATGCCCAACTGCAGGGTTGCGCCGTCGGTAACCAGCGAAGCGCAGTGGCGGCCTATGGCCTGCTCCACCTCCGACGGGGCGTCGCTGTGCAGTTCCGGCAGAGCATACGCACATGGTATGATATGGTCAATCTGCGACACATGTATCATGTTGTCACCGCCCACAAAAGGCATCATCTCGTTGGTCTCTATTATCACCGAGCGGGCACGACGTATAGCGGCCAGCGCATAGTCGCAACTGACACCCAGCGAGCAGTAACCCTCGTCGTTGGGAGGCGTGGCCTGGAAGATGGCCACCTCACAGGGTATCTCGTCGCCTATCATCTCGGGCACATCGTGGAAATAGGCTGGGAAAAAGTCTCCTTCAAGGTGGTTCACCGTCTCACGCGAATTGCCACTGAGGAAGTTGCTAACATGGCGGAAATGGCCATAGCAGCGCGGATGTAGCAAAGGATTGTCTCCCAGCGTGGTCATGTGGAATATTATCACATCGTTGTAGTCCTCGCAATGGTCGGCCATCACTTTGGGAACAATCTTGGGCACAGCGGCAGCATGGCCCAAAATGACACAGTCGCCGTCGTGGATGTCCTTGATGGCATCCTCTGGGCGCGACACTTTCCTTTTATATTCGTATTTCCAGTTCATTTTATATAATGTTTTAACCAGCCGTTGGGCAGATGCCAACAGCCACAAATTAAGGTACTGAATCAAATATCCATGCAATTAAGATATCCGTTTCGACAAACCGCCTTTGACGCGAAAGCATTGCCAATCAACACATCAAGGCAGGTACTCTGGCTTCTCCTCAAATGGGAGTTACAGTTGCGCGACAGCTCGCGATTTTCACACGATTCCCCTCTTGGCCTCCACCCCTGCGGCGGAGCGACCTCGATGCAATAATCTTTTCAAAGCACTGGCGCAATGCACATTGAGCATTCCGCTCTCTTGAACATTGCGCTGCAAAGATACAAAATAAAATCAATCCACAAGAAAAAAGTCTCTTTTTTCACACTTTTCTCTTCAGGCGCAGGCGCAGCGGCAGGTGGTCGCTCAAGCCCCCTTCGTAGCGCATGCCCTGGTTGGTGCGCCGCGGACGTACGCCGGGGCGGTTCTTCTCGCGCGTCAACAGGTGGTCGTAGCGCAGCAGCTTCAGGTCACCCACCAGCCAGCCTTCGCCGGCCAGCAGCAGCACCTGGTCAATGTAATCCCACTGCCCCTGGAACTTATGGCTGCCCCAGTCGCGCGGCAGCCTCAACGTAAGGTTGCGCACCCCGTCGGCGTTGACGCTGTCGTCGCCGAATGCCATACCCACCGACATGGGCTGCTCGTCGGCGGTGCTGTTCATGTCGCCCATGGCCACCACGGCGCCTTGCGGGTACTTGTCGCGCAGCTCTTTCATAATGCTACGCAGCCTTGCCGCTATCTCCACACGGTGCGCCTCGGCCTCTTCCCCACCCTTCTTCGATGGCCAGTGGTTGAGCACAATGCAGACGGTGTCGCCCCGCGGCGTGACGCCTTCCACCACCAGTATGTCGCGCGTGAAGAAACCCTCAGCACTGTCGCTCACACGCACCACGCTGTCGCGCAGCACACGGAAGCGGTCCTGCCGGTAGATGAGCGCGACGTCTATGCCTCGCCGGTCTGGCGAGTCGTGATGCACATAGCGGTAACCGGCCAACTTCAGCGGTGTGCCGTTGCAGAGCTCGCGCAGCACATACTTGTTCTCCACCTCGGCCAGTCCCACCACGTCGGGCAGGTCGGCCATCGCCAGGGTCTTGGCGATGCCTTGCAGCTTGGCCTGCAACTTGCGGCGCGTCCAGTGATGCTCGCCCTGAGGCGTGAACTCGTCGTCGTTGGTCCGTGGGTCGTCGCGCGTGTCGAACAGGTTCTCCACGTTCCACCACACGGCGCTGAAAACACTGTCATCCTGTGCCATCGTGCTTCCGCATATAAACAAGGCAAGGGCTATGACGCACATCCTTAAGTACTCCATAGCCCTTTGTCCGTTTGTCGTTTTAGTGTTTACTCGGCCGGAGCTTCCTCGGCAACAGCCTCTACGGCAACGGTGTCGGCAGGCACTGCCTCAGGCACGACGCTGTCGACCACCTCGGCCACTGGCTCCTCGGGCTTGGGCTGCCACACCCAGCGGTGCTGCGTCAGGCGGAACACAAGCAGGAAGAGCACGGCCAGTACGCCGAGCCAGATAAGGCACTTCTGCCACCACGGCATCCCTTTGTCGGCGAAGGGGTCGGGAGCGACAACCTTCGGGTACTTGGCCATCGAGGTCAGCGTCTTTCCGAAGGTGGTGTTGATCTTCACGTCGCTGTTGATGGCCCAGCCGTTGGCGTTGAGCACGGGGCCAAGGTTGCGCTTGCGCAGCTTGAGCCACGCCAGCAGCATCGAGGGGCCGCTGATGAGAAGCACCACGGCGGCAACAAGGATGATGACGTTGTACCATTTGGCTACAATGAAGCCTCCCAGCATGCCGAGAGCGGCTCCTATGGCACCGAAGGCCAGGCCGATGGCGGCAAAGATACCGGCGAACTTGGCTATGTCGAAGGGCGCCGCAGGCTTCTTCTCGGCGGCAGCTCCCTCTTCGGGCTTGGCGGTGATGTTGGTGCTGGCGGTGTCGGCCTTCGTCGTCATCTCGTCAAACTGCTTGCTCTCTTTCTCCGAGGCGCTCTTGGTGATCTTCTCGGTCACCCAGTTGCCGAACTTGCGGTAGGGGCTCCAGAATGCTTGGCGTATCGATATGGGGTTGTCCACTATCTTGGTGATGGTGGCATCCCAGTCCTGACCGGCGCGGTCGTAGAAGATGGCGTTCTTGCCTTCATGCAGACCGCCTATCTCGCCGTCGGTAAGGGCTGCCACAATGTCCATCTGGGCACCGCCGTTCTTGGCCACACAGTGGCAGTAGAGCAGGTACATGCCGCTCTTGCCGGCCGTACTGGTGCTCTTGCCCATGTCGCTCACCTTGACGCACAGGTCGCAGCAGCGCTGGTCGATATATAGCTTACCGGCCTGGAAGACGGCCAGGAATTTATCATCTCTACGGTAGAAGTCCTTGAACACAACATAGTTGTGCAGCAACCGGAAGTAGTCGCGGCAGTAGCGCAGCAGGCGCTCCACGGGCTCTATGGCGGCGGCATGGCCGGCAAGCTGCTCGGCTATGGCCTCGTTCATGGCGGTCTCACCGGCGGTCTTCCAGGCGGTATAGGCGTCCACCTTGGCCACCACGGCGCCCCACTCTTCCTCGCTGACGCTCTCCTTGCCCTGCAGCTCGGGCACGGCGGCCACGACGGCGGCCATCTGAGCCTGCCAGGCAGGGTTGAGACCCTCGGCCAACGGCAGCAGAGCCTCCTTGCGCGGGCGGGCCAGCGGATAGGCGGAAATCTCGTTCACGCTGTCGTTGAGGTTGCCGTCGCTGATGGCGGCAATCTTCTCCACCTGCACGTCGAGGGCGACGGCGGCATCTTCGTCGAACTGCACAAGCTTGCAGCGCATGAACCAGTCGGCAATCTTCAGGCGCACAGCGTTGACGGCGGCCTCGGCATCGTCGCTGCCTTCACCGTAGGGCGGCTCGTAGGGCTCGCTCTCGGCGGCGGTATATTCGGCCTTGCACTTCTCTTCGTACACGTCCATGTAGGCCTTCACATCGGCAAGACTGATCTCTTCCTTCTTGATGTCAAGCTTGCCCAGTATCATGCGGGCAGCTTCAAGCACCTGCCTGCCTTCGTCGGTGTCCTGCTTTATGGCCGTGAAGGCTATCGAGTCGCGTCCCTCGACCAGGTAGTCCATGTCCTTAAGCACCTTGCGGAGCCACTGCGAGGCGGCCACCACCTCGTGCACGCGCAGCTTGCCGTCCTTGTCGGTGTCCATCATGGCCAGCGTGCGCTCGTCGAACTCGAGACCCTTCACCGGACAGCTGAGCACGGTCCACAGCTTCTGGTCCAACTCGTCGAGGTGCGCAATGTCCTCGCCGCTTTCAATGTTCACGCGGGTCACACCGCCTACGGTGCTGAATTTCCAGTCATACCCCTGTTTGGAGACGAGATTTTTTATCTTTGCCATATCAATATATATTTTGATTTTTATTTACAATATTGGTTACAAGCACTTTGCACCATCACAACACCATAATGCGCCACCTGCAAATATAATAATTTTTCAATTCTCTTGCAATTTTTTTTCTTCATCGTCTCTACCCTGTAGCGCCGCCGTCGCTACGCCCCCTCTCCGTACCCGCTCCGTCAGTTCACCGGTTGTTCACCGGTTGTTTAACGGTTTAATCCGTCGAACAGTCGGTAAACAACCGTAGAACAGTCGTAGAGGAGACGGACCAAATACGGACAGGACACACACAGCACTATATCCCAGCGCATTACGCTGGCGACGAAAAGTTTTTATAACAAAAATGGAACTATATTGTAAAATATTCGTATATTTGCATTTTCGGCAAATAATCTAAAAACGTCATAACATGAAGAAAATCATCAACACACCCAAAGCCCCCGCGGCTATCGGACCCTACAGCCAGGCTGTCCAGGCCGGCAACACGCTCTACATCTCTGGCCAGATTCCCATCAACCCCGAGACCAAGACTGTGCCCGAGGGCATCACCGCACAGACCGAGCAGGTGATGCAGAACATCAAGGCCATCCTCGACGAGGCCGGCTACACCTTCCAGGACGTGGTGAAGAGCACTTGCCTGCTGGCCGACATGGAGTATTTCAAGCCCATGAACGAGGTCTACGCCAAGTATTACAACACCGACTGCCCCGCCCGCGCCGCCTTCGCCGTCAAGGGCCTCCCCATGGGCGTGCTGGTCGAGATCGAAACAATCGCCGTCAAGTAATTTATAGCTGTGAGCTGTGAGTTTTAAGTGGCTGACACATCACAACAGCAACTGCCCCACTTAAAACTTAAAACTTAAGACTTAAAACTAAATTAAAGATATGGATTTTAGCTTCACCAAACAAGAAGAACTCTTCCTGCAGATGATTCGCGAGTTTGCAGAGAAGGAAGTGAAACCCCTCGCCGCCGAAGTCGACGAGGAGGAGCGTTTCCCCATGGAGACTGTCCAGAAGATGGCCAAGATAGGCCTCATGGGCATCCCCATCCCCACCCAGTACGGCGGCGCCGGCGGCACCAACATCATGTACGGTATGGCCGTCGAGGAGCTCAGCCGCGTCTGCGCCACCACGGGCGTCATCCTCTCTGCCCACACCTCCCTCTGCTGCGCACCCATCCTTGAGGCCGGCACCGAGGAGCAGAAGATGAAGTACCTGCCCAAGCTCGCCTCCGGCGAGTGGATCGGCGCCTTCGGCCTCACCGAGCCTAACGCCGGTACCGACGCAGCAGGCCAGCAGACCATTGCCGTCGAGGACGGCGACAGCTGGGTGCTCAACGGCAGCAAGATCTTCATCACCAACGGCAGCTACGCCAACGTGTTCATCATCATCGCCATGACCGACAAGAGCCTCGGCACCAAGGGCATCAGTGCCTTCATCGTCGAGAAGACCGACCCGGGCTTCAGCATCGGCAAGAAGGAGAAGAAGATGGGTATCCGCGGCAGCGCCACCACTGAGCTTATCTTCGAGGACTGCCGCATCCCGAAGGACCGTCAGCTGGGTCAGCTGGGCAAGGGCTTCGGCCTCGCCATGAAGACCCTCGACGGTGGCCGCATCGGTATCGCCTGCCAGGCCCTCGGCATCGCCCAGGGTGCTATGGACGAGACGGTCAAATACACCAAGGAGCGCAAGCAGTTCGGCCGCAGCATCAGCCAGTTCCAGAACACGCAGTTCCAGATGGCCGACCTCGAGACAAAGGTGCAGGCCGCCCGTCTGCTCTGCCGCTCGGCCCACTACAAGAAAGACCACGGCATCCCCTACAGCGCCGACGCCGCTATGGCCAAGCTCTTCAGCGCCGAGACCGCTATGGAGGTGACCACCAAGGCCGTCCAGTTCCACGGCGGCTACGGCTACACCCGCGAGTACCCCGTCGAGCGCATGATGCGCGACGCCAAGATCACCGAGATTTACGAAGGCACCAGCGAAGTGCAGCGCATGGTTATCGCCGGTAAGTTGTTTAAATAATAGACCTTAAAGTCCCTAACGACCTTAAGGACCTTAAAGACCTTAAAGAAAGAACAAATGAACATTGTAGTTTGCATAAAGCAAGTGCCGGACACCACCGAGGTGAAGATCAACCCCGTGACCGGTACGCTCATCCGCGAGGGCGTTCCCTCGATCATGAACCCCGACGACAAGGGCGGTCTTGAGTACGCCCTGCAGCTGAAGGACAAGTACGGTGCCCACGTCACCGTCATCACCATGGGTCTGCCCCAGGCCGAGGCCATCCTACGCGAGGCTCTCGCCATGGGTGTCGACCGCGCCATCCTGCTCACCGACCGCAAGCTCGGCGGTGCCGATACGCTGGCCACCAGCAGCGCCCTCGCCGGCGCTCTGCGCACCATGGATGTCGACCTCATCATCACCGGCCGCCAGGCCATCGACGGCGACACCGCACAGGTGGGTCCCCAGATTGCCGAACACCTCGACCTGCCGCAGGTCTCCTACATGGAGGACCTCCAGTACAACGAGGCCACCAAGACCTTCACTATCAAGAAACAGCTCGAGGACGGCTACCAGATTCTCGAGATGCAGGCCCCCTGCGTCGTCACCGCTCTGGCCTCCAGCGTGCAGCCCCGCTACATGACCGTCAACGGCATCGTCACCGCCTTCGACAAGGAGATCGAGGTGTGGGGTGCCGACCGCATCAACGTCCCCGAGGAGCACATCGGCAAGGCCGGCTCGCCCACTAGCGTCTTCAAGTCGTTCCCCAAGCAGCTCAAGCCCGCCGGCCAGACCTTCGAGGTCAGCCCCGAAGAGGCCGTCGAACTGATTGTCAACAAGCTCAAAGAGAAACATATCATTTAATGACCTTAAAGTCCTTAAGGACCCTAAAGACCTTAAAGACCCTAAAAGAAAGAAACAATGAACTTAGCAGATTATAAAGACGTATACGTGTTTGCCGAACAACGCAACGGCAAACTGCAGAATGTGGCTCTTGAGCTCCTCGGCAAGGCCCGCGAGCTCGCCGACGCCAACAACGAGAAAGTCGTCGCCATGCTCCTCGGCAAGGATGTCAAACCCCTCGCCCAGACCCTCATCGAGCACGGTGCCGACCGCGTCATGGTTGTCGACCACGACCTGCTGAAAGATTATATGACCGAACCTTACACCGAGGCCATCACCGCCATCATCGAGAGCGAGAAGCCCAGCATCATGCTCATCGGCGCCACCACCATCGGCCGCGACCTCGGCCCCCGCGTCAGCGCCCGCAACCGCACCGGCCTCACCGCCGATGCCACCAAGCTTGAGATCTCCGACGACGAGGCTCACGAGTTCCGCATGACCCGTCCCGCCTTCGGCGGCAACCTCATGGCCACCATCCTCTGCAAGAACAACCGCCCGCAGATGTCCACCGTCCGCCCCGGCGTCATGCAGAAAATGGCCGCCGAC
>CADAWR010000030.1 GCA_902791695.1 uncultured Bacteroidota bacterium
CCCATCGCCAAGCACTTCATGCAGTATGTCACCACCAACAACGTCGAGGACCTCTTCGACGGCAAGGTGCAGTACACCTGCCTGCCCAACGGTCAGGGTGGCGTCGTGGACGACATGCTCGTCTATCGCGTCCATGACGACGAGTACTTCATGGTGCCCAACGCCGCCAACATCGACAAGGACTGGAACTGGATGAGCCAGATTGCCGACAAGATGGGCATGGAGCTCGGCAAGGACTTCGTCAACGAGAGCGAGCAGTGGGCTCAGCTCGCCGTCCAGGGCCCCAACGCCCTCAAGGCCATGCAGAAGCTGACCAGCGAGAACATCGTCGACATGGAGTACTACACCTTCAAGATCCTCACCTTCGCCGGCATCCCCAACATCATCCTCTCCACCACCGGTTACACCGGCGCCGGCGGATGCGAAATCTACATCCCCAAGGAGAAAGCCCTCGAGGTGTGGGACAAAGTCTTCGAGGCTGGTAAAGAGTTCGGCATCATGCCTGCCGGTCTCGGTTGCCGCGACACCCTGCGTCTGGAGAAGGGCTTCGCCCTCTACGGCCACGAGATGGACGACACCGTCAGCCCCCTCGAGGCTCCGCTGGCCTTCATCGTCAAGCTGAAAGCCGAGAACAACAACTTCATCAACAAGGAACTCCTCCTCGCTCAGAAGGCCGCCGGCTTCAAGCGCAAAGTGGCTGGCTTCGAGATGATCGACCGCGGCATCGCCCGCAACGGCTACGAGGTCTGCAACGCTGAAGGCAAGAAGATCGGAGAGGTGCGTTCGGGCAGCCCCAGCCCCAGCACCGGCAAGAACATCGGCACCGCCCTCATCGAGGCCGCCTATGCCAAGACCGGCACCGAAATCTACATCAAGATCCGCGAGAAACTCCATATCCCTTACATACGACCAGAACAACGCCCTCGCCCAGCGCAAGTTGGATGAGTTGCTGAAGTCCGGCCTGTTCAAGCGGGCCGAGACAGTCGCCGACCGCGAGTTACGTGAACTGGAGCGTCGCATGGATGACTACGAGCATGGGACGATGAACACCGTCCCGCAGGCGGAAGTCTACGACCGTGTAATGGCTGCGATATGCAAGTAGAGTGGCTCACGGCAGCGGAGGATGACCTGCGGGAGATTGCCCGTCGTGTGGCGCTGAACTTCGGTTACGTCACAGCCGAACAGACGGTTGCCAGCGTAACAGAAGAGACACAGCGACTGGCCGACTTCCCCGAGATAGGGCGTCTTTGCGACGAGTACGAAGGCTCACGCCGGGTTTACCGTGCTTTGAACACGCGCCACGACCGCATCGTCTACACCAGCACCGCCGACAGAGTCCTCATAGTGGCCGTCTTCGACTGCCGCCGAGACCCAGCCGAATTGACTTCCATGATAAAGGAACGTGACACATAGAACCGATAGCACATAGATCTACAACACAAATCGAGGCCCGCGACGGAACGTCGCGGGCCTCGCTGTATCTATGATTCAATTTTTTTTGGTTTAAAAAATCTCTTTTTCCAGTGTTCCAATTTGAAAGGTACCGAAAACACACTTTTAACAGGCAAAGGCTTGGGTTCAACGACCCAAGCCTTTCTTTTTTGTGGCAGCAAACTATTGTCTAAGGCTGCTGAAAACAACTGATCAGTAGGAGATGGTAAAGTTTACAGGTTGCTCAAATGACAAAGTTCCGCTTATGGGATAACCATCGCTGTCATAGGAATAGGTTTTTGTAAAGACACTTTGTCCATAACAAGTCATGCTGGTCGAGTTGTTGACTGAGGCGCCAGCGAGCCAAAACAGTGTGGCCATGTATGAGTAATCTTCGTGCATAACATCGAGATCTTCACTGCTCGGCCAAAAGGGTATTAGTACCTCAACGCCCATCGGGAAACGAAGTGAGTTCTTCATATTGTCATATTGGATAGCATAGGTCTCATATTCACCATCTACTTCTTCCGTAATAGCTGTCAGATTACCACCCGTCCATGTGCAACGGTAGTCAATCTCTTCCGTCTGCTCACTTCCGGTCCAGTAGATTCGCTTGCAATGTATATTGCTGACATTGCCGTCGGAGTATGAAAATGTATAGGTTGTCGGTCTATATATATAATACTCCTCCTGAGTTACAGGGTCATATTCTCTATCTACTGGCATTTGTATCTCTTGTTTCACAAGTCTACCGTTTGCATCATACGTATAGGTATATGCATCTATAATGTCATAATTTTCGAACATTTGGTAAGCGGTACGAGAGATTCTTCCTTGTCCATCGTAGTAAAAATACATGTTGTTGATAGACGCGTTAGGTGTACTACATGAAATTCTGTTTAAGTGGTTTCCATCCCAGTAAAAATCATAGGTAAGATCACCAATTGTGACTTTCTTCACTTTTTTGTCAGGGAAAGAGGTGTTTCCCCCAGCCCCGTTATCATGTGCGTCGTCAACATTATTGGTGCTGTCTTTGGTGCACGAAACCATCAAGTTCAACATACAAAACGCCACGAACATTGCAAGGTGTTTAAGAGTTAGTTTCATAAGTTTTCTGTCTGTTATATCCCATCGACCCGTCGGTTTTTTGTTTTTAATATAATTAGGTGGTTCTTTTGAAAGTGCACAATAAAAAAGCTGATGATTGTTAGTCTGCTTTGGATTTCTTGAAATGAATGTGAATCAATAACGTTGTGTTTTATCGGCATTTGTGTTGGTTGGTATTCCGTTTAAAATCAATTGCAAAGATACGACATTTATTTCGGCCATGGAAAATAATTTCTTTGTGTCACAAAAAAAAGAGTAATTTTGCATTGCTATGGACAAGAAGGATAATGTCGAGAAAGCGCGCATCCACTGGACTTTGGCGCTGATACCGCTGGCGGTGCTGGTGGCACTGCAGGTGCTTGTCATCAGGGAATTCGGCTCGGACGCCCTCGACGGGGCGAGCCAGACGGCGCTGCTCGTGGCGGCGGCGGTGGCGGTGACGATGGGGATGGTGTTCTACAAGGTGCCGTGGAAGGACATCGACCACGCCATCTCGGACAATGTGCGCACCATCGGCGGCGCCATACTGATACTGTTCCTTATCGGCGCCGTGTCGGGCAGCTGGATGCTGAGCGGCGTGGTGCCGACGATGATATACTACGGCATGCAGGTGGTTTCGCCGTCGGTGTTCCTCTTCATCGCCTGCCTCATCAGCGCGCTGGTGTCGCTGGTGACGGGCAGCTCTTGGACCACCATCGCCACCATCGGCATCGCCCTGATGGGCATCGGCACAGCGCACGGCTACAGCGTGGGCTGGACGGCGGGCGCCATCATCTCGGGCGCCTATTTCGGCGACAAGATTTCGCCCCTCTCCGACACCACGGTGCTGGCCTCGTCGGTGGGCGAGGTGCCTCTGTTCAAGCACATCCGCTACATGCTCATCACCACGGTGCCGTCGTTCACCATAGCATTGATTATCTTCCTGGTGGCAAGCTTGGTGCATGCCGAGCAGGGCGGCGTGCAGTCGGCCCAGTTTGCCGAAGGGCTGAAGAGCGCCTTCAATATCAGCCCGTGGCTGCTGCTGGTGCCCGTGGCTGCTGCGGCATTCATCGCCCTGCGCCTTCCGGCGGCCATCGTGCTGTTCCTCTCGGCCTTCATCGCCGGTGTGGTTATGCTCTTCGCCCAGCCGGATATCGTTCAGCATGTGGGCGACGGCAACAGTTTCCGCGGCTTGATGCTGACCTACTACAGCGGCACGTCGCTCGACATGGGCAACGAGGCGCTCAGCAGCCTGGTGCAGACGCGCGGCATGCGGGGTATGCTCAGCACGGTGTTCCTCATTTTCTGCGCCGCCGCCTTCGGTGGCGCGATGGCGGGTGCCGGCATGATAAAGAGCCTCACAGACGCCCTGGCGCGAGGCATCAGCGGCCGCCGCTCGCTGGTGTCGGCAACTGTAGGCACCGGTCTTACGGCCAACATGGTCACCGGCGACCAGTACCTCAGCATCGTACTTACGGGCAACATCTTCAAGAAACTATACAAGGAGAAAGGCTACGAAGGCCGCCTGCTGAGCCGCTCGACCGAAGACTCCGCCACAGTCACCTCGGTGCTCGTGCCGTGGAACACCTGCGGCATGACACAGTCGCTGGTGCTGCATGTCCCCACGCTCACCTACCTGCCATACTGCTTCTTCAACATCATCTCGCCCCTGATGTCCATCACCATCGCCATGTTGGGCTACAAGATTTTCCGCACGGAAGAAAAATAATTTGTCCACGTCAAATTTAATGTGTATCTTTGCAGTCGGAAATAAAGTGTATAAGGCATGTCTGAATACAACATTATCATAGAGAAAGATGCAGAGACAGGCTTGTTCTGCGGGCAATGCGAGCAGGTGCCGGAGGCCATTTCGCAAGGCGCAACAGAGCAGGAATTGCTGGAAAACATTCGCGAGGCTATAGAGCTTGTGTTGGAGGAACGGCAGGAAAGTGTTCGCCGCCAATATGCGGGACGTAAGTATTTCAGTCGCCGTATTGCTGTGAACGCATGAAGAAAGAGAAATTCCTTCGCTTTCTGCGCGAAAACAACTGCTTGCCAACAGGACGACAGAAAGGTAGCCATGCGATGTTCCAGAATGTTCAGAATGGTAAAAAAGCCGTTGTCCCGATGCATAACGACATAGCGGAGCTGACAGCACGAGCCATCTGCAAACAACTTGACATACCACCAGTGAAATTCAATTAATAATCAACAAATAACAGCAACAATGAGTATTATAAAACCTTTTAAAGGATTCCGCCCCCCGGTGGACATCGTCGAGAAACTGGCTTCGCGTCCCTACGACGTACTGAACAGCGAAGAGGCCCGCGTGGAATGCGAGGGCAACACCAAGGCTGAGATCGACCTCCCCAAAGGCACCGACGAGCACTCGCCCGAAGTGTACCTCCAGGTCGTCAAGAACTACAACCTGTTCAAGGACCTCGGCTGGCTGGTGAAGGATGAGGAGGAGAAACTCTACATCTATGCCCAGAGCATGAACCCCAAGGACAAGGACGCCAAGTGGCAGTACGGCATCGTGGCCTGCGCCTACAGCGAGGACTATGTCAACAAGGTCATCAAGAAACACGAGCTGACCCGCAAGGACAAGGAAGAGGACCGCATGAAACACGTCCGCATCACCAACGCCAACGTCGAGCCCGTCTTCTTCGCCTATCCCGCCATCGCCCGTATCGACGAGATCGTGGCCGGCATCACCGCCAAGAAGCCCATCTATGACTTCATCGCCAAGGAAGACGGCTTCGGCCACCGCTTCTGGGTCATCGACGACAAGAAGACCATCGCCGAGCTGGTTGACATCTTCGACAAGCAGGTTCCCGCCATGTACATCGCCGACGGTCACCACCGCAGCGCCGCCGCCGCCCTCGTGGGACAGGAGAAGAAGGAGCAGAACCCCCACCACACCGGCAAGGAGGAGTACAACTACTTCATGACTGTCATCTTCCCCGACAACCAGCTCAACGTCATCGACTACAACCGCGTGGT
>CADAWR010000031.1 GCA_902791695.1 uncultured Bacteroidota bacterium
GACGGAGTCGTTGAAGTCGGTGCCGTAGCGTTTGGCCAGCGTTTCCGGCGACTGGTCGTATTTGTAGATATGCACAGGTTGGTCGTCGATGGTGACAACAAGGTACGACGGGCTCTTTGGTCTGAATCCGCCGGTGGAGTGAATATAGTACGATTCGACCTCGAGGTCGTTCCATTCGCGCTCGCTGCCGATTCCGGCATAGACGGTGACAATGAGCGCGGCATACACAATCACCACAAAGCCGAAGAAATACTTGCCGAAGGTCTGGAACCGGCCTTTGTAGGCGTAGAGGAATATTCCGAGAAAGAGGCAGATGCCACCCGCAAGCGCTACATACGTGAACCACGGTAAGGTGACGATGTACTGCCGTGTCGTGAAAACCATCGCCACCAGTATCACCAGTGACGCCACGGAGATGGCCTGAACCAGCGGCGGCTGGTTCCTCAGCTTCTCCCAGTCGATAATAGAGTTCTTGTTATTATTTTTCATCTTCAATCTGTTGTTTCATTTCTGCATTTTCACCGCGCTCGGGAGCGGGGTGTTGTTTCGGGGCGAAAACTGGCCGCGCTCATGAGCGCGATGCACTTTCCGGCCTCGTCCGTGGTTGCGCTCATGAGCGCGGTGCGTTGTCATGCCTCGGCGTGCTGTGCGGTCTCGGCGATGGGGAACTTGGCGTAGGCCTTTATGGTGTCGCGCAGTGAGGCGTAGAGCTTGTCGCGCTCCTCGTCGGCGGCCTTCAGGGGGTCGGTGAGCTCGCTGTCGCGGTAGCGCTTGAAGGCTTCGTCCTCGGCCCTGAAGGCGGTGTCGAACTCGTCCTTGCCCTCGCGCCAGAGTTCGTGGTCGATGGGCAGCTCGGTGGTGCGCTTGCCGAAGGTGGTCATGTACTCGTAGTGCGGCGCGTTTGCGGCGCGGCCGACGGTGACGTCGGGGATCTGTTGCGGAAGTTGCATATACATTATATTTATAGGGGAAACATGAAGTGAATTTATATTCCATATTGCTGCTTCAGGCTGTTCATGAACTCAAGGAAACCCTCGGGACAATCGGCCTTTTTGATGCACAGCGTAAAGACAGGGCTGTACTTAATGTACAGGTCGCCCTTTGTCGCGATGATTTCCACGAGTTCCTTGTATTGCCACTCCGATCGGGTTGTGTCGCCGACAATCTCAAGCGTGTCGTCATAGAAATGCACCTCCGATTTCCCGCCTAGCTTGTTCTCATGGTAAAACTTTACGGCACGTTTGTCCGCGCCTTTCGTGTACATCCATATCAAGTAGAGCGTGCCAACGGTGAACCCTATGCCGATTGACGGGAATCGGTTGAAGAGAATGTCCCTTAGGTAAAACACCGCCGTGGCCATCACAAAACAGATGACAGCCCATTTGGTGTTTTTCTTATGCCAAGTGTCGAAGCGATAGAATCGGACATAGTCCGATTCGGTCAGTTCTGTGCAGACGGTAAATTTAAGTTCTGTGTTCATTTTGTTGGATTTTTTTGCACTATTTGTCCGTCATCCTGCTTCGGCGCGTCTTGGGCACTGCGTCGGACGGATAGGGGATAATGTTGCGGGGCGGCGGCTCGCCGCCGCGCCGCAATGTTGCCTAGAGGTTATTTCTTCTGCCAGCGTTTGAGCTGGGGGAAGTACTGGCGGAGCTGCTCGCGGTATTCATCGGCGGTGAGGTGCTGGCCCGTGTTCTTGTTGAACTCGTCGACAAACTGGACACAGAAGTCTATCATCTGCTCCATGGTGCACTCCTGTGTGAACTTGCCGTCGGCGAAGCAGTACTTGCAGTAGTCGGGATTTTCCGATGTGTCGGACGAGTCGGACTTGTCAGACGGGTCCGACATTAAGGGCATACCGCAGCTCTGGCAGTAGCTTTGCTTGGGGGCGCCGGGCTTGCGCTGCAAGACGGCATAGACCTTGGCCATGATGTCGGCAGCGCGGAGGTGGTAGTTGGTGAGCATTTCGTCGGGGGTGCCGCTCTCGCCAAACTTGTCATCCACCGCCACATACTCCATCGGGGTGGGGCAGTGGAGGGCGAGGGTCTGGGCCACGCTGTCGCCGAGACCGCCGTTGAAGAGGTGCTCCTCGCAGGTGACGACGGCGCCGGTCTTGCGGGCGCTGGCCACGATGGCCTCCACATCGAGCGGTTTGATGGTGTGGATATTGATGACCTCGCAGCTAATGCCGACCTTCTCCAGCATCTCGGCAGCCTGCAGGGCTTCCCACACGAGGTGGCCGCAGGCGAAGAGGGTCACGTCCGTGCCCTCGCTCAGCAGCTGGGCCTTGCCGATTTCGAACTTCTCGCCTTCGGGCAGGAAGCAGGGCATCTTGGAGCGGCCGAGGCGCAGATAGACGGGGCCAACGTGCTCGGCGGCGGCCAGCGTGGCGGCCTTGGCCTGGTTGAAGTCGGCGGGCACCAGCACGGTCATGTTGGGTAGCACCTTCATCAGGGCGATGTCCTCCATGGTCTGGTGCGTGGCACCGTCCTCGCCGAGCGAGATGCCGGCGTGCGAGCCGCAGATTTTGACGTTCTTGTTGCTGTAGCACAGCACTTGGCGTATCTGGTCGTAGACGCGGCCAGTGACGAACTCGGCGAAGCCCCCGATGAAGGGCACCTTGCCGCAGAGGCTCAGACCGGCGGCGATGCCGACCATGTTGGCCTCGGCGATGCCGCACTGG
>CADAWR010000032.1 GCA_902791695.1 uncultured Bacteroidota bacterium
GCTGAGCCGGCAAAGTCGTGAAACACATCGCCGAAGGTGGTCATCATAAACCCGTCTTCGGCATCGTTGCAAAGCCAGCCGCCTCCCCACGTCCAGTGGCCCTCAATGGGATAGATGAACAATGAGATAACAGCGCTGTAAATCAAGTACATCGAGAATTTCGTTCGCTCAGCCATAGCCCCGCTGACAATCGTTGCCGAGGTGGCGCAGAAGACGGTCTCGAAAATCAGGAAGCCCTCCACGGGCAGGTCGCCTTTGTAGAATGAAAGGTCGCCCCAGTTGGGAGCACCGATGAAGCCAGCACCCTCGCTGCCGAACATGAATCCGAAGCCGAGGAAGAAGAACAACAGCGAGCCGAACATGAAGTCGACGAAGTTCTTCATCAGAATGTTGGCCGTGTTCTTGCCTCGCGTAAAGCCGGCCTCACACAGCGCGAAGCCCGGCTGCATCCAGAAAACCAGCATGGCTGCCAATAGCATCCATACGGTATCGAGTGATAATCCTATTTCGTTCATATCTTTAAAGTCTTTGTGTTGTTGTGTTATTCTTATTACTTTTTGTCTCTCAATACGGTGTCGCCATTCTCGCCCGTGCGGATGGACCATGTGTCAATCATGTCGCTCACGAAGATGCGACCGTCGCCAATCTCACCCGTGTGTGCCACCTTCAGGATGACCTTCACCGTCGGCTCCACAAACTGGTCGCGGCAGACGATGGTCAGTGCCACGCGCTCTATCACGTCCGTCGAGTACTGCACGCCACGATATATCCGTTCCTGTCGGCTCTGGCCGATGCCGTGAACGTTGTGGTACTCAAACCAGTCGATGTCCGACGCGAGCAGTGCCTCCTTGACCTCCTCGAACTTGGTCTTGCGGATAATTGCTTCAATCCTTTTCATACTTTTTACCTTTTTAATTAATACTTACGTGACATCTTGCAAGAATTCGGCGGCAAAGGTACGGCGATTCTTGGAAAAAAGCCGCATATAATTCCAACTTTGCATCAACAAAATTCGGCGAAATGACAAAGTGTAAAGCACGGTGTATGGCGAACGGGTTGTTTGATTGCAATTTGCCGCAGAAACCATCGTTTACAACGCAGAGTGTTACTTGTGCGCGTTTTCAGAGTAAATAAATGTCGCAAATAACATTGTTTTTCTATCTTTTTGCATTACCTTTGCACCCGAAATCGAGATAAATGTTAGGATTAAGCAAGGAATGTATGACAAAAAGTAAATTAGACGGACTATACCAGCCACAGTACGAGCACGATGCTTGCGGCGTGGGCATGGTGGTGAACATACACGGCGGCAAGAGCCACGAACTGGTGGACAATGCGCTGAAGGTGCTGGAGAACATGGAGCACCGCGGGGCCGAGACGCGCGACAAGACGGGCGACGGCGCGGGCATCATGCTGCAGATTCCCCACGAGTTCATACTGCTGCAGGGCATTCCTGTGCCAGAGAAGGGGAAATACGGCACGGGACTGGTGTTCCTGCCGAAGGACGAGCAGGCGCAGCAGGCAATCCTGAGCGTGATGATTGATGAAATTGAACGCGAGGGACTGCAGCTGATGCACCTACGGACGGTGCCGACATGCCCGGAGGTGCTGGGCGTAGCCGCACGCGAGGTGGAGCCGGCCATCAAACAAGTGTTTGTGACGGGGATATCCGACGAAGATGCGCCCGTGTTTGAGCGTATATTATATAAGGTACGCAAGCGCATTGAGAACCGCGTGGATAACGAGGACTTCTATATCTGCTCGCTGTCCACCAAGAATATCATCTACAAGGGAATGCTGACGAGCGGACAGTTGCGCCGGTATTTCCCGGACCTGTCGAATCCCTACCTGACAAGCGGGCTGGCGCTGGTCCACTCGCGATTCAGCACAAACACATTCCCTACGTGGTCGCTGGCCCAGCCCTTCCGCTTGTTGGCGCACAACGGCGAGATCAACACCATTCGCGGCAACCGCGGATGGATGAAGGCGCGCGAGAGTGTGCTGTCGAGCGAGGCACTGGGCGACATCCGGGAGATTTCGCCGATTGTGCAGGAGGGGATGAGCGACTCGGCGAGCCTGGACAACGTGTTTGAGTTCCTGATGATGAGCGGCATGTCGCTGCCGCAGGCGATGGCGATACTGGTGCCTGAGTCGTTCAACGACAAGAACCCCATCTCAGAGGACCTGAAGGCGTTCTACGAGTACCACTCGATACTGATGGAGCCGTGGGACGGACCGGCGGCGCTGCTGTTCTCGGACGGACGGTATGCGGGCGGTATGCTGGACAGGAACGGTCTGCGCCCCTCGCGCTATACGATTACGAAGCAGGGCATGATGGTCGTGGCCTCGGAGGTGGGCGTGATGGACTTCGAGCCGGGCGACGTGGTGTCGAAGGGCCGCTTGCAGCCGGGCAAGATTCTGCTGATTGACACGCAGGAGGGCAAGATATACTACGACGGCGAGATCAAGGAGCAGCTGGCGAAGGCGCACCCCTACCGCGAATGGCTCAGCGAGAACCGCGTGCAGTTGGAGAAGCTGAAGAGCGGCCGGCACGTGGACAAC
>CADAWR010000033.1 GCA_902791695.1 uncultured Bacteroidota bacterium
TCTACGGCTCCGGCAGCGCCAAGCATGTGTCCCAGCATCGATTTGGTGGAACTGATCTCCACCTTGCGGGCCACATCCTCGCCCAACGCTCTCTTGATGGCCATCGTCTCGCTGGCGTCGTTCAACGGTGTGCTGGTGCCGTGGGCGTTGATGTACATCTTCTCGTTCGGGGTGAAGCCGGCCTCTTCGGCTGCCAGGCGGATGGCCTCGGCGGCGTTGCGTCCTTCGGGATGGGGGGCGGTGTAGTGGTGGGCGTCGCAGGTGTTGCCATAGCCGCAGACCTCGGCATAAATCTTGGCACCGCGTTTACGGGCGCACTCTTCGCTTTCGAGAATCAGGATGCCGGCGCCTTCGCCCATCACGAAGCCTTTGCGGCGGGCGTCGAAGGGAACCGAAGCCGACAGCGGGTCCTCGTTCTGTGTCAGGGCCTTCATGTTGTTGAAACCGGCCAGGGCAATGTCGCAGATGGCGCTCTCGGCACCGCCGCAAATCATGGCGTCGGCACGTCCTTCGCGTATCAGGCGGTAAGCCTCGCCCACGGCATGGGTGCCGGTGGCGCAAGCCGTCACGACGGGCAGGTTGGGGCCTTGGCAGTTGTACTTGATGGCCACGTTGGCCGACCCGATGTTGGCAATCATCATGGGGATGAAGTGCGGCGACACGCGGCGCGTGCCTTCCTCCAGCAGTTTGGTATGCTCGGTGTTGAAGGTCTTGATGCCACCGATACCCGAACCGACGGCGCAGCCTATGCGCATGGGCTCCACGTCCTCGCCAACCTTCAGACCGCTGTCAGTCATGGCCTGATGGGCGGCAGCCAGGGCAAAGAGGGTGTACATGTCGTTGCGGCGGGCGGTGCCTCTGTCGATATCGTAGTCTTCGGGATTGAAGTCCTTCACTTCACCGGCCACATGGATGGGCAGTGTGTCGCTGTGGGGAGCGGCGATGGGGGCAATGCCGCAGCGGCCTGCTATCAGCCCTTCCCATAATGTTTCGATGTTGTTGCCAAGCGGTGTCACACACCCGAGGCCTGTAATATATACCTTGTTCATGATAATCGTTTTTTAATTTATAACTCTGTTTTCTGTCAAGCCGTGGCTTATGGGGCTTGATTAATATTTCATCAGCAACGACCCTGTAGTGAATCCCGAACCGAATCCGCTCATCACTATCAAGTCACCGCGGGCTATCTTGTTGTCTTTTACCAGTTCGTCCAGCAGGATGGGAATGCTGGCCGATGATGTGTTGCCGTATTTCTGCACCGTGGTGGGGAATTGCTCGTCCGTACCCTCCAAGTATTGCTGAATGCCTTTGATGATGCGCATGTTGGCCTGGTGAAGGATGAAGTATTTCACGTCCGACACCTGGTATCCTTTGCTCTTCAGCAGGTGGTTGATTTCTGCCGAGCAGTTCGATACTGCCATGCGGAACACCTCGCGTCCAAGCATCACCATCGGGTGGTCGACATACACGCCTTCCACCTCAAATGGCGTAGGCTCCAGGCGGTTGCGCTGGTAAAGGACTTCCGTGTTGCTGATGGTGGTCATGCGGGCTCCCATGTATTCGCTGCCAGCCTCCACTACAGCGGCTGCGGCACCGTCGCCAAACAGCACACTGGTCTCTCTCTGCTTCCAGTGGCAGAAGCGGGTGGGCTCCTCCGCGGCAAGTACCAGAATCTTCCCGGCACGTCCCGTGGTGAGGAACGACTCGGCAATGTCCATGGCATACACAAAGCCGGCGCATGCAATCCTGATGTCAAAGCAAGGGCAGGTGGCACCGATGGCTCCCTGCACCATGCAGCTCAGCGAGGGGTAGACGTAGTTGTTGTTCACATTTGAACAAATGATGTAATCAAGGTCTTCTGCTTTCAACCCTGCAGCCTCGATGGCGTTGCGGGAAGCAGTAATGGCTAAGTCTAATAAACTTTCGTCTGTCATGATGCGGCGGGTTTCGATTCCCGTTCGGGTGCGAATCCATTCGTCGCTGGTGTCGAAGAACTCTGTCAACATGTCGTTCGTCACTACCTTTTTCGGCAGAGCACTTCCTGTTCCGATAATCTTCATAGTTGGTTTTTTGTAGTTCTTTTTACTTTTGTAAACGCGGGTACAATTACCCTCTTTTTACAGATTTTTAATTTGCAAAGAAACAACGAAAGTTCCATTTCTTAATGTTAAATTTAGTACACGAGGCAATATTGTTGGCGAAGTGGCGTTATTTTGGGCGAAAAACGCCTATTTTGGGCGAAATTTGTTAAATATTTCGATGTAATGACATTCGTAAGTCAGTTAAAATTATACATTCCCAAGTTCCTGACACAAAAAAAGACCATTGCTCTTTTCTTTGCGCTTGTGGTGTTGTTTTGTGCCTTTTTTGTCGTTGTATACAGGCCGCTCGGATTGTTAAATCCGCCGCTCCCGCTCTCCATGCTCAGCAACCGGTTCTACACCCTTGTCCTGGTCTTCTCAGGCCTCGTGGTCTTCACTGTCAGTCGCCGACTTTTATATATCGTGCACCGGCGGATCGACATGTCCCTTTCCTCTTATCTGATATGGATTGCGGT
>CADAWR010000034.1 GCA_902791695.1 uncultured Bacteroidota bacterium
GGTCGGCATCGCCGCCGGTCTGAGCCTCTGCGGCAAGGTGCCCTTCATCGGGGGCTTCGCCGAGTTCGTCACCGGCCGCGTCTACGACCAGATACGCCAGGTGGTCTGCTACTCGAACAAGAACGTCAAGATATGCGGCTCGCACGCCGGCATCTCGCTCGGCGAGGACGGCGCCACGCACCAGACCATGGAGGACATCGCCCTGATGAAGGTGCTGCCCAACATGACCGTGCTCGTACCCGCCGACTTCAACCAGGCCAAGGCCGCCACGCTGGCCGCCGCCGAGCACGTCGGCCCCGTCTACCTGCGCCTCGGCCGCTCCAAGATGCCCTGCTTCCTGCCGGAGAATGAAAAATTCGAAATTGGCAAAGCCCAGCTGCTGAGCGAGGGCAAGGACGTGACCCTCTTCGCCTGCGGCCACCTTGTGTGGGAAGCCCTGCAGGCCGCCGAGCAGCTGGAGAAGGTCGGCATCAGCTGCGAGGTCATCAACATCCACACCATCAAGCCGCTCGACGTGGAGGCCATCGTGGCCAGCGCCCGCAAGACCGGCGCCGTCGTCACCTGCGAGGAGCACCTCTTCAACGGCGGCCTCGGCGACAGCGTGGCTCAGACCCTCGCCCTCCATTGCCCCACGCCCATGGAGTATGTGGCCGTGGACGACAAGTTTGGCGAGAGCGGCACCCCCGACGAGATGCTCACCAACTACCACCTCCGCGCCGCCGACATCATCGAGAAGGTGCACGCCGTGCTGAAACGTAAATAAATCGCCTAGCCGCTGCGCGGCAGAAATCTTGTAAATCTTGTAAATTATTTTGCTGACGCAACAACCGCGACAGCCACCGCGAAGCGGGAATATTTACAAGATTTACAAGATTTCGCTCGCCGCAGGCGAGCAGGAGAACAATGGAGAACAAAGAAGATTAACAGAAAAAGACAACTATGGAAAATCCCTTCCCCGAATATCAGCGTTTCTGCCAGAGCTGCGGCATGCCGCTCAGCGACGAGGTCGTGAGCGACAACCCCGAATACTGCAAGTACTGCTACAAAGACGGCAACTTCACGCAGGACTGCACCATGGAGCAGATGATAGACTTCTGCGTCCAGTTTGTCGACCAGTTCAACCAGAACACCGGCCAGCACCTCACCGCCGACGAGTACCGCGAGCAGCTCCGCCAGTACTTCCCCCAGCTCAAGCGTTGGCAGAAAGGCTGATAGCATCATTGCACGGGCGGCTTGCATCATCGCATACCGTCCGTACATTTTTGCAATGGCGTCTCGCATCGGTGCGAAACCATGAAACAGTGCTGCAAAGCCGTTTCGCATCATTGCAAAGTCATTTTTCAATCCTGTAAATGCGTTTTGCAGTGATGCGAGGTCGATTTTCACTCATGCAATGGCCTTTGCAATGATGCGAGGTCAATTTGCAGACCTGCGACAGCCTTTTGCAGTGGTGCGAGCCAAAATTACAAGAAATCGACAACAGATTGAAAAACGACAACCAACACACAAACACGATGAAGAAGATATTGCTATTATGCGCGATGCTCTTCGCCCTTGCTGCCAATGCTCAGAATGTCTACAGACCATACAGGGAGTTTGTGTACAAGGTCACGGTAAGATGCGGGGACTCGGTGCATACGTCATACCTCAGCATGTGGGCTACGGACAGCGCGTTTGAGGCCGACGCATCGCAACGTCAACTCTTCTACGCCTATCACGACAACTATAACAAGGACAGCCTCGCCGCCGCGTGGCCGTACAAGGACAGGGTGGAATGCACGGGCATCATCGAGAACGACAAAAAGGTATGGATACATCCTCCGCGTTCGGGCGAGTTTGCCATGTTGGAGTATTTCCCGTTCCCTGAATTGCAGTTCCCAGCCAAATGCAAACATAAGTATCGTCGCTCGTTCCTCGGACATGTCGATTTCTTGGACAAGTTCATGTATCTTCGCTACAAGATGTCCATCGAGTGTCCTGCCAATTCCGACGATATATGGGTGTTCGGAGAATTCAACGGTAAGAGCGGGAAATGGGATGAGGAACTAATGTATGAGGATGAAACAGGTTTTTCTTTTATGGGGTTCTTTTACAATTCACCCATAGGTAAAAGCATTGTGTTAGAGCTGATAGATACTATTGAACATAAAACAACTGAAAAATAGGATGCACATAGCAGTCTTCTGCGGCTCGTCGATGCCGAGCGCGATGAAAATGCAGAAATAAAACAACAGATAAAAGATGCTAAAGTTTTACAAATACTGTTTCTACAGGATAACGCGTTTTTGGGACCATCCCGTGCATTACTCCTTGTCCTATGACCC
>CADAWR010000035.1 GCA_902791695.1 uncultured Bacteroidota bacterium
CTGATAAAGAAACACCACGACCTGAAGATTGTCTATACTCCGCTGCACGGCACGGGCATCACCCTTATCCCGCGCATGCTGGAGAAACTGGGCTTCACGAATGTGAACATTGTGAAGGAACAGGCCACTCCCGACGGCAATTTCCCCACAACCCCCAGCCCCAACCCCGAAGAGAAGGCTGCCATGAAGATGGCCGTAGAGCTGGCCAAGAACATCGACGCCGACATCGTCTTTGCCAGCGACCCCGACGCCGACCGCGTGGGTGTGGCCGTGAAGCGTCCCGATGGCGAGTGGATGCTGCTCAACGGCAACCAGACCATGAGTGTGCTGATCTACTATCTGCTGAAAGAATGGAAAGAGACCGGCCGCCTGACAGGCAAGGAGTTTATCGTCAAGACCATCGTCACCAGCGAGCTGCCCGCCGACATTGCCAAGCGCGTGGGCGTGAAGGTCTATGATGTGCTGACGGGCTTCAAGTTCATCGGCGACAAGATTCGCGAGCTCGAGGGCAAGGAAGTCTTCATCGGCGGCGGCGAAGAGAGCTACGGCTACATGATTGGCGACTTTGTGCGCGACAAGGATGCTGTGGCCGCTTGCTCGATGATTGCCGAGATAGCCGCCTGGGCTGCCGAGCAGGGCAAGACCTTCTTCGACGTGCTGGTTGACCTCTACACCGAGTACGGCTTCTACAAAGAGGGCGGCTTGAGTGTGGTGCGCAAGGGCAAGAGCGGCGCCGAGGAAATCCAACAGATGATGAAAGACTACCGCGAGAACCCGCCCAAGGAGATTGACGGCGAGAAGGTGGTCTGCATCAAGGACTACAAGCTGCACGAGAGCATCGACACTGTGACCGGCAAGAAAGAGACCATCGACCTGCCCGCCAGCAATGTGCTGCAATACTTTACCGACAAGGGCAACAAGGTGACCGTGCGCCCCAGCGGCACAGAACCCAAGATTAAGTTCTATTTTGGCGTGAAAGGCGAGCTCCCCAACAAGGAGGGCTTCGACAAGACCAATGCCGCACTCGATGCCAAGATTGAGGAAATCAAGAAATCAATGAATCTGGGTTAATATCCAGTCAACTCAATAACAATAACCCGCGCTGGGACATAATGCCTCAGTGCGGGTTATATCAATAACCATGAACATAGAGGAATATCGGGACTACTGCCTGTCGCTGGGCGACGATGTGGAGGAGAAGATGCCTTTCGGAGCGTTCAACTATGCTGCGGGCGTCTTGGTGTTCTACGTAAAAGGGCACATGTTCTCATTCTTCGATACCGACAGCTTCGGTGTGGTGACACTGAAATGCCGACCGGAGCATATAGAGGAACTGAAGGAACGACACAGCGAGATAGGCAAACCCCACAACCTTTCGCCCAAACACTGGATAGGCGTAGATGCACGACTGGCTGACGCTCATCTCTTGCAGACATTGACACGCGAGTCATACGAAATTGTGAAGACAAAGTACAGCAAAAAGAAATAGCCTATGGATATTAACTTGGAAACAGTTCTCTTGGTATTGCTTATCATACTCCCAGTAGCCTATTTTCTGTGGAGGAACAGACGTTTAGAACCTCAGGTGCAACAGTCTTTGGATGAACGCCGCGAGGAGTATGTGCATAAGATGACGGCACAATATGGCGAGCCGGAGCAATCGTTGTGGACCGCCGAGATGCCCTTGCTCATCTATGATGGCTTTATGGTGATGGAGGGTGTCCGTGTGCCATACGACAGCATTGAGAATGTCACATGGAACAATTCATCCGATTATCCCACAGGAGGCGGAATCTATCAGGTGATAGTGCGTAGTGCGCACTCATCTGCCTGGCCATGAATTCCTCTACGCTCAGATGGGAGAAGACAGCGAGGAAGCACGCAGCATGTCGGAACACCTATTCAGTCTTATGCAGAAATGAGAAGAGCGTTCATAGCCGTTGTGACAGGACTTCTCCTGATTACGGGAACCACCCACGCACAAGAAGGAAGTCGTTGGACGATGGCTTGCTGGAATGTGGAGAACCTCTTCGACACGCGGCACGACACACTGAAGGACGACTGCGCCTTCACCCCTGTGGGCGACAACCACTGGACGACCAAGCGTTATCAAGACAAGCAGAACAAGATTTTCAAGACTATCGCCGCCATGCAGTGGCCGGTGGTGGTAGGTATGGCCGAAGTGGAGAACGACCACGTGCTGCGCGACCTCTGCCGCAGTACTCCGCTGCGCAAGCTGGGTTACGAATTTGTGCATTTCGAGTCGCCCGACCAACGCGGCGTCGACTGTGCATTGCTGTACCGCAAAGGGCTCTTCGACCTGTTTGAGTCAACAAACATCTACGTCTCCGACACCGCCGAGGGATTCTATACCCGCGACATCCTCCTTGTGGGCGGGGTACTAAGGGACACCGTCTCTTGCAGCGACACCTGCTATATTCTGGTAAACCACTGGCCCTCGAAAAGGGGTGGTGCCGAAGCCGAGAGGCATAGGATGGAGATAGCACACAGGCTGCTCCACACGATGGACAGCCTTCAGCGCAGTCATCCGGTTGCATTGGTGCTGGCAATGGGCGACTTCAACGCCTCGGGTGATGAAGAGGCCATGCGCCGTGGGCTGGGCTTTGGCGGAGGGGAACGGAACCCCGAGGGCTTCTACAACCTGATGTGCCAGATACCTCAAGGCGAGGGCAGCTACAAGTATAAAGACACGTGGTCGTGCATCGACCAGGTGATAGCCAACAGGAAACTAAAGGTGGAACTGTTTGCACCCGACTTCCTGCTGGTGGACGACGAGAAATATTTGGGCAGAAAACCTTTCCGCACCTACACGGGCATGAACTATGTGGGCGGTTACAGCGACCACCTGCCGGTAATAATTCGGATTCCATGAAGAGAGGTGTTGTTGCGGTGATGCTGTTGTGGCTGCTGTGGCCACTGGCGGGTGCGGCGCAGGAGCTGATGCCCTCCGCCTGGCAGTACTACATAGAACAGCTGTCCGACGAGGGCGACGACGAGACGGTAGAGGAAATGCTGGAGCTCTATGAGTCCTTGCACGACAGTCCCGTCAACCTGAACGACACGAGCGACTTGCTCTCGGCCATCCCCTTTGTGAGTGACCTGCAGCGTGAGCGCCTTCGGGCATATATCATGCTGTCGGGTGAGCTGCTCAGCATAGAAGAGCTGTATGTCATCAACGGCTTCGACAGCCTGACGGTGGAGTTGCTGCGCCCCATTGTGAAGGCGGAACCCTTGGAAGTCTTCGCATCGGATTACATGGAAAGAACTGCTGACCCGAGGGAGGAGCAATCTGGTGATGGGCATTGGCGGCACTGTGGAACAGGCGCGCGGCTATCGCGACAGCATCTATGAGGGCGACAACCTGCGGTTTATGTGGCGGTATCGGTATAAGTACAAAGACCGCATCCAGCTCCAGCTCTCAGGCGACAAAGCCCCCGGCGAGGCGTTCTTCAGCGGCAGTCAGCGGAAGGGCTTCGACTTCTACGGCTACAGTCTGCTGGCAAACGACATCGGGCGATGGCGCAAGGATGGAGAAGAACGTCGCGTATATGTGAAGCGCGTTGTGGCTGGGCAGTATCATCTGCAATTCGGACAGGGGCTGACGCTGTGGTCGGGTTTCGGGCCGAGGATGTCCATCACCACAAGCATCAACCGCAGTGCCCAGGGGTTGCGTCCCAACGGCGCCTTTACCGAATACGGCTATATGCAGGGTGCTGCCGCCACTGTAGCCTTAGGGCGGCATTGGAGTGCAACACTCTTTGCTTCGTATGTGATGCGCGACGCCACGTTGCCGCGCAAGGCCGACAGCATAGCGGACACGATGCAGAGTCTCTACAACTCAGGCTATCACCGCACACCAACGGAGATAGGCAAGCGACACCAGCTGGGGGAGTTGCTGTATGGCGGGCACGTGGAGTACAGGAACAGCAACCTGCGCGTGGGAATGACAGGTGTGGTCACGCGGCTGGACAAAGCTCTCGTGCCGGCCACGTATGTCTATAACGACAATGCATTCAGAGGCAGGGAGAACTGCAACGCAGGCATCGACTTTGCCTATCGTCACCGCAGGATGCTTTGGTTTGGAGAAGTGGCGCTTAGTGCCAATCATGCCCTCGACAGCACGTCGATGCAGGTCAGTCCCGCCGCATTGGTAGGAGGGGAATTCATTTTCAACAACAGCCACCGGCTCAGCGGCTACGCAAGGTATTACGCCCCCACCTACCACAACCTCCACGCCAATGCCGTAGGGCAGAACAGCACTCCGCAGAACGAGGCGGGCGTGGGTCTCAACTATCAAGGCCGATTGATGTGGGGGATAGATGCCTCCGCACATGAAGTACTTGGCCTATGCCCCTACCCACGGACAGGAGTACAACCTGATGCTGTCGCGAGCGTCACGCTATGTGAAAGGGCTTGCCATCAACGTCCGCTACCGCTACAAGGAGCGGGGACGGAACATCACGCCTTCCACAATGGTGGATGGGCACTACCTGTTGGAGCAGACCTATCGTCACCAGGTGCTGGCCGACGTGGAGTACAAAACTGGCGTGTGGAGGCTTGTATCGCGGATGGGGTATGCCCATTATCATGGCGACGTGACCGAGGCCGACAGAGGGCTTCTTTTCTACCAAGATGTGCAATACCGCCCGCAGACGATACCCCTCACAGTGGCGGCGAGGATTGCCCTTTTCGATGTGAACGACTATGAGGCACGCATGTACGCCGCCGAGAGCGACTTCATCTACAATTACAGCAGCACCCTCTACCAGAACGAAGGCTGCCGCTTCTACCTCCTGCTGCGGTACGACATC
>CADAWR010000036.1 GCA_902791695.1 uncultured Bacteroidota bacterium
GCGGTGGAAAAAAGCCCTGTTTTTTTCATTATCAGGCCACTGATATGTCGGAAAAAATTCGTATCTTTGCAAATTCTTATTGACTAATTATTCTGTACCTAAAAATGAGTGATACAACACAAAACAAGAACGAATACAGCGCGAGTAATATTACCGTATTGGAAGGCCTTGAGGCCGTGCGGGTGCGTCCCGCCATGTATATCGGCGACGTGAACTTCCGTGGCCTCCACCATCTGGTCTATGAAGTGGTGGACAACTCCATCGACGAGGCTCTTGCCGGCTTCTGCACCAAAATCTACGTCAGCATCAACGAGGACAACAGCATCACCGTTGAGGACAACGGCCGCGGTATCCCCGTGGACATGCACGAGAAGGAGCACCGCTCCGCCCTCGAAGTGGTCATGACCGTGCTGCACGCAGGCGGCAAATTCGACAAGGGCAGCTACAAAGTGTCCGGCGGTCTCCACGGCGTGGGCGTAAGCTGCGTGAACGCACTCAGCGAACACATGATAGTGAACGTCTTCCGCAACGGCAAGATATACCAGCAGGAATACAGCAAGGGCAAACCCCTCTATGATGTCAAGACCGTGGGCGACACCGACAAGACCGGCACCCGCATCACCTTCCACCCCGACAGCACCATCTTCACCACCACCACCTACGACTACAACACCCTCTTGGAACGCATGCGCGAACTGGCCTACCTCAACAAAGGCATCGACATCACCATTGAGGACAAGCGACCCAACGGTGAGGAAAACCAAAACACTCCGACTCGTCAAGACCACTTCTACAGCGAGAAAGGCTTGCGCGACTTCATCGCCTACCTCGACGAGAACCGCGAGCAGCTCATGCCTGAAGCCATCTACATCGAGGGCGAGCGCAACGGCATCCCCATCGAGATTGCCATGCAGTACAACAACACCTACAACGAGAACATCCACAGCTACGTCAACGCCTGACCCGCACCCTGAAAGCCTACGCCGACAAGAGCGGCATGCTGGCCAAAGCCAAGGTGGACATTGCAGGCGACGACTTCCGCGAAGGCCTCACCGCCATCATTAGCGTCAAGGTAGCCGAACCCCAGTTCGAGGGACAGACCAAGACAAAGCTCGGCAACAACGAAGTGCGCGGAGCCGTTGACAGCGCCGTCAGCGAGATGCTTGAGAACTACCTCGAAGAGCACCCCAACGAGGCCCGCACCATAGTGGAGAAAGTCATCCTGGCCGCACGCGCCCGCCAGGCTGCCCGCAAGGCACGCGAGATGGTTCAGCGCAGCAACGTGTTCAGCGGTGCCGGACTTCCCGGCAAACTGGCCGACTGCCAGGACGGCGACCCCGCCATGTGCGAGATATACTTCGTCGAGGGTGACTCTGCAGGCGGAAGTGCCAAGCAGGGCCGCGACCGCCGCTACCAGGCCATCCTGCCCCTGCGAGGTAAAATCCTCAACGTGGAGAAAGCCATGCGCCACCGCGCCTTCGAAAGCGAGGAAATACGCAATATCTACACAGCCCTGGGCGTCACCGTGGGCACACCCGAGGACAGCCAGGCTCTCAACCTCTCCAAGCTGCGCTACCACAAAGTCATCATCATGACCGATGCCGATGTCGATGGTGCTCACATCGACACCCTGATGCTCACCTTCTTCTTCCGCTACATGCCCGAACTGATAGAGAACGGCTACGTCTATCTGGCCACTCCGCCGCTCTACCTTGTCAAGAAAGGCAACAAGAGCTACTACTGCTGGACAGAAGAGGAGCGCGAACAGGCCATGATAGCCGTGGGCGACAAAGGCGTACACGTTCAGCGCTACAAAGGTCTGGGTGAGATGAACCCCGAGCAGCTGTGGGAAACCACCATGGACCCGGAGAACCGCCAGCTGCGCCAAGTGACAATCGAGAATGCCGCCAGCGCCGACCGCGTATTCTCCATGCTCATGGGCGACGACGTTCCCCCCCGCCGCGAATTCATAGAGCGCAACGCAACGTACGCAACAATTGACGCTTAACATATTGTTGATATGTTGATAAGTTGATATGTTTATACGATATGGCTTTTTTTGAAGACTTAGAGGTATGGCAAGACGCTAAAACATTGACACTGTCAATATATCAAATCATGAGAGACAATCGCGACTATGGTTTTCGTGACCAAATACAACGAGCATCAGTGTCTATCATGAACAATATCGCAGAAGGTAGTGAATCTGGTTCAGGAGCTACCAATATCCGATTTTTACAAATAGCAAAAGGTAGTTGTGCCGAAGTCAGAAGCATGCTATACATCTGTACAGAATTGGGATATTGTACTCAAGAACGACAAGCTTATCTATTAGCTTTATCTCAGAAAATCAGTGCCTATCTAAACAGGCTCATTGCATACAACAAAACACGACAAAGTGATAACAACCACTAAACGTATCAACATATCAACATATCAACATATCAACAATCAATCACCATGGATAAACGTAATCTCTTACTCATCAGCAACAGCACCATGCGCGGCGAGGCTTACCTCGGCTGGTGCAAGGACATGATTGCCGACTTCTGCCGTCGGCACAACGTGAAA
>CADAWR010000037.1 GCA_902791695.1 uncultured Bacteroidota bacterium
GGCATGAAGCGCTACTACCAGCGCGACTGGTTCAAGTATGATGCCGTAAAGGACAACAAGGCTTCTGTGCAGGACATCCACGATGCACTGGAGGATGCCGTGAAGCGCCAGCTCATGTCCGACGTACCTTACGGTGTCTTGTTAAGCGGTGGTTTGGACTCCAGCGTCATCTCCGCCATTGCCGAGAAATATTCTGAGATGCGTATCGAGGACGACTCGAAGACCAAGGCCTACTGGCCCCGTCTGCACTCGTTTGCCGTGGGCTTGAAAGGTGCGCCTGATTTGGCCAAGGCCAAGCTCGTGGCCGACCATATCGGTACCGTGCATCACGAAATCAACTATACCATTCAGGAAGGTCTCGATGCCATCCGCGATGTCATCTATTTCATCGAGACCTACGACGTCACCACCGTCCGCGCCTCTACGCCGATGTACCTGTTGGCGCGCGTCATCAAGTCGATGGGTATCAAGATGGTGCTCTCCGGCGAGGGTGCCGACGAGATATTCGGTGGCTATCTCTATTTCCACAAAGCGCCGTCGGCCAAGGACTTCCACGAGGAGACCGTTCGCAAGCTCTCCAAGCTGCACCTCTACGACTGTCTGCGTGCCAACAAGAGCCTTTCGGCCTGGGGTGTCGAGGGTCGTGTACCCTTCCTCGACAAGGAGTTCCTCGATGTCGCCATGCGCACCAATCCTGAGGCCAAGATGTGTCCAGGCACCACCATTGAGAAGAAGATTGTCCGCGAAGCCTTTGCCGACATGCTGCCCGAAGCCGTCGCCTGGCGCCAGAAGGAGCAGTTCAGCGATGGTGTAGGCTACTCGTGGATTGACACCCTGAAACAGATGACCTCAGAAGCCGTCACCGACGAACAGATGGCGCATGCTGCCGAGCGCTTCCCCATCAATCCGCCAAAGAACAAGGAAGAGTATTACTATCGCTCCATCTTCGCCGAACACTTCCCCAGCGATTCTGCCGCCAAGAGTGTTCCGTCTGAGGCCAGCGTAGCCTGCTCTACCGCCATTGCTTTGGAATGGGATGCCGCCTTTAAGGGAATGAACGATCCCAGCGGACGTGCCGTCAAGGGCGTGCATGAACAGGCCTATTAAAGAAGAAATGAGGGCGTCTCTACTTTGAGATGCCCTCTTTCGTTTTAATATCTTTTAAGCGTTTCGGCTATCATTTGCCGCATTTTCTCGCGAAGTTCCAAGGGCTGTAGCACTTCGATGCCATTGCCGTGCGAGAGCAGCTGGCCCAGGAAGTCGGCTGTGGGACGAATGTCGAGGGAGAAATCGGCATAATGCTCTGTGCAGGCTATTTCGCGCTGTGAGTGGTGCAAGGGCAGCGTGCGCAGGTAGTTGGGCGTCTTGTTATGGGCACGCAGCACGACGTGGGCCATGGGCGTATTGTCCGTCAGCACCCCATAATACTCAGCGAAACGGCTCGTCGGTCAGCTCCACCATCGTCATGCGGTCCAGCGCATAGATGCGCATCTGTTGCTCTTCGGTTCTGGCCAACAGATACCAGCGCTGGTGAAACAACTTCAGGGCGAAGGGACTGACCACCTTCTCGTAGCCCTCCGTCTCGAACTTCCGGTAGCCTATGTGCAGGCGGTGGTTGGTGTGTATGGCGCGGATGATGGTGTTGAGATATTGTTCACCGGCAGGTGCATTCTCCAGCACCAGCCGCTCCTTTACGGCAGCACTGTCGGCCAGCACTCCATGCACGGTGAGCGTGGAGAACAGCCAACGCTGGATGCTATCGTCGCTGAGCACCGCCTCGTTACTGATATAATATTTATAGGTACTCGGGTCGCAGTCGATGATGATGCCAAACATGTCCTGAATGGCGTCGCGATGGCGGTTGAACGATGCGCGCGGCAGGGAATTGCCGTCGGCCACACCGTCCTCCTGCCACTTCTGGTTCAATTCGTCGAGGGTCAGTTTGCGATAAGCCCTCAGCGTATTGATGATCCAGATGTACTGGTGAAATATCTGAGCTGGTTTCATACTGTTTTGTATAAGGCGCAAAGGTACATAAAATAAATGAGCCTGCCAAACGGCAGACCCATTATTTTCGTGTGAAACAGGTGCCTGTCCCCGTGTTCTTTAAAAATTCACACAATTATTTTCTTTTTCAAAATAATTGTGTATCTTTGTAGCCGAAAGGCTGCGAAAACGAACGAAGCAGCAAGAGGCAATATGCTTG